>NZ_CP072110.1:1200000-2400000 GCF_017638545.1 Psychrosphaera ytuae
ATTGGCTTTCGACTGCTTGATGATCCCCAGGCCAATCATGTTTTCGCCATTACCTCGGAAGGTGTTTTCATCATCCTGTGCAGTTAGCTCAACTCGAGTGACGTCTCCTAAACGCACCAAATAACCATCTGTACCACGGCCTACGATCATTTTTTGGTATTCTTCAGGCGTCGTGTACGCTCGTGCTATTCGCACATTAAATTCACGGTCCGTCGATTTAACTTCACCGGCTGGCAACTCGACATTTTCGCTTCGCAAAACGCTTTCAATATCAGAAACGGTAATACCACGGGCCGCCATAGCGTCTTTGTCTAACCACACCTTCATTGAATAGTCTCGACTACCACCAAGGCGAACACGAGCAACGCCATCTACAACGGCAAACCTATCTACGATGTAACGTTTGGCGTAGTCAGTTAACTCCAAGTTGTTCATGGTCTCTGAATTTAAAACAAACCACGCTATTACATCTTCATCGTCGTTCGCTTTGAACACTTCTGGAGGCATAGCCTGGTCTGGAAGATTGTTTAACGCTCGAGACACACGCTCTCGAACATCATTAGCCGCAGCGTCTATGTCTACATTGGTATTAAACTCGATAGAAATTCGCGAACGGCCATTTCTCGAGCTGGAATTTATATTTTTAACTCCAGAAATACCCGAAATTCGAGACTCCAGAATTTGGGTAATTTTGCTTTCGATGATCTCGGCAGAGGCACCTGGGTAATTAGTGTTAACCGATACTATCGGCGGGTCGATGTCTGGGTATTGACGCAGCGCCAACATAAAAAAGGCCACAATACCAAACGTGACCAACAGCATGTTGACCACGGTCGCGAACACCGGCCGCTTTACTGACATATCAGAGAGAAGCATGATTACCCCTCCCCATTATCTTTATTATTTTTTTGAATATTGGCGGCGGGCTTTTTAGTCGTAGGGTTGGCTTTTTTGTTATCGCCAGCCACTTTTACTTGAGCACCATCACGGATCTTCAACACGCCCTTGTGAACCACTTTCGTTCCTGCTTCAAGACCAGACAAAACTTCAGCAATACCTGGCTTGCGTTTACCAATTTCTACTTTCACTCTAGAAACTGTATCGTCGGCATTTAACACATAGACAAAATGGTCATTATTGATCGGCACAATCGCCGACTCTGGAATTACTAGCGCTTTGTTACTCTCAAAGACCAAGGCCAACTGTAATAACATACCCGGTCGTAATGCACCTTGGGCATTGTCAAATAAAGCTCTGACAGTAAACGCTCGAGACGTTTGGTCAATGCGAGAACCGATTGAGTCCACTTGTCCAATAAATGGGGTGTTAAATGCAATGTGTTTAGCGTTGACGCGCTGGCCTACCTTCACCTTGTTGAGGTATTTCTCAGGCAGTTGGAATTCAACTTTAATTTTACTGATGTCGTCTAGGGTAGTAATTGTGGTATTTGTCGTTACTAGTTGGCCAGGTGAAATTTCTCGTAAACCTAATAGGCCTGAAAATGGGGCTTTGATAAACTTTTCTTGATAATTGGCAATTGCTACTTTGCGCTTTGCTTCCGTTGCGTCCAGTAAGCTTTGTTGTTGCTCAATTGCAGATGCAGCGGTAGCGCTTTGTTTTTCTAAGTTGCGTAGACGGGTTAATTGGCGACGCTGTTCTTTGAGGGTCGCATCAAGCTCTGCGATTAGCGCTTTTTCCTGATCATGTCTCAAAGTAACGAGTAACGTCCCCTGTTCAACCTTTTCACCGTCATCAAAATGAACATCTGTAACACGAACCGTCTGTTCTGCTTTAAGTTCGATAGATTCGTTTGCTTGAGCATTACCAAGGGCTGCAACTTCGTCATTAAAGGTCTGTCGTTCCACTGCTTTTACTTCGACCAGTGGTGCACCACCAAAACCTCTGCCACCTTGTTGCGCTTCTTGCGGCCAAAAGACAAAGGCCAACATGCCCGATAATAATAAAACAATCCAAAACAGTGGATTTCTAAACATTTGATTCTTCCTACCAATTCAACTGGTTTAATAATAGTTGAATGATACGGACTTAACCCACAGCTAGACCATGCAATTTGGCTTATGATTCAACCCACCTATCTTATAAAGCGGGTCCACTGCTGATGGGTTAGTAATATTCTACTTTTTTGATTTTACGGGGTTTGCTGTTGATAATGTACAAATCGTATACAAGGCGCATATCCAATTCGAGTTCAGTCGCATAAGTATCGCCAACGGGATAGCTCTTAACGATACGAGCCCCCCTAATAACACCCTCCACTCGAGCTTTCATCTTGTCATCTGAAGCAACTAAGTTTTGCACATTCGACTGGCCCTTGATTTGATAACCATAAACCTGCTCAGCAAGTTCCCGATATGCATCCAGCTTAGACGCGCGCATAGCCATGATCTGTTGTATTTGTTGATTGTCACTTTGCTGAGCTGAAATAGGCGCATACCCTATCGCTCTCAATATAGGAAACTGTTCCGGTTTTTCGTACTCCCAAATGACGTGCTTATCGAGTAACGAAGTACAGCCACTGATTACGAAGGCTAACAAAATGATTAATACGGTTTTGAGTTTCATTATCTACACCCGGTTTTAAATAATTGGGTTAACAAGACTGATCCACTATTAATGGGCAATCTCTAACTAGGTCTTAGTTCGTGTACAAATTTTACGATACAAATTTTTATACAAATTTTACGCCAACTGTATCGCCATAATAAAAATGGTCTAGATATTGCTAAATTTAATCCCAAAGCCCTAATTATTGGAGCAGTGCCAAACTTCTGGCGCTCACTGACAACTTCCATTTAAGGCGTTGTCAATTTACTGATAGTGATAGAGATTATGAAGACGATATATGCCTTTTGGCTCACATTAGCTGTTTTAGTGTTAAGTCTACCTGCAATGGCCGAGTGGTACGAAGCCACAGGTCAGGCAAAAATTCGCCATGGGGACGTCCGAAGTGCAAAAAGCAGAGCGACCCAAGACGCCGTAAAACAAGCCATGCTGTTTTCGGGGGCTAATGTTGCCAGTATCCAACAAATCTCTGAAGGTTTATTGGTTGATGATATGCTTCAAGTTCATGCCAACGGTGCAATAAACCGCATTGAAATTGTCGAAGAACATCAACGAGGTAACACCATCTCAGTGACTATTCGGGCAGATATTTTCCCAGAAGAGCGTACTTGTTACGCATCAGAATTTGGTAAAAAAATAGCTATCACGCAATTCCCTATTCAACACTGGGAGCAAGCCAAAGTCGGTTCGATCTACAAATTAGAAAAAGAAATCCCAAAAAAAATCGTTCAGCTATTTCAAGCCGGCGCAAACACGGTATATCCCGTTTCTTGGTTTAACAAAAAGCTCAACGTCAATATCGACTTTGAGCAACAAGGACAAGTTCGCTATCAATTGATTGATGCGGTTGCCGAACAGGCCAATACCCAATTCGTTATGTTTGGTCAAATCAGTGACTTGTCCTTTGGTGAACAAAGTAATGACTTTAAATTTTGGCAAGACGATCAATTTGAACGATTTTTTACAATGGATGTGATCATCGCTAATGCCCTCACTCATGAAGTGTTATATCAAAATCGTTTTCATTCATCGGCTGAGTGGACGTTTGATCAGCGCCAGCCTGTGCAAGTTAATAGTCGTAAGTTTTGGAATTCGGATTATGGTAACGGCATAGAGCGAGTACTGACTAACATGCGTGACGACATTTTATCAGAGCTTAGCTGTCAACAATTACAAAGCAAAATATTGTCTGTGAACAACGGCAACCAGGTTCAGATTAATATAGGTCGCGGTCAAGGCGTCTATATAGGCCAAGAATATAGAGTGTCTTACCGAGCTGATGTGATCGATGACAATGGCAATTTGTTGACTAATTTTGTGATCAGCCCTTATCGAGTCAAAATAACAAAAGTCTATGAAAACTCAGCGATTGCAGAATCCCTTGACGCTGACTTTATGAGTAATGTGCAAGTTAACGATGTGATTGAATTGAAAGATTGGAAAACAGACTGGTAAAAAGTTGTTCAAAAAAGCGGAAAATTAGCGATTTGTTACATATCCTTACTAATATGACCTTGCCCGAGTTGTTACATAAAGGGTAAATTGTTAAGTGATTTTATTAGAAAGAGATAACAATATGTCCACTGAGCAACTTTCAAACATAGAAGGTTTAGATGTACAGATAGGATTAACCAATTGCATGGATGACGAAAACCTCTTTGTAGAGGTGTTAAAGATGTTTGCGATGCAAGTCGACCAAGATAAGGCGACTCTTGAGCAGCAGTTCAATAATGATCAATGGCAAGAGTTCGGAAAAACATGCCATAGCATCAAAGGTGCATCCGCGAGTATTGGCGCGGTTAACATCCAAGAGTCTGCAGCGTTACTTGAGCGCGCCGGTAAAGAGGACAACGCAACGGTAATTACCGAAGTATTTCCTGTCTTTATGCAACAACTACAAAGCATGAAAGAGCAATTAGATAGCCTCCTATCTTGACCAAACTCATTTCTACGGTAATCTTATAAGGCCTGGTGCTTTGATAGACAATGTTTCTTCTGACAACAAGTTGTTTTTTAATTTAATAACTTGGCGGTTGTCTAAGTTCAACTGGGCCTTAATTTCGTAAATATTGATATAATTTTTAAACAGCTGTTCGAAGCTGCCATCATCCATCGCTCTATCCAGTCCGAGCTCTATTCTTTTGGCTAACTCAGGCTTATTCTTCGCCACGAAAAAGAAAATATATGACGGATAATATAGGATAAAATTGGGTTCAATAGCTAATTCAGGGCTATCAAAATAGGCGTACTCTGCTATGGTTTCATTAATAGCTCTTGGGTAGTAATCAATTCTTCCTTTGTATAGTAAATCAACCAGAGAGTCATAAACACTTGTCCCTAGCACCTCGAATCCGTTGTCACTTAGTATCACAAAATCAGGCCAATCGTGACCTTGCCCCGCAATAAGTTGTTTAAGCTTTAACTCTGAATGAATTTGACTAAAATCGTCAAGCTTCTCAGCACGAATCAAAGCAACCCTGTAACCCATAATACCTTTGAGTAAAGGCACTCTCACCGGGATTGCGTCTTTTTCCCGTTGCTTTGTAGTCACGGTCCAGTACACATCTATGATGCCGTCGCTTTGCAATTGCTGAAGAGCCCTTTGTTGAACTAAATGCTGATTAACTTTTTGAAGAGAGAGGGGACCAAACTCTGCAGCGGTCTTCTGTAATGAGAGTTTAAGCACTTGAGAAAAGTATTGGTGAGACCCCAAATCATATTTACTGTCAGGGACTATTCGGACTGTATGCTGCAAAGATGACGATGTTTTAAGGTTCTCAGCTTGTAAGCCCCCACAACAGGCAATCAAACCAAAGATAACGCTCGCAATTCTACCGAATCCACTACCAAAACCGTTTAATTTGAATTTCAATTTTCATTCCTTTTGTTTTGAAAAGAAATATCTATGGAGTTGCGACAGATGCATTGCAGCTATCGCAGACTCTAATAAACTTTTTCCACTTATTGGCCAGGTAACTTGTCCTGAGTTTTGGTCTCAAAGTCAGAACGATCGTGACGCTCATGAAGCTGCTCTTCTGGTTCTCCCCAAGTGCGATTCACCATTCGGCCACGTTGCACGGCTGGACGCTCGTTAATTTGCTCAGCCCAACGTACGACATTTTTGTATGATTTAACATCTAAAAACTCAGCTGCATCATACAAACGCCCCAACACCAAATTACCGTACCATGGCCAAATCGCAATATCTGCAATGGTATATTCATCACCGCACATAAATTGATTATCAGCTAAATGCTTGTCCAGTACGTCTAATTGACGCTTTGTTTCCATGGTGAAGCGGTCTATTGGGTACTCAAATTTTTCGGGGGCATAAGCATAAAAGTGGCCAAATCCACCCCCAAGGTAAGGACCACTACCAACTTGCCAGAACAACCACGATAAACACTGGGCACGGCCTTCTGTGGACTTGGGAATAAACTCATCAAAACGCTCGGCCAAGTGAAGCAAAATTGCACCTGACTCGAAAATATTGACGCCCTCTCCGCCCAAAGGCGCTTCTGAGTTGTCGATAAGTGCAGGTATTTTGGAATTGGGATTTATCTCAACAAATCCACTTCCAAACTGCTCTGCATCGCCTATTTTGATCAAGAATGCATCGTACTCTGCACCCTCATGGCCTTTTTCTAAAAGCTCTTCAAACATGATAGTGGCTTTCACACCGTTTGGCGTCGCCAATGAATATAGTTGAAAAGGATGTTTTCCTTTGGGTAAAGCTTTTTCGAATCGTGCACCTGAGTCAGGTCGGTTAATACTGGCCCACTCGCCGCCATTTTCCTGTTCCCACTTCCATACTTTTGGTGGTGAATAACTCGACGTTGTCTGTTTTGACATACCTACTCCTTTTTATTATCTATGTAAACGCACGCTGTGATTAGAAAATACCCTAGCGTCTGGGTACGGCTAATATAGTTTTTTTGATCATAGAGTTATAAGTCAAAGCGTGACTAGCTCATACCGATTTATTATAGACCTGAGTGTCTCTTCTGCTTCATATGGCTTTGACGTTTCAAATAGAAGCGTACCAAACATGCCCGAGTGCCCTCCCGTAAGACGACTGTTTATAAACAACTCAGCCAACCTTGTATCACCAGAGAACCTCAATAACACAGATGCCTGCCAAGCCAATGCCATGGACTCGACTAAACGTCGAGCAAAAATATGATTATCGAGTGTCTTTGTTAATAATTCAGGGATCTGTTTAAAATAGTTATCAAAAGAATTGTTTAAACCCAATGCCTGCCCTACTTCATCGAGGAAAGACGAAAGCCCATTCGTGTCTTTTTGTAATATTCGTAGTACATCCAAACATTGCACATTACCTGAGCCTTCCCAAATCGCATTGACCGGAGACTCGGTATACAGGCGAGCAAAAACACTATCACCTATCAATCCCACTCCACCTACACATTCCATTGCTTCAGCGGTATGAGCTGCGGCGCGCTTACAAACCCAATATTTACCCACTGCAGAGGCAACTCGAACAAACGCTTCGTTACCGCTTTGCAAACAACTAGCGGTATGAAATGCGATAGCCATTGCAGCTTCAGACTCTAGCGCTAAATCTGCTAACACATTTTGCATTAACGGTTGCTGAATCAGAGTTTTACCAAATGCTTGGCGATGTTTTGAATGAAACACGGCTTGTTGTGTGGCTTGGTGCATTAAGGTAGCTGAACCGACAATGCAATCAAACCGAGTAAGACCAACCATTTGGATAATCGTTTTAACGCCTTTTCCTTGTTCCCCTAAGCGCCAAGCAAACGCTCCGCGATATTCAATCTCAGAAGATGCATTGGAGATATTACCCTTTTTGTCCTTTAAACGCTGAATTTCCATCGGGTTTTTAGTGCCATCAGGTCGCCAACGCGGTACGACAAAACAGCTCAATTGAGAGTGACCGTCTTCATAAGCTAGTGTTAAAAAAGCATCACACATAGGCGCAGAACAAAACCATTTATGGCCTATCAGTTCAAATTCATCGACATCAGCCAATGCAACTTGTTCTTTGCTGTCTGAGTATGGAATTTCGCCTTTTTTCAAAGGAAAAGCGACTGTGCTATTCGCCCTTACGTCGCTTCCGCCTTGTTTCTCTGTCATCGCCATACCAATAGTGACAGAACTTTTTTCAAAATAAGGCTTATTGTCGGGTTCATATCGATTGGCAAGGACCTTTGGCAACCAAACCTTAGCTAGACTTTCTGAGCATTGAAACGCAGGAACAGCTGCAAAAGTCATAGTCAAAGGACAGCCTGAACCAGGGTCGGCTTGAGTGTGAAGGCTCGTCAATGCGGCTCTTATGACGTGAGAACCTAGCTGTTCATCTGTGTTTTGGTAACTTGTATGATCTTTAAACGGCAAACTGTGATGACCGGCTTTCATTGCGGCCGACATTAGTTGATGATAACTGGGGTGATAGCTAACCTCATCAATACGGCGACCAAACCTATCATGTGAAACAAATTCTGGCTTGTATTTATTGGCATCAAACCCAGCATGTAATAATTCTTGCCCGACTAATTGCCCATAGTCATTTAACAAAGCAATGTCGTCGCGGCCATAAAAGGCTGAGACATAGTGCCGAAGTATTTTGTCTTGTTGATATGCGTTATGGCCGATTAAAGCAGTCGGTTGATTATGTACCTGATGAGTTTGACCTTTGTTTGGTTTGAACGTCATTCACTTGTCCATGTATTATTTTAATTATCAAAAATAAATATGACACAGTTCTAACGTGTTACCAACCTAGGCCAAGCCATTTACAACAGGCATAAAAAAACCAGGCCTAAAGCCTGGTTTTGTCTAATTGGTGCGGATGGAGGGACTTGAACCCTCACGTGCTTTCGCACACAGCGACCTCAACGCTGCCTGTCTACCAATTCCAGCACATCCGCTAAAAGTTGTTTAGCCTACTGGAATCTCGTCTTTATTTTCCGCTGGCGTTGGCTCAACTGGAAGTTCTTCTGATGCAGCTGGAATTGTTTCAGCTGGAACTTCTAGGTTTTCCCAAGTGTCTTCTTGCTTAACAGAGTTTGCTGTTTGAGCACCGATGAAAATACTTAATACAAAGAACAAAGTTGCTAAAATCGCAGTTGTTTTTGTTAAAAAGTTACCTGAACCACTTGAACCGAACAATGTAGCTGAAGCGCCAGCGCCAAAAGATGCGCCCATGTCGGCACCTTTACCTTGTTGAATCAAGATCATGCCAACTAGGGCAATTGACACTATCAAATAAACTACAATTAGAATCTCGTACATGCTTTTACCTTAAGCTACTGCGTTTTTGCAAATATTTGTGAACGCCTCCACATCAAGGCTGGCACCACCAATTAGGCCACCATCGATGTTTTCCTTGGAGAACAATTCTTCACTGTTGTCAGGCTTAACACTACCGCCGTATAGGATGCGTGTTAAATCTGCTAATTCTTGGCTGTAACCGGCTAAAATCTTGCGAATCGCTAGGTGAACTTCTTCTGCCTGCTCGCTTGTTGCCGTTTTGCCTGTGCCTATTGCCCATACAGGCTCATAAGCAATTACAATACTGTCTGAGTAATTAGGCAATACATCTAGTACTGACTTAACTTGCTCGGTAATAACTGCAATAGTTTCACCGGCTTCGCGCTGCTCGTCTGTTTCACCTACACATAAGATAGGGATTAAGCCTGCAGCTAATGTTGCTAATACTTTTTTAGCAACGGTATCATTGGATTCACCGAACATAGCTCGGCGCTCAGAGTGTCCAACAATAACATATTGACAGCCTACGTCACGCAACATTCTTCCAGAAATTTCCCCCGTGAATGCGCCTGACTCTTGAATTGCTACAGATTGGGCGCCTTTTTTGACGCCATCGGTATTTTCATTCAAGTAAACGTAAGGTGGACATAAAACGGTTTCTACTTTTTCAGCATCTAATTCTTTGATGCTTTGAACCATTTCAGTCAAAAGTTGGCGATCGCCATTTAGTTTCCAATTCGCTACAACAAGTGGTAATCGAATGGCCATGAGCCTCTCCTTCATTTAAGCGGCGAGATAGTAACTAACCTCGCCACAATATACAAGTGATGGTTCGCTTATTCTGCGTATGCCTTCACTTTTTCGGCTATTTTTTGTGCAACCTGTTTAATTAACTTGGCATCCTTACCTTCGGTCATAACTCGAATCAAAGGTTCGGTACCAGATTTACGGATCAACACTCGGCCTTCATCACCTAGCTCGACTTCACCTGCTTGAATCGCTAATTTTACTTCATCAACTTCAAGTGGGAATTTGTGTTTTGGTACACGAACATTGATTAGCTCTTGTGGAAGCTTTTGCATACCAGACTTAAGCTCTGACAAGCTCATTCCCGTATCAACGATCGCAGCAAGAACTTGTACCGCAGAGACAATACCATCACCGGTTGGGATATGATCTAAGTTAATTACGTGACCAGATGACTCACCACCAATTGACCAGTTGTTTTCTTTTAGTAGCTGCATCACATAGCGGTCACCAACTTTGGCGCGTTTGAACGGGATGCTTAAGTTTTTCAGAGCTATTTCAAGGCCAAGGTTTGACATTAATGTACCAACCACACCGCCTTTCAACTCACCTTTCTTAAGGGCATGACGTGCAATGATAAATACAAGCTCATCACCGTCTACTTCCATGCCTTTTTCATCAACCATGATTAGACGGTCACCGTCACCATCTAAAGCAACACCTACATCCGCATCATGTTGAATGACGGCTTTGCGAAGCGCATCAGTGTGAGTTGCACCACAGTGGTCATTGATGTTCAAGCCGTTTGGCTCGGCAAAAATTGAGATAACGTCTGCGCCAAGTTCACGTAATACGTTTGGTGCTATGTGGTACGTCGCACCATTGGCGCTGTCGACAACGATTTTCATGCCCTTTAAAGAGTCCTGCATAAAGCGGCTCTTACAAAATTCGATATAACGCCCTGCAGCGTCATTAATACGGAACGCTTTACCGAGTTTTTCTGACTCTACACAGACCATTTCTTGGTCTAACATAGCTTCAATCTCGTGCTCTAACTCATCTGGGAGTTTTGTGCCCTCTGCTGAGAAAAACTTAATACCGTTGTCGTAATAAGGGTTGTGCGATGCGCTGATCACAATACCGGCGTCAGCTCTGAACGTTTGGGTCAAATATGAAATTGCCGGTGTTGGCATTGGGCCTAATAGACCCACATCCACACCTGCTGCAATGAGACCTGACTCTAAAGCAGTCTCTAACATGTAACCTGAAATACGGGTATCTTTGCCGATTAATACTTTTTTGTTGCCATTACTTGCAAACACTTTACCAGCCGCCCAACCTAATTTAAGGGCAAACTCTGGGGTGATAGGTGATTGGCCAACTAAACCACGGATGCCATCCGTTCCAAAATACTTCTTACTCATTTCCTACTCCATTAACCATGGCGTTATATATTTGTACTGCTTGGTGCGTTTCTTCCACATCGTGAACGCGAAGAATGTTAGCCCCCTTAGTAAGTGCTAACGTAGCGGCAACGACACTGCTCACCATTCTATCACTTGTTTCTAAATTTAATAAGTTACCTAACATAGATTTTCTAGATAGACCGGCCAATATTGGCAGTTTGTATTTCGAAAATCGATCTAAGTTTTGTAAAAGGTTGTAATTGTCGTTTAATGATTTACCAAAACCATATCCAGGGTCTAACCATAACCTCTCTCGGCGAATGCCTGCTTGTTCACATATGTTGATCCGCTGGTCAAAAAAGTCCATTACCTCTTCAACAACATCTTCGTAGTGAGGCTTTATTTGCATAGTTGCAGGTGTCCCTTTCATGTGCATCAAGCACACCGGAACATCTGTTTGCGCAGCAACTTCTAACGAACCTGGGTTACCAAGCGCGCACACATCATTAATAATGTCGATACCCGCTTCTAAACCCTCAGACATAACTTCAGCCTTACTGGTATCTAGCGAGATGACACAATCAAACTCTGACTTTAGCTTTTTAATAACGGGAATAACGCGCTCGCACTCCGTCTTGGCATCTACTGGTTGTGAGCCAGGCCTTGTCGACTCACCGCCAACATCCAATATTCGTGCGCCATTTTTGACCATATACTCAGCTTGGCGTAAAGCGTTATCTAACGAATTAAATTTGCCACCATCCGAAAACGAATCAGGTGTTACATTTAAAATTCCCATTATGACAGGAGAAGATAAATCGATAGTCATTAATGTAATTCCCTGGTTTTAATTGCGCTGATTATAACGCGTCTGAATTATCAAGACAGTACCTAATTTTACGAATAAAAAAGGCTCCACAAGGAGCCTTTAACATTTGATTAGCTGATCAACCTACTTGTTGTCTGGTTGTACATCTTCATCAATATTATTTGAATCCGATTCAGACATGCTGTCAGTGCTTGATGTTTCAACTGGGGTAGACTCTGAATCAGCTTTATTGTCCGAGCTACCTTTGTTGTTGCCTTTGTCATCCCACCCCGCTGGCTCACGGACTGGGCGACGTTCCATCAAATCATCAATTTGTTTTGCATCGATAGTTTCATACTTCATCAATGCATCCTTCATCGCATGCAGAATGTCCATGTTTTCTTCTAGGATCTTCTTAGCACGGTCATAGTTGCGATCGATAACAGCACGAACTTCTTGGTCGATTAGACGAGCCGTTTCATCAGAGAAGCTCTTATGCTTTGATGCACTGCGGCCCAAGAATACTTCGCCTTCTTCCTCTGCATATAACAATGGACCTAACTTTTCAGACAGACCCCATTGAGTCACCATCTTACTAGCAATATCAGTCGCTCGTTCGATATCATTTGATGCACCAGTCGAAACTTTTTCGTCACCATAAATGATTTGCTCTGCTAAGCGGCCACCGTACAAGCTAGAAATATTGCTCTCTAAGTGTTGTTTAGAGTGACTAAAGCGATCTTTCTCTGGCAAATACATGGTTACACCAAGTGCTCTACCGCGAGGAATGATACTCACTTTATAAACTGGATCATGTTCTGGTACCAAGCGACCAACAATAGCGTGACCAGCTTCGTGGTATGCCGTCATTTCTTTTTCGGCATCGTCCATCACCATAGTCTTACGCTCGGCACCCATCATAATCTTGTCTTTAGCACGCTCAAAATCAATCATATCAACTAAGCGTTTGTTGCCACGAGCTGCAAATAGCGCCGCTTCGTTCACTAAGTTTGCTAAGTCTGCTCCCGAGAAACCCGGTGTACCGCGAGCAATTACAGCTGCATCAACATCATTAGAAATTGGTACCTTGCGCATGTGAACATTTAGGATCTGTTCACGGCCGCGAACGTCTGGAAGACCAACCACTACTTGACGGTCAAAACGACCAGGGCGTAACAATGCAGGGTCTAATACGTCAGGGCGGTTAGTCGCAGCAATAACGATAATACCTTCATTACCTTCAAAACCATCCATTTCTACAAGCATTTGGTTAAGCGTTTGTTCACGTTCATCGTGACCACCACCTAAACCAGCGCCACGTTGACGACCTACAGCATCGATTTCGTCGATGAATATAATACAAGGCGCAGACTTTTTAGCTTGATCAAACATATCACGAACACGTGACGCACCAACACCAACAAACATCTCAACAAAATCAGAACCAGAAATTGCAAAAAATGGTACTTTTGCTTCACCCGCTACCGCTTTTGCTAATAACGTTTTACCTGTACCAGGCTGACCAACCATTAGAACGCCTTTCGGTATCTTACCGCCAAGTTTTTGGAACTTAGATGGGTCTTTAAGGTAATCCACTAGCTCTTGAACTTCTTCTTTTGCTTCGTCACAGCCAGCAACGTCTTTGAAAGTGGTTTTGATTTGATCTTCACTCATTAAGCGGGCTTTGCTCTTGCCAAAGGACATTGCGCCTTTGCCACCGCCGCCTTGCATCTGGCGCATAAAGAAGATCCAAACACCGATGAGTAGCAACATCGGGAACCACGAAATCAAGATAGACGCCAATAACGAAGGTTCCTCTGGCGGAACACCTACGATGCGAACATCATTTTCAATCAAATCATTTAAAAGATCTTTGTCATATGCAGTTGGGATGAAAGTTTCAAATTTTTCACCACTGCGTTTAATGCCTTTAATTTGGCGGTCGTTAATTTTAACTTCACGAACCTGGCCTTGACGCACTTCGTTTATAAACTGCGTGTAGTTTTCGCTACCGTTACCAGCTTCATCTGGGGTGATCGTGTTGAACACAGACATTAGCGCAACCGCAACCATCAGCCAGATTATTAAGTTTTTAACCATATCACTCAAAGGAATAACCTCTTCCTGTTATTAATTAATTTAAGGTTACTATAGTTTGTAACCTGTAGCTACTATATACACCTCACGAGACCTCGCTCGTGACGAATCAGGTTTTCGAACTTTAACCGTTGTAAAAGCGTTACGAACATCTTTCACGAATTGGTCAAAACCTTCGCCTTGGAACACCTTAACTGCAAATTTACCGTTTTTACCCAAAACTTGATGACACATATCTAGTGCAAGTTCGACCAAATACATTGACCCTGCTTGGTCTATCGCATCATTGCCACTTAGGTTTGGTGCCATATCGGACATTACTAAATCAACCGTATTTCCACCTATACGATCAAGTAGGGCATTTAGGACACTCCCTTCTCGGAAATCACCTTGAAGAAAGTCGACACCGACAATTGGATCCATCGGTAAAATATCACAGGCGATTAGAGTGCCGTTATCACCGATAAGTTCACTGGCGTATTGAGACCAGCCACCCGGTGCTGCACCAAGGTCGACAACCGTATCACCTGGTTGCATTAGCTTATCTTTTTTTTGCAGCTCTTCTATTTTGAAATAGGCACGTGAACGCAGACCTCGTTTGTTGGCCTCTTTAACATACTTATCGTTTACGTGCTCTTCGAGCCAGCGTTTACTGCTCGCAGAACGTTTATCTTTTGCCATAAATTAGTATATAAATTGGTAATACACGTAAGGTGGGGTAGAATATCGTTAATTCAAGTAATTATCATTGTTAAATTGAGACTAAATGAAATTAACTAACAAACAAATCCAATTTTTACGAGGCCAAGCCCATTCGTTAAAGCCAGTGGTTCAGTTAGGTGCTAACGGTTTCACTGAAGGCGTACTAGCAGAAATTGAAAGCGCTTTGGCGATCCACGAATTGATCAAAGTAAAGATCCCTGCGGAAGACCGCGAAGAGCTAACTCTATACGTTGAAGCTATCGTTCGCGAATCAAAAGCAACGAAAGTACAACTTATCGGCAAAACGCTCGTTCTTTACAAGCAAGCAAAAGAACCAAAGATTATTTTGCCAAAAGCCAAATAACATTAACGACTTCAAAAAGCAGGATTAAATCCTGCTTTTTTTATCCCTGAAAATTCTAAATCTACAACTATACTCTTTGAAACAATCGAAAAATTAAAGAGTTAAAAGTTGAAAAACGTAACACCTCTCAAACTCCGTATTTTTTACGTCTCTGCTCTATGTGTGATTGCTATTCTTGTTTCTATAAGTGAATACCAATTCGCCACTATGCTTGAGCAGCAAAAGGTAGAATCTACAGTAATCAATAGGGCTGGTGAACAACGTATGCTGTCACAAAAGATAGCATTGTACTTAAACCGCATTTACGACGGTGAAACTGATTCTTCAAAGCTAGGGCAAAACAAAGAGTTGACCATTGAGGCATTAGAGCGATTCAAGCAAAATCACGATTACTTAAAAGCGCAAAGTCCCTTGCCTCAGTCTGTTAACAAGCTGTATTTCAACTCACCTCAATCGATAGATCAAAGGATAAATCAACTACTAGAGTACGCTAATAAAAAACTACGCAATGAGAATCCCACTTCGAAAAACCATTCGGTAAGTTCACAATTTGAACCTAGCCAAGCTTTTTATGAACAGCTACTGTTTGACTTAAACCTTGTTGTCGCTGCATTTGAACATCAAGCTAAACAAAACATTGCAGAACTCAACAAATATCGTTATTTCCTTTGGCTCATTATTATGCTCGTGCTGGTGCTCGAAGCGATATTTATCTTTTATCCTATGGAAAAGGTTGTATTTGCCAGTTTAAAAAACGAAGTAGAGAGTGCAAACCGAGCTAAAGGCCTTCAAATTGACGCCGAGCGAGCTAACAAAGCCAAATCTGAATTTCTAGCGTCAATGTCTCACGAACTCAGAACACCGATGAATGGAATGTTTGGCATGATGGACCTTGCGTTAGAATATCCAGAAAAAAGCCAAGAGTACTTATTAAAAGCTCAGTCTTCAGGTAAACAATTATTAAACTTAATTAATGACATTTTAGACTTATCCAAGGTAGAGGCTGGTGAGTTACAGCTAGAATACCGCTCCGTCAACATAAACGACTTACTTGATACTGTGCTTTCCAATTACTCTGCTGTAAGTATTAATAAAGGATTAGAATTCCGTTATGAAAAAAGTGACTTAGTACCCGCCTATATTAAGACCGACTTCATACGACTAAGCCAAATCCTTAATAACATCATAAACAACGCTGTTAAGTTTACGGCAAAGGGATCAATTGAAATAAAAGTAGATTGGCTCAGTGACCCAAATGACCTAAATGAAACCTCCCAATTGTTCATCAGTATAAAAGACTCAGGAATTGGCATGAGTGATGAACAATTAAGTCATATCTTCGATAGATTTACCCAAGCAGACCAGTCAACAACTCGTAAATACGGTGGTACAGGACTAGGAATGTCTATCACCAAAGAATTACTTCATCTATTTAAAGGGACTATAGAAATCAAAAGTGAGCTTGGTGCAGGAAGCGAATTCATAATTAAGATCCCAGCAGAAGAAAGCTCTGCTGATAAAGCTCTCGAGACCATTATACCTGTTCAAAATCAATTTAATGTGGTTGTCATAGACGACTTGGAAACCAGTCAATTGCGGCTGAAATCCTTAATAGATCAGAGAGGTTTAAACTGTAAAGTATTTAATAGCGTCGAAGCCTATTTACAAGAAATTCCCGAGACTCACATTTTAATTACTGATCTAGCCATGCCAATTTTAAGTGGTAATGATTTACTAAAAACACTTTACGAACTTAAGAAATTACCACCTCACGTAATCATCTCATCAGCAGCCCTAGAAGTGTTCGATTTAGAATTAGAAGCGGTCTTAAAGAATGAAACGAACCTTAAAAAAGTACCCAAGCCTATCGATAAGTTGATCTTTAATGAAGTCTTAGATGAAATCGTCGATACCGCCAGCTTTGTAAAAAAGGAAATTGCTAACAAAGCCATTCTTATTGTGGAAGATAACCAGATAAATAGAGAGATAGTTAAAGCCATACTTTTCAAAGAACAAGCTATTATTGAAATCGCACATGATGGTTTAGAGGCAATAGAAAGGTATAAACAAAGAACCTTCGATTTAATATTAATGGATATGAGCATGCCGAACATGGATGGCGTTACAGCGACTCGAATACTAAGAAAGGAATATAACTGTACGGTCCCAATAATAGCCCTTACAGCAAACGCATTTGAACAAGATAAAGAAGACTGTATTAAAGCCGGTATGAATGATTTTCTTACGAAGCCCATCAAACAAGAGTTACTCATTAATAAGATAAAACAATATCTATAGAACTGAAATCGCAGGCAATAAAAAACGATGGACAGGAGTCCGAGTGTCGTGGTGCCAGGGATGGCAAAGAACGACGACCGAGCTAGGGAGCAAGCATCTTAACGAAACTGTCGGTTTAAACAATAAAGCGTTGAGCTACATTACTCCGGACATCCTGCCCTCCGCCCTTCGGGCCAGCTAAAGCTGTTCTAATTCGTTCCAGACGAATTAGTCGCATGGGGTTGCCATGCTCGAATAGATAAATCGCAAGCAATAAAAAACCCCTCGCAGTTTCCTGCAAGGGGTTGTTTATTTGGAGCCTGGCGGTGAGCTACTCTCGCATGGCAAATGCCACACTACCATCGCCGCAGCTGCGTTTCACTTCTGAGTTCGAAATGGAGTCAGGTGGTTCCACAGCGCTATTGCCACCAGGCAAAGCTGTTTTGTAATCGATGTCCTAAAACACCGTTTACGAATATGTTCTAACAATTAGAAAGCTGTAAGGTAATTTGATTATCAGTGCTCGAGAACACTTAAGCGTTGTATGGTTAAGCCTCACGGGCAATTAGTATTGGTTAGCTTAACGCCTCACAGCGCTTCCACACCCAACCTATCAACGTTGTAGTCTTCAACGACCCTTTAGAGACCTTAAAGGTCTAGGGATGACTCATCTCGAGGCTCGCTTCCCGCTTAGATGCTTTCAGCGGTTATCGATTCCGAACATAGCTACCGGGCAATGCCATTGGCATGACAACCCGAACACCAGCGGTTCGTCCACTCCGGTCCTCTCGTACTAGGAGCAGCCCCTCTCAATCATCCAACGCCCACGGCAGATAGGGACCGAACTGTCTCACGACGTTCTAAACCCAGCTCGCGTACCACTTTAAATGGCGAACAGCCATACCCTTGGGACCGACTTCAGCCCCAGGATGTGATGAGCCGACATCGAGGTGCCAAACACCGCCGTCGATATGAACTCTTGGGCGGTATCAGCCTGTTATCCCCGGAGTACCTTTTATCCGTTGAGCGATGGCCCTTCCATACAGAGCCACCGGATCACTATGACCTACTTTCGTACCTGCTCGACGTGTCTGTCTCGCAGTTAAGCTTGCTTCTACCATTACACTAACCGTACGATGTCCGACCGTACTTAGCAAACCTTCGTGCTCCTCCGTTACTCTTTGGGAGGAGACCGCCCCAGTCAAACTACCCACCAGGCACTGTCCACAACCCCGATTAGGGGCCAATGTTAGAACATCAAACATACAAGGGTGGTATTTCAAGGATGGCTCCACCTGAACTGGCGTCCAAGTTTCAAAGCCTCCCACCTATCCTACACATGTAGGCTCAATGTTCAGTGCCAAGCTATAGTAAAGGTTCACGGGGTCTTTCCGTCTAGCCGCGGGTACACTGCATCTTCACAGCGATTTCAATTTCACTGAGTCTCGGGTGGAGACAGCGTGGCCATCATTACACCATTCGTGCAGGTCGGAACTTACCCGACAAGGAATTTCGCTACCTTAGGACCGTTATAGTTACGGCCGCCGTTTACCGGGGCTTCGATCATGAGCTTCTCCGAAGATAACCCAATCAATTAACCTTCCGGCACCGGGCAGGTGTCACACCCTATACGTCATCTTTCGATTTAGCAGAGTGCTGTGTTTTTAATAAACAGTTGCAGCCACCAGGTCACTGCGACCGGCACCAGCTTAGAGAGCGCGTCTCATCACCAGCACCGGCGTACCTTCTCCCGAAGTTACGGTACCATTTTGCCTAGTTCCTTCACCCGAGTTCTCTCAAGCGCCTTAGTATTCTCTACCTGACCACCTGTGTCGGTTTGGGGTACGGTTCTTAATCATCTGAAGCTTAGAGGCTTTTCCTGGAAGTATGGCATCAATGACTTCCGCTCCGTGGAGCGTCGTCTCGTATCTCAGTTCTAACCGCCCGGATTTACCTAAGCAGTCAACCTACATACTTTCACACGGACAACCAACGCCGTGCTCACCTAGCCTTCTCCGTCCCCCCATCGCAATGATTAAAAGTACAGAAATATTAATCTGTTTCCCATCGACTACGCATTTCTGCCTCGCCTTAGGGGCCGACTTACCCTACCCTGATTAGCATGGGATAGGAACCCTTGGTCTTTCGGCGTGGGGGTTTTTCACCCCCATTATCGTTACTCATGTCAGCATTCGCACTTCTGATATGTCCAGCAAGCTTCTCAACTCACCTTCAACCACTTACAGAACGCTCCCCTACCCAGCGCATAAATGCGCTGCCGCAGCTTCGGTGTCATGTTTAGCCCCGTTACATCTTCCGCGCAGGCCGACTCGACTAGTGAGCTATTACGCTTTCTTTAAAGGGTGGCTGCTTCTAAGCCAACCTCCTAGCTGTCTAAGCCTTCCCACATCGTTTCCCACTTAACATGAACTTTGGGACCTTAGCTGGCGGTCTGGGTTGTTTCCCTCTCCACGACGAACGTTAGCACCCGCCGTGTGTCTCCCGGATATTACTTTACGGTATTCGGAGTTTGCATGGGGTTGGTAAGCCGGGATGGCCCCCTAGCCCAAACAGTGCTCTACCCCCGTAAGTATTCGTCCGAGGCTCTACCTAAATAGATTTCGGGGAGAACCAGCTATCTCCCGGTTTGATTAGCCTTTCACTCCTAGCCACAGGTCATCCCCTAACTTTTCAACGTTAGTGGGTTCGGTCCTCCAGTTGATGTTACTCAACCTTCAACCTGCCCATGGCTAGATCACCGGGTTTCGGGTCTATACCTTGCAACTAGACGGGCAGTTAACCCTCGCTTTCACTACGGCTCCCCTATTCGGTTAACCTTGCTACAAAATATAAGTCGCTGACCCATTATACAAAAGGTACGCAGTCACATAACAAGTATGCTCCTACTGCTTGTACGTATACGGTTTCAGGTTCTATTTCACTCCCCTCACAGGGGTTCTTTTCGCCTTTCCCTCACGGTACTGGTTCACTATCGGTCAATTGGGAGTATTTAGCCTTAGAGGATGGTCCCCCTATCTTCAGTCAAGGTTTCACGTGCCCCGACCTACTTAATATGTCCAACATGGCTTGTCGTGTACGGGACTATCACCCACTATCGTTGCACTTTCCAGAGCATTCCACTAAACCATGCTGATTCGGCTGTTTCCCGTTCGCTCGCCGCTACTTAGGAAATCTCGGTTGATTTCTTTTCCTCCGGGTACTTAGATGTTTCAGTTCTCCGGGTTCGCCTCGCTAAGCTATGTATTCACTTAGCGATACCCTAAAAGGGTGGGTTTCCCCATTCGGAAATCGTGGTCTATAACGGTTTTTATCACCTTAACCACGCTTATCGCAGATTAACACGTCCTTCATCGCCTCCAATTGCCAAGGCATCCACCGTATACGCTTAGTCACTTAACCATACAACCTTAAGTGTTCTCGCTTGATTAAATCACTTATTTCGGCGTTATCTTGTTTCTCAATCAGTCATGTACCTTTCAGTACACTCCTTCAATCGAACCTTCGATAGCGTTGAACTAAGCAATTTACTCTGCGCTTAACTCTCTGAGTCGTATAATTTCATGTCTTTTATTTATTAACGAAACATGTTGTATAGGCATGTTCGTTTTGACATAAATAACGCTTGAGTTTTCTCTTACAGTGATAATCAAAATTATTTTTAAATTGTTGAATAACAAATTTAATAAACAATAATGTTTACCTTATTTATCAGCTTTCCAAATTGTTAAAGAGCATGAGTCATTAAAGACTCTAAAGAATAAACACTTTTGTAAATGTGTATTATTTAGAGTTTTATTTAAGAGAAATCGTTCAGTATGGTGGAGCTACGCGGGATCGAACCGCGGACCTCTTGAATGCAAATCAAGCGCTCTCCCAGCTGAGCTATAGCCCCATACTGAGTGTATCTGTAAGCCAATGCTTTTTAATCAAGGTATGTATCGAGGAAGTTTAGCCTGCTAAACGACGAGATACATAACGCAGAGTAAGAAGTATTGGTAGGCCTGGGCAGACTTGAACTGCCGACCTCACCCTTATCAGGGGTGCGCTCTAACCAGCTGAGCTACAGGCCTTCAGGATTCTCTTCTCATATTTCGTAATTAATTATTTGTGTAGGCACTTCGAAGGTGTAACTAGTCTATTAAGGAGGTGATCCAGCCGCAGGTTCCCCTACGGCTACCTTGTTACGACTTCACCCCAGTCATGAACCACAAAGTGGTGAACGCCCTCCCGAAGGTTAAGCTATCCACTTCTTTTGCAGCCCACTCCCATGGTGTGACGGGCGGTGTGTACAAGGCCCGGGAACGTATTCACCGTGGCATTCTGATCCACGATTACTAGCGATTCCGACTTCATGGAGTCGAGTTGCAGACTCCAATCCGGACTACGACAAGCTTTATGGGATCCGCTTACTCTCGCGAGTTCGCAACCCTTTGTACTTGCCATTGTAGCACGTGTGTAGCCCATCCCGTAAGGGCCATGATGACTTGACGTCGTCCCCACCTTCCTCCGGTTTGTCACCGGCAGTCTCCTTAGAGTTCCCACCATTACGTGCTGGCAACTAAGGATAAGGGTTGCGCTCGTTGCGGGACTTAACCCAACATTTCACAACACGAGCTGACGACAGCCATGCAGCACCTGTCTCAGAGTTCCCGAAGGCACTAATCTATCTCTAGAAAATTCTCTGGATGTCAAGGGATGGTAAGGTTCTTCGCGTTGCATCGAATTAAACCACATGCTCCACCGCTTGTGCGGGCCCCCGTCAATTCATTTGAGTTTTAACCTTGCGGCCGTACTCCCCAGGCGGTCTACTTAATGCGTTAGCTGCGCAAGACAACTCTTAAGAGTCAAACTGCTAGTAGACATCGTTTACGGCGTGGACTACCAGGGTATCTAATCCTGTTTGCTACCCACGCTTTCGTACATGAGCGTCAGTGTCGACCCAGGTGGCTGCCTTCGCCATTGGTATTCCTTCAGATCTCTACGCATTTCACCGCTACACCTGAAATTCTACCACCCTCTGTCGCACTCTAGCTAAGCAGTTTCAAATGCAGTTCCCAGGTTGAGCCCGGGGCTTTCACATCTGACTTACTTAGCCGCCTGCGTACGCTTTACGCCCAGTAATTCCGATTAACGCTCGCACCCTCCGTATTACCGCGGCTGCTGGCACGGAGTTAGCCGGTGCTTCTTCTGCGAGTAACGTCAAATCAAGCAGGTATTAACTACTTAACCTTCCTCCTCGCTGAAAGTGCTTTACAACCCGAAGGCCTTCTTCACACACGCGGCATGGCTGCATCAGGCTTGCGCCCATTGTGCAATATTCCCCACTGCTGCCTCCCGTAGGAGTCTGGACCGTGTCTCAGTTCCAGTGTGGCTGATCATCCTCTCAGACCAGCTAGGGATCGTCGGCTTGGTGAGCCTTTACCTCACCAACTACCTAATCCCACTTGGGCTTCTCTAAAGGCGAGAGCCGAAGCCCCCTTTGAGCCGTAGCTATCATGCGGTATTAGCAGTCGTTTCCAACTGTTGTCCCCCACCTAAAGGCAAATTCCCAAGCATTACTCACCCGTCCGCCACTCGTCATCAAACTAGCAAGCTAGTTCATGTTACCGTTCGACTTGCATGTGTTAGGCCTGCCGCCAGCGTTCAATCTGAGCCATGATCAAACTCTTCACTTTAAAAAGTTTAATCACTACTCATCGAATTCTGTTCAAATAAATTTTCGTTCAGACACTCAATGAATAGTTTACAAGTTGCTAGCCTGTCTCATAAGAGACTCTAGCTTATTTTGTTACTACTCAACGGAGTGCCCACACAAATAATTAATTACTAAATTGTTAAAGAACGACGAACATGGAAGTTCGAGTGTCGAAATCAATCATGGATGATTGTTTATTTCGACCGTTTAGAACATTTCCAGTTCTGGTTAAGACTCTGTCTCAACCGGGACGCGCATTTTACATTGCGTCGTTTTGTTGTCAACGTTTTTCTCAATCTTTTTTTAAAGTTTTCGAAACCGCTTGAAGTCTCAAACCGCTTATAAACATTATGTTTCGAGCTATTTGATGTCTCCCTAACAACGAGGTGCGCATTCTAGGGATTTTTAACAAGAGCGCAACCTCTTTTTCATGTTTTTATGTAAAAAGCACACCGAACGAACAAAAAACAAACAAGACTGGCAAAAAACAACCAAAATCGTTAAGTTTTACTTCTTGCTTCGTCCTAAAAGTGTCAAAAAGCAGCAAAACAAGTCCTTCCAGTTTCCCCTTCTTAATAGTTAGGTTACGGATTAAAGTATACGTATATAAAACAGGGTAAAGCTTGTTACACTATAACTATTCAAAACATAATAACTAAAAGTAACTTGTCGACTCCGGTAGTGGTTACTTCATTACAGGTGATTAAATTGTCAAAATATACTATCAAGCACCTTTCACAAGACGATTTTGAAAACGTCATATCTCTCGGTAACCTCGTTCATGGCGATGGATATTTAGACTTACCATCGATAGAAGAAATGCTAGGTAAAAGTACCAAAGACGATCAGAATGCAAGTTATGTCATGTACGACGGTTCTACATTAGTCGGTTTTAGAATTACTTACGCACCTAATAACTGGAATTTAGATCAATGGTGTACACCTGAACTTTGGCCTGTTGACAAAGAGCAAGTTGCATATTTCAAATGCAATACAATAAATCCAGATTATCAAGGGCAAGGACTAGGTGGCCAATTACTTCGTACTTCTGTTGCGACATTGAAAGAAATGGGTGCAAAAGCTGGCCTTAGCCATATATGGATGCAAAGCCCAGGTAATGCTTCATTTAAGTATTTCACTAAGGCAGGCGGTCAATTGATAAAAACTCATCCTAGAAGATGGAACAATGATCCTTCTTTACCTGACTACGTCTGTATTCTGTGTGGGACAGACTGTTACTGCGACGCCTCTGAAATGATTTTAGTATTTGCTGATGAATAATAAGGTGAAGATGTACGATCCATTCGTTGACAAAACACTGAACAGCCAACAACCCGTTGTAGACTCTTACTGGCAATCAACAACCTCGAGCCCAAGTTTTTCACCGCTTGATTCTAGTAAGCAAGTAGATGTAGCTATTATAGGTAGTGGATATACCGGATTAAATTGCGCAATCAACCTAGCTCAACAAGGTGTAACTGATGTCGCCGTTGTAGAAGCAAACTCAATAGGTTGGGGATGCAGTAGTCGAAATGCAGGTTTTGTTTTACCGGGTAGCGGACGGTTAAGTTACCAACAGCTAGTTGATCGCTTTGGGCAAGATAATGCCAAAGAACTGCACACCCAATACATGGATGCCATTGACTTGGTACAATCTCGGGTTGAATTGATTTCTGATAAAGCTGACAAAACAGAAAATGGTTACCTCAAGCTTGCCCATAGCCCCAATTGGTTTTCGAAACTATCAAAAAGTGCTGATTACCTTGCGAATAATTTTGATTATGAAGTAGAAACCTTCTCCAAATCTGAATTTCAATCACAGTTTGTCGACCATCAAAAAGTTTATGGAGCGATTCGTTACAAAAATGGATTTGGCATTAATCCACTTAAGCTTGTTAACCAATACACCAAGATGGCAACAGAGCTAGGCGTAAAGCTGTACAGTCATTCTCCAGTTATAGACCTAGAGCAAAGTCAAAATAAAGGTCACAAGATAATTACCAATCAGGGAGAAATCACTGCGAATAAAGTAGTTGTTGCCACCAATGGATATACTCCCAAAGGGCTAAACACTCCACTGGCTAATAAAATTTTACCTGTGTTAACAAGTGTTATTGTTACGAGGCCTTTGACTGTCGAAGAACTTAAAGCAGCGAACTTTTTGTCCCATCAAGTCATGATGGACACACGTGAATTAAAATATTATTACCGTCTGTTACCAGACAATCGAATTTTGTTTGGTGGACGAAGCGCTATTTCTGGTAAAGCAGCAAGTAACCCTAAATATCAACAGCGTCTGTTAAATGAATTAAAAGAGACCTTTATAGGATTAGAAAAAGTATCAATTGATTATGTTTGGAGTGGCTGGATATCTGTCGCCTTTGATGAGATGCCTCACTTATTCAAAACCGAAAATGATATCTATTATGCCACTGGGTATTGTGGTTCGGGTGTCTCTTTTAGCGCATGGGCAGGAAATGAACTAGCAAACCTTATCGTTGGAAAAAATACCCGTTCGCCTCTATACAGTGAATTGCCTAAGTTCCCATTCGCACCGTTTAGACGAATCGGTCAAAGTTTGTTTTATCAATATGGCCGGATAAAAGACGCAATCGGATAAACATATGTAAAAAAGGCCAAACTAGTTGGCCTTTGTTCTATTCTTGATCATCACACACTGCTTTAGTACATCAATGCGTATAATTTACGGCGATATGCTGAAGCAAGTGGATCACCATCCGGTAATCCATTTAGCATATCAACAAACACCTTTTTAACGTCTTCAAAGTTCATATCTTTTTTCAGGATTTGTAATGACAGCTCGAGTGCTTCTTCATGACGATTCGCTTGATTTAAAGCAAGGGCTAGCTGTCGCTTAATTTCAAGTGAATCTGGCTTTGCTTCTAACGCATCTTGTAAAGCGCGGATCTCAGGTGAATCTGCTGCTTGTTCAGCTAATTCTATCTTTGCTAAGACGTGCTGATACTGCGCGTCTTGATCAGCCATTTTGATAGTTTCAATTAATGCCTTTGCATCCGCTACTTTACCCAACTCTATTGAAATATCAGCCAATAGTAATTTAAACGCAGAGTTATCTGGTTCGTAGGATAAAGCTTGAGTCGCCAATGGATACGCACCTTGCATATCGCTCTGCTGATGCAAAACAAATGCTTGCTGATACAAATCATCTTGTGGTTTAGGAAGGTGCTTTTCTAACATGGCTCGGATTTCAGATTCAGGTTGAACACCTGCAAATCCATCAATAGGCTGACCATCTTTAAAAACCATTACAGTAGGCAGACTTTTGATTCCAAATTGCATCGCTAATTGTTGTTCTGCGTCACAATTTACCTTAGCTAATATCATGCGGCCTTCAAACTCAGCGGCAAGCTTGTCCAATACCGGCATTAACTGTTTACAGGGTTCACACCAATCGGCCCAAAAATCGATTACAAATACCGTACCTTGTGGCGCATCCAACAAGTCTTGCTGGATATTGGCAGCAGTTAAATTAATTATATTCGACGACATAACGCTCTTCTTTTTGGTTTAATCTTAACAGTATCGCTGGCCATAAAAGGTCAGTTTGGCCAACAAAAAAGCCAACGATACTCTCGTTGGCTTTTATTCTCAATGACGAGACAGAATACAAATATTACTTGTATTCAACTTCGATAATTTCGAATTCAACCGCGCCAGCTGGCGTGTTAATTGTCACTACGTCATCCAACTCTTTACCGATGAGACCACGCGCAATTGGTGAACCAATTGAGATTTTGCCTGTTTTAATATCGGCTTCGTCTTCACCTACGATGTGATACGTCGTTTCTTCTTCTGTATCACAATTTAAAATAGTTACAGTGGTACCAAAGATAACTTTGCCATTGTTTTCCATTTTAGTTACATCGATGATCTGCGAGTTTGATAACTTAGCTTCGATTTCTTGAATACGACCTTCGCAAAAACCCTGTTGCTCACGAGCCGCATGATATTCTGCATTTTCTTTTAGGTCACCGTGTTCACGTGCATCGGCAATATCTGCAACGATGCGAGGACGAACAACGGTTTTTAATTCGTGTAATTCTGCACGCAGGGCTTCTGCACCCTGCACTGTCATTGGTACTTGAGTACTCATCTTATTGAATTCTCTTATGTAAGTTTTGCACTGACTCTACACTACCACGATCATCCGCAGTGTTCGCCAAACAAGTTGCAAACGCTGCGTTTAATGTTGTGGTGTAATTTGCTTTGTATTGTAATGCGCCACGACGGAGAGTCTTTGAGTCTTCAATCGCTTGTCGGCCTTCCACAGTGTTTACAATATAGTTGTATTCACCATTTTTGATACGGTCAAGAATGTGAGGACGGCCTTCAAATACCTTGTTTACCTTGCGGCTTTCGATACCAGCTTCAGTTAAGGTCTTGTGACTTCCGCGAGTCGCGTCGAGTTCGAATCCAGCTTCAATTAGTTTCTTGGCTAGATCAATAACTCGGACTTTATCCGCATCTCGTACAGAAATCAATGCCCTACCGCCACGTGCTAATTCGATACTCGCACCTAATTGTGCTTTTGCGTAAGCTTCTTCGAAAGTATTACCAACACCCATTACTTCACCCGTCGAACGCATTTCTGGTCCGCGAATTGGGTCAACACCGTGGAACTTGTTAAATGGAATAACAACTTCTTTCACTGAGTAATATGGAGGAATAATTTCTTCAGTAATACCTTGTTCGGCAAGTGTTTTACCAGACATCACACGTGCAGCTACTTTAGCAAGAGGAACGCCTGTCGCTTTAGAAACAAACGGTACAGTACGAGCAGCACGAGGGTTAACTTCGATTAGATAAACCTTGCCGTCTTTTACTGCAAACTGAGTGTTCATCAGGCCGATAACACCGAGTTCAAGCGCCATATCACGAACTTGCTTTCGCATTACATCTTGAATGTTACGAGGTAGCGAGTATGCAGGTAGTGAACATGCAGAGTCACCCGAGTGAACACCCGCTTGCTCGATGTGTTCCATGATGCCGCCGATAACAACGTCTTTACCATCACAAATCGCATCAACGTCAACTTCGATTGCATCGTCCAAGAAACGGTCGAGTAATACAGGCGCTTCATTTGATACTGACACAGCTTCTGTCATGTAACGGCGCAGGTCAGCTTCGTCATAAACGATTTCCATCGCACGGCCACCTAGTACATACGATGGACGAACAACCAGAGGGAAACCAATTTCTAAACTCTTGCTTACCGCTTGCTCAACTGAAGTCACTGTCGCGTTTTCAGGTTGTAGCAAGTCTAGACGCTCAACCATTTGTTGGAAGCGTTCGCGGTCTTCTGCGCGGTCGATAGCATCTGGTGATGTACCAATTACTGGTACACCATTCGCTTCTAGTTCACGAGCTAGCTTAAGAGGTGTTTGACCTCCGTACTGAACGATAACGCCTTTTGGTTTTTCTACACGTACAATTTCAAGCACGTCTTCAAGCGTGATTGGCTCAAAGTACAAACGGTCAGAAGTGTCGTAGTCTGTCGATACAGTTTCTGGGTTACAGTTAACCATAATGGTTTCATAACCGTCTTCGCGAAGCGCAAGTGCCGCGTGAACACAACAGTAGTCAAACTCAATACCTTGACCGATACGGTTAGGACCACCGCCAATAACCATGATCTTATCTTTGTCAGACGCATTTGATTCACATTCCTCGTCATAAGAAGAGTACATGTAAGCTGTGTCAGAGCTAAACTCTGCGGCACAAGTATCAACGCGTTTGTAAACAGGAAGAATACCGAAGCCTTGACGCTTTTTGCGAACTTCGGTTTCGCTAATTGCTAATACATCAGCGATGCGCTTATCGGCAAAACCTTTGCGCTTCAAGCGACGCAAGAAGTCTTCATCCAAGCCTGCAAAGCCACGCTCTGCAATGAGCTTTTCGTCTTTTACTATGTCTTCGATTTGAACTAAGAACCAAGGGTCAATGTTGGTAAGTTTGAAGATAGCTTCAATGTCCATACCGTTACGGAATGCATCGGCAATGTACCAAATACGCTCAGCACCTGGCTCTTTCAATTCGTGGATAATACGGTCATGTGCATCTTCTGCAGACAAGTCGATAATTGGATCAAAACCAGAAACACCAACTTCTAAGCCGCGCAATGCTTTTTGCATTGATTCTTGTTGGTTACGGCCAATCGCCATAACTTCACCAACTGACTTCATCTGTGTCGTCAAACGGTCGTCAGAACCAGCAAATTTTTCAAAGTTAAAGCGAGGGATCTTAGTAACTACATAATCGATTGTTGGTTCGAATGAAGCAGGCGTTGCACCACCAGTGATGTCATTGCTCAATTCATCAAGCGTATAACCAACCGCAAGCTTGGCCGCGATTTTAGCAATTGGGAAACCCGTTGCTTTTGATGCTAGTGCAGACGAGCGAGATACACGTGGGTTCATCTCGATGATAACCATACGACCATCTTTTGGATTGATACCAAACTGTACGTTTGAACCACCCGTCTCAACACCGATTTCACGCAATACCGCACAAGAGGCATTACGCATAATTTGGTATTCTTTATCCGTTAGTGTCTGAGCTGGCGCAACAGTGATTGAGTCACCCGTGTGAACACCCATAGGGTCAAAGTTTTCGATCGCACAAATGATAATACAGTTATCGTTTTTGTCGCGAACCACTTCCATTTCGTACTCTTTCCAACCAATCAAAGATTCGTCGATAAGAAGTTCGTTTGTTGGAGAAAGGTCCAAACCACGGCGACAAATTTCGTCAAACTCTTCTTTGTTGTACGCGATACCACCACCAGTACCACCCATGGTGAAAGAAGGACGAATAATACAAGGGAAACCAATGCGAGTTAAAACATCGTAAGCGCCTTCAAGCGTATTACAGGTTTCTGCGCGAGGACATTCAAGACCAATGTCCTTCATTGCCTTGTCAAAGCGGCTGCGATCTTCCGCTTTGTCGATGGCATCCGCTGACGCACCGATCATTTCCACGCCGTATTTTTCTAATACACCGTGCTTTTCTAAATCAAGCGCACAATTCAAAGCAGTTTGACCACCCATGGTCGGTAATACTGCGTCTGGACGCTCTTTTTCAATGATTTTTTCGACGACTTCCCAGTGAATTGGCTCGATGTATGTGGCATCAGCCATTTCTGGGTCAGTCATGATAGTTGCAGGGTTCGAGTTAACTAGGATGACTCGATACCCTTCTTCTCTTAATGCTTTACAGGCTTGCGCACCAGAATAGTCAAACTCACACGCTTGACCGATAACAATTGGACCCGCACCCAATAATAATATGCTTTTGATGTCGGAACGTTTTGGCATAGTTAAATTCTCTTAATTCGGTCTGTTTTACTTACGTTCGTTCATTAGTTCGATAAAGGTATCGAACAATGGCGCTGCGTCATGAGGACCAGGACTTGCTTCAGGGTGTCCCTGAAAACTAAATGCTGGCTTGTCCGTACGACGAATTCCTTGCAACGTACCATCAAATAAAGATTTGTGAGTTGCTTCCAAGTTTGCTGGTAACGAGTCTTCTTCAACCGCAAAACCGTGGTTTTGAGCAGTAATCATTACTCGTTTATTAGCTAAGTCTTGAACAGGATGGTTACCGCCATGGTGACCGAATTTCATTTTTGCCGTTTGAGCACCACTTGCTAATGCTAGTAATTGATGACCAAGACAGATACCAAAAATTGGAATGTCTGTTTCTAAGAATGATTTGATCGCCTCAATCGCGTAATCACATGGCTCAGGGTCACCTGGACCATTTGATAAAAAGATACCGTCTGGATTCAATGCCAAAACATCTTTAGCCGGAGTTTGCGCAGGAACAACCGTCAATTTACAACCGCGATCTACTAACATACGAAGGATGTTGCGTTTAACACCGAAGTCATAAGCCACTACGTGGAATTTAGGGTCTTCTAACTCAGAGAAACCTTTACCTAACTCCCAACTGCCCATATTCCAAGTCGTCATCTCTTTACATGAGACCACTTTGGCTAAGTCCATACCCTTAAGGCCAGGAAACTCTTTTGCCGCGGCTAAAGCTTGTTGCTCGATTTCGGCTGTCATTTCAGCTGCAGTGATAATGCAGCCTCTTTGCGCACCCTTGTCGCGAAGAATTCGAGTTAGCTTTCGCGTATCGATATCTGCAATTGCAACAACGTTGTTAGACTTTAAATAGCTCGACAAATCTTGCTCACTTCGGAAATTACTTGCCACTAAAGGAAGATCGCGAATAACTAGGCCTTTTGCCCAGATTTTGTCATTTTCTTCGTCTTCAGAGTTGGTGCCGTAATTGCCGATGTGGGGATAAGTGAGGGTGATGATTTGTTCAGCGTATGAGGGGTCGGTGAGAATTTCTTGGTAGCCTGTCATGGAAGTATTAAAGACAACTTCACCGACAGAAATACCTTCTGCGCCGATGGCAGATCCTCGAAATATAGTTCCGTCTTCCAGAACTAAAAGCGCGGGTTGAGTCAAGATAACCTCCTAGCATCATTGAGCAGAACGTGGGATTTTTCTGCTTCCGGTTAACCTTAGCCTATAAACATTAGGCAAATTCCGGTTATTGTAGCCAAGAGATCAAAATTAGGCTAGGAAAATTTCAAAAAAACGTAAAAATAAGTGTTTAATATCAAAATCTTCCTAAAGGACCTAATTTTATAACACAACTATTTAAAATTTAGAACATCTTGCATGTCAAAAAGTCCATTTTCTTTTTTAGACAACCATGCCGCAGCCCTTATTGCACCTTTAGCAAAGGTAAGTCTGTCAGTTGCTTTATGAGTTATTTCGAGCCTTTCGCCAATATCTGCAAACAAAGCAGTGTGTTCACCCACAATGTCACCAGCTCTTAGGCTTGCGAAGCCAATTGAACCTTGTTTGCGCTCACCGACAATACCATTTCGATTATATTCAGCAACATCGGCCAAATTGACGTTTAACCCCTTCGCTATCGCTTCGCCCATAGACAATGCCGTGCCAGAAGGAGCGTCTTTTTTATACTTATGGTGTGATTCAACAATTTCGATATCCGCTGTGTGCCCCATAGTAGACGCTGCAATTTCAAGTAAACGATGCATTAAATTAACACCGGTACTAAAGTTGGTTGCGTAAACAATGGCAATTGATTCACTGGCCTTTTTTAGCATTTCTTTTTGTTGTTCAGAAATACCCGTAACTCCAATAACCATGTTTTTGCCGTGTTTAACACACTGAGCCACATGATTATCGAGCGCCTCAGGTAGGGTAAAGTCAATCCAAACATCAGCTTCGGAGATCAGAGACGATGTTCCTTCTTTTACACTAGTGCCATAGTTTTCTATTCCAATAAGCTCACCAACATCAGCCCCTATAATAGTCGAGGTTGCCCTCACCGACGCGGCCGCTACTTTTGCTTCTGGGTAGTCGATGCCTGCTTCAATTAAACGACGGCCCATACGGCCATTTGCACCAAAGATTCCAATATTTGTCATAATTCTTTCCAACATTGCATATGGTCAAAAGTCTACACCAAAGCAGTAAGACTTATATATGCAGTTTGATGATAAATAGTAGTTTTTGGTCATATTTTACATATACTGTGATAAATCACAGCGATGAGAGACCAATATGAAGCACATTATTCTTAGTGTTTGCCTAACTGCGCCAATAGTCTTAAGCGGTTGCCAAACAGCCTATTACTCCGCTATGGAAAAAGTGGGAATTCACAAACGCGACATTTTGGTCGACCGAGTAGAAGATGCTCGTGATGCTCAAACAGATACTCAAGAAGAGTTTCAGACTGCGTATGAGCGTTTGGTCACCCTGACCAATTTTGATGGTGGCGAAATAGAAAAGGTCTACAACCAACTCAATGATGATTATGAATCCAGTGAGGCGGCAGCAAAGCGCGTCAGTGACAAAATTGACGCGGTAGAGGACGTGGCAGAAGACTTGTTTGACGAATGGCAAGAAGAACTCCAACAGTACTCCAATCAACGCCTTCGTGCAGCAAGTGAACGCAAGCTAAAAGACACAGAGCGTCAATTTAATCAGTTATTGCGTAGCATGCGACGGGCTGAATCGAAGATGGCGCCAATTTTGGCAACATTAAAAGACAACGTTCTTTATCTAAAACATAACTTAAACGCAGCGGCTATAGCAGCGATTAAAGGTGAATTTGATTCTCTTAAAACTGAAATATCTGCGCTTATTACAGACATGAGCCGAGCGATTGAAGACTCTAATGAGTTTATTGATACCCTTAAAGCTCAGGGTTAATTCTTAAAGAATATTACTTAACTTACAAAATCAAAAAAAGCACCTTTTGGTGCTTTTTTATTTACTGTTTGTTTTTATAGCAGTTTTATCAAGCGAGCTTTTTATTCAGCGGCTTTTGAAACCATTACCATTGCTGGGCGTAATAAACGACCATTCAACGTAAAGCCTTTTTGCATTACTGCAATAACCGTATTTGGTTCTACTTCAGCAGATGGCTGCATTGCCATTGCTTGGTGATATTCTGCATTAAACTTCTCACCCTGCGGGTCAACCACTTCAACACCAAACTTAGAAACTGCATCAACAAAAGACTTTTGAGTCAGCTCAATACCTTCAAGTACTGGCTTCAATGCTTCATTTTCTTTATCAGAGAACTGAATAGCACGCTCTAGGTTATCGATAACAGGAAGTAGCTCATTGGCAAACTTCTCTAGTGCAAATTTATGGGCTTTTTCTACATCTACTGCTGCACGGCGACGAATATTGTCTACTTCAGCTGCTGCACGAACTACAGAGTCTTGTTGTTCTTGTACTTTTGCTTGAGCAGCGGCTAACTCTGCTTCTAACTGAGCAATGCGCTCTTCTGCTGATACTTCATTGGTCGCTTCTGCTTGCTCAGTCGCATCAACTTGTTCCGTTGCTTCTGTTGCTTGCTCAGCTTCGATGTTTTCGTCTTGTTTAATAGGCTCTTGATCAGACATGAGTCTTACTACTCCAAACTAATACGGGTTTCTAAATTAAATACTGGTGCGTATTATGGGGATTACTGTCGACGATTCAAGGCCGAGGTGAGAATATTCGCAGATAAATCTACTGCAGAAATCACCGACTCATAATCTATTCTTGTTGGGCCGACAACTGCCATTACACCCGCAACCTTGTTATCTTTCTTAAAAGACTTAGCCACCATGGTACATTTAGCCAATGCAGGCACGCCCATTTCATCACCAATAAACACATGAACACTGTCACTTGAACAGCAGGCCGAAAAAATAGGCTGCAGTAAATTGAAATTTTCTACCGCTTTTAATACTTGTTTTAAATCTTCAGTTTCGGTAGCAATTTCACTGTTTAAAAGACGGGTTTCCGAGGTCCTAAATAACACTTGTTCCGTCAATTCAACTGAGTCACCAAACAACGCACGTCGAACCAGTTCGTTCACCTCGGGGTTAGCCTGTTTTAAAAAATACCCCAAACGCTGCCGACCCTCTTCTAGAGAAAAGCCTGCTAGCGCAGAGTTGAGCATTTGTAATGTTTGTTGCAATACTGAGTCTGCCACCGAAAAAGGCAAGTCAACCACTCGGTTTTGAACTTCGTCATGCTGATCAATTAACACACAAAGTAACCTTTGGTCGGCAAGACGCACTAACTCGAGCTGTCTAATCACCGCATCATTTGACTTGGGCATCGCCACTAAGCCCGTTAAGCGGGTCATATCGGCTATCATTCGAGCCGCTTTGTTACACATTTCTTGTGGTGTTGCAGAATTGACAAGGTTGGCGGTTAGTTGTTGTAACTTGCCTTGATCCGCTGATTCGAAACTAAGTAATTGGTTGACGAAATAACGCAAACCACGGGTGGTAGGAATTCGCCCTGCACTGGTGTGCGGTGAATAGATAAAGCCATCTTGTTCGAGTCCGACCATCACATTTCGGATGGTAGCGGGACTGGCCTGAATGTCAGAAGTATCAACGACAAACTTTGAGGAAATAGGTACCCCTAACTCAAGATAGCTTTTTATTACTAAGTTGAGGACATACTCAGCACGTTGATTTTTATTTAATTTTGTCATCTAAATTTATATCTCTGACTTCTAATTCAGGATGAAACAAGCTATAACGCCTACTATGCTGTATTAGGGCAATTTGGAAAATTACAATGGCAGAACACTTTAAAACAATTGGCGTCATAGGCAAAGCAAATCATGAAGCAACCATGCAAACCGTGCAGGAGCTTTATGAGTTCTTAGGCGAGCAGGGTTACCGTGTCATTGTCGAAGAGAACATTGCTCATCACATCAAAGATAAAAAACCAGATGTTGCCGATGTCGTAGAACTTGGCAAACGCTGTGACTTGGCCATTGTTGTGGGTGGTGATGGCAACATGTTAGGTGCAGCAAGAGTACTAAGTAGATTTGATGTCGCAGTTATTGGCGTAAATCGGGGTAACCTAGGCTTTTTAACCGACCTCAACCCTGATAACTTTAAGGCCTGCCTTACAAAAGTATTGCAGGGAGAATACACTACAGAAATGCGCTTTTTGTTAGACGTAAGTGTTCACCGACACCAAACCGTCAAGGCAACAAATTCTGCGATGAATGAAGTGGTACTTCACGCTGATAAAGTTGCCCACATGATCGAATTTGAAGCTTACATTAACGACTCATTTGTGTTTCACCAACGCTCTGACGGATTGATCATAAGCACACCGACAGGCTCCACTGCTTACTCTTTGTCTGGTGGTGGTCCTATTGTTCATCCAAGTCTTAACGCAGTATCTTTAGTACCTATGTTTCCACATACCCTGACGAGTCGCCCACTTGTTATTGACGCGGACAACGAAATAAAAATCATTGTCAGCAGCGATAATGATGCTCAACTTCAAATTAGCTGTGACAGCCATGTGGTTTTATCCGTTTTGCCAGGGGATGAAATTATCGTAAAAAAACATCCATTAGGCCTGCGCCTAATCCACCCAATCGACCACGATTACTATGATGTACTTCGCAAAAAATTGAATTGGGGCAAACAAAATTATTAAAGCCTGTTTGCTTATATTTTTTCCAAACAAAAAAGAATAAAAACTGGACGCATTTTTATTGGACAGCAATTAAAAAACCAATTACTGTATATACCAACAGTACAATTATTTTAAGTGACTTTCCGATGTTAGTTTCTTTGGCTATCAAAAATTTTGCAATCGTTCGCCAATTAGAAGTGAATTGGCATAAAGGTATGACTACGATAACGGGTGAGACAGGTGCAGGTAAATCTATTGCGATTGATGCCCTTGCTCAGGCTCTTGGAGAACGCAGTGATGCTGGCATGGTTCGCACTGGTGCCGACAAAGCAGAAGTTATCGCGTGTTTTGATCTCAGCCACCTACCACAAGCTAAGAAATGGTTAGACGATCGAGATTTAGGTTACGATAACGAGTGTATCCTGCGCCGAGTTATTTCAAAGGAAGGTCGCTCTAAAGCTTATATCAATGGAACCCCTGTTCCTGCCGCACAACTTAAATTAATTGGTACTCAATTAGTCAGTATTCACGGTCAACACGCTCATACATTACTGACAAAACCCGAACATCAAAGGGACCTACTCGACGAATACGCAGGTAATCACGAAATCTTAAACCGAGTACAAGAGAGCTATCGACGTTGGCAAAGTATTGGTAAAGAGTATCAACAGTTATTCGAGCAACAACAAGAGTTTAGCGCTCAAAAGCAACTCCTAGAGTATCAGGTTCAAGAGTTAGAAGAAGCTGATTTACAAGTGGGCGAATATGCCGAAATTGAAGCCGAGCACAAACGCTTGCACCACGCTCAAGGTCTACTTGCTGACAGCCAACAATCACTCGAATTGCTATACGAAGGTGAAGAAGGCAACGCATACAGCGCACTTCAACATGCACTGTCGATGTTAAATAAATCAGCCAATATTGACGCCGAGTTAGAACCAGCAGCAGAACTGATCAACAATGCGCTTATTCAATTGGAAGAAGGGGTCAATGAGTTGCGTAGCTATACCGACCGACTCGAGCTAAATCCTGAGCGCCTATTCGAAATTGAAGCTCGTTTGAGCACTTTAGTTGACTTGGCTCGTAAGCACCAAGTCGAGCCAGAGGTACTACCCGAACATTTTCAAAAGCTCGCTGACGAATTAAGTCAGTTTGGTGAGTCTAATGATCGACTAGAGCAACTTGCAGTGGAGCAACAACAAGCGTTAGAAGAATACAAACTTGCTGCAGAGCAACTTTCTGATACTCGGAAGCAAAGTGCCACAGCTCTTACCAAACAAATCACTGCGAGTATGCAGTCATTGAATATGGATGGCGCGCAATTCGAGCTCAAGGTTAACACTGACTCGTCGATAACCTCTAAGTCTGGATTTGACCAAGTCGAGTTTTTAGTAAGTGCCAACTTAGGGCAAGCGCTGCAACCATTGGCTAAAGTCGCATCGGGCGGTGAGCTAAGTCGGATTAGTTTAGCGATTCAAGTGATCATTGCACAGCGTGTAACAACACCAACATTGCTATTTGATGAAGTCGATGTCGGAGTTTCAGGACCTACGGCATCAGCAGTAGGTAAGCTGATGAAACAGTTGAGTCAAAACACTCAAGTCATCTGTGTTACTCACTTACCTCAAGTCGCTTGTTTTGGCCACCAGCAACACTTTGTAAACAAGTTTAATGTCGATAACATCACTGAGACAAAAATGAGTTTATTGTCAGACCCGCAACGTATTGACGAGTTGGCTCGACTACTTGGTGGTGATGCAATTTCAGATACAACAAGAGCAAACGCAGAAGAGCTGCTATTAACGGCAAAGGCGGCTTAACAAGACACAGATTACTGATTTTAAATTTGACCGGAGGCTAATGTGCACACTTCTTTTAAAGCGCTTTGTATTCTATTCGCCTCCGTTTTTTTTATCATTACTAATAGCCATTACACTAACGCAGAGCAGTTAGATTTTTCTAAACACGAAACCTCTTCTACCATTGAGTATAGCTATCAATGGAAAGATAAAGACGACACTATCCAACAACTAAACTTCGCATTAGACAAACGCCTCGTTGGTAACAATTACCGCCACTTCAAAGCCCTCAGACCTTCTTTACTCAGAATGTATTCAATCAGGGAATTAAAAAAAGCGATTGCCAAACTCGACCCACGTAAAGGTTCTGTCAAACTATTACCAAGAGTGGAAGACATCGAATTCGAAATTTCAAGTCGCGACACCAGCTGGATAAAACAGACCTCACAGCAACTCAAGAAGGTTTATGAACAGTCCTTAAAAAACTACTTAGCCAAAGAGCTGTATATTGAGTTTGATGACTTTCGTCCATTAGCTGATACGGTAACTTTCAAACCGGATCACGTGCGGTTTATTCTAGAACAACCAGAGCCAATTCAACCTCTCATTGAGGCTTTAAAGCAAAAACGTCCTAACGCAACACCAAGAGAAATGGCGAGCTTTTTATTAGGCTGGATTCAGACGATTCCCTACGATGAGATGGTTGAGCGGGCAACAAGTAACGGTGCTGGGTTTGTCCCACCAATTCACTTAATTAATCAAAATAAAGGGGATTGTGACAGTAAGGTGACCTTGATGGCGCACATTATGCGGCAGCTTTACCCAAACCTAAGAATGGCGATCATTTATTTACCGCAGCACGCCCTGTTGGGAATGAACATTTCGTACCTACAAGACGACAAAACGATTGAAATTGACGGCTACGACTATGCGTTACTCGAGCCGGTAGGACCTGCCTTGATCGGGTTTGCTGATGCCGCTGAATCATCGTTGCGCTATATCGATTCAAAGATGTATCGCACAGAGTTAGTCAAACTTCCTTAAAAAACCAAACAACTCAGTAATTACCGACTGCCACAATGCAATTGCTCTTGTTGTTTCTAATTTTTCACCTTGCTTAAGGGCAATGCGCAATCGCTTAGTTGCTTCTACAGCCTTTTCAGCTCTGATATTAGCCAACATGCCTTGGAAGTTATGAAGCTTTGCAAACACATCAGGTGAGATTTGAGTTTTTAATTGTTCAACAAACTGTGACATTTCTTTTTCTTTTGATTTAAGGAAAATCACAAGTAACTTTTGCATCGTATTTTCATCGTTAGCAAATTGCGACAATAGGGCCTTTTTGTCTATGACTGGTAATTCCGACAAATTGACTTCAGACTTTTTAGCTTCAGCATCACCAATAGAAGCTGGGATCGGAACAAACTTACCGCTTTCACCCTCTTTAGTATAACTGTCGATAACTTTTAGTAAGTTTGCTTTATCGATTGGCTTTTCTAAATGAACATCAATACCAGCTTCAAATGAACGCTCGTAATCTTCTCGTGCGGAGTGAGCCGTCATTGCTAAGATTGGAACATTATTAAATTGGCTGGATTCTCGTATTTTTCGAGCGCAAGTCAAGCCGTCCATTACCGGCATTTGAATATCTAATAATACTGCATCATATTTTGATTCATTTAGTTTTCTAAGCGCTGCTAATCCGTTTTCAGCGATATGAACCCGCGCACCCGACGATTCCAAAATCATTCGCATAACCTGTTGGTTCACGTAGTTGTCTTCAACTACTAATATGTCTAAATGATCCAATCGGATTTCATTTTCAGTCAGGTCGACACGACTGTCTTGGTTGTTGATTAAATCCCAGCTCGTAAAGGGTAACGACAACAGTTGTCTAAACGGTAAATCATCGAGCTCGCTCGAAACAAAATGAGAAATATTAAAGACGATTGGCTGATACTCTACTTCTCCCGACTTTATCGCTTGGATAATATTATCCGGCACCATGATCAACAATTCAGGACGACAGATTAATACATCAAATCGGCTATCCGATAACTCTGAATGACTGTGTGCGACACGAACCAATTGTTTGGCACTTCGAAGCTTGTTGGCTAACAGCTCCGCATTGGCAGTTTTCGGTTCAAACAAAAGCCAATTAGACAAGTGATTAATAGAAAATCTATTTTTTGCATGACCTTTTAACGTCATAGTCACCGTGACGGTAGTCCCTTCATCAAGTTCACTTTCTAACGTAATTTCACCGTCCATCAATTCAACGAGCTGAAAAACAATGGCAAGCCCCAAACCGGTACCACCATATTGCCGCGTGGTTGAAGCATCAGCTTGAGCAAATGCGTCAAAGACCTTTTGTTGTTGCTCTTTTGCGATGCCCCGCCCGGTATCCGTTACACTAAATGCAATCGTATATTCTCCGTCTGTTTGAGCGAGGATTTTGGCACTTAATACCACACTTCCTTTATCAGTGAATTTGACCGCGTTGTTTATTAAATTGGTAAAAATTTGACTGAGTCGGATCTTGTCGGCCAATATCGCTACCGGAAAGTCCAACGGCAAGTCGATGTCTAACAGGAGTTCTTTTTCCATCGCCGAGGACAAACTATTAGCAAATGAAATATCCATGATTTCATTAAAATCCACAGGCTCAATATTAAGATCCAGCTTACCGGCATTCATTTTGGAGAAATCCAGGATTTCGTTGATCACTTTTAGCATGTGCCTTGAGGAACTCTCAGCAACAGTGAGATAGCTCTTTTGAATTGGACTCGGCTGGGCATTATTTAACAGCTCAATCATTCCCAATATGGCGTGCATTGGAGTTCTGATCTCATGACTCATATTGGCAATAAATTCGGTCTTGGCTACGTTTGCGCTTTCTGCCGCATTTCGTGCTTGCTCTACTTGTCTAAAGCTGGTTTCCTGTTCTGTAATGTCACGGCCTAGACTGACTGTTCCAAGTAATTCACCTTCTAAATTTACAACAGGCGAAACGAGCCAGTTAATATACACATCACCACTTGTTTCAGAGCTATGCCACACTTTCGCTGAGAACAATCGACGACCTTTTAATGCTTGAAAGTCAAACTTTGACAACTCTGCAGCAACATCAGCCTCAAAAACATCTTCCACCAAATTGGTTACTAAGTCTGCTTCTTTTACCCCGGTAAACTTTTCAAATGCTCGATTACAACCAACAAACGTTCCGTCGACATTTTTGTAATAAATGAGATCTGGCATAGAGTTGATAATGGCTCTATTCAGCGCCAAGTTACGATCTTTTTGCATGGTTTGTAATTGCAATGCCCGCGTCCGCTCCTGGACTTTATCGTCAAGCTCTTTGTTTTTTGCCACTAACGAATTAAACAATTTTCGGTTATCCGAAAACGAGTTATTAATCTTTTCAAACCATGGCTCCCAACCTGATGGCGGCTCAACGTCATCAAGTTCATACAAGGAGTTTTGTTGCTCGATATAACCCATGAGAAGCGAAAAAGGCTTAAATAAAACCGTGTAAACCCCCCAGATAAATACCAATAGGCACAGGCCACCAAGAGTGAACATTTGTAATGCATAAACAAAAACATCTTTATGCCATTGAGACACAAGCTGATTCGCCTCTTTAAAGACAAAAACGTTTAAAGGAGCATACTTAAACTCACTTTGCCAAATAAGCCATTGGCTCCCCGGAGAGGCCGTATTTTCAACCAGACTTGTAGTGGAAGCAGTGGCTATGTTGAGACGATCAGCGAACGCTAACTCATGCCATGATGAGGGGATATATCGGGTTGCGAGTAAGCTTTGAATATTAGCCGAGTAATCCTGACTAACGTCAATATTTGATGCGACGACTCGTTGATTCGCGGTCTGCCACAAAACATATTTTTCATCGGTAGAATTAACAAAATTAAGTGTATGCGAGTGTAATTCCAAAACCAAATAGACAGGTTTAAAGTTGGTCACTGGAACATTTACGACAACATAATTTTTTGGCTCACCTCGATATATGTATGGCGGGACAAACTCCACTTCACCAACTTCGGTGTTGTTGAGCCAACGGTCGCGGTTTTGATCTAACCAATCCATTAAAGGCAAAGGCAAGTCAAAATCATCCGTCAGACTTGCCAATTGAAACTCATGGTTACCCACATCAGCTATTAATGCTGAGTCTGTAACAAGTGGGCTTTCTTTCAATAACTTCAACAACGGTAAAAACGTCGCATCGTTGAGAAGTACGTAGTGCACATTCGGATCAAACACATTTTGAAGATTTTGCTTCTTTGAAGGGGATAACAAAGGAATTTGAAGCAGAGAGTAACGCAACTCGATAATATTGCTTTCATCGCCAAACTGGTTGTACTCTTGCTCGAAGCGCGCATTTTGCTCGATACTCGAGTTGAGTACCCGTGCAGCACTAGATAATTGGGTGACTAACCCATTGAACTGTTCATCAAGAGAACTCACTCGCTCTTGATGAGCATCAAACTCTGATGAGATTAATTCTGCTTTGCGTTCAATCGCAAAGCGGCTGCTCACAATGGTTGTTCCTACAACCATAATGAACAGACCTAAAACGATGATCTTTGCTATTTTGCCTTTGACAAAGGAGTTCACTAATTTTTGCTCTTTAAAAAGCGCCGCCCTACTTTGTCATGCAAAATTATAAATTTTCTTCTGCAAACTGCGCTAAGCGACTGCGTACCACGCCATTTAAATTAACCGTTGCACTGCCTTCAAAGTCTTTGAATCGCTCGACAATATAAGTCAAACCAGAAGTCACCGCAGTGAGGTAATTGCTGTCAATTTGAGCAAGGTTACCAGAACAAACAAGTTTTGTCCCTTCTCCACAACGGGTAATAATGGTTTTTAGTTGCGATGCTGTTAAGTTTTGGCACTCGTCTAGTAACACCACCGCATTTTGAATACTTCTTCCACGCATAAAGTTGACTGACTTAAACTGCACATTGGCTTTTTCCATGATGTAGTTAAGCGAACTGCTGGGGTTTTCGTCGTGTTTGTGGAGCACTTCTAGCGAGTCTGTTATCGCCGCTAGCCAAGGCGCCATTTTTTCTTCTTCAGTTTTCCTAAGATCCACACTTACGTTGTCAAAAACTAAAATACACAATAGAATAAAATAAATGATCATGCTGGCCTTTATGCTTGGCATGTACAGTAACAAGAAGCTCAACATGGCTATTTTTCTATTGGCGACAATACTGTTCGCCATATGTCTTTATCTTGTTCGCTCTCAAAGCACAATTTCTGACACTGCCTACATGAAAGCGATGATTCCTCATCACTCCATTGCTATTCTTACTAGTGAGCATTCAACTTTGGAGGATGTACGCGTGCGTGAATTGGCAAATGGTATTATTAAAGCCCAACGAAAAGAAATAAAAGAAATGGAATGGCTGATTAAGGATATTTCTGAAAATGGAAAGGTCAGCTCACAAGCTCAGGCTGAGCAACGACCGCTCCCAAAGTTTGAAGGCACACTGAACAAAGGAGACTAAGATGACTAAGACAGCTACCCTGTACAGAATGGTCACTGACGAACATATCTGCCCCTATGGTTTAAGGTCGAAAGATTTGCTGGAGAGGCAAGGGTATGATGTAGAAGATCATAAGCTCACGTCAAGACAACAAGCTGATGACTTCAAAGATAAGCATGATGTCAAAACTACGCCACAAACCTTTATTGAAGGAAAGCGTGTCGGAGGATACGATGACTTAAGAGAGTATTTTGGTAAAGATGAAGCAGGTCAAACTGGCACAACCTACACGCCAGTTGTAGCCATTTTCTCGATAGCTGCACTTCTTGCTGTCGCATCTCAACATTTTGCTTCCGGCTCATTTATCTCCATCAGAACACTGATGCTATTTATAGCTTTTTCAATGACGCTCTTAGCGGTGCAAAAACTGAAAGACCTATACAGTTTCACAAATTCGTTTATTACTTATGATTTACTAGCGATGAGATGGATAAGATATGGTTATATTTATCCCTTCATTGAAGCATATGCAGGTATTGGTATGGTTGCCCAACTACAGCCTCTCGCAGTGGCACCATTTTCATTGTTTATCGGCACAGTTGGAGCAATTTCAGTTTTCAAAGCCGTTTACATTGACAAACGCCAGTTAAAGTGTGCCTGTGTAGGCGGCGATAGCAGTGTGCCACTTGGATTTGTATCGCTATCTGAAAACTTATTTATGATCGCGGGAGCATTGATTATGCTGCTGATGTAAAGGTATAGCTCTATTCGGCGGCCCCTTAACTGTTAAGATTAGACCTAGGATGCCAGCCCACACCTTTCTAATCCATATGTAACATTTTTTCTGTCGTACTGGCATCAAGATAACCAGAACTGAGCAAACAATCTCAAAGGTTGTACAAAATAACACTAAAGCTTTTTCATTAAGTTTTATTGTTATGCTCTTGTGGTGGCTTTCGCCACCACTTTATTAGTTTTCAAGTTCCACCATATCTTTCGCCGCAATGTCACCAGATAGAAGTTTTACCGTTGCGAAGTGATCATTCACAATTTTAGTAATTTGTACCGTTCCCACTTTTTCAATGGTGTACGGATCATCACCTTCACCCGGCGCAATTTCCTCATGGAATCTAATAACACTGTATTTTTGTCCAATCTCTGCGCCATGTTTGGCACCAATACAAATCAGAGTTCGATCAGTAGACTGCTCAACCACTTGGCCTCTCATCATATTTTTGTGATAAAACGCAGTATTCGAACAACCTGCCAAAAAGATACCGAATACAACTAGCAAAAGAATTTTTATATTGGATGTTTTCATCATTTTTTCCTCATCTAACTTATTAACTGAGCAAGCTCATCGTAAGCTTACTTATTTTTCCGGCCTGCACCCGGAGGAACTTTGTGACAACTCCACGGCTTATGTGCAGCATTGTCTTTTACATTCTGATCAACAAATTTGTAGTAGCTTTCTTTCGTGTGTGTCCACCAATCATCATGAACATCGGCACCATGTTTGCGAATAACTTCCTCAATCCCATCAAGGTTTATGTTTACTGCATCATAGGCAAGGTGTATTTCACCTTCTTTGATGTTGTAACTGACTTCATCTATACCAAAAAGCTGATCAATTTCTTTTACTAACTCGTCACAGCTTTCTTCTGTGACATTGCTAAGCTTTAGATTTCGAACAACTAAATTTTGCTCTCTAACGCCAACTCTATGATCTAAATCGCTCATAATTTATCTCCTAATGTGAGTGCGAATGGTTTTGTTTTTTGTCTTTCATTTCTGTCATTTTTTCTTTCATTTTCGGCATCATGTTTTCCATCATTTCCAGATGATGTTCAGCCATCTTGATTTGCTTATGCATTGGCATTGCTTCCATGTTTTTGTGCATGGATTGCATCATCTTCATCATCGAGCGGTGATGTTCAGCCATCATCTGCTTTTGCTTTTCAGGATTATTTTCAGTTTTAATAGCATGGACTTCCTTTTTCATTTCCATCATTTTTTTATGCATTTTTCCCATGTTCTCATGCGACATTGCCATGCCTTGATGCATATCAGAATTGTTCGCACCTTCATGTTTATGCTCATTGTTTTGAGCAAATAAACTTGTGGCCGCCAATAGTGAGCTGACAAATAAAATTGATTTACCTAACGTTTTCATGATTTTTACCTTCTATGTTCTTATTAAAATTTGGAATCCAACTTGGTGTCGATTCCATATACCTGTGGTACTCCGAACCAAACTCGGCAATAGCTTGTGTCTCTTCGCGTTTCGCTAGCTTGACGTAAACAACGACTAAGATTGGAAACATCGCAAGTGTTGGGATGGTCGGCCACTGCAATAAAAAGCCAAACATGATTAGAATGAAAGCTACGTACTGTGGGTGACGACACCTCGCATACCATCCTGTAGTAGCCAATTGATGGTGTTTTTGCGCGTGATGCAATACGTTCCATGCTGAAGACAACATAAAGAAGCCAGCGACAATAAACACCATACTCGCTATATGAAATGGGTCCCAATGGGCATCACCTTCAAAACCAAAGAAAGTATGTAACAAGTGCCCATTTTCATGCGCAAAGAAGTTTACTTCTGGATAGGTCTCCGTCAGCCATCCCGATAGAAAATAGATAGTTAAAGGAAAGCCATACATTTCAGTAAATAGGGCAACAATAAAGGCGGAGAACGCTCCAAGGCTTCGCCAATCAGTAGATGTTTTTGGTTTGACAAAACTAAAGGCAAAAAAGATAAAAATTGCTGAGTTCAGTATCACCATTGACCATAAGCCATAATCATATGTCTCATTCATCACTGTTCTCCTTTTTATGTGATTCCTTACGTCCTTCTTCTAAACCTTGTATGTAGCCGTCACGATAGGCAGCATTTTTATCCGTGAGTTCTTGAAAGCTCTCTTCCTTTTTCTCATCAGGCGCATGTGAATGATCGTGGCCATGTTTGCCATGACTGCCATGCATAAATACGTGCATCAACGGGCATAGCAATAAAATCAAATAAGGAAGAAATTGCAGTACATGTTGTCCATGTTCAAAGATTAAAAAATAGGTGGCTGCGGCAATAAGCACCAATGCAGCCCAACCTGTGGGTGTAGACCAAAATTTAGGGTGCTCATTTTTCATGTTGGCCTCCTATTGACCGTAAATCTTCCGCTGAAGCTTCAGACTTAGAATTTATCCAGTAGAGATTATCCACAGGAGAGACGCTAACTAATCCTTCTCCTTCAACGTTGGTATGCGCTGCATCAAGCAAAACTTTAGCAACATGTTCTGCATCATCAAAAGCAACATAAATTGTCATAACTATATGTGCTGATAAGTGATTTCTGTTGTAAGTATCAGCATATGCACCTCTGCCCGTTGCTTTATGAATGGTAAAGCCTTTATAGCCATGTGAAAGTAGTGCCTCTTCTACTCGTGTTAACACCATTTCATCGAAAATGGCGGTCACTTTTTTCATGTTCATAACCCCTTCTAAACAACCTTTAAGACACCGCGATACATTTGCATCTGACAATGAAACTCATGCTCTCCCGGTGATAAGTTCAATAAGGTAATTTGAGTAATTTCATTTAATTTAAGCTGCTCGCTTATCTCCAATGATGGAATAAGCATTGTTTCAGCGCAGGGTGATTGATCTTTGCGCATAAACTTCAGAGTGACAGGTTGACTAGCAGACACTTGGATTGAGGATGGTGAATACACGCCATCCCTCACTTCAATGAGTACTTCATTACCTTGAACAATTGTTTTATTGGGTTTGTATAGCCAAAACCACCAAACAATCAGTGCGATTAACACTAAGCCTAATAAGTTAATTAACATCATCGTGTTTCTCCTTAATTCTCTTTTGCTTTAAACAAGCGAAGTCGATTTGCATTTGACACTACAGTCAATGACGAAAACGCCATTGCAGCACCTGCAATTACAGGGCTAAGCAGAATGCCAAAGAAGGGATATAGAATCCCCGCAGCAAAAGGAATCCCGGCTACGTTATAGACAAACGCGCCAAACAAGTTTTGTTTTATATTTCGTAAAGTAGCTTTGCTTACCGCTATGGCATCAGCTAGGCCATGAAGTGAACCACGCATTAGGGTAATGTCAGCACTTTCGATAGCTACATCAGTCCCTGTGCCTATGGCGAAGCCAACATCGGCTAACGCTAGCGCAGGAGCATCGTTGATGCCATCTCCTGTCATACCAACAATTTCGCCGCCTTCTTGTAGCTCTTTCACCTTGTTGGCTTTATCTTCTGGCAGCACTTCAGCAAGAAACTCACTAATACCCGCTTTTTTGGCAACAGCGGCGGCGGTTTCCTTGTTATCGCCCGTTAACATGATGACGCGAATCCCATTGGTTTGAAGCCGTTTAATCGCGGAAATTGAGTCTGACTTAATAGGATCTGCAACAGCAATAATTGCTGTCAGCTCGCCATTAACAGCAAAATACATTGGTGTTTTAGCTTCTTTTGCTAAAGACTGGGCTTTTCCAACGAAACCTGTAAGGTCAATGCCTTTTAACTTCATTAGTTTATCGTTTCCGAAAAGCAGGGCTTTATTGTTGCAGTTTGCTTCTACACCAAAACCCGTAATGGCGTTAAACGCTTCAATTTTTAGTAACTCAATATCCTTATCTAACGCACTTTCAACAATCGCTTGCGCTAAAGGGTGCTCTGAGCCGCTCTCTAAACTTGCAGCAAGCTGTAGTACGTCTTTTTCGTCCGTAGCTTTTGCTAAAACAATATCGGTTACCTTAGGTGCCCCTTCAGTAATAGTGCCCGTTTTATCTAAAATCATGGCAGTGATTTTAGAGGCGGTTTGCAGTGCTTCACCGTTTCGAATAAGCACGCCTGCTTCTGCGGCCTTTCCTACTCCGACCATGACAGACATGGGCGTTGCCAAGCCCAAAGCACATGGGCAGGCAATAATGAGTACTGTAGTTGCTGATACGATGGCAAAAGCAATTGCAGGCTCAGGTCCAAAGTTAAGCCATGCTAGCGCACTTAACACAGAGATGATCATCACGACAGGCACGAAAAAAGCTGAAATAACATCAGCCAAGCGGCCAATCGGCGGTTTAGAATTTTGTGCTCGTTTCACCATATTGATGATTTGCGCAAGCGCCGTGTCTTTTCCAACACGTGTGGCTTTAAACATAATCATGCCTGATTTGTTCAAAGTACCAGCGACAACCTCATCTTCTTCGGCTTTTTCAACAGGCATAGGCTCGCCTGTCAGCATGGACTCATCAATAGAGGTGTGCCCTTCCAATACCACACCATCGACGGGAATTTTTTCGCCCGGTTTTACCTTTACAATATCGTTAAGTAAAACCTGCTCAATACCAATCTGAACTTCTTTGCTATCACGAACTACGGTTGCCGTTTTGGCCTGCAAGCCGATAAGACGTTTGATAGCTTCAGAGGTTTTACCTCTGGCCTTTATTTCTAATGCCAGACCTAAATCAATTAAGCCAATAATCATGGCGGTAGCTTCAAAATAAACATGCCGTGCCATCAATGGAACGGCGTCAGGTGCAAACACGACAACCATCGAATACACCCAAGCTGTACCTGTTCCTAAAGCTATTAGAGTGTCCATATTTGCGGAGTGGTTTTTAAAGCTTTTCCAAGCGCCAACATAAAAATGCTTACCTGAAAAATACATAACACCAAAAGTTAAAATGCCTACAACCAGCCAAGACATGCGTTCAAGGTTTGTTTCAACCGTCATTTCTCCAACCACAATGCTGTAGATCATCAAAGGAACGCCGAGTGAAAGGGCAATAAACGTATCGCGCATTAGCTTTTTGTAATATGCCCAATCCGCCGCCTCTTTCTCGTCAAGCGCATCTGTTGCCGAGCTATCATCAATTGGCTTCGCGTTATACCCCACAGACTCAACAGCTTTGATCAATTCTTCTGTCTTAGCTGTCCCAGAAACTGTTACAGTCCTATCAGCAAAATTCATTTCCGCACTGACTACACCAAGAGTTGCCTTTAACGCCCCTTCAATTTTGCCTACACAGCTAGCACACCCAGCTCCTTCAATGATGAGCTGTTGGTTATGTGATACTTTCTCCAACGTATTCTCCTTACTTTTACACGAAGAGGATTGAGCTTTTGCCTGACAGCAACAGCCTGATTCGGTTTCTAAATTTGTATTAGTAGTCACCATTTTTCCTCCTATGCCTTTTTAATTTGTTCAAAGTTTTCGATGAGATGACAAACCATGTTTGCAGTCGGTGCTTTGTCTTCCATTTCTTCCCATTGAGAAAGAGCTGAAGACATTTTTCCTCGAAGTGCCAACATTGCTTGAAACTGTTTTTCTGTTTCTTCAAGCCGCTCTTTGATCAGACTTCTGACTAATGGGCACGCACTTTTACCATCTTCAGATTCATTAAGAATTTGCTTGATATCAGCAACGGAAAAACCAAGGTTTCTGGCACTTAAAATGAATTTAAGTCTCGATACCTCTTTATTCGAGTATGACTTGTAGCCGTTCACTGACTTAGCAGGTTTTAACAGTCCCAATCGCGTGTAATAGCGCACCGTATCAGCAGTCGTTCCAAGGCTTTTTGCCAGCTCTGTTACTTTCATATTTACTCCTTAGTTTTTCACCTAAGTTTGTACTCTCACCTACAGCTTAGACCTGTGTCTAAGACACAGGTCAAGCGCTTCCTTATGATTTAATGTACTCAGCTATTGCTTTTATCTGTTGCTCGTTTAGCGGCATTTTGGGCATAGGCGAAGATGAGTTATTAAACTGAGGCTTCTGGAGCTTCTTAATAAAGAAGCCGATCCCTTTGTTTTTAATCGTTTCATCTAGCGCTGGGCCAACAGTGCCACCATCACCTTTCAATGAATGGCAGCCTTGGCAACCAAATTGAGTAAACAATTGCTTTCCGTCAGGCGCTATTATCTTTTCTGGCGCTACTTTTTTTGCCAAAGGTACGCTTTGGCTAGTTAGTTCCAAAAATTCAAGAACAGCTTGCGTTTCTTTACCTGTTAAATGCGCCTTTTCTCGCATATGCGGCATAATGACTTTCCATTCAGGAATAGAAAATTCATGAACAGCGCGAGCGTTATGGCATCTTGCACAGTTGTTATTGATCACTTCTGCACCGGAAATTTTCTCTTCTGCATGGGAGCTAAAAGCAGACACAAGAGATAAGCTGACAACCAGTAATATTTGTATAATTGTTCTCATCTAAGTATCCCCCTTAAAAGCCATAGCTATATTGAATAGCGAAACGCTTGTCATCTTCACCATCGTGAACGGTGGTATCTTCGTATGTAGCCTTAATGACAGCTCGGCTGTCTAACCAGTAATTAATGCCATAAGCCCAACGCTCTGCTTCGTTAATTTTATTGGTCTCAGCATATTCAACGACGAAATCTGTTCCCTGCAATACATTGAACATTTTCCCAGCCATAAAAGTTGCTTGGAGATACCAGCCATTGCGATCAAATGTGATCACATTGTTTTCTTCATGTTCATCTTCTTCGAAGGCATCGGTTTCTGTTTTGATGTATTCCCCTCTGACGATGTAATGGTTACCAATCCAGTTGATATCAAAGCCAGTTGCTGTAAATCCTAGCTCTTCATCATCATCATATTTTGCCGTGTAATAGGAAGCGCCAACCTCAATGCCCGGAAGAAAGGCATACGCAATACGACCCCCAAATGCTTTGTCAGAGTTGTTATCCGAACTAGTTGCTTCAAACGCTAGTTCAGGAAGTTCCAAAGCGTGATCATCAACTTCTTCATGCTCGTCTTCCTCTTCCGCATGTTCATCAACAACCTCTTCTTCGTGTTCATCCTGCACAGGCTCTTCATCATGGGCATCTTCTTCATCAGCATGAGGCGCTTCGGCAGCAAGTCCGTTGGTCACGTATACGTCAAAGAATATTTTTTGATTTTTACCCAAAGGAATAATGTGTTGAATGCCAACACCAATATCACTCATCACAGGCAGTAAACCTTGCATAGGTTGATAGCCACCATGACCGCCTAACCCACCATAAATACCGGGAGAGAACGCTGAGCGATTAATCCAACTAGGGTGTTGATTCGGCCCATACTGGCCGAATGGGAGTAGAAATTTACCTGCGGTAAAAGTAGTTCTATCAGAAAGGAAATAATGAATATCAGCGTATTCAAGCTCGACTTCAGTTTCCCCGTTTTCATCGACTGAGATCTCAGTTTCAGCTTCTATATGCATTTTGTCACTGAGACTAAACAAGAATATAGGTACAAATCGCGCACTGAATGCACTTGTATCCATCAATTTACTGTCTTCGAATTTTACGTCTCCATACCCCGCTAACGCGAAGCGACTATTATTTTGTTGTTCATTCGCTAAGAGTTGCCCACTCGCAACAGCGGTAGCTATTGCAAATGGCAATAATTTGAGCATGTTCATCATGGCTCCCAAAAATATTGTGCTAATTGTTCAAAACAGTTGGTTATTTAAACCAATCAGTAAATCATTCTATTTTTGATGGGACTGGCGAAAAAAAGACGCACTGATCCCGTGGTTAGCCAATAATTGGGGGACGATAAGGTAAGAGATGGATGCCAGAGGCTGGCGGGGGTATCCGTTGAATAATTAAGTCTAAGTTACTATTGTTGCTACTTTCTTCTTCCTCTTGCACAAGATAGGCGTTTAAATGAAAGCTTGCACAAAAGCCACCTTCGCAACAAACACAATCGCCCGCTTTACATTTTTCACAGTCTTCATCAGCATGATTGTGTTTAGAATCTTGCAAATTTTCAGTGTGATGGTGGGTATTGTCATGCATTGTTTGATGGTGCATATTTTTGCTTGGTTGCATAATATGCGTATCGGAAGATCCATTTTGATGTTCTTCACAATTCATTGGTTTAGCTGTAACAAAACTATGCTGCGTAAGCAACACAGTTATTATCACTATTTTAAACCACCTGAAAAGTCCAAACATTATCATTCCTTCTTTAGCACCTACAATATTAGCCACTTTGAAAAAATAATTTTATGATCTTGATCAAACTTTGAACTAAAACCTAAACTTTTTACTTTTTACTTTTTACTTTTTACTTTTTACTTTTTACTTTTTACTTTTTACTTTTTACTTTTTACTTTTTACTTTTTACTTTTTACTTTTTACTTTTTTAAACAGCTTAAACTTAACAAGTATAAAAGGGGTGTCTAATTTATACTCATGAGATTGAAGCCAAGCATGAGCACCATTAAAAAAAATAAAAACCCTACGCTCATAACTAGGTATTGAGAAAGGGATCATTTTTCGAATTGTTCAGCTTTAAGCGCAGTACTTTGCAACAATCGGTTCTATCCCGAGCACACCCAATTCCCGTTCATCAAAAGTGATAAAATAGCCTATTGTACGTCTTTCAATGGCGATGTTTTTTGGCTTGACTCTTTAACCTTAAACATTCGCCAACTTTACTTCTTAGCTGATATTCCACCTTGATAGGTATACACCAGACTGGCACCGACTGAAAACAAGAAGTAGCTTACTATTACTGCTCTTAGTTCTTTCCAAAAAAACTATTAGCTAGGCCTTTCCTAACATAACTAAAATGGTTTAAATCCCAAAAAACGAAAGCTACCATCAATAATAGTTGCGGTAGCTCTCATCAAGTCAATATAGTATTTCTTCACATCAGAGCCAGAACTTGATACCTGCAACAAAAGCAGTATCACGCGTACTTTGCCCATTTAACTTCGCAAAGTCGGCTGTATTACCAAATTTATTTGTCCACTCAACGCCAACATAGGGAGCAAACTGGCGGGTAAACTCATAACGAACCCGAAAACCAATAGCACTGCTAGACAAGCCACTACCAAGGTTATTTTGGACGTCATCCTTACCGTAAAGCGTCAACTCTGCTCGTGGTTGAACAATTAACTTTTGAGTAAGTAATAGCTCATACTCAGCTTCGATCGAAAATGCACTATTACCTTGCTCTCCTAAATACGCAGTCATATCAATTTCAAACCAGTAGGGGGCTAGACCTTGTAAACCAAAAGCTAGCCATTTGCGGTTTTCACCTTCGTTATTGTAATCAAGTCGAATACCGACTTGTGTATCCCAATAAGCAGATATTGCGTGGCCCCATAGAAAATCTGTTTGGTTCTCCTCTAAATTACCTTCGCTAAAATCTCCTTCAGTTTTGATGACTAATCTATCAAAAGTAGTGCCATACCATGCCTGAAAGTCAAAAACACCTGCGTTTGTTTGCTCATTATATTCAAGACGATCCCCTAGTAGCGCGTAAAATGAATGCTCATCTGCCAAAGTCAGTCGTTTGTCGCTACTGAGTGCATAAGGGCCTTCAGTCAAAGTTGTACCTGCTGCATAAGCATGGGGGTCTCTAGCATCTTTAGGTGCATCTCCACCTTGTGCTTGCATTTTAGAATCACCCATCTCAGTCATCTCATCTTTTGCAGATACAGATACACTTATAAGGGGCAAACCTATTAATAATAGTCTTAACGTATTGGTTAGTATTAATTTTTTCATGATACAACTACCTCTCTAAACATACCTGCATCCATGTGGAATAATAAATGGCAATGCCATGCCCAGCGACCTACGTCATGAGGTGTTGTTAAAAAACTAATTCTTTGCGCTGGTTGTACAGGGATAGTATGGCGACGAACCTGTACATCACCTTTTTCATTCTCCAAATCGCTCCACATACCATGCAGGTGCATGGGATGTGTCATCATTGTATCGTTTTGTAAAATAACTCTTAAACGTTGATTATGCTTCATGTGAACTGGCGTGCTTTTTCCAAATTCCAAGCCATCAAATGACCAGCTATAACGCTCCATGTTTCCAGTTAAATGTAATTCAATTTCAGCCTCTGGCTCTTGCTGGTTTGTAATTCCCTCAAGAGAATGTAAATCTGCAAGTGTTAAAACACGGCGTCCATTTTTACGTAAACCTATACCGGGATCATCAAGGTTTGTTCTAGGCATATCAACACGCATATCAACAGAAGCTCCATACTCTGTTTTTGCATGACGCACTTTAGTGCTAGCAACAGCTAATGGGTTTTTAGTCATTCCATGTTTACTATGATCCATTGCCATCGCTCCATGACCCATTGCACTATGATCCATTTTATTAGAATTCATGCCCGACATACCTGCCGTATCAGCCATTGTAGAATGCACACTATCATGGGTCATATTGCCCATCATATCTGTCATCGTTAACCATTCAACGGGGTCTAAAGAAGGTACTGGTGCATCAACGTTAGGTGCCATTGATAAAGTACCTTTAGCATAACCTGAGCGATCCATGCTTTGTGCAAAAATCGTATATGCATCATTTTTTGGCTCGACAAGTACATCATAAGTTTCACCGGGACCAAATCTAAATTCATCTACTGTCACAGGTTCAACATTTTGTCCATCAGCTTGTACAACTGTTAACTTCAGCTCAGGTATTCTTACATCAAAAAACGTATTGCTAGAACCGTTAATAAATCTAAGCCTAACCTTTTCGCCAGCTTTAAACATTCCACGCCAATTTGTCAAAGGCGCACAACCATTCATTAAAAAAGTCATTGCAGATGCTGATAAGTCTGCAAGATCTGTAGGGTTCATTCTCATTTTATTCCACATTTCCCGGCGTTGTAGCGCATTTGAAACGCTGCTATTTGAAATGTCATCAAAAAACTCTGGAACAGTAGGTTGATTAAAGTTAAATACATCGCTCTGTACTTTTAACTTGCGAAACAAATCCATTGGGTCATCATCAGTCCAATCAGACAATTGGATGACATGCTCATTGTCAGCACTAATAATATCCTTTTCTCTTGGCTCAATAATTAATGCGCCGTACATACCTGTCATTTCTTGAAAACCACTGTGTGAGTGATACCAATATGTGCCGCTTTGTTGCAGCTTAAATTTATAAACAAAGGTTTCACCCGGCATTATACCTTTAAAGCTAATACCCGGTACGCCATCCATTTGATACGGAAGAATGATCCCATGCCAATGAATTGAACTCGGCACTGATAATTTATTCGTTACCCTGATAGTAACGTCATCACCTTCTCTGAGGCGCAAGGTAGGAGCTGGTATTGAGCCATTGATTGTTGTAGCCATTCTTACAACACCTGTGAAGTTTACTGGTGACTCATCTATCACCAGATCTATGACTTCCCCACTTAGTTCGGGCGCAGTACCTGTTGAAGTTCCAGCAAGCAAAGATGAAGCTGCATGAAGAACACTTGGAAAAGCAGCTAATACACCGCCAGCAGCTAATCCTTGTACAAAGCGTCTACGTGGCGTAGAAACTTGATGTAATGGATTGTTATTTCTCATTTTACTCTCCGTTGTTTGAACAATAAATTAATGTGACCAATGAATGTGCTTGATTTTCCATTCACCGTTTTGCTTTTCGAGAACCATTGTTTCCATGCCTTGATAATCACGCTCTTTGCCTTTGTATGTACCTTGAGTGTGGCTACGTGAAGCAGATATAGCGGTGTTTCCAAGTACCGTCACTTGGTGTTCTAGTGTTTTGCTCTTCACAGAAGCGAGATATTTCATATCCGACAGCATATGGTGATGGGCGTATTCATCAGCACTTCTTTCAACACGACCTCCCTCGTAGATGGTCACATCATCAGCCAACTGTGCTCTTGCTAGATCCTTATTACCCGTTTCTAGTGCTTGATGAAATGCCAAAACAACTTTTGCGGCAGGGGTATCTATACCTTTAAACAAACCTTTGTCTTTGTTCTTATCACCATGAGCGCTTGCTGCGAAGCTAAACGTCATTAATAAAACGAGTAATATATTTATTGTTTTCATTTTTATTTTCTCTTTTAAGTTTTAATTTGCAGGGCCAACAACACTAGTAAGTCCAGCCGTTACAGATAAAATGGCAAAAGCTACTACCATTTCTATCGAGATAGATTTAGATAGTGCTTCTCTGCCATCTTTATTTTTAAGTTGTGGGACGAGTTTTAATTTATGCTTAGCTGCGATGCCCAATATCGAAGTCACGAGAGCTAATTTAAGTAACAGTGTTTGCCCATAGCTTGAACTAAACATTTCTTCAACATTTCCGACTAATTGAAAAGCTAACCAAAGGCCAGCAATTAACAATAGACTCACCGCGATACTTGCTTGCCTTCCAAACTTGTCCATCAATGAGTAGAGCTGCTCATAGTCCGGTTCATGGCAAGCTTGTTTAAGTGGAAACAACGCTCCGAACCACCAAGCCATAACAAGCACATGGAGCATCAGCAATATTTTTTCGAACACTCCTAGCTCAGATACATGGCCGATAAAGGTAAAGGTGTAGGAAAGCACTATAAGGCTAAGCCCTAAAATGCTTTGTTTTATGCAGTTGCTCAGCACCACAGATTTGAATTTAATGTGTGACGTTATCGCAAATATCGCTAGAACTAATCCAAGACCTCTAAGTAAAGTTCCATCACCGATAGAAGAGTCCCACATTATGTCTAAAATATCAGGGTCAAAAGCTCCTTGAATGCCTTCTTCTGCCATCGCACCAGTACTAGCGAAGAACCAAACACCATTAGCAATCAAAGCGACGAAAATCGAAGCCCTTATCCATTTTAGGTTCGCTATTACCGAATTGTTATGAGATTCGTTGTGCTTAAAAATTTGCCTGAAAAATGTATAACCAGCAATACAGGCAAAGCCGACGTAAAATACAATTTTTGACAATACAATGACTGTATTCCAGATATACATTTCCATAGCAATCACTCCATTAGATTAGTGGACCATAAAGCCAAAGCTATCTTTCATTTTATGTCCATCTTTACCTAAGAAAGTCACATCAACTATATAGTTCGCAGGTGTTAGCTTCGGTAGTTTCCATGTAAATTCAGTACTGGCTTCTTTTAAAGGCTTAAAACCAAAGTTAATTTTTTCGCCTTGCTTATTTTTCAAAGTAATTTTGACTACACGAACCTCTTTGCTAAATACCAACGTTAACTCTTCTGGAGTCTTCATTAGCATTGCATTATCAGCAGGCACGCTTTTTTCAAGATGCACATGCGCAAACACCGCACTACTAAAAACAACGCTGATTACGGTTAAAAATTTTATTAATGTTTTCATATTTACCTCTATTTTTAATTTAGGAATTAACGACAAAACTTGTCTTTGAAAATTTGATTACTGGGTATACCAACGTCTGCAATTATGCTTTCTAGCTCATTCATCATTGCTTCAGGACCACATAAGTAAAACTCTGTTGAAAAGGCTTCTATTCCTTTAACCAAATGAGTCAATAGCACATGCTGCACATAGCCTGAGTGTCCTTCCCATTGTTCTGAAGGGTTAGAAAGTGTAGGAATATAAGAAAAATTTTTATGCTGCTCACTCAACAAGTTCAACTCGTTGTGATACAGCAAATCATCTTCAGTTCGAGCACCATAGATGAGTGCCATATCACCTTGAAAATGGTGCTTTTTCAACTGTTCAAAAATAATGGATCTCAGTGGGGCAAGTCCTGAACCAGCACCAATAAAGATGCGACGAACCTTTTTATTTGAAGTAGCGTAAAAATCAGAAAAAGGACCTTTTGCGATTATCGTTTCACCCACTTGTAGTGAACCTAAATAGCTTGAACCTATACCTGCTCTAAAACCATCCTTAGCAGTTTGCCAGCGGATATTAAACGTTAACTCATCTGATTCCTCGTCAAAGTTAACTAATGAGTAGTGACGAGTTACACCGTCATGAGAAAATCTTCCATGAGAGTAACTTTCCCAGTATTTTTCATAGTTCTCTGGCATATCATCTGGGCGTAAACTATTCATCCCTGCTGGCACTTCAAATTGCATATATGCACCAGCTTTAAATGCCAATCGTTTTCCTGATTTCACTTTAAACTTCACTTCCTTGATAAAAGGAGTAATGAAGTTAGTCGCAACCACAACTAGCTCATGATTTTCAATATTGAGATCCGTATTAACTTCAATTGAGCTAATTTCAGAGAACCGATGCTGACACCCTAACCGATAACCTTCCTTTAGCTGCTCATCTGATAAATGTTCCTGCTCAGAAAGTGTGATAGGTAATTGAGTTGAACTTAAGAACATGCATTTGCCACATGTACCGCCGCCACCACAACTTGACGATAGGTATACGTGTGAACTTGCTAGTCCTTCTAATACTGTTGAATTAGCATCTGCTGAGACGTCGGCGATAGTATTTTCATTGGAAAAAGTCACTGATACTTTTTGCCTGTTGCTGCCCCAACTTAGCTTCAGCAAACCATTTTGATACTGTTGTATCAGCCAAGTAACACCAGTAACTGAAAGGAATAGCGTTGCAAAAGCAAATGCAATGATCAACCAATGGTTAAATCCGCCAGAATTGCCATAGTCCATAAAGTGAAGCTTCATCATCAGATCTTTCAATCTGAAATCATCATTGGCATGGCGAAGCACTTGGCCTGTAATACTATCTAAATAAATAGTTGTATTATTCTCATCCTCAACGACAACTTGCCACATAGGATTTTGTTGCCTTACGTGATCAGAAAATGGGGGCTGAGATAACACTGGAGTAGCTAGCTTGCCCTCACCTGAGTAAGAGTTTTTTGCCAAAGTTAGTACTTGTTCTTCAGACAGATTAAATGGCTTTCCTGTTACAGCATCAAATAGCTTTGAGTGGCGTTCTTGGTAGCTATGCTGGCCCTTATCGAACACAAAATGATAGTAAGGCTGATGTAAAATCCATATAAGTTTTACTTCTTGAGGTGCTTCACTAGTAATGTCTTTAATAGGTGTAAAGATAAAGTCTGTAATGTTACCTTCAAGATGAGAATGAACTCTAAGCTCATTACCACTGGCTTTACTGTGATCCATCAAATTGAAGTAAAGACCCGTTCCCAACCAAATAAGCAGTTGTAAACCAACAAATAAAGAAAGCCATTTGTGTACCGATGTATTTAACTTGAATAGTCGCATCAAATGACTCCCTTTTTATTTGGAGAAAGCACTCGATAATAAGTCAATACAGCGCCAGTAATTGCGCCCATTAGACCTAGAGTTGCAACTAAGAACAAAAACCAGTTAGATACGTTTTCTCCATCATCGTAATCCATAATGTGAAAACGCCACATCCAATCGAACAAGCGCCAGTAATCATGTCGCTTGGCAACAATTGCCCCTGTTTGTTGACTTATATAAAATGTCGGTATGGCGAATTGGTCAAACGTTACTCTCCAAACGGGTAAGTGTCTTGGCGACAACTCAGCAGGCATATCTGTGACTGATTGAATCAGCCTTATGCCGTTGATTTCATGATTCATTACGTAGTGGTAATGCGCGATTTCTTTAGCTTTGAATTCATCAACAGGTGGACGAACAGCCCCAGTTTTAGCATCAATTGCTACTTTCCCCTGTTCTCCATTAATAAAAGAATACAAAGGACGGCCCATGCTTTGAGTAAGTGTGACTTGGCTAGCTTCAGGGTAATTCGCAGCTAGCTTTGCAATGGAGTAATCCACACTAGCTAAATCAATCTTGGCTTCATCACTTATAGCCAAGGTTTCGCCGTGTATATAGTGAATATCCATACTCACCATATACACGCCAGTAATAGACCAGAAAAGGAACTGTACTCCCACAAAAGCCATTAGCCATTTATGGTACTTCCTAACTCTGCTAAGCATTATTCTTTAGCTCCGCGTTAGAAAGCTCTTTATTAAAGGCATTTACTTCAGGCTTTTTAACGATTGAATAAATGGCTGGAAGCACAATTAGTGTTAACAAAACAGCACTTGTCATTCCGCCTACCATAGGTGCTGCAATACGACTCATTACCTCAGAGCCTGTACCTGTACCATATAAAATAGGCATTAAACCGATAATGATTGTGGCAACCGTCATCATAACAGGGCGCACTCGTAAGCCTGCACCGTGCAATAAGGCATCTTGATATTCATCTTCTGAGATGAGTTCTGCTCGCTCTTTCGCTTTTTCCTTAAGTTCAGCGAGCGCCTGATTGAGATATACCAACATTATTACGCCAATCTCAACAGCTACTCCAGCCAGAGCAATAAAGCCTACACCAACTGCTACAGAGAAGTTGAACCCTTCTAAATACATCAACCATAACCCACCGATCATTGCCATCGGTAAAGTCACAATGATGATCGCAACTTCGCTAAACGCTCTGAAGTTCAAATAAAGCAAAATAACAATAATGGCGAGCGTCAATGGAACAACGTAAGTAAGCTTGGCTTTGGCTCTTTCCATATATTCGTATTGACCAGCCCAAGTAATCGAATAACCTGCTGGTAATATAAGATTTTTAGCTAAATGCTCTTTTGCACTTTCAACATAAGTACCTACGTCAACGCCCTCTATATCAATGAACGTCCAACCATTAATACGTGCATTTTCACTCTTGATCCCCGGAGGGCCTACTTCTACTTTTATTTCAGCTACGTCACCTAGTGCGATGCGTTGTCCATTTGGAGTGACAACAGGCAAGCGCGACAACTGCTCTGGAGAGTCACGATAATCTTGTGGGTATCGCAAGTTGACAGGATAACGCTCTTGACCTTCTACTGTTTGAGTGACATTCATCCCACCAATAGCAGTTGAAACTACTTGTTGTACGTCATCGATGTTTAATCCAAAACGACTTGCTTTCTCACGAGAAATATCAACTTTGATATATCGTCCACCTGCAACTCGTTCAGAATAAACTGAAGCGGTTCCTGTCACCTCTGGTAACAATTGCTCTATTTGTTGCCCTATCTCTTGAATCGTATTTAAATCAGCTCCTGCTACTTTGATACCTACTGGCGTTTTAATACCTGTTGCCAACATATCAATACGAGTTTTGATTGGCATAACCCAAGCATTCGTCAAGCCCGGAAACTTAACCAACTTATCAAACTCAGCTTTTAGAGATTCTGTTGTAACTCCCTCACGCCACTCTTCTTGAGGCTTCAACTGAATGAAGGTCTCAATCATAGTTAGAGGCGCGGGATCAGTTGCAGTTTCAGCTCTTCCTACTTTACCAAATACTGTTTCAACTTCTGGCACTGTTTTAATTAGCTTGTCTGTCTGCTGTAGAATTTCTCTTGCCTTACCAATGGAAATTCCCGGATAGGTAGTCGGCATATACATAAGATCGCCTTCGTCTAAAGGAGGAATAAATTCACTACCAATTTTATCGACAGGCCAAAAACCAACAATCGTCACTAATATTGCTGCTACTATTGTCGATTTAGGAAACTTCATAACTTGCTTTAAAACAGGCATGTAGATAGCAATAAGCAGTCTGTTTAAAGGGTTTTTCTTTTCTGAAACAATTTTTCCTCGAATAAAATACCCCATTAAAACAGGAACTAATGTTATCGCTAAGCCTGCTGATGCGGCCATTGCATATGTTTTTGTGTAAGCAAGTGGAGAAAACATTCTTCCTTCTTGCGCTTCCAAAATAAATACTGGCAAGAATGAGACTGTAATGATGAGCAAACTAAAAAATAGTGCTGGACCGACTTCACTTGCAGCTTTCGAGACTATTTGCCAACGATTTTCATCCGTTAGCGGTGTCTTTTCCATATGCTTATGCATATTTTCAATCATCACTATTGCGCCATCTGTCATCGCACCAATTGCAATAGCGATACCACCTAATGACATAATATTCGCATTGATACCTTGCATATGCATGATGATAAATGAAGCTAAGATGCCAATAGGTAGAGTGACAACTGCAACAATCGAAGATCGCAAATGAAACAGAAATGCAACACATACAATCGCGACGACAGCAAGCTCTTCGAGCAATTTACTCCATAGGTTTTCTACCGCCTCTCCTATTAAGCCAGAGCGATCATAAACCGTAACTATTTCAACTCCTTCGGGTAAACCTTTTTTTAACTCTTCTAATTTGGCTTTTACTCCATCAATAGTTTTTTGTGCATTTTCACCAAAGCGCATAACAACAACACCACCAACGACTTCTCCTTCACCATTTAGTTCAGCAATGCCTCGTCTCATTTGTGGACCTAGGTTGACTTCCGCCACATCGCCAATGGTAAGCGGGGTTCCTTGTGCGTTAACACCAAGAGGGATCAACTCTATGTCGGAAATACTTTTGATATAGCCAGTTGCGGTAACCATGTACTCTGCTTCAGCCATTTCAACAACAGAGGCACCTGTTTCTTGGTTACCACGCTTAAGGGCCATTTGAATGTGACTAAGTGGTATACCGTAGGCTCTTAACTTATCGGGATCGACTTGTATTTGATATTGTTTAACCATTCCACCAACGGCAGCAACCTCTGACACTCCGGGGACAGTTTGCAATTCATATTTTAAGAACCAATCTTGAATACTACGCAATTGGCTAATATCCAAGTTGCCCGTTTTATCTACAAGAGAATATAGGTAAACCCAGCCAACACCTGTCGCATCTGGCCCTAGTTGTGGACGCGCACTAGCGGGTAGCGAAGGGGCTACTTGACTTAAATATTCAAGTACTCTGCTCCTTGCCCAATATAAGTCAGTGTCTTCGTCAAAGATGACGTAAACAAATGAGTCACCAAAAAATGAATAGCCACGAACAGTAACAGCGCCGGGAACAGACAACATTGCAGTTGTCAGTGGATAAGTAACCTGATCTTGAACAACTTGCGGTGCCTGACCGGGGTAATTCGTTTTAATTATTACTTGAACGTCAGATAAATCTGGTAGTGCATCAACAGGCGTATTCTTTATTGAAAATAGCCCACCACCAATCAAAATTAAGGTAGCTAAGATAACGAAGAAACGATTGCCGATAGACCATCTAATAATTGATTCAATCATTATTTTTCTCCCACTTAATGATTAGAATGATCAACAGCAGCTTTATTTTCCTTGCCGTGTTGTTCATCTGATTCAAGAGAAATGTCAGTGATAACTAAGTCATCTCTAACCTCAAAAGTGAAAGTGACATTATCACCGACATTGAAATCAACCATTTCTATATTGTCCGCGATGATAAAATCCATCGTCGCAGCAGGTCTATCCCATTTCTCTATTGGGCCTCTGCTAATATTTAGAATCCGTGTATCAATATCAATCGCATTGATCAAACCAGATACTGTTGCTGATGATACTTCAGGCTCACTCATGATATGAATTCCAGTAATTTCATATCCACCGTCTTCGGTTTTGCTCACTTCAAAGTGCAAAGATTGACCTGACTTTAATGAGTCAATATCGACTTTTTCAGCCACAGTAAAATCCATAACCATTTCAGGCCAATCCCAAGCTTCAGCAGGGCCATGTGAAATATTAACCATGCGGTGCCCTGCCATAACACTATTAACATCCCCTTGCATCCAAACAGAGTTAGGCACTTCATCATGAGTCATTCGTTTAAAGTCAGAGCTTTTACTTGATTCAGAATCAATCAAGAATTGGGCAGATGTCACCACAACGTCATCTTCATTTAAGCCGTCTAATATTTCGATGCTGTCGATATCAACCCGGCCAATAGTCACTTCAATAGATTTAAATTGCCCATCACCTAACGCAAGTACTACTCTGTCCTGTTTACCTGTTCTAATAACGGCTTCTTTAGGCACGAGGATGGTGCTATCAGCTTGATTAGCGTGAATAGAGACTTGTGCAAACATATTTGGTTTTAATTGATAGTCTGTGTTATCAAATTTCAATCTCACTCGGAGTGTGCGTGTTTTACTGTTCAATGTTGGATAAACATAATCAACGACACCAGCCCAGTCCTCACCGGGTAAATAATCCAGTGTCATTGATACAGGAAGTCCTTTTTTAATTAAGGCTGCGTCACGTTCAAACACTTCTGCTTCAACCCAAACTTGATCTAGCTGACCAATGCTTAATATGGTGTTTCCCGGCTTTACATAAAAACCCTCTCTAATCTTCAAACCATCAACAACACCTGCCTGAGGGGAGTAAAAGGTGATGTTTTGCTGAACCTTTCGTGTCTTTTCTAGCTTTTGAATAAAGTCTGCTGAAAGCTGTAACGCTTTAAGCCGATCTTTGGCCGCCGCAATTAAGGAACTATTATTGCGCTTTATAGCTATTAATAGTTCTTCTTGCGCGTTAACTAGCTGAGGAGAATATAGTGTATATAGAGGCTGCCCTTTCTCAACAGGATTACCTGCGGCTTTGACGTAGAGCTTTTCTATCCAACCATCTACACGTGGATGGATGTGAATTAGCTTATCTTCATCATATTGAACGTAACCTACGGTTGATATTTCAGTATGCATATTTTTAAGCTCAACAGGAGCAGTGCGAACCCCAAGATTATTCACTACATGAGGCGCGATTTTTACGGCTCCGGGGCCAAAGTCATCACCAGATGATCCTTCTTCATACACAGGAATTAAATCCATACCCATAGGCGACTTACCGGGCTTGTCACGACGGTAATTAGAATCCATCGGTGCAACCCAATACAGCGGTTTTTTCTCTCCTGATGTAGCTTCATTGCCATTACCGCTTGAACCTGTACCTTGATATAAACTTAATGCTCCAGCACCTAGTGCTGCCCCAATGATGATGGCGGCTACTAGTTTCAAATTTGGTGTTTTAGTATTCGTTGACATTATTTTTCTCCAAATTGCTGATTGGATAAGTGTTGATTCATTCTGTGCGAAGTGTGCATTGGCTTATGCTCAGCATTTGAGTTAGTTTGAGAGTACGAAAAGAAATAGTTAATGCGAGCAACTGTTTTAAGTGCGTCAACATCAATTTTTAAGGCTGCTATTCTGGCATTTAATTCTGCGATTCTTGCTCGAACAACTTCGGCAAAATCACCATCATCGTTGGTGTAAGCCGTCAATGACGCTTCAGCTTGGTCATGCGTTTGTTTGAGAAGTTGTTTTTGATAAATAGACTGCCTGTCAGATAAACGTTTAAGCTGTCTAAGCTCCTTTTCCACCGCACTGATCATTTGTTTTGTCAGCAATAATTTCTCGGTTTTTATAGCTTCTGAATCAGCAATAGAAGCTGCAACTTGCTTATCTTGTCTATTCTCAGTGAACAAAGGCAAATCAAACGTTACCCCAACAGAAAATAAATCAGCTCGGCTATCACCAGAAGGCATATTGTCACGATAGGCATAGCTCGCATTGACACCCCATTGCGGCTCATATTGCTGTTTGGCTAACTCAACTCCTTTTTCTGAAGCTTTGCGTTTTACATCAATTGCAAGTATGGCTGGATGATTAGCAAGAGCCTGAGCCAATAGATTTCTTGAGTAATTAGATGCTTTTAGGACTGTTGGATTATTCAATTGAATCGAAGGCAATTCTTTTGAGACGCTAAACTCTAGTGGTTGCGCGTCAAAGTTGAATGATTCATTCAATCGGTCAGCATCGTAAATATGAAGCCACTCATTAAGGCGAGCGATTGTCGTTTCTAGTTTCTGCTTTTGCGAAGTTAATCTGTCATCTAACTGCACTATTTCCAATTGAGCACGAATAACATCTTGCTGTCTAGTTTTACCAACAACGTTTGAATAGCTAGCTTTAGCCACTTCCGCCATCTGCTCAAAGAGAGACCAATCATCTTCAATCAATTTAATAGTTTTCTGGGCTAAGTAAGCATCTAACCAAAGTTGTGACACTTGGCTTTTCAACTTAGCTTTACGATCCTCTCGTAGCAGTGGAAATTTCGTGGACTCAATTTGTAACTGATCTTGCTTGATCTCTAGACTGTCGCCTCTCGGAAACATTTGAGAGACGCCAACCTTTAGCTGAGTCATTCCTTCCTGATCTAAATCCCAAGTATCTGTTGGTAAATTCATTATCCCTAGCGATACTTTCGGATCAGGCAAAGTACCTGAAGCAATACTTCTATTTTCAACTGCACTTTGTTTCAATCGGCTACCATGAAGCCAAGGATCATTTTGCTGAGCTAAGGTGATAGCTTGTTCAAGCGACACTACTTTCTCAGCTTGAGCTGAGAATACAGATAAGCCGAGTATTAATGCAGTTGAAAGTGAAGTAAGGTTTGAAGAGTTCAATTTCATTAGAATTGCTCCTCGTATGTCTTAACTTTTGCATAGACTTTGCTCGTTCCATCTTTAAATAGAATTAACACGTTGTATGGCATAAAGCGGTCATCGACTTCCATACCGGGAGAGCCAACTGGCATTGCTGGAACTGAAAGCCCAATCGCATTGGGATGTTCTTCTGATAAGAACTGCTGAATAAATTTAGCAGGTATATGACCTTCAAAGGCAAATCCATTTCTACTCACTGCCGTGTGGCATGAACGGTAATTAGGTTTGATACCATACTTAGTTTTGATGTTGCCGATGTTTCGGAAATCTTTGGAATGCGCAACGATCCCTTTGTCTTCAATATGAGTTATCCATTTTTTACAACACCCACAAGTAGGGGTTTTATAAACGATTAACTCCAAAGGTGTTACGTCGTTATTGTGTGCATGGTTATGTTCGTTGGCGTTTGCAAACGCAGGTGAAAGCAGCATTACTACTGCTATTTTTAAATACTTATTGATCATTTTTGCCCCCAGACATCGCTGGAAAATATCTATAGCGCTACGACGCTATATTGACTAACAGAAAAATTAATTACATGTGCGCGAAATTTGGACGCACTAATCCTGTATTAGGCAAAAATTGGTGGACGATAAAGGGAAGTGGAAATTGAATGAGGTTGTTTAGATTGCAGAGCAGCTACAGATTCACTGAATATTTGAATATCTGTCGAATCAATACTGGAATTTAGGACTGTCGTAGATGAGCAAGCATTTGCAGGACAAATACATTCAACGTCACAACAATCTTCTGATTGACCATTACTGCTTTTATTCATATCCCCATGATTCATTCCTTCATGATGACTCATTTTGGAATGATCCATGTTCATGTGTGATTCGTGAGAACCTGATGACATTTCACAAGACATAGCAGTATAAGCCAATGCTTGCCCAACAAAGGCAATCAGCATAGCTACAACAACTAAGACTTTTGAAAGTGGTTTAAACATAAAGTTCTCTTAAGAAAAATACCATCACAATACTAAATTAAAGTCATATCTAAGTAAATGATAAACCGTGGTGCTTTTAAAAATTTTGATTAATACAGGAGAATAGTGAATATAGTCGAGAAAAAATAACTAATTAATCACCAGTATGAGAGCAACAATTATGTCCTTCCTGAATTGGTGGACACTTTACTGTTCCATATGAACAGTAAACACAGCAGTCACCCTTTAATGGTTTTAACAAAACTTTGCACGATTCACATTCATAATACCACTGACAAGCGTTTGTCGGCATTTCTTCAATTTTACTATACCCACATTCTGGACATGTAATAGTCGACTTTAGCTCTATACGTTGCATGTTTGCTCCCTTACTGGTTTTACGATATCCAAAACCGACATAACGACCATTAAGCAAATACCAAAGTAAAATAGGTATGTGCTCCAATCATATTGCCAAAGAGGATAAAGCGTTAATAGCACTGCTACAGGCCCAAGAATGCTGAAGGCAGCTCTGGTATGGCTTTTATTTTTGTGCCAGTTGTATAAGTTTACTAGTAGCGCCAGAGTTGCAAATATAGGTAACAAGGTATTTACAGCAATCCCCTCAAAATGAGAAAGAAAACCTAACCCCAACGCTGATGCTAATGAACCAAGTGCAGGGAAACACCCTGTACAACTAAGTGCTGCAAGCCAAACCCCGCCTGAGCCAACTTTATCTAAAATTTTATTTATCATTTGAAAGTCTATTGGTTGATATTACCAGCACTTTAAACTCCGTACATGAGTACGGAGTCAATCATTTTAATGAATCAATAATAGGGCAATATGTTGGATCATCGTTTTGTATACAGGTATTTGTCATATCCACAATTACTTTCTCTAAACGTTGAAGGTCGCTAATTTTTTCTCGAATGATTGCTAACTTTTGTCGGCTTAATAACTCAATTTGAGCGCAGTCGTTGTCCATAGACATTAGCGATTTAATTTCTTTTAACGTAAAGCCGAGCATTTTGGCTTTTGTGATGAACCTAAGTTGTCCTGCTATTGTTTCGTCATATTGTCTATAACCTGATATTGGTTTTGTAGGTTGTGTAATAAGTCCTTCTCGCTCATAAAAACGAATGGTTTCTACGTTTAAATTTAATGATTGTGCTAATTTACCAATGGTTTTCATAATTGCCTTTGCGACTAAGAATAGCTCAAAGCAGAATTTAGATTAACTATCCAACGACTTAATAATACCGCATCCTTCAATGGTATTATCAGAATTGCATGTACTTGCCATATGTTGTAATTCATTTTTTAAGGCCTTTAATTCTTTCATGCGTTTGTTGACTAAATTTAATTGCTGCTTAATCAATTCATTCACACTAGAGCAGCTTTCTTCTGGCTTATTCTTTAATTCAATAAGACGTTTGATATCATCAAGAGATATATCGAGGCTGCGACAATGCTTAACGAATTCCAGCTCTTTTAACGCCTTATTGGAATACAACCTAAAGTTACCCTCAGAGCGCTCAGGATCTGAAAGCAACCCTTCTCTTTCATAATACCTAATTGTTTGTATTGAACAGCCTGATGTTTTCGATAATTCGCCAATTTTCATAAACCTTTCCAATAAACTTGACTCTATAGTTACTATAGGTTTTATAGTTAAAGCATACAAGTTAATAAGGGGTAAAAATGTGTGATAAGTATCTAACCAAGACCAGCATAGTCAATTTTGAACACAAAAATATCCAATCCCTCATAAATCAACGAAGGTGGAAAAGCTTGGATGATTACAACAAAATTGGTGCGGCCTACCAATTTGTTAAAGATGAAATATTATTTGGCTACAATGAAAGCGATGACATTTCTGCAAGCAATGTTTTAGCGGATGGTTACGGACAATGTAATACCAAAGGCAACTTGCTGATGGCCTTGTTGCGAGGGTTAGGCATTCAATGTCGATTTCACGGATTCACCATTGATCAGCAATTGCAAAAAGGTGCAATTCCAACGTATGTCTTTTGGTTAGCGCCCAAATACATCATACATAGTTGGGTGGAAGTTTATTTCGATGGACGCTGGATAAACTTAGAAGGTTTTATTTTAGATGAGCAATACTTAACGTCAGTACAGTACAAATTTAGCCAAATAAAAGGTGAGTTTTGTGGTTATGGTGTTGCTACTAAATGTTTCTCTTCACCTGATACTGATTGGCGTGGTACAGATACCTACATACAAAAAGAAGGTATTCATGATGATTTTGGACTGTATGACTCCCCAGATGAGTTCTATCGCGAAAAAGGGACTAACCTATCTGGAATTAAACGCTGGATGTATCAACGAGTGATTCGCCACCTAATTAATTTTAACGTAGTCAATTTAAGAAATTTAAAAGTTCCTGAGGTAGAAAATGCACAATCATAGCCACAGTCATTCGCATGGAAAAGACGACCGTATTGGTTGGGCATTTTTTCTGAATGTAACATTTACTACTATCGAGTTTATTGGTGGATGGCTTACTAACAGTACCGCAATAATGGCAGATGCAGTTCACGATCTTGGTGATAGTCTTTCAATAGGTTTTGCGTGGATTTTAAGTCGTTTTTCAGATAAAGAAGCATCAGATAAGTTTAGTTATGGTTATCGTAGACTTACACTCTTTGGCGCATTGATAAACAGTATTGTTTTAATCATTGGCTCAATTTGGATTTTATTTGAAGCAATTCCAAGGCTGTCCAATCCTGAAATGCCTGTAGTTGAGGGGATGTTAGGGCTAGCGATACTCGGCGTTGCCGTTAACGGATATGCTGTATTAAAATTAAAAGCTGGTGAAACCCTAAATGAAAAAGTGCTGACATGGCATTTACTTGAAGATGTACTTGGCTGGGTTGCTGTTCTTATTGTGTCAATTGTTCTGTTATTTGTTGAACTGCCGATATTAGATCCGCTACTTTCGATTGGTTTTACTCTTTTCATCTTGTTTAATGTTTTCAAAAACCTGAAGTCTACACTCATCTTGTTTCTTCAAGCAGCACCAGATGAGGAAACTCAAGAAAGTATAAAACAGTCGCTAACTAACCTTCCAGAAGTTAATGGCGTACATCATCTGCATTTTTGGTCGTTAGATGGCGAAAGTCACGTATTAACCGCTCACATAGAATTAGTCGAAAAAACTGACGTTGATGAATTAATTAAACTTAAGGAACAAGTGGCTAAGAGACTTTCTGCCTATCGCTTGTCTCATACAACCATTGAATTTGAGTTTCCTAAAGAAACTTGCCGAGATGATGCGAATTAAACTTTAAAAATTAAAATAAAAAGATTAAATATAAAAGCAGCTTAAACATAAATTAAGCTGCTTTTTTGTTTTTAAATTTCGTCAGATTGCTGTTTACTACTCTCAGCGCCATGCGCCCATTGATATAAAATAGGCAATACAAACAAAGTTAAAATTGTAGAAGATACAATACCGCCGATAACAACTGTTGCTAGTGGTCGTTGCACTTCTGCACCAATTCCAGTGTTTAACGCCATTGGAATAAAACCTAAACTTGCGACCAGTGCCGTCATTAAAATAGGTCTTAAACGAATGATGGCACCTTCAATGATCGCTACGTAAAGGTCGCCTTTTTCATGCCAAAGATCTCGAATAAAAGCCAACATAACCAAGCCATTTAATACGGCAACACCTGACAATGCTATGAAGCCGACACCTGCCGAAATAGATAAAGGCATGTCTCTTAAATAAAGAGAAATTACGCCCCCAGTTAATGCTAACGGTACACCACTGAAAATGATCAATGCATCTTTTAATGAACCAAATGCAATAACCAAAATACCTAAGATAACAATTAGTGTGATCGGCACAACTAAGCTTAATCTTTTACTCGCTGACTCTAGCTGTTCAAAGGTTCCGCCATAATCAAGCCAGTATCCTGCTGGAATTTCTCCTTCCTGATTAATTTTAGCTTTCACTTCTTTGACAAAACCGCCTAAATCTCTACCACGAACATTGACGGTAACCACAACTCTTCTTTTACCTCTCTCACGGCTAATTTGAGCAGGTAAAGACTCAGATTTAAGCTCTGCAACTTCTTCAAGTGGCACATAGTTACCATTCTCAAGTGGAAGCGGCAGATGCTTCAAGCTATCGATATCCGTTCTTATTTGCTCCGGTAGACGAACAACTAACTCAAATCGTCTGTCTCCTTCATAAATGATCCCCGCAGATTCACCGCCAATTGCAGTAGCAACCCAGTCTTGCAGTTCGGTAACGCTCAAACCATACCTACCAAGCGCTTCTCGTTTAGGAATTACTGATAAAGATGGAACACCTGTGACCTGTTCCATTCGGGCATCAGCAGCACCGTCCACGGTTTTCACTATATTTAGAATATCTTTTGCGGTGAGTAATAACCGATCCAAATCATCACCAAATATTTTGATGCCGACATCAGCTCTAACGCCAGAAATCAATTCATTGAAACGCATTTGAATAGGCTGAGTGAATTCATAGTTGTTGCCCGGAATGTTTTTCAGTACCTCTTCCATTTCTTCAACTAATTCACTCTTTGGCTTTGAAGGTTCGGCCCAATCTTTACGTGGTTTTAAAATAACAAAGATATCAGCAATACTCGGTGGCATTGGGTCAGTTGCTACTTCTGGTGTGCCGATGCGCGAGAATACTTTATCAACTTCAGGAAACGCTTTAATACGTTGCTCAAGTACTTCTTGCATTTCTACTGATTGCTCTAGGCCAGTCGATGGAATTCTTAATGCCTGTAGTGCAATATCACCTTCATTTAATTGAGGAACAAATTCTGTCCCAAGCGTAGTTGCTAACCAAAGGCTATACCCCATTAACAGCGTTGAGAATGAAACAATAATCCAACGAAATTTCATCGCCATTTTTAACAATGGTTCATAAATAGACTTGGTTGAACGAATAACTACACTTTCTTTTTCGCTGATTTTACCTTTCATAAACACAGCTACAGCAGCAGGAACCAGTGTAACTGAAAGGATCATTGCGGAAATTAACGCCATAACGACAGTTGCCGCCATAGGGTGGAACATTTTCCCTTCAACGCCAGTTAGCGTGAAAATGGGGATGTAAACAACAGTGATAATTGCCACACCAAACAAGCTTGGACGTATCACTTCTGAAGTGGCTTCAAAAACGGTATTTAGGCGTTCTCTTAAGTCTTGCCTATGACCGTTGTGTTGGGCCTGTGCTAACCTACGGACAGAGTTTTCAACGATGATTACAGCCCCGTCCACTATCAAGCCAAAGTCCAATGCGCCGAGACTCATTAAATTGGCAGATACTCCTGCTTGCACCATACCTGTGATTGTCATTAACATGGAAATAGGGATAACAGCAGCGGTAATGAGAGCTGCACGTAAATTTCCAAGTAGAATAAATAACACAACAATAACTAAAAGCGCACCTTCAACGAGGTTTTTGGTAACGGTTGCAATCGCTTTATCTACTAACGTTGTTCTGTCGTAAACAGGCTCTGCGGTAATGCCCTTTGGCAGAGATTTTTGTATTTCGCTGAGCTTATGTTCCACTTCTAAAGCAACGGTGCGAGAATTCTCACCAATCAGCATCATGGTTGTACCAAGCACTGTCTCAATGCCATTACGAGTAGCAGCCCCTGTTCTAAGTTCTTTGCCTATAGCAACATTGGCAACATCACTTATTTTTACAGGAATACCATCGTTCTTTTTGATGATGACATTGAGGATCTCATCTATTGTCGCTAGTTGCCCAATGGAGCGTACTAAAACTTGCTGTCCGTTTTGTTCGATATAACCTGCGCCACGGTTGTCATTGTTTTTACGTAATGCATCAGATATTTCTTCAAAGGTTACCTGATGAAAAAGTAATTTTTCGGGTTTAGGCGTTATGTGATATTGCTTGTTGTAGCCGCCGATACTGTTGACCTCAATGACGCCTTTAACTTGAGCCAATTGCGGTTTAATGATCCAGTCTTGTATTTCTCTTAAGGCAATAGCGGTATAAGGCTCTCCATTAGGCATTTTAGCGTCAGGAGAAGCTTGTACGGTATACATAAATATTTCGCCAAGCCCTGTCGAAATAGGACCCATTTCTGGCTCTAAGCCAGAGGGAATAACGCCTTTTATCGCAGCTAATCTTGCATTGATTAAGTTGCGAGCAAAATAAATATCGGTTCCCTCTTCAAAGATAACGGTTACTTGAGATAATCCATATCTTGACAGGGAGCGGGTGTGAGACAGCTTTGGCAATCCGGCTAAGGCGGTTTCTACAGGAAAGGTCACCCTTTGTTCCGCTTCCAAAGGTGAATAACCGGGGGCAGAAGTGTTTATTTGTACCTGCACGTTTGTTATATCTGGAACAGCATCAATGGGAAGTTTTTGATAACTCCACATACCAACGCCGATGATTACCATCAGCAAGCTTAATACTAAGTAGCGCCTATTTATTGCAAGACGCAAAATTGATTCAATCATATTGCGTCTCCTAATCGTCGTCTTCTACTTCAGATTTCAATATATCTGCTTTTATCAGATAACTGTTTTTGTTTACATATTCAGTGTCTTTACTGAGGCCACCAATAACCTCGATATAGTTCTTATCTGAACGTCCTAATACAAGCGGTGCAAATTCGTACTCTTCACCTTCTTTAACAAATACACCTAATTGTCCCCCCAGTTCTTGGATAGCAACTTTCTCAACGGCTAAATCCACCTTGAATTGATTTATTTTGACGTTGCCTTTTAATAATTGACCTGACGTTAGCTTTAATTCAGTGTTGTTTAAACGTACACGTGCTAAAACATAAGACTGATCTTTAGCTGGAATTATATTGGTGATGGTTGAGTTGAATGCCTGTTCACCATGCTCAATATCAACAGGTTGACCGACTTTAATTTGATTATATTGGCTGGTAAACACCTTAAATTCAGCCCACAAGGTGTCAAAATTGACGATTTCAAACAAGCTAGTGTTTTGCGTGATACCGCCAATATTTCCATTTCGCTGTAAAACAGTCCCAGAAACAGGCGATGTTATTTTATAAGTATTTAAGCTCTCATTAGATTCAATAACGGCTAATAGATCGCCTTTTTTTACCGTATCACCAACAGTGGAGTTTATTGTCTTTATAACGCCGTTATATCTAGCGCCAACTTGAAATAATTGTTCAGCGCCTATCGTCGTAGAGCCGTATACAGGGATAGTTTGGTTCAACGTTTTTGAAGCTAAATAGGCTGTTTCAACACCAACCTTTTTTGCCATGTTATTGTCGATTTTGCTTATGCCTTCTTCGCCTTCATGTTCATCTTCACTAGCGAAAACACTTTGAATGGGTGACAAATACCCAATAAAAATCAATAGTGCGAGTAAATAGTTTTTCATTTTTAATTCCTAAACGATTCAGTTAATAACTGAATCAATAAATTGTTATTAAGCTTAAAGTGATGCTTTTTTTAGAGTGACAGCGCTTCGTTTGTTAGTTTTTCTATCTCTGCGCCATAAATTAGGGCAGCAGATGCCGCATCAATGAGGGTTCGCCGAGCATTTAACAGCTCTTGTCTAGCCGATACATAATCAAGATATCCATATCGACCTTTTTGATAGGCGTCTTGAGTATCTTCCAGTGCATCTTCAAGCATTGGGATAACCGACTGCTTTAATGAATTAGCTGTTAATATGGCTTGTTTTCTATTGGAGTATGCTCGTAGTAAGTGATTTCTAAACCTCAACTTAGTCGCCTCTTTCTCTATGGCAACTTGGTCACGCTCTGCTAGCGCACTAGCGATTGCACCAGAATTTCGCTTTTCAGCAAACAAAGGTAAGCTAAAGCCAGCGACCAGTGCCGTATCATTGGCTTCTTGAGAGCGCCTAACACCAACAGACCATTTGATATTGGCCGTTGACTCTGTTTTAGCCAACTGTAATTCGGCCTCTTTTAGTCGCTGCTCACTTGCATAAACTTGAATAGCAGGGTTTTTCTCTAACTTCGCAAAAAGGCTGTTAAAGTCACTATCATTGCCAAACTGAAAAAGATCCCCTTGTACTTCAGAGAAGGTTACAGAGTTTTCCCCCCAGTAGGCTGCTAATGAGAGCTTCAAATATTCCAAGCGCTTTTGTTCAGATTGAAGGGTGAGGTTAGCCTGAGCAATAACTGCTTTTGAGCGTTTCACTTCAGCCTCAGGAGTAGCACCTGCGCGGTTACGCTGAGATACAATCTCTAACGTTTCTTGTGCTAAGCTCAAAGCATTTTCTGCCAATATAACTCTTTGTTGGGCTGCAAGTACTTCCACGTACTTCTCAGTGACTTGAGCCATTAAATTAAGCGCAGAGACTTCTTTCTCAGCATTGAGTAGTGCTCTTGATTTTGAAACAAGTCCAATCCGCGCTGAGCGTTTATCTCCCATTTCGATAACCGAAGATAGAGCGACTGTTAATTCAGCACTGTCGAATGCATTAAATTCACCTGAGCCTGCAAAGTTCTCAGCTTCAACTTCTAGTTCATAAGCAGGATTTAAACTTGCTGTTTGTTCTTGTCCTGTTAATGCGGTTTGTTTGAAATCAAATATTTTGAGTTCAGGATTTTGTTTAAGCGTCCACTGAATTGCCTCTTGAAGATTTAACTGCTTTTCAAAGGCATAAACATTAAATGTAAAAAGTGACAACGCGAGAAACGCGATATATTTAAGCCGAGGTGTTACACACCTCAAAATTGCTATCTTGCGATGCACACAGGTATTAAGTGCCATGTATACTTTCCTATAAATTTATATGTTTTTTTCGGTCATTAACATTTGACCTTTCATAATTTTCTATAAAATTTAGGCGTATTTAGGTGGGCGGAATGGCACCGAGATATAGCCTTTTAGCTCAGGAGAAACTAAGGCGTAGGTAAGGAAATATTCTATTGCTTGGAAAATGTTACAGGAAGAATCAGCATTTAAAAATAAGTGACAACAGCAACAAAAATTACAATTATCAATTGAAGAGTTGCTATTATTCACCTCAAGCATATTGGAGTCTTCTGGAGCTTTTAGCGGGGTAATAGACTTAGTTAGTGATGAACTAAAAGAACTTTCACTTAAGTTTATTTCAAGCTCTTCTAGCGAAAAAAACACAGACTGCACCGCGATTAAAATCATTATCACGTATGATATATTTGATTTGATATACGATGAGTGCATTATTTTCATTTCTCTGCTTAATACTTTAGCTGTAAGATGCGGCGAGCACCGTTTAAAACGACAAGAGCAATTATCAAACCAATCACTAAATCTGGATAACGACTGCTTGTTGCTGTAACTAATAAGCCAGCTAAAATTACACCAACGTTTGCGATAACGTCATTTGCGGAAAAAATCCAACTCGCTTTCATATGAGCGCCGTCTTCTTTGTTGCCAAATATCAAAAACAGACAAGCAACGTTAGCGATTAGTGCTATTCCACCAAATATCATCATTAAAGAAGAGATCGGTTCACTACCGTAAACAAAGCGTCTTACGACTTCGCTCAAAGCACCTAGCGCTAGAATAACTTGAAGCACACCAGATATATGTGCTGCTCTAAGTTTCATGCTAATACTTTTACCTACGGCATAAATAGCTAAACCATACACAGCAGCATCAGCAAACATATCTAATGAGTCTGCAATTAGGCCAGCAGACTGTGCAATCAACCCAGCAATTACTTCTATAAAAAACATGACTCCATTAATGGCTAACAACCATTTTAGGGTTGATGCTTCTTTCATCTCATTTTTTTGGGCTAGATCTTTTGCTTTTGCAGCTTCGGTGCTGCAACTTTCTTTAGTTGATGCCAACTCTGCACCGAGATTGAGTTGTTGTAATTTTTTTGTTATCTCATCTAAATTTTCATCATGAAAAACCTTGACTAAACGGCTAGGAATATCAAATTGCAACCCAACTGAAGGCTCAATTGAGTCAAGTGCTAATCTGATCAATCTCTCTTCTGAAGGACAGTCCATTTGAGGCACTTTATATGTACTGACAAACGCGCCACTATAGTTATCTAATTGTGTATCAATTTTTACGTCTTCGTTGGTAGGAGATGATTGACACTGACCACTACATTTTTCTGACATATTTAACATTCCGTAATAATATTAAAATAAGTATAAAATCTATAGTGGCTATAGAGTCAAATAAAAAATTATTTAATGTAAAAGCGTGGAAACTGAATTGAAAAGCTAGTTTAAGAAAATAGTTTCTGCTAGTATTTTAAATACTATATTTAACTGGTGATAACTTTGAACCTTAATGTTGTACTAAAAATGCTCTTGGTTATTTCGATTGTTTTACAATCGTTAACTGCTGTAGCATCCTCAACATCTGAGAATCACCAAATAGATATAGAGCACCTTCAAACTCAACATGATCATGCAGATGATCGAAATGTCTCAAATGATAATGTAGGTGATGAGCAGCATAATGAAAAAGATTGTCATCACTGCGGTCATTGCAGTGGCAGCCACTTATCTTGGATTTTAGTCAGTAATTCAAATACCACGGGCAAACTAAACATTATCAATAAAACTCCTTATCAAATTGATCAAACAAGTACCTTTCTTGAAGCGATACTTCGTCCGCCTATTTCTTAATTAGATTAATTTTTAATGACCTATTTATCCTTTAATAATGGATAAAGGTTTCGTGTTTATTAATTTTAAAATTAAGAATTTTTATGTATATATATTTAAAAAATGTAGGTTTAGTCCTGTCTTTATGTATGGCTGTGAGTTTTTCAGTTGCCACTTATGCCAAACAGAAAAGTATTTCATGGCTAGATAGTCAAATAAATAAAGATCCCGAAGTTGTTGCGGCTAAAGAGTTACTTAATGCAAGTAGTCATAGAGCCAAAGGTTTAACTCAAGCCGTTTATAACCCAGAGCTAGAAGCTAGTTATGAAAAAGAAGGTGATTTTGATAATTACTCCATTGGTATCAGCCAAACAATTGATTTCTGGGATAAGCAATCAGCAAATAAAAGCATTGGTGAAATTGATGTCTATGTAAACCAGCAACAATTGTTATCTTTACTCGATTCTAAAAAGGCTAACGCTTTAACTGCATTAGTTAATTGGCAAGCAGCAAAAGAAGCTGCTCAGTTACTTTCAGAAAGAGAAGAGCAATTGCAAACGCTCTTTGGCATTGTTGAAGATAAGCGAAAAGCCGGACTTTTAGAGCCACTTGACGCTGAATTGGTCTATTTAAACTTGTCCCAAATTTTCAGTGAAATATCTGAGTCGCAAATAGCATTGAAAAATGCAGAGGTAAAGGTTCAGGAGTTATTGCCTGATTGGACGCCTAATACTACAAATTTGTTTTCATTTACTTTTGGGGCAACAAGCTATTCATTTAACTCCCAGTGGGTTGAGGATCATCCAAAAGTTAAACTCGCTAGAGCGCAATGGAAGGGACAACAATCTAAGGCTCAGCTAACCACTATGGAATCTAAAGCTAATCCAACCATTGGCGTTAGCGCAGGGAAAAGTGGAGATGAAGACTTGGTTGGTGTGACTTTATCAATTCCTTTAAACATCAGGAATAACTATTCAGATACGGTTAAAGCCGCTTATTCAGAAGCCATTGCAGCAGAAGCTAACTTTCGATCGGTATATCGAAAGCAGTCTTTTGAAGCAAAAGCTAAATATGAATCGCTTAATATCAGTAAAAAATACTATGAGCAATGGCGAAAACTCACACAAGGCAGATTAGATAGCAGTGCGAATTTATTAAATAAGCGCTGGGAAGCTGGTGACATAAATACTTCTGATTATTTACTCGCATTAAATCAACGCGCGGAAGCGCTTCATGCAGGCATCCGGTTGGAAAAGCAACTTAAGCTTGCAGAAATATCCTTCGTTTTAAGTATAGGTCAGTTATCAAAACTTGAGATTTGAACGCGCTAATTTTTCATTAGCGAAAGAAGCGAAATCTTAAATTTATAAAAAATATAGGTTACAAAAATGAATACAATATTTAGTAAAAAATTATTAGCCGTAGTAATTAGCAGCCTGTTAGTTGGGTTTACTACAAATCATGACGCTTTTGCACAGTCGTCAGATGGTACTGGTTCTGTCACAAAAGTTTCGAAGCAAGATGTAAAAGAACATAAAGATGATCATGGCGAACATGGTCACGATAAAGGACATAAAGAAGAAAAAGATGACCATGACGAGCATGATCACGAAAAGGAAAATAGGGAAGAAAAAGGTGGTCATGACGAACATGATCACGAAAAAGTAAATAAGGAAGGAAAAGATGAAGAGCATGAAGAAGGTATCACTATTGATCCAAAGAAGATGTCGCTTGCTAACATTAAAGTGGAAAGTGTTAAGCCTGAATATCAATTTAGCACCGTATATGCACCAGGCGAAATAAAAGCTAATGGCTATAAAAGTTATGTGGTATCGCCACGTACAGAGTCAGTCATTATTAGTCGCCATGCAGCGCTTGGAGAGCATGTAGAAATAGGTCAGAAGTTAGTTACATTATTTAGTGAAGCAATGGCACAAGCACAGGCTGACTATTTAATCGCTTCAACCGAATGGCAACGTGTGAAAAAGCTGGGTAACAAGACGGTGAGTGAAAGTAGATTATTACAAGCAGAGACTACATACAATGCGAGTTACGGGAAGCTTATTGCTTTAGGGTTAACTGAAAAAGCAATAGATGGCATTTCTAACAAAGACATAAAAGCGTTTGGGCAATATACATTAATTGCTCAGCGTGAAGGGGTTGTACTTCAAGACGATTTTATCCAAGGGCAACGCGTTGATGCCGGAGATACTGTTATGTTACTTGCGGACGAAAAACAATTATGGGTTGAGGCTAAAGTCTCGCCAAACAAAAAGCTTAGTCTATCAATTAACTCTCCTGCGACAATCAAATTAGAAGGTCAAAGTTACAAAGCTAAAGTTATCCAAGAAGCACATACTATTGATCCCAAGACCCGCACCCGAATTATCAGATTAGCGGTAGAAAATGCTGATGACAAACTCCACTCTGGTATGTTCGTCAAAGTCTATTTCCAGTTCGCCACAAAACAGAAAGTGATGGCTGTACCAGAAGGTTCACTGATCCGCAGTGCCGATGGTGATTGGACAGTATTTGTTGAAGACCATCCCGGAGAGTTTAAAGCGACTGAAGTTAATCTTGGTCGAGCTTTAGGTGATTTCAGAGAAATTATCGGACTAGAAAGTGGTACTCGAATTGTAACCAAAGGCGCATTTTTTGTTGCTTCTGAAATCGCTAAAGGCGGATTTGATCCGCATAACCACTAAGGAGCAAGACTATGTTTAATAAAATAATAGATTGGTCTGTTAATAATAGACTCCTGATTTTGATTGCGCTGTTTGCCACTATGGTTGGTGCAGTTATGGTGATCCCAAAATTAAATTTGGATGCCTTTCCTGATGTTACTAATGTTCAAGTTGCTGTAAATACTGAAGCGCCAGGACTGGCTGCTGAAGAAGTTGAACAACTCATTACGTACCCCATTGAAGCGGTAATGTATGCCCTACCTGATGTAGAACAAGTGCGCTCAATTTCTAAAACAGGCTTGTCTGGCGTTACGGTTGTTTTCAAAGAAGGCACCGACATTTACTTTGCAAGACAACTCGTATTTGAGCGTCTTCAAGCCGCAAAAGAACTGATACCAGAAGGTGTTGGGACACCCGAAATGGGACCAAACACCTCTGGGCTGGGCCAAGTATTTCAGTATCTTCTTATTTCAGATAAAGGTGCAGGTTATGATGCTATGGCGCTTCGAAGCCTTAACGATTGGATTGTTAAGTTACTCGTTATGCCTGTCGATGGAGTCACTGATGTATTATCTTTTGGTGGTAATGTTAGGCAATACCAAGTCAATGTCGATCCATCTAAGCTCTTAGCATATGAACTAACGCAAGAAGACGTTGTTGGTGCCCTAGATAACAACAATGCGAATGTTGGCGGATGGTACATGAACCGTGGGCAAGAGCAGCTTGTGATTAGAGGCACAGGCTGGTTTGAGAGTGGTGAGGCTGGCATCAGTAATATCAAACAAGTTCCCGTTAAAACAGTAGATGGTACGGTTGTTACGGTTTCAGATATTGCTAAAGTTGAAATGGGCAGTGAAATTCGTCAAGGTGCTGTCACCATGACGCGCAAAACCGAAGACGGTAAAGTCGAAAATTTAGGCGAAGTTGTCTCTGGCATTGTCTTAAAACGCATGGGTTCAAATACTAAAGCCACCATTGATGGTATCAATGCAAGAATTCCATTAATTAATCAAGCATTGCCAAAAGGTGTTCGCTTTGAGCCTTTTTATGATCAGGCTGATTTGATTGAAAAAGCGGTAAATACAGTGGTTGATGCACTATTACTAGCATTTATTTTCATCTGTATTGTATTAGCACTATTTTTAATGAATTTACGTGCAACCTTCTTGGTATTAATATCTATTCCAATTTCAATTGGTATCGCGTTAATGATCATGGCTTGGTGGGGCATTTCTGCAAACCTTATGTCACTGGGTGGCATAGCGGTCGCTATTGGTATGCTTGTAGATGGCTCAGTGGTTATGGTTGAAAATATGTTTAAACATTTAAATAGACCTGACGCGACACATTCGAAATCGGTAAAGGAACGTGTTCCAACTTCTGACGCAGATCCGCACGATGTAGAACACGATGAGCACGGCATTAAATTACGTCTGCAAAATGCAGGTAAAGAAGTGGCTCGTCCCGTCTTTTTTGCTGCCTCGATTATTTTAGTCGTATTTGCGCCATTGTTCAGCTTTGAAGGGGTTGAAGCAAAGTTATTCCAACCTATGGCAATAAGCATCATCTTAGCCGTTGTATCTGCGATTGTGGTTGCGTTGTTTATCGTACCTGCACTGGCAACTTATTTATTTAAGTCAGGTGTAAAAGAGAGGGAAAGCTTTGTTCTTAGGCCATTAGACAAACTCTACAGAAAAGGGCTTACATTCGCACTAAAACGCACCAAGTTAGTCATTTCAGCCGCACTTATATTAGTTTTCTCTGCCTTTGCATTAGTTCCATTAATTGGTACTGAATTTGTACCTGAGTTAGAAGAAGGGACGATAAACTTAAGAGCAACGCTGGCACCTTCTTCCAGTTTAGATACCGCGCTCACTGTGGCACCAATTCTAGAAGAAAAACTAATGGCTTTTCCTGAAGTAACCTATGCATTAAGCCGAATTGGTCGAGCCGAAATAGGTGGAGATCCAGAGCCTGTGAATAACATAGAAATTTACATAGGGTTGAAGCCTGTTTCTGAGTGGACCAGTGCATCTAATCGATATGAACTTCAAGGGAAAATGGAGAGATCTTTAGAGGAGTTTCCTGGCTTACTACTAAACTTTTCTCAACCTATTGCGACTCGTGTTGATGAGTTACTATCTGGCGTAAAAGCTCAGTTGGCGATAAAGTTATTTGGCCCTGAGTTAGACGTTTTAGCAGCTAAAGGACAAGAGATCGAAGCGGCTATAAAGAGTGTTGATGGTGCAAGAGATGTTGCTCTTGAGCAAATTGCAGGTGAAGCGCAACTTGTCGTAAAACCTAATAGGCAAGAGCTATCGCGCTTTGGACTTTCAGTTGTTGATATAATGGAAGTTGTGCGAGATGGTATTGGAGGGGTTGAAGCTGGACAAATCATCAAAGGCAATGAACGTTATGATATTTACGTGCGTATTGAAGAAGAGTACCGACAAAATAAGGAAGCTATTTCAGATATTCGAATTCAGTCACCAACAGGCGCCTGGGTACGCTTAGGTGATGTTGCAACTGTTTCATTTGAATCAGGTCCTCCTCAAGTAAGGCGCGATGATGTTCAAAGGCGTGTCGTTATTCAAGCAAACGTTCAGAATAGAGATATGGGTAGTGTAGTAGCCGACATCAGAAAAGTTATTGCTGAGAAAGTTGACCTACCTTCAGGTTACTCGGTAGCAATAGGTGGCCAATTCGAAAGCCAGCAGCGTGCTCAAAGCAGACTAGCTATCGTTGTACCTCTATCTTTAGCGCTAATTGCATTGTTACTTTACTTTGCTTTTGGCTCTGTTGGTCAAGCCATGCTGATTTTAGTTAATGTGCCACTAGCCGTAATTGGCGGTGTTTTTTCCCTGTATATATCGGGCCAATATTTATCTGTACCAAGCTCAGTAGGCTTTATTACCTTATTTGGTGTAGCGGTATTAAATGGGGTTGTAATGGTAGAAAGTATCAACCAACTTATTAAAGACGGTCTAGACGCTTCTAAAGCCGTTTTTGAAGGTGCTACTTCAAGATTAAGACCTGTACTTATGACTGCTATAACATCAGCTTTAGGTTTGATACCGATGTTAATGTCTAATGGTGTTGGTGCAGAAATACAGCGCCCATTAGCGAGTGTTATCGTTGGCGGCTTGGTAACAGCAACACTGCTAACACTGTTTGTCTTGCCTGTTTTATATAGCTGGTTTTCTAGAAAGAAAATTGAGGAGTTATCTAGATAGAATAATTTTATTAAGAACCAATATCCCACACCTAAGTGACGTTTTGTGTGGGACTATTAATTAATAGTAAAGATTCACCAAAAAGTTTAATGAAATTAAATGTAATAGTTATTGCAACTCGCGTAGCATACTAACATTCAATTCAATTTTGGAGTTTTGAGCTGTTCTCTCATTTCTAAAATACGTTCAGGTGAATGCACTCCTATTCTCATTACTACAAGCTCAGCAAATGAAATGTCATATAACTTATGTTCAACATCAATTACATAACAACTTCCGTTATGAGTAATTACTTCTATTTTGTCGCCAACAACTCTTTTGTTAACAATTTTTGAAGTAACTATTTGCTCAAATGGACGAAATCTAAATGTTTCATCGTCAATAACTACACCAGCTAAGACATCAATCAAAAATGTTTTTTCAAAATCTTTGTAGTCATAAACCGATACTATGCTTACGTCCTTTAAGTAAGTTTTTTCTGTCATATCTGAACACCTCTCGTGTCTTCTAGAGAATATGGACGAAAGCATGTTAAGTACTTAACCCCATTGACCTTTAATAACTCGTCATCTGCGTCAAAATGAGCAAGAACACTAGCTCGATACAACGAAATATGCTTTTCACAATCAATCGTATTAAACAAACTAGCCTCTACTCGACGGGCGTAAAATATTAGGCTCTGCTGGTCAATACGAACTATAAACTTTTGGTCTCCGTCTAGGTTTTTAACCTGAAGGTTAAGGTCAGGCTTATGCCAGTCTGATACCAACGAAGGCACCAGAGGAAAGCCATAAACTAAATATCGTACCCTTTCAATTTCGAAGGTCGTTGGATTTAATCTAGCGTCATTTCCTATTCCAGAGTTGAAAAGCTCAAGTGTCATCATCAGCCAGTCTTCATGCTTTGAGAAACTGTTACCATTAGAAATGCAGCCCTCAAACTCACCATCGTGCTCCCACTTGATTTTGTACAAATAACTTTTAATATTATCGAAAGATATTTTTTCAAAAGGAAACTTAGTGGCAATGAGCCTGTAGTAGCAGCCGTGAACCTTTAAATCCGCATATTGAACGGCTAATGGATCATCATATGCGTCAAAATAAGGTCGCCATTCCAGCCTAAAGTTAGCTCCTGTATTAATGATGAACTTGGCATCTTCAGACAAACCCAAAACTTTATAAATTGCAGAAACTAATTCTAAAGTTTCGATATCAACAAACATCTGGCTTTCTATGCGGGATGCCATTGCCGTTATTTCTTTATGAAGTGACTCAATTATTTCTTGATCATCGTATTCATTAATAATCAGATATTTGAAAGAGTCATGCGTAAGAATTGAATTTAAATCATTGCTGTCAAAAACGTCTCTAAGACGCTCATGAGCTTGTGGAATAGTAGCACAATCGTAAACACCGATTAACCATAGACGTTCAGCATATTGCTGGGGAAATTCTAATAGTAAGGCGAAGTTTTTTGTTTGATTATTTAATTTATTTTGTAATTGATTTAGCGATATCATGTAATTTTCCAAATAATTTATTGCGAAAAAATAATGGCCTACCAACACACTATTTATTCGATTATTTGAATCACCAAATTTTTACGGATGCTCCGCTTCACTGCTCATATTTTTATTTTAAAAACATGTGTAGGCGTAGGCTGTCCGTTCAGCCTTCATATTATAATATCGCCAAAAAACAAAATGACAACTTACGTATTTGTACAACTTTAGGTAGATATTTTGAGTTTGAACTCTGAAAAGCTAAGCCCAAACAGGGATACGACCATCTCTTCATTTATATTGGAGCCGGGAAATTTTTTTTCAAAATTTCCAATAATGCTATCTAGGTGGCTAGCTAATATTTTTACTAAAAATATTTCCGAGTTTGGTGAGAGTGCAGACAGTGCTATCAATGGGTTGTCAAAGGATTCAGCTTTTATTTTTACTAGTAAATCGCTGTAACTGTCACAGCCGTAAAGACAAATAGCTAGGGCTTCTTGGGCTTGTCCAAGGGGAATAGTTAATAATTTAGATAATCGTTTTGCCTGCCTTTTTATATTTACTAGCAGGTCTTCTTTATTAAAAGACATCAATACACCAAAAAACGGCAACGCTAGGCCACGCACCTATGTCACTCAGTTTTTGTGAATATTTAATCTTTTAGTTCAGAGTAAATCCATTTCGTCCTGTTTTCGTGGGAACGGGCTTCTCTGAAAAGCCACTGCAAAAAGCAGTGGCTATTGTCGCAATATTATAAGGAAATGTGAATTGTAGTTTGATGCCTACATGTTCTTTTCAGTGAATTCAGCCAAGCTACTACGCTCTACTTCATCAAATATCAATACTGAGCCTTTTTCATAGTTTCTATACACGTTAACAGCCGCGCTAGCACCTGAAGATGCGGGTGTGACAAACTTATCATCAATCTGGGCTAAGTTGCCCAACACGATTGTGCGACAATTTTTGCCACCACGGCTTAACATGCCCTTAATTTGCGCTCTAGTCATGTTTTGAGCTTCATCAATGATTAAAACAGCATCGTCTATTGAACGACCTCGGAAGTAAGCCATACTAGTAAATTCTATATTGGCTTTTTCGATCACATGCTCAACAGTTGCACTAATATTACCTTCATTGTTATCACCTGAATGCATTGATATAAGCGCATCTGTTATACCTGCTAATAACGGCATTGATTTCTCTGTCAGGTCACCGGGTAAAAACCCCGGATCATCGTCCATAAAGTCTCTGGAGCGCACCACAACGATTTTTTTGTACTTTTTTAACTCCAATACTTGATGCAGCGCCGAAGCAACTGCTAAAAAAGTTTTTCCGGAGCCAGCAGGGCCAAGGATGATATTTAAGTCATAATATGGATCTGTTAATTGGCTTAAAGCTACTGCCTGACGCTGATTTTTAGGCAAAATGCCCCATACTTTTTCTTGTTTACGAGGCAATAACTTTGTGAATACCTCAGTATCTGTTACTTCTGAAATTCGCCCAATGTGTCCAGCTTCATCGTACCAATACATGTTTGGCTGAACTTCATCATTAAATAGACTTATTGGGAAAGTATAAACTTCTCCTGAAACCTTGAAGTCTTTGTCTGATTTAATTCGATCAAAAAGATCTCCTTTAAAGGCTTGTACCCCTGTGTATAAAAGATCAATATCTGATATTTGATTATCTACGGCAACGTCTTCTGCCATGACCCCTACGGTTCGAGCTTTCAAGCGCATATTAATGTCACGGCTAACAATTACTACGTCTTTATCTAAGTCCTTCTGAAGATACAGTGCATAGTTAATTATTCTATTGTCAGCGTCACTTCCAATACCGTGCTTTAACTCTTTAGCCATATCGAGCTGGGTATCAATTCCAATAAACAGTTTTCCTCGTTTAGCTGTTTCAGTAGAAGGCAGTGGAATACCAGCTTCCATCTCTTCTGCACTGTGCCCATTTATTATATCTTCAAGCATACGAATACATACACGAGCATCAGCACTAACCGATTTGTTAGTTCTTTCTTTTAAGTTATCTAATTCTTCTAGAACTGTTAGACAGATGTATACGTCTTCACTGTACGCAAGAAGTGACTTTGGATCATGAACTAGTGCCGATGTATCCAATACTCTTGGGGTTTTGTTTTCACTTGGATTATTCATTTTAGTTCTCCTTTGAGAACGATTTTCATTAATTAGCATTTTAGATTTACCTTAGCTTTATTATTTTTGTTTGTGCCTCTTGCAGGTTAAATCCGTTACTTATATTTATTGATGAATGGTTCTATTCTTTAAGTCACACTTAATGACATGTTAGAGAGATTAGATCTTAGCCTGTTATAAATACTCAATTTATTCAGTAAGAATAAGGTCTGTAGATAGGTCTGCACAAATATTGAAAAAAAGCTTGCAGTAATACCTGTCTTACCGCATCCAGCAGGGCCGGTTAAAATCACCAACTCAATATCCGGGTCCATTAGCGCATTCATCGCCATTGCTTGATATATATTTTTTGGGGTTATGCCCCAGGCTTTTCGAGACATTAAGCGGCTTCTGCCTAGGTCTAACAATTGTAATTCTTTTTCATCTTTAGAAATAACGCGAGCGGCAAAATCCGTTTCTTGGTCCAACACATATTCATTGATGAACACAGACTCTAATGCATCGCGGTTTACCGTGTGGATAGTATCCCGTCCCTCTTTTGTTGACTCAACCTGTTTGACGTGTTGCCAAAAATCGCCTTCGACTTGCTCAAACCCTTTTGTCAAAAACTGTATGTCATCAATCAATTGATCAGTCGTATAGTCTTCAACGTGTTTAAGGCCGGCACCTTTGGCTTTAAGACGCATGTTGATGTCTTTTGTAACCAGTACAACCTGAATTTTAGGGCGCTCTTTTTGAAGGTGCAGAGCGGCATTTATGATCCGATTATCATTTTCACCACCTGGTAACCCAGACACTTCGTTAGCGATGTGATGGTCGTTTAAGATGATCAACCTTCCTGTAACTGTGCTACCTTCTAGTTCCCCTCGGTTAAGCGGCACACCCTCTATCATTTGTTCTGGTTCAACATCTTGCAGAGTATTTTCCAGTGACCTTATTGCAACACGGGCATCTCGTGAGACATCTTTATGGCGGTCTTTAATATGGTCCAGTTCTTCGAGTACCGTCATGGGTATCAAAACATCGTGTTCTTGAAAGTTGAGATAGGCGTGGGGGTCATGCAGGAGGATATTTGTGTCGAGTACAAACAGCTTTTTTTGTTCTTTGCGCACAGATTCTGTCATAGATTATTCTGCCTTATTTTTTCTTCCCTAAGATAACTGTAGTCAATATTCCTACGACAATATGAAATATTGATTAAAAAAAGATCCTTTATTTAATAAAGTTCTACTCTCATCGAGCTCAATTTTCAACCAGATAACTCAACATTTAACCTAATGTGGCCTATGTTTATTATCCAGAATGGATTTTTTAATTTTCGACACGATTTTTTGTTCGTAAGGGAGTAGACTACGCGGCCTTTTTTCGGCTATCAGAGTACAGGAGAGCATATGAGTTTTTCGATTGGCCAGCGCTGGGTAAGCCAGGCTGAGTTAGATTTGGGATTGGGTACAGTTATCGGAGCGGATAACCGATTTGTCCAAGTACTTTTTCCCGGTGCCGAAGAAACTCGTCAATACGCTATGGATCAGGCTCCGTTGATGCGAGTTGAATTTGCACCTGGCGATAAAATTCAAAGCCTAGAAGAATACGAATTTATCGTTGATGACGTTGAAGTCGTCAGTGACACTTTTGTCTATCACGGTCGTCGCGTAGACAATGACGAACCTGTCAGTGTGAAAGAGATCATGCTCGACCATCACGTTCGATTAAACAATCCAGAAGCTCGCCTTTTTACCGGCGCTTACGACCGCAAACATTGGTTTAGCCTTCGTTTAGAAGCACACCAAAAGAAAGCCGAGTTACAGACGTTTTCACTGCATGGCCTATTAGGTGCGAGAGCCAGTTTAATCCCGCATCAGCTATATATTGCCGACACGGTAGGCAAGCGATATGCACCTCGCGTTTTATTATCTGATGAAGTGGGGTTAGGTAAAACCATTGAAGCGGGTTTGATCATTCATCAACAACTTATCTCAGGACGCTCTAGTCGAGTTTTGGTTGTACTTCCTGCGAGCTTACAACACCAGTGGTTGGTTGAAATGTTACGTCGTTTCAACCTTAAATTTGCGATATTTGATGATCAAAGATGTGAAGCAGAAGCAGAGTCAGATCCAACCAAAAACGTATTTGAAAACGAGCAGCTGATTTTTGTAAATCAAGAGTGGCTAGGCAAAGCCGGGAAATGGCAGACCATGCTAACTCAAACTCAATGGGACTTAGTAGTCGTAGATGAAGCGCATCACGTGACACCGCCAGAACAAGGTGCAGCTACAGACGGCAACCTACTGTTTGAACAGGTTCAGGCGCTAGGTAAGGCTACCAAAGGCTTAATCTTGTTAACGGCAACACCTGATCAACTAGGCCATTATGGTCACTTTGCTCGACTGAATTTATTAGATCCAAATCGTTTCCATGATTACGATGCCTATAAAGCGGAAGAACTCGCTTATCAAGACATCGCCGATATTGCAAACGCACTTTTAAACAGCGAAAGCTTAACTGCTCAACAAATCGAGTCGTTGTCCGTAATGCTCAGTGACGAAGAAAGCCTAACCGAAATCAATCAATACCAGATTGAAGACGACAAAACAGAACTTGCTGAGTCCCTCATTGCTCGATTGCTAGACCGCCACGGCACAGGCCGAATCATGTTCCGCAATAGTCGTCACGGAATCAAAGGCTTCCCTGAGCGAAAAGTGTTTGCTCATCCACAAGCGCGTCCAGAAGACTTTGCACCAAATGTTGACGTACTTGGCATTCAACCAGAGTTACAACACAAACCACAAACCAGCGACCACAAGCCTTGGTGGCAGGTTGACCCTCGCGTAGCTTGGCTGTGTGACTTCTTAAAAGGCCACAAAGAAGAAAAAGTACTCGTGATATGTGCCAACGCTCATACGGCTATGCAACTTGATGATGCCTTGTTTGAGCAAGAAGGCTTGCGCTCGACGGTATTCCACGAAGGAATGACAATTGTGGAGCGCGATAAAGCGGCCGCGTACTTTGCTGACGAAGAAAACAGCGCACAAGCACTGATCTGTTCAGAGATTGGTTCTGAGGGGCGTAACTTCCAATTTGCTCATCACTTAGTGCTGTTTGACTTACCTGCTAATCCTGACTTACTCGAGCAACGCATTGGGCGTTTGGACCGAATTGGCCAAACCGAAACAGTCCAAATTCACGTTCCGTATCTCGAAGACAGTGCTCAACAAGTCTTATTTGAGCTATATCACAATAGCTTTAATGCATTCGAAAAAACCTCAACTACAGCTCGAGTTGTGTTTGAACAATTTGCTGAACAAATCAGTCACGTATTGGCCGAGCCAACAGCCGATATTGAACTTGCTCAATTAATTGAAGACTGTAAAGACAAAAACGATGCCTTAAAAGCAGAAGTCGAAAAAGGCCGAGACCGTCTGCTCGAGATAAACTCGAGTGGTGGTGATAAAGCAAAAGAGATCTGCGATAAGATTGAAGAAATCGACGACAGCACTGAGCTAATGGCATTTATGACTCAAGTCTGGGATCACTTTGGCGTCAACAACGAAGAAAAGTCGTCATATAGCTACATCTTAAAACCAGGCGACCACATGATGACTGAGCATTTCCCAAGCTTGTTATCGGATGGCATGACTGTATGTTTTGACAGAGATACTGCCCTAGCCCAAGAAGATCAGCATTTCTTAAGCTGGGAGCACCCAATGACCACTGGCGTGTTAGATATGTTAACCGCTTCTGATTTGGGTAACACATCGGTTTGTTTACTTAAAAATAAAAAGTTGCCAGCTGGTACCTACTTTTTGGAAGTAAACTTTTTGGTTACAACTAATGCACCTCGTCACTTGCAGTTACACCGCTATTTACCAAATACACCAATTCGCATGATGTTGGACAAAAATGGTAATGACCTAGCGAGTAAAGTAAAACAAGGCTCATTAGATGGCAGCCTTAAAAACGTCAAAAAGACGATGGCGACTCAATTAATTCGAGCGTTAAAGGACGAGGTCTCTGCTCTTATTAGCAGTGCTAACGACAACGTCGGAGAGCAGGCAGACGCAATTATTGCACAAGCAAAACAAACGCTTTTGGCCGATCGTCAGCAAGAGTTAAGCCGAATGCAGGCGCTACAAGAAGTTAACCCGAGTATTCGAGACGAAGAAATTGAGTTTTTGAAAACTCAGATTGATCAATGTGTTGCAGAAATGGATTCGGCACAAGTACAACTGGATGCCTTGCGTCTTATTGTCGTCGATCACTCATAACCGTTAGGTTTTGATTTAGTCTAAATTACAAATGGGATAAACTTCGGTCTATCCCATTTTTTATGCTTGTTTAACGCGTGGACTCCTGTGGCAATACTCAATTATCAACCTCCAACAGACCCTTATTTAGATATTTTGTACCAAGACGATGACATCGTTGTATTAAATAAGCCAAGTGGGCTGTTGAGTGTACCAGGTCGTAAAAAAGAGCACTTTGACTCGTTAATGTCTCGCGTTCAGGCCGTTTGGCCAAAAAGCTGTGTAGTCCACCGACTGGATATGATGACATCAGGTGTCATTGTTATGTCGATGCACTTAGAAGCGACTCGCCATCTCAACCGACAGTTTGCTGAGCGAACCCCCACTAAGTATTACATTGCAATTGTCGAGGGTCATTTGGCAAATGATACTGGAGAAATAGATTTTCCACTTATCGTTGATTACCCCAACCGACCAAAACAAAAAGTGTGCTTCGAGACTGGCAAAAAAAGTTTAACTAAGTATCAAGTCTTGGAACGATTTTCTTACAAGGGTCACAAGGTAACCCGCGTCAAACTGACCCCAATTACAGGGCGAAGTCACCAACTAAGAGTTCATATGCAACAGTCTGGACATCCCATCTTAGGTGATCGCTTATATGCACCAGAACCAGTGATAGCACTTACAGACCGCTTACAACTGCACGCTGAACAATTGTCGATAGACCATCCTGTTAACGGACAACGCCTGACATTTTACAGTCAAAATACGTTTAATTTTGATAATTAATTCAATCACTAAAAAAACGTAAAGAAATGTAAGAAATGAGATTGATTCTCATTTATTTTTTGACTATAGTGCCACCTAACAAATGATAACTATTCTCATTCATATCAGGTGAAAGGAACTATGTTCAAAAAATCGTTAATCGCATTAACAGTAATTGCAGCTACTCAACTAACTGCATGTGGTTCAAGCAGTGACAATGACGCACCAGTAACTCCAGTAAATGCAGCACCAACTGACATTACATTATCAGCTAATGTCGTCGCTGAACGCGCAAAAGGCAGTGAAATTGGTACACTTAGCGCAACAGACGGAGACTCAGGTGAAACGTTCACATTTACTACATCTACTGATGGTTTTGTAATTGACGGTACAACGCTTTCTTTAGCACCTGGTATTGCTCTAGACTTTGAAGTTGCTGCAACTGCAAGCGTAGAAGTTACCGTGACAGACTCAGCGAGCAATACGTTCACTAAGACATTGGACATCACGGTTGAAGACGTTCAAGAAGTTTATGCATTCAGCAACAACGACGACAGTGTCTCTTATTCTGGCCAAATTGCGCGTCACCTAATCATTGCCGAACTAAACAACTACATCAACAACCAGCTAGACGCTGACGTTGATAACGGTGTATTTGAGACGGCAGATGATGTTATCACTAAATTAAATAGCTTCTTTGAAACCGCGAATGACACAGAGTATGCATTGCGTTGGGAAAACGAAGCATTAACAGTATCGACACTATCTACACCAGTTCAAACGGTTTTAACTGAAGTTTCAAATACTAACAAAGACTTAGTTAGCAAAATTGCCGGTAACGATGCCAAAGGTCAACACAAAGACTGGAACACAGAAGGCTTTGTAGCTTTTGAAACCGAAACATACCAAAGCCCAGAAGCACTAATCCGTTGGTACTTCGCGCAAATCGCAGCCAATGTTGAGACAGAAATCAACGGCAGCCAGCGTACAGACGTAAATGGCGACGTAATCACTAAAGTTTACATCGGCGAAAATGGCTTAGACTACAAACAACTGATCCAAAAGACCTTACTAGGTACCGTTGCCTTCTCTCAAGGTGCTGATGACTACCTAGGTAGCGACGTTGAAGATAAAGGTCTTCTAACAGACAACACAACAATTCTAGATGGCAAAAACTACACCAACCTAGAACACCAATTCGATGAGGGTTTTGGTTACTTCGGCGCGGCTCGTGATTACTTGTTATACACTGACGAAGAAATCGCAGCAAAAGGCGGTCGTGATACACACCAAGGTATGTTTGATTCTAACGCTGATGGCGAGATCGACTTTAACTCTGAGTACAACTTTGGTCACTCACAAAACGCTGCTAAGCGTGACATCAATACAGCGGGCAACACTAACCCAACAGATTTCACTGAATTAGCAATGCGTGGCTTCATTGAAGGTCGTGCGCTAATTAATGCTAACGTTGGTTCGGCTCTAACTGAAGAGCAAATGACTGAACTTAACGGTTATGCACAACAAGCGATTTTGAACTGGGAAAAATCAATTGCAGCAACAGCGGTTCATTACATCAATGACACCACTGCTGATTTAGAAAAGTTTGGTACTGAAGAATTTAGCTTTACTGATGTTGCTAAACACTGGTCAGAGTTAAAAGGCTTTGTGATTAGTTTGCAATTCAATCCAGACTCACCACTTTCTGATGCAGAACATGCAGCAGTTAATGATCTGATTGGCGATGCGCCAGTATTAGTTGAGGCAAATGTTGCGGCTTATATTGCTGACTTGGCAACGGCACGCACTAAACTTCAGCAAGCTTATGAATTTGATGAAGAAAACGTTGCCAATTGGTAATTCTTCGTTGAATTAAATTTAAGGCTGACGTATGTCAGCCTTTTTGCGTTTTTATAGAAAATTATAACGATTGTATTAGTTTTTATTTTGAGGCTTTATTTATGGCTGTTTCGTTGACGACTTTTTCATTACGTCCTTTGTTTAAGCCCCTGTTTTTGGCGGCGACGCTTACCTCTTTACTCGCTTGTGGTGACTCAGTCACGAGCGCTGCTGGAAGCCAGTTTAACGGCGGCAATGTGGATCAGGGCGACAATAACTCAGGTGGTGATACAGGTAATGGTAACTCATCAGATTTTGATAAGACCAAACTTCTAAACGACTTAGTTGAGCAGGTCTTTGTCCCTGCCGTTAACGACTTTCAACAAGCAAGTACTGAACACGCAACTGCGGTTGCCGCGTACTGCAGCGATTTAAAAACTCAACAAGTGTCAGACGCTGACTTACTGCAAACAGCTAAAACTAGCTGGCAAGTGAGTATGAGCGCTTGGCAACAGCTTGAAGTTATGCAAATTGGGCCGCTTTTAAACAATGACGCTCAACTTCGCAACGAGATTTACTCTTGGCCGGTTACCAATCAATGTGCTGTTGACCAAGATGTAGGCTTTAACGAGGCGGGCACCGTTGCAGGCGGCGAATATGACATTTCAAAACGCACATCAACCCGCCGTGGCCTAGATGCACAAGAGTATTTACTGTTTAACACCGATTTAAATCACGCTTGTGCAAACGACTCTCAAGCGCCACAAAACTGGAACCAACGCCCAGATATCGAACGCCAAATTGCTCGTTGTGAGTATTCAGTCGAGGTTGCCAACGACTTATTGAACTCAGCCAATGAGTTGGCGGATGCTTGGTTAAGTGGTGGTGCAAGCAGCTATGCTGAAATATTGAAAACAGCCGCAACTAATGGCCAGTTTGACAATGTTGATGCAGCGATTAACCGAGTAACTGATGCCCTCTTCTACGTCGACAAGATCACCAAAGACGCCAAGCTAGGTGCTCCGGTTGGCTTGATCAACAATAGCTGTGGCACAGCGACTTGTGTTAATGATATCGAATCTCGACTGAGCGCTCATTCATTACAAAACATCCGCGCTAATATCGTCGCGATGCAACGTGTATTTAAAGGTGGCAGCTCAGATACCGACGTGGGTTTTGACGATTATTTAGTGGCCGTTGACGCCTCTGAACTGGCAGTGACTATGGCAACCGATATTCAAGCCATGATTGATGCTATTGATAGTTTTGAAGGCGAGTTTGAGGCAGCCGTTGTCAACGAGCCAGCAAAAGTTCAAGCGCTTTACCAAAACATTAAAAAAGTCACTGACAACTTAAAGTCAGCGTTCATCACCTTTTTATCATTGCAGTTACCAGCGTCATCAGCCGGAGACGCTGACTAATGAAAAACAGAATTAACAACATCATGACAAACACAACAACATCAATAGTTTCTATTGCAGTACTAACAGCGCTCGGTTTGGCGGCATCTAATGCCTATGCTGAAGAGGCAAATAATGCAGCCTCAGCAAAAGTCGAAAAAGACATAGAACACATCCAAATCATTAGCCGTAAAGACGAGTTAAACAAGGAAGCGGGTTCAGTTACATTGTTAGATGAAGTCGCCCTAGAAAAATTTGAATACGATGACATTCACCGTATTTTAGCGAATGTACCCGGCGTTAATATCCGTCAAGAAGACGGTTATGGATTACGTCCCAACATTGGCTTTCGCGGTGTCACACCTGAACGTAGTAAAAAAATAAACATCTTAGAAGACGGCGTACTAAGTGGTCCTGCGCCTTATTCTGCACCAGCCGCTTATTACTTTCCTTCCATGTCACGTATGACATCCGTAGAGGTTGTAAAAGGTCCTGGAGCCATAAAATACGGACCTAATACAGTAGCAGGCACGCTCAACTTAACGACGCGCGCAATTCCAGAATTGGCAACAGGCCAAATAGAAGTTGCCGCTGGTTCAAATGGTTACGGCAAGTTACACGGCCACTATGGCAGTACCACAGAGCTCAAAGATGGCCGCTTAGGCTTTGTAGGTGAAGTATTACGCCAACAAGCAGATGGCTTCAAAGACATCGATAACGCCCAACAAAGTTTGTTTGATGACGATTCTGGTTTTGTTAAAAACGACATCATGTTAAAGGTGGGTTACGCTAATACGTTAAACCTATTTGGTGATCTTGTTGAACAGTCGTTCGAAATGAAAGTAAGTCACTCTAATGAAGACTCTAACGAGACCTACTTAGGCCTTACGGATGCAGATTTCACCGCTAACCCTTATCGCCGTTATGCGATTACGCAGGCTGCCAATATGGATTGGGAGCACGATCAAGTTCAGTTCACTCATCAGTTGACCGCGAGTAAATTTAGTTTAACGACGCGTTTGTATAACAACGAGTTCACCCGAGCTTGGCGCAAGGTGAATAGTTTTGCTCAAACAGGCAACAACGCGACGGATAGAACACTCCAAGAAATTTTAGCTAATCCTGACGAAGGAATTAACCAAGAGTTTTACCAAGTCATTACCGGTCAGAAAGACTCTGAGGCGTTGTATGAACAATTAGTCGTTGGTACGAATGATCGCTCTTACTACTCTCGTGGTATTCAATCTGATGTAAAATTTAGTACTGCCATTGCCGGTACACCAAACTTACTCAACGTCGGAGTTAGATTCCACCAAGATCGTATCGACCGTGATCATTTTGAACAAAATTATCTAATGACATCAGGTGTGCTGAGCCCGGATCAATTAGGGCCAAAATTCACCACGGTAAATTACGAAGAAACCGACGCTCTGTCTTTGTACTTTGCCGACACTCTTACCTTTGGCGCACTAGACGTAACCTTAGGCGGTCGCGCTGAGTTGACGGAAAGCCGCTATCAAAACGAAGTGGCAGGTGCAGAACAAGATTGGTTAGAAAAACAAACCGATGTGTTCTTATACAGCGCGTCGGCGTTTTATACCTTAAATGACAATATGGGTTTATTTGCAGGTGTTCATGAGGGATTTGTTCCAACTAGCCCTAAACAAGCACCAGAAATAGAACCAGAGCAAAGCGTCAATTACGAGTTAGGATACCGCTACAACGACCAACAGACTCAATTTGAAACCGTTTTATTCTTTAATGATTTCGACAACTTAAAAGAAAGCTGTTCGTTTTCGACGTCAGCCTCATGTACCAATACCGCACGAGTTGACCAAGAATACAATGGTGGAGAAGTTGACGTAAAAGGCCTAGAGCTAAACTTACAGCGTCGTGAATATGTTTCAGACCACTTTGATTTACCTTGGTCAATTACCTATACCCGCACCGACTCGGAGTTTAAAAATAGCTTCGAATCGACCTTTGAACTGTGGGGTGACGTGACCGCGGGTGACCCTGTTCCTTACTTACCTGAGCAACAGTTAACGGTAAACCTTGGCCTTGCTGGTACTAATTGGCAAGTGAACCTATTGGTTAAATACATCGACGAGATGCAAGAAGCCGCAGGTGAAAATGTCGCTTTATCCGGAAAAACAACCGACGCCTATACAGTCGTAGATATTTCTGCAAGCTACGAGCTTGGGCAGTGGGGAAGTGTTTATGCCAAAGTCGATAATTTAACCGACAAGGTAGCACTAGTTAGCCGTCGTCCATTTGGCGCAAGACCAAGCAAACCTCGCCAAGTCTTTGTCGGTTACAAATACGACTTTTAACCCTAACTGTAGAGTAATCAAAGAAAAACCAAATGTTCAGTGAAATTGAGTTCGGATTATTGTGGAATATAGAGTGGTTGCAGCAAGCTGCAACCTCGTTTTTGAATCACTTGACCAATCCAAACAAAAGACTGTTCTGGGGCTACTCTTTGGCTACATTGGTGTTTGTCGCAATTGTTTATTGGTTGGAATACAAACGTACCGGTCAATGGCAATGGCGACGAGCATTCGGTCGAGACGTTTTATTGAGCACCTCATCAAAACTAGACGTTAAAATTTGGTTGCTCAATATTGGTATAAAGTTATGGCTCATTGCACCTCTATTAATTGCCGTCGCTCCCGTTGCAATTAGTGTAAATAATGGGCTCAATTTTGTGTTTGGGCCCAGTGCATTTAAAGGCGTATCCGATTCGACCGTCATGCTCACCTTTACGTTAGTGCTATTTCTTCTCGATGACTTTAGTCGTTTCTTTTTGCATTGGCTAATGCACAAAGTCCCGGCATTATGGGCCATACATAAGCTGCACCACAGTGCAGAAGTATTAACGCCTATTACGGTATATCGGACCCACCCGATTGAGAGCTGGCTATACGCAACACGATTGATGCTCGTCAATGGCATAACGATTGGCTTGGGTGTCTATTTGTTTAGTGCCCAGCTAAGCTTTTACGATATTGCAGGGGCAAATGTTGGCGTATTTATTTTTAATCTCTTTGCAGCCAACTTACGTCATTCACAAGTATGGCTAAGCTGGGGTACAAGAGTTGAAAATTGGTTTATCTCGCCTGCCCAACATCAAATTCACCACAGCCAAGCTATTGAGCATCACGATAAAAACTTTGGCTCAGCTTTGGCAGTATGGGACCGCTTATTCGGTACTTTAGTCAGCGCAAAATCTGTGTCAGGCCACCACTCCCAAACTGACCCAAAACTGACTTTTGGGGTTAGTGATTTTAGCCCAAGTAATATCTGGCAAGCCTATGTCAGTCCCTGTAAGGACGCTGTTACCTCGTCCTTTCTATCTACTCTCCTAACCAAACTGCTCACAAGACCACAAACTAAAAACGTGTCAAAAGCCCGCAAAGTGTAACAATTTGCGAACCGCACCTTGAATCCTGCGATAACACCTTTATAACATGGAGGTATCAATCGAAAAGGATTCATTTATGTTTAAAAAGCTTCTTGCCAGTGTAGGCATCGGCTCGGCCAAAGTAGATACCTATGTATTAACCGAACATTTAACGCCAGGTGCTGATTGTGACCTCAGAGTTGTAATCAAGGCGGGTGATTCGGTAGAACAAGACATTAACGGTCTATCACTAGCGCTTTGTACGTCAGCCAAGTCAGAAAAAGAGGTCGGCGACAGCGAAGTGACGGTCAACGAAACAATCGTTTTAGGCAAGTGGGCAATCAACCCTCAAGAACTTGGACTTCACAATGGGGTTCTGGCTGCAGGCCAAACTATCGAACAAGATTTAACTATCAAGCTGCACGACGAAACGCCGGTCACAGATATCGCAGGTAGCAAATCACAGGTATGGATAAAAACCGGTCTCGATATTGATATGGGTCTGGACAGCTCTGACAAGGATTATTTGGCAATTAAACCTAACCCTGTCCAACTTAATGCCCTCAATGCTCTACATGAAATGGGTTATCAATTATTCAAAGTAGATGTTGAGAAAGGTCGTCTAAATGGCAACGGATTTAGTAGTTCAATTCCTTGTTATCAAGAGTTTGAATTACGCCGCCCAAGTGGCCTCTTCTCTAAAAGTGAAGTTGAAATAAGTTTTGTTCAATTGGGCCATCAAGTCGGTATTTTGTTAGAAAAAGATCGCTTTTTTGGCGGTGATGCCTATTACAGCTCAATTGTCCCAACTTCATCCTCAAGTTCTGAATTAAAACAGTTATTTGAATCTTGGTTATAAACCAACTTCTCCGACCATTCGGCCGCGTTTAGCGGCCTTTTTTTGTGCATTAATCGCATCAATATAGTGCATTTTTCTTTTCTTTCATTTTTATTACAAATAGCTCTTTTTTTATCCATCTAGTTTGTTTACAGTGGTTGTCGTGCATAGGTGTTGTACTAACACTCCAATAATAATAAATAATGATAGTTAGGTTGTAGTATATGGACTTTATAAACCAATCCATCACGCGCAGAATCGTATTCTGGACGGTTTTGCCCCTGTTTGTTTTATCCATCATCGCCGGAATTTATCAAGTTTCTGGTGTCAAAGACTCTACTCAAAAGCGCGTCGAAACCGGCATCAATAATATTGTAAAAATAAATGCCACCGAGATCCGCGGCTTTTTTGAAGCCAAGGGACAAATTATTCACAGTATTTTTGCCAATCCTCAAGTACTTGATTGGTTTTCTAATTACGACGACAGAGGCGGCGATTTAAGTAGCGACCAAGAGTATAAGGACGTCGTTCGCTACTTTAAGTATTTTTCAGATCAAGACCCTGCCATAAAGAGCGTATTTTTTGGCTCTGGTAATACCTTTGAGTACTTTGACTTAAATGGTCGTTACGAAAGTGATACTTACTACACCAACAAACGACCTTGGTGGGACGAAGCTCAGATGAAAGGCAGCCTATACGTCTCAGATCCTGCTGTAGATGCCAACGACGGCTCTATCTCAGCAACCGTCAAAACACCAATTTACGATGATGCACGTCGTTTAATTGGTGTGGCAGGAATGGACATACTGGTTACGACGATTGGCCAAGAGTTACTGAGCAAGATCAAATATGAAGATGAAGGATTTGCCTTTTTGGTGACCGATGAAGGTAAGCTGGTTTATTTTCCGGGTTTTAACAAAAAGTTTACCCCCGGCACTTTGATGAGCAAGGTTGATAGTCAATTCAACGACACCGAAGGCTTCGCTACTTTGCAAAAAGAATTGATGCTTCACAATGAAGGCAAATCACACGTTGTATGGAACAACGAGCCTTACACTATCATGTATTCTTCAATCGAAAATGACTATCCCAAAATGAGCTGGCGCTTGGGTTTTGCAGTGCCTGACTCAGTACTAAATCAACCGGTAAAAGATGCAATCTGGTCAAATGTCACTTTGGTTATTTTGGTGATGTTGCTGATCTGTGGTTTGGTTTATTTTACTACTGTACCAGTGTTAAAACCTATCAAACACCTAGTTACAACGATGCGCGATATTTCTCAGGGCGAAGGCGATTTAACCAAGCGTATTGAAATTGATCGCAATGATGAAGTCGGCGCACTTGCCATCGAATTCAATCATTTTGTTAACAAAATCCAAGCACTTGTTAAGCAATCAGTCGAACTAACCGAAAATGTTCGCCAAAGTTCAGAGCGCGTTGACCACACCTCATCGCAAATTATAAAACTGGTCGACAAAGAAAAATCAGAAATCGTCCAGGTTGCTAGTGCCTCTGAAGAGCTGGCCTACACCAGTGAACAAATGGCTCAAAATACCACGCACGCAATGACCCACGCGGCGTTAGCAGAGAACAAAGTCGTAGATGGCGCCAAAGTTGTTCACAGCGCTATTACTGATATTACCTCTCTATCCAAAAACGTATTAAGCGCTGCAGATGTTGTTCGCGTCTTACGCCAAGACTCAGAAGGCGTTGGTGAAGTCTTAAATGTGATCCGTACCATCGCTGAACAAACCAACTTACTTGCTCTCAACGCGGCAATTGAAGCTGCAAGAGCTGGTGAACAAGGTAAAGGCTTTGCCGTTGTAGCAGATGAGGTAAGAACCCTAGCAAGTCGTACTCAAGAGTCGACGGCCAACATTCAAGACATCATTGAAGGACTACGCAGCAGTGCTAGTAAGGCCGAAACCGTAATGGAAGAAAGCCGTGAATACGCTGAGCGCAGTATCAGCCAAACTCAACGCATTGACGACACATTGAAAGAGATCACCGTTGCTATTAAAGAAATTCAGCAGCAAACAGAATCGATTTCACAAGCGAGTAACGAACAAACCGAAACCGCGCACTCAGTGTCAAAAAATGTCGGTCACCTCAAGTCATTGGCTGATGAATCCGTTAATGAGACACAAGGCGCAACCGATTCGATTAATCAGATGCGCGCTGATGCTCATCGCTTGGCCAACGTTATGGGTCAGTTTAAGGTTTAAACTGACCTATTTAAACCAAGCCTAGTTAGCATACGGAGCTCCAAGGAGCTCCTGCTCAATAACCCGATGATGAGCCTCTCCTGCGACGGACTTTAAAGCAGTCACAAAGTCCATCGACGTTGCTGGTTCATTAGGGTAGCCATGTTCTACCCACAACTGTTTTAGTGCCTCCACAATAACGTCATCCCCTAACTCTGTTCTCAGTACATCAAACACTAAGGTTGCTTGCGAATACTGCTGGTGTGGTGATGTTGCATCGACTAATCCCCTTGCGCTTCCGTAATAAAAACGTTGCTGGTTTTCAAAGCGGCGACGTTCATATTCCACTAGGGCATTTTTAGCCTCATTGCCATATCGTTGTTCAATCATGACTAACTCGACATATTTAGCCAGTGACTCTACCAAAAATGCGCCATCTTCACTTATACCGTTGCCAATATCGTGTCCAAACCACTGATGGGCTGTTTCGTGGACGGCACGACGATAACGTTGATCAAACCCTGCCTCTTTTGTTGGCTGAGCCATAAAACCAACTTCGTAACCAATTAACATAGTTTGTGGCATCGCAAATCCGGTTGGGCCGTTATTTGGTATCGCAAACATTCGTAGCTGACTATGTGGGTATGGCTTTACCTGCTTAGACAGCCACTTCAACGTGTCGGCCATGCCAAGTTGATTGATGGCGACGGCATTTTTCTGCTGTAGCTCCGTTACGTGCTTCGTATTAGGTACGTAAACCTCTGTTACTGCATTGCCCACTTGCTGTTTGGTGACTTGCCATTCAATTTGGTTTGCATTAGTGGCAGTCACTGGGACTACAAACCAGCTTGGTAGTTGGCGCATCGGCTGAGCACTGTCAAAAAAATAAGTGGTCTCCCCTCCCGTTGACTCTGTATGAGTTAGCTTACCTGGACCGATGGCTTGGTAACCCGTTGGGACTTCAATTTGACTTGAGTACGTCGTCCACTCGTAAGCTAACTCTCTTTGCCATTCGAGTTGATAAGGGCGGGAAGAAAATCGCTCTGAAGGCATTAAATTTGCCATCGCTGGTAATTGATACTGAGTGCGTAATTGTTGATTTCTTAACATCCACTCTGGCTGAAATCCAATCACAGGTAACAAAGGAACACCGCGCAAATAGGTCATTTCTGGTTTGATATAGAACTGCGAGGTAACAGGCCACAACTTGGGTTGTTGTAATGTAAATTTAGCCACTAAGGTCAGGGTTTGATTTGCCTTTAATGGTTGTGCCAACCTGACAATACTTTGGCCACTGACTTGTCCTGCTTCGATGACAGCACTAAGACTTCTGTGGACAGCGAGACTTCTGTGGACAGCGAGACCTCTTTGAACACTGCCACCTCCCTTACCGTTCGGCTCTACATAAAGGCTCGGCGCTTCAAAGTTGCCATACCGACCGACTAAAAATGAGTTTATGTCTTCCTGATCTTTATTGCGTAACAAGTAGCGCAACTCAAACTGACCAAAACCTGAGTAGGGTTCTATTTTTATCTTAGCATCTAGGTGCTCAACCATTGGCGTTGGCCTGTTTAACCAATGTCGATAAGTGTGTTCGTACTCAGCTTTCCAAGCTTCTCGGTGATGTGAATAGGTCAGTGGTTTTTCTGTAACCAGTTGTTGGTCTAGTCGAATGATGGCCAACAGACTTGACACTGCTAACAGAGACGCCGGCCAATGTTTGGCTAGCCCATTAATGTTGAATTGTTTGAGCGAAACCCGCTGAAAAGAGCCAAAAAACGTCCCTCTGTGGCTGAGTGCTGTTGCCAGTGCAACGAAAAAGCCAACAACCAACGTCCATACCGCCATATAAGGAGCAAACACAGAAAAACTACCAGCACTTCCCCAAAAATGATCGCTTTGTTGTAATGGCGTACCGGTAATATTCCACAGGGTATGAGTCATTCCGAGGCTGCCTGAAATCGGCGTAAACTTAAATACCAATAAAGTAACCACCAAGGTACTGCCGAGCATCCTACTGCGTATTATATTCTGCAAACTGACAAACAAAACGCCGAGTAACACAAGGTTTAGCCCAACACGGCTAAATTCGATAAGGTAAACCGAGCCAATAATATGACTGCCCGCCACTAGCTCTGCAGCTAAACACCCAAGTGCAGTTAGCCCTGATAGCATCATTACCAAGGCAACAATTACAGCTATTTGCGACACCAATAAGGTTTTGTTTTTAATCGGTGTCGTCGCGATCAACTCATGGCTTTGATGACTGATGAATAATCCGGTTATTTGCCAACTCCACAGAGCCATTAACAAGCTACCAATCACAGGTAATACATCGCTGTTTATTCTATTAACAGCATCCAGTGAGTCGGTCGCCTTTTCTGCAAACGGTTCAACATAAGCTAGCCCAGACAACACCTCATTGAAGATCAAAAAGGGCCACGCCAGCAAAATAAGTAAGGTAACTTTGTGGCGCCCTACTGACGAAAAAATTTGCTTAAACAACACCTGCAATGGCGAGCCTGATTCAGCTTCAAAGTTAATGTGATTTGTTTGCTTACGACGGTTTAAAGGGCTCATTAAAGCATTTAATAACTGAGCTACCCTCGCTTGAGATTGAATTTTTGGTGCCGTTTGAAGCTTCTCCAAATGAAGCACCTTCAAATGACGCTCCTTCAAATCAAGCCCCTGCCAAGCTAGTGCTTTCCAAATAAACGCCAAAGCAGCGCTGAAGACCACAAATCGATTGATTACAAACTTTACATCAGAACCAATGCCAACAGTTTGATGATCTTCGCCAACCCCAGTAAATCCAGCAAATAACGAGGTAAATCCAAACGGGTCTAGCCACATCATCGACTGATAAAGAGCGTCACTGGCGATAGCGCTACCGGCCAAAATAGGACTACCTGTCAAACTCGCTAGCACCAAATAACCAACCATAACCACCAGCGCAAATGCATAAAAGCTGAACACAGAGCTTTGCCATTTGGCCATCCACAAGCCACAAGCTGCGTAAACCAAGATAGTAGGCAACAAAATCAAGCTGACAAAACAAAGCCAATCGATGAACAACTCCATCATGTTTACCGAACTCGTAATTAACACGTTGGATTCCAAGTCAGAGCTCGAGGCCATCACATCAACCGCTATCACATCAACTGCCATCAAGCCAATCGCAAAAAACGTCAACGCAAACAAAAACCAAGTACAGATCACAAACGATAACGTCTTAGCTAATTCTCTTCGAAAGAAGGTCGTGGGAGTCGCACTTATCAATTCGGTCATGCTTGAGGTTTGCTCTCTCAACAATACCGCAGGTAACAAGCCGCCCATATAAACAGGTAAAATCAGCATCACTAGGGCGACATATTTGAGCTGCACTTGAATACTGAAGGACGGTGCGTCAGCCGATAGTCCAGTTGTGAACAAATAACCCACAGCAGGGACCAAAATACACGCCAGCCAAAACAAAGGCTGTCGAAATAGAAAGTGCAATTCATTGCGAACGAGAGCCATCATTTCAGTGCACCTCCATTCATGCGCACGGAAGTATCCTTGCTCAGTTCTGCCTGAGTTTTAGGAGCTTGTTCTTCGCTTTGCGCACGGGTATAAAAATAAAAGTCTTGTAGCGTCGCCTGAATGGGTTGGGCTAATTTGTGCGGTTGGCTATCAGAAAAGACTCTGAAAACCGGCTCGCCAAATCGAAATGACTTATTGAGCTGATACATTTTGAATTGGCATTCTTCAGTGTCATTTTGATTGACCAAAGTCGGTGTCTGAATATCCGACATTGGCATAGTCCAAATTTTACCGGACATAGTGTTAACTAAATTGGCAACCGAATCTGCCGCTTTAATCTCGCCGTTAAATAAAAGCGCGGTGTAATGGCATAAGTTTTCGACATCCTCAACAATATGGGTCGAGAGTAAAATCAACTTGTCCTTGCTGATACTGATCAGCATGTCATGAAGTCGTTCGCGTTCTTCTGGGTCTAATCCGGCGGTCGGTTCGTCCATTATCACCACTTTAGGATCACCTAGTAATGCCTGAGCAATGCCAAAACGTTGTTTCATACCACCCGAAAAACGATTTACCGACTTATTGGCAAATGCGGATAAATTAGTCAGCTCCAAAAGTTTAGGGATTTGTTCTGCTTGCTGCTTCTTGCTCAATCCTTTTAAGACGGCCATGTGTTTTAACAACGCCACACAACTCATATTGGGGTACACACCAAAATACTGGGGTAAGTAACCCAAAGTTTGTCGAATGGCATGTGGATCTTTTAAAACGTCAATAACTGCATTCGCATCACTACCAGGGAGCGTTAACCGTATTTGCCCTTTGTCCGCTTGCTGCAATCCCACAATGGTACGCATTAAACTGGATTTGCCAGCGCCGTTTGGCCCCAAAAGCCCGACCATACCTGTCGGTAAGTCTAAGTTGATGCCTTTAAGTGCTTGAGTTCCATCGGGATATGTTTTGGTTAAGTTAGATATATGAATCACGGCCACCGCCTCCTTGTCTTGATAAATTCATATTAGCCATCACTCAAAACTTAAAATATACATAAATGACAAGAGGTTAAGACTAAGTGTCGAACGGCATAAACACGGTCAAAATTTACTTACGTCACAAAAATTGCTACTTTCGTCATGGCGTTAGGACGTACGTCAAACAAAACCAGTAAACTAGAATTTGCTGACGTTTTTTCAAAGGTTCCGGATGAATTCTTTATCAACAGTTTTTAAATCACCCAACTCAAGTGGCTTCATTCAATACTTGTTCACACTGCCACTGTTCACGGCAATTTTGATTGAAGCTCATGTTAGGTTCACCTCTGCTAAGCACCATGGCATAGACCATATTTGGCTTTCTTCTACGCCCGGATTTATTGATTACTTTTTGTTGATTGTGCACCTGTCGATTCAAGCACTACCCTTGTTTGTGGCGCTAGCTTGGGTGTTACGGGAGTCCAAGTCGCCATCTCGTTCAGTGCTGTCCATCGCAATGCCATTTCTGCTGGGCTTTGTGGCGTATCCGTTTTTAGTTTATGTCGCGGTAGATTCGAGTGAGTGGTTCGCACGAGTAAACTTATTATCACTACACTTTATGGGGCTAGTTATTGGGGCGCTTGGAACTTGGGCCTTGGTTCATTTTATGAATCCAGCTCGTACAGGGCCAAAACTAATCACTTCAACCAATTCCACAACCGCACAATCGGATAAGCTTCGCTCCTTGTTATCAACCTTATTCTCACTCAACAGTGTGGTAGTGATATGTTTGTTCACCTGGGCTTTCATTATCTCTGGTGCATTTCATTATCACGATGATCCGATGAACAACATGCCGATTAATTTGGTGTTTGATCCTGTTCAAATCGTTTCTGACCCTTTGCCTTTTTTAAATTACTTTTGGCAGTTTTCGATTATCTCTGTAGTGATGGGGACTTTGTATCTCGTCAATCGATATGTCTTGATAAAGCGGGTTCTTAACGCTTATGGTGTGTTTTATTTTGTCCTTGCCAGTATTGTCTTTTGGCTTTTGTACACCCCCATCGCCGGTCAGCTAGTCATTCATTTGCCGATGACACCTGCTCACTTTACCTTTATCCCGTCAGAAAACTTTGACGTATTTGACTCGGATAACTACAAGGTGTCGTTGCTGTTTTTGTTTTTAACTACCCCACTTATATTGGCTTTTGAGCGACAGCGAGACGTTGCAAAAACGGCCGAAATAGCTGAACAAAAAACCCAAGCTGAGCTCCAACTTTTACAACAACAAATCAACCCTCACTTTTTGTTTAACTCTATGAATAGTTTGTATGCACTTACTCTCAAAAAGTCTGAGCAGGCGCCCGACTTTGTGATGCACCTATCCAATTTATTGCGTTATACCGTATACGAAGGCCAAAAACCAAAAGTGAAATTAGAACAAGAAATACAGTACCTACAAGACTATATCGCCTTACAAACTACTCGATTAGGAAATAGAGTCAAAATAAAGACAACGTGGCCTGAACCAGCACTGCAAGAGAGTAATTTGTCTAAGGTTGAAATTGCCCCATTACTTTTTGTTGTGATCCTCGAAAACGCCTTCAAACACGGCGCTGAGTCACAACAAGGAGAAGCAGAAATAGATGTTGCTCTAACATTGACAAGCAATGAACAAAATAGAGGTGAAGTGACGCTCAGGTTCGAGTGTTGTAATTCCTATGACGCAAGTGCGGTTCAACCAAACGTCAATTATGGCGGAGTAGGATTAACCAACTTAAAAAAACGTTTGGCCCTGCTCTATCCTAATCAACACTCCTATCGTGTTATGTGTGAGCCAGTCAACGAAGAGAGTGAAGACTTGAGTAAACCTTCAGGTGGGCGTGTTATTGAAGTTTGGCGAACTGAATTGGAGATCATACTATGAGTTCCTCTAGCCTAACGACCCATCGCTCAATCTCAGCCATTATCATTGATGATGAGCCGTTAGCCCATGAAGTGCTGCTTCATCACATTCAAAGTCACAATCATGAACAAGAGCAAAGTCAGGATAAAGCACACGATCAAAGCGTAAGCGGACGATCCGCAGCGTCAGTAGACATTAAATTTCAAGGATACAATGCGACAGATGCTTTAAAGTGGCTAAGCGAAAATGACGTCGACTTGATCTTTCTTGATATTAAAATGCCTAACTTAACCGGCATCGACTTAGTCAAAGTACTCGCTAATAGACCACAAATCGTATTTGTCACTGCGTATCAAGAACATGCCGCTACGGCCTTTGAATTAGATGTAACCGACTACTTAGTTAAACCAGTAAGCCTGGCCAGATTGCAACAAGCGATTGGCAAAGTCAGTCAACAACTCGCCATTACGACTATGAGTACAGCGGATACTGAATCTCCTTCACAATCAGTCCCGCCCTCAGCTCCGTCCTATGTGATGCTCAACTTATCCGGTACCAAACGAAAAGTGCTCACTCGTGATATTCAGTGGTTTGAAGCCTACGGTAATTACGTCAAAGTATGGCTCGAGGATGAAATGCTGCTAGCCAATTCATCTTTCAAGCAACTACTCGATAGCCTGCCTCACATAGATTTGTTAAGTGCGCCCTTAGGTGCGCCTCTTGGCGAGCACAACAATGGTTTATTCGCTCAAGTCCATAAGTCCTTTGGCGTTAACTTAACCAAGGTAAAAGCTCTTAATGCAGACCACCTTATAATGGCGGATGATAACCTCATAAAAATAGGTAAAACCTTTAAAAAATCCGTAAAACAAAGATTTAATTAATGCTTTCAATAAGGTAAGCAACGGTTACACATTTTAACAATTTATAACCTAAATACCGTATCAAAGTGATTGCCTAACCAACCAAAAATTTAGATACTTATGTCTCATTTTTATACACAAAAATAATAATAAAAAGGACACAAAAAATGAGTCGTACACTTGTAAAAGGAATAGTCTCATCTGCGCTTTGTCTAGCGCTATACGGATGTGGTGGCGGTAGTCAGTCGGCACTTCCACCAACTGCCACTTCAGCATCAGTAACGGTTGACGAAGACAATGCAGTTTCATTTAGCCTCTCTGGCCAAGCTAACAACAACGGAACACTATCTTATACTGTTACTGGCCAACCCAAAAACGGCACAATTAGTGTATCTGGTAACAATGTTACCTATACACCTAATCAGGACTACTTTGGTACCGATTCACTGACCTTCAGAGTAACCGAAGGAGAGCTATCAAGCTCTGCCACAGTTTCAATTGATGTTGCGCCAATTAACGACGCTCCAACGGCAATTGCAACTAACTTTACAATGGATGAAGACGGTGAATATCAAGGTCAACTCGTTGGAGAAGATGTCGATGACACGGCACTGACCTTTTCAATTAGTGAGCGTCCAACTAATGGTACTTTAACGACAGCCGATGATGGTTCATTTACCTATGTACCAAACGAACATTATTACGGTGAAGACTCGTTTTCATTTGTCGCACTCGACAGTGAGCTTCAGAGTGTTGCTGCAACAACATTAATCACCATTGACAGTGTCAATGACGCCCCTGTTTTTGATCAAACTAGCACTCCAGTTGCACTGGCAATTGAAACGTCAGAGGTCGTATCAATCGCAGCCACCGATATCGAAGACACTGATTTAACCTATCGCGTTACATCAGAGACCATTAAAGATGTCGATGTAACAAATAATAACGATGGCCAGCTGACGATAGCGCCGAAAAACGGTAGTTGGGGCCAGCACCAAATCCAAGTTGAAGTTGCTGACTCAGTCGCCGCTACTGATACTGCAACAATTACCTTAGACATTAGTGTTCCTGATTCTACCGCAACACTTACTGAACAATCATTAGACAGCAATGGCTTCCAGTTAGACGCCAAAACCTTTGTTGAGCACGATGGCTTTTTGTATCACTACGCCTCAAGTGATGGTGACTTTGCAACCTCTTCACCTAACGCGTATCAAAATCCATACTTGATTAAAACCACACCAAGTTTAGAAATCGTTGAAACTATTAAACTTGCTGATTATTTGAGTCAATCTCATGACGTGGCTATGGCCGTGTCTGGCACCAAAATTAACATTGTTTCAACTCTTGTAAGAACCCAACTCAAAGGCGCGACACCATACAATAAAGTCTCATATCAATCTTATGACCTGTCGACCGGGACTCTTGACTCAACACTGACTGATTTGCCATTTAGTGCAAGTCATAGCAGTACCAATAGCGTCGTTAAATATGTTGATACTTTAGGTTTTGTCATCGCCGCTAACGATGGTCACACCCATATCGTTAACAATGACGGTGTACTTACTCATTCAATTTTACCGGAAAGTGGTGCTGTTAGTGATGTCAGTAACGTTTACCTCAAAGACATGAAGATCATCAATGGTGAATTATTCACATTATCGGGTGGCATCAATTGTAGTGACGAAGACTGTACCGGTGGAAGCGGAAACATAACTTTGTTCCATAAAGTAAATACTGACACTGGTACTTCAACCTTATTACAAAAATATGGGACCTTCCCTAAATCAGGTCGAATTGACAGTAACGGAAATGCAATCATTGCGGATAATTATGGCGTGATGTCCGTTAGTTTAAATAACCAAACTTTGTGGTCACAGACATTCAATGACACTTATGTTTACAGCGTAATGAATATCGCCAATGATGATATTTTTGTAATAGCGGCCAATGGTAATGATAACTTTCCAACTTCTGAAACCATTAAAGCCCAAGCAATGCGTATCACTCAAGAAGGTGCAATCGTGTGGTCGACTGAGCCAGAACTGGCAATAAGTGGCTACTTATTTGGTTCTGAACTCGTTACAGACCAAGTAGGTAACCTGTATTTTGTTGGAGGTGATAACCAAGAATACGCAGCAGGTGATACTCATATGCGTTTGTTCGTATCGCATATTGATTACACTGGCAAGCTACAATGGACGAAGCGCTCTTTGGAGGCAGTATCTATGTACTCAGGAACGAGCCACGGTAAATCAAAACTAACCTCTGACGGACGTTTGATTGTTACCTCAACAAACAATTCGAAGTGGTCAGAAGACCCAGCTCTTAATATGTTCCAGGTAAGCATTCAGCGTTAATTAGTTAACGATTTAGCAAATAAAAAAGCGCTTGAGAGTTAAATCTACAAGCGCTTTTTTTATATTCTTTAGCTTCGAGTATTAGTCTTCGAAGTGCGTGCCCCAGCCGTCGTACTCTAGGTTGTTCTCTTCTGCAAAGGCAACCATAGCTTCTACTTCTTCGTGAATGATCTCTTCATCCAGTGGACACTCTGTGTCGATATCAAAACAATAAAGAACTTCTTTGTCTTCAGTTTCAACTTGCTCTAGATCCGACACATTCCAGCCTTTCAAAAATGCATTTTGCTGAGCTTTGTCTGCCACTTCCGGATCTTCAGCTACAAAATGATGCTCCAAGCCATACATGGCTTCTGGGTTTGAGCCATCTTCTAATAGCTGCTCGATAATGTCGTTACTAAATTCTTGCCAGTCGATTGGTTCCATCGGACACCTTAATATTCAAGTCTATTTTTCTGAATCTGTTGAGGATGGAATATAGCCTAATTCGCGATCAAGTTCGTTAATTTTTTCGGACATTATAGCGTGAGCTCGCTCAGCTTGCTCTCGAATGTACTTTTTATCGTCACTTTCGATTTTCATCGCAGGTAAATACTCGATAATGACCTTGCCATTATCCCAGCGATTCAAGTCAATTCGGTTGTGAGTACTACTGATCGCAACTGGTGAAATCGGTACGCCCGCCAAAAACGCAGTATAAAATGCCCCGGTTTTAAACTTTAACAACCCACGTCCACGAGAACGAGTGCCCTCTGGAAAAATCCAGACCGATAACTTTTTGTCACGAATCTTCTGAGCGGCCTGACCAATCGTACCGTGCGCCTTGCTCTTGTTTGCGCGGTCGATCAAAATGTTGCCTGATAGCCAATAGACCTGACCAAAAAACGGCATCCACTTTAGACTCTTTTTACCAATACTCACGGTATTGCGACGAACCGCATTTGATGCAGTAAAGATATCCCAAGTATTTTGGTGATTACCTATGTACACGACCGGTTCTTCTTCCAGGTTTTGCTCGCCACGGATCTCAACGGTTAAGCCAAGAATACGAGCAAACGAACCATAAATTTGCGCAACAATATGAACGTTGTTACGTCTAAAAGGACGAACAATCAAAAAGACTAATAAAAAGGCGGTCGAGAAAATAAAAAACAATCCCAACAACAAAAGACGCAAAACGGTCAGCACTACAAATACTCCAAAAAATGTAAGGCCGGCATTGTATCAACTCGAGCGTACACTTGTAAGCTAAAATTTAATCACTTTAAGGAAGTCCGATTTGTGTTGGGATTGTCCGTGACAATAAAAGTTTTAGTTAAGGTAGGTAACTCTACTTAACCGCTTCCCAATACGCATCTAGTAGCGATTGAGTCAAAATGGCTAAGTCTTGTGCTTTGGTATTTTGCTCTGAGCTTGGGTTCGCCGCTAGCTCTGCAAAATGCGTCATCATCGCGACTGCTTGCGGTGTGTCTGAGTCGGCTGAAATATATGTGTGCTGTTTAGGCGTTTGCATTTCGGTGCGCTTGGTATAACCGATGACATGGTCTGGGTCGTCAAAAGCAAAACCTTGTTTCCAGTCCAAAACCCAGTCGTTAAGGCTAAATACCGCATCGTGGCCTAAGATGTCTAAATCCATCAAACACGTACCTGCGTTGTAGCCAAAATCAAAGGTAGATGACTTGCCATCTTCAAACATGACAACGCCTGTACCACGGATCACCGCGTTGGTTTCTTCATCGCGAATTATGCCGCCTGACATCACTTTAACTGGTGTAGTTGGTTGTAAAAACTCTGCAACGGCACGCATCGAATACCAGGTCATATCTCCAACTGCACCGGTCGGTTCTTTTTCGGTATCAAAACGGATATTAGTGCGGTCCATAAACGGAAAGAAAAACGAACTACGCAGCGCCTGTGGCTGACCAATTTCACTGGTCATAGTTTGACGCAGCTGGTGTGTACGAGGGTTGTGAGTAAAATGAGTCGCGTCCATAAAGGCAACGCCATTAGCTTTGGCCGCATCAACCATTGCTTGTACTGATGCCATACTTGCAAATGGTTTGTCGACTAAGAGGTGTTTTTTGTGTTTAGCGCCAAACAAGGCGATTTCTTCTTTGCTAGACGTCGGTGTGGCTACATAAACAGCGTCTATTTCATCAGAGCTCAGCATCTCTTGCCAAGTATCAAATTCGTGTGGAATACCCTGCTCTTGTGCAAACTTTTTAGCCGAATCTGGACGACGACTAGCCACCGCAACAACCTCAACTCCTACTGCACGTTTTACTGCCTCAACAATAACGCCTGCAATCATTCCTGCGCCTACGATGCCTAATCTCAATGTGGTCATTTATTTCTCCAAGTCAAATTCGGGATTAACGTATATTGTTGGCAAGTGTAATCCCGAACGACCAAGATGAAAAATTAATAAATGAAATTTACATTGCGTCATTTCGAATTTCTTTACATCATCAAGCCTTCGCCCTCAATTCCGGCCTTTACTTTTCGAGGCGCTACATGGATTTGTTCGATAGGTTCTTTTGAAGCGCTTGGATGTTCAAGAGCAAAGTCCAACCTGACTAACACATCTTTAAATCCGGCTTTTGAGCTTTTGTACTTCCATTTAGACAGAGCTTTGGTCGCTGATTTACCAAATGTCGCCTCTGGCTCCTGCGATACAATCCTAATGTTTTTAGTCGTACCATTTTGGTCAATATCAAATTGTAAAACTACGTGACCACTAACCCCCGCTTTTGCCGCTTCAATTGGGTACAATGGCTCGACGCGCGTTTCAGGCATGGCGTACTCTTGCTCAGCGTTACTTGCCTGTTTCGCGATGGCGACAGTGCAAATCACTGCTAATAACGTGCCCAGCAGTGTACTTTTGGCTAACGTTGAACCTTTGGCATTTTGTTTAATTAAGTTTAATCGTTGTAACATCATGTGTTTATCTCCGTAATGTGAATAAGCCATCATTCGTACTTCCGTGTGGGTCACACAATCGAGTAATGCCTTGCTGTATAAAATTTTGTCTTTGAGGTTTTTGTTTTTAAGAACTCGTTCGTCACAGGTAAGCTCTTGCAACCGTCGAAATGTGGCGTACGCTAACCAAGAAAGCGGATTGAACCAAAACAGAATCACCAAGCTAAGAGCCAACATGTTTATTAGATTATCTCGGCGCTGAATGTGTACCTGCTCGTGCTCTAAAATAAGTGATAGCGCTTTGGTACTAAATCGAGTCTGGTGATCTGCTGGAATAACCAACTTGTAGTTCCACAGGCCAAGCACCAGTGGAGAGCTTATTTGGTTGCTGGTATACAAAATAGCTGTTTGTTCTTTCGAATCATCACCGAGAGACAACTCTGATGGTGATGATGGTGAATAAGGTGCCAAATTCAGCGCCTTTTTATATCTAATGTGGATGAGCAATGTCAGTAAAAACAACGCCACCACAACCACTAAATACACACTCGCCGATACCGCAAACCAATCACTATGCTTGGTCAACAGTGACGATGAGTACTCAGTCGGGGTGACCAAGTAGCGACTCACGGCCTCCCCGTACGATGTCTTTATTTGTAAGGGTAAGTTGATAAATCCCAAACACACAGGTATCGCCAGTGCATAAGCATACAGCCAAGTTGACTTAAATAAGCCAAGGCCCCAACGCTCCAGCGCGATTAATACGACAAACAAAATACTCAAGTTAACTTGCTGTTCGACAACAAATTCAAACACGGCTTTTAATATTCCTAATTCCATCATTTGTCCTTGTTACTTTGTTCCCAATCACTGATGACTTGTTTAAGCTCATCAATATCGCGCTGAGATAACTCTTTTGATTGTGCAAAGCCACTCACTAACGGCGCAATGCGACCACTAAAAAACCGCTCAATGAAGCTTTTGCTCTCTTTTAATGTGTAATTTTGTTGTTCGATGGTTGGGCTATAGATGTACTGCCTGCCGTCACGTTCAAAGCTCAACGCGCCCTTTTTAACTAGACGATTCAAAAAAGTTTTAACGGTTTTGTCTTGCCAATCATTGTCGCCTTCGAGTTGCTCGATAATTTCGTTGGCTCGAGCTGGGTGTTTTTTCCATATAACCTGCATGACTTCAAATTCAGCTTTGGATAGCTCAATCATTTTTTGTCTCCAAACTTTTTGTTTACACATGTAATCTTTAAATTAAGATTACACCCGTAATCGAATTGTGCAAGTTATTTATTTGTTTTTTCCAGACATTCCTCGCATGGCTCTTTACAAGAATTCAAGCCTTGATACAGTGTATCTGGATATCCAACACCCTCAGGTAGCGACATGGTTAATGCGCTACTGCCCAAAGGAACAGAGAGAATAATAATGAAAAAAGCGACTTTCACTGGCGCATTGACCGCGCTAACTATCGCCTTAGCAGGTTGTAACGGCTCAACAAACGAGAGCAACACCCAGTCGGCAAACCCAACAGCAGTAGAGGTATCAAAAGTGACCTACCCAACGACGACCAAAAAACCAGTCGTTGACAGCTATTTTGGCACTGATGTTGTCGATAACTATCGCTGGCTCGAAGATGACATGAGCGAAGAAACGGCACAATGGGTAAAAGCTCAAAACAAGGTGACCTTTGATTACCTGTCCCAAATCCCATATCGCGAAGATTTAGAAAAGCGTTTAGCGACATTGATGGATTATGAAAAAGTGACTGCGCCATTTGTTGAAGGTGACTATACGTATTTTTACAAAAATGACGGCCTACAAAACCAATATGTTTTGTACCGCCAAAAAAATACCGACGGCAATGCAACGGGTGACGTTGAAGTATTCTTGGACCCAAATACGTTTTCTGAAGACGGCACCACATCTATGTCGGGTGTTAGTTTTTCAAAAGACGGTAGCTTAGTGGCTTATCAACTTTCTCATGGCGGCAGTGACTGGCGTGAAATCGTAGTGCTAAATACCGAAACCAAAGAGCAAATTGGCGCTAAGCTGGTTGATGTTAAGTTTTCTGGTATCAGCTGGAAAGGCAATGACGGCTTCTTCTACTCAAGTTATGACAAGCCAAAAGGCTCAGAGTTAAGTGCCAAAACAGATCAGCACAAAGTGTATTACCACAAACTTGGTACTGACCAAGCCAAAGACGAGTTAGTTTACGGCGGCACAGACGCTGAAAAACACCGCTATGTTTTTGCTTCTGTTACTGATGATGCACAACACTTATTCGTCAGCGCAGCGGTTTCGACTTCAGGTAACAAATTATTTGTTAAGGACTTATCAAATAAAGATAGCTCGTTTAGCACCATTTTAGGTGACACTAGCTCTGATACTTACCTAATTAAGTCAACGGACGAGCATTTCTTTTTTGTAACAAACCTAGATGCACCAAACAAACGCCTAGTGAAAGTTGCTAAAACAGACCCGTCTCCAGCTAACTGGCAAGATGTGATAGCTGAAGGTAAAGACGTATTAAATGTATCAACGGCGGGCGACTTCTTCTTTGCTAACCGTATGGTTGATGCAACGTCACAAGTGACTCAATATGACTTAAACGGCAAAAAAGTACGTACAATAGAGCTACCAGCTGTCGGTACGGCCAGTGGGTTTAGTGGCAAAGAAGACGCAACCAAAGTGTTCTATAGCTTTACTAACTACAGCACACCAGGCAGTACCTTCGAATTTAACTTAGAGTCAGGTGAATCCAACCTATACCGCAAATCTCCAGTTGATTTTGATGCATCAAAGTTCGAATCAAAACAAGTCTTTTATACCTCAAAAGACGGTACGAAAGTGCCTATGATCATCACCTACAAAAAAGGTCTTGAGCTTGACGGTGACAACCCAACCATGTTGTACGGATATGGTGGTTTTAACGTGAGTTTGATGCCGCGTTTCTCATCAACAGTTGCACTTTGGTTAGAACAAGGTGGTGTTTATGCAGTACCTAACCTTCGTGGTGGTGGTGAATATGGTAAAGCGTGGCACATTGCAGGTACGCAATTACAAAAACAAAACGTTTTTGATGACTTTATTGCGGCAGCAGAGTACTTAATCGACAACAAATACACATCAAGCAATAAGTTGGCGATTCGCGGTGGCTCTAATGGTGGCCTGTTAGTTGGTGCGGTAATGACACAACGCCCAGACTTAGTTCAGGTTGCACTTCCGGCAGTAGGTGTATTAGATATGTTGCGTTATCACACCTTCACCGCTGGTGCTGGTTGGGCTTACGATTACGGTACATCTGAGCAGTCTAAAGAAATGTTCAACTACCTATATGGTTACTCGCCAGTGCACAATGTTAAAGAAGGCGTAAGTTACCCTGCAACTATGGTGACGACAGGTGACCACGATGACCGCGTTGTTCCTGCGCACTCGTTTAAGTTTGCTGCTGAGTTACAAGACAAACAGTCTGGTCCAGCGCCAACGTTAATTCGTATCGAGACCAACGCGGGTCACGGTGCGGGTACACCAACGAGCAAAATCATTGAGCAATACGCTGATATTTATGGTTTTACACTTTGGAATATGGGTGTTAAGTCGCTTTAACACAGCAATAAACACTTAAGTTGAAGAGCCGCTAAGTTGATGAGGATGACGTTTGTCATTACTCATTGATGCAGCGGCTTTTTTGATCTTTTATTAACTTTTTTGGCTAGTGCTTTTGTGCAATTAAGATAACGTGCTTTTCGGGATATTGATCCAACTCCATGTGCATGACAGTTAAACCATTGTCCATTAGGGTCTCAATATTTTGATTAATGCCAACCGAGCTGTAATAAAATACATCACTGTGCTCATCAGATACTTCCCACGTATCCATGTGCTCACCAATGTCGTTGCCAAACGTGTATAAGATTACACCGCCGGGTTTTAAACATTGACAAAGCTTATTCAAAACAGGAACTTGCGCCTGCAATGGTAAGTGAAAAATACTATCCCAAGCATAAATGACATCAAAGCTTTGGTCCGGTTGCCAATCACAAATATCAGCGTGGATAAACCGGTGTAATACGCCTTGATCGTTAGCAAGACTGTGCTCGAACGTCGCCAATTCAATCATGGTTTGAGACACGTCAATGCCAGTGACGGAGCACCCCTGCTCTTCGAGAACTTTAATAAAACGACCTCCGGCACCACAACCGACATCTAACGCTGCGAGACTATTGTTACTATTTTGGGTTGCTGATTTTTGAACCTGTGAATTTGGCTGTTTGCTATTTCGGTCAGGGTTCAACAAAAACTGCAGCGCTTTGCACAAATACTTAACGCCGTACCCAGAATCTTGGTGATAGCTTTGCCACCAGCTGGCTATTTGGTCGTATTTTTGCCCTAATTCTGCAGGTTTCATTTGTTTTGCCAATCCTCTAATTTGAGGTCTGTTGTTTTAATTTTCGATAACTTACTTCTTAAAATAGACCAAACCTCCTAGGTACTGCCACTTGGTACTGCCACTTACTTAAAGTAACTTTTTAAATTGCTGTAAAATTAAAGGCTGTTAGGTCTATACGTTAAGTTTAAAAAGTAAACTAATCAGTATAAAATAGCTCAACTTGATTCAAGAGAACATTATGAGCCAGACAGTATCTCAGCCAGTAAAATTAACTCGTAGCGAACTCAAAAGAAAGGACATCTTAGAAGGTGCACGACGCGCTTTTAAAGAGTTTGGGGTCGTTGACGCAAGCATGGATAAAGTGGCCGAAATGGCGAGCGTCTCCAAGCGCACGGTATACAATCATTTTGAGAGTAAAGAAGTATTGGTGTCGTATATCATCAGAGATATCTGGTCTAAAACGATGGTAGATTATGACTTCAAATACAATCCAAACTCAGATCTCAAATCACAATTGATGGAGCTGGTCCTAAACGAAGTCCAGTTAAGCCAAAAAGAAGAATTCTTTGAACTTGTGCGTATCGCCATCAATTATGGTTTGTTTAGTCAGGACAGCTTTCGAACCGAAATGAGCCAATATTTTGAGCAAGACACCGCCCTGATCCGCTGGTTAAAGGCTGCGTGTAATGATGGCCGCTTTGACAATATGGAACCGCTCAAGGCCAACAAACAAATCAAAGCATTATTAAAAGGTCAGTCATTTTGGCCACAAATATTGAGATTTGAAGCACCTCTGAACGAAGCTGAGTCTCATCAATTGGCAGAAGAAACCGTCGACCTAATATTAGCTCGTTACAAAAAAGCGGAATAAACCATAAGTCTATTCCGCTTTATCTATAATAGGTGGGTCTAGCCCTCTTCAGGGTTATTCCGAATCTAGCTGCTCAGAATTAACCTCAGTATCGATGTCAGCTTCCGGACTTTGTGCTTTTAATTCAGCTTCAACGCGATCGACTCGTTGTAACCCTCTTGGAAGCTTACTGCCACGACGGCCTCGTTCTCCACGATAGTGTTCTAAGTCTTTTGCCGACAGAGTCAACTTGCGTTTCCCTGCGTGAAGCACCACGTTAGCCCCCTCCGGTACTACCATGATTTGACTGACGTATTCTTCACGACTCGCTGCTCGAGCGGATGGGATATTAATGATCTTGTTACCTTTACCCTTGGCCAATATTGGCAAGTCTTTAAGTGGGAACACCAACATTCTGCCTTCGTTTGAGATAACCAAACAGTCGTCAGTTTCTAAATTAGACGCTGGTACAGGCTCCATTAATTTGGCACCCGTTGGTAACTTAACCAGAGCCTTACCGGCTTTCTGGCGGGTGATCATGTCTTCAAACTTACAGACAAAACCATACCCCGAGTCTGATGATACCAAATATTGCTGATCAGTCTTGGCCATAATGGTATGTTCGAGTGTTTCACCCGCGACAATACTAAATCGGCCGCTCAATGGCTCGCCCTGGCTTCGTGCCGATGGCAACGAATGAGCCTCGGTACTGAAACTACGGCCAGAACTATCAATAATAACCACTGGCTGATTGCTACGACCTTTGGCTGCCGACTTAAAGCCGTCGCCGGCTTTGTAGGCGAGTTTTTCTGGTTCGACATCGTGGCCTTTAGCACAACGAGCCCAACCTTTTTCAGATAGGACTACGGTGACAGGTTCACTTGGAATTAAGTCTTTAGCAGAAATGGCTTTTGCCTCTTCGCGCACCACTAATGGCGAGCGGCGGTCATCACCATACGCTTCAGCATCGGCGGCTAATTCTTTTTTGATCAAGTTATTCAGCTTAGTGCGAGAACCAAGTAACGCTTCTAGTTGATCACGCTCTTTACTTAACTCATCTTGCTCGGCACGGATCTTAATCTCTTCAAGCTTTGCTAATTGACGCAGTTTAAGTTCTAAAATCGCTTCAGCTTGAGTTTCTGCAATCCCAAATCGCTCGATTAGCGCTTGTTTTGGCTTTTCCTCGGTACGGATGATTTCGATGACTTCATCAATATTTAAAAATGCTACTAACAAACCTTCTAAAATATGCAAACGCGCTAGGACTTTATCCAAGCGATATTGCAATCGACGAGTCACAACATCACGACGGTATTCAAGCCATTCCGTTAAAATGGTTTTTAAGCCTTTTACTCTAGGCAAACCGTCAAGACCTAACATGTTGAGGTTAACTCGGTAGTTCTTTTCTAAGTCCGTCGATGCGAATAAATGCTGCATGACTTGCTCAACATCAACGCGATTCGAACGCGGCACAATAACAATACGAGTTGGGTTTTCGTGGTCAGACTCATCGCGAAGGTCGGTGACCATAGGTAGTTTCTTGGCCTGCATTTGTTGAGCAATTTGCTCTAATACTTTGGCGCCCGACACCTGGTGTGGCAATGCGGTTATAACAATGTCACCGGCCTCATCCACATAGGTCGCACGCATTTTGATGCTGCCTTTACCCGTCTCGTAGATCTTTTTGATGTCTTCGCTTGGCGTAATAATTTCCGCTTCAGTTGGGTAATCAGGGCCCTTCACAAACTCCATCAACTGTTCGAGATCAGCTTTTGGATCTTTAAGTAAGTGAATACACGCTTGCGCCAACTCTCTTATATTATGTGGCGGGATGTCAGTCGCCATACCAACCGCAATACCAGTAATGCCATTGAGTAAGATGTGTGGCAAACGAGCAGGCAGAGTGACAGGCTCTTTCATCGTGCCATCAAAGTTAGGCTGCCATTCAACCGTGCCTTGACCAAGTTCAGAAAGTAAAATTTCACTTACTTTTGACAGACGAGCCTCGGTATAACGCATTGCTGCAAACGACTTAGGATCATCGGCGGCACCCCAGTTACCCTGACCATCAACTAATGGGTAACGGTAAGAAAACGGCTGTGCCATCAATACCATAGCTTCATAACAAGCACTGTCACCGTGTGGATGGTATTTACCTAAAACATCACCAACCGTACGCGCCGATTTTTTGTATTTTGCTGTCGCACTTAAACCTAACTCTGACATCGCATATACAATACGACGTTGTACCGGCTTCAAGCCATCACCTATGTGCGGTAAAGCACGGTCCATGATGACGTACATGGAATAATTGAGATACGCATCTTCGGTAAATCGTCGCAGTGGTAACTGCTCGATTCCATCACTACTGATCGTTATGGTGGCGTCTGTCATTGCCTAGCCCTTTCTTATTATCTTATGTTGCGTGTTGTTCTTAATATTTTGGTTTGGGTCGTCGGGTAACATAAAAGAAACCACATAGAGCCAACGCCCCAACCAATAACCACAAAGCCCCAGAGAGGCGCTGTTTTAATTTTACTACTGCGACTGTTAGGTCGTTTATCAATTCATTTTGATGACTCAAGTGAGCATTAAGTGCTGCTTTTTCACGAGCGTTTTCAAACTTCAAAAAAGCGTCATGTCGAGCGAGTACATCGGATTTGTTTTTTTGAATTAAAAAATCCGCCACTTGCTGATAAGTGTCGGCTTTTTGCCATTGACCTTGTGCGGTAACAATTTGCTTTTTTAGTAACGCATATTGAATCCGTTGTTCATTATCAACGGGCTTGCCTGTGTATATCACTCTAAACGCTTGGTCGTGCAACCCTAAACGCAGCGCCATTAAACTTCGTAACCGAATAATTTCAGCACGTAATTTACTTTGTTTGGTCAGATCAAACCCAAACGCATTGGGCAACTTTTGTAACTTATCTAACGCAGTTAACAGCTCTCGAGCATACTCATCATTAAACTGCTTAAGCTGGCTGTCGATTAGCACCGTCAATGACTCTAACTGCAAAGAGCGATTGCGCATGGTTTGGCCAAATTCAAAGGCTTTTTCTAGTAAGGCATCGGCATCAACAAAAATCCGCTCACTAATAAGCAGACGCGCCCACTCGATTCGTTGCTGATTCGCCAACAAAAAGAGGTTCTTGGATTCTAATTCTGATACCAAACGTTGATGAGCCAGCCTAGCAAGATATTGGTCGTCATTGGCGCTGGCACTCTCGGCTAAGAATTGACGACGCTCAATAACGGCTCCAAGTTGCTCTAAACGCTCAGCAATTTCAATCGCTTGGTGAATCGCGTCGTTGGCTTTGTCAAATTGACCGTACTCTAAATATAAACTCGCCGCTTTTTGATACCAATTACCTCGTTCGATTTCTAATTCTTTTGAGGCATTTTCGCTGATGCTCAATTCAGCAAATTCAAGGGCGTCTTCTAGGGTTTGAACCGCCATCGACAGATCGTTTTTGGCTTTGGCCAATTCAAATTGAATTTTAAACACCGCTAGGCGCTGTTGTGGCATCTCAACAACGTCGTGGAGTTCTTTGACTTTATCTGTGGTTTTTTCAATTAGACGACGCTCAATATAGGTCTTGGCTAATAATAAACGAAGTTCAAAATCCTCTGCTTGGGTTAACTCAGGATCTTGTAAGGCGTAAATAAGCTCATCTGCGACTTGGGCCGGATTAACCTCTAAGTTCATTGACGCATATTTTATCAATGCCGGATAAGACTCGAATTTACGTGTAAACGCTTGGTCTTTTTGGTTTATTTGGTCGACCAAGACTACCGCCTTTGGCGGCTCAGTCTTGGTGTCTTGTTCTGAGTCTTGCTCAGGAAGTTGCATATCGTCAATTGACGCGAGATAACTCTCTTCGGTGCTAGTAATATCTAGTTGCGCGGTTGGCAAAGACGACGCAAATGTCCCCCAGCTCACACCACCAGCTAATACAAGCGTCAATATCGACTTGATACGCACAACGTTCATTTATACAACTGCCTTGTTGCCTTTGCTCTCTAACCATGATTTACGGTCACCCGAACGTTTTTTGGCGAGTAACATATCCATCATCTCTAACGTTGGGGTAATTTCATCAATCGTCAGTTGGACTAATCGGCGCGTATTAGGATCCATTGTCGTTTCTCGCAATTGAAGTGGGTTCATTTCACCCAATCCTTTAAAGCGTTGAACGTTAACTTTGCCCTTTTTCTTTTCTGCCGCTATGCGATCTAAAATCCCGGCTTTTTCGTCATCATCCAGCGCGTAAAAGACTTCCTTACCGACATCAATACGATAAAGAGGAGGCATAGCAACGTATACATGGCCTGCTTCTACAAGTGCTCGGTAATGACGAGTAAATAAAGCACACAGCAAGGTCGCAATGTGCAGACCATCACTGTCAGCATCCGCTAAAATACAAATTTTGCCATAACGAAGTTGCGATAAATCACTCGAGTCTGGATCCATGCCAATTGCGACAGAAATATCGTGTACTTCTTGTGAAGCTAACACTTGGCCTGGCTCTACTTCCCATGTATTAAGGATCTTACCGCGAAGCGGCATGATAGCTTGGAATTCACGGTCACGGGCTTGTTTAGCTGAACCGCCAGCCGAGTCACCCTCAACCAAAAACAGTTCTGTTCGGTCGTTTTCTTGACTTGAGCAATCGGTCAATTTACCCGGTAATGCAGGGCCTTGAGTCACTTTTTTACGAACGACTTTTTTAGCCGCTTTAAGACGACGCTGGGCATTGCTAATACACAATTCAGCCAATTGCTCAGCGATGTCTGTGTGAGTGTTTAACCATAAGCTAAATGCATCTTTTACAACGCCCGAAACGAACGTGGCACATTGACGTGAGGATAAGCGCTCTTTGGTTTGACCGGCAAACTGAGGGTCTTGCATTTTAACCGAAAGAATATAGCTACAACGGTCCCAAATATCATCTGGGGTTAACTTAATACCGCGAGGAATTAGGTTTCTAAATTCACAAAACTCACGCATAGCGTCTAACAAGCCTTGGCGCAAACCATTGACATGCGTACCGCCTTGGGCTGTTGGGATCAAGTTAACATAACTCTCACCGACAGATTCTCCGCCTTCTGGTAACCAAGTCACTGCCCAATCGGCCGCCTCTAAGTTACCTGAAAATGAGCCGATAAACGGATCTTCCGGAAGGTTAACGAAACCTTTTACCGAATCAATTAAGTAGTCTTTTAAACCGTCTTGATAAAACCACTCTTGGCTTTCTTTGGTTTGTTTGTTGTTAAACTTAATCTTTAAACCAGGACACAAAACGGCCTTAGCGCGAAGATTGTGTACCAATCTAGAAATTGAAAATTTAGCGCTATCAAAATAAGAAGGGTCAGGCCAAAAACGCACCGTAGTACCTGTATTGCGTCGACCAACTGTACCAATCACCTCTAAGTCTTGTACTTTGTCGCCATTTTCAAAGGCGATCAAAAACTCCTGCGCATCTCGGCGAACCCGAACTTCCATTCGCGTTGTAAGTGCATTTACAACCGATACACCAACCCCGTGCAAACCACCAGAGAACTCATAATTACTATTAGAAAACTTACCACCAGCGTGCAACTTAGTTAGGATAAGTTCGACCCCTGGAATACCTTCTTCAGGGTGAATATCCACGGGCATACCACGGCCATCGTCTTGTACTTCCAGAGAGTTATCTTCGTGTAAAGTAACGACAATGTTTGATGCATGTCCTGCGAGTGCCTCATCCACACTGTTGTCGATAACCTCTTGCGCTAAGTGGTTAGGTCGCGTTGTGTCTGTATACATCCCTGGTCGACGACGAACAGGTTCTAAGCCGTTTAAGACTTCAATAGCTTCTGCGTTGTAAGATTGGTTGGTCATAGCACTTATTGTTCTGGTTTTTGAGACAATTTAACAAAAACGTTAAAGCAATGTACCGCAATGGATACAAAGTGTTCAATTGTTCTTATTTTGAGTTTTATAAATCAAAGATTATCGACTATCGAGAGAAACTTAAAGTAAAAATTCGACTATCTGTGGAAGGTGGTTAGAAAACCCGATAAAACTGTGGTCTCCACCTTTTTCTAGCGTTAATTTTGACTCTTTGTAATGCTCTACCGCCATTCGGTAATCCAGTACTTCGTCACCCTCTTGTTGCAGACACCAAACCTTTTCAGGTTGTTTTAAAAATGGCTGATAAATCCTTTGCAAATCACACATGTGTGATGGCGTCAGAGTATAAGATTGGTCTGTAATTGGATGAATTTGTGGGCCGAGGTAATCAGACAGCAACTCAAAAGGCTTAACAGCCGGATTGATCACTACCGCCTTTAATCCATATTTATTGTGTAAGTAAGTACTCAAATACCCTCCTAAACTACTACCCACAACACCAATAAGTTCGGGGTAATGTTGTTCAACCAAGGCTTCAACTTGGTTAATCGCAATATCAGGAGTGACGGCCAATTGTGGCGCTATAACTGAGACCTGTGGATAGTGTTGTTTGATGTACTGACTAAACAGTTGGGCTTTTTCAGACATCGGTGATGAATGAAAGCCATGTAAATATAAAATGCTTGGCATAATGCTTATTCTGATGTGGACGCTTCGAGTAACGTCTTATTATTATTTTTGGATTGATGTTTTACCGCTAAATTCAGCCAGTCTTTTAACAACTGATTGACCTGGAGCTTTTCATCTTTGTGATGTAAATGTTCGTTTGGGTAGGGGTTGTTAGCGCGAATACGAGATTGTTTCTGGTAACTGATCACTTCGAGCATTTGCGCGTCGTGGTAAACCCGAAATTCAAATTCCATATTCATAAAGCCAGGAACCTGTGACGGAGATGATTCACCTTCTTCATCACTCACTGCCCAAACCTTTTGTGCGAGCTTGTAACACTCAGTGTACGCAGAAATTTCGAGGACTGAGAGTTCAAAGTAAAGGCCATTTGGCATCTTAATTTGCCATTGTTGACCCAGTTCGTATTGCAACGGCAACAAACGTAATAACAAGGCATAATTACGCGTACACAGACCTTGAAGGCGCTGTAAATCCACCACGTATTTATCTTTGTTTATTACTTTATTTCTCATATGTGCCTTAAAACTCTCAGATGGGCTCTATTAAACGTACTTATTATGGCCCTCCTTGACCAGTTTCAAACGCAGCCATTGCAGAGCAATCACCGCAGCCGCATTGTCTATCACGCCATTATCTAATAATTCAAAGGCGTGATCTACGTCCAATACGTGAACTTTGATATCTTCGTGCTCTGTATCCAGACCAAAAATACCGCCAGCGTCTTCGCTATTAACCTCTGCTAAATAAAGGTACAAACGCTCCGTTGTTCCTCCAGGGCTAGATAGATAGCTTAGCATAGGTGTCAACTCGTCTATAACTAGGTTGGCTTCTTCTTGTGCCTCTCTAATCGCAACTTCTTCAAGTTGCTCGGATTCTTTATCCACCATCCCGGCAATAATTTCTAGCAACCAAGGACTGTCTTTTGTTGCCAGAGCGCCAATTCTGATCTGCTCAATTAGCACGACTTTTTGATTCGAAGGATCGTAAGGTAGCACCCCGACAGCGTGACCTCGCTCAAAGATTTCGCGCTGAACCCAGTCACTCTGACCGCCAGCGAACTTGGCATGTCTGAAAGTGAACGTGTTTATTTTGAAAAATCCATCAAAAGCGCGTTCAATAGACTTGATTTCGACATTTTTGCTATTAAATACTGGGGTATATTTTTGTTGTGTCATGGACCAATTCCAGGTGAGATGCGACGAGCAGTAAACTTTATCACAAATTGAAATATGCCTTATTAACATTTCAATATTCTGTTACATTTAGCAGTAATGTGTTAACACAAAAACATTACTTAAAACAATTAGAAAGGCTAGACTAAGGCTGAGATCATTGTCATTTAAGAATTTTGGAATAAGAACCTCTGTTAAGGAACCACTATGAGAAAGTCATTTTTATCTGCGACTTTGGCAATTTTATTTGCCGGTGCCGCGATTCCTGCGTATGCGACAAATCTAGTCGAAGCATACAAAGACGCTGTTCAAAACGACCCGCAAACCTTAAAAGCGAAAGCGGCTTATGATGCAAGCGTTCAAGCAGAAGAAATTGCCTTCTCTAGCTTGTTGCCAAGTGTCAGCCTAACAGCGGGTTATACAACGGGCACGTCAGAGCAAGTAAGTGATGCAGGCGCGATTTATGACGTTGACTCTAATACGACATCTTGGGGCGTAACACTTTCACAAACCATTTTTAAAATGGGTGACTGGTACAACTTAGACGCTGCCGAGCAACGTGCATTGCGCTCACAAACTGACTTTGATTTTGCTCAACAAGGACTCATTCAACGAGTAGCTAATGCTTACTTCAATGTATTAAAAGCACAAGACACCCTTGAGTTTGCGCAAGCAGAGCGCAAAGCAATCGAGCGCCAGCTTGAACAAACTAAAGAGCGTTTTAAAGTTGGTCTGACAGCCCGTACTGACGTTCACGAAGCACAAGCAAACTTCGACAACGCGGTTGCGACAGAAATACGCAGTCAAAACGACGTTGAGATTGCCAAAGAAGGTCTTCGCGAGATAACTGGAAAATTCTACGCAGACGTCAACGTCTTAAACACAGAGCGTTTTGACGCCCAAAAACCAAGCCCAGCTGATGTAAATGCGTGGGTAAAAAAGGCGGAAGAAAACAGCTTAGAATTAAAAGCCAAAGAGTTGTTGGTACAAGCAGCTAAGTTCGATATTAAGCGTTCTGAAGCGGGTCATTACCCGACATTGGATTTAACAGCGAGTATTGGCGGTAAAAAGGCCGGTGGTGATATCGAAGGACCAAACCTTAATTCTTCTTCAATTGGCGTTAAATTAACGGTACCAATTTATACTGGTGGTGGTACGTCAGCAGCGATTAAACAAGCACAAGCCAACTATGTACTGGCAAGTGAGGACCGCGAAGCAACTTATCGCAGTGTTGTACGTACCGTTCGTACTTCATATGCTGACGTTGTGTCTCTTGTTTCGACTTTGAAAGCACTAGAGCAATCAGTGATTTCTGCAGAGAGTGCGTTACAAGCAACACAAGCTGGCTTTGAAGTTGGTACTCGTACTATCGTTGACGTTCTTAACAGCACACGTAATCTTTACAATGCTAAACGCAACTTATCGAACAGCCGTTACAACTACATCTTAGCTATGATGTCGTTAAAACAAGCGGCCGGTGAATTAAGTGCTCAAGACCTAGTGGCAGTCAACAGCGGGCTAAAATAACCAAAGCCCTTCAGCCAAAAGGCTAAAAAATACAAACGAAAAGCGGAGCTTCTGGCTCCGTTTTTTTTTGTGCCAATTTAATGCTGACAGCCCCACTGTCTCTGGCAAGACCAGATTTAGTCTTCCCCTTGTGCTGTGATAGGGTAGAATAGCCCTTATTCATTTCATTTTTATCTGGTTTTTTTACTTTGAGTGACAAAAATTCAAACCGCAATAGCTCGCCAAACAGCTTTGTGCCACCTACTTTTTCATTTGCCTTTTTGCACCCTCGTTTTTGGCTAACTTGGCTAACCATAACCTTCTTGTATTTATTGAGTTGGCTGCCATACCGTGTTCAGATCGGTTTGGGTAAACTCATCGGTCGCCTATTGCTTAAGGTATTAAAAAGCCGAAAAAAAACAGCCACTCGCAATCTACAACTGTGCTTCCCTGATAAATCTGAAGAAGAGATAAACCGTCTTGTTATCGCTAATTTTGAAAACGCCGGCATAGCCATTTTTGAAAGTGGTATTTCTTGGTGGTGGCCTAATTGGCGACTTAAAAATATGTGTCACGTAAAAGGTACCCAACACATAGATAAAGCGCTTCAGCAAGGCAAAGGGATCTTTTTGTTATTCACGCACATTTTCCCACTAGAAATGATGGCTCGAGTATTAGGCGACAATGGCTACCCATGTGTTGGCTTTTATCGCCCGCATAACAATAAGCTATTAGAGTGGGTGCAGTATCGAGGACGCTGTCGTTCAAACCGCTACATGATTGGCAAACGAGATGTGAAAGGATTGTTAAAAGCATTGTCTGAAGGTGAGATCACGGTTTATTTACCAGATCATGACTACGGACCAAAGCGCAGTGTCTTTGCGCCATTTTTTGCGGTCGAAAAAGCGGCCACAACAACAGGGACAGAGATCTTTGCAAGCCATAAGAATGCCGAAACCATTCCGACCAAAATTCGTCGCTTAGACAACTTTAATGGTTATGAGATTGAATTTTTGCCGCCTTTGACGGATTATCCTTGTGAAGATTCATTCGCAAATGCCGTGCAAGTGAACAAATGGGTTGAATCAGCTGTGCTGGACAACATGGAACAATATATGTGGGTTCATCGTCGTTTTAAAACTCGACCAGAGGACGAGCCCGAGTCTCTTTACTAAAGTGAAGAATATTAAGGAGAACAATATGTCACAGAAAAGTGTCAAAAAAGGAACAACCAAAAAAAGCCAATCTGGTTACCTAGGCAAAGTACTAGGGGTTTCGATCTTTGTTCTTATTATTGTTGGTTTTGTTTATTGGGGTAGTGACGAAGCCAATAAAACCAGTGAAAACCCGGTCGCTAAAGGTGTTGCTAAGTTCTATGCCGAAGTAAGACAAGCCTTAAAGCCTGGAGCTGAGCGACTTAATGATTACACAATCCAATTACCAGAGCCTGACGTCTCGATGGGCGATCAATTGACGTCTCGAGACGGTAATGTAAAACCCGCGCCAGAAGACTGGAACGGAGAAAATAAAAAGCGTTCATTTAAGCAAAATGACACCCTAAAAACCGCACTATCACAATACGCAAATGAAGAAGGTATCGAGCTCATTTGGGATTTAAAATACGACTATATCGTCAAACATCATTTTGCCGAAACCGGTGACATGAAAACCCTAATTCGCAAAATATCGACAACAGTCAAAAGCGATTACAGTGGCAACGTCACGACTTATTTTTGTAAAGATGCTCGGGCTCTAGTCATTACCGACAAAAGCGATCCTTATCTGACGCGCTATTGCGAAGAAAACGCCCAACAATATTAAATAACGGAATATACACTGAATGAAAAAAACAACCTGGTCTGCTTCTGTCTTACTTTCCACCTTATTACTTGGTTGTGGAGGAGGCTCGACCTCAGAGGAAGGCCCTGAAGGCACCGTCGGTTTTTCTGGTAGCATTGAAGGCCTTGTCGGCGCTATCACTGTTAACTTAAATGGCTCTCCACAAGTATTTACCACCAACGGTGACTTTGTCTTAGATACGAGAATTGAGACGGGTTCTAATTTTACGATAAGCGTTTCGGACACGTTAGATGGCTTAACCTGTACCGTATCAAACGGCTCAGGTATCGCAGAGCAAAGTCAAACCAACGTTTTGATTTCTTGCTCAGGCTTAGAAACCCGCGCGTACAGTATTAATGCGTTGGACTTCAAATATCAATCGCCTTCTTCTGTGTTGTCGACGAGTTTGCATTTGGTCGATCGCAAAACAGGTGATGCTATCGATGACCTAACTGCTGATAATTTTTCTGATTATTTAACGATTTTGGAAAATGGCTTACCCGTTTCTGACAAAGAGTCATTTATTGAAGTGGATAACGTCACCGACCTCAACACCAATTACACTACTGTGTTTGCTATTGACGTCAGTGCATCGATAGAACCAGCTGACCTTGAGCTTGTTAAAGGCGGTATCAAGTCCATTATTGCCGATGAAAGTGGCCAGTCTTTATTATTAGACAATCAAAAAGTGTCGATTTTGACTTTCGATGGCGACGTTGAGTTTGTTGTTGAAAACTCACAAGACATCAATGCAATTAACACTGCAATTGACGGTATTACCGTCGGTGGTAACTCAACTAACTTGTACGGAGCTATTCAAGCAGCTGCATCGAGCTGGGAAAACCAAGTATCGTTGGAAAACATCTCTTATGGCAGCATGATCTTATTTACTGATGGTAATGACTCATCGTTTTTAGTAAGTAAAGAGCAAGCGCTTGAAGCATCTATAGGTAAAGATTTGTACTTTATCACGCTTGGTGCAGATACAGACCGTGCGATTTTGGAAGAGTTTACTGACTCAGACAATATTTTTGAACTGGATAACATCGCAAGTGTTGAACGTTACTTAAGCGATGCATTGGCACACGTTAAGTCTTACGAAAACGGACTTTATGTTATTGGTTATGCAACTCCTAAACGAGCTGGAACCCATCAGTTGACGTTTGAAACCAACGATGACTACACATGCCAAACGCCAGCCTCTCAAAATGAACAATTAGAGATGAGTAATACAGGTAATCTACAAAGTTGTGTGGATTCGGTTGAGTATGAGTTTAACGCTAATAACTTTACCGATGTCGAACCTTTATTAGACGTGATTGGTGTTAGTAATACAGTCAGCCCGACCGCACAATGGCAAGTAAAATTACGCTGGAGTAACGACACACCGCGTTATCAGTGGAGTACAACTTTGTGTATGGGTGACATCACTCCAAGTATAAAGTCTGATGTCATTACGTTTACTCGTAACATTGAAGACTTATCTATTATCCGTGTTGATGTAACCGAAACATCGACAGGCCTTAATCAACGTAAGTTCTTGTTTATGGCTAAGGACAAGGAAGAATTAGAAAGCAACCGCATTTTTAGAGGCGGTGACTGCAACTAATTTGTTTGGTTATCCAATTTGCTGGTTCTAACTGACAAGGAGAGCCAGCAAAATACCGCATCTCAACTTCTCCTTTAGTCATGCTCACCACAGTTATTGATTGACTCTCGGCAACTTCCCTATGCATACACAAGCTATAAATAAAGTCATCGTTTACAAGAGGCTTATGGGATTGGTGTAACCTTATCAGATCCTCTAAAGAGCCTACTTGCTGTTGGTCAACGTACGCAGTTCTAGCGCGAATGATGTCGTTAACTTCAGGATCGCCGGATGAATAAAGTTGCTGTGGTAAAGGCTGCCATACAAGCTGGGTTTCTGTGCCCGAATAATGAACCATTCCCCGTCGTTGTTTATCCTGATGTAACACCCCCAACACAAACGGCTGCGAACGCTCTAGTGACCATGCCTCAACAACGCCTTTGATGGCTTCTATTGTGTTGCATTGCGCAACCGCGCGGATCAGTTGACCACGGCTTTGTAAGTCCGATGAGTTAGGCTTGAGAACACCTTGATAATCATTTAACAAAAACACTGTAAAGCCAGCGTTATTTACAGCAATCCAACTGCCTTGCCCTACTGGATCAACGGGCATAAGATACTCTACACCGGCTTTACTAAAGCGCTGAGGAGGTAGCGCTTTTGGTCTTTGTATGGCTTCGTCTCTAGTAAATACCAAACCAATATGATCGTCGAATTCACGCCAATTTAGACTGCACATTAACGTCACTCTGCTGTTGTTCGTATTGTTTGGTTGAAGCCGCCTTTCCAAAACTACTGTCTACCACAACACCATCAGACAAGGCTAACAAGCGAATAATCGCCATATGATGAGTTGTATGGCTATGCAAAAACACTAATTCGCGGGCGATTGATGATACTACAGGTTGACTATGAGCCTGGGTATTTGTCGCACACTTAACTAATATTGCAGGCTGCTCGTCTTGCGATTCGGAGTCCTTGTGTTTGATCAATTTTGCCAATTGCGTTTGAAGCTTTGTTAATGCTAAAACCGCCGCACTTTGGCACCGCTCAAGTTGTTGGTTTCGAGGCCTTTGGTCGTAATCAAATTCTCGCTCAGAGCCAATAACGGTCTGATAATGTTCGATGATGTGACGTAAGTGAGCCGCAATAGAACCAGAATTTAGGTTTGTATTAGCTTGGACAAATTGATGAGAGCTCAGTGTTTCGACAAAGTTTGCCAATTGCTTGAGCAGAGCAATATTATCAAGAGTAAGTTGTTGAATATTGGGCATAGGCACTGGCTAAATTATTATTCTTTGTCTTAGTAGAACACCAAAGATAGACAAAAATTTCAAATAATTTAACCAATAAGCCAAATTAGATAGATTATCTAGTTGAGTGTTTCATGATCCGCTCTTTCTGGCGTGACCAGTCTCTGTCTTTAATGTCAGTACGTTTGTCTTGATTTAGCTTACCCTTAGCCAAATAAAATTCGACTTTGGCCCAGCTCTTTTTCCAATACATAGCCGTACACACCAAAGTATAACCTTGGCGTTCTACTGCACCTACTAACTCGTTAATTTCTCGGCGCTTAAGCAATAGCTTGCGATAACGAGTAGGATTGCACACCACATGGGTAGACGCTTGTGTCAGTGGCTGGATTTGCGAGTTAAGCAAAAACACTTCGCCATCTTTGATGTGAACGTAAGTATCAGAGATATTTACTTTGCCTTCGCGAATACTTTTTACTTCCCAACCCTGTAATTCAATCCCAGCTTCAAACTTTTTATCTAGGTGGAATTCATGACGAGCTTTCTTATTCAGCGCAATAGTATTGGACGGAGCCTTTGGTTTTTTCTTAGCCATAATCACTTCTTTGTTGTTTACCAGTGGATTATAACCATTTGTGCATTATTTTCTATCCAAGTTTGATAGAATAACGTACATCAAAAATACTTTAGGTTTAGTGAGGGTATGGCGCAACTATCCAAAAATGCGTTGGTCATGTACAGCGTTGACCAGATGTATCAGTTAGTAAACGACATTGAGCAATATCCGCAATTTATTCCAAATTGCGCGGATGCCAAAAAGCGACAAGTCAGTGAAGACCGACTCGAAGGCTCGTTATTGATCAACAAAGCCGGGATAAGCAAGTGGTTTACGACAGAAAACACGCTCACTTCAAATCAACGCATCGACTTAAAGCTCGTTAATGGTCCGTTTAAATATCTGCATGGGTACTGGCAATTTACCCCACTAGATGACCATGCTTGTAAAGTTGAGTTACATCTAGAGTTTGAATTTTCTTCTAAAATGATCGAATTAGCATTTGGAAAAGTGTTTAATCTAGTCGCCTCAAGTATGGTGACTGCATTTACGCAAAGAGCAAAACAAGTTTATGGTTAATAGAATAACAATTGAAGTGGCATACGCCCTTCCACTTAAACAATCACTGCTGCAATTACAGGTCAATGCCGACAGTACGGTACAACAGGCCATTGAAAAGAGTGGAATTTTGGTGAGTCACCCTGAGATTGACTTAACCGAAAACAAAGTGGGTATCTGGTCTAAGACCTGTAAATTAGATGCGTCATTGCGCGATGGCGATCGAATTGAGATATACCGTCCATTGATAGCCGATCCAAAAGAAGTACGCAAACGTCGTGCTGAGCGTGCTAAACAAGAAGGTCGAGCGGATAAAATAACCGGTGGTCGTCCTAACCCGCGTAAAAAAGCCGAGAGTTAATCTCGGCTTTTGAATTTATAATTAGGCGATTACCTTATTCAGAATCAAGTGGCGTCATAAATGACTCTGGCTGTTCAAAATCACCAGACATTGATTTAAGCGCATCACCCTCAAAGTTCAACACCAGCTCTTTTTTGATAAATTCGTCAGTCTTACCAACTCTGATTGTATAAACGTAGCGCCATGTATGGTCGCTAAACGGACTGCTTACCACCGGCGTACCTAATACAAACTTAACCTGCTCTTTGGTCATCTCGACACGTAGTTTGTCCACGTCTCTTTGATTCAAAAAGTTACCCTGGTTGATGTCGTACTTATACACCCAACTGCTGCATCCAGAAACCAACACTAAAGAGACAAAAACTAATAATAAATGCTTCATTTTTAAACTACTTAAAGGACAATTCACTGCCTATTTGAAAGGCCAGAAACGAAAAAGTTCCGACATACTAGCAGATAAAATATTAAGAGGTAAGAGACTTAACGCTTACTTAGCAGACGACTAATAAACTTTTTGTAAAAGCTATCTTCTATCGACTCTTTAAGCTCAGGCTCAATACCCATTTGTGATTCCAACTTTTGGATTTGAGGCACGGTTAAAACGTGGTTTCCCGCCAACAAGTTTTTTATTACCGTATTACGCCCTAACAGAAAGTACTTTAATTCAGTACTTTTGGGCTCTTTGATATTGAGTAAACTCGGTACCAAAGCCTCACTCAACCCTAATGATTCCATGACATGCGGGCGAATAAACTCATCAAACTTTAAAAAGTCCAATAAAGACTCTGCCGTTGGCTCAAAGGGCTCTCGGTGTAACTTGTTATATTCAATAGATAGTTTGGTCAAGGATTGCTCATAGAGCTTTAGCAAAGCCAGCATAGGCAAGGCATGTAGTAAAACGATAGACTCTAGACTGTGGTGATCTAATTTAACCCCGTCTTTTTCGGCAATACCGATAGCGAGGTCGCGATAGTCCAAAGTTAGCTCTTCAACCCGAGTTTGAATCGACGCGCAGGGCTCGACTGAATTAAGCCCAAGGTAATGCCAGACCAACTGGCGTAACTTAGTTGACCCCAAATACCCCGTTTTCACATCGACGATTTGTGTAATAACTGTTGCAGAATCCGATTTGTCATTAAAAACATCTTGAATCGCCTTGTCTAACCAAAAGTCTCGTTGACGGTCTTGGTTCAACATTTCAACAGAGTATTGGCCTTTGTGAATAGCCGTTGCAATAGTGCAAATGAGCTGTAACTTGGGATCTAGAGTGATTAGGGCGTCAGCCCAATAAAGGTGGCGCCCTAATCGCTTTTGTAGTTTTTCATCAAACTGCGCCACTTGATCAGAGGCAGGATCAAGCTCAGTGCGCAAAATAAAAGGAAAAACAATACTTCTGTAAAACACATCAGAAATATCATCCAACAAGATTACATCTGCAAGGTCAGAGAGTTTCCCGATTTCATCAGCCATTGTTTTCCCCCAGCGCTTTACATCTTAGTTGCAAGCTCTTCGACTTGCTTCCAAACGCGCATAAAGTTGCCACTTAAAATTTTCTTAATTTCAGCTTCAGTATAGCCTCGGTTTAACAAGCCTTGTACAAAGTGAGGAAAATAAGACACATCTTTCAAATCTCTAGGCAAAGAATCACCAACACCGTCATAGTCCGAACCGATTCCGATATGATCAATGCCTACCAATGCTTTAACATGATCGATGTGATCTAACACCATTTCCAAAGAAGCATATGGGTATGGGTTTTCTTCGCGGTATTTTTTAGCAATCTCTTCCGCTTTTGGCTCACCCCATTTAGTACCTGCTTCTTCCATTAATTTTGATAGCTTAGACTGCCATTCACGAGTTTCTTTTGATACAAAACTAGATCCAAAGTTAATCATGATCACGCCACCGTTTTTGCCTAATGCTTTGATCATATCGTCATCCATATTTCGTTCAAAGCCAGGTGTAAAACGTCGTAACGAAGAGTGAGAAGCAATTACAGGCGCTTTTGTTATCTCGAGTGTTTGATAAAAAGCAGCATCCGATACGTGAGAAATATCGACCATCATGCCAATCTTGTTCATTTCGACGACTAATTCTTTACCAAAGTCACTTAGCCCCTTCCATTGGCGACGAAGATCATAGGACGAGTCAGAAATGTGGTTAGACAAAGAATGAGCTAATGTGATGTAACGAATGCCTCGCTCATAAAACATTTTTAAGTTGTCAATGCTGCCGGCAATCGGGCTACCGTTTTCCATTCCCATTGGTAATGAAATAACACCACGTTTAAAATGATCTTCAACATCTTTGGTTGAATAAGCTACTGCGAACTTCTCTGGAGCTCGGGCTTCAATTGCTTCCACTGAATCAATCAGCTCGTGCGCCATTTGAACCCCAAAATCTTTACCCGGGCCTTCGAACGTTGCTGGAATATATATCGACATAAAAGGTGCGTTTAGGCCACCTTCTACCGCACGAGGGTAATCAAAGTCACCCTTAGCCGTGGCTTCTGTCACGTCTTCCCAACGTTTTTTTATGCGGTATGGAACGTCAATATGACTATCAACAATGATTGTACTTTGCGCTATTTTTCTTGCTTTATCAGTAACTTCAATCGCTTGAGAATTGGTAGAAACCAAACCAAAGGCCAGAGCCGCTGACACCAAAGAGAGTTTAAAAGACATGGGGTTCCCTTTCATTTTTATTTGAATTGTTTTTGAATAACGACCATTTAACCACGTTCAACAACGTGTTTAAACTTACATTGATAGTGAAAAATTGGTGATTCAACGATGGCGTTTTAATTCTGACGTATACCATCTAGATAATCGTAGAAGTAATAGTCAGTGATAGGTAATGCCATACTTGCTTCTCGACTCTTTCCAGTAAAGTCAGAGGGCACAAGTTGCAGACAAATTTTACCAAATCGCATGGTTAATTTGGGCGTGATCAACCAATCGGCATTTTTTGGTGAGTGCTGAGCATATAAACTGAGCTGATCTTTAACTAGTTCTTCAACAATATGTGCACCGCGCTGCCTAAAAGGCAGTGCCGGCAACTCATTTTTAAGTGGGGCAAGTCGGTAATACAGCTCAGAAGGCTCGATCGAAAAGTACACGGCAAGTTCGTTAATAAGCTGCTGAATTTGCAACTCTAATAACAAATACTGTTCTGCTCGGTGATAATAAGGGCTGAACTTATCCAACTGACCTAAACGAAGTTGTTTTATGGCCTCAACAGCGGACACAACATCTTGTTCGTGACCTGAAATTGCCACAACCACATCATGAGGCAAACGTTCCATGTGAGGCTTAGGCTGAATTGACGGCTTAGCGACAGCGACAACTGGCTGAGAAGCATCTGGTGTTTCTTCAAACCAATCCATTTCGGTAATTGCACAAGCAGATAAAGCGCCAGCAACGACTAATGTAATGCTTCGCTTTGTCCACTTGCCAGGATTAAACCGCTTGTTTATTAACACTGCTCAACCCCTCACCAAGCTTAATATACTGTATGTTTAGCACCACTTGGTACAATAGTGTCTAATACAAAATATGGCATAAAGGTGGAAGCGCTTGCCACAACCCATTTGTTATCAAAATCAACCACACGGGCAATGATCTTCAGACCTTTTTCTTGATACATAATGGTGCCGGCCAATACATGAGTCATACCTTCAACTGCATTTAACTCATTGGTGTTACGAGAAAAAACAAGATCGCCATCGTGATTAACAGTGATTGTATCTTTCACTTTATAGTCGGCAACCATAAATCCGCTTTGTTGCAGCTCACTGATAAAATGCTCTGCGATTCGGTTTCCAAAAGGCGTAACTGAGGTCAGATTATTGTTAAAGTCGACAAATGAAGTCACCCCAATAACAGGGTCATTGAGATTGTTTGCAAGGCTATTAATTAAGTCTGTCGATACACGCTCAATGTACTCTTCAACTACAACACTGTGCTCGGCGCCACTCAGAGAGTGTTGACTGATAGGCGGAATAAACTGCTCGTTCGAACCTTGATGAGTCACCGCTGGGCGATAAGGCTGTTTAACCGAACCGTAATAACTCATTGTTGAGTTGGGCTTTTCTGCTGGTAAACGTTTGATCACTCGCTTTTCAACAACCATTGTCTCGGTAGATGGCTCTGTCGCATCATGCACAACGCGAGTTTCTTCTTTCTCAATGGTTGTTTTAGTAACTGGTGCTGTGTCGCCTTGGTCAAGGTTGCTGTATTCTGCATTGGTTTGAGCAGAGTCAGAGGCTTGTGGTTGACCCGTGACAAACTCTGTCAAACTACAACCACTTAGAATGGTGCTTGTTAACAAGGCACTCAACAGAGCTTTGGACTTAGATACATGTTTCATGGTTTACCCTCCGCTAACTAGGGCTATTCTGAGTCTGCGTCGCGGTCACCCGACATAAGTGGAACACCATCACTGTAACCACTCGACACTAAACTGTTAACAACATTAGCTGGTAAAAAACCTTGCGCGCTCGCTACGACCGCTTTAGATTCGATGCCTATTACCCTTGCATTGACTAAGTAGCCAGAGACTTGTTTAACCATGGTTCCTGCAACTGCATATTTAATTGGCAAATCGCCATTTAACTCGAGGTAATCTTTACTGAATACAAAATCACCCGTTGGTGTTACTCGCACAAAGTCCAAGGTTTTAAAATCAAGCACAGGAATGCCGTACTTGTGAACTTCGTGAATAAAGCTTTCTGAAATTTGGCGGCCCAGTAAGTCTGCATGTTGATAATCGCTGTCTAACATAACAAAACTGGTCACAACCATAGGTGTAGTCGAATTGACATACTTCATGTTGCCCACTAAGTCTTGCATCATAGTACGAACATAATAATTTAAATTTTTGACGCTGCGGGTTGAGTTAGGTTGTTGGCTTTTCAGCTCGTTCATGCGCCCTAACAATTGCTGGCGATAATCATTTTGAAAATCAACACTGGCTTCATCAGGAGTCGCAACGGTACCACTGGCTAAACGTGGTTTCAGTACCACCTCTTCTTCAACAACGTATTGCTCTTGAGAGGTAGTCTTAGTTACCTCTTGCTCATTTGTATCGGATTCGTCATCGCCCCACCCCCAATAATCCGTGCTCGAACACGCCACTAACTGAGTTGCTAACAGGGTTAAAAGTAACTTCTTCATTCTAAGCTCCTAGTATTCGCCACGGATAAGTTGGTCGTTTTTTAGTTTCACTTTTTCATGGCTCCACATTGCCGTTAAAGGCAAATAATCGGTTGCCGCTGCAACTATGGTTTTTGAACCCACATCGATTAAACGTACATTCACCATCAAATTGTCTTGTTGTTGAGTATAGTTGCCTACCAATATGTAATCGGCACGTACGGCGGGATCTAAATCTGTTACTGCTCTCGATACAAATTGGTCGTATTCTGCCGCCACCGACATAGACTTTTTGACTTTAAACTCAATGACTTTTAATCCTGCTTGAGTCAAAAAGGTCATCATGCTCTCTTGTAACTGTAAGCCTATGCCACGATGGCTTTTGTTTTTGTCCTGCTTCAAGCTATTTGCAGGCAAAAAGGTGCCGACGGCAACTGGCCGGGTCGGATCAAAACTGTTTGTCGTATCAAGTAACTGCCTAGCCAATAATTCGACATGCGCATGCATAGTGTCTTGCGCAGACTCTGGTTGATACTGTTTATACCCTTCTGGTGGCTTAGGGTTTTGTAATTCGGCGACTTTTTCGATTGTACTACAACCGCTCAATACGCCAATCAACACCAAAAATAGCACTCTCATTGCATTATCCACATCGTCTCAACGCTCCAATCTGACATAGCCAAAAAACCGACAATGATCTTTTAGGATCAACAACTCGCTTATTTGAACGCAAGTTTGGAGTAATTATGATCTGTTTTGCTCTAATGCACGCAATTTTAATGCCACTAATTTTTATATTGTGTTTGAAGATTCCAGCAGGATTGGCATATCCGACGAGATAAAAAACTCAGCTCATAAAAGATCTTTCGACTACAATAATTTGTAACCACAAATTAAATGAATCTGCATGAAACGAATTAATATCCTTGCTTGTGTTTCGGTTTGTGCCGGTGTACTCCTATCGACAAGCTCCGTCGCGCTGGCCAAAAAAGCTGACTTTTTTGATTTACCACTTGAAGAGTTACTCAACGTGGAAGTCTCGATCGCGTCTACGAGCCCCGAAGCTATCATTACGGCTCCTGCAACAATTTCATTTTTTACGAGAGACCGTCTTGCGCGACTTGGTATAACCAAGTTGCATCAATTGTACCGTTTTATTCCTGGCTTTTACTCGGCATTCAACTCGACCGAAGACAATCAATCTTATATCTCAGTTCGCGGTCAGTCACAAAAATACGGCAGTACAGTGTTGTTTTTGTATAACGGCCAAAGAATTAACGATGACTACTCAGGCGGTCTAACCTATTTTATTCGGCAGTTTGATTTAAGTAATGTCGAACGGATTGAAGTTATCCGAGGTCCAGGCTCGGCGACCTATGGCGCCAATGCGTTTAATGCAGTTATTAACATCATTACCAAAACAGAAGACACTTTATCTGTATCTACAGGAAATAACTTAACTCTCGATGGTAACTTGGGCCTAACCTATCAGGTTGATGACTTACAATTGGCGCTCAACGTAAACCACTATGATCACGACGGCCAACGCTACGACAATGTTTACGATAGGTTTGGTCGCCAAAATCAGTCAACCGATCCACAAACAGCAAACCAAATAGAAGCCAGTGCCTCTTATCAAAGCTTTACCTGGAGATACTTATTTCAACAAAACTCTCGTGATAATTTTTATTTATACAACAATTTGTATGACGGGCTAAATCGAGTCGACCTTAAAAACCAAATTCACCAACTTGAGTATAAGTTGGTAGACACAGGTGAATTTGGGCTCAATTTGAGCGCCCAATCATCAACAAATCAGCGGGAGTCAATGGGCGTGCAGGCTCTGCAAGGGATGCCTGGTTTTGCCGAGGACGACGTCCTATTTGGCTTTAATATCGAACATAAAAGCCTTCAGTTAAATTTATCTTCTTATTTGTTATTTGAGGATGGTAGTCGCCTGTCCTTTGGAACAAGTTACCAACGTAGCCAAGTTCCTGAGGCATTTTTTATTTCGAACTACAACATTTTTACAGATTTAAGCTATCTCAATGAACTGCGATATTTTAACGAACGAGAACTCCAAACGGTCAGCGATAAAACTCGTGAGATTAGTAGTATTTATGGCCAATATAACCTCCAAGTCACCCCAGATTTGAACGTTTCTGCAGGCCTTCGCCACGATCACTACAACGATATTACCTCTGCTTGGTCACCTAGAGTCGCCGCAGTTTACAACGTTTCTCCTAAAAGCGTTGTCAAACTATTGTACAATGAAGCATTTCGAGTGCCCTCTATTGGCGATTTATATGAGGATCAAAGCAATCTTTCGCCTGGTAGTAGTGATGTTAAAACGGCGGAGCTTCAGTCACTCGAACTGTCATATAACTATGTCGATGACCGTTATTTTGTGTCTGTGACACTGTTTGAAAATGACGTTTCTAATTTAATTGGATTTACTAACGAGCAGCGCTCTTCCGTGACAAACATATCTCATAACTTGAGTCGAGGCATCGAGTTGGATAGTCAAATACAACTCTCTCCGAATGTAAATCTATTGCTCGCGTACACCAACATGTTGAGTAACAAAAGTACGACAATTCTTCATGATAAAGGCGTCATGAGTGAAAAGATGACGCCTGATCAATACGCCAATGTAGCGATTGATTTTAATATTACCAGCGCATTGACGGTCAATGTTCAAGCCAATTGGCGTGACAAAGTAGACCTGCTTCAAGATAAAGGCTCACTCTGGTTATTTGATGGCTTAGTCAATTATCAGGTAAGCGAACGAAGCTTATTACGCCTGCAATTTCACAACTTAACCGACAAGTCTTATTTCCATCCTTACTCTCAATCACTCGGAGTAAACGAAAATGGCATTGTCCAACAAGTACCTGCTCGCGGCAGAGAAATAGAAGTTGGCTGGCGATATTCGTTTTAAGAATTAGTTAGTCAAAGTCCGGCGATACAGCCCTGTACCGTCGGCAAAAGGAACAATGATCTTGCCTTCCTCTAAATAAACATCATACATAGAGTTAATTTTATGGTCTGTTTCTTTCTTGTTTAGATTCCAAACCAAATTCCCCGTTTCTATATCTCTAATTTCTATGTGATTATGGCTGTAGACAACAAGTTCCTTTTTATAGGAGTTAATCGTTGCACTTTCCCATTTGTACTCTGTGCTATTTCCCAACGAGTGCTCCCATAATAAGCTGTCACCTTCGAACATTTGAATCACGCTTGATAACGAATATTGTCGCTGTCCATCAGATTCGTTTACCTGTGTACTTGAAGATAAAACAATGACCCTATTTTTATCTAACAAAGCAACTCCGCTAAGAAAGTAGCCTGGTTCAACCTTTACCTCTGAACACTTAGGGTTCGTGACTGTCACATCACAGGTTTTCGCTTCGACTAATCCCTCGTCCTCTTTAATTCGGCCCATCAAAATTGACATTCCATCATCAGATACACGATAAACCATGTAAGGATCGTAATAGTCGATAAGGCTTTGAGCTGGATATTCTTCAAGCATCAAATAACGTTGGTTGTTAACCAAAACGGTAAATCGCTTGGTCGAGTTTTCGATGTCAGTATTTACGATTAGTGCTGCCGTTCCCAGAGATGACATCACCAAATGTGAGTAAGGAGCCGTGTCTTCAAACAACACCTTATCTTGATTGACCACTTTGACATCATAATACAAACCTTTGCGCTCAATGGTTTGAAATTCCAATTTAGACTCTCGGTGAGATAGAGTGACGATTGGTTCATCGTTATTTTGTGGATTGGGGCTGACAACGCGCTTGATATGAAACGAATCGATATAACCAGCGTGGATATTTACCGTCAGTAGAGCAACCAACAACAGGAAAATAGATTTTACTTGATTACCTTGTTTGCCTTTTTAAATGGCGTCCCCTACAGGACTTGAACCTGTATCTAAGGCTTAGGAGGCCCTTGTTCTATCCAGTTGAACTAAGGGGACGAGCTTTGTTCCTATTTTAAGCAGGTTCGAAAATAAAGCTCAATGTTTTTATAATCAATTGGATAATTAACTGGTCTTCTCAAAGTTAAATTTTACGAGTCCAAAACTCACTCCCAACCTGTTTAAAATTTATTCAAAAATATTCTGATTTGCTTTTCCCCTTTGCTACTTTTACCTGTATAATCGCGCGTCCAATTTGCGGGGTAACTTTTTGCTGCAATTAGCACGCCCTGCAACTCGAGCTAATTCAGCTCTTTGCTGTAAAAATAAGGTGTCATCAATGCAAACTACAACTGCCAAAAAACCTGCTGTGGCCAAGCCGCCGCAAGCAACGGTAAAAACGGATAAAAAGCTGTGGGATTATCCTAAATACTGGGCGGAATGTTTTGGTCCTGCGCCGTTTTTGCCTACCACTCGTGAGGAGATGGATTTATTAGGTTGGGACAGTTGTGATGTGATCATTGTCACTGGTGACGCTTATGTCGACCACCCGAGCTTTGGTATGGCCGTAATTGGTCGTATGCTAGAAGCACAGGGCTTCCGCGTAGGTATCATTGACCAGCCAGATTGGCACAGCAAAGACGACTTCATGCGCCTGGGTAAACCAAACCTGTATTTCGGTGTCACTGCCGGCAACATGGACTCGATGATCAACCGTTATACTGCAGATCGTAAAATTCGTCACGACGACGCGTACACGCCAGATAATATCGGCGGCAAACGTCCAGACCGAGCAGTTACGGTATACTCTCAACGCTGTCGCGAAGCCTACAAGGGCGTGCCTGTTGTTATTGGTGGTATCGAAGCTTCACTACGTCGTATTGGCCACTATGATTACTGGTCAAACAAAGTTCGTCGTTCGGTGATTTTTGACTCTAAAGCCGATTTACTTATTTTTGGTAATGCCGAGCGACCTTTAGTTGAGGTGACTCATCGTTTAGCTAATGGCGAAGACATCAAAGATATCAAAGATGTTCGTGGTACAGCGATTATTGTTAAAGATGCTTTACCAGATTGGCAGGGTATCGACTCAACGCACATCGACAAGCCGGGTATCATCGACCCTATGCTTAATCCGTATCAAGAGTATGATGCCAATACCTGTGACAACAAAGACCAAGCAATTCAGCAAAGTGCCGCAGATGATACGGGCGTAGCACAAGCGGTTGTGGTTCAACCGTATGACAAAAAGAAAACCAAAGCACAGCTTCGTCGTCCGTGGGACCGTGTATATGTAAAACTTCCTGCATTTGAAGTCGTTTCTAAAAACGAAGTATTGTACGCCCACACTAACCGAATTTTGCACCAAGAAACCAACCCTGGTTGTGCTAAGGCGTTAATGCAACGTCACGGAGATCGCAGTGTTTGGATTAACCCACCGGCGTTCCCACTTGAAACCGAAGAGATGGACTTTGTATTTGGAATGCCATTTGCGCGTATTCCACACCCCAAATACGATGGTAAAAAGATCCCAGCATACGAGATGATCAAGACTTCGGTTAACATCATGCGTGGTTGTTACGGTGGTTGTACTTTCTGTTCTATCACAGAGCACGAAGGTCGTATTATTCAAAGTCGTTCTGAAGATTCTATCATCCAAGAAATTGAACAAATTCGCGATAAAGTACCAGGTTTCACTGGGGTTATTTCAGACTTAGGCGGTCCTACTGCCAACATGTATATGTTGCGTTGTAAGAGTGCCAAAGCCGAAGCTACATGTCGTCGCGCATCCTGTGTTTACCCAGATATCTGTAAGCACATGGACACTGATCATGAGCCAACTATTAAGTTGTATCAACGTGCTCGTGAACTGCCTGGTATTAAGAAAATCTTAATCGCATCGGGTGTTCGTTATGACCTTGCGGTTCAAGACCCTCGTTATGTTAAAGAGCTCGTTACTCACCACGTAGGTGGCTACTTAAAAATTGCCCCAGAGCACACCGAGGAAGGTCCATTGTCGAAGATGATGAAACCGGGTATGGGCAGTTATTACAAGTTTAAAGAGCTATTTGAAAAGTACTCTAAAGAAGCAGGTAAAGAGCAATACCTTATTCCGTACTTTATCGCCGCTCACCCAGGTACTGAGACCAAGGACATGATTAACTTGGCCTTGTGGTTAAAAGAAAATAAATTCCGCTTGGATCAGGTTCAAAACTTCTATCCTTCGCCAATGGCGACGGCAACGACCATGTACCACACAGAAATTGATACCTTACACAAGGTAAAAAAACAAAACGATGTGGTGCCTATTGCTCGTGGTGAAAAAGAACGTCGATTACACAAAGCGATTTTGCGTTATCACGATCCTAAAAACTGGAAGATGATCCGTCATGCACTTAAAGAAATGGGCCTAGCTAAGCTCATTGGTCACGGCCAGCAACATTTAGTGCCACCGGCCTCAGCTAATGAAGAGAGACTGGCAGCGAGTAACCGCGGTCGTCGCCCTAACCTCAAAGGCAAAGGCAATGGACAAGGCGGTCAAAAAGCCTTAACGCGTCACACGGGCTTAGGTCAGTTTGACAATGCTTCTTCTAATAAGGGCAAGTCTGCAGACAAAGGTAAGCCAGCTGGAAAAGGTAAACCGACTGGAAAAGGTAAACCAGCGGGTAACAAACACAGCGGTAAGCCAAAAGCCAAGAGCCGCGCAGGACGCTAACCCTATTCACATTATTGTTATAAAGAGCCTTTATGATAAAGGCTCTTTTTGTAAATAAACCAGATACACAAAGGGAAACACCATGAGCACCCAACAACAATTTTTCGAAGAAATCGCAGCAACTCAAATGATTTGGGCACTACACGACAAAGAAACAGACGGCTGGGTTATTGTCGACTCAGTTCAGTTTGAGGATACAGACGTGATGCTATTGTGGTCTCGTGAGTCTATTGCTCAAAGTAACTGTACTGACGAGTGGGCGCAGTATGTACCAACTCAAATTTCAGTCGCTGAATGGCTGGAGTTTTGGGTTGAAGACTTAGCCACAGACAATGTAATGATTGGTTTAGACTGGCAAGAAGATGGCGAATGCCCAGAAATGGAATTAGTTGAGTTTAGCCAAAAAATCGCCGAAATCGAAAAGCTGTAATTCTTCTTCGCGTATTCTATAAATAAAAGTGGTTTTTGCGAGGTATTCCTTTACTTTTTGGCAAAAATCACTAGAATGCGCGCCTGATTAAAAAATGTTCTTTAGTAATTTGAATAATAGTGGCTCACGAGCTTCTTTCGAACCATAAATTTGAAAGAAATGGCTCGGGATTTTTTGTGCTTTTTTACTATTATTAAATTACGTTCTTTTGAAAAATAGGTGATTGTAAATGCAACCGATGTTAAACATCGCAGTTCGCGCTGCGCGTAATGCTGGTAAAATTATTGCTCGTGCATATGAGCAACTTGATATGGTTCAAGCTGAGTTAAAAGGCTCTAACGACTTTGTAACGAACGTAGACAAAGAAGCAGAACAAGCAATCATCTCTACTATTCAAGCTTCTTACCCAGACCATTCATTTGTTGCAGAAGAAAGCGGCGTCATCAAAGGCAACGCTAAGTATCAGTGGATCATCGACCCACTAGACGGTACAGCTAACTTCGTTAAAGGCATTCCTCACTTTGCAGTATCAGTTGCCCTAAAAGTAGATGGAAAATTAGAGCAAGCGGTTATTTTAGATCCAATCCGCGGTGAGTTGTTCACAGCTTCTAAAGGTGCCGGTGCTCAGTTAGACGGTAAACGCATTCGCGTATCAAAAGCGAAAGACCTTTCTGGTACTATCTTAGCAACGGGCTTCCCGTTCAAACAAAAGCACCAGTTAGAAACCTACACTGCAATATTCAACGATCTATTTTTACAAGTTGCGGACATGCGCCGTGCTGGTTCTGCGGCTCTTGATTTAGCATACGTTGCAGCTGGTCGAGTTGAAGGTTTCTTCGAGCTAGGCTTACGCCCTTGGGATACTGCGGCAGGTCAGCTTATTGCTAAAGAAGCGGGTGCAGTAATTGCAGACTTTGAAGGTGGAAACGACTTTGATAAGACAGGCAACATTGTTGTTGCGACACCAAAAGTTTTAGGTGCGATTCTTAAGTCTATTCGCCCACATTTAAACGATGGCTTGCGCTCTAAATAGCTCTGAGCCGATAAATCCTAAAAAAAACCAACGCTTAGCGTTGGTTTTTTTTGTTTTAATCACTTTTGCTATTCGTTATCTTCGGCCAAGAGTTCGTAGACGACTCGCTCAAGGTCTTCTAATAAGAAGGGTTTCGTTACATAATGGTTTATACCCAGTAACTCTGCTCTTGCTCTATCCTCAGCACTAACACTTGCACTTATAATAACCGCAGGAAGATCATCAAACTCCGGCTTTTGCTTTAATGCTTCTAGCATTGTAAAACCATCCATTACCGGCATATGTAAATCAACAAACAATATGTCTGGCTTACCTTGCTCTAGCGCTTCAAGTCCTAGCTCACCGTTATCAGCTAACGTGACCGAAATATTCAGTAGCTCTAATTGTTTACTCGCAATCAATTGATTAATTTTGTTGTCTTCTACGATGAGTGCTTTAAAGTTTTGCTGACGAATCAATTCGAGCTGCGCTTGATATTCTGAATCGTCATTTTCTTCTGCATGAGTGATCTCTGAAGAATAGATCTCAACAGGCATTGAAATGCTAAAGCGAGTACCTTCGCCTAATTTGCTTTCAACTACGATTTTACCATTCATTAATTCGGTTAACTGCTTAACAATGGCTAAACCTAAGCCAGTACCACCAAATTTACGAGTGGTCGATTCATCTGCTTGAGTAAAGGACATAAACAAATCTGGGATTTTGCTTTCTGGAATACCGATACCCTGATCCTCAACCACAATACTGAGTTCCGCCGTGCTGTTGCCTTTTTCGGTTAACACGACGGTTAATTTTACTGTGCCTCGTTCGGTAAACTTAATCGCATTATCAACCAGGTTCATCATTATTTGTTCTAATCGAACCGAATCACCAATGATAGTTTTGTCTGACAAGCCGCGATCTATTACCTCGAGAACGACTCCTTTCGCACTCGCCTTTTCAGTTAGTAAGTTTTTGATACTCGTCACGGACTGCGCCAAGTTGATTGGGCTTTCTTCGAGCTTTAAGTCGCTTTCTGATACTTTAGAAAAATCCAAAACATTGTTAATAATACCGAGTAACAACTTAGAAGAATCTAATATTTGCTTGAAATAACTTTTAGCCTCTTCAACACTTTTACTGTTCTTACCAATTTGAGCAAAACCAATAACCGCATTTAGAGGTGTTCGGTATTCATGGCTCATATTGGCCAAGAACTGGCTCTTGGCAGCGTTCGCTTTCATTAACTCATCGTTTTTCTGACTGAGTTGCTGAGTTTTATGCGCAACTTTTTGCTCTAACATTTCACTCAAGTTTGTCATGATGATAATGAAGATCACACTAAAAGTACTGACACAGCAACCAATAATAATTATTAGCCAACTCGACCAGTCTATGGAGTTTTGGTCAAAAATAGCTGAGCTGGCATAATCGACCTCGATACGAGTATCAAAGAAAGGAAATGACGCTCTATAGTTGAAGAGAGCATCAGTGCGATAATTTGCCTCAAAAGTTGCGGTAGTTTCTTCGTCTTGCACATAACGAGTTCTAAATACAAAATTATCTGCCATAGATTCGTCATACAGGCTTAAGACAAGCTGGTCTAGCTCTATCACCGCTTCAAATAAGCCAAGCAATTTAGACACTCGTAGGTTTCGCTCTGAAGGAACATCCCCACCCTCATAAATTGGATAATAAACGATTACCGCGTTGTACTTTTCTAAATTTTGAACCAATGAAAGCTGTGGAGACACCGCTTTTTCACCAGTATAAATAGCTTTGTTAACAGTAATTCCCACAACATCATGAGAGGAGACGTCCAGCCCGACCGCGGCTTTATTTGGCTCTAATGGCTCAGTATACAAAATTGGAATGTAATAGCGCTGATGTTCAGCTTCTTGAATGTTGCCGCCAATCAATTGCTTAAGTTTGAAACCAGGAAAATCCGTTGCAGCAATTTGTTCTTCATACTTACGTCTTTCACTACCATTAACCTTAGGCAACCAAGCTAGCGCTCTGAGATTAATATCGGGGTTCATAATTTTATCGATAAAGCGTCTAAACTCATCGCGAGTAACATGCTTACTGGCTCTAAATAACCCTTCCATTCCAGCAAGTTGCTGAGTAATAGTATTTTCAATTAGGTTAATTTGTTGTGAAAACTTATTAGTTTGACTAACAAAGTCTTCCATTCTCGAGGTTTGGTAATGCTGTCGAGACATCGCAAAAATTGAGCTTACCAACAAAAACAAAATAGCGGCAGGCACCGCGATTTTTAACTTATCTTTTTTCTGAACATAAAATTCATTATTCGCCAGAGAAAGCACGATTGGCAAAAAGAACATTACACCAATAAAGTCTCCTACCCACCAAGTAAAACCAACAAACAAGGCGTGTGATAGGGTAAGACCATTAACTATAGAAACGGCCGTCGTGTTGATGGTTGCTGCAACGATACATGCTATTGGACCTACTATCGCTAAAAACTTAATCACACTTCGCAAGTGTGTATTGTTTACAGGAAGACTGACGGAACGTCTCAATAAATACCTAGCGACCACCATTTGTAAACAGGTGCCAGTAGCTATGATGAAAGGCAATATTTGTTGGGCAATTGGCAGGCCAGAATAACCACCGGACATAACCTGGATATTGGCCAAAGCGGAACCCAAAAAGACACCGATTAAAGCCAAACGACCAAATATCAAATAACAAGCAAGACCAACACCAGCAGCCGGCCAAACAGCGCTAGCAAACCCAGGCGGGATAGCAAACAATAAGCCTACTTTAGAAAAAAGGTAGTAGCTTAAAAATGAGATAAGAATGACTAAGATAGATTTACTTTGAGACCGCAACATTCTTTCCTGTGATTGTGTGCACCTATCTCGGCGCATCTTAATTTAAATCAATTAGTTATAAATCTACCAGAACCAAAAGACCTGTCATCTAAAATTTTTCTCATTTGACCCTAAGTTAGCTAATTTTTCCCTAATTTAGTAAAAAATGAAAAACTAGACCACAACCACTGTTTATAAAAACAGTTAACCTGTTATTATTGAGAAAAAGTCTTTTAGGTAAATAGCTTCGTGAGATTAATAATAGCCGAAAAGCCCAGTATGGGTAGGGCAATAGCCAACGCTTTACCCAAGCCGCATCAGAAAAAGGACGGTTACATAGTCGCAGGTGACGGCACCCACGTCAGTTGGTGTATTGGCCATATACTCGAACAATCTGAACCAGAAGATTACGATCCACTTTATAAGAAGTGGCACTACGATCATTTACCTATTATCCCTGAACAGTGGCAACTGAAACCTAAGTCAAAGACTAAGTCACAGCTTTCTGTACTTCGAAAGTTGACTAAACAAGCCCAACAATTAATACATGCTGGAGATCCTGACCGAGAAGGTCAGCTTTTGGTTGATGAAGTCATTCACTTCTTAAAATTACCTAAAGCCAAAGTCGAAAATACACAAAGACTGTTAGTCAGTGATCTCAATACTCCAGCAGTAAAAAAAGCCCTAAATAACTTACAATCAAACAAAGCCTTTATTCCCTTATCTGTATCTGCACTGGCTCGTTCTCGCTCTGACTGGTTAATAGGCATGAACCTAACTCGTGCGTTTACCCTGTTGGGACAAAAGGTGAATTTTAATTCCGTTTTGTCTGTTGGCCGCGTGCAAACTCCGTTATTAGGCATAGTGGTAAAACGAGATCAAGAAATCGCCAACTTTGTAAGTAAAGATTATTATCAAGTGGACGCGCACCTTACCTTAACTTCGGCAATTCAAAACAACAGTGATTTTACTGCTCGGTGGCAGCCAAGTGAACATTGTGCGCCACACCAAGACGAAGAAGGTCGCATTATTAATAAGTCTCTTGCTGAACATGTCGTAAAACAAATTCATCAGCAACCTGCAGTCGTATTAGATGTAAAAAAAGAAAGAAAAAAGCAGACTGCTCCGCTACCTTACAATTTGTCTAGCTTACAAATTGATGCGGCAAAAGCCTTTAAACTCTCTGCGCAACAAGTTCTTGATGCCTGTCAGTCTCTATACGAGCGACACAAGGCCATAACCTACCCTCGCTCTGATTGCCGATATTTGCCCAATCAGCATTTTAACGATGCACCTGCCATCGTTAGTAACTTAACTAGCTATGGCCACGCCCACGTTGCTCATGTCGCTACTCAAGCTAACCCTAAGTTAAAAAGCAAAGCTTGGAATGATTCAAAAGTGGGTGCTCATCATGCCATTATTCCAACTTTGAAAGCGCCTAACGCTTCTTCTCTCTCAGGTCCAGAAGCCAATGTTTATCAGTTAATTGCTAAGCAGTATTTAGCGCAGTTTTTTGGGGCTTTTGAGACAGACAATGAAAAAGTCACCCTAGAAATAAATAAAGGCGAATTTGTTGCCAAGTCGGTAAAAACCGCAGTAATAGGCTGGAAAATCATTTATGAAAAAGAGCTTAATAATGACGGGCCTTCACTACCTCAACTTAATATAGGCCAGACGCTGTTTTGCCAACGAGGCGAATTGTTAACGAAACAAACCGAACCGCCTGCTTATTTTACCGATGCAACTTTACTAGCGGCGATGACAGGCATCGCGAGATTCGTAAAAGATCCAAATATCAAAAAGGTATTGCGAGAAACCGATGGCCTTGGCACTGAAGCTACGCGTGCAGGAATGATTGAGTTGCTGTTTAAACGAGGTTATTTAACACGCCAAGGTAAAAGTATTCGCTCAACAGATATTGGCCAAGCTTTGATCCGAGCTCTACCAGAAGCAATAACCCTACCCGACATGACAGCTCACTGGGAAATGCAATTACAGGAAATTTGTGAACAAAACGCCCATTATCAAACCTTTATCAAAGAGATTGAACACACGCTTCACGGTCTAATCGCAAGCGCTAAGGACACTCGTCTTGTGGGATTACCAGAAAAGCCGTTTAAACCAAAACGCAAAGGATCGAGTAAAAGATCCTATACTGGTTCTTATACCAAAGGTAAACCTTCAAGTAAGTCGTCCAAATCAACATCAAGACGAGCTACCAAAACGAAAGCGAAAACAACACAATGAATTCTTTAAAACCCAAGTACCTAACGGTTTTATTATTGATATTTAGCTCTGTCCTATTAACTGGCTGCACATCAAAAAAATGGTATGAAACAAGTAGAGAGCCTGCCGGTATTGCGGCTAATCCAGCCCAAGAACCAGAGGCAATCATTGAGTTTTATGCGGCAGACGCCTTTAGCTGGCGAGGTTGGTTTGCGGTTCATACTTGGGTAGCCATAAAAGAAAAAGACGCCTCAGAATACACCGTTTTTGAAGTAGTCGGTTGGCGAGTAAAACGCGGACTTCCTGCGCTCAAAGAATACAAAACAACGACTCCCGATCGCTACTGGTACGGAGCCAAGCCAGAAAAAATCCTCTCTGTTAAAGGTGATAAAGCGGCTCAACTCATCCCAAAAGTACTAGACGCTATTAAAGTTTATCCATGGAAGGACGAATATACTCTGTTTCCTGGACCTAACTCTAATACCTTCCCAGCGTGGATTGGTTTGCAAGTTCCGGAGCTAAACTTGGATATGCCATTTAGAGCTATTGGTAGTGGCTATGCGGATTAATGTGCGACAGTATATCTAAATACATCGTCATGATGGATCAATCAAAAGAACAGGAAGTTTTTACAAGAGACCTATTCTTACCAAGCCTCATCTTTTTTCAGCAAAACCTGCGCAGCAAACCTGGTTATCAGGTAAACATAGCGTATGAAATCACTGCCGATAACTTAATGACGAACGAGCAGATTTACAATCACTTTAACAACACTTACACCCTACGAAACTTTGGCCTTGGCATGTTTGCAAGAGGACTCGAGGCTCAACGCCAACTTCAAGGCGTACTAAGTGACTATCTCAATCAAGATTAAACACAGATTGCTAAGACAATTCAGGCTTTTCTTGCTTGGTCAGAATTGGTTCAAAAGACACAGTCGCACTAATGTCTGTAGTGTACGTGGAGCGGCCGCTCAGGGATAATGAGCGCTGGATCTGGAAAGCTCGAAAACGGACGTTAGAAAATAAAGAATCTGGTTTTACAAAGGAAACTGGTGTTACTATGAGTTAACAACAGAGAGCTGTTTTCTCCACTAATTAAATGAGTATGCAATGATTGAAAAAAACAAATGGATTATTTCTTTAGCATTAGCTTTCTTAAGTCTTGTAATTCCTATCGTGTTATATTTCGCCTCGATACCAGAACGAAGCATTATTTTTGAAGTGGTATCAAAAACCGATTTAGTTGGATCGCTAGGCGGAATTGACGGCTTAGAAATAAAAATAAAGGATAAGCAAATTAAAGAGGCCTCTCTCTATTTGGTCAAGTTAAAAAATACAGGGACAGAGCCGATCATGGCCGGCGATTTTGAAAAGCCTATGTTGATAAAACTTGATAGTGAAATTTTTTCGGTAAAGGCGAAGGATAAATCTCCTGAAAATCTTACGTTGGAATATTTAATTAAAGGCGAAAGTATTTTAGTAGAGCCTTTTTTGTTTAATTCTGACGAAGAGTTTTCACTTGAAATCGTATCATCATCAAAAACCTACCCAACAGTAGATTCCAGAATAGCCGGAATTTCTTCAATAAAAGAAAACTATCCGTCGAAAAGCTCGATCAAAAAGATAACAATTAGTCTTATTTTGAGTTTTGTATTATTGGTGTTCTACTCGAAATCCTTTTCTCTTTTTATTAAACGTAAAAACCAAAAGATTAGTAACTTTACTTTAGGGATTACCTGTGCATTTTCCTCCGTCATCCTAACCAAGGAAGTTGTAGAAATAGAGGCATACAATTGGTATTTCTTCGCTTTAATTTTAATTCCTATCTATTTGGGAACGAATTGGGCTATATTGGAGAATGGAGGTAAAAAGTCAATTCAGCCGACCGCTGAGACGCCGGCTGACTGAAATGTTAGGACTGTCCGTAAATAGCACAAAGCGGCAGTAGCCCCAACGAACCCTCAAGGTCCGCTCCTTGTCTTTTACAGACATTACAAACAAAAAGCCCCTTGCATCGAAGCCAACACAAGGGGCTTAATTATTAAATAATTAACAGATTGAAACCTGTCTTATTAGTGATTTTCTTTCGCGTGATTAAGACTGTATTTAGGGATCTCAACAACAATGTCTTCGTCTTTGATGATCGCCTGACAGCTTAAACGAGATTCTGCTTCTAATCCCCATGCTTTATCTAGCATATCTTCTTCTAGCTCATCGGCTTCGTCTAACGAGTCAAACCCTTCGCGAATTACGACGTGACAAGTGGTACAAGCACATACTTTTTCACAAGCGTGCTCGATATCAATGTCATTTTTAAGCGCAACGTTAAGTACCGATTCGCCTTTTTCGCCTTCTAACACCGCACCATCTGGACAAAGTTCTTCATGCGGTAAAAATATAATTTGTGGCATAACTATTTCTCTTTAATTCTCGGGTTAGACATCACCGACAGACTGGCCTGTCAGCGCTTGTTTAATACTGTTTTCCATTCTACGAGCAGCAAATGGCTGACTAGTGTCATCTAGTGCTTTTATGTAGGTTTTGATCGCATCGCCGTCTTCTTGCTGAGTTGCAGCGCGCAGTGTTTCGATAGCTTGGTTAATATCAGTCAGCTCTTGTTCTGTTACTAACTCTGGATTTTCTTCCAGTGCCATCTCAATCGCTTCGATGATACGAATCGCATCAACGCGTTGTTCGGCTAACATTCTGGCTTGCATATCTTCTTTGGCATTAACCATTGACGATTTGATCATGTCGGCAATCTCGTTTTGCTCTAGACCATATGAAGGCTTAACTTGAATCGAAGCTTCAACACCAGTGGATTTTTCCATTGCCGATACACTGAGCAAGCCATCCGCATCAATTTTAAAGGTGACTCGAATCACAGCAATTCCCGCTGTCATCGGAGGGATACCTTTCAATACAAATCGCGCCAAACTTCGACAGTCATCAACCATCTCACGCTCACCTTGTAATACGTGAATCGCCATCATTGTTTGACCGTCTTTGTAGGTCGTAAATTCTTGGGCTCTGGCCACAGGAATAGTGGTGTTGCGAGGAATCACTTTTTCGACCAAGCCGCCCATGGTTTCTAAGCCTAAAGAAAGCGGGGTTACGTCTAGTAACAACATATCTGAGTCTGGTTTGTTACCTACTAACAAGTCAGCTTGAATCGCTGCACCTATCGCTACAACTTGATCAGGGTCAATTGAAGTAAGTGGCGTACGACCAAAAAAGCCTTCAACACGCTCCCGTACCAAAGGCACACGAGTCGAACCACCGACCATAACAACTTCCATGATCTCTTCTAATTCAACTTCGGCGTCTTTAACAGCACGACGACAACTGCGTAAGGTCTTCTTAACTAGCTCTTCAACTGCCGCTTCAAAGTCGGCACGAGTAAGTTCACCTTTTAAGGTTTGATCTTCTAAAGACAATTCGTAACTTACTGACTCTTGGTCTGTAAGGGCCTCTTTTAACTGACGACCTAAGTCGTACATTTTACGCAAGCTAGAATTACTTAACTTAGAGGTTATGTCAGCTTTGGCTAACAACAAGCGAACAATTGCACGGTCAAAGTCATCACCGCCTAGTGCAGAGTCGCCACCGGTTGATAGTACCTCAAACACACCTTTGTTTAGGCGTAAAATAGAGATATCAAAAGTACCACCACCTAGGTCATAAACAGCGATAACGCCCTCTTTACCAGAGTCCAAACCATAGGCAATTGCCGCTGCTGTGGGTTCATTAATAAGGCGAAGAACTTTTATGCCAGCGATCTCTGCTGCATCTTTAGTACCGTGACGCTGTGCATCATCGAAGTAGGCAGGAACAGTGATAACCGCACCTTGAATTGCATCACCTAACGTAGCAGTTGCTCGCTGATGTAGTTTATTTAAAATCTCGGCTGAAACTTGAATTGGATTCTTTTCACCTTGACGTGTCATCAAGTTAACCGTGTGCTCTTTTTCAACAAATTGATAAGGCAAGTCGCCATATAACGACTGAATATCCTCAAGACCACGGCCTAAAAAGCGCTTTACCGAAACAATGGTGTTTTCTGGGTCAGAAGCTGCATTTAACTTGGCATTGTGACCAACTTCGATTGAGTTTTCTAAATACTGAACTGCAGACGGCAGTGACTTTCTTCCCTCTTCATCAGGAAGCACCTCTGGTAAACCACTTCTGACCGAAGCGACTAAAGAGTTTGTCGTGCCTAAATCAATACCAACCGCCAATTTGTGTTCGTGGGGGTTTGTACTTTGACCTGGTTCTGCAATTTGTAATAACGCCATAATTACCTTTCCGGTTCCTATATGTATCTTTGCGATTGTGTTAAAAGTCTAAGAGCTTTTCTTCAAGCGCTTGCGCTTCATTTTTGAGTTTATAAATAAATCGAAGCTTTTTGACCGCCATTGCCGCCTCTTTGTATTGAGCCGCATCAAACTTAGCAACAAACTCATCAGTGTACTCATCAGTAAGTCGCTTGATGTCATCGTATAAGTCATCTAGTGCGGTCTCTGGATCGGCAGCGTGCTCAGCATCTTCAAGCTCTTCTCTGAGTTCCATTTGTTGCATCAAAAACATGCCATCTTTAATGGTTTCTTGTTCATGACGCACATCAAAACCGTGCTCTGATACCATGTACTCAGCTCGGGTTAATGGGTGCTTAAGAGTTTCGTAAGCATCGTTTATCTCAGATGCCTGTTGCACCGCCAATAATTTTTGCTGGTCACTTGCCGAGGCAAATTTATCTGGGTGTACTTGTTTTTGAATGGTCCGAAAGCGCTCGACTAATAAATTAGTATCAATCGAAAATTGGACTGGTAAATCAAATAGTTCAAAAAAACGCACAGTATTCCCTTTTTGATAAAGTTTGATTACGTTTGGCTCGCCTAAAGATAGTGCTTAAACGATTATTTATAAACAAATAAGGCCATTCACGAGTAATGGCCTTAATCTTTTAACAATGAGTGTCAGTTATACTGTGAAGCTTTCGCCACAGCCACACTCATCTTTTTGGTTTGGATTTTTGAATTCAAAGCCTTCGTTTAGACCGTTTTTAACAAAGTCCAATTGCGTACCGTCTAGGTAAACAAGGCTTTTTGCATCGACGATCACTTTGACGCCATTGTTTTCGAAGACTTCGTCACCTTCTTGAAGTTCGTCAACAAACTCCAACACATAGGCGAGTCCAGAACACCCTGTGGTTTTAACCCCAAGGCGCAAACCTAAGCCCTTTCCTCGATTATCTAAAAAAGTTCTTACTCTGTCTGCTGCTGCGTCAGTCAAGCTAATGGCCATTCAACTACTGCCTTAATTCTTTATTTATCCAAAACCTAATTTACGAGTCGTTATTGTGCTCTGTCTTCTGTGTTAACAGAAATTATGCACCCTTTTTCGACTTATAATCTTCGATTGCTGCTTTGATTGCATCTTCAGCTAAAATCGAGCAGTGGATTTTAACTGGCGGTAGCGCAAGCTCTTCTGCAATTTCAGTGTTGCTCAGCTTTTGAGCTTCGTCGATTGATTTACCTTTAACCCACTCTGTTACCAAAGAAGAAGAAGCAATCGCTGATCCACAACCGTATGTTTTGAACTTAGCGTCTTCAATAATGCCTTGCTCATCAATTTTAAGTTGTAGCTTCATTACGTCACCACAAGCAGGTGCACCGACCATACCTGTTGCTACACTTGGATCGTTTTTGTCGAAAGAACCAACGTTACGAGGGTTCTCATAATGATCAATTACTTTATCGCTATAAGCCATTTTTAGCTCCTCAACCGCTTGTTACGGTCAATTTAAGTGTTTGTTGTTGGTCGCCCTATCAAAGTTGGTTCGTTAACAAGGCGACTGAATTCATTATTAGTGGCCAGCCCACTCAATTTTTGAAAGGTCTACGCCATCTTTGAACATTTCCCAAAGTGGTGACATTTCACGTAGCTTATCGATTGCGTTGTTTACTTGGCCAACAACGTGATCTATGTCTTCTTCTGTTGTGAAGCGACCAATACTGAAACGAATTGAGCTGTGCGCTAACTCGTCAGATAAACCTAATGCACGAAGAACGTATGAAGGCTCTAGGCTCGCAGAAGTACACGCAGAACCCGAAGATACTGCCATGTCTTTAAGTGCCATGATTAAGCTTTCACCTTCAACAAAGTTGAAGCTTACGTTGAAAATACCTGGGAAACGCTGATCCATGTCACCGTTGATGTAAGTTTCTTCAATGTCTTTGATGCCATTCCACAGACGGTCACGCAACGCGATAATGTGCTGAGTGTCTTTTTCCATGTCTTCTTTAGCGATGCGTGCTGCTTCACCCATACCTACGATTTGGTGAACAGGAAGCGTACCAGAACGGAAACCACGCTCATGACCACCACCGTGCATTTGCGCTTCAAGACGAATACGAGGCTTACGACGGACATACAATGCGCCGATACCTTTTGGCCCATACATCTTGTGAGCAGAAAAAGACATTAAGTCTACTTTTAATTCACCTAGGTCTACCGGAACTTTACCTGCACTTTGTGCTGCATCAACGTGGAAAATGATTTTGCGTTCGCGACACATTTCACCAATTTTGGCGATGTCTTGCTTCACACCGATTTCGTTGTTTACGTGCATGATAGATACTAATACCGTATCGTCACGCATTGCATTTGCTAGTACATCAAGGTCTACAAGGCCGTTCGCTTGAACGTCTAAATACGTTACTTCAAAACCTTGACGCTCTAGTTCACGACATGTATCCAAAACTGCTTTGTGCTCAGTTTTGGCAGTGATGATGTGCTTACCTTTTTTAGAATAAAAATGCGCAGCACCTTTAATTGCTAAGTTGTTTGATTCTGTTGCGCCAGACGTGAATACGATTTCACGTGGGTCAGCGTTTACTAACTCTGCAATGTTGTTACGAGCAATATCGACAAGCTCTTCAGCTTGCCAGCCGTAGCGGTGAGAACGCGACGCTGGGTTACCAAACGTGCCGTCCATTGTTAAACAATCTGTCATCGCTTTTGCAACACGCGGGTCTACCGGTGTTGTTGCAGCATAATCTAGGTAAATAGGTAGCTTCATTTATGTCTCCGCTCTCTATTGTTGGTAGAACAATAGTTAAAAAATTTATAGGCTATCGGCAATCAATCGGATTGCTTTGTTGTCCGCATCTTGGCGCTCTGCAATGCGTTTTACGTCTTTTTGTTCGACAAGCTCACCAAGAGTGATGTTACTCAAAAAGCTTTCTATGCGATCACTAAGGTTGGCCCAAAGTTTATGCGTTAAGCAGCGCGAGCCGCCTTGGCAATTCGCTTGACCTGCACACTTGGTCGCGTCAACGCTTTCGTCTACAGCCGCTATCACTTCGTTAATTGAAATCAAGTTTGCTTCGCGACCCAAAAAGTATCCACCGCCAGGACCGCGAACACTATTGACCAATTGGCTTTTTCTCAACTTGGCAAACAGCTGCTCGAGGTAGGATAAAGAGATGCCTTGACGCTCAGAAATGTCCATTAGAGGCACTGGGCCATCCGATGCATGTAATGCTACATCCAACATGGCAGTCACTGCATATCGACCTTTAGATGAAAGTTTCATTTACATTCCTTCTTGAGCCAGCTAAACCGTGTAAACACTGCGCAATAGCGTGATTTAGAGTTAAATTTCTATGGCTGCGCATTGTACAAACCTGAGTAAAATAGTCAAGTATTAATACCTGACTACTTTAGTAGGTTATTATGAGTTTTTCTAATAGATAATGCGATTTTGCTATGACGGTCAAAAATAGAGAGTTAACCGTCAAAACAAAGGAGTTATCGCGTATTAGATTTTTGGGTCAAAACCAGCCATACCAGCTTCGCGCTGTTTGGCCGCAGCTTGCTCGGCAGCTTTAAAGTCATCTTCTAGATCAATCTCAGGCAAAGCCTTGTCACATACATCACCGCCGAGTTTACAGACTTCGGTACACAAAGATGTGATCTTCTCGTCCATGATTGAGATATGGTCAACCATACGACCTATCGCGCTTGCGACTGGATCTGGGTTATCTGGCGATACAGCATATGCATCAAAGCCATACTTTGCGGCTATCTTGCTGCGTTTTTCGTGTTTATCGGCAGCGGCTTTACTCACCACTCGACCTGGAATTCCTACTACTGTTGCCCCCTCTGGTACTTCCTTGACGACAACTGAGTTAGACCCAACACGAGCGTTTTTATTAATTAGGATAGGTCCAAGAATTTTAGCTCCGGCGCCAACAACAACGCCATCGGCCAACGTTGGGTGACGTTTTCCGCCATTCCAGCTCGTACCACCAAGTGTCACGCCGTGATAAACAGTTACATCATCACCAATTTCGGCAGTTTCGCCTATGACGACACCCATACCGTGATCGATAAAAAAGCGACGACCGATTTTTGCCCCAGGATGAATCTCAACACCTGTAATCCAGCGAGCAATGGTCGAAATAAAGCGCGCCAGCCATTTCCAGTTTGCGTTCCAGAGTCTATGACTTAAACGTTGGCACCAAATAGCATGCAAACCAGGATAATTGAATAGAATTTCCATATTGCCACGTGCTGCAGGATCCCTTGCATATACACTTTTGATGTCTTCTTTAATTCGCTCAAACATAGGGGTTAAAGGTCTCTCGTTTAGTCCTTGGTATTGTTTGCGTCTTTTTCAATTGAGGCTAAAACGCCGCGTAAAATGTTTAACTCATGTGACTCAGGACGAGCGCGGTTGAACAATCGACGAAGTTTTGCCATCACCTGACCTGGGTGTTGTTTTACAATAAAGCCTGTCTTAGTAAGGGCCTGCTCCAAATGCATATAAAACCCTTCCAGCTGTTCGCTGTTTGGATATTCAACATCACTTGGTTCGAACTGCGCTTGTTGGCTATCTAAGAAGTGCATGCGGATCTCATAACACAAGGTCTGAACAGCCATCGCCAAATTCAAAGAGCTGTACTCAGGGTTTGAAGGAATATGCACGTGGAACTGACACTGCTGTAGTTCTTCGTTGGTCAATCCTGAGTTTTCACGTCCGAACACCAAGGCCACTTTGGCATTTTGTCCTTCTTCGACTACTTTTTTACCACACTCACGTGGCTCAAGCATTGGCCATGACAAAGTACGAGAACGCGCGCTTGTCGCAATAGTTAACTGACAATCAGCGATGGCGTCCTTGAGTTCAGGAACAATTTTGGCGTTGCCCAAAATGTCTGTTGCACCAGCGGCTAACGCCGACGCGTGGCTATCTGGCTCTTGAACAGGGTCGACTAATACTAAGTCTGACAATCCCATTGTTTTCATAGCACGACAAACTGATCCAATGTTGCCTGTGTGTGAGGTGTTAACCAGTACAATTCGAACGTTTTCTAACATGATCTTTGATCTAAACACTTTTCAATTTTGATAATTCGGCGAAGTTTAGCACAAACCTACATGTAGATTGAATGGAGGGATGCGACATTAATTACAAAATTCAATCGCGTTGATAGTCAAAGTTATTACTTTAGCTAATCTGAACCTAGTCTCGGTTCAAAAATTCTCACTTGTTGATCCGCGATAATGTCCCATACACTGCTATTTTACTGATATAAACTTTGAGAATGAGCGTGGCCTCTTTAAAACAGAATCCTTATGTGTGGGCAATGACTGCGGTACTGCTGTGGTCAACGGTCGCAACTGCATTTAAAATTGCACTTGATTACTTAGCACCAAGTGAGTTACTGCTTTTTGCTTGCACCAGCTCGGCTATCGCCTTGCTGTTTGTGTGCTTGGTTCAAGGCAAACTTGCGCACTGTAAAGTCGAGTTAAAGAACCGGCCGGGCTATTACATCCTTTCCGCGCTTATTAACCCGGTCGGGTATTACTTAGTGTTATTTGGCGCATATAGTTTATTACCCGGCTCTCAAGCTCAACCCATTAACTATACCTGGGCCATCTCGCTTACTATTTTATCGGCGGTGGTATTAAAACAGCGCATCACATTTAAAGATGGTATTGCATGTGTGTTGGGTTATTTGGGTGTCTTTGTTATTGCCACTAAAGGCAATGTATTTGGGGTTCAATTTGACAGTATTACTGGCGTAGCGCTTGCGCTCTTTTCGACGTTTTTGTGGTCTGGGTTTTGGATTTTAAACGCCAAAAATCTCACTGATTCAACGGTATCTCTGACTATTAACTTTTGTATTGCAACTGTTGTGCTGTGGATATTTGTCGGTACCCAGTTTGATTTTTCAAAACTCAATTGGGTTGCTGGCAGTGCAGTGGTTTACATAGGTTTGTTTGAAATGGGCATTACGTTTTTGTTCTGGTCCAAAGCGATGAAGTTAACGACTAACACGTCGGTGATTGCCAACCTGATTTTCCTCTCTCCTTTTGTTTCTCTTATTTTGCTGCATTACGTTCGCGGTGAGCAAATTTATCTAGCTACTGTAGTCGGCTTGCTGATCATTATTGGCGCTTTGTTAATTCAACAATTACCCTTTAAAACAAAAAAGGGCTGATAAATCAGCCCTTTCATTTCAACGTTTAAGTTAAAGTTCGTTGCAGATTAAACTGCTTGTTGAACGATAACTTTTTCCGCTTTGTCCGTGTACTGCTTCATTTGGTGGAAGTTTAAGTAACGGTACGTGTCAGCCGCTGTCGTATCGATGTGCTTCGCGTATTCCATGTATTCTGCAACTGTTGGGATTTTGCCCATGATTGCGCCAGCCGCAGCTAGCTCAGCAGAAGTTAGGTATACGTTCGCACCTGTACCTAGGCGGTTAGGGAAGTTACGTGTAGAAGTTGAAAGTACAGTCGCACCATCAGCAACACGTGCTTGGTTACCCATACATAGTGAACAGCCTGGAGTTTCGATTCGAACGCCTGCTTTACCGTATGTGAAGTAGTAACCTTCTTCCGTTAACTGGTCACGGTCCATCTTCGTTGGAGGCGCAACCCAAGTACGAGTTGGTAATACACCACCATAGTTTTCCATTAGCTTACCAGCTGCACGGAAGTGACCAATGTTAGTCATACAAGAGCCGATGAATACTTCATCGATGCCAGTACCAGCAACGTCAGACAATAATTTCGCATCGTCTGGGTCGTTTGGACAACATACGATTGGCTCTTTGATGTCGTTTAGGTCGATTTCTAGAACGTGTGCGTATTCTGCATCTGCGTCCGCTTCCATTAGAGATGGGTTCGCTAACCACTCTTCCATCGCTGTGATACGACGCTCAATAGTACGAACATCGCCGTAACCTTCAGAAATCATCCACTTAAGCATAACGATGTTTGAGTTAAGGTACTCAGCAACCGCCTCTTCGTCCATCTTGATTGTACAACCAGCAGCTGAACGTTCAGCTGATGCGTCAGATAGTTCGAACGCTTGCTCTACAGTTAGACCTTTAAGGCCTTCGATTTCTAGTACACGACCAGAGAATTCGTTGATCTTACCTGCTTTCTCAACAGTCAATAGACCTTCTTTGATACCGTAGTAAGGGATAGCGTGTACAAGGTCACGTAATGTGATACCTGGTTGCATTTCACCTTTAAAACGAACCAATACTGACTCAGGCATATCAAGAGGCATAACACCTGTTGCCGCTGCGAATGCAACTAGACCTGAACCTGCAGGGAATGAAATACCTAGAGGGAAACGAGTATGAGAGTCACCACCAGTACCTACTGTGTCTGGTAACAACATACGGTTTAACCACGAGTGGATAACACCGTCACCTGGACGAAGTGATACACCGCCACGGTTCATGATGAAGTCAGGTAGTGTGTGGTGCGTGTTAACGTCAACCGGCTTAGGATAAGCAGATGTGTGACAGAAAGACTGCATTGTTAAGTCAGCTTGGAAACCAAGACATGCTAAGTCTTTAAGTTCGTCACGTGTCATAGGACCTGTTGTATCCTGAGAACCAACCGTAGTCATCTTAGGCTCACAGTATTGACCTGGACGTACACCGTCTACGCCACATGCTTTACCAACCATCTTCTGAGCTAGTGTGTAGCCTTTAGTAGATTCTGCAGTGTCAGTTGGAAGAGCGAAGATGTCAGTTGCACCTAGACCTAATGCTTCACGGGCACGAGTTGTTAAACCACGACCGATGATTAGAGGAATACGGCCACCAGCGCGTACTTCGTCTAGTAATACCTTTGATAATTCGAAAGTAGAGATTACTTCGTCAGTACCAGAGCGCTTAACAACACCTTCGTAAGGGAAGATGTCGATTACGTCGCCCATGTTCATTTTTTGAACGTCTAATTCGATTGGTAATGCGCCTGAGTCTTCCATAGTGTTGTAGAAGATAGGAGCGATTTTACCACCTAGACATACACCACCAGCACGCTTGTTAGGAACGAAAGGAATGTCTTCGCCCATGAACCAAAGTACTGAGTTAGTAGCAGACTTACGTGAAGAACCAGTACCAACAACGTCACCAACGTATGCTAGTGGAATACCGTCTTGTTGTAACTCTTCGATTTGCTTGATTGGACCTACTGTGCCTGGCTGATCTGGATTGATGCCTTCACGTTCCATTTTAAGCATCGCAGTCGCGTGCAGAGGAATGTCAGGACGAGACCATGCATCTGGTGCAGGAGACAAGTCATCGGTGTTCGTTTCGCCAGTTACTTTGAATACTTTAACTGTGATTTTTTCTGCAACTTTAGGCTTGTTTAAGAACCACTCAGCGTTTGCCCATGATTCCATAACTTCTTTAGCTTTAGCGTTGCCTGCGTCTGCTTTTTCTTTTACATCGAAGAAAGCATCAAACATTAATAGTGTTTTCTTAAGGCCTTCAGCAGCTGTGCTAGCAAGATCCGCATTATCTAATAACTGGATCATTGGCTCGATGTTGTAACCACCTAGCATTGTACCTAGTAATTCAGTCGCTTTTTCTGCACTTAGGATTGGAGACGTTGCTTCGCCTTTTGCTACTGCGGCTAAAAAGCCAGCTTTAACGTATGCTGCATCGTCTACACCAGGAGGTACGCGATTAGTTAATAGATCCAGAATGAATTCTTCTTCACCTGCAGGTGGGTTTTTAATAAGTTCTACCAAGTCTGCAACTTGTGCTGCGTCTAATGGCTTAGGAACAACGCCCTGTGCGGCGCGTTCTTCAACGTGTTTGCGATATTCTTGAAGCACAATAATGTCCTCTTATTTTTTTGTGGCGTTATTTCTGCTTTGCGACTGCTAAAGTGAAATAACTATAGACATGAAAGTCAGAAAGCGGCCAATTATAGAGCCCTCTATACCTAAAAGGAATAACTTGCTGAATATTTACTTGTATTTTCAGTATAAATACCAGTTATGGCCGACAACAAAAATTGCCACTTGAGTGATAATCCCCAAGTGGCAGTACTTTCAAGTCCGTTGTTATAAATTCAAAGGTATTGATTTATCTCTGTTTATCTAGGGACATCAACTTAACACCTTTAAATTGATTTACGTTTTGTGCGGTAGGCGCGAATTCGGCGAACCAACATAATCATCAATACTCCAACAAGTAATTCCTTAGGTACAGAACCACCGCCTGAGTCACCACCGCTATTTGTTGGAGGTGGCGTGGTTGTTGGATTAGTCACACTAATTGTCGCAGAAGCAGTCAGTGAGAACTCACCATCAGACACAACCACTGAAACATTAGAGTTTGCCGCAGCTGTACTCGTGATAGAAACTTGAATCGACCGCTCATCCGTTACCGATGCGGAAAAACCAGCAGGTAAATTCCAGCGATAGGTCAGTAAACTATCAATATCTGTTGCCTCGACAGATAATGTAATCGTCTGGCCCACTTGAGCTGAAGCCGGAACATCAAGGTCTACAACAGTTGGCTCATCATTTACAGCCGTGACCGTAATATCTAACTCTGCACTTGAGCGGACACCATTACTATTTTGGACAGAGTAAGTCAGAGAATCACTGCCATTAAAATTGTTTGTTGGCTGGTAAGTTATGGTTCCATTAGTATTAACCGTCGCGGTGCCATTAGTTGGCTGAACTTCAATTTGTATACTCGAAGTCACAAGCGTAAAGTCACTCTGATCAGTAAATAGCTGATCCAAGACTCGCTCCTCTTCAACGGAAGCAATTAGTAACACCCGCTCACCGGTCAAATCATTCGCTAACACATCAATAGCAGCACTACTGTCCTCTTGAACTGACGCAGTGTCATTTACTGCAAATGTTTCTGTCTGTGAGTCGGCCGCTTTGTTTACAGAAAACTCAACAACCGCCTCTTCCGGTGCTGTGTATTGGTATCGCAAGCTAGAACCTGAAGTACCAGTGTTGCTACCGACACCATTGTACCAAGAAGAAATACCTACCGAAGAGTCGCCTGACTCAGCACCTATTGTGTAAAAATTAGGTTGCTCAGGAATAGAGATATAACGGAACCACTTATTTTCACTGTTTTGTTCAATAATGAGCTGGAATGTATATTCAGCGTCTATATCTGACACTCCCCAGTAATTGGCATTAAAGTTTCCTTGAGAGTACAGTTTGACTTTGTCCCATTGGACAACAAGGTAAGATTTGCCTGACACATTGTGCTGATAAAGTTTCAGCGAACCACCACCTAAATCTTCACTATCTGCACTATTTTTCAGATCAAAGTCGGTCCAAAACGGCGCAATGATACCATCCGGTGTACCGTCATAAGGTAACCCTTGGTTGATGGTAAATGAGTCATTAGAAGTTATATTGTCACCAACAAATGCCACACCGTTACTAGCAACAGTGATTTGATCGTAAGTCACTCCAAAGTGGGTGTAACTAAAGTTAACTGCCGCACTGAACTCATCACAGTCACCGCCACATTGAATCTCAGAAAAACCAAAATTGTTGACATCAATAGCAAACGGTACATCGCCAAAAGTTTCGAACTGCGCAGCTTGCAACGCCAAATCAAAAACAATTCGCTGATTTGTTACAGTCTGATTTGAAACATTAGATGAAGGAGCAATGGCTAAGCTTTGTGGATCAAACTCAGCACCACCGACAAGTTCAAAATCAAAGCCCAAACTGGCCGATGAGGTAAAATTGTCCGTCGTTAATCGATAGTCCGCCTGGGTATCCGTACTAGATACTTTAGTCAGGGTGAATTTATCGCTATTGGTTGCAATGTTCGCAACTGCAATCCCTTGTCGTATCGTTTTGCCATCTCCGTTGGTCCAAACTAACTCACCAAAATACCAACCGACATCTTGGTCAAAAGGTAAATTAACACTGACTTCAAATGATTCTGTATCCCCACTTCCAGTTAAACTGATTTGTGAAGGCGAAACCGTTCCTGTCAAGGCTGTATCGTGGAAGCTTAATTGGCCTGACCAAGATTCGGATGTCGCTGTTACCGATCTCAAACTTGAGCTCATCCGGCACGATACTTGGCAATTATTGTTGGTCAGATTGGGTGTTGTCGCATATGCCGTTAAGTTCATCGCTGACAAAATATTAAGTCGACCTGAGCCCGCTTCAAACGCCGTCGCTTTGTTACTACCGTCAGGACCTTTAATGTCTCCGTCAACACTGTTGATCAGGATATTTTTGATATCGACCGCCGTTAAAGACGGCTCGTGCTGTTTTAATAACGCTGCGGCCCCCGCCACCATAGGTGAGGACATACTAGTCCCACCTAAATAGCCATAGTCTAAATCTGGCGTAAGTGGGTCTTCTTTAGCTACCGCTGACAAAATCAAATCACCTGGTGCGGCCATATCTGGCTTGACGTATGCATCATTATCATTGGGTCCGATTGAGCTAAATCCAGATACCACGTCGGCCGCAGCTGGGTTCGTTGAACGAGTTTGAGTGCCTTGCATCGCAATGGTATCAACTAAAGACGTACTCAAATAACTCAACAATAATTCACCATCATTCTGAGAAATAAAGGTTGAAGTCAGCTCAATATCTTCGCCAATCTCCATTAACACATTAGGTCCAGGTACATTGTTGATGACGACCATTGCCGACGCCCCAGCTGCTGCTGCGGTTTGTGCCTTGATTCTAAATGTACATGTACCGCGTTTAACCACAGCTATGCGACTGGCCAAGTTGATCCCAGACCAAGCAGACGAATCACAACCTAAATTGTCAGTGTCTTGTGCTAACTCGCCCACTCCGCTAAATGACGAACCAACCACGTAGTTATTGCCAGGCTGTGATAACACATTGTTCGAACCAAACTCTAAAATGTAACCAGCGATTAAATCCGTCGTGGTCGATGCCACGGCAATACCTGATTGTACGCACGCAGGGCAGCTAATGGTCTCTGCTCCTTGATCGCCTTCGTTGCCAGCCGACGAAACCAATACAACACCATTTGCTTCAAGCTCTTTGAAAACACTATCAAAAATAGAGCCGTTGTTATTATCGGTATTTGGTAATCCATAAGAGTTGTTTATTACATCAGCGCCATCGGCAAACGCGTCTTCTAGAGCACTGATCAACATAACTGTAGTTCCAACGCCTTGTTCACCCCAGAGAGCTTTATAAACCATTAGATAAGCCGCGGGGGCCACACCTATGAGTGTTTCACCTGAGTCTGCTACCACTTCTCGACCACCAGCAATAGCGGCAACGTGGGTTCCGTGTCCGCTAAACGCTTGCGGGGTGTTAAACTCGCCCTCGTACTTGGATGGATTTGAGGTGTAATCATCTGGTGTGTAATGGCGAGCAACAATGATTTTGTTGTTACAAAAACCAGACGTGCTTGCGCAATAATCGTCGCCGGGCAAAGACGCAGGTGCAGTCATGCCTGTATCGTCAAACATAGGGTGGTCTGGCGTTATACCAGAATCGATAATAGCTATTTTTTGGCCCTGGCCAGCTTGTGACTGACCGCCTACTACCTGCCAGCTTTGCTGCGCTTTTATGATAGGCAGGGCATTTTCTAAAGTAGATTTTACGGTTAAGTTTGGATAGACGGCTTTAACACCTGGAAAACCTAACAGTGTCTCCATCTTTTGAGTTGTGCGAACAACGTAACCGTTTAGCAACACATCAAACTCTCGACCAAATTCAACATTGTTTAATTGTTTCGCCATAGTCAATTGAGCCTGTTGGCGTTTTGTTGCCAATGCTCTCTTGTCTTTTTGAAACGCAGCAGTGTTAGCGTACACGGCAAAGTCTGATTGCGCTAAATTAGACATTTGACTCTGGTTTGGCGCTGAGCTCATCTTCATTTTGGAAATTAACGGTTTATCCTCAAGTACCACTATGTACTCTTTGCTATGACCCAACCTGCTCGATTCTTTAGCATGTACAGTTGTGTCCTTGACACTGATCTCAATTGAGGGTTCATGCTCCATACCATCCATACTGTGTACATAAGAAGTAAACACCAATGAAGTGGCAACCGAAATTAATAAAGAAAACTTGAAGACTGTATGCATGATATTCATAGAAGGCTCTTTAATTTTTTAAATTCAGCCATTTAGCTCAAATTAAAAATTCGAGCTAAACGATAATACGCTTTGACTAAGACCGTCCAGGTAATGTTTAGTAAAGACTACAACCTATATTCCGTCCAATCCATTTCGGTATGGAGCACTAACTAATTATGGTATAAGGTAATTTAACTTTAACGATTTGAATTAAGGACAAGTTGTGTCAGATTGGCTCACGGTTATCCCACCTTTACTGGCCGTAATAATAGTGCTCTGGAAAAAAGAAGTGATTCTTGCTCTATTACTTGCGGTGTTGTGCTCTGAATTTATCCTCCTCTTCAACGCTGTACCTGCAGAACAAGCGCTAGCGCAGTTTTCAATAAGCGGTATCGAGCGTGTTATCAGTGTGTTTGAATCTGGTGGAAATACCCGTATTTTAACCTTTTCACTGTTAGTCGGTGCCCTTCTTGGGTTTATGCGCTATTCAGGTGGCGTCACGGCAACCGTTAACTTTTTGATCAAAAAAGGCATCAGTGGCACCGCAAGACGAGCTCGCATGTTACCTTTTATGACGGGTGTAGTGATCTTTATCGAATCAAACCTAAGCGTGTTAATGTCCGGTATCATTTCTAGAGGCGTATTCGACAAATTTAAAATGAGCCGTGCTCGCCTTGCCTATATCATCGACAGCACCAGCGCACCTATTTGTATATTAATTCTGATGAATGGCTGGGGAGCGTATGTCTTAGGATTGGTTAGTGGTTACGACCTTGAGGAATCCGCTGTTTCAACCCTGATTCAAACAATACCACTTAATTTTTATGCGCTTATAACGCTTGCGATAGTCTTGTACACCATCATCGCAGATAAAACTCACGGACCTATGAAAGACGCAGAATTACGGCGCGCCCAATCCGATTCGCCGCAGTCAAATTCAAGCTCAGAACTAGAAATTCCAGCGTCAAAGCCAAGCTTTATGTTAATTCCTTTGTTTGTGATGTCTGTGTCTATGGTTGGATTTATGTTTATGACGGGCAACGGAAGCTTTACCGATGGTTCTGGCTCTAAATCAGTCCTGTATGCGACTGCGCTTGCTTGTCTGGTCGCTTACGTGATGATGGTCGGTAGCGGTCGATTTAATCACAAACAAATGACCGAGATAGGCTTTAAAGGTATGAACGAATTACTGCCTTTAGTGGTGATTGTTTTGTTTTCTTTAGCTTTGGGCGCGAGTTTAAAAGAACTAGGCACAGGTAAATTTATCGCCAGTTTAGTAGCCGGAAACATTCCTATGTTTTTAGTCCCTGCATTACTGTTTATTGCAGGTGCATTGATGTCATTTTCGACTGGCACATCTTGGGGGACTTTCGCCCTGTTAGTGCCAATTGGCATGCCTCTGGTCGTTGAACTTGGATTGCCAGCCCCACTGGTATTATCAGCTATTTTAGGTGGCGGAATATTTGGTGATCACTGCTCACCTATTTCAGATACAACCGCAGTTTCAGCCGTTGCGTCAGGGTGTGACTTGTTAGAACACGTCAAAACTCAGTTACCATACGCGCTAACCGCTGGCGGTCTAACGATTGTCTGTTATGTTATTGCGGGATTAGTTGCTTAGCAAAGCACCACTCTAACCTTTCTTTTTATAATGATCAGCGACCTGCAATTGTGCGGTCGCTTTCATTAGCTCTAACTCAATCGCCAAAAACTTTTTCACATCACATTCGGCTAATCGAGTTTTGGCAGATTCTTTGGCTTTTTGTGCTTTTTCTCTATCAATTTGCTCGCCGCGCGCGGCAACATCGGCCATCACATTAACTTGATTAGGCTGAATTTCAACTATGCCACCTGCCACATACACGGCCTCATCATTACCTGACTCATTGGTATATCGGAGCATGCTTGGCTTTATCGAAGCTAACAACGGAGCATGACCATATTGAACGCCTAACTCACCTTCACTGCCTTTGACCACAAGTGACTGTACCATGCCTTTGAAAACAGGTTGGTTTGGTGAAACGATATTCAGTTCGATTAGTGGTGATGCCATAATTTCTCCGTCGTTATTCTTCAAACATATATTGACTAAATAAGCCTTGAACTTGTGGCCATACAGGGCCAATTTTGCCGTTGTTAATCAAGGTACCCGCCACCTCGGTAACCGCTCCGACTTGCTTAGTTGCACTTGTTAACCAAACTTCATCAGCTGCCAGAAGCTCACTTCGGCTGATATCCGTTTCTTCAACTTTAAAGTCACTGTGTTTACGCAAAATATCCAGCAGCATAAGTCGAGTAATACCGGCAAGCTTGTGATTATCCAGCTTAGGGGTTTTGATTACACCGTCTTTAACGATAAACACGTTACTTGATGAAGCTTCAGTCACAAAATCATTGTGGTCAAACAAAATAGTTTCATCAAACCCGTTGGCGTATCCTTGTTGGAAATGCATAACATTGCCCAACAACGAGGTAGTCTTAATGTCACAGCGCTGCCATCTCAAATCTTGAGTCATATTAACGCGGTATGCTTTTGGTGCATCAACACTCGGTGGGGGAGCGATAGCAAAAGTGTGAATAAATAATGTCGGCTTACCCGTGTTTGTATATGCGTGGTAACGTTTCGCTTCGACCCCTCGAGATACTTGGATGTAAACACCTAAATTACCACCGTTTTCATCGTTGCTGTTTTCCGCTATAAGTCGATCACAAATATCGCGAAGCTCAGACTCGCTGTACCCTAAATTGATTTCTATTGTATCCAAACCGACAAACATCCGGGCAAGATGGGGTGCAAAACCAATATATTTACCATTGTACGAAGGAACAACCTCATACACACCATCACCAAACAAAAATCCACGATCCATTGGTGAGATTTTAGCTTGTTCTGCTGGCATGAATTCGCCATTTAGGAATACTGTATTCATTTGTAGGGTATCTTTACATTCATTTTTATATTAGCCACATAATATCAACTGTTTCCGCTAAACAGAATCAATGTCGACGGGTAATTGCGCACTATTTTTTATTTTACCTAATAGTGCCTTAGCAAGCGCATCAAACACGGGTGAGTAAATCAACGTTGAAGGGCCTGCCTCTTTGTTAACACTGGTCTCTTCAATAACGTTGTATGAAAAGGTCGCAAACTGCCAGTCTAGGTCATTTGGGTAATACTTGAGATCATAAGGAGCACGAAGACTAACTACTGCGGTTTTCATTGGTTGTAGTTTTGCCATTTGTATTAACGCCAAGTTATTACTGAGTATGGCCTTAGCCGTCAGTGATTTTAATAATCGTCTTTGATCTGGGTCGACACCAACCATCTCGGGGTTGGCTTGCCTCGGAGTTAAACTCGACACTAACAGGGCATCGTATTTAGCCATTAGCTTTTGCAACTCAAGTTTGGAGGCCTTAGATTTTAACGCATCATTAAGTTGCTGGATGTCCCAACACAAGTGGTTTGATGAAAGTTGCTTTTGTAGACCACTGAGTAACGCACGACATTTACCACTATCTGGCATCACTGCAAACAAGCGCTGTTGTTTGGTCATCAGGGGGCCTGTGGTTTTGTTTTTATTCGATAAAGACGACATATACACACTTTGCTCGGCAATGGTCTGAGCCAAGATTCTGCTTTGTTTTTCTATCTCTGACAAAGGTGGCAATCGTTTTTTGCGCGCCAGCTTCCGTTTTATCGCTGTGATGCGCTGGTAAGAGGCATAAACTTCATCCCGTTTGATATCATCACTCAACACCATAAACTCAATGGCTCTAAGAGTTTGATCAAGTGTGTTTAAAGATGCCGGTGAGTCGATTACCAACGGCATTAACGCAATATCGGCACCAGCCTTAAACGCATTGCGAATTGCCTGCTCTGGCTCAAAAAAACGACTTATCGCCGCCATGTCTAACGCGTCGGTAATAATAAGACCTTCAAAGCCAAATTCGCCCCTTAGCATATCGGTCAAAATCGCCCGAGAAAAAGTAGCGGGAACTAAAATATCATCGCCGTTTTTGGTCGTCACCTTTGTCTCATCAAGCTCGGGAAATTGGATGTGTGCAGACATAACAAAGTCGGGTTGTGCTTCTGTTATGATCTTTTTAAAAGGGGCAAGTTCTGTTGAAGTTACCTGAGGTTTGGTTTTGATCACTCGTGGTAACCCCGTATGGCTGTCTACATTAGTATCACCATGGCCCGGAAAATGTTTAATTGCCGCCGAGATAGATTGTTGTAGACCATTAACGGCGTACTTACCTAGATTGGCAACCCGAGTGGGATTATCACCAAAAGAACGAATATTGATCACAGGGTTTTGAGCGTTGTTATTGACATCAACATTAGGCGCAAAATTAACGTTGAAGCCCAATGACATCAGAGCTTGACCTGTTTGACGATAGCTTTGCTCAGTTAACTGTTTGCCCAGCGTCTTGTCGCCAGCATAAATGGCGCCTAGTGGCATATTGCCAGGAAATGCTGTGACTTTGTCCCGAGGTAATCGAGCAACTCGACCATTCTCCTGATCAATACCGACAAACATTGGCAGCTCAGAGTTAATGCTTTTGAGTTCAGTTGTCAGCGCTTTTATTTGAGGCAGATCTTTTAAATTTTCTGAAAATAAAATGACGCCACCTATGTGTTGTTGTTGCAGAGCGCTTTTCAGTTCAGGAGTTAATTGGAGTAATGGTGTCCGACAGTCTTTTTTGGTTGCCTGTGGGCCATTAACTGAAGGACAATAAAAGCGTAAATCGAGCATGATTTTTTGACCGATGGCTTTTGGTAACCATTGTTCTATATTTGCCTGAGCTTTGGCCGAATCCGATGCAAACGCCGTTAATGGTCCCGTTGCGATAACCAACAAAAAAAGCGAAGCAACAAAGTTAGAGAAGACAGGTACTCCCAAAAAAGACTCCTTGGTTAGGTTTTCATCCTGACGGCTTTCTAGTACATTCGTCATAGCATACAGGATAACAGTTTTATGAAATATATCATTGCGATAGACGGCGGAGGTAGCAAAACCCTTGGCCACGTGTACCCAAGCGATGCGTTCAGTCCATTCACCCAAGAACACAGTACCGATAGCGCCTTACTCAAAGGTGAAATAACCCCAATTTGTTCGTATCGGTCAGGTGCAAGTAGCTTATCGGCAGATTTTACGCAAAGTATCAATACCCTTGTTGAGTTGATTGACTGTCTTATCGACCAGGTCAGTGAGTCAATAACTAACGGACCAATGCCCGATTTTGTTGTTTCTCTCGGACTCGCTGGTGCCGGTTCCAAAGCCTTGACTCAAAAAGCACTGACTGCTCTGCAATCTGAACTGTTCAAACGCGACAGTGCTGTGTGTCAGCTGATATTAATGGAAGACTCGGTATCTAGCTTACTAGGAGCAACCTTGATCGCTCATTCAAAGCTGATCCATTCCGAATCCGTTCGCTTAGTCACCTTAGGTACAGGTTCTTTTGTTGCCACCTATCACCAAGACTCAACGGTCCATTTTACTGGTGGCTGGGGTTTTCCTATTGGCGATGAAGGCGGTGGTGCACGTCTAGGTCAATTAGCAGTTAGGGCTTATTTGCAATATTTAGACAAATACCAAGCAAGCAATAGTAACGACGCCAAACTATCAGAAAACCCTTCTGATTTTATCAACGATTTAGCGACCTCTCTTGGTAAAAATCGCACCGATGTACTTGCCTGGTTGAGCAACGCCAAACAAAGTGATTATGCGCAGCTCGCGCCTTTAGTGGTTGATGCTATCAACTTACCGTCACCGTGCTCAAATGCGCAGTATGTCTGGCAGCAGCATTTACAATTAGTGAGAGAATTATTACCTACGACAAACTCAAACACCTTTGTGACCGGGGGCTTGGCAAAAGCGACACTGGAATACTTACAAGACATGGGCTGTGGCTCTCTTACCTATTTGCCCCAACCTTCGATTACAGGGGCCGCATTCGCCGCATGTTTATTTGGACCATGGCAAGTACAAGCAGACAAATACTATCAGCTTCGAAATGACTTTAAGCAATTTGTTTCAACCTTGTCAGTTGATTCAAATGCATTGACGACCTCTTATTCACACAGCCAATCATTGCAGAGCGATGTTAGTTCATCTGACTCAACTGATTCTTCTGAGTCAAGGCTTACTCCACTTGAGCAACTCGTTTCCGAGTCTCGAAATCCTAATTCGATGACCCTTGATGAAATGAATAGTGAACAAATTGTCCACTTGATGAACCAAGAAGATAACCAAATCGCTGAGAGTCTAAAACCCGTCTTACCCCAAATTGGTCTTGCGATTGATCTCATCGTAACTCAACTCAAACTCGGTGGAAGATTAATTTATATGGGCGCAGGTACCAGCGGTCGTCTTGGTGTACTTGATGCAGTAGAGTGCCCACCAACCTTTAGCACCAAGTCTGAACAAGTTATTGGCTTAATAGCTGGCGGTAATACTGCCATGTTCAAAGCCGTCGAAGGCGCTGAAGACAACGAACAAATGGGCAAAGACGACTTGCACCATTTGCGCTTAACGCCGAATGACGTTGTCGTTGGCATTGCTGCAAGTGGCCGAACACCTTACGTCATTGGAGGCATAGAATATGCTAACCAAATCGGTGCACCAACCATAACTGTTACATGTAACCCGACAGCAACACTTAACCAACTGAGTAGCGTCGCCATTGCCGCCAACGTAGGACCAGAAATACTCACAGGCTCTACTCGACTAAAAGCGGGTACCGCTCAAAAGCTTATCCTCAATCGACTAAGTACTGGCTCTCTAGTGCAACTTGGCAAGTGTTACGAAAACCTCATGGTCGACGTAAATGTGTCTAACAACAAACTAACATTACGAGCAATTCGAATCATAGAACAAGCTTTGAAATGTGATAAACAGCGCGCCGAGCAGCTACTCGAGCAAAGTGATAACAACGTTAAGCTTGCGATTTTAATGGGCAAGCTCAACCTGACTAAATCACAAGCCGAGCAACGACTAGAAAACGCCAATGGTTTTTTGAGACTGGCCGAAAAACACAGCGGTGACACCCCTGAAGACGTTAAAGAAATGACGGATAACTAATTAAACTTTGGACGGTTTCAGAAAAAAATGACAATAAGTAATCACCAAAACATTCATTCTGTTTTAGCCAAGCTCACTAACCGCGTCATCCTTAGAGCTTTGTTTGTTATGGCTTTTTTTGTGACCAGCTGGGGTGTTGTAGGTATAGCAATGCCTACTTCTGCCAATGACACACCTCTTTTAACAGGTGCAGAACAACCTCACTTATACCTGCCGCTTATCAAAAACAAACGCGTGGGTCTTGTTGTTAACCAAACATCCATCATTACCAAAGGTCAAATTCCAAACCAGCATTTGGTCGACGAGTTGTTAAAAAACCAAGTACAAGTCGTCAGACTATTTGCCCCTGAGCACGGTATCCGCGGTACCCTAAGTGCTGGTGAAACCTTTAACTCGAGTGTTGACCCTGTTACTGGACTTCCTATCGTTTCTATTTATGGTCGTTCAAAACGCCCTAATCGAGAGGTGATTGAAGATCTTGATGTGTTGATTTTTGACATTCAAGACGTCGGTGCGCGCTTTTATACATACATAAACAGCTTGTTTTATATGATGCAAGCGGCGCAACAAGCAAATATCGAGTTTGTTGTTTTGGACCGACCTAACCCACACATCAGTACCGTTTCTGGGCCTATGCTCGATGCAAAATTTCGGTCTTTTGTCGGCTTGTTACCGATTCCCATGGTGCACGGAATGACGGTGGGTGAAATCGCAAAAATGGCCGTAGGTGAAGACTGGCTAAATTCAATAGACCCCTTGTTAATCGAAGGTTCAACACCTCAATCCAGTGACAAGTCTAAGCTCAAATTAACAGTAATCCCGGTCCGCAATTACACTCGCAGTACTGAATACACCTTACCTGTTGCACCGAGCCCTAATTTACCCAATCAACAAGCAATTAGGCTGTACCCAAGTCTTTGCTTATTTGAGGCGACACCTATAAGCATTGGTCGCGGTACTGATTTTCCGTTTCAAGTTATTGGCCATCACCAAGCGCATAGTGGCGACTTTGAGTTTACCCCAGAAGTAAAGCCACTCGCCGCCAAAAATCCAAAGTTAAAAGGCATAAAGCTAACAGGGCAAGACTTGCGAAGTACTGAGATCGAACACCTCAATTTGAGTTACTTGTTAGATTGGTATAAACAATTTGAGCGGTATAATCTATCGGTCGAAAACCTTGAACAAAAAGATACTTTAACTTTTTTTAGCCGGGCAGATTTTTTTGATAAGTTGGCCGGAACTGACCAACTTCGCAAGCAAATTGAAAAAGGGATGTCGGAACAAGAAATTAAAGTGAGTTGGCAACCGGCACTCGATGTTTTTGAGCGCCAGCGTCAACCTTATCTTTTGTATCCTTGATATGTGGGGATTAATAAAACATTAATCGCCACAACCAACTCGAGTTAAGGTAGTCTTCGCAGCCTCGTAATTGTTGGGCGTAGCGTTTGGCTCGGGCGTCGACTTTTTTAGCAACTTTTACTAACCAAGCTTTTTTGCGATAAGTTTTGCGCTTATAGCCACCCCAACCTTCGTGATAATTGAGATATTGATTTTTGGCATCCCACTTAGACACCTTATTTATGCGATAGGTTTTGTTTGTATACCAACCCATAAAATCAACGGCATCTTCAAAATCATCTCGGTCAGCCCAGCTATTACCAGATTCTCTTTTGTATTCGTCCCAAGTGCCCGTTTTGGCCTGTGAATAACCATACGCTGAGCTTGCTCGGCCTATTGGAATAAAGCCCAAAAAGTATTCCATCGGTGGTGCGGCATCTGCTTTAAACGAACTCTCTTGATACATCATAGCCATCACCACGTGGATCGGCGTGCCCCAGCGATCATTCATATCATTGGCGTCATCCCACCAATCTTCACGCTCTTTGAAGATCTCACAAACGTTTGAAATGTTTTTAGGTTGAGGGGTGGTACAGGAGGCAAGTAGAAATGGAAAAATCAGCGCAATTAAAAACTTTTTCATATTATTTTCACTACATTTTGAACTTTTTGTGAGAAGCGTGTCTAACAAAGTATTAACAGAGTTTTTCCCTGAAATTGTTGTTATCTTCGACGAGTAATTAATTTACTCGTTTTTTTTTGCTTTTTGAAATTATTCGCCTGTTTTTTACGTTATTTAATTTAATTGTAATCAAGGCTTTGTAAAATAATTACGATTTTTCTTAAAAAAGATCGAACTTTCCAGAAAAGAGCTGTCTAACATAGTGAAAGCAGTTTTTTTCATTCCCTGGAAGTTGTTGTTAGTTTGGCGAGTACCTATACGTACTCGCCTTTTTTTTGCTTGTAAAAGCTGTGTTATCAATACTTTGCTGGCATCGTAGTTGATGGAATTGTGTTTAAAATAAACTGACGCAGGTCTTCGTTTGACTGTCTAAGATCTTCGTAACGCAAGTACATCATATGGCCACTTCGATAGCCTTTAAAAGAAAGACGATCCTTCATTTTACCACTTTGATCTAGGTGCCACATAGTGTACTTAGCATCAAAGTAATTTGTTGCGCCATCGTAGTAGCCCGCTTGTACCATGACGTTAAGGTATGGATTTTGGGCCATCGCCAATCGCAAATTTTTACCCGTATTATTGTTACTGCGATCCCATGGATGCACATTACCAAACATATTGTACTTAACGTCTGTAACGTATCCCAATTCTTCTCTCAAGTAGTAATTAATCGCAGGGGTAAAGCTGTGTAACCAAGAGGTGAGCTCGGCGTAATAATCAGGACGACTGCCAGTGTCCTTTTCATCTATGCCTAAATATCGAGAATCAAGACGACCAACCGTTTGACCACGTTCTCGTAACAATTCTTTCCAAAAGTACGAAGTCGATACATCTAAGTTATTTCGAATCACTTCTTGAACGGACAAACCAGAATACTTTGAGACTTGCTCTGCGACCGCTTGTTTTTCTTGCTCAGAAATAAAGCCGCCTTTGGCTAACGCAGGCAGGTAAGTTTCAAGAGTAAAACGCTCTACTTGAGGGAGTAACTCATCTAAATCTAAATCTTGAAGCTCGCTCGACAATGCTTTGTGGTGCCAGGCAGCAGCTGCAAAATACGGTAAGCGATTGGCTGCTTTTACTGGGCCTTTTCGTTCAATACCAATATCCGTTGGTGAAACTAACACAACGCCGTTCAAATACATCCATTGACGACCTTGTAACTCTAACGCGAGTCCAGATACACGAGTGGTCCCATAGCTTTCACCAATTAAATATTTAGGAGAGCGCCAGCGGTTATATCGAGTAACGAAGGTATTAACCCAATCGGCTAAGTATTCAATATCAGCATTCACACCAAAAAACATCGATTTTTGCTCTGCTTTTGAAGGCATTTTGCCTTCTTTGTTTGGCAAAACACGGGAGTAGCCAGTATTCACTGGATTAACAAATACAATGTCAGCCACATCTAATACCGAGTAAGGATTAGTCTTAACGCCATAAGGTTGCAGTGGGTAGCCTTCGTCATCGACGTTTAATACTTTTGGTCCCGTGTATGCAACATGCATCCAAACAGACGCCGAACCTGGGCCGCCATTAAACGAAATCAGCAACGGGCGACTTGCCGTATCTTTAATGTCGGTGCGTTGATAATAGGTATAAAACAGCGTTGCGGTGGGGTGGCCTTCTTCATCCCAGACAGGTTGTGTACCCACTGTTGCTGTGTATTTTATTTTTTTACCGCCAATTTTAGTGGTGTGACTCGTCGTTGTTTTGTTGTCGATATCAACATTTCGAGAAAACTCAGACGCATTGATATTAGCCACAGCACAGAGACTGAGGAGAAGAAATGATGCAATTTTTAGTATCGCTTTTTTTGAAATTACTGTTGTTGTCCGCATATTCGTACCCTGAATTGTTTGGATGGATAAACCTTTGTTATCGGTAACAAATGACTATAACCAAACTGAGTATAAATAAACAACGTCAGAAAAAAACAGTACAGACGGGATATTGCGTTAAGTTGGAGATTAGACTTGCTGAGCGCCACGCTGGTTTAAGCATCTAAACAAGCGTGGCGTAAAATAGTGGGATTAACGTCCGCAGACTTTTTACTAATAATTTAGTACTTAAAGTAGTTTTCCAAAAACTCATCAAAGCTCAATGTATCACTTGCTTCAATTTGCTGTTGTTTGGCAATTGACTTTTGTCCTTCTTCAACCAAAAACGACGGTTTAAAGTGATTTGGCTGATGAGCCAAGGCTTGCGTCTTGTAGCCATTAGCTAACTCAAGTCCATATCGACCATTGTCTTTATTGGCGTTGAGTAATTCATTGAGCAACATTCCCGACAGGGTTTTGTTAGGGTCATCCGCAGCTGGCTTAACTCGGTCAAGCGCAATACTGTAATGTATGCCACCGTAATGGTTGTCTAGCCATTTTGCGATAGCCGCCATTTCATCGAGGATTTCATGAACCCACTCGTTGCGATCTTTGTCCGTGCCGTCTAATTTGAGAGTCAGCTGCTCTGCTCTACCATTTAACACAATGCGGTCAATGTTTTCATCTGCTTCATCTTGCTGAACAGAGTCTAATTCATCGCGTTCGTTGAACAAACAGAACAACATAAACAAGTCCAAAACTCGCATTTGTTCTTTTGAAATACCGTAAGCAGAAAACGGGTTAACATCCAACGCCCTAAGCTCTACGTACATTATCCCGCGGCGCTCTAATGCATCAGTTGGCTTTTCACCTGAGCGAGTTACCTGCTTAGGACGCACTGGTGCATAAAGCTCATTTTCAATCTGTAAGATATTGTCGTTAAGCTGTTGGTAATCTTGGCCAACTTTAATACCGATTGCCTTATATTCTTCAGACTTGGTACGAATGGCCCTTCTGAGCTTAGTGATGTAGTTTTGTAACGTACCGTATTCAACATTCAACGAAGATTGCGCAGAATTCGTGTATCCCAAGTCACTCATTCGCAACGACGTAGCATGAGGTAAATAAACCGTGCCTTTGCCAAGCGATTCAAAAGGCAGCACATCGTCCTCACCTTCTAGGAACGAACGACACATAGCCGGGGAAGCACCAAACAAATAAGTAATGATCCACACGTAACGCTTCACGTTACGAACCATTCTCATGTATTGCTCGGATTGGAACGTGTTTAGATCTGAGGTGTCTCCTTGGGTCTTTTGATAAAGCTCCCAAAATTCACCAGGTAATGAAAAGTTGTAATGAATGCCCGCGATCGCTTGCATCATCGAGCCGTATCGGTTTTTTAAGCCTTTTCGGTAAGTGCGCTTCATTTTGCCAATATTCGACTCACCGTAATAGGCAATCGGAATTTCATCTTGATGCTTGATAAAACAAGGCATACTCATTGGCCACAAAACCTCATCGCCAATGTTTTTACTGACAAAATGATGAATATCTTGAAGCTGACCAAATGTTTCCTCAATATTGTTTGAAGGAGGCGTGATCAATTCCAACAACGCTTCTGAGTAGTCCGTTGTAATGTATGGGTGCGTTAACGCAGCGCCCAATAACTTAGGGTGTTCTCGTTGAGAAATTTTACCTTCGGGAGAAACTCTTAAGGTTTCTCGCTCGATCCCACGACGGATCTCTTTAACGGCAGCGGTGTACTCAGCGGAGGAAAGTTCGTCCAGACGTTGTTGTAATGTAGTCAAAATACAATCGTTCCTTAAAGCTCTCGATTTAAAGGCTCTTTATGGCGTCAATAGACACGATTATAAAGGGCAATCTTTCATTTATTTTCAAAAAAATTAATAAAATAACAAAAAAGCCATCTCATCGATGGCTTTTTCTACACAGATTGGTCAATAACTAACAGCCATGTTGCTAATAGGACTTTTTGGTAATAGCCCTTCAACTATAGCGTTAAGTTACTAGACTAGCCAACCCACTTACGCGCGTTGCGGAACATGCGCATCCAAGGGCTATCTTCTTGCCACTCGTCAGGGTGCCAAGAATTACTCACGGTACGGAACACACGTTCTGGGTGTGGCATCATAATGGTAACGCGACCATCTGTTGTCGTCAGTGATGTAATACCCTGCGGAGAGCCATTTGGATTAGCAGGGTACACTTCCGTTTGTTCACCACGGTTGTTGATGTATTGCATAGCTACTGTGCCAGATTCGACAGCCTGAGCGATGGCATCAGCGTTAGCAAATTCTGCACGACCTTCACCGTGTGATACCGCAATCGGCATGCGCGAACCTTCCATTCCAGCAAAGAATACTGAAGGCGTTGGTTTGATCTCAACTAAGCTAAAGCGCGCTTCAAAGCGCTCTGACTTGTTAGTCACAAAACGTGGCCAGTGATCTGCACCCGGAATAAGTGAGCGCAAGTTAGACATCATCTGACAACCGTTACACACACCAAGGCTGAAGGTGTCTTCTCGGTGGAAGAAAGCCTTAAATTGAGCGGCCAATTCTTCATTAAACAAAATAGATTTTGCCCAGCCTTCACCGGCACCTAAAACGTCACCGTATGAGAAACCACCACAAGCAACAAGACCTCTAAACGACTCAAGGGTTACACGACCGCTTTGTAAGTCACTCATGTGAACGTCAATGGCATCAAACCCAGCTCGGTTAAAGGCGGCTGCCATTTCGACATGTGAGTTCACACCTTGCTCACGTAAAATCGCTACTTTAGGTGCTGCATTGGCCATTGATTTGGCAATAATAGGGGCAGCAACATCTTCATTAATATCAAAGCTTAGCTCTGCGTGAAGACCTGGATCGGCGGCATCAAACTTAGCGTCAAATTCTTGTTTAGCACATTCTGGGTTGTCGCGACGAGCTTGCATTTGATAGGTCGTTTCGGCCCATACTGTACGGTAATGAGTACGAGTATTTTCAAGAACAACGTCACCGTTGAAGGCAAAGCTCACTTTATCATTGTCATTGACCGAACCAATTACATGGCTCAATTCAGCTAAACCGTTATCTGCCAATACCGCCATAACTGAATCTAAGTCGGACTCAGCAACTTGGACAACCGCACCTAGTTCTTCTGAGAATAAAATAGAGAGCGCATCATTGCCCAATCCATCAAGGTCAACCTCAACCCCGGCTTTACCCGCGAAGGCCATTTCAGTTACGGTTGAGAACAAACCACCGTCTGAACGGTCGTGGTAAGCCATCAATTTGTTATCAGCTAATAGCGCCTGAACACCATTAAAAAAGCCTTTCAGTAACTCAGGAGAGTCTACGTCTGGTGCTTGCGTACCTAATTGGTTGTAAACCTGGGCTAAACAACTCGCACCCATGCGGTTTTGTTTGTTACCTAAGTCAATCAAGATCAGCTTGGACGCGCCTTTGTCAGTACGTAACTGTGGCGTTAATGTCTTGCGAATATCTTCAACACGAGCAAACGCAGTAATAACCAATGACAGAGGTGCAGTCACAGACTTGTCTTCACCGTTGTCATCTTGCCATTGAGTTTTCATCGACATTGAGTCTTTGCCGACTGGAATCGTAATATCCAATGCTGGACATAACTCTTCACCCACTGCTTTTACCGCTTCGTATAAACCCGCGTCTTCGCCTGGGTGCCCTGCCGCTGCCATCCAGTTTGCAGACATTTTAATACGTTTTAATTCGCCAATATCAGAAGCTGCAATATTGGTAATTGACTCTGCTACGGCCATACGCGCAGAAGCGCCGTAGTTTAACAGTGCAATTGGCGTGCGTTCACCCATTGCCATTGCTTCACCGTGGTAGCTGTCCAGTGCTGCTGCGGTTACAGCAACGTCCGCAACAGGAACCTGCCAAGGACCAACCATTTGGTCTCGAGCAACCATACCCGTAACCGAGCGGTCACCGATAGTAACAAGGAAGGTTTTTTCTGCCACTGTAGGAAGTCGTAGGATTCGCTCTGCCGCGTCTGCCAGCTCAATAGCCGAAGTATCAAGCTCAGAACCAGTGGTGTGCTTTGATTCAACATCGCGGTGCATTTTTGGTGGCTTACCTAATAAAACATCAAGCGGTAAATCAACTGGTTTGTTATCAAAGTGCTCATCAGTCAAGGTCAAGTGACGCTCTTCTGTTGCTTCACCAACCACTGCATATTGCGCGCGCTCACGCTGACAAATCTCTTCAAACTTAGCCATGTTTTCAGGCGCAACTGCTAATACATAACGCTCTTGAGATTCGTTACACCAAATTTCTAATGGTGACATTCCTGGCTCGTCGTTTGGTACGTTACGTAACTCAAAACGACCGCCACGCTCACCGTCATCAACGAGCTCAGGGAATGCGTTTGAAAGGCCACCTGCGCCTACGTCATGGATAAATGCGATAGGGTTTGCGTCGCCTAACTGCCAACATTTGTCGATAACTTCCTGACAACGACGCTCCATCTCTGGATTTTCACGTTGTACCGACGCAAAGTCCAAATCTTCGTTTGACTGACCAGATGCCATCGAGCTAGCTGCACCGCCACCAAGGCCAATGTTCATTGCAGGGCCGCCAAGCGCAATAAGCTTGGCACCGACAGGAATGGTTCCTTTGTTGGTATGCTCACGACGAATGTTACCAAGACCACCAGCAATCATAATAGGCTTGTGATAACCGCGAACTTCTTCGCCGTTAAAGCTGTTAACTTTGTCTTCAAAGGTACGGAAATAACCTAAGATATTTGGGCGACCAAATTCGTTGTTAAATGCCGCGCCACCTAGTGGGCCTTCGGTCATAATATCAAGGGCATTAACAATACGACTTGGCTTGCCGTAGTCGTTTTCCCAAGGTTGTTCAAAACCCGGAATACGCAAGTTAGATACCGTAAAACCAACCAAACCGGCTTTAGGTTTAGAACCACGTCCTGTTGCACCTTCATCACGAATTTCACCACCTGAACCTGTTGCCGCACCTGGGTATGGTGAAATCGCCGTCGGGTGGTTATGCGTCTCGACTTTCATCAAAATGTCGATGTTTTCGTGGTGATACTTGTACTGACTCGTCACTGGATCAGCAAAAAAGCGACCCGCTTCCGAACCGTGCATTACCGCTGCGTTATCTTTGTATGCTGAGGTGACGTATTCTGGCGTTTGTTCAAACGTATTTTTTATCATTTTGAACAGAGATTTAGGCTGCTCAACCCCATCGATGGTCCAATCCGCATTAAAGATCTTGTGACGACAATGCTCAGAGTTTGCTTGGGCAAACATATAAAGCTCAATGTCATTAGGATTGCGCTCTAACTTCTTAAAGCTCTCAACTAAGTAGTCAATTTCATCTTCAGCTAGTGCAAGGCCCATGTCTAAGTTTGCTTTAGCTAATGCATCGCGACCACCGCCTAACACATCAACAGAAGTTAATGGCTTTGGTGTTTCTTGGACAAATAAGGCATTACCCGATTGTAAGCTATCAAACACAGACTCGGTCATACGGTCGTGTAATTCTGAATAAATAACTTGAAGCTGTTGAGATGAGAGTTCGGAGGAGGTTTCTACGTAGTAAGCGATACCACGTTCAATTCTTTTTACTTTGTTTAGGCCGCAGTTGTTGGCGATGTTGGTTGCTTTGGTGGACCAAGGAGAAATGGTGCCGGGACGAGGGGTGACTAAAATTAACTTTCCGCTGGGGGGATGAGACTCAATTTTGGGGCCATATTCTAATAAGGCGTTGAGTTTGTCTAATTCGGAGTCGGATAGTTCAGATTCTATTTCTGCGAAATGGACAAACTCAGCATAAATATCTTTTATATTGAGTCCGTGCTGATTAAACGCAGACATTAATTTGTTGACTCGAAAGTCAGAGAGAGCCGGAGCACCACGAAGGATTAACATTGCCAATTCACCGTTCATGTTGAAAGGAAAAAAATTAGGTGCGCAGTATACCTGCAAACTTTACCAATAAACAGAATTGTGTGTTAGTTTAAGGGCATAAAGATCAAATTTTTTCAATCCTGAAGAACAACATAGCAAAACCTTGATGGCGACCCCAATAATGATACAAAACGCAGGCTTCTTTTATACTATTCGGCAAGTTCAGTGGCGCTCGGTGTTAGCCGTTGTGCTTAGCCTGTTTGTATTAGCCTGCTCGCCGCAGATGGAAAAAAGCCACCTCGAAAAGTTGCAACAACGACAAGTTATTAACATTGGTATTTTATTTAATCCAACTAGTTACTACATCGATGCAAGTGGTGCTGCAGGTTTTGAATACGAGCTCAGCCAACGTTTAGGAGAATACCTCAATCTCGACGTAAACTTAGTTCCTAGCTTTCACATCGCGGAATTGCTGCCCAAGCTCAAATCTGGTCATGTCGACATTGTCATAGGTGGCATCGCCAAAACAGAATCTCGTGCCGAGGCCTTTCGATTTGCACCGCCGTATTTTTACATCGACCAAAAACTTGTTTTTAAACAAGGCAGGCAACGCCCAAAATCGTTTGAAGAAGTAGATGCTCCAATTACCGTAGGCAGCCATACAAATCACGCTGAGTTAATGGCCGCGCAGCAAACCTTGTTTCCCAATCTTGAGGTTGAAAACATTGATCTTGCAGACCAAAACGATCTACTCGAGCAGCTCATGGCTGAAGAAATTGATTATACCCTCGCCGACTCACACAGCTTGGCTTTGATTCGCCGCTATTACCCTGATATCAGCGTTGCGTTTACAGTAAGAGAAGAGTTACCGCTCAGTTGGTTAATGAACAAAAATGACGATGATTCGTTATATGCGGTATTGATTGAGTTTTTTGGCGAGTTACATCAATCCGGTGAACTAACAGCCCTAGAAGATAAGTATTTTGGTCACGTCGAGCAGTTCAATTACGTTGATACACGTTTGTTTATGAAAGCTGTCGATGAAGTGTTACCTAAATATAAAACTTGGTTTCAAGATTATTCTGGAGATTTGGATTGGCGCTTAATCGCAGCTCAAAGTTATCAGGAGTCACACTGGAACCCACGCGCCAAATCTCCAACGGGTGTGAGGGGCATCATGATGTTAACTCAGCCTACCGCGAAACAAATGGGAGTTAAAAGCCGGCTCGACGCCGAGTCGAATATCCGAGGCGGTGCCAAATACCTCAACCTGCTAATTCAGCGAGTACCAGATAGGATCAATGAGTCTGACCGCCCTTGGTTTGCTTTAGCAGCGTACAATGTCGGTTGGGGGCACGTACAAGATGCGCGAAAGCTAACACGACAACTCGGTGGTGATCCAGATAAGTGGGTTGACGTAAAACAACATCTACCTAAGTTGCGTCAAAAGAAGTATTATAAGACCACTCGATATGGGTTTGCTCGCGGTGACGAAGCCGTCACTTACGTCTCAAATATCAGACGTTATTATGACACTCTGACTTGGATTGACGAGCAAGCGGCCCAACAATTAAAAATAGAACAAAAACTAGAACAAAAGTTAGAACAGAGAAAACAACAAGTCAGCCAACAAGAGGCCGAGTCTGACGACTCAGAATAAGCCCAAAAGGCGCTCTGTCATACAAATGTCAAACTGATGACATACACTTTGCTCAAATTTAACAAGGAACAACCATGTTCAAACGAAGAAGAACCCCGCGACTTGCGCGTGACAAACGGTTCTTGGATAAAACTCGACGTCGCGTGGCCAGAAAAGCCGCGATTAAAAGAGTGGTCCATCGCCGTATAAAGCAAGTGACCATGCGCTTTGAAGACGCACACAACGAAGACAACGATTAATCGTTGTCTTTTGCGTTTTGGGTCTGGCGCAATTGCTTTAACCGTTTCTTTTCTTCTCGTCGACGCTTAAAAAAATCAGACAGTTGTTGACTGCATTCTTGCTCTAACACACCACCAATACATTCAACCTTATGATTGTGACTATCGTGTCGCAACAATTGCATCACGCTTTCAACGGCACCGGTTTTGTAGTCTTTTGCACCATAAACTAAACGGTCAACTCGTGCATGTACCAAAGAACCTGAGCACATAACACAGGGCTCTAACGTTACGTACAAAGTAGTATTGATCAAACGATAATTCTCGACCTGAACTCCGGCGTCTCGCAAAGCCATGACTTCTGCATGAGCGGTAGGATCATGGCGGGTGATGGCTTGATTAAAACCTTCGCCTATAATTTCGCCATCACGAACCAAAACGGCCCCGACGGGTATTTCACCGAGTTGCTCCGCTTGTGATGCAAGAGCCATAGCCCTTTGCATAAATTTAATATCTTGGTCGAGTGTGGTCATGATGATTGAATCTATAAAAATATTGGTTAATTTTCTCACTTGTTGGCGAGTTGTACCATTAAAAAAACCAGTTATTCTGGCACATTCCCTTTAAAAACAAGCATTACAGTTTGGCACGCTAATTGAACCTTGCTCAACAAGCAATTATGCATTACAACTTAACTATCAGTTCAAAAAAAGGACAATATCATGGACCCCTTGCTAATTCTCGTTGCTATCGTCGCAATTGTCGGTGGCCTATTTTATTCAGCGTATGAGCAGAAAGTAAAACTGCAAATCGCCAAAGAAAAAAATCAAAACAAAGGCGTCAGTGACGATGCCCAAGCCGAAATCGATCGCTTGAAAGAACGAGTTGCTGTACTAGAAAAAATTGTAACTGACAAAAACTATTCGTTAAAAAGTGAAATTGAATCTCTAGATCGCGTTAGCTAGTTATTGTTGATAACCATCAAGACTGCCCGATTTGAAGGAGAAGACTAATGGAACGCTTATTAAAAAGTTTAATTCCAGTCGCATTTTTAGTCATTGCCATAGTGCTTTATACCCTTGGCATGGCAGCGGAAAGTTTTTTGGTGATTGCCCTTGGCGTCTTATTTGAAGGTGCATTCTGGGTCAAGCTTTTCAAACTTTCATCAGAAAACGAGCGGCTCGAAACTAAAAAAGGCGCTCATTAAAAGCGCCTTTTTAGTGTTTTAAAATCTAATTAAACCCGTACAGGTTATTCCCACTCAATCGTCGCCGGTGGCTTACCACTAATGTCATAAACGACACGCGAAATGCCATCGATTTCGTTGATAATACGGTTCGATACTCGACCTAAGAAATCGTATGGCAAATGAGCCCAATGCGCCGTCATAAAGTCGATGGTTTCAACAGCACGCAAGCTGACAACCCAATCGTATTTACGGCCATCGCCCATAACACCGACCGAACGTACAGGTAAAAATACCGTAAACGCTTGGCTTACTTTGTTATACAAATCGGCTTTGTGTAATTCTTCGATGAAAATCGCATCGGCACGACGAAGTAAGTCAGCATACTCTTTTTTAACTTCACCAAGAATACGCACACCTAGACCCGGTCCAGGGAACGGATGGCGGTACAACATGTCGTATGGCAAACCTAGCTCTAGACCAATTTTGCGAACTTCATCTTTAAATAGTTCACGTAGTGGCTCAACTAAGCCTAGCTCCATGTCTTCTGGCAGACCACCTACATTATGGTGAGACTTGATCACATGTGCTTTACCTGTTGCTGATGCAGCAGACTCGATTACATCCGGATAAATCGTACCTTGTGCTAACCATTTAGCGTTTTTGAGCTTACTAGCTTCTTCATCAAACACTTCAACAAACACATTACCAATGATCTTGCGCTTTTTCTCAGGATCGTTTTCGCCTTTTAAGCGATCTAAGAAGCGCTGTTCTGCATTAACATGAACAATGTTCAGACCAAAATGGTCGCCAAACATTTCCATAACTTGTTTGCCTTCGTTAAGACGCAACAAGCCGTTATCTACAAATACACAAGTCAGTTTGTCGCCAATTGCTCGGTGCAACAACATAGCCACAACCGATGAATCAACACCGCCTGATAAGCCAAGTACAACCTCGTCATCACCCACTTGCTCACGCATTTTTTCAATTGCGTCATCGATAATACGACCTGCGGTCCATAACTTTTCACAGCCACTGATGTTACATACAAAGTTTTCAAGTAAACGAAGACCTTGTTTAGTGTGAGTTACTTCAGGGTGGAACTGTACGCCATAAAAACGCTTTTCTTCGTGGGACATGATTGCAAACGGACAGCTGTCTGTTTTTGCAACGATTTGGAAGCCTGATGGAATAGCGCTGACTTTATCACCGTGGCTCATCCAAACGTCTAATAATGCATTACCATCTGCAGCGATTGAGTCTTCGATGTTTTTAGTCAATGCTGATTCAGCAACCACTTCAACTTGGGCGTAACCAAATTCACGCTCCATTGAAATCTCAACAGCACCGCCCAGTTGTTGTGACATAGTTTGCATGCCGTAACAGATGCCTAAGACTGGCACGCCTGCTTCAAATACATACTCTGGAGCACGTGGCGAATTGTCAGCGGTTACTGACTCAGGACCACCGGCTAAGATAATACCGTTTGGATTAAATTCTTTGATTTGTTCTTCGGTGACGTCCCACGCCCAAAGCTCACAATAAACGCCGATTTCACGAACGCGACGAGCGATAAGTTGAGTGTACTGGGAGCCAAAATCTAAAATTAAAATTTTATGCTGGTGAATGTCTTGTGTCATGGACATGTTTTAGCCTTTTAATTATGAGTTAACTTAATGATTATAGTTAACTAAGTGATAAAAGACCGAACGCCGAATGGGTTCGGTCTGAGTATGAATTACCTGTCAGTTTAAACGTTAAAACTGACGATTAGCCCAAACGGTAGTTCGGTGCTTCTTTAGTAATTTGTACATCGTGTACGTGCGACTCGCCCATACCGGCAGAGGTCACGCGAACAAACTGAGGTTTGGTATTCATTTCTGGAATACTCGCACAACCTGTTAAGCCCATTGCCGAACGAATACCACCAAGCTGTTGGTGAATGATGTTTTCGATTGGACCTTTATACGCAACACGACCTTCGATACCTTCTGGTACTAGCTTCTCTTTGTTGTCGTCTTTTTGGAAATAACGGTCTGATGAGCCGTGGCTTTGGTTCATTGCACCTAAGCTACCCATACCGCGATAAGATTTGTAGTAACGACCTTGGTAAAGTTCTACGTCACCTGGTGCTTCTTCGGTACCTGCTAACATAGAGCCGACCATTACACAGCTTGCACCAGCAACTAACGCTTTAGAGATATCACCCGAGAAGCGAATACCACCATCGGCAATAACTGGAATGTTTTGGCCTGCAACCGCTTCTACCGCATCGGCAATTGCAGTAATCTGTGGAACACCACAGCCTGTAACGATACGAGTCGTACAAATTGAACCTGGGCCAATACCCACTTTAACCGCATTTACGCCCGCTTCTACCAGTGCTTTGGCACCTTCAGCGGTCGCAACATTACCACCAACGATATCTAAATTAGGGAAGTTTTGGCGTGCCCATTTAACTCGGTCTAGTACACCTTGAGAGTGACCGTGTGACGTATCAATAAGTAACACATCAACACCTGCATCAACTAGCGCTTGAATGCGCTCGTCAGTGCCCGGGCCAACACCAACTGCAGCACCAACACGTAAGCGGCCTAATGAATCTTTACATGCATTTGGCTTGCTGTCGGCTTTTTGGAAATCTTTAACTGTGATCATGCCTTTTAAGCGGAATGCATCATCAACCACTAGGATTTTTTCGATACGGTGCTTGTGCATTAACTCCATCACTTCACTGCGCTCAGCAGATTCATGAATCGTCACAAGCTTATTTTTAGGCGTCATGACAGAGCTAACTTTGGCTTTTAAGTTTGTTTCGAAACGCAAGTCACGACCCGTGACAATACCTTCAAGGTTGTTGTTTTCGTCAACAACAGGAAAACCCGAAAAACCGTGTTCATCGGCTAGCTGCATCACTTCTGCAAGGCTAATCTCAGATGAAACAGTGACTGGGTCAGATACGACACCACTTTCGAATTTTTTAACGCGGCGCACTTCGTTTGCTTGCGCCTGAATCGACATATTCTTATGAATAAAACCGAGACCACCTTCTTGTGCTAAGGCAATGGCTAAACGACTCTCCGTTACTGTATCCATAGCAGAAGAGACCATAGGTATATTTAACTCGATATTCTGAGTTAAGCGCGTCTTTAAATTGGCTTCGTGAGGAAGAACGGTGGAGTGACCTGGAACTAATAAAACGTCGTCAAACGTGAGGGCTTCTTTGACTATCCGCAACATGGCAATTTTTACCTTACATAAAGTAGATGGGTTGATGTTGCGGAGGCATTTTAGTTGAAATGGCGACTCAGGTAAACAAACATTTTCATTTTTTAATCAATTACTAGTTTACTAAACATTTGTTACCAAGTTTGCCCAGAGCCCTCTTTGACCCTGCGATTGCGCAAACTCAGGGATAACGTTAGACTTCTGCTATCCAACAACAAAAGAGTCTTACTGTGTTTCAATCATCTCGCCCACCTTCGACTTTAGACCACGAACAAACCGACCCAACAGGTGTTGGCCAGCCTAAGATATTTCAAGTATCTGAGCTAAATCAAAAAGTTAGAATGATGCTCGAAGGCGAGTTTTTAAACATTTGGATCAGTGGTGAGATCTCAAATTTTGTCCGTGCTTCCAGTGGCCATTGGTACTTTTCGTTAAAAGATCAAAAAGCCCAAATCAAAGGCGCCATGTTCAAAGGCAATAACCGTCATGTTAGCGCCCCTATCGACAATGGCAGTCAAGTTTTGGTTCGCGGACGATTAAGCCTTTACGAGCCGCGCGGTGACTATCAACTCATCGTCGAGTTTATGGAACCTGCTGGTGAAGGCCTGTTAAAACAACAATTTGAACAACTCAAACATCAGCTTGGCCAAATGGGGTTGTTTGACCAAGACGTCAAACAAGCCATTCCTGTTGCTCCCAAGCGCGTTGGTCTAGTCACCAGTCCGACTGGTGCTGCAGTGCATGACATTTTGACCGTGCTCAAACGTCGTTCACCACAAACTGAAGTCATCATTTATCCGACCATGGTGCAAGGCGAACACGCGCCGGGCAATATTATTTGGGCGATAAATACAGCCAATGTGCGACAAGAGGTCGATGTACTGATTGTCGGTCGCGGTGGTGGCTCATTAGAGGATTTGTGGGCGTTTAATGACGAAGGCTTGGCACATACCATTTATAATTCGGGCATCCCTATTATAAGTGCCGTTGGTCACGAAATAGATGTCTCAATTGCCGACTTTGTTGCTGATTTACGTGCGCCTACGCCATCGGCTGCAGCGGAGATTGTCAGCAGTGATAACTCCGAGCGCTTGGCCCAGTTGCAACAACTTCGCAATCGTTTGGTACGCGCCTATGCGCACCAGCATCAAGCAAACAAAAACCAGCACAACCAACTCAAACGAGCATTGAGCCTGTTGCATCCAAACTATCAATTGAGAATGGCCCAGCAACAAACCGATGACTTAAATAACGCCCTTAATCGCGCATTTAACCAAAGGTTAAGTAACGCCAAACAAAGACTCGAAGTCAATCAAGAGCGCTTGTTAAGTCAGTCGCCCAAACACGCACTTAATATGGCAAAACAGCAGCTTACTCAGTACCAAGCAGTACTTCCTAAATTACTCAACCAGCGCATGGCCGACGCCCAGCGTCGTTTTGAAAAAAACACCGAAAAACTCAACATTGTCAGTCCATTAGCCACCCTCACCCGAGGCTACGCCATCGCGACAACAGAGCAAGGCAGAGTGATCACCAACAGTAAAATGGTCAAAGCGGATGACAAGGTGAGAGTTAAAGTCGCCGATGGCGAATTTGATGCTAAGGTTGTGGAGTAAAAGCTAGGGGATATTTTATCAAGTTATTGGCGAAGGCAAAAAAGCTGAAGTCCAGATGAAAGATTTTGAACTTCTTCGGCACGGCTCTCTTGTTAAAAGATCACCCGCCTGAGCAGATCACCCAATTGAATTTGGCACCAAACGACTATTTTCATTGACCCAAAAAACAAAACCAGCTTCCGCTGGCTTTGGATTGAGAGCAAGTATTGCTAGTTTGGTTGAATCCTAGCCCCGACTAGCGAGGCTTTGGATTCAAAGTGTTAACTTAAATATTCGACTTATTATTTCGAAGGTAATTTGGTTTTCGACAACAAGGACATTGCACAGGTTTCTTACTAACCATTGAAATCAATAAGTCATCCCAGCTAACTGATTTACCGTCAAAATTATTGAATGTAACTAAATTTTTAGCGCAAGAATCACATTTTATAAACCATCGGCTAAACAGAAATGGGCCAAACAAAACGGCTCCTGTCAAAAACAGTTCCTTGACTAATTCTGTTGCCCTAGGTTCTTCTACAACACCAAACAAACCTATAGCCAATAGAGCTATTACGATCAAAAATTCACAAAGCCCAATAATTATGAAAGCTAATATAGCGAAATTTCTAAGCATCATTAATCTCTATTTTTTTAGATTTTATCATTTCTAGTTGCTCCCCTCTTTAATCTCTTCAACCATTTGATCTTTTAGGTCACTCCATTTCTGCCCAGCAGTTTCACCTACAGCGGCACCAACTCCTTCACTAACTGCTACGATACCTGAGCCGATAGCCTTGCTTGGGCTAGTGTTTGCTGTAACAGCTTTACCTACAACTTCCTTGTAGATATTTGGTGCTACGGCTCCTACGGCTTTGGCACTATTGGCAATAGCTCCACCTACACCAGCTCCAACTGCGGATACAACACTTACATTATCAGTCGCATTTCCACCGTTAGCTACATTACCACCCATCTGACCTAGGATACTGGCAGTAGCATTAGTCGCAAATGCACCTGCCGCAGTTGGTGCAACAAATCCGACAACTGCTCCTGTGCCTGCTCCAACTGCACCACCTTTCAGTGCGCCTGACCAACCTCCTTGTTTGTAACCTGTTATAGCACCACCAACGCCTCCAGAAACAGCTCCCCAAATAGCGCCAGCAACGCCCCACTTTCCAGTGGGATCAACCATGTTTACCGGATCATTCCCCACATAAGCATAAAGATTCATCTGATCTTCATAACCCACAGGGTCAGTCTGTAAGAAGCGCCCTAGCTTTGGATGATAAATCCGTGCTTTGTTGTAATAAAGCTCGGTACCCGGAATGAGTGCTTGTCCAGTATAGCGAAAACGTGATGGAGAGTCGTTCATTGGTTCGCCATAAGCACTATAGTCGTGTCGCGTAACTGCTTGGCCGTTGATATCTGTCTCCAATACAATAGAAGACTTCTCATCGGCCAACTGTAGATTCTTAACTATCTGAAACAGCAAATAGTTCATGAACGGGGCACCTGCGATCAACCACAGTAAAGTAGGGATAATTATCCACAAAATAACAAGCATCAACGGATAATAATCCCCACTTGAGCTTTTAGTATCATAGCAACAACTTGATCAATTTTATTTTTTAGGGATAATTATCCGTATTAATACCCAATTAACGGGATAATAATCCCCAGTGAGTTAAGCATGACAAGTGTAGCAGGCCACAAAAAGCTGTTTCCAAAGCAAAAGAAGATCCTTACTACGTTTGGTGAAGACTTATTTCTCGCCATGAAACGCAGAGAATTCACCAAGTCATTGGTAGCAGAGCGGACAGGATTAGACCCTAAAACCATCACTAAAGTATTCAACGGCGACCCAGGTGTTGCTATTGGCGCGTACTTAAAAGTGATGGCGGTGTTTGGCATGGAAAGCAATTTTGCAGATATGGCCGGGCACGATGAGTTGGGAAGTAAACTTCAAGACATGAAGTTATTGGAGAAAAAGCGATGAGTCGAGTAACTGCTGAGGTTTATGCTGCTTGGCATCCAATAAAAGCGCCTATTTTAGCCGGCCACCTTTTATTTCAGGAAACATCACGAGGTGGCGTGTTTAGCTTTGAATACGATAAAGCATTCTTAACATCTCCGTTTCGCATGCAGCTTGATCCGTCACTGGCATTAACTTCTGGCGAGCATTACAACGATAGAAGTGATAAGAACTTCCGCGTATTTCTAGATTCTTGCCCAGACCGTTGGGGTGAATTATTGATGAAACGGCGTGCAGCTCTCGATTTTAAAAATGGCCACAGAGAAACCGCCAGAATGACAGCCATGGATTATTTGCTTGGTGTTCATGACACATTCCGGATGGGAGGTTTACGGTTTAAAACATCGCCAGAGAGTAATTTTTTGGATGATAATGCTGAGTATGCTGCACCACCAATGGCGTCACTTAAACAACTAGAATACGCTTCAATAATGATCGAAAACGATGAAAACATTGATAGCGATGAGTATTACCGTTGGCTAAGCATGCTGATTGCACCAGGCTCCTCATTAGGTGGTGCTCGCCCTAAAGCATGTGTGCATGATGATAACAATGATTTATGGATAGCCAAGTTTCCCAATAGTAACGACACGACAGATGTCGGTGCTTGGGAAATGGTTTGTCACAAGTTAGCTCTTGGTGCTGGCATTGACATGTATCCATGTAACATTGAAAAGTTTAACTCGACTCATCATACGTTTATCACTAAACGATTTGACCGAAATAAAGGTCAGCGAATACATTTTTCATCAGCTATGACTCAGCTTCAGTACTATGACGGCAGGGGCGAAACAGAAGATGCAAGTTACTTAGAGCTAGCAGAATTCCTAACTATAAACGGCTCGCAAACTCAAAAAGATTTAGCGCAGTTATGGCGTCGTATTGTGTTTAATATTGCGGTATCTAATACCGATGACCATCTACGTAATCATGGCTTCTTGCTAACTAAAAAAGGATGGGCACTGTCACCTGCATATGATTTAAACCCATCGATTGATAAGACCGGCTTACACCTAAACATAGATGATATGTCAAATGAGCTAGATTATGGTTTGGCATTTAATGTCGCTGATTACTTTAACTTAAAAGAATCTGAAGCTAAGAAAATCTACGACGAAGTGATGCTCTCAGTAAAAAACTGGCAAGCGATAGCGTCAGATATTGGTATTAGTAGGCAAGAGCAGCTTGGAATGCTAGAAGCATTTAGAGTTTAGAATATTCTCTATACTGGTTTTCGAGTTCAAACATTGCGTGAGCAGAAAAACGGTCGCATTATTTAGCGAAAACTCTAGAGCACTAAAAGTGCTACACATAGAGATAAATGCAACCAAATGTTAATAAAAATGAGAAATGAACACTAAACAAGTCATAAAGGAGGTTTGTAGCTACCTCCTATACAACTAAAAAAGAGAAAAGTTTATCTACGTTGCGCCTGAATGCTCAGACCTTCAGAAATTGACTTAAACGCATCGGCCGTTACCGTTGGTAAGTCCGGAAGCATGGCTTTGATTTCTTGTTGCACGATTGGCGACAAGCTCATACCACCAGTGATAAATAGAATTTCTGGTGACTCTGGGCTCTTGTCCAAGCACTCTTTGATGAGGTTTTTAACACGACCCATCCAAGCATTCATCGAGCGTTTAAGGTCTGCTTCGGTAAGTTCGACTTGGTAGTCTGGCTCGATGTATTTCAGTGGCAAAACAATATGATTTTTGTCAGACAACATTTCTTTTGCCATACGAGACGAGTTAACCAGTCGCGCTGATAATTTTTCTTCTTGAACCATCAGTAGACGCTCAAGTAAGTCTGGTTCTCTTGCAACAGACATTGTTTGGGCAATTTCCAGACCCATTTCGTCAGAGAAGAACTTGTTAAGACGCGGAATGTCGTCAACGGCCACCATATCGTTGTAGTACAGAGGTGGAATAGGGATACCGTTGGTCGTTTCTGTACCTAGGCCCATCGAAGGTGCGATAGATTTTAGGATTAGGTTTTTATCGCATTCCATCCCGCCCAAACGCGTGCCAGTCACTGACAGAACATCTTGTTGACGGTCGTAGTCTTGTTGTTTTTGAGTACCAAGGCGAATCGCACAAATATCCGTTGTACCACCACCAATATCAACAACAAGTGCCACTTTTTCGCTATCGAGCTGCTGTTCAATTCGGTATGCCGCGGCAATTGGCTCTTCCAAAAAGTCGACTTGCTCAAATCCAGCCAAAGCAGCCGCTTTGGTCATGATATCAATCGCTTGTCTGTTGCCTTCTTCACCACGAGTACCGTGATACTTAACTGGACGACCAATAACGGCCCCGCCCACCTTTTGCCCAAGTTGCTTTTCAGCAGACTCTTTAAAAAACTGCAACTGCTTGGCAATCAAGCCCACAAACGCGGTTTGTTGACCTTCTAACAAGTTAGCGCCAAGGAAGTTCTTTGGTGAGTAAATCAAACGGCCTTTTTCTGGGGTTTTGAGATACTGCTTAAAACCCGCTTCACCAAACAAGAATGTGCCGGTTTCAACCATGGTGTGCAGCGGTAGGTCATCCACTGATTGGTCTTTTTGTAATTCGTTAATCGCGCGGCGCTGAAGCTTAGGTGTGTTGTGATACTCACCGCGTAACTGGTCGATTTGAGTTAGGTAGCGCTTTTGCTCCGCTGGCGTCGTCGCGTCTTCGTATTTGTCTTTGGCTTTATCCAACTGAGCTTGAATCGAGGTTTTGATCCGCTCTACTTTTTGTTGGATCACCTCTACCGGTGGCAAAGGCAGATCATCTTCGTAATAGATAAACACAGACGAGCGTATTTTAAATGGTGTACGCGACTCTTTATCTAGTTCTATATAGTGATGTTCTTTACCGTCAAACCATACAACTTCTGAGTTTGACGTGCCGTAATCGATACCTACTGTAATCATGAAAAAATTGTCTCTTTTCTGACCCGAATAAAAAAAATGAGGAAGCGATTCTATCCAAGTATGTCAAAAACACCAGTCGTTTTTATAAATTTCGATGAGTCACGGTTTGTGGCGGATAAAGGCGTGTCACTTTAACGCTCAATTTGCTATGCTTTTAGGCTGCAAAATAACAATCAGATCAACAAAATCTGAGCTTATAAAACCGCAACAAAACCTAGGGAACGTGGAATCATTATGACTACTCGTAATATCAAACGTTTGTTGACGCTTGTATTCGCTGTCTCTGTCAGTGCGACAGCAGCAGCGGATGCTGTAAAACAAACCAAAGGCGACTTTGAAGACAAGTTTCGCCAAATGGAAGAGATTCTTCCGACGCCAAACGTCTATCGTGCGGCAACGGGTGAGCCAGGTGAAAAGTACTGGCAACAAAAAGTAGACTACAAAATCAAAGTTCGTTTAGACGAAGCCAAACGCCGAATCGACGCAACTGAAGAAATTACCTACAAAAACAACTCACCTTACACGTTGAAGTACTTGTGGCTTCAATTAGAACAGAATAAATACAAGCCAGACTCAATTGCTGAGGCGGGTACGTCATTTGCCGGTATCGGTCGTCGCGGTCCAGCTACTTCAGCGGGCGACGCGAATACGCCAGCAAAACTAAGCCTTGGTGAATTACGTCGTCAACAGTTCTTGGAAGACCACGAGCTTGGTTATGATGTATTACGAGTTAAAAACAGTAAAGGCAATGCATTAAAAGCAACGGTAGTAGGTACTAACCTACGCGTTGACTTAGAGCGCCCTCTTAAGCCTGGTAAATCAGTAGAGTTCACTATCGACTTTGGTTTTAACATCGTTGAAGAAGACGCTGTATCTGCGCGTGCGGGTTATGAGCACTTCCCTGACGATGCTCGCGAAGGCGGCAACGACATCTTCTTATTTGCACAGTGGTTCCCTCGTTTACACGCATTCAGTGATTACGAAGGCTGGCACAATAAAGAGTTCATTGGTCGTGGTGAATTTACGCTAGAGTTTGGTGACTACGAAGTAGAAATGACGGTTCCTGCTGACCATATCGTTTCTTCTACTGGTGTGTTAGATAACCCTCGTGACGTTCTTACTAGCGAACAACGCGCTCGTTTAGAAAAAGCAAAAACAGCAAAACGTCCAGTATTCGTTGTAACAGCTGAAGAAGCCTTAGAAAACGAAAAAGAAGGCACAGACAAGCTTAAAACATGGCGTTTTGAAGCTGAAAACGTACGTGACTTTGCTTGGGCAACATCTCGTAAGTTTATGTGGGATGCCAAAGGTTTTGACCAAGGTGGTGCAGACCAGCCATTCGTAATGGCGATGTCTTTCTACCCGAAAGAAGGTGGCGACCTTTGGAAGAAGTACTCGACTGAAGCCGTTATCCACACCATGGAAGTATACAACCGCTTTGCGTTTGATTACCCGTACCCAACAGCTCAGTCGGTAAACGGCCCGGTTGGTGGTATGGAATATCCAATGATCACGTTCAACGGTCCACGTACTAAACTACAAAAAGACGGTACTCGTACTTACACCCAAGCTGAAAAGCGTTTCTTAATCGGTGTTGTTATCCACGAGATTGGTCATATCTACTTCCCAATGATCGTTAACTCAGACGAGCGTCAGTGGACGTGGATGGACGAGGGTCTTAATAGCTTCCTAGACGCAGTAGCATGTCGTGAGTGGGATCCAAACATTCCTTGGGGTGTTGAGCCACGTTACATCACTAACTACATGAAGAGTGACGTACAGGTTCCAATTATGACTCAGTCTGACAGTGTTTTACGTTTGGGTCCAAATGCCTACGCAAAACCAGCGGCTGCATTAAACATCCTTCGTGAAGTGGTCATGGGTCGTGAGTTATTTGACTTTGCATTCCGTGAATTCTCTCAACGCTGGAAGTTCAAGCGTCCGACTCCTTCAGATTTCTTCCGTACAATGGAAGAAGCATCAGGTGTTGACCTAGATTGGTTCTGGCGCGGTTGGTTCTACACCACCGATCACGTAGATATCTCTGTTGATGCGGTATACAAATTGCGCATGGACACTAAAAACCCAGATATCGATTTTGGTCGCTTACGTGACATCGAAATGGAAAAACCTCAGCCGTTGTTTGTTAAGCGCAACGAAGAAGCGGGTATGAAAACTTGGGTTGAGAAAAACCCAGACATTACTGACTTCTACGACGAAAACGACCGTTTCACAGTAACTAACAAAGAACGCAACGCATACAACAGCTTCTTGAAAGGCCTCAAGCCTTGGGAAAAACGTGTATTTGAACGCGCTATTGAAGAAGACAAAAACTACTACGTTATCGAGTTTAACAACTTAGGTGGCTTAGTAATGCCAATTCTTCTACAGCTTCACTATGCTGACGGCACGAAAGAAGACCAGTATATCCCTGCTGAGATCTGGCGTCGTACTCCTAAGCACGTTAAGAAATTGATCGTTGCAGATAAAGACAAAGAGCTAGTTAGTGTTGTTGTCGACCCACACTGGGAAACTGCGGACGTAGATAACGAAAATAACATTTATCCTCGTCGCATCATTCCTTCACGTGTTGAAGCATACAAGAACAAGCGCAGCTCAAAAGGCGTGTATCGTGACATCATGCAAGACATCAAAACAGAACTGAAAAAAGACGAAAAAGAAGAAGACAAAAAAAACCAAGAAAAGTCTGACGAGTCTGACGCTTAAGCCATACGCTTTAACGTATCCTTGCATTAAAACAGTGTTTTCTTGCAAGTCAGTCTGTTAAATTAGAAGCCCAGTTTTTGCTGGGCTTTTTTGTCGGTAAAATACGGTTATATCGATTTTGGTCATCATTATTCTCAGGTAAGGAATAGGGTCGTGGTACAAAAAATAATAAAACAGCTGGTGGTTTTATTAGTCATTATATTGGTTTCATCTAACTTCACTTCGCATGCACACAAAATGAAAAGTGCATTTACCATAGTGTTGTTTAACGACCGAACTGGCAATCTAGAAGTAATGCACCGTTTTGTTTTACACGATGCAGAAGAAGCTGCCTGGCAGCTGTTTGATGCAAAATCGGACATCATTGCTGATGAACTCACCCAAGCTAAATTTGCTGCCTATGTCGACACTCGATTTGCTCTCCAAAATCAAGATGGCGAGGCCATACCTTTAGAAATGATTGGTTTTCAAAACGACGCTGGTTACCTATGGGTTTATCAGGAAGTAAAGATCCCTAAGGACTTAACAAGACTTAGGATCCGTCACGACGCGTTACGTGAGATTTGGACCGAGCAATTTAACATCGTTAATGTCGATGGGTTAGACAAAACAACGAGTTTACATTTTAGTGATTCAGATACATGGCGAAGTGTGGAGATTAATCGCTAATTTACCCATGAAATTTAAAACATTGTATAAGCAAAAAGGTGAGTAACAACTCACCTTTTTTGATTCTGCTTAAATCTGGCTAGCGACTGCCGAGATCCGAGACTTTAGCGTTTTACGGTTGATCAAATGAGAGCTGATCACCAAACCACTGCCCAGGATAGTAAAGAAAGTCTCAATGTCGTGCCCTGCCATCACACCAGCTGTAAGGGTGATAACGCCAGACACGGCCAAATAGGCTGGCAAAGGATTGCGATGAGCTATATACGCTTTAGGAATACTCACAGCTAAAATTGCAACAATAGGAGCGATAAGAATCGCGTGCAACCAGTCATTGTGAAAGCTCTCCAGTAGCTCTCCCAATCCAAAACTCGCACTAAAGGATAATAATAAAATAGGTAATGAACAGTGCAATACGCAAAGTATCGACAGCCATGCTCCTAAAATATCTCTCATCTCTTGCCCCAATAAAAATTACAACACTGATATAATATAACATCATATATGAATCAGCCACTATTAATTCAATATTGGGGCAATCAATTTATTGATTTTGATCCTTTTGTGCTTGTCGATTAGACAGCATGGCATCGAGTTTTTCTCCGCCTTTGATGCCAAAGTCTAAAGTTCTGATCGGGAACGGGATCAATATATCGTTATCGCTCAGTGTGTTATTTATCGTTACCACTAACTCGTGTCTCGCTTGCATAAATCCAACATGACCTGGGTAATCAATCCACGCCCACACCAATAGATTTATTGAACTATCACCAAAACTCTCTGCATATACTGCGGTTTCATCTTTTTTAGCAATAAACTCGAGACCATTGATTGCTTCAACGAGCACTTCCGAGGCCTTTTGTATGTCATCTGCGTAACTGATGCCAACCGGAACTTCGACTATTCGTTCGCCAGTGGTCGAATAATTGCGGAGTGTATTTCTAAACAGTACCTTGTTTGGCACTATATCCAACTGACCGTAAAAGTTTTCGACTAGGGTATTTCTAAGGTTGATGGTTTTAACCGTACCGAATACGCCATCGGCCTCAATCACATCACCAATTTGAAACGGCTTTCGCACGCCCATTGCAATACCAGCGATTAGGTTTTCGGTCATATCTTGGAATGCAAAGCCTATCGCCAGACCAACAATACCTGCACCAGCAAGCAGAGATTTTACCGTGCCCGATAAGCCAACAAAATCCAGCGCTACAAATATACCTATCGTCATGACGATAATTTTAAAAATGGCAGCTAGCAAATCGGCAATTTGACGAGACTCTAGTGTTTTATGTAATACGCTGCGCAGAGTTTTGCTCATGACTCTTGAAAGCAACGAAAACACCAAGACAATAAGTAGCGCCACCACAAAATTCGGCAAGTGCTGTACGGTTGTATCCAACCAACTCATGAGTTTTTCTTCAATAAGTTGAATGTAATGAGTCAAACTTTTTAGATCCATGCTTACTCCATATCTTGATATCGTTATGTAGCTATAACGCAAAGGTTGTGCCGCTTAAACTACCTAAGGAAGTTCAAATAAAGCGCTTATTATTTAGTTAGTTACAAAGCAAATAAAAAGGCACTCAAATTAATTGAATGCCTTTGTGAGTAAAAATCTCCAACTTTCTGTAATTATTTCAATAGAGAGGGACTGCTAACTACACTTTGAACGCTCCAAGCTGTCGGTCCATAACTTGGATTAACTCTCGCAGTTCTTGTGCAGCTTTGTTTGTGCGTTTGGCGTTTTCTGAATTTCGAGTACTGGACTCAGATACTTCTGTCACATCTTCAGCTATCGCTTCAGAAACCTGACTCTGCTCATTAGCCGCACGCGAAACTTCATCATTGAACTGATTGATTTGATGCATCGCATTTAGCACGTTGAGGAACGCTGCATTCGCTTGCTGAGTAAAGGTTACATTTTCTTCAGCTTCAGTTCGGTTTTGGTGCATCAATTCGGTAGCTTGCTGGCTCTGTTTTTGAAGCTTTTCAATCATGGTGTTAATTTCTTCCGTCGACTGCTGAGTTCGACTAGCTAATGACCTAACCTCATCGGCAACAACCGCAAATCCGCGGCCTTGTTCACCGGCTCGTGCAGCTTCTATTGCGGCGTTAAGTGCTAGTAAGTTCGTTTGCTCAGCTATGTTACGGATAACATCTAAGACGGTAGAAATAGATTCACTGTCCTTAGCTAATTCGTCGATAACGGCTTCGGAATCAGCAATACTCGCCGATTGTCGCGCGATGCGCTCAGTTGTATCTTTAAGCGTGTCAGAGCCCTCTCGAGCTTCTTCGTATACGCCTTTAGACAAATCCGTCGCGTTATCCGTATTGTCTGCCACTAATTTTGCAGTTGCTCTAAACTCTTCAACCGCAGAGGCAAGTAAGTCAGCCTTTTGGTGCTGCGCGACTTGTTCGTTTGTCATGCTAGTAGAAATATCGCTCAATTGACTAACTGAGTTTAATAGTAAATGACTCTGCTCTTTGACGTTTTTAATGGTCCCTTGCAGCTTGTCTAATAAGTTATCGAAAGCATTAGCCATCTGGCCTATTTCGTCAGTTCGACCCGCATTGATTCGTTTTGTGAGATCACCATCGCCTTTAGTCAACTCTTCCAAAGCTTGCGTTTGCTTTTTAATTGGAGCGATAACGATTTTGTTGAGCAACACGTAAATCATTACGCCAAACGCTATCATAGTGACCAGCAGCTTTAAAAAACCAACCAGCACTGCCTGAAAAATAAGTCCAGAGACCTCTGACTTTTTCACTCCAAGAACAATGTCATATCCCCAAGGTTTGTATTCAACTGTGGTCAATTGCCAATCCTCATCACCGGCAATAATCTGTTCTAGTTCTGAAGTTTTAAGGTGGTTTGAGTGTTGGCGGATCACCTTTTTACCATCTCTGAGAGCAACAAAACCCTCATCGAGTAAGCGCATTTGGCTGATCAGTTCATTTAACGTTGCCAAGTCAGCTAAATAACCGACGTACCATATTCCGATCACCTCACCACTAGAGTCGATAATTGGGTCATAAGCAGTTAAATAGGACTTTCCTAATATATCTACTTGGCCGAAATACGGTTTCTTTTGTTTAATGGCGGCCATGGCTTTGCCCGTAGGGGCTAGTTTAGTACCAATCGCGCGTTTACCCTCTTTCATTACATTGGTGGAAATTCGGATAAAATCATCACCTTTGCGCGAAAAAACGGTTGCCGTTCCACCCATTAATTCTGTAACTGAGTCCACTAAATCAAAATTATTGGCAATGGCAGAATTACCCAGGTACAACTGATTCGCAGGTGTGCCATTGACTTGTGTAGTACTCCCCAATTCAGGCCTTCCAATGTCTTTTGCACGGTCCTTTAACAGCTTTAGGCTGGATTTCACCCGCGCAGAAAAAACCTCATCGGTTACGTTGAGTATTGCAGTAATTTCTTTGCTTGCTTCATGTTCTTGAACGTCGATATTTTTCTTAATAGACGCGTTGGCATCCAACCAAGTTATACCAATGCGAATGCCAGAAAAAATAACCACAAAGATAGCTAGAGCGAATAAAAACTTTCTTTGGATGGACATTAGGACCTCTTTCGAATCGTTTGATGTTGGCGGTTTTAGACTAAGTATAGACAGGCATTTAAAATTCGCAGGGTCAGAACGAAAAAGAGGTTCTTTGTTAATGGGTGCCCAACAAACAAAAAACCGAGCACGAAGCCCGGTTTTTTCATCTTATTAGAGAAATTAAGTTATTTTGTTTTTTAGTCCAGCCATTAAACTGTAATTCACAGGGACCAAAATCAAGGTTATAAAGGTCGCAAACAAAATACCGAATCCCAAAGATACAGCCATTGGGATTAAGAACTGTGCCTGTGTTGATTTTTCGAATAACAACGGCATCAAACCAATAAATGTAGTTAAGCTGGTTAACATTACTGGCCTGAAGCGAGCGCTACCCGCTGTCAATACCGCTTCTTTGATATCAAAACCTGAGTCTCGGCGTTTGTTGATGTAATCAACTAAAACAAGCGAGTCATTGACCACAACACCAATCAAGGCAAGCATACCTAACAAACTCATGATAGTTAGCTCCATCCCCATAATCCAATGGCCGGCAACCGCCCCAATCATGCCAAATGGAATAATACTCATCACTATGAGTGGCTGGCTATAAGACTTAAAAGGTATGGCCAACAGGGCATAAATGACAAAAAATACAAAAATTAACGCCCAAGCTAGACTGCCAAATGACTCAGCTTGCTCCTTTGCTTCACCTTCTAATGAATGACTAACACCAGGATATTGTTCGACCAATTCATCCAAGTACGCTTTAAGGTCGGCTTGTAGCACTGTCATGTTTACATTTTCTTTATCTACATCGGCAGTTACGTTAACCGTTCGATAGCGATCGATTCGATAAATTGCAGATGGGCTTTGACCTGGCGTCAACGTCGCAACATGGGACAATGGAACCGTGCCCCCTGCTGGTGTCGGAATTAACAAACTTTGCAGCTCTGCTATTGATTCACGTTCTTTTAAAGGTAAGCGAACCATCACACGGACATCATCTCGCCCACGCTGTATTCGCTGAACTTGAGAACCAAAAAACGCAGTTCTGACTTGGCTTGCTACGTCACTTCGAGTTAAGCCAAGTGCGATGCCCTGCTGTGTCAGTTCGATTTGTAATTCTTGTTTGCCATCGGACAGTGAGTCCGTGATATCAAACACCGTTGGATACGTTGCCAGTCGCTGTTTCACTCGCTCTGCAACTTCTTTTAATGTCTCTAAAGAGGTCGCCGACAACTGCACGTCAATCGGATCTGACGTACGCCCAATCTCGGCTCTAAAAGTTACACTTTCAGCTCCAGGAATGGCGCCAATCATTTGCCGCCACTCTCTGGCTAGATGATTGGCAGTAATGGTAGATGTGCGTTGTTCCGGAGGAATGATCTCAAAGCGAACACCGCCCGCGTTTGATGCACCACCGCGATTACCGGTCGTTGCCAGAATGTTAATAATGACACTTTCACCAGAGACTTCATCAACATACTTTTGTTGTAATTCACGCGCTTTGTCAGCCATTTTAATGACGTGTTTATTGGTCACTTCAAATGGTGTCCCAGCTGGCATGGAGATATTCACCCGGACTGTCTCACTTGGGATCCGAGGGAAAAAGATAAACTTAGTCCAACCACTCATTATCAACGCTAAAATGATCACAAACACTGAGACAAACATGCTGACAGTAGTAAAGCGGTTGCGAAGAGCAAGCTTCAACACTGGCTGATAGTACTTCATAATTGCATGTTCAAAACCGTCCGCAAATTTGTGCTGTAACGCTTCAAGTTTTCCCACTTCGCCCTTTTGATGGCGCAATTTAATGTGCTTTAAATGAGAGGGTAAAACAAACTTCGACTCGACCAACGACATCAATAAAATAGGAATGACGATTACGGGAATTTGAGCGAACAATGCACCGCGGTTTCCTTCGATAAACGCCAAAGGCAAAAAGGCCGCGACCGTCGTCAAAATACCAAAGGTAACGGGTGTTGCGACTTCTTGAGTGCCTCTGATAACGGCATCTTCACTTGAGTCCGCATTTTTGAGGTGGGTATAAATGTTTTCGCCGGTTACGATAGCATCGTCCACGACAATACCTAATACCAAAATGAACCCGAACAAACTCATAACGTTAAGAGAAATACCAAACCAAGGCATGACAATAAACGCGCCCATAAATGACACAGGGATACCAATGAATACCCAAAATGCGATGGCGGGACGCAAGAACAGAGTCAGTAACAAAAGAACCAAAAAGCCACCTTGCAGAGCACTTGTGGTCAGGGTTGAAATACGATTTTTAACGATTTGAGAGTCGTCATCCCAGTAAGTCAACTCGTAGCCATTAGGTAAGGATAACTGTTTATCTTCGATGTATTTTTTTACCTGCTCGGCCACTTCAATAGCACTTTGGTTACCAATTCGATACACATCCAAAAAGGCTGCTTGATTACCATTAAAACGAGTGCGTACAGGAGTTTCTTCAAAACCATCGATTACTGTCGCCACGTCTGACAATCTTATGATTGTGCCGTCTGGGTTGGTTTTGATTGCAATGTTGGCAAATTCATTTTGACGGTAAGCCTGTCCTTTAGAGCGTAATAAAATATCTCCACCACGAGTTTTTAATGTACCAGCTGAAATATCCAAACTGGAATTGGCAATGGCACGAGAGACTTGCGCTAAGGTTAGATCGTATTGACGTAATTTGTCGGTCGACATTTCTATGGCGATTTCGTAATCCCTTACACCACTTAATTCGATTTGAGTCACACCGGGTAGTTTGAGTATTTCGTCGCGTACTTGTTCTGCAAACTCTCTTAACTCTTTTTCACCATAAATGCTCGACAAGGCAACGGCAATCACTTCTCGTTTGCGCTGGGCCAGTGCTATCACTGGCTTCTCCGCATCTGCCGGGAACGTGTTAATGGCATCAACGCGACTCTTTATATCGTTGAGCATATCACGAGGGTCATACCCTTTATCGACCTCAATTGAAACTGACGCTGAGCCTTCTGACGAACGACTTGTGATCTTCTTGATGCCTTCTAAGTCTTGCACCGCTTCTTCAACTCGAATCGCAATACCTTGCTCAGTGTCCTCAGGAGTCGCACCACGGAGGGTCACGCTAACGGTAATGCGGTCTGACTCTATCGAAGGGAACACCTCAAAAGGTATTTGATTGAACAGATTAAACAAACCTGCAATCAAAATAGTGAACATTAACAAATTGGCGGCAACGCCATTTCTCGCGAACCAAGCAATCATGAGCGAGCTCCTGCTTTAGCTGGTCTCTCGCCACTAGCTTGACGCTCCCCTTTGGCCCGACGTGGAGAGTCTTGCCCCAGTATCGACACTGGTGTACCTGAACTTACCTGACCTAGTGGAGATATAACCACTTGATCACCTTCTTGCAAACCGGCACTGATGATTGCCTCTTCACCGTTTTGCCAGCGTACTTCTATTTCGGTGCGTTTTAACAAGCCTTCTTTGACCAAATACACATAACTGCCTTGGTAAATGGCACGGTTAGGGATGACCAAGGCTTGTTCAAGCGACTGACCCGGAATTTCGGCCGTCACGTACTGACCGATTTTTATCGATACTTTGTTGGCTTTTTGATTGCCCTTTGAAAACGGCTCATCAATTTGCCCAACAACGTATAATTGCTGTGAATTTGTGTCGATGGCACCTTCGGTGCGAACCAAGTTACCTTGCCATTGTTGGCTGCCAATTAAATCAGACGTGAAGGTGACTGGTTTTGGTTTAGCTGGACCTTGGCCATTGCGGTATTCTTCTGGCAAAGACAGTAAGCTCAAATCTTTGTTTTTAATCGGCAAGCGAATTTCGACGTAATCCGTTGCGTAAATATCAGCTAACTTAGTGTTACTCGAAATTACTTGGCCTACATCCACGGCCTTAGACAAAATACGGCCCGAGTAAGGCGCAGTTACCTTGGTACGCTCAAGGGCGAGCTCGGCTTTTTCTAACTGAGCTTGGGCTGATAACACTTTCGCCTTGGCGGCTTCTAACTGAGGCTTACGAAGCACTAGGTCGTTAGCTGGTTTACCGTTATTTAGGCGTTGCCAATCTATTTCTGCCTGTTGTGCTCGAGCTTGTTCTTCCAGCAGAGTTTGCTGGGCAGATAACAAACCTGCGCGAGCGACTTTTACTTCGGCTTTGTAATCCCGATCGTCTAATTCGACTAAGACTTGGCCTTTTTCAAAAAAGCCCCCTTCTCTAAATTGCTCGTTGATATGAGTGATTTGACCGCTCACTTGGCTGACTAAAGCACTTTGTGTTTGCGGTTGAACTGTGCCATAACTTTCGATTATTACTGGATAAGATTGCGCTTTCAAAGGCAAAACCTCGACCGTCATTTGCGGTGCTTTTGATGGCGCTCGACGATTAGACTCTGGCGGGTTTGCACGAATAAATTGAGCGACCAAAACCGTAACGCCGATAATACAAACAGGTAATATTAATTTTGTTAGCTTTGCCATGAGTTATTCTTCGTCTTTTTGTAATTGAGGTTGTAATTGTGAATTCACTGCGAGTTCATTTTGTTGATTGAATTGGGGAGTTTTGCCAAGCGCGAGTTGCAGCTGGACATGATTAACGAGTAGCTGTTTGTGTAACTGAACCGCTGACGTTTCAGCATCAAATGCCCGAGCTTGTGCATTTAGTACAGTCGTGTATGTCACAAGACCACTCTGATATTGCCCAAACGACAGTTCAGCGGCCATTTGGGCGTTGTATTTAGCGTCTAAGATGGCACGGTATCGCTGCTCTAGACTAACTGCGTCTGTTATGCGATTTTCAACCGTTTCAAAGGATTGATACAAGTTGTCCAAATATCGTTGCTCAGCTTGTTTTAGCTGTAAACGAGCTGTTTCTTCATTGGCTTTGAGTTGGCCTGCGTTAAAAATAGGTGCCGTTAAATTGCCTAACAGTGACCACACCAGCCCCGAACCATCAAACAAATCCCTTAATTTCTGTCCTTCATCACCTATAGAACCCGTGATGACAAAACTGGGATAGCGTTTTTTGTGAACAAAGGCGAGATTGGCGTTTTGAGCCATAAGCTCATACCAGCTCGCTTGTAACGATGGTTTGTTTTCAACTAAATCAGACGGGACCACTGATAAAGACTCAAGCTGATAAGACGGAAGCTCTGAATCAAGTTCGAACTGTCCTGTTGGGTAGTCTGAAGACAACCTTTGTAATGCTCGAATAGCGGTCTGTTGTGTCGCTTTTTGCTGGCTAAGTCGCGATACCTCAGTGTTGAAATCATTACGAGCTAAGTACACATCCAAAGCTTCATTCAAACCTTGCTGATATCCGCGCTCGATTATGTCCAAGCTTTGTTTAGTTAATTCAACTCGCTGTTTGGCAAGTTCAAGCAAACGGTTACTTTCAATAACGTCAAACCAAGCAGTAATAACATTGGCGATAAGGGTTTGTTTAGCTTGCTCAAAGCTCGCTTCTGCAGCTAAATATGCCAACTGGGCTTGTTGCTCTGCATCAGATAACTTTTGCCACAAGTCCAATTCGTATCGAATATCTAACCCTGCCTCAAATTTATTTCCGATTGACCCCTCTTCTGCTTTAGTCCGACGCGCCGATAACCCAGCTTCGATTGACGGCCACAGTGCCGAGTTTGCAACCGTCAAAGCTTGGCGTTTTTGCTGTAGTGACAAAAACTCTTGTTTTAAGTTGAAGTTGGTTTCTAATGCATATACCAAAAAGTCACGTAATTGCTGATTGCTCAGTATTGATAAAGACTGAGAGCGTTCTGTGCTTTCAGTGAGCGCAGCTTTAAAGTCAGACTGCCATTCTATGGGGACATTTTTGGGCTGTTTGATATGTTCATTTTCTGAATAGTGACTACTACAGGCCGACAATACCGACACTGCAACAACAGAAAACACCATGCTTGTTAGCTTGGACACTTATTTATCCTCGAAGTTAATCCTTTCATGACGATATACGTCATTTTTCTACGTTAGATTAGACTACGAGCAAATAATACTGACAAAGTAATTTACGTTAGCTTACAAACCCTGTCGCTGAATATACAAAAAATGTCGGTAGGTTAAATATTCTCTCAATAACGACTATTAATTACCAAGTTCCGATTTTTTGCCATCCAAATAAAAATTATCGTCTACACTTTTTAAGTCGATTTGTACTTTGTTTTTAGGGGGTTAACTTTGCAGTTAACAAAGAAAGTAGTAAGCCACATTGAAAGGTTTACTTCTTTACAAGACCAAGAGCTGATAGCGTTCAGCTTGCTTCAAAGCGTTGAGGATATTCTTGCACCTCCATATCAATGTATTATTCGCCGCTCTAAAACGGGTAAAATTGTCAGCCAATTTATTTTGGAAGAAGATCAAAAAAAGCACAAAACAACGGAAATCAAGATTCCCGATCGATTTGCCGATCTATTGAGTGCATTTTCCAAACAAAAAGTCGAAAGCCACTCAGAAAAAATTAATGATCATTACTATTTCATATTAATGGTCAATCACTCTCCGAGTTCTGATTTGATTTATTTGATGGAAAGAGATCGTGAAGTCGACAAATTCGAATACGACTTGTTGTCAGGGTTGTTTCAGGTATTCAAAAACTTTATTGATTTGATCATTGATTCACAAACCGATCAGCTAACCGGATTACTCAATCGCAAAACGTTTGATACTGCAATTACGAGGTTTTGGGAGTACGCCAACCCAACCAATTACCTAGGTAGAGAAAAGCGTCAAGAAAGAGAAAACGAGCAAAACTACGTGGTTGTTTTCGACATTGACCACTTCAAACGAATCAATGACGACTACGGTCATTTATTTGGTGATGAAGTCTTGATCTTAGTCGCTAATAAACTTCGAGATTCTTTTAGAAGTGATGACTTCTTGTTTCGTTTTGGCGGCGAAGAATTTGTTTTATTACTGAAAGGCATAACACAAGAAAACTGTGAAGCTTTACTCAACAAAGTCCACCAGCGTATAGCTGAAACAGAGTTTCCTAACATATCCCAATTAACCATCAGTAGCGGCGTGTGCGCCTTAAAAGACAATATTTTTTACATGACGATTTTGGACTACGCAGACAAAGCCCTTTATGAAAGTAAAAAGAATGGGCGCAATCAAGCTACGTTTTTTAACATTGATGAAGAAGTCGAAAACAAACAAGAAATTACTGGTGAAATTGACTTGTTTTAGACATAAAAAAACCCCGACTGTTTAGGTCGAGGTTTGTTTATTGGTGGAGCTGGCGGGAGTTGAACCCGCGTCCAGAAAAGGTCACCCTTTGGTCCTACACGCTTAGTCTCGTTATTACATTCACCTAGCTGCTGCGAACGGACACGCCACAACTAGACTATCCTGAATTAAATTTCGTGGGTTGCCTCTCAGGCGGGAGTCGCGCCACTATTCCGTTTGGGTTTTGATCTTCTAGAATTCCCCGTCTTACGGACGGAAGCTAGGGTAGAAGAGCTCTTAGCAGGTTATTAAGCTGCTAGTGCGTAGTTTTCGTCGTTTGCGACTATTTTTTTGCGGCTTTTTACGAGGCCAACCGCCCCTCGACGTGCACCTCCGGAATCATCAATCCTGTCGAATCCTGAATCAGCCCCGTAAGCGGGTATAAAATTCTTGGACCAACGGGCAATGCCGTATTGGTGTGTAATAAGTGTAACGCCTTTTGTTAAATAGCAAAAGTTGTTTTATTGGTGTTTTGTACAATACCTATCGTCTTCGCTGTTTTTTTGGTCAAATGCAAAACTTTATAGGGCTGTTATTTTGACGATAACTAGTTAATAATCGAAAAAAAAGTAAGAAATAAAACACATGGAACTGTCATTCAAAAACCGTCGTCGCCTTGTCGCTGCCAAAATAGCCGCTAGACAATCTCTGCCCCCAATACCTGACAAAGCGTCATTGATGCGTCCGTTTATTGAATATAAAACTCGGCTGACTTCCTTTTGGCATAGCCTTAACACACCACAGCGCTTATATCTGACCCCAACATTGCTGGTCATTTTGATGTTTTTTGCCGACATTGATTTTGGTTTTTCGACTCTTGCTCTACTTTCAATCATGGTGGTGGTTGGATTGTGTTTGGAGTTCTGGCCAAAGTTTTTACGGCTGTGGGATAGTTTGATTGGTAAAACCTTAATTCTTACTTTTTATGCCATCTTAGCTAATTTTGCGCTTGCAAGTTCTGGTGGACTCGTCAATGAAGTCACTGGAGTAAGCTCGGATGCACTACCCTACTCTCACAACATTGCATTGGTGTTGCACGTTCCGAGCTGGTTTATATTGACGACGATGTTGAGTTTGTTGAGTATCTCGTTGTTGATGCCGGTTTACTTAATATTTTTGCTAATACTCAAGCCTTTTGGTATTCATGGTTTATGGCACCCGCCACACTACAAGTATGTGTTTAGTACAGCCCTAATTCGTTATGTTTGGGTCTGGATTTTATTAGCTGTTATAGCAACTTACGCTGGTAAAGTAGGATTTATTAATCAGACAACCCCTTTCGTCGGTCATGTAATTGAGGGATTTACTGAAGATCACGATGATTTACCCGGTACAGACATTTCACCTCAAGACGTCGCCAGTGACGACAAAACAAATAGCACCGATGAATACATCGCCCAAATCAGCCGCGACAGTGAACAACCTCTCACAGAAGAGCAAGAAGCGGCTATTCGCATTTCAATTGAAGAAAACAAAAAGCTCGCAGACGAATTGTCTAAAAATAGTGAGGGTTTGCTTCAGTTAATGAAGTTCTTGGTCGCCTCTTTTGTCTATCACTTTGAAGCAGATTCGTATTCTCGTTGTGAGCATACAAAAGACGTTCGAGTCGTCGAGCTTAATGATTATGAGATATTAACCATCAAACAAGACGCCAAGTCCGACGTTTATTACACTTTTGCAGTAATTGCCTGTAAAAGCCCAGGGATTGGACAAAATTGATAAAGGCAAGTCCCTTGTACTTGCCTTATCGTTATTACCTTGAAGTTGCTACGTTGTAGTTGTTAAGTTGTAACTCTTTACTGGTGAAAGCTACCGTCAATCCACGTCTTTCATCGAAGATTTACTCTTTTTAAGCCGCCCTGGTCGTTCCCATGCGTGTTCGTCGACCTCATGCTCCCAGTATTGATCTTCTTCTAGAGTTTGTTTAATAAACTCACGAGTTTTGAGCGAGTGATTAATAAAGACTTTTTCGTCATTTTCCATGGTGGCTAATTGCTCAACCATTTCATCATCGTGTCGTTTAAATAAGCGACTTGCACGCCAGGCACTGTTGTGTCGCCAGCCAAGCTGTTGCATTACTTTTGCGCCGAGCTCAAGGCCACCTGCTAAGGTTTCGCGTTCGACGTCCACAACTCCAGCTTTTAATAACTCGGTCGCGTGAGGTCGATTGATTGCTCGGGCCAGAATTTTCACGTGTGGAAAATGCTTCTGGATAGAACTTATGATCCTCAAGCTGCGCTCGGGCTCGTCAACTGCGACAACAATAACATCGGCGTGTTCTGCCCCCGCAGCATGCAATAACTCATGGCGTTCACCTTCACCAAAATACACTTTGTAACCAAACTTTCTGACCATATCGATTTGGCTCGAGTCGTGATCTAAAATTGTCGCGCTTATTTTATTGGCGGCAAGTAATCGACCTACAGCCTGACCAAATCGTCCAAAGCCAATGATGATTACTTTATTGTCTTCTGAGATAGGGTCCGACTCTGGTGCCTCTTTTCTTTGCCCAAATCTCGGTTGAATCAAACGGTCGTTTAAGATCAAAAACAATGGTGTTAACAGCATAGACAAAGCAACGACCAGGGTTAATTGCGAGACGATAGACTGGGGTAATAAATTTACAGTCAAGGCAAACGCAAATAATACAAACGCAAATTCGCCCGCTTGCGATAACACAAACGAAAAGGTATATCGGTCAGCTTTATCCATCGTTGAAAGGCGTCCGACAAATTGCAGAATAAAGAATTTTAAAATCATTAGCCCTAAAGTAAGAAATACAATCAGACTCGGGTTTTCTGCAAAAATAGAAAAATCGATACTCGCCCCTACCGAAATAAAGAAAAGACCAAGTAACAATCCTTTAAACGGTTCTATATTGCTTTCTAACTCGTGGCGATAATCGCTTTCTGCTAATACCACACCAGCTAAGAACGTGCCTAATGCCGGCGATAAACCGATAGATTGCATTGCTAGGGCTACAGCAATAACCAGTAATAACGCGGTAGCGGTAAAAATTTCACGGATCTGTGACTGGGCAATAAAGCTAAAAATTGGGTTCATCAAATAGCGACCACCAAAAATAATAGCCCCTATCAATAGCGCCGCTACCATGCCTTTTTTCCAACCGTGCAACTCACCTGAGTGCGCCGCCATGCTAGCTACGTCGCTAGTTGCCAATAACGGTAAAATGGCCAAAATAGGGATGACAGCAATGTCTTGGAACAACAGGACAGCAAACGAACTCTGCCCTGCCGTTGATTTCATTTGGTTTTTTTCTTGTAAGCTTTGCAATGCAATGGCCGTTGAGCTCAGCGCTAAAATCATACCTATCGCAACGGCTTGCTGCCACTGCAGGCCAAAACCAAGGCCGACTGCCGTTATCACTAGCGTTGATAAAAAAACCTGTAAACCACCGCTGCCAATGATCGGCACTCGCATTCGGTATAAAAGGCTGGGTTTTAATTCAAGGCCGATTAAGAACAACATGAGTACGACGCCAAACTCAGCAAAGTGCATCACATCTTTGGTGTCACTTACAAATGACAATACATAAGGGCCAATGATTACCCCTGCAACTAAATAGCCCAATACCGAGCCAAGCCCTAGCCTTTTTGCAATAGGCACAGATACCACCGCAGCGAGTAAATACATTACCGCATCTGAGAGAAGATTGTGTTCCATTACTCTTGTCCCTCCGCTAGCGTGTCCCATTCCTTATCTTTAACAGATAATAACTTCCCTTCACTTAAGTCTTGAAGTGTTTGAATATAGTCTGCTGTCACCTGTTCAAGCCGAGGCTTATCTGCAAACAGCTTGCGGCTACCATGAATAATAAACGGCGATAAGTAGTTCATTTGGCACAGGTGTGCCGTCTGGTCATAAGGTGCGAGTAGCTGCGTCATAGTAAATCGATTGTGGCCCGTCTCGCAGTAGGCCCTTTGACCACCACCAGTACTGATCACCGACAACCAGTTTTTGCCTTTTAGTGCATCGCCATTTGGACCGTACGCATAGTTGTATTGCAATACCAAATCAAACCATTCTTTTAGTAACGACGGGCAGCTGTACCAATAAAACGGGTGCTGAAAAACCACGTTATCGAACTGAGCTAAACGTCTTTGCTCTGCTTCAATATCAATGACCCCATCAGGGTACTCGTCGTAAAGGTCGTGCACAGTGACAAAATCCAAACGCGATGCACGCTGAATAAGATGACGATTGATTTTGGATTGCTCTAAATTAGGGTGAGCAAGTATGAGTAAAACGCTTTGCATAGTTAAGATTTTTATTTCCTTTTAATGACTTATTAATACTTTAGTTGGTATCCGTAATATATGGCATCTTTTTTAACAATCAATGATCGGGCGCCGCCTACATCTCGTAAATGTGATCATCGAATTATAGAGAGATGTATATGAAGTTAGCGTTGTTTCCACTGCCTATTTTTTTATTGCCTAAAGGCCGAACACGACTTCGTGTGTTCGAGCCTAGATATAAAAGGCTAGTAAAAGAGTCCGCTGGCGACACAGGCTTTGTGATATTACCGTATGAAAATTTGCCCAACCTAGACGATCCGATTTGTCGCTGGGGCAGTCACGTGCAAATCGTTGATTTTGAGACCGGTAATGACGGTCTGTTGCACATTGACGTTGAGTGTATCGGCATGGTTGAGGTCGCAGATTTCGAAATCGAGCACGACGAGCTCAAACGTGGTACCTGTGCGCCTGTCGACCACTGGCCTTCAAATACCATTGATCCGGAGTTCGCAGTCTCTGACGATGCGCAACGATTAGCCGATAATCTTGCAGTGTTGTTTGACCACAATCCTGAACTGAGTGAAATGTACCCTACCACTATGTTTGATTCTAAAGTTTGGGTGTGTCGACGCTGGCTTGAGTTACTTCCGTTAAAACGCACAGAACAAAACGTCTTTGCCCAACCCAACTCGTTTCGACGTGCTTTTCAATTTTTAAGTTCTATTGTTTTTGAATAAAAGATACAGTGGCTAAATATTTTTCACACTTAAGTGATCCGATGTGAGTATCTGAGCGTTATCCTCTTTAAGTACGCGAAAGAGGTATGACATGAATCAACAGCACACTCTGAGTCAAAATTCTCATCGGGACACGTCAACGATTAAGTCGAGACGGATGAAAAGCCAAAACGAAGACAAGGCACCCGCAGAATTAAGTGACTATCTGATGGCTGTCGCAGCCGACAGAGACAAGCAGGCTTTTGCCAAATTGTTTGCGTGGTTTGCGCCGAAAATCAAACGTATAGCAGCTCAAAAACTTAATAATGACGCTGCCGGTTTTGATATCACGCAAGAAACAATGACGAGAGTTTGGCGAAAAGCGCATTTGTTCTCGCCTGAGAAAGGTGCAGCGACGACTTGGGTATATACAGTGATGCGTAACGTCATCTTCGATGCGATGCGAAAGAACAAAACGCAACAAGCAGAATCTCTGAGCGATGACATCTGGCCAATTGAAGACCAAATTTCAGAAGAAATTCCGTTTCAGGACCACTTAATGAGTAGACAGCTGTCCGAACTCGTTAAGAAACTTCCGCCAAATCAACAAGAAGCGTTGACGGCGGTATATTTTAAACAATTAACACACGAAGAGTTAGCAAAACAATTGAATATCCCCGTGGGCACCGTTAAGTCTCGTATTCGATTGGCAGTAACAAAGTTAAAACAGCAGTTGGGAGCCGATAATGATTAAACACCATCCAAGCCTGAATTTACTAGCCGGGTTTGTAGCGGGCGATTTACCCGCGTCTGTGGCTATCGGCGTATCAATCCACTCGCAAATGTGCGAGCAATGTCGAGACAAAATTGCAGAGTTGACTCAACGATTGGCAATCCAAGAGTTCGCAGAAATGGAGTCAAGCTCGTTTGACGACGGTATAGAAGACAATATTATTACGAGTGACATGGCGAGCATGGATTTTGGAAACATGATCGATGCGATAACTGCCGACGATGAAATATCCGAGCAGGCAGTCTCGAAGAGCGCCTTGATCCGGATTAAAGATAAAAATTACGAGCTTCCAAAAGCGCTCAACAACGTGCGAATGTCCAACTGGCTGAACCTCGGAAAACTATCGAGAAGTAGTCTTAACTTAGACGAAGGTCCATTGCACAGTCATTTATTACACATAGATGCTGGTGGAGAGGTCCCGACTCATACACACAAAGGTTTTGAGATTACGCTTTTGTTAGATGGTAGTTTTGAAGACGAAATGGGTACCTATGTAGCTGGCGACTTCATCGAGTTAGATGGCGCGCACAATCACAAGCCCAAAACCATCGAAGGTTGCTTGTGTTACACAGTCGCCGATGACGCTCTGCAGTTTACCGAAGGCTTCCATAAGCTGTTTAACCCGATTGGTAGTTTGCTGTACTAACGAGACAGTGACTATCCCCCTCTCCCAAAGCCCACTACTTTGGGTCTCCAGCCACAGTAACCTCTTTACTGTGGCTTTTTTTTGACTGCGACTCTGGTGCAAAATTAATCAATCAAATCAGTGTGTTGATCCCGTGCATATTTCTTAGCGTACGCTATTCTAATAGACATCCAGTGCGTTAATTTTTTAGGAAAATCAATGTCCATCATAATAGGTTTAAGTGCTTGTTTAGCGGGCCAAGAGGTTAGATTTGATAAAAGTCACAAAAAGTCGAACTTCGTTATGAACGAACTCGCCCGTCATGTCGAATTTAAAACCTTTTGTCCAGAGGTCGCTATCGGTTTACCTATCCCAAGACCAACGATTCGACAAGTTATAGACAATGGCGTCATTAAAGTATGCCGACCAGATGGCTCAGGAGATGTAACCGAAGCGCTTGCTGAGTATGGCCAAAAAGTTGCCAAAGCGTCTGGTGACTTAAGTGGGTTTATTTTTACCGCTAAAAGCCCAAGCTGTGGCATGGAGCGAGTCAAAATTTATCACATCGATGAAGATCACAAAGCGACAGGCAGTGAAATGACGGGAGTCGGCATGTTTGCCAAACAAATCATGGAGCACAACCCAGCATTGCCTTGCGAAGAAAATGGCCGACTCAATGATCCCAACATTCGCGAAAACTTTGTACAGCGAGTGTTTGCCTATGACGACTGGAAGAAAAACGTCGAAGCCGACCTGACCAAACACAATATTTTGCAATTTCATGCAAGACATAAGTACATGCTCCTAAGCCATAGTCAAAAGGATTATAAAGAGCTAGGTAACTTTTTAGGCACAAGTGACTTACCAACCGAAGAGCTAGCATCACACTACATAGTAAACTTTATGATTGCGTTGAAAAAAATCGCCAGTCGTCGAGCTCATGCAAACACACTAATGCACATCCAAGGCTATTTCAGTAAGCATATGCAAAAAGAAGAAAAAGCCGAGTTAACCGAACAAATCGAACAGTATCGACAAGGCTTGGTTCCGTTGATGGCCCCTTTGACATTGCTCAAACACTACCAGCGCATTCATCCTAATGAATACATCGGCAATCAAAGATACCTTGACCCTTACCCTGCGGATTTGCGCTTGCGATACGGATTATAACAATGAATATTATATGGTTTAGAACGGACATTCGACTGGACGATAATCCCGCGCTTGAGGCTGCTATAAAAGACAGTTTAGCCAATAACCGGGCCGTTAAAGCACTGTTTATTAGCACTCCAGAACAATGGAAAAAGCACGATCGAGCTGCAATTCAAGTGGATTTTCTTGAGCGACATGTCCAACTTGTCGCAGACAAACTCACAGCCCACGGGATCGAATTTGAACTAGCTCACTGCAAAGATTTTTCAGAGCAAGTTGAGCTTATCGTAGAGCTCTGCCAACGCGATAACGTTGTGGGCTTGTACGCTAATGCAGAGTTAGAAATCAACGAAGTAAAAAGAGATGAGCGAGTTCGCGACCAACTCTTGGGAACTGAGTTTTTTACCTTTGAAGCAGATGTGGTTGCCAGTAAGGGTGAGGTCCGCAACAAACAAGGTGAAATGTACAAAGTCTTTACTCCTTTTAAACGAGAGTGGTTGTCCGTAGTTATCAATCAAGGCTTTGCGTTAGCAGATTCAAAACGCGCACTGATTGAATATCAAAGCTCCGATTTAGCCAATGGGGATATAAAGTCCCCAGACATAGTATTTGAGGCCGACAAAGTGGACTCGAGTGCTTGGCCACTCGTGACAGAGCTTCGCACAGAGTTAGTCCCGGATTTTTATCAAAAAATTGCTCGATACGGCGAAGATAGAGATATCCCATCTATCAACGGTACCTCTAAGCTATCACCATACCTAGCAATCGGTGCGGTAAGCCCCAAACGCTTAGTATTCCAGCTGATGCATAACGTGCCTAATATTTTGGACAACCAAAGTGTTGCTGAGTTTGCCTGGTTAAATCAAATTATTTGGCGCGACTTCTATCGGCATCTATTGTTCCACTTCCCAGCGCTGTGCAAGCACAACAACTTTAACGACAAATATGACCGTTTAGACTGGCCTAACAACCCGTTTTTATTTAAAGCGTGGAAAGAAGGCAAAACCGGTTACCCTATCGTCGATGCTGCCATGCGACAGCTTGTTCAAACTGGTTGGATGCACAATCGCTTGAGAATGATCGTCGCAAGTTTTTTGACCAAACATCTATTGATCGATTGGCGTTTAGGCGAAGCATTTTTTGCTCAGCACTTAATTGATTACGACTTGGCCAACAACAATGGCGGTTGGCAATGGGCTGCGGGCACCGGCTGTGACGCACAACCTTACTTTCGAATATTTAATCCGATAACCCAAAGCCAAAAATTTGATCCTGAGGGCACTTTTATTCGTAGCTATTTACCTGAATTAAAAAACTTTTCGAATAAAGATATTCACTTTCCGCACAAGGTGTTAAAGGCGGAAAAAAGTAATGTTTATTGGCCTGCGATAGTCGAGCACAAAACAGCTCGAGAAAACGCATTAGATTTTTATAAAAGTAGCGAGAAATAACAAGATGTCTTCCCCGACGACTTATTCAGCCAGCGACGAGGTCCCTTATCAACCGGACTGGTTGCGTACCTATGTTAATACCTACAACGAACTTCACGCCGGCAACCTAGATCGATTGGCTGAGATTTATCAAGACAATGTGGTGTTTGTCGACCCCGTTCATAAAATCGAAGGCCTTAACCAACTTCAAGACTACTTCAATAACTTATATCTCAACATGAACCAGTGCCAGTTTGTCATCACCAACACTGTCGCTAATGGCCATCAAGCCGCAATTTATTGGACAATGACCTTCAGTCACAAAAAAATAAAATCTGGTCAAGATGTCGTCGTAGAAGGGCACAGCCTACTTAAAGAAACCGAAGGTAAAGTCGTATACCAACGAGACTATTTTGATGTCAGCAGCATGGTTTATGAGCACGTGCCAATTATTGGGTCCATCATTAAAGCGATTAAGAGCCGAATTGGCTAACGAGTTACAGCTTAGCAGCCGCCCAACAAGCGATGCACTGAGGAGAACACCATGAGTAAACGAGTATTGATCACAGGCGCAACGTCTGGAATTGGTAAAAGTCTAGCCGAGCTCTACGCTGGCAGAGGCCATAGCGTATACGCCTGTGGACGTAACCAAGAAAAGCTCAATGAGTTAGCTCAACACGGTGGAATTGAAGCGCTTCAATTTGACCAGCTCAATACATCAGAAGTGAAGTCGGTACTGGCAAACTTAGACCCGATTGACATTGCAATTTTAAACGCAGGTGATTGTGAATACATAGATGATGCGCTTAACTTTGACGCAGATTTATTCAAACGTGTTATCGATATCAACCTGACATCGGTGGGTAGTCTATTGCAACAGATTTTACCGCAACTCAATCGCGAAACCGACACCGCACAATTGGTTTTAGTTGGGTCATCGGCCTCCATGGTTCCGTTTACTAGGGCACAAGCATACGGGGCTTCAAAGGCCGGAATCGCTTATTTAGCAGATTCATTGTACATCGATTTACAGCCTCACAATATCGATGTATCTCTGGTGTTACCTGGGTTTATAAAAACCCCTTTGACCGATAAAAATGATTTTTCTATGCCGTTTTTGATGACCAGTGACGAAGCCGCAGAACGTATTTACCAAGGTATCGAAAAGCGCCAAAGACATATCGCTTTTCCCAAGCGACTAATCTGGTCACTCAGAGTCGCTAAATGCTTACCCGCCAAATGGTGGCGAAAAATAATGCTTAACAGTGATCAGAACTAACCCTGATTTGGAACGATTTAACTAGGATATAAAATGAAAAAAGTAGCAGTAATAGGATCGGGGATCTCAGGATTAACAACCGCCTACTTATTGAATCAGCAACACGACGTCCAAGTGTTTGAAGCCAACGACTATATCGGTGGTCATACCGCTACAATAGATGTCCAACACAATGGCAAAGATTACAAGATTGACACAGGGTTCATCGTCTTTAATGACAAAACGTATCCGAATTTTTTAAAATTACTCGACCAACTCGGCATGGACAAACAAGCAACTGAAATGAGCTTTAGCGTTCACAACCTATTAAGTGGTTTAGAGTACAATGGTAACAACTTAAATACCTTATTTGCGCAGCGTCGCAATATCGTCAATCCAAAATTCTGGTCTCTTATCCGCCAAATATTAAGGTTTAACAAGCAGTGTAAGTCACTTTATGAGAACAAAGCGATTCAGCCAGGCGTCAATCTAGGTGACTTCTTAAAAGAGCATAACTACAACGACTATTTTGCTCAAAATTATATTTTGCCAATGGCCGCCGCAATTTGGTCGTCGAGCCTCAACCAAGTTAAGCAGTTTGAGCTAAAGTTTTTTATTCAGTTTTTTTACAACCACGGTCTGTTAAACATTCAAGATCGTCCACAGTGGTATGTGATCCCTGGAGGCTCCAAAAGTTACATTGAGCCACTTGTCAGCCAGTTTAAAAATCCTGTGCAGCTCAATAGCCAAATTCAAACAGTCGAGCGCAACGAGCACAATGTTACTTTGGTGTTTACCGATGGCGAGCGCCAGTCATTTGATGAGGTGGTGTTTGCTTGTCATTCCGATCAAGCGTTGGCACTGCTAGCGACACCAACAGAAGCAGAACAAGATGTATTAGGTAGATTGCCCTATGTAAACAATGAGGTTGTCCTGCATACCGACACCAATATGCTCCCGAAACGTGAATTGGCCTGGGCAAGCTGGAACTATTTGTTATCGGAAGACCAAGACGCCCTTGCAACACTGACCTACAACATGAATATTTTGCAAGGAATAGAGTCTGATACTACTTTCTGCGTGACCCTAAACAAGTCAGACGAGATTGACCCAAACAAAGTATTAAGACGCTTTAACTACGCACATCCGGTCTTCAGCACTGAGTCACAAAAAGCTCAACAAGAACGCAGCAGGATCTGCGGTCACAACCGTACCCACTTTGTCGGTGCGTATTGGTACAACGGTTTCCATGAAGATGGAGTACGAAGTGCGGTCGATGTCGGAAAACGATTCGGGTGCCAGTTATGATCCCAGATGAATTTAATAGTGGCATATACAAAGGCATAGTCCGCCATCGCAGGTTTAGTCCTAAAGTCCACCAGTTTGGGTACAACATGTATATGTTCGCATTAGATCTCGACGAGGCACCTACCCTATTTAAGCGCTTTGCGTTAATAGGTGAGCGTTGGTTTAATCCATTTAAAATAACCAACAAAGATCACTTTGGCTCAACCAAACACACTATTAAAACATCTGTAATCGACAAATTAAAACAGCTGACACTTACGAGCCCATTATCAAAACAACAGCAGTTCGAAAATGGGTGTAAAAATGACGAATTGAAAATAGTCATGGTGACCCAAGCGCGTTGCTTAGGTGTTTATTTTAGTCCTATCAATTTATACTTCTGTTATCACGGACATAACACTCGCAAAGACAAGTGTATTGCGATGCTCGCTGAGGTGAGTAATACACCTTGGAACGAAAAACACTATTATCTCATCGATGTCCCAAAACAAAATGAGCGCTGCGAATTACGTAATCCTAAAGCATTTCACGTGTCACCTTTTATGCCAATGGATATGGATTACGTTTGGAAAATCACCCCTCCAGCCAAACACCTCAATGTCCACATAGAAAACTGGCAACACCCAGATCAGCAAAGTGGGACAGGTCAATATAAAGTCTTTGACGCCACTATGACGTTGAAAAAACAAGCGTTCACGTCAGCAAACTTAACCAAGTTATTGATCAAAGTTCCTATGATGACCGTAAAGATTAGTGCAGCTATTTATTGGCAAGCCGCAAAGTTGTTCGCCAAAAGAGTACCTTTTATAGGTCATCCGGGAACCACTTCGCCGAATACCGCAAAATAGCGCTATAGTTAATTGAATCACATAACAAAATTAAGTTTTTAATAGTTAAATACGAGATGTAAACCAAGGAATTACGATGGAAAAGACAGCCTCGACTATCAGTGCCGACAAGCCATTGAACACGAGCTTTGCGAATAACCTTTATCAGAAACTAGTGTTTACCGTGTTGCGTCGCATCACTGGTGTGGGCATTACGATTCGCGATATGAGCCAGCAAAACGAAGCGACCAAACCATCCGTTCACTTTTTTGGGGAAGAGTCCGCTAGCCTCCAAGCCCAAATAGACATTCACGATGCCAATGTCTATAAATCACTGGCAACCGGAGGCAGTATCGCCGCGGCCGAGGCTTATATTGATAACCAATGGTCTAGCCCAAACCTAACAAGGCTGATTGAAGTGTTCGCGGTTTGCCAACAACAGCTTGATGAATTAGAAAAGCACATGTCTTGGTTTACCAAACTGAAAAATAAATTGTTTCACAAGCGTAACAAGAACAGCCAAAGCGGCTCTAAAGAAAATATCTTAGCCCACTATGATCTAGGCAATGACTTATATACTCGTTTTTTAGATCCTGAAATGATGTATTCAGCCGCCATCTATAGTGAGGATGCAGACAATCTTGATGCTGCCCAGCTTAATAAGCTCAACCTTATTTGCCAAAGGCTAGAACTGAAAGAGTCTGATCATTTAGTTGAAATTGGCAGCGGTTGGGGTGGCCTTGCCATTTTTGCAGCTCAAAACTACGGCTGTAAGGTAACTACAACGACCATATCTGATGCACAGCACGACTACGCTCAAGCTAGGATCAAAGACCTAGGTCTAGAAAATAAAATCACCTTATTAAAAGAAGATTATCGAAACTTAACGGGTGAGTACGACAAACTCGTATCTATTGAAATGATCGAAGCCGTTGGTTTTGAGTATTACAGCGAATTTTTTGGAAAGTGTAATAGTTTGTTGAAATCCGGCGGTAAAATGCTTATCCAAGCAATCACAATTGCCGATCAGCGCTTTGATCACTATCGCAACAATGTCGACTTTATTCAGCGTTATATCTTCCCAGGCGGATGCTTGCCAAGCATTGAAAAAATGACCACTCACTTGCGTAAAGACACAGATATGGTGCTACACGAATTACACGACATTGGTTTGGACTATGCGAAGACCCTAAACGAATGGCGTCAACGCTTTAACGACAAGTGGCCAGAGCTGACTCAGTTTGGTTTTGACGATAAATTTAAACGCCTTTGGAACTACTACCTTTGTTACTGTGAAGGGGCATTTTTACAGCGCGCTACAAGTACTGTCCATTTTGTCGCAAGGAAATAATTCTTCCCTTGCCAAAAACCCAAATTAGTCATTAAAAAAAGAAGCCACGGCTTCTTTTTTGTTATCTGATAAAGAGTTAGCATGCTAACCTTAAAGAAGGTCGCAATCGGCTTGCGACTTTCACTCAAAACCGTCTACGTTTAACAGTAATTTTTTAAAAGGAAAAACATCAAAGGTGAGCACCATTAACAGCCAATTACTTTTCACATTTTTATTATTGGCCATTGCATGGATAGCCAAAATTGGTCTGATCAAAATCATCAACCGCAACTCTGAGGCCAAAAGTACCGACAAACGCATTCATATCAATACCGCAAAAAATGCGGTCAATATGATCTTTATTATTGCTTTGTTGATGCTTTGGAGTAACGAACTTCAAAACTTCGCATTATCTATTGCCGCGTTTGTTGTTGCTATCGTTCTTGCTACCCGTGAACTTATTCAGTGCTTCATTGGCTTTTTGTATATCAGCTCCACCAGTCCTTTTAGAGTCGGTGATTGGATTCAAACAAACCAATCCTTTGGCGAGGTAGCCGCAACAGACTGGGCGAAAGTAACTGTGTTAGAGATCAACTCAGAAACATATGCTTACACAGGTAAAACCATATTTTTACCTAATAACCAATTGATGACACAGCCCATCAAAAACATGAATTACATGAAACGCTATACCAACCATAGTTTTTCAGTGGTTATGGATGGACTGCAATTAAATCCACACGATTTGGTTAAGCCCCTTATCGAAAAAGCATCGAGCTATTGCTTAGGGTTTGCGGATGTTGCAGAGCGCTACAACAAATTAATAGAAAATCGTCTTGGGGTTCAAATTTCAGGTCCTGCACCGTCGATTCGAATCCAATCAACTGACATTGGTAAAACCGCATTTGTATTTACGGTATTTTGTCCGACAAGCAAAGCCAAACAAATTGAGCAGTCACTCAACAAAGAGTTTTACGACTTGTATTACCAACTGTTGCAAAACAAAAACAAAGCGCCAGAAATAGCGTCTACCTCTGAGGAAGAAACAATCAGTGGTTAATAAAGAACAACGAATTGAAATTCTTGAGGAACTTCAAGAGAGCCTACAAGCAAAAAACGACGGTGTTAGCTCTGCTCTGTTACCTAGATTAACCGACGAGTTTCAAGTAGATGACTGGGCTTGGTTACTAGAAAGTTTGACCAATGAGCAACGTATCATCATATGGCCACAACTAGAAGGTAAAGAGACCAGTTCGATTCTTGCAGCGATGCGAGATGACGCTCGACAACAGTTTGTTAGTGGTATTTCATCAAAAGAACTATCCAAAGCGCTAGCAGATAGTACCGCAGAAGAAGCCATTGAGGTTATTGATGTTCTTCCGCAAAAAGTCGCGACTCGACTTATTAAGCGGATGACCAAAGAGACCCAAGCTCACATCAAAGCGAACTTGAATTACGACGAGGATCAAGTCGGTCGTTATGCCAACCATGACGTCTACACAATTCCAACTGGATTAAGTGTTGGTGAATTACGTGCAGAGCTCAAAAGCAATGACTTACCAGACTATACAGACTCATTTTTGATCGTCGATGAAGACAATAAGTTATTAGGTGAAATCACCATTAACGAGTTGTTTAGCGCAGAGCCGGAAGAAGGCGTGATGGGCCTGAGTCATTTTCCCGAGCAAATCATCAAAGCAGAAGATGGCTTGCTCGATGCCTCTAACCAGTTAAAAAACACCAACAAGTCGATGTTACCTGTGGTGACCGAGCACGGTGAATTATTGGGTCGATTTGACGTCAACGACGCCTTGATTGTATTTCAACAGCACTATGAAGAACAGATCGCTCACTTAGGTAAAGTCAGCGACGAAGACTTATTTGCTCCGGTTTTACTCAGTGCTCGACGCAGAGCGGTGTGGCTAGGTATTAACCTAGCTACTGCATTTTTGGCATCTTTTGTCATTGGCGTGTTTGATACTGTACTGGCCGAGGTTGTAGCCTTAGCGGTATTAATGCCGATTGTCGCAAGCATGGGTGGTATTACCGGTAGCCAGACTTTAACCCTAACTATTAGAGGGTTGGCCACAGGTCAATTAGGCGATGCCAACATCAGCTTATTGCAAAACAAAGAGCTAAGAGTCGCTAGCCTCAATGGGGTGCTATGGGCGGTATTAGTCGCGGTTTTAACGGGACTTTGGTTCGAAAACGCGATGTTATCAGGAGTCATAGCCATAGCACTGGTAGTCAATATGCTCGTGGCTGCCTTGTTTGGTATTTTGATCCCTGTTGCATTAGATAAATTAAATATCGACCCTGCATTGGCGGGCTCTGTTATTTTAACTACGGTTACAGACGTCGTTGGATTTTTTGTCTTTTTAGGCTCTGCATCTTTGGTATTGATATAACCGAGCAAACATTGCAAACGAATAGCGTCTACATACAAAAACGCAGCTCTTTCTTTGGAGCTGCGTTTTTTTATACGTGATAAGTTAGACCCATTAGACGGTGGGTTTGTCTTTCAAGCTTGCCTTTAAGACTAAAAAGCCAATTACTCCGCTGATTAACGAACCAACAATGATGCCCAGACGCTCGTCAAACAGTAAGTTCACGCCCGTTTCTTCAAACGCCAAACCACCAATAAACAGTGACATGGTAAAACCAATACCACAAAGCGCTGCGGTACCGTACAAAGACATCATATTCATCCCTTTAGGCAGGGAGGCAAGACCCAGTTTGATAGCAATAAAGCACAAGCCAAAAATACCAACTTGTTTACCGATTATAAGGCCCAAAGCAATCCCCACAGGAACGTTGTGAAAGACTTGTTCGATGCCAACACCAGTTAAGTTAAGACCCGCGTTTGCAAAAGCAAAAACCGGTAAAACAAAAAATGCGACCACGGAATGCAAGTCGTGTTCGAGCTCTTTTACAGGCGAGAAATCGGGGTTTTCTTTACTTCGCATAGGAATAAACATGGCCATTACTACACCTGCGAGAGTCGCATGAACGCCAGATTTTAAAGTCGCCACCCACATGACGATACCGATGAAAATATATGGGCTGTACGACACCACGTTCTTTTTGTTTAACCAAGCCAGTAATGGTAAGCACAACGCCACCACAATCAACGCCCCTAGGGATATTTTTGAGGTATAGAAAAAGGCAATGATCAATATCGCTCCGATATCGTCGAAGATTGCCAATGACGTCAAAAACACCTTCAGAGCAACAGGCACCCGAGAGCCCAGTAAAGTTAAAACACCAAGGGCAAAGGCAATATCCGTTGCGGCTGGAATAGCCCAGCCTTGCACAGCCACAGGATCATCGTGATTAAAATACACATAAACTAAGGCTGGCAATGCCATACCACCGATCGCACCTACGCCCGGTAAGATAATATTTCGTTTATCCGACAATTCTCCTTCCATTAGCTCACGCTTTAACTCAAGGCCAACTAAGAAAAAGAACACCGCCATCAAGCCATCATTTATCCAAAGTAGTAAAGGCTTAGCGATATGCAACGCACCCACTCTGACTTCCACAGGGGTTGATAAAAACAGTTCGTAATGCTCAACAAGGGCAGTATTTGCGCAGATAATGGCTAATATTGCAGATAAAAACAGTAAAATCCCGCCTGAGGATTCCATTTTGAAAAACTGGCGGATAAAACTGTGGTCAGTCTGGTTCATGTTTGCTCTCAAAAATTCAAGGGTCAATAAATAGTATAACAGTGAGACTATCTCACTATTATTCTTACAAATTTAGTCGATAATACTCGAACTGGGAAAAATATTGTATGACTACAATCATTTGCATAATGATCTAAACTCAGACCTTTGTTAAAATGTCGTGCAATTTAAGCGCTTTGACTACTAAAGAGAAAACGATGAAGAGAGTTGCTATTGTCATGGGCTCACAGTCCGATGGCCCAACCATGAAACACGCCGCCGACATGTTAAATCGATTCGGCATCGAATATCACGCCGAAGTTGTCTCCGCCCACCGCACTCCTCACCTCCTCCAAGAATTTTCAGAAACTGCCGCCGACAAAGGATTCCAAGTTATTATTGCTGGCGCTGGTGGTGCTGCTCACTTACCAGGCATGATTGCCGCTTATACACACCTTCCAGTCCTTGGTGTACCGGTAAAATCGAGTAAGTTAAGTGGCGTTGATTCTTTGTATTCTATTGTTCAAATGCCTAAAGGTGTTGCAGTAGGTACGCTTGCAATTGGTGAAGCGGGTGCAGCAAACGCAGGATTACTAGCGGCTCAAATCATTGGTTTGAGTGACCAAGATGTCAGCGAAAAGATCAAACAATTTAGATCAGAACAAACTCAAGACGTATTAGAAAATCACAAACTAGACTTTTAAGACGGAAACCCCAATGGCTCAGTCGTACTTTTCAGACACTTCAATTGTAAAAAGCGAATCCGATTTGATCGTTATTCTTGGACACGGTCAACTAGCTCGAATGATGTATTTAGAAGCCACTCAACTTGGTCTCAACATTGTCGCAGTCAATGCTAACACCAAGGAAGTCGTAAATCCTGTCAACAAGAGCGTATTGCCGCTTTCCGTTGATGAAGCTTTTTCTGCGGCAGTTGCGATAACCTCTGAGTTTGAACACTTGCCATTGGAATTAGTCGAAAAGGCAGAAGCGACAGGTAAATTTTTACCCAATGCCAAAGCCATTGCTGCAGGCGCTGACCGTATCGTCGAAAAACAGTTATTAGCCGGGCTAAACATAAATAACTGCCAACACGTGATTATTCGTCAACTCGATGATTTGGAGATAGCCAAAGCCGAATTAGGCGAGCGCATAATCCTAAAAACCAGCCGAGATGGTTACGACGGATATGGCCAATGGCGTATTTTTTCGGACCAAGACTTTGTCAATATTAAACAAGAGTTACACAGTCATAACTTCGACAAAATGCCACTCGTTGCAGAGCGTTGTATCAACTTTCAACGAGAATTATCTTTAATAGGTATCACCGATAAAAACGGTAACCATTTATTTTATCCGCTGACTGAAAATCACCACGCCGACGGCCAATTGGTTTTATCTATCGCTCCCGCACCTAAAGTCACTCCAGAGTTACAGCAAAAAGCTGAAATTGCTTACAAAAAGATTTCTGAGCAATTAGATTATTGTGGTGTGCTTGCTATTGAATTTTTCCAAGTGGGCGAAGATTTGTTGGTTAATGAAATTGCGCCTCGCGTCCACAACTCAGGTCACTGGACTCAACAAGGTTGTGCCACCAGTCAGTTTGAAAACCACATTAGAGCGGTAGCGGGCTTCCCTTTAGGCTCAACTAAGGTACTTTCACCCGTCGCTATGATCAACTATGTCGGTCATGCGAAACCGAAAGCAGACCTGTTTGCAGTGCCAAATGTTCACTTACACTGGTACGATAAAAGCGTGCGCCCAAAACGCAAAATGGGCCACATCAATGTTGTTGGTAATACCGCTGAACAACTATTGCAAACAGTTAGGCAAGTTAAAGCCTTTATTCCAGAAGGCTTAGCAAAAAACTTGGCACCTTTGTTAAATCAATAATTAATTATTAATGGGGTAGAAAACGCTAATGGACAAAATCATTCACGGCCTTAAGAAGTTTCAAGAAGAAGTATATCCAATTCACAAGGATAGGTTTGAAGCATTGGCAGATATGCAAGATCCGGATGTGTTATTTATCACCTGCTCGGATTCGCGAATTGATCCTAACTTGATCACACAGTCGAATCCTGGTGAGCTATTCATCTGCCGCAACGCCGGAAACATTGTACCGCCACACTCTCATGAAACCGGTGGTATGACAGCTTCTATCGAATATGCCGTATCGGTATTAAAAGTTAGACACATCATTATTTGTGGCCACAGCTCATGCGGTGCAATGAAAGCCGCTATGGCACCAGATAGCGTCGAATCATTACCACACGTAAAAGTGTGGATTGATCACTGCCGCGCCGCAAAAGAAGCGGTTGAACACCGACACGAACACCTTAACGACGAGCATCTTGACGAAGTCACAAAACAAAATATTGTTTTGCAGATGAATCACTTAAAAACACATCCATCGGTCTTTTCCCGATTGAGTACTAAAGAAGTGCAAGTTCACGGTTGGATGTACGACATCAAAACCGGAAACGTCGAAATCTATGATGAAGATAAAGGCGAGTTTGTTGACGCATAGTCGGTTTGTAATTTACACAAACAATTAGGTAAATGGCGTTAACGCTAACCAATATGAAACCACAATTACACCCAAGAAATCGCCATCAAGTCATTGATGGCGTAGCTTATCACTTTGACGAGCTTTGTAAGGCAAACCCGGATCTAAATCCGCACGTCACAACGTTAGACAACCAACATAAAACAATAAACTTCTCAGACCCTAAAGCCGTAAAAGAACTCAACAGAGCCCTATTGTTAGCCTATTACAAGGTGGACTTTTGGCAGTTGCCTGATCAGTTTTTGTGCCCGCCCATTCCCGGCAGAGCGGATTATATTCACCACCTTGCTGATTTGTTGGCAGAAGACAACCAAGGTCAATTACCTAAAGGTAAGCGCTTTAAGGGTATCGATATCGGTACCGGAGCCAACTTGGTTTATCCAATTATTGGCCGCAGTGAGTATCAGTGGTCATTTGTAGCCTCGGATGTAAACCCTACATCAATCCAATGTGCCAAAACCCTGATTCAAAGTAATCGCTTGCTAAAGAGCGACGTAAAGTTGGTAAGTCAATCATCCCCTCAGCACTTTTTTAAAGGTGTGATAAAGGCAGATCAAGAGTATGCCTTTAGCCTATGTAACCCACCGTTTCATAAGTCTGCCGAAGAAGCAGAGCAAGGTAGCCAACAAAAACAAAAGAACCTGCGTCGCAATCAACATTTAAAACAACATAAATCCTCTCACGGTCTAAACTTTGGTGGACAAAACAGTGAGTTATGGTGCCCGGGTGGTGAGGTTGAATTCGTATGTAATATGATTGAAGAAAGTGTCTTGTATCAGCATCAAGTGGTATGGTTTTCTAGTTTGGTTGCCAAAAAAGACAGCCTCACTGCAATCAAGGCCCAACTGGCTAAAATAAAGCCGGCCAAAATAAAAATCATTCAAATGGGTCAAGGCAGTAAAATCAGCCGATTTGTCGCCTGGACTTTTAAAACCGAACTCGAACGTCAACAGTACTTTAGCCAACGTCGTCCCACTTAAGTTTTATGGTCGACGTTGCCAATAACAACAACGGAACGACAATGAAAAAAACGCATTTAACTCTAACAGCGGTGCTTACCACCGCATTGTTAGCAGGTTGCCAGCCTGGACCTGAGGCAGACAGCCAATCCATCAATCCAAGTGCAAATCCAGAGACAAGCGCACCTTTTGGGGCACACTGGCTTACCCCAGATTTACTGGTAATTTCTTCAGCTGTGTCGAACGAGTCTGTTTTTTTACACACACAATCGCCTGAAGGAAAGTTATTAAAAACCAAGCTTATCGCAACGGCTATGCCAGACTGGGTCGCTACGCGTTTCCCTCATTTAAGTAACATGACCGTATATTCGTTTGATGGCGACAATGTGAAACAGCGTTTAAAAGGCAAAAACACCTTAGTGTTAGCTAATGGCAAAAAAGTTTTAAGTGAAGCACCTGTCCAACACGCGGCGGTCATAGACTCGATTTATACCTCTGGCACTAACGATGCGGATGAGTTTGACCAACTTGGCTCTTTGATCACCGACCAAGGTGTTCAATTTAGTCTTTGGGCCCCGACCGCTCAACAAGTCTACGTGACTCTTTATAACCAAGATAAATCGCCAAAATCAGGCCCTATTGCGCTGACCGAAGACAAAGCAACCGGTATTTGGCAAGTCACCACAGAACAAGCCAAAGCGACTGACTTTTACCAATATCAAGTTGAGGTTTACCACCCTCGTACCGGGAAGTTTGAAAAACTAGTAACAACTGACCCATATTCACTATCACTATCAACAAATAGTAAGTACTCACAAGTTGTCGATTTAGCGGACCCATCAACACAACCTGAGGGTTGGTCTCAACACTCAATTCCGACGGTAGAGGCACCAGAAGATTTGATTTTGTACGAAACTCACATTCGCGATTTTAGTGCCTTTGACACTAAGCTAAGTGCTCCTGAGTATCGAGGTAAGTACAAAGCGTTCAGCGAAACCGACAGTTACGGCATGCAACACCTAACCAAACTTCGCGATGCAGGTCTCAATACGGTTCACTTATTGCCAACGTATGATTTATCAACCATCAACGAAGATCCAAGTCAGGCCATCGACCTTTTTGATCCTATGACCAAAGTTTGTGATCTAGTTGAAGGTTTAGACGTGTGCCGCGACAGTGCAGTAAAACAACTAAGCTTACAAGCGTTGCTAAAAAGCTATGATCCAAGCGGACCTGAAGCACAAGACTTAATGGAACAAATCCGTGGTTACGACAATTACAACTGGGGTTACGATCCATACCACTACACAGTGCCAGAGGGCAGTTATGCGGTAAACCCAGATGGTATTTCGCGTATTGTTGAGTTTCGTGAGATGGTGATGTCATTACACGAAAAAGGCTTCCGCGTGATCATGGATGTGGTCTATAACCACACATTTGCATCAGGTGTTGCTGAAAAGTCCGTATTAGACAAAATCGTACCTAATTATTATCACCGTTATAACCCAATTACAGGTGCCCTCGAGACATCTACGTGTTGTGACAATACTGCTACCGAAAATGTCATGATGGCAAAGCTGATGACCGACTCACTCGTGGTTTGGGCGGACCAATACAAAATTGATGGTTTCCGTTTTGACTTAATGGGCCACCAACCAAAAGATGCGATGTTAAAAGCTCGTGAAGCGGTAAAACGCGTCGACAGTGACACCTATTTCTATGGTGAAGGCTGGAATTTTGGTGAAGTCGCCAACAACGCACAGTTTGTTCAAGCATCACAAACCGAACTTGCTGGCACCGAAATTGGTACTTTTACCGACCGCTTACGCGATGCCATTCGCGGTGGTAACTTCCAAACTGGTGCCATGGGCCTGCGTCATGACCAAGGTATTGGAAATGGCTTAATGGTAGTCCCTAACGACCTTCAAAATAATTATTTGCAAATCGAAGAGTACTTAAAGTCAATGGACCAAGTTAAATTGGGATTGGCTGCTAACTTAATCGACTTCAAATTTATCAACACATTCGGTCGTGCGGTCAATGGTGAAGACGTACCTTATGGTGGAGGCCCTGCAGGTTATGCCAAAGACCCTGCAGATACGGTGAATTACGTATCTAAGCACGACAACCAAACGCTATGGGATAACAATCAATACCGTATTAAATACGACGCGACGACGGACGAACGCGTTCGTATGCAATTATTGAGTTTGTCTTATCCAATGTTTGGCCAAGGTATTCCGTTTATTCACATGGGTTCAGAATTGTTGCGTTCGAAGTCATTTTTACGCGACAGTTATGACTACGGTGATTGGTTTAACAAAGTCGATTTTTCATATCAAACCAATAACTACAATGTTGGCCTACCACCAGCCCAAAAAGATGGCGACAACTGGCTTGTCGTAACGACGGTACTAGAAAACAACGAAGGTCGTGACATGGTTACACCTGAACACATAGCGTTTGCTTCAGCCAAGTTCCAAGAGTTTATTGAAATTCGCATGAGCTCACCGTTGTTCAGGCTCAGAACCGCTAAACAAGTCAAAGCTCATGTTAGCTTTTTGAATCAAGACACACTGAGCAAACGCGGTCTTATTGTGATGCATTTATCGGACGATGGGGTGAAAGATATCGATCCTAACTACGAGTCAATTGTGGTTGTGTTTAACAACGACGATCGTACTCAGACGTTTCGTGCCGACGGCAGCGACTACGAATTACACCCTGTCCTTGCAGACGGTGTCGACGACGTAGTTAAGCGCTCAGAGGCGCAAGAGGAAGGCTTTACAGTACCACCGTTAACCACTGCGGTATTTGTACGCCAATAAGTAACGTTCTAAATTAGGGGTCGCCCTTCGAAATTGAAATTTTCGCAATTTCTCTTTCTGTGTGCCCCCTTGATACTAAGGCTTTATTACCCAGAGTATTGAATTCTGCCACTCGCTCTTTGATGGGTAACTCAAACTGACTCTCTACAATGGAGGTGTCAAAAGACCAGAATGACCACGTAGACTCTTCACCAGAAAACTGTAGATAAATCCCCTTCTCACTGGCAACGCTTCTTGTAATAGGTTTAGAAAACGACTGTTTGTGTTTGAACCCCTCACTCTCATGCCATTCATAAATAGCGTCGTCTTTGACTAACAATAGATTACCCTCTTGAGACAAGGAAGCACGGCCTTTTGAAAACTCAGTGATGATCTCAAGGTCGAGTGTTTCTGAGTTTAGTTTAACTAACTGTTTACGCTCACCGATTTGCTTTTCTAGTAAAATATCTCGTTCATTGGGATACCAAGCTAACGCTATACCTTGAACTGTTTCTAATACATTGACCTTTGTTTTTGCTGGTGCTTTGGGATTTAGAATCACATGTACACTGTAACCCATGCTAAAAGCTAACTTTCCGCCACTTTTACTCCAAGCGACATGATCGACATTTAAATAGTCGTTCGGATTTTCAAACAACTGAGTATCGGTCCCACTAGCTAATTCATGCAAAAATAATTGAGGTTTGCCGTATCTTGTTGAGAAGAAAGCAATGTGTCGCTCATTGGGAGAAAACACAGGAAAGTAATCCATCGCTGTGCTGTCGATTGCTCCCTTTATAGTCTGTGACGTTAAGTCAAACAACATTAGGTCGTGGTCTAGCCTAGACTCTATAAAATATATATCACCACTTTTAGGACCAACTTTGGCAAAGCGCAAAAAGTGACTTTGTTGGAAGTTGAGTTGCGATGGAATAGAGTGAGTGAAACCATTTGAGTTTTCATCAATGAATGTATAAAAGAGTTGGCTACCATCATTTAGCAATAAGCCGGAATCACCATTTAACCACTCAACCGATACGCGTTGCTGATCTCTCAATAAGATCGAATGAAGTACTTGGCCTTTATTTGTCAGCTCCAATGACAATAGTCGGATGGCATTTCGGCCATTTTCTAACTGGCCTGAAACGGCTAATATTTTTCCACTTTTAGATAACGCAAGTTCATAAGGTTTAAAATCTGTATTAGATACCATTAATTTGCTTGAACTATTAGTAGCAATGTCATGTTCGTAAACATGACGAGTGCTGCTATCACTGGCAACAAAATATAACTTCTTGTCAGGGCTAGGATGAATCGATCCAATCCAGCGGCTCGGTTGGTCACCGTTGTTTTCTACGACCAACCTTTCTTTTAAAACTTCAGAGTTCGATTCCATTAACGCTTTTTTTGTTAACGAGAACTCCTTTATTTGCCAAGCCTTGTCACCAATATAAGCATAATAAAGTGAAGTACCATCAATGGACCATGCCAAGTTCCGTCTGTGGGCCAGCGGTAAATTCAACTTTGTCTCTGTCGAGCTATTTAGATCTTTTATCCAGAGTTCTCCTTCATCCAACCCTCTTTGTGGGTAGCGGCTAAATGCCAAAAGAGACTCGTCAGGAGAGACTGCAATAAAATCTTCAATTACCTCTGTTGCCGTTATCGGTTGTAATCCAGTTACATTCAAAAGCTGTTGTTGCGTACTAGGTATTATTTGCCAATAAATCCCAATAGATAACAAGAAAAGGATTGAGGCCACAATCCATATTGAAGAATTGTTTTTGCGATGAGCCGATGTTTGAGCATTTATAAACGTCGGTAAAATATTAATGCTATATCCGACTTTAGCATGAGTCGAAATTAGTTGTTTAGCGTCATCCTTTAGTGCTTTTCGCAGAGTAGAGATACAACGCCTAATTGAATTCGGACTATAAACAGATTGGGGCCAAACATATCTAAACAAGATTTCTTGATCCACTACCGTGCCCGAATTAGCTGTCAAATGAAGCAAAACCAACATAACTTTAGGCTCGATATCAATCACTTCTTGCGCTTGGCGAATCTCACCTCGTTTAGCATCGACAACAAAATCGCCCAATTTAAATGGCTGGCTAGCTAAACGTTCTAAATCCAATGACATTTGGTATCTACTCTATCCTTTGTTTAATAAGACCTTAAGCTTTTCTTAATAAAAAAATAACGACTTCTCTATCGCGTTTTCTCATCAAAACAATAAGGCTCTATTTGCATTTAACCAAATATCTAAAGGATTGAACAGATGAAGAAAATATTACTTTTTAGTCTATTATTCTGCAGCTACTGCTTCGCTAGTGACGAGTCAAAAATATTGTCACCTGCACAACAAACCGAAATTATCGAAACATTGCAGAACAAATTAACCACTCATTATATTCTCGCTGATAAAGCACAAGAAGCTAAAGAACTGCTCGAGGAACTAAAGCAAAGTACTACAATACAAAAACCAACTGATAAAAAGTCGTTTGCTCAATACCTACAACAACAAGTACAGATGATTCTCAACGACAAACACTTCAGAGTCATAGTCCCTCGTCCTCGCAATACCTCTTCAGAAACAGATATTTTAAAGCAACATTTGAACGCATTAACTAACTTCCGCAAGGGTGGTTTTCAAGACATACAAATGCTTGAAGGTAATGTAGGTTACGTAAAAATAGATGGTTTTAGAGGTGAAGAAACCCATCAAGTCGATGGCTTAATGATCTATTTAAGAACCGCTGATGCCATCATCATCGACCTTCGAGACAATCGTGGTGGCGCTCGACCGGTTAATTATTTAACAAGTTATTTTTTACCAGAAGGCACCTTAGTTGGCAGTACCTATCACAGGTTTAAAGACTCATGGCAGAGTCACTATGTTGATAAAATAAATGGAGATAAGCGTTTGGATGTGCCTTTGTTTATATTAACCAGTGATAGAACTTTTTCTGCGGCTGAAGCTTTTACTTATAATTTACAAGCCAGACAGAGAGCTATTGTAGTAGGCGAAGTTACCGGAGGCGGTGCTCATCCCATTCAGTTTTTCGAATTGCCCGAGGGACTCGCTACAATCGTTCCAAATCGACGTTCACACAACCCTGTTACACGCACAAACTGGGAAGGAACCGGAGTCAAACCAGATATAAATGTGGATGAAGAATTGGCTTTAAATGAAGCCAAAGCTTTGGCAAAAACTGCGGCTGAGCAATATAGATCAACAACCATTACCGAGTTATCAAATTTACTCAACCCGGAAAATGTAGATAAAACGCAGAACAAAGCAGACCTAGAGCAAAAGGCACAGAGCCTTATTGAAATACTATTGCAAAGAAAACATCTCGAGTCATTTATGCTTGAAGGTTTTGCTAGACGATATAGGGCATTAGGGAATGATTTTGCAGCCGAACAATTTGAGTCCGTTGATAAAAGACTCAACGAAACCGAGTACTGAAACCTCACGATAAAAGTGCTTTATAAAATTCTACATACAATACAAAAAAGCCTCGGTTCATTTGAATCGAGGCTTTTTTAGTATGGCTTTTTTAACCTTCAAACAGGTTTATTACATGTTTGGATAGTTTGGACCACCGCCACCTTCTGGTGTTACCCAAGTAATGTTTTGGGCTGGGTCTTTGATATCACACGTTTTACAGTGGACACAGTTTTGGCTGTTGATTTGGAATCGTGGTCCCGACTCTTCTTCAACAATCTCATATACACCTGCCGGACAGTAACGCTGAGCAGGCTCGTCGTACTTAGGTAAATTTTGAGCCAACGGAATGCTCGCATCGGTTAACTTTAAGTGAACCGGCTGCTCTTCTTCATGGTTGGTGTTTGACAAAAATACGCTTGATAATTTGTCAAAGCTCAACTTGCCATCTGGCTTAGGATAATCAATTTTTTTGCACTCAGCCGCAGGTTTTAAACTTGCGTGATCTGGCGTTTCGTCTTTGAAGTTAAACGGTAATTTGCCGCCAAAGAAGTTTTGATCCAAAGTGTTGTATGCACCACCTAATACCGTACCAAACTTGTGAATAGCTGGACCAAAGTTACGCGTGCTGTACAACTCGTCGTATAACCAAGAATCGTTAAATACAGCTTCGTATTGCGTTAAGTCGCTTTGACCTTCATCGCCGTTTTTCAATGCATCTGCAATCACTTCTGCTGCCATCATTGCTGATTTCATTGCAGCGTGGTTACCTTTGATTTTGGCAAAGTTAAGTGTACCTGCGTTACAGCCCACCAAGAAACCACCTGGCATGGTCATTTTAGGCAATGAGTTCAGACCGCCTTTGGTAATGGCACGCGCACCATAGGCAATGCGTTTACCGCCTTCTAAATGCTTTGAATAAACTGGGTGATGTTTTAAACGCTGAAACTCATCAAACGGACTCATGTGAGGGTTTGAGTAGTTTAGGTCAACAATCAAACCGCACACCACTTGGTTGTTGTCGGCGTGATACAGATAACCACCACCTGTCGCACCATCTGACATTGGCCAACCAGCAGTGTGAACCACCAAACCTTCTTGATGCTGGTCTGCAGGCACTTCCCAAATTTCTTTAAAGCCAAGACCGTAGTGCTGTGGCGATTTGCCTTTGTCTAAGTCAAATTTATTGATCAGTGATTTGCCCAAGTGACCACGGCAGCCTTCTGCAAAAATCGTGTATTTTGCACGAAGCTCCATACCTGGCATGTATGAATCTTTTGGGTTGCCTTCTTCGTCAAGACCCATGTCACCGGTTTGAATGCCAACCACACGACCTTGGTCATCATAAAGTGCTTCAGCAGCTGGGAACCCTGGGAAGATTTCAACGCCCATGGCTTCGGCTTTTTCTGCCAACCAGCGACATACGTTACCCATAGAGACAACGTAGTTACCTTCGTTGTGCATGGTTTTAGGGAAGGCAAAACTTGGTACTTTACTGCCCGCTTGATCGCTTGTTAGGTAATATACTTCGTCGTGGCTAACTGCGGCATTTAACGGCGCACCTTGCTCTTTCCAGTCAGGGATCAGTTCGTTAAGCGCTTTAGGGTCAAGGACAGCGCCTGACAAAACGTGCGCGCCCACTTCCGAGCCTTTTTCAACCACACAAACCATTAGTTCTTGTTCGTTCGCTTCTGCTTTTTGCATCAAACGAATCGCTGCAGAAAGTCCTGCTGGGCCGGCACCGACAATGACAACGTCAAAGTCCATTGATTCTCTTTCTATCTCAGCCACACCATGTCCCCTTTTGCTATTTTTGTTCTGTATTATTAGATTTATACACCCTATTTTACTCAAGGGACTAGCACTGGCTACTGTTATTTGCAGAATCTGTTGAATTGGACGTAAATTTATCGCGACAAGGGGTCAATCGCGGTGAACTACAAAGGGCTCACCGACGGCTTGATAGCTACTTGGCTTGTCAATTTTCTGGGCAATAAGGTTTTGCGGTAAATACGCCTGCATCAGTGGCATCAGCGTTTGCGGGTCAGTATTAGGATCAAGCCAGGCATCGAGCCAACCACCTTGTTGAGGCAACATCAACGGCATGGCCTTGGAATGAATGGCTTTAATTTTTGAGTGTGGTGGTAAGGTGATCACCGAGCAAGACAGTTTCCATTCACCGGTTTCTGGATGTCGCCATTCTTTGTATAGACCACCAAAGGCAATGGCCTCATTAGACTCGGCGGTCATGTCGTAGTAATGAAGTGGCTTTTTGTTTACAAACTCTGTTTCACCAAAGCCCTTGGCCGGAATTATACAGCGAGTTTCGCGAAAGGGTTTGTACCCTGCACTTCGAGGTATATTCAGTTTGTCATAGCGGGTATTAAACGAGGTGTATTTAGAAGGTTTAAAACCTGTGTCCGTTCGCTCCTGCAGTAGCCACCAATTGGCTTTGTTTAGTTCTCGTTGAGTCCCCGTTGGGCTTGTTTCAGAATAAACTGTGCGGACGATAGAAACCGGTTGGGTCGCTCGAATAAATCGACTTTCTTGTAATGGCTCTGGCCACAAGTCAATTTGGAGTTGTTTGAGTAATGCTTGAACTCCCGCGTCATCAATGACATTCAAACGACCACACATAGGTTTTCCTTTTTATGGAGATTTAAAGGCTAAGACTCCTTTCGAGTAAAACACGGCGCGTCTGGTTTTGACAACTCTGCGTTGTACTCATAACCGTCCATGTTGAACTTAAGTAAATCATCCATGGTTTCTACTTTGTTTTTGATCATGTACTGAACCATCATGCCACGAGCTTTTTTGGCATAAAAACTGATCATTTTGTACTGACCGTTTTTCCAATCTTTAAACGTTGGCGTAATGAGCTCTGCTTTGAGTTGCTTTTTCTTCACTGACTTAAAGTACTCGTTCGAAGCAAGGTTAATTAAATAAGGCGCGTTTATCGCTTCGATTTGCTCGTTTAGTTTGTTGGTGATGATATCACCCCAAAACTGATACAGGTTGTCACCGCGGTCATTAGCTAACTTAGTACCCATCTCAAGTCGATATGGTTGCATCAAATCAAGTGGCTTTAGCAGGCCATACAAGCCTGACAAAATTCGCAAGTGAGTCTGAGCGTATTCAAGTTCCTGTTCATTCAAGCTCTCGGCTTCAAGGCCTGTGTATACATCACCATTAAAAGCCAACACCGCTTGCTTGGCGTTGTCTGGAGTGAAGTCAGGCTGCCACTCTTCAAAGCGCGCTGCATTTAAGCCTGCCAATTTGTCACTAATGTGCATCAAAGAGCTCAAATCTTGTGGTGTTAATGTTTTGCACACTTTGGCTAACTCTTGTGCGTCATCCATTAACTCTGGTTGCGTGTATTTGTCTGTTGTTGGTTTTGTTTCATAGTCCAAATTTTTTGCTGGAGAGATGACATACAACATGTTTTTCGTTCCTCTTTTGCACTTATTAATGCGATAACACGGCGCTAAACCATCTAGTCTGCACCTTTATTTATTCGCAATAAATATTCTGTATTCGTTAATGTTTGATTTGTTAAGAGATTGTCAACCAAATCACAATATGCGCAATCGCTACTATCATACTGAGTCGCGCTCTCATGTTGGCATACCACATTGGGTAATAACGAGATAACTCGGTTTTTTGTTCTACTTGCCAGACTGTCAAAAACAACATGGCAGCAACGAACAAAGCGGCTCTTGCCGAAATAAACAGATTTCCCCAAGCCAAAAGACTCAAAAGAATTCCTGACCAAATCAAGCTTCGAGTTCTGATCTCAACTTGCTTTTGTACCAAACCCGCAACAAGACCAAAAGACCACAACGTACCGGCTAAAAAGCTTAAAATAATCGCGCTGTAAATTCGAAACAAACTCACAGGATCAAGCTCAAATACATGAAGCGATGGCACCCAAGCCGTCAAAGCGAAATATATAAATGGAATAAGTCCGCTAAAACTGAACATATAAACGGTACTTTTCAAATTATCGTTGATCATTTCGCCTTTCGCTTCTTGCGTCATTACTACCTCAGTATTGGTTTCTGATGTTGTTTATGTGGTAATTTTACAAACAAAAAAGGGTAAAACTTAAAATTTCTATAAATTTTGTATTTTTATTACCCGGCACGCTTGAATCTATGCGTTATTCTTTGTAGTTTTACCAGCAAGTGTAAATCATTCTTATGCCGCAATGCCAACTATACTGTTGGAATCTCATACATATCAGTAATACGTCAAATCGGCACAACCAGTTTTCAGGAAATATCATGACAAGTGTTTTAAAACAACTTAGAGAAATGACCACCGTTGTCGCGGACACCGGTGAAATTGACGCCATCAAAAAGTTTCGTCCTGTTGACGCAACAACCAACCCTTCACTTTTGTTAAAAGCAGCTCAGATCCCTGAGTACAAGACTTACTTAGAACAGGCGGTTGCGTTTGCCAAACAAGAATCAAATGACCCAGAGCAACAGTTAGAAGATGCAGCAGATCAACTTGCCGTTCTTATTGGTAAAGAAATTAATGCGTTGATCCCTGGCCGCATTTCAACAGAAGTTGATGCTCGTTTATCGTTCGATACCGAAAAAACCGTTGCCAAGGCACTTCGCTTAATCGACCTGTACGAAAAAGCCGGTATTACAAAAGACCGTGTTTTGATCAAAATCGCATCGACATGGGAAGGCATCAAAGCTGCAGAGGAATTAGAAAAACAAGGTATCAACTGTAACCTAACCTTGCTATTTAGCTTTGCTCAAGCTCGCGCGTGTGCAGAAGCGGGTGTTTACCTTATCTCTCCGTTTGTAGGCCGTATTCTAGACTGGTACAAAGCCAATGGTGAACAGCAGACCTTTACGGGCGAAGAAGATCCAGGTGTCATTTCAGTACGCAATATCTATCAGTACTACAAAGAGCACGGCTACAATACTGTTGTAATGGGCGCGAGCTTCCGCAACACAGATGAAATCATGGCTCTTGCTGGCTGTGACCGTCTTACGATTGCTCCAGCACTATTGGAGGAATTAGATAACATCGAGCAAACCCTACCAAAAGTCTTGTCTTTTGAGGGAGACATCAAAGCTCGTCCAGCGCCTATGACCGAAGCCCAATTCCGCTGGGAGCACAACGAAGATCCAATGGCGACACAAAAACTGGCCGAAGGCATCAGTAACTTCGCTAAAGATCAGGTTAAATTAGAAAAACTACTGACGGATTTACTTGCATAAGCGATAATTCATTTTCACACTTAAAAGTCGGTTACCTTGAGTAACCGATTTTGTTTCTACTGCTTAATGTCACCAAGGAAAAAAACATGAGCACTTCAAATTGGTCAAACCTTGTCCCTCATTTTGAACGCCTTCAATCTACTCACATGCGCACCCTTTTCGCCGAAGATTCTCAACGCGCCAAACGATTTACTCGCAGTGCATGTGGATTTACTTTAGATTTTTCAAAAAACACTATCGACCAAGATGCCTTTGACGCATTAATTGCCTCAGCCAAAACGGCCGGTGTTGAGACTCAACGCGAACGCATGTTTGCCGGTGAAGTCATCAATACCACAGAACAACGTGCAGTATTGCACACTGCGCTACGTCGCCCTGCTCAAGATTCAGTTACGGTAGACGGTAAAAACGTCATCCCTGAAGTTCACGAAACACTAGCAAAAATCAAAGACTTTGTCGGTCGCGTCCATAACGGTAGCTTAAAAGGATATACCAACAAGTCATTTACTGACGTCGTTGCGATCGGTATCGGTGGTTCTTTCTTGGGACCAAAAATTGTTACAGAGGCACTTAAGCCTTATCGCAATAAAACGCTTAGAGTTCATTTTGTCGCAAACGTTGACGGCCACCATATCAATGACGTACTTGCCGAATTAAATGCAGAAACAACGCTTGTGGTAATGAGCTCAAAGTCATTTACGACCCAAGAAACCTTAAAGAATACCGAAACGGCCCGTGATTGGTTGTTACAACAAGGCGCTAGCTTCGACGATATCAGCAAGCACTTTATGTGTGTTTCGAGCAATATCACAAAAGCGACTGAGTTTGGTATTGCCGAAGAAAACATTTTTCCAATGTGGGACTGGGTTGGTGGACGTTACTCGTTATGGTCGGCAATCGGTCTACCTATTGCATTAGCGCTAGGTTATGACAACTTTGCTGAAATCTTAGCAGGTGGTCACGATATGGATGTCCACTTCCAAGAAGCACCGCTAGACCAAAACCTTCCAGTTATCATGGCCATGCTTGGTGTTTGGTATCGTAACTTACAAGGTTGTCAGGCGCATGTGTTGTTACCGTATAACCACTACTTACGTGGCTTTCCGGCTTACGTACAACAGTTGGATATGGAATCAAATGGCAAATCAACCAATTTGCAAAACCAAGCGGTAGATTATGCGACGGGCCCAATTATTTGGGGCGGCGAAGGCACAAATGGTCAACACGCGTTCCATCAGTTGATGCACCAAGGCAACACGGTTATTCCGGCTGATTTTATTTTGCCTGTTAAGCCTTCTCATGACGATGTCGAACATCACCAAATGTTAGCAGCGAACTGCTTTGCGCAAACTCAAGCTTTGATGCAAGGTGAAACAGCAAGCGAAGTAAAACAAAAGCTCATTGCCGGTGGTATGGATGAACAACAAGCGGAAGCATTATCACAGCACAAGCTAATGCCTGGTAATCGCCCTTCAAATACATTATTAATGGAGAGCTTAAGCCCACGTCAACTTGGAAGCTTAGTTGCCCTTTATGAACACAAAGTATTTGTTCAAGGTGTGGTATGGCAAGTAAACAGTTTTGACCAATGGGGTGTTGAGCTGGGTAAAGTCTTGGGCAACGGTGTTCTAGACGCGTTAAAAGGCCAATCAGTGGACTCCTTAGACAGTTCGACTCAACAACTGGTCGACATGTTTTCTAAAGTAGTTCGATAACACGACAAACAGGGAATTTACACATATATGAATCCGAAGCACTTTCTTGAGCTTGTTCTATTAGCGGCCATTTGGGGTGCTTCGTTTTTATTTATGCGTATTGCTTCACCCGCGTTTGGTGCAGAAAATATGGCGGCACTGAGAGTCGTTATTGCCGGAATTACTCTTTTACCTGTTTTTGCACTGACCGCAAAAAAGTACTTAGAACCTATGCCAAAGGACGTCAAAAGCCAAACCATAATAAACCTAACTCTGGTGTCTGTAGGTAATTCCATCATTCCATTCTTTTTGTTTGCGTATGCGACTCTCACACTAGAAGCGGGACTTACATCTGTTGTTAATGCAACGACACCACTGTGGGGTGCCTTTTTTGGAGTCATTTTGTTTGGCGCACGCTTGAACAAATTAGGCTGGTTAGGGCTAGTAATAGGATTAATTGGAGTGGTGATACTGACCGCTCACAAGTTGTTTGACGGCCAAATCTCAAACAACACAAATGACCTGTTGGCCATCACTGCCGTGATAGGTGCTACAGGGCTGTATGGCATCGCTTCAAACTACTCTAAGCACAGCTTGAGTAGTATTCCATCGCTATTGGTCGCATCAGGAACCATGGTGATAGGCGCTCTCATTGTTATTCCTATTTTGATGTTGAATACGAACTGGGCGTTTTTGATGTCGATTGAGCTGTTGCCTTGGTTATCACTTATAGGTCTTGGTGCAATTTGTACCGGCATTGCTTATTTAATATTTTATCGCTTAGTCGAACAAACCAGTGCCACAACCGCAATGTCAGTGACTTACCTCATCCCGATGTTTGGGGTGTTTTTTGGTTGGATTTTTTTGAACGAGCCAATTTATATCAATATGTTTTTTGGCGGCGTGCTAATTTTATTCGGTGTAATGTTAACCACTGGATTAATAAAGAGAAAACAAACTCTGGTAAAAACCTGCTAAAAACCAACCGATAATCGAACAAAAACTTTTCACATTTTGTTCATAATTTTTTCACTTTTAGACTTTACTTTGTCCCCCGTTGTGATAAAACCGAGATAAGCATTTTGAGTGATTAATTTGTCATCACTCATCATCCTTATGAAAATAATAATTACACATTAAGGGGGCCATTATGGAAGGGCTAGCTGAGTTATTTGAAACTTCGACACAAGATACTCCAAAGAGATCAAAACGAGGTTCAAAACGGAAATGGCGAGAAATCGAATCCATTAAAGAAAAATATCGGTTAAGGAACGAACTGAAAGACATAGACTATTCATTAGACTACGACCTAGCAGACTTAGATTTTTAAGACTGTTGCACTTACCTCAAGGCAAGTGCCAGGTTATCGGGCTCTTGCCTTGATTAACTAACAGCTCATTAGCTGTTATAAAGTGCTTGTTCCCAAAAAAACCTTTCCTCGCTGACAGAGGAGAAGGATGTACACTCTTTAAAATATGATGGCGTTTCGCGTCAATCAGCGCTTCTTTTTTTTGTGCAAAGGCTCCCCACAGCATAAATACAACGCCTTCCACTTGATCACTAATATAGCGAATAGCTTCATCCGTGAATGTCTGCCACCCCAATTTTTGGTGCGCATTGGCGTTGCCCTGCTCTACCGTCAATGTTGCATTTAATAACATGACGCCTTGTTCCGCCCAGTGGCTCAAATCACCATGATTTGGCATGGTAAAATCGTCGAATTCATCGACTAACTCTTTGAACATATTGCGTAATGAAGGAGGGATCTTTTCACCTTTGTTAACGGAAAAGCTAAGTCCGTTGGCTTGATTTGGACCGTGATAAGGGTCTTGGCCCAAAATCACTACCTTTACATCGGTCGGCGCAACGGCTTCAAATGCGGCATAAACTTGTGACTCAGGTGGATATACAACACAACATGAGCGCCTAGCTTTGATCTCTTGTTGCAACTCAATAAAATAACTTTGCTGAGCTTGCGATTCAAAAAACGTCTGCCAATAAGGATTTGTGATCATAATAGTAGTGAAAAAATAAAACAGGCTGTTAATTTTACGCTTAAACAAAGGATTTCCAACTGATTTTCATCACTTAGCTAAGCAACTTATTAATTTCTCTACTAGGCTATAGTGGGAAAAATAATAAATTTATTTGTATCAATTCTTTAGTTATAAATTTGTATTGAAATTACAATCAGATAAACTAAAGAAATCCGTCTTGTCTGGATACGTCAGTCAAGGAAGTTTCAATTAAGGTTTTAGATTGCATGAAGCAAAGTAGCAGCATTTCAAAACGTTTACTTTTTAGTGTCTTGTCCGTGTATTTCGTACTAACGTTTTTGGTAACCTGTGTACAAGTTATTGCGGAGTACCGCAACACAAAAAGCTACATTAGCAATGAATTACAAACCCTCGAAAACACATTTTCAGCCAGTTTAACTCGAGCCATTTGGGAACTAAATACACCACAGGTCATTTCTATTTCTGAAGGACTCATCGCTATCCCTATGATTGAAGGTGTTGTTATTCGCGAAGATACCGGCGAACTCCTCACCCAAAAAGGCGAAGTAAGTAAACTAGTAGAACAACGTGAAGAGTTAGTAACCGAAGGGGAGCTCATTGAAGGTGAAAATGGCTTATTCGGTTATCGTTTTCCTTTGGTATTCCAGTTTTCCAACCGCAACACCCTAGTTGGTGATGTCACCCTATACTCCTCTAGAAATGTGGTCGTTGACCGAATAATTCTATCGATTTACTTTATGCTTGGCAGTGCCATTGCTAAGACGACATTTTTAATAGTGTTGTTTTTAATGGCGTTTCGCAAACATCTAACCGACCCTCTAGAGGAGCTCGTCGACCAGATTGAGCATATTGATTTAGAATCACTGGAAGATAGCATAATCGACGTTAAGCGAGTTCAAGGTTCTGAGCTACTGGTGATTCAAGAAGCATTTAATAAAATGATGGGGCGGTTTTGGGAATCTCAAATCGAACTCAAGCAAACCCAGAAAAAGCTGTTAAACAGCAATGACATGCTCGACCAACAAAACTTGTTACTAGAACAAGAAGTTGCCAAAAAAACCGCTAACCTCAGCCAAGCTATGATGGATTTGCAGAAGCAAAAATATCAGTTGGAAACCAAACAAAGTGAGCTCAAACAAGAAATTGAAATGCGTTCACAAACTGAAAAGCGACTCGTTGAAAAAACCCACGAGTTAGAAAAGACCATCGAAGACTTGAGATTGGCGCACGGAAAACTAGTTGAATCAGAGCAGCTCGCTGCACTAGGCGGTTTAGTTGCAGGTATTACTCACGATGTGAATACCCCAATCGGCGTTGGTGTCACGGCAGCGAGTGTGTTAGCCGAGCGTTTAAAAGACATAGACAAAAAACTACACGACCAATCTCTCAGTGCTTCTGATATGAAATCGTTTTTAACTGAGAGTAACCAAAGCGTTGATTTACTTTTGTCTAACTTACAACGCGCCAGTGAATTGATTGCCAGCTTTAAACAAATTGCCGTCGATCAGGCAAGTGAGGCAAATCGTCAAATTAATGTGAAGGACTATCTTCATGAAATTACTATTTCACTCAAACCTGAGCTCAAGAAGAACGCTCACAAAGTGAATATTAGTTGCCCTGAAGATCTAGTCTTAGATTTACCTGCAGGCGCGATATCACAGATCTTTACAAATTTCCTTCTCAACAGTGTTATCCATGGATTCGCCGACAAACGCGAGGGTCAAATAGATATCAGAGTCAAAGACAAAGTTGACTTGATTGAAATTCAGTACTCAGATGATGGTTGTGGTATTTCAGAGCAAGAACTCACAATGCTATTTGAGCCATTTTATACCACCCGTCGTGAACAAGGCGGTTCAGGCTTAGGAACAAACATTGCGTATAACTTAGTTAAACAAACCTTAAACGGTGAGATCACTGCTTCAAGTAAACCTGGGGAAGGCTTAACTTATCTGATCAAAATTCCAAAGGTCGCAAGAGACTAAATACTTTTTTGTGAAACTAGGTGTTATAAACTGACGGTTTGATATCATCTGTGCCCCGACATTTTTGAGAAGTGAAGTATGTGGTTTAACAACGCTTTAATTTATAAATTTACCAAGCCTTTCGATCTCACCGCTGAGCAAATCGCCGAGCAACTGCAAACTCATGTGTTTCGCCCTTGCGGCAGCCAGGATCAGATGAAACAAGGTTGGGTGCCTGCAATTCCTGGTACCGAAGCATTATTACACGCGGCAAACACTTGTTACCTTATCAGCTTAAAAACTGAAGAAAAGATTTTGCCTACAACTGTTGTTAAAGAGGCCTTGGAAGAAAAGGTTCAGCTTATTCAGCACGAACGTGGTCAAAAAGTCGGTAAAAAAGAGCAACAATCTCTTAAAGAAGAAATCATCCAACAATTGTTGCCAAAAGCCTTTACCAAAAGTAGCCGCTTGTATGCTTACATAGATGTAAAAAATCAATGGATTGTTGTCAATTCAAGTAGTGCCAACAAAGCCGAAACCCTTTTAGCATTGTTGAGACAATGCCTAGGCTCTTTGCCTATTTTACCGCACAAGCCAGAGCAAGATCTGATGCTCGCTATGACACAATGGGTAAAAGAAGATGATTTACCAGTACCCTTTATGTTTGCGAGTGACATTGAATTAAAGGCACTGGATGAAGAAGGGGCATCTGCGAAATTAAAAAACCACGATGTCACCGAAGATGAAGTTCAGCTTCATATCAGCAACGGTAAATACGTGCACAAGCTAGGACTCGTGTGGGACGAAAAAGCCAAATTTGTGATCAACGAGGAAGCGGCACTTAAACAAATTAAGTTTTTGGACATTGTTAAAGAACAAACGGATGATGTTCCTAACGATGATAAACTAGCGAAATTTGATGCTGACTTCGCGCTAATGACAGGTGAGTTAAATAATTTAATCAATGATTTAACATTAGTCTGGGATACACCAAGCGAATAAACTCTATTCTAAATAATAAAAAAGCCAACGATGACATTCTCAAGCGTTGGCTTTTTTGTATCTAAAGTAAAGTGTGATTAAGCAAACACCGACTTGATGTCACTTAACGACTTATTAAATTCATCTGACTTAAAGTACTCAACGTCGTCCAATACGCCTTTGTCGATAAATGTATGATATTTATCTTCGTCACTTAAACCTTTACCAAGAACATCAGTGTAGAAAGCCCCAATACGGACAAAGTCAATGTAGCTTATCTCTTTGGTTTGGTAAGCTAGGTCGCTCCACTTCTCAGCAACTTCAATAAAGTCACCTGAAAATTCCCAAGAGCGCATTATTGCGCCGCCAAGCTTGCCAGCCATTCTCTTGATCGCCGTTTCTAAGAAACTTGGGTTGGCAAACACTTCTTCATGTCGCTCAGCCTCGGTCAATATAGGTAACACACCGATACTGTGAACCAACGCCGCCAATGTAAGCGTATCAATATTCAATGAACTGTGACGGTGCTCTTTTGACCAATGTTGCATGACTGCCATTGATGCGCACGCAACCGAGACAGTTTTTTCCCATGTTTTGTTCATATAATCACGAACGAGTTCATTTTTAGATACAAACAACTGCTCCATCGCAATTGCAGTCGCTATGTTTTTAATTTGACGTAAACCAATACGGGTCACCGCTTGATTGAGGGACTCAACCTTAACTGAGCGCCCCATAAATGCGCTATTGGCTACTTTCACCAATCGTGCTGACAACGCCGGATCTTGTGCGATTACATCGGCCATCATATTGAGGTTTACGTCAGGATCATCTGCCGCCTCTCTAATCTTGATGGCTATTTCAGGAAGAGTGGGGAGGACTAATGAGTCGCTTTGAATTTTTTCGACCAAAATGGTCAACAAGGCGTTTTCAGTAGACATAAAGCGTCCTTCTAAATCACTAAACAATGAGAGTTTTTATAAATTGGAGTTACCTAAAGAATACTAGCTCAGTATTTTTATTTAGCCATTAAACTTGTCGGATAATTTACTATTTATTGATATGTAACAAACATTTATTTCAACTTAACCGATTTGGCATCATGAGCGGTTTTAAGCATGGTTCGACTTTCCGCTAAGAAAGTTTGAGACTTATCACCAAACCACAGAGCCACCTCGTCAAATTCTTTTTTAAATGCCTCTTTATCGTCTTGAACCAAATCATCAATAGCAAACTTCAGCTCTTGGAAGAAGTCAGCACTGAGCTGCTTGATGTCTTTAGCATTGTAAATAATATCTGCATAAAGTTGTGAGTTTTGGGCAAACAAGCGCCCTGTCATTGCAAGCTCAAGTCGATAAATAGGCGAGCTTAACCTCAACAACTGCTCTAGATCAGGGTTTTGCCGTGCCAAAAAGCGACCATAAACATACGTCGTAAAGTGGCGCATCGCCTGGATCAACTCCATACTTTTATCGTGAGCTGTCGCCTGATCTACTTCCAAGATTGCGCCCCAAAGTGCTAATTGGTCAATCAACCATTGATAAGCCATCGGCTCACGGCCATGACAGACCACCACAACCTGTTTTACAAAGTTAGGTACATCTGGACCAAACATCGGGTGTAAACCTACCACAGGCCCTTGGTGAGCACTCAACATCGCATTTAACGGCTCACCTTTTAGTGATGTTAAATCGGCAAGAACACAGTCCTCAGGCAACTTAGGCAACTGATGAATGACGTCTTCGGTGACTTGGATCGGTACTGCAACAATAACCAAATTCGCTTGTTGCCAGACTTCTTCGGCAACAGGCCAATCTTCTTTTTCTATTACGCGAGTCTGATAACCAGAACGCTCAAACATATCGACAAAACGTCGGCCTAACGCGCCTCGTCCACCAATGACAATGACATTGGCGCCAGGGTTTAAGCAGCGGTATGAATTATGCTGACTTTGATACGATTCGCGCATGATTCGGCGTAGTACATCTTCAATCAAATCAGGATTAACCGACAATGACTCTGCCATCGCTCGTCGCTTGCCAATAAGTATTGCCTCACGCTCGGGATCATAAATCGCCTTGCCCACCTGTTTTTTATACTCGCCGACCTTCGCGGTTACCGCTTGTCGTTTGGCAAGTAGTTCAACAAGTTGAGAGTCTATCTCGTCGATTTCGAGGCGTAATTTATCTAAAGCCACAGTGTTCCCTATTACGATAATATGGTGAGGTTTATTGAAAATGTATGATGACCTTGAAATTACGATTTCATAAGCGATAAAGCAAGGGCTGAGGGGCCTAGAAGTGAAAAATAGCGGGGACTGGCGATTTTATCGTCCAAAATCATACTCTTTCGGATACAAAAAAGGAGCACAGTGTGCTCCTCTTTTTTCATCGAAGTTAACAAGAATACCTTGCGGTATATTACTTCTTGATAGATAACTTCTCTTTGATACGTGCTGACTTACCAGAACGCTCACGCATGTAGTATAGTTTAGCGCGACGTACGTCACCACGACGTTTAACTTCGATGCTATCGATAATCGGGCTGTGCGTTTGGAATGTACGCTCGATACCTTCACCGTTAGAGATCTTACGAACTGTGAAAGAAGAGTGTAGGCCACGGTTTTTCTTCGCTAATACGAAACCTTCAAACGCCTGAAGACGCTCTTTGTTGCCTTCTTTTACGCGTACTTTTACAACTACTGTGTCACCTGGCATAAATGCAGGTACATCAGACTTCATTTGCTCTTCTTCAAGAGCTTTAATGATGTTTTGACTAACTTTGCTCATTATATTCTCACTTTTCTAGATTACACTGCATATCTAAACATTGTCGGTATTGTCGTGTTCCTGTTGGAACTCGCTCAACAATCGATTCTGTTCGTCAGTCAGAGCTAGATTGTTAATTAAATCAGGTCTTCGCAACCAGGTTCTGCCTAGTGACTGCTTTAAGCGCCACTGTCGGATTTTTTCGTGATTACCGCTAAGTAACACGTCTGGCACCCGTTGGCCTGCCAGTACTTCAGGTCTAGTGTAATGGGGACAATCAAGTAAACCGTCTGCAAATGAATCTTGTTCGGCTGACAACTTATGGCCTAGCACACCAGGAATCATTCGCGACACTGCATCTATCAGTGTCATGGCCGGTAACTCACCGCCACTTAGAACAAAATCTCCAATCGACCATTCTTCATCGACTTCCGATTGAATCACCCGTTCGTCTATCCCTTCATAACGACCCGCGACCAGCACTAACTTTTTGTTTTGTGCTAGTTGTTTAACGCCTTGCTGATCCAACTTGCGACCTTGCGGAGACAAATAAATCACCTTCGCACCTTCGCCAGCGGCTTGTTTGGCTGCGTGTATCGCATCCGTCAGCGGCTGCACCATCATTAACATTCCTGGACCTCCACCGTAAGGGCGGTCATCCACTGTACTATGTTTGTCATGGGCAAAATCACGAGGATTCCACGCATTAAACTCTATAGTACCGTTTTTAATGGCTCTGCTGATTACACCTTGCTGGGTAATCGCGTCAAACATTTCCGGAAAGAGAGAAATAACCCCTAACCACAACTGACAACTCATTGTCAGAATCCCGGATCCCAGTCCACCGTTATGGTGTTTTCTTCCTTACTGACTGAAAGAATTACATCGTCCTGAATATACGGTATTAGTCGTTCTGTTTGACCGAATGCGTCTTTCGCGTTTGCATCGACAACCAGTACGTCATTTGAACCCGTTTCCATAAGGCCAGATACTTTACCTAAGTCGTAACCTTTATCAGTTACTACCTGCATGCCCTTAAGGTCACGCCAGTAGAACTCATCGTCTGCCAATTCAGGCAGTTGGTCAGCGCGAACTGAAATTTCTGCGTGAAGCCAAGCTTCTGCATCGTTTCGAGTATCTACACCTTCGAACTTAGCGATAAGGCCTTTGTTGTGTCGGCGCCAATCGGTCACCTTCACTTGATGTTGCTGTCCGTTATTGGTTACAAACCACGGACTATATTCGAAGATTCCTTCCGGAACTTCGGTAAAGGCGTTAACTTTGAACCAGCCTTTAATGCCGTAACTGGCACCAATTTTACCGACTAGAATTAACTCGTCTGAATTATTTAACTGACTCATTTATAAACCTTTACTTATGTTGCTACATTAAGCCGCTTTCGCGTCTTTAATGATCTTTGCAACGCGGTCAGAAACCTGTGCACCAACACCAACCCAGTGCTCAACACGATCTAGGTCGATACGGATCTTTTCTTCTTGACCAGCTGCAATCGGGTTGAAGAAGCCAACTTTCTCAATGAAACGACCGTCACGTGAACGGCGGCTATCTGCAACTACGATTGAGTAGAATGGACGTTTTTTCGCGCCACCACGAGCTAAACGAATAGTTACCATAATTTCCTCAATTATTACTAATGGTTAAGGTGAATATTCACCACCCTTTTTAGACACCCTAAAAAAGGTCGCGCAATTGTACGGATCTGGTGAAAAATTTCAAGTTGAATTTATATCCAGGCTATAAACTCTACAAATATTTTAGCCATCAAACCCAAAAATAAACATTGCGCCTGCCTATAATGAAAAAAGGCCGCCGAATGGCGACCTTTTTGGCTTATATATATTTTCAAACAAAAGCGTTATTTGAGTCTTGGAAATCCGCCAGGCATTTTCGGCATTCCACCACCGCCTAAACCACGCATCATCTTCATAAGGCCGCCGCCTTTCATTTTCTTCATCATCTTTTGCATCTGAGTAAACTGTTTTAACAGGCGGTTAACGTCCTGAACTTGCGTACCACTACCTGCTGCAATACGACGTTTGCGTGAACCTTTTAACAAGTCAGGATGAGCGCGTTCTTTTGGTGTCATCGAGTTGATGATGGCTTCCATTTGAATGAACTGCTTGTCATTAACCTGACCTTTTACCGAATCAGGAATTTTGCCCATACCCGGCATTTTGTCCATCAAACTCGCCATACCGCCCATGCTGCGCATTTGAGTTAGTTGATCACGGAAATCTTCAAGGTCAAAACCTTTACCCTTCATGACCTTTTTAGCGACTTTTTCTGCTTTTTCCTTGTCTATCTTTGATTCGATTTGTTCAACAAGAGATAAAACATCACCCATGCCTAAAATTCGGCTGGCAATTCGCTCAGGATGGAACGGGTCTAAAGCATCGGTCTTTTCACCCATACCAATAAATTTGATTGGCTTACCGGTAATGTGACGAATTGACAATGCGGCACCACCACGAGCATCACCGTCGGCTTTGGTCAGGATCACACCTGTAAGTGGCAATGCTTCGTTAAAGGCTTTTGCCGTATTCGCGGCATCTTGACCTGTCATTGCATCAACAACAAATAGTGTTTCAACTGGATTAATCGCCGCGTGTAACTCTTTGATCTCGTCCATCATAGCTTCGTCGATAGCCAAACGACCTGCCGTATCGACTAAAAGAACGTCAAAGAATTTCTTTTTCGCATGTTCGATTGCACCGTTAACGATATCAATCGGCTTTTGTTCTACGGTACTTGGGAAAAACTCAACATCAACTTCTGATGCTAAGGTTTCCAACTGCTTAATAGCGGCAGGACGATAAACGTCCGCACTGACAACTAAAACCGATTTCTTCTTTTTCTCTTTTAAAAACTTAGCAAGCTTACCAACAGACGTCGTTTTACCCGCACCTTGCAAACCCGCCATCATAACAACTGCAGGTGGTTGTGCAGCGAGATTTAAGTCTTCGTTCTTTTCGCCCATGGCTTTTTCAAGCTCAGACTGGACGATTTTTACAAACACTTGACCTGGCGTTAGGCTTTTACCAACTTCTTCACCAACGGCACGCTCTTTTACTGCCTTTACAAATTCACGAACGACAGGCAACGCAACGTCGGCTTCTAATAACGCCATACGTACTTCACGCAGGGTATCTTTGATATTGTCTTCTGTTAGGCGGCCACGACCACTGATTTTTTTCAGTGATTCGGATAAACGATCGGATAAATTGCTAAACATGAACTATCACTGCTCTTGGTTTTAAAAATTAGAATACTGTTGGCGATTATATACAGGTGCGGCATTAAAATATAGCTAGACTCATGCTTTTGTCTTACTGATAGCTAGTCTATTACTGGGAATCGTGTTATTTTTCATGCTCACGTTAATGATAATGTTTCTTATTTAAGGAAAAACTGGTGAGCGTCATCTTTATCGGCCTAATAATTTGTTTTATCGGCTTTTTGAGTAGCTCTGTACTCTGCGCAAAATCAATTTACAGCAAAGCCCAAAACAACATAAAAATCATATTATTATGTGCTGTCCTTGCCACTGCCCTCGAGTTAATTCTCGCGCGTCAAGCCTTGTACCTCAATGGCCAAGTCCACTTATCGTTAGCGTCTATGTCTTTATTGGTCAGTAGCTTGATTAATGCTGTTATTATTTGGCGTTCGATCAAACAATTCAACCCCATGATGATTTTGGTCACCACGGGTTTTGGCGCCTTATTGAGTTTATTATTGTTGTTAACTCCAGAGCAGTCAGCTTTATATACAAGCGGTTTAAAAAGCTCTTCTATCCCCATGGTCGTACATATAGTGTTATCAGTCGCGGCTTATTGTGTGTTAGTTATTGCTTCTTTATATGCTCTGCAATTCCACTACATCGACTCTAAATTAAAAGCAAAAACCTTATCGCTGAATAGTTATTTACCGCCACTTAGCGTGGTCGAAAACCAACACTTTAAATTAATGTCTTTAGGTGTTGCTTTGCTCACAACAGCCCTTATTACAGGCTTTGCATTTTTGGATAGCATGTGGTCAGAAAACTATGCCCACAAAACAGTGCTCTCTCTCATCGCATGGGTAATTTTTGCGTCATTAACGGTTGGTCACAAAATATATGGCTGGCGTGGACATAAAAGTGCCGTCGCGACTATCATAGGTGCTATCATTCTATCTTTAGGTTACTTTGGTAGCCGCTTCGTCAGAGAAATTTTGTTAAGTTAGGGCTTTTTCTTGACGTTAGCTTAAAAGATAATAATTATAGATTTCTAAAAGTTACATAGGAACCAATTACTTGGACGATATATCAACGGGTTCGCTGTTTATTGCGTTAGCCGTGCTTATTCTTATTTCTGCTTATTTTTCTAGTTCTGAAACTGGCCTGATGGCCATAAATAAGTACCGTCTCAAACACCTCGAAAACGAAGGCCACAAAGGGGCATTAAGAGTTTCTAAATTGATGGCTCGACCTGATCAATTGATTGGTCTGATCCTAATCGGAAACAACTTAGTGAACGTAGGCGCATCGTTTTTGGCAGCCGAAATCGGTCGTCGATTGTATGGCGATGTCGGTTTGGCAGCAGCCGCAGTTGTGCTTACCTTTGTGATCTTGATTTTTGCAGAAGTAACGCCGAAAACCCTTGCTGCTCTGCATCCAGAAAAGGTCGCATATCCAAGCTCGTTCGTACTGAACCTGTTGATGAAACTACTGTATCCATTTGTGATCCTCATCAACTTTATTACCAATGGTATCTTAGTCATGTTAAAAGTCAGTGCTAAGGACCGCGAAGAGCACAGCTTGAGTAGTGAAGAGCTCAGGACCGTTGTAAACGAATCCAGTGGCCTACTTCAAGACAAACAACAAAACATGTTGGTGAACTTATTAGATATCGAAAACATTAAAGTTGAAGATATCATGGTACCTAGAAACGAAATTTTTGCTCTAGATATCAACAGTGAATGGAAAGACATTCAACGTGCATTGGCCAACGCGCAACACACTCGTTTATTGTTATACAGAGACAACATTGATGATGCTGTCGGCTTTATCCACGTTCGTGATGCATTGCGTTTATTGGCGAAAGATGAATTTAGCAAAAGTCAGCTTTTACGTGCCGTTCGAGAGATTTACTTTACGCCTGAAGGCACCTCGATCTTTATTCTGATGCAAAAGCTTCAGCAAAATAAAGAGCGTATCGGCCTAGTTGTCGACGAGTATGGTGATATCCAAGGCTTGTTCACATTAGAAGATATTCTTGAAGAAATCGTGGGTGACTTCACAACGGGTATGGCTGTGTATACGAGTGACGACGTAGAAGAACTCAAAGACGGTTCATTTGTAATTGAAGGTGGCGCTAACATTCGCGAAATCAACAAAGAAATGAACTGGGAACTGCCTACTGACGGCCCTAAAACTCTAAACGGTCTTGTTCTTGAATATATGGAAGACATTCCAGAAGAGAACATCATGATAGAAATCGACGACTACATGGTCGAAATCATTGATGTAACAGACAATAAAGTGGCAAAAGTCAGGGTTATCCCGCCTCAAGACGACTAATCCCGTCTATATTGAATTCAATAAAAAAGCAGTGCCCAAACGTTTTGATTGCGTTTATTGCACTGCTTTTTTTATCTTTATCAATCGTTAGTTAACGCACTGATTTTTCACCGCGGCCTAGGCCTATTACTCCCGTTCGTGCGGTTTCGACAATGTTAAATACTTGTGAAATTGTACTGATAAACGCGTCGAGCTTCTCGCCATCTCCTACCATTTGAATCGTGTAGGTCGAAGGTGTGACATCAACAATTTGCGCTCTAAAAATATCTGCAGTGCGCTTCAATTCATCTCGTTGTGCCGGCGATACCGCTTTCACTTTTATCAGCATCAATTCGCGCTCGACATGAGATAATTCAGTCAACTCAAATACTTTTAATACGTCAATGATCTTATTGAGTTGCTTACTGATCTGTTCGGCAATTTTAGCGTCTCCGGATGTCACAACAGTCAGGCGTGACAGAGAGACATCTTCGGTTGGCGCAACAGTTAAACTATCGATGTTAAAGCTACGCTGAGAGAACAAGCCAACCACTCGAGACAAAGCACCTGGTTGGTTTTCTATGATCAGAGAAATAATTCGCTTCATGAACGCTCTCCTTTTCTGATCCACATATCGTTAACTGCACCACCTTTAATTTGCATTGGGTAAACGTGTTCCTCTTCGTTAACTATCACATTGATAAATACAAGGCGGTCTTTTATCGACAACGCATTTGCCAAGTCTTGTTCTAAAGAATCAGCACTATCAATCGTAACGCCAACATGACCGTAAGCTTCAACTAGCTTGGTAAAATCAGGTAAGGATTCCATATAGGAGTGAGAGTGGCGACCTTGATAAATCATGTCTTGCCATTGTCTAACCATACCCAAAGAAGAGTTATTCAAAAGAACAATTTTGACCGGAATATTGTATTGCAGACAGGTCGATAATTCTTGAATATTCATTTGAATCGAACCGTCACCTGATACACAAACCACCTGAGCATCTGGATAAGCTAACTTAACTCCCATCGCGGCAGGAAAACCAAAACCCATGGTCCCAGCACCGCCTGAGTTAATCCATCGTCTTGGTTTATCAAACGGATAATATTGCGCCGCAAACATTTGGTGTTGACCTACATCTGAGCACACAAATGCATCACCGTCAGTAACCTTGTACAACGCCTCGATAACCTGTTGGGGCTGAATCGAGCCCTTAGGTTGGTCGCCTTCAGTTAGTGCTGCGTCGACACTCTCTTTTTTATAGTTCAAAGAGTCTCGCGCACGCCACTGATCAATTTGGGTCCACCAAGCCTGCTGAGCTTTTGTATCTGGCTCATAACCAATTGCGTACAGACGAGCAAGCAGCTGATCAACGACCTGAGACAAATCCCCAACAATTGGAATATGGGCATTCACAATTTTGGCAATCGTAGCAGGGTCAACATCAACGTGTATAATCGTCGCATTAGGACAAAACTTTTCGATGTTGTTAGTCACTCGGTCGTCAAATCTTGCCCCTAGCGCCAAAATCACATCGGCATTCGCCATGGCACTATTGGCTTCATAAGTTCCATGCATACCTAACATGCCCAAAAATTGTGGGTGAGTCCCCGGAAATCCCCCTAACCCCATCAATGTATTGGTCACAGGCGCATTTAAAACCTCAGCTAACTCTTTTAGTTGCGCAGATTTATCTGAGGTAATCAGGCCACCGCCTGTATAAATAACGGGTCTCTTAGCTGAAGTTAAAGTTGCTACCGCCTTATTGATCTGCTTTTGATGGCCTTTCTTAGTTGGCTTGTACGAGCGCATCTCAATATTTTTAGGCAATGCAAAATCATACAAAGGCGTGTTATGGACTAAGTCTTTTGGGATATCGACGACAACAGGCCCCGGCCGACCTGTCGTAGCGATATAAAATGCTTTAGCTATGTACTCAGGAATATCTTCGGTTTTTAGACACAAAAAGCTGTGCTTTACGATAGGACGCGAACAACCAATCATGTCAGTTTCTTGGAATGCATCTTGACCAATGACCGAGCTCGGGACCTGTCCTGAAATCACAACCATAGGAATAGAGTCCATATACGCAGTCGCAATGCCTGTAATAGCATTCGTTGCGCCTGGCCCTGAAGTCACTAATACGACCCCAGGTTTACCTGTTGCTCTTGCATAACCGTCCGCAGCATGTGTTGCAGCTTGTTCGTGACGGACTAAAATATGCTCGATGTCAGGCTCTTGATATAAGGCATCGTATATATCTAATACCGCGCCGCCCGGATAACCAAATAACAATTCAGTTCCAAGTTCCTTTAGTGATTGGATCACCATTTGGGCGCCGGTGAGCCGAAGCTTTTCCGTCATTGTCTTTCCCACTTTTATTTTAAAAATAACTCAAAAATTGGATTGTCGGTTTCATCAAACCAATCAAATCCGGTTTCATCTAAATGCTGATGTAATCGCTCAATATTGCGCGTCAATTGTTGTGTTGTGTTTGGTTCAGTTGACGTTGAAACGTTGAAGCCACACAACACCTGTCCTATCGCAGCACCGTGATTGCGATAGTGAAATAAAGTAATGTTCCAGCCATCACCCAAAGTACTCAAAAACTTTGACAAGGCACCAACGTGTTCAGGAAACTCAAAGCGATACAGCCGCTCAGTAAATTGATCATTCAACTTACCTCCAATCAAATGACGTCCGTGTAATTTAGCCATCTCATTATTCGATAGATCGGTAAAAGCAAAATTTCCCTGTGCTAAACGATGAAACACTTGTTCTAACTCTTGATGGCCTTGGCGTAATTTAAGACCGACAAAAATTTCCGCTTCGTTTAAGTCAGGCTGAAAGCGATAATTAAACTCGGTTACAGCTAATGGCCCCAAGGTTTTACAGAAGTTTAAAAAACTGCCCTTTTGCTCTGGGATTTTAACCGCCAAAATCGCTTCTTTATTGGCACCTAACTCAGTGCGCTCGGATACGTAACCTAATGTATTAAAATTAAGGTTGGCACCTGAGCATATAGCCGCGATGTTCATCACCGGCTGAGCTTTGTTATCAATATCGCTATCTGAACTATCCTGTTGTTTGAGCCACTTTTTACTGCCAGCTAAGGCAACGGCGCCCGAAGGTTCGACACACACTCTTTGGTCGTCAAAAATATCCTTTATCGCACTGCAAATTTCATCCGAACTAACAGTTATACAATCGTCAATAAACTGGTTTGCCACATCAAAACTGACATTGCCGACTTTTTTAACCGCCATACCGTCAGCAAAACTACCAACGTAGTCCAATAACACCGGCTCTCCTGCGCGCCAAGCTGCACCAAAAGAAGCGGCCGTTTCGTCTTCAACTGCGATGACTTTAATGTGAGGTGCGAGCTGCTTAATATAAAAGGCAACCCCAGCCAACAAACCACCGCCGCCAACCGGCACAAACACAGCATCTAAGTGGTCGTGTTGTTCCAGTAACTCTTTTGCAACCGTACCTTGTCCAGCTATAACATCGATGTCATTAAACGGCGGGACAAATACAGCGCCCGATTCCTGTGCTAGTTGCTGAGCATAATCATTCGCTTCATCAAAGGTCTCACCGTGTAACACGGCTTCGCCACCAAAACGTTTAACCGCATCTACCTTAATACCAGGTGTTGTGATCGGCATGACGATTTTGGCCGATAAACCCAATGTGCTTGCCGACAAGGCGACGCCCTGAGCATGATTTCCAGCAGAAGCGGTAATAACACTTTGATGACCCTGTTTGGCCAGCTTTTTAATTTTGTTGTGTGCCCCTCTGATCTTAAATGAAAAGACTTTTTGTAAATCTTCTCGCTTAAGCCACAACTTATGACCTGTACGGGCCGACAAATCTGTGAGCTCAGTCAGGGGCGTGTGCTCAACGATGTCATAAATCGGAGCTAACAATATATCTTTGAGTAGAACACTTGGGTCAACGCTTTTCACTAACTTAATAAACTCTTATCTCTTACCGCCCCTTGGTCAGCGCTTGTTGCAAAAGCAGCATACGCTTTTAGGGCAAAACTAACTTCTCGGTCGCGATGTTCTGGTCGCCATGCTTTGTCGCCTTTGGCTTCCATTTGTTGTTTTCGTTTGCTCAATTCTTGTTCTGATACCACAAGCTCGATTTTGCGATTTGGGATATCAATATCAATTCGATCGCCATTTTGAATCAACGCAATAGGGCCTTTGTTTGCAGCCTCTGGCGAAACATGGCCAATAGACAAACCTGACGTTCCACCAGAAAAACGTCCATCGGTGATCAACGCACATTTGGTGCCTAATCCCATCGACTTTAAATAGCTCGTCGGATACAACATTTCTTGCATCCCTGGACCACCTTTGGGGCCTTCGTAACGGATAACAACCACTTCTCCAGCAACGACTTCGCCATTTAAAATACCGTTAACGGCATCGTCTTGACTCTCGTACACGTGCGCAGGACCAGAAAAAGTAAGATTTTCTTCGGCTACGCCAGCCGTTTTTACAATGCAGCCTTTTGGCGCAATATTACCGGACAAGTTAGCTAAGCCGCCATCTTGGCTAAATGCAAATTCACGACTGCGAATACAACCGGCTTCGCGATCGTCATCCAACTCTGGCCAATAACAATCTTGGCTAAAGGCTTTGGTGGTCGGAATCCCTGCAGGGCCAGCTTTGTAAAAAGACAAAACATCGGCATCTTGGCTTTGTTTGATATCCCACTTCGCCAAAACATCTTTAAGTTGGCCACAAATATGACCTACGGAATCGTCTAACAAATTGGCTCGTTGTAATTCGCCCAATATAGCCATAACGCCACCTGCTCGGTGCACATCTTCCATGTGATAATCTTTAGTTGCAGGTGCTACCTTACAAAGATAAGGAACCTCTCGAGATAAACGGTCAATGTCATCCATCGAGAACTCAACTTCACCCTCATGTGCAGCAGCGAGTAAATGGAGTACCGTGTTGCTCGAGCCACCCATAGCTATATCTAAGCACATTGCATTTCTAAACGCCTGCTGGTTGGCAATATTTCTCGGTAATACTGAATAGTCATCGTGTTTATAGTGGCGTTCGCACAGCTCAACAATTAACTTACCGGCTTGTTCAAACAAGCCTTTGCGTTGAGCATGAGTGGCTAACATTGATCCATTGCCCGGTAATCCTAACCCCAAAGCTTCTACTAAACAGTTCATTGAATTGGCAGTGAACATTCCGGAACACGAACCACAGGTGGGACACGCGGAGCGCTCGACTTGTTTAACAGTCTCGTCATCAACACTTGGGTCTGCGGCCTGAACCATGGCATCAACAAGGTCCAGTTTGATCACTTGATCTGACAACTTGGTTTTGCCTGCTTCCATCGGTCCACCAGATACAAAAATTACTGGGATATTTAACCTTAGCGCAGCCATTAACATGCCCGGTGTGATCTTGTCGCAATTAGATATACACACCATGGCATCGGCACAATGGGCATTAACCATATATTCCACTGAATCAGCGATAAGCTCACGCGACGGAAGGCTATACAACATGCCACCGTGGCCCATGGCAATACCATCATCAACCGCAATGGTATTAAATTCTTTAGCAATGCCACCAGCCGCTTCTATTTGCTCGGCGACAAGCTGTCCAACTGGCTGCAGGTGAACGTGGCCCGGTACAAACTGAGTGAAAGAGTTAACGACCGCGATTATCGGTTTGCCAAAGTCTTGCTCTTTAACGCCAGTTGCTCGCCATAAAGCGCGCGCGCCAGCCATGTTTCTGCCGTGTGTTGTGGTTGCGGATCTCAGTTTTGGCATTAGTTACTCTTTTTTTGGGCTCTTGTTACAGGCGTTTATTTTTTAACACTATTTTTGAACACTTACTTTTGAACAACTATGGCTTTCATATCAGTCATGTACTGACGTAAAGTTTTGCCAATGGTCTCTACCGGGTGCAGGCGAATTTCATCATTCACTGCCACTAATTCAGTATTGCTCACTGAGTGAGAGTCAACAGATAAACCGCTACCTATCTCTTCGTTACTCAGAGTTGGCATCAAGTGCTCTCGCAATAACGGAATAGCTTGATGGCAGAATAAGTAATTACCATACTCCGCTGTGTCAGAAATAGTAACGTTCATTTCGTACAAACGTTTACGTGCAATCGTATTCGCAATAAGTGGTGTTTCGTGCAGGGATTCATAATAAGCTGATTCTGGCAAAATGCCGGACTCAACCATGACTTCAAAAGCCAGCTCTACCCCTGCTTTGATCATTGCAACGACAAAGATGCCATTATCAAAGTACGCTTGCTCATCAAGAGGCTCATGGTTTGATGGTGCACGTTCAAACCCTGACTGCAGTGTTTCTTCACGCCAAGTCAGTAAGTTTCTATCGTTATTACTCCAGTCTTCCATCATAGTTTTAGAAAACTCACCAGTAATAATATCGTCCATGTGTTTTTCGAATAACGGACGTAGTAACCCTTTAATTTCATTTGCTAACTTGTGTGCTCTGAGTTTTGCTGGATTAGATAGGCGGTCCATCATGTGAGTAATGCCACCAATTTTCAGTGCTTCGGTGACTGTCTCTAAGCCTTGTTGTAAAAGCTCTGCGGCATATCCATGGTCGACGCCGTTTTCTGCCATTTTGTCAAAACCCAAAATTGCCGCTGTCTGTAACATGCCACATAAGATAGTTTGTTCACCCATTAAGTCGGACTTTACTTCAGCGACAAAAGACGACTCTAACACTCCAGCTCGGTCACCTCCTGTTGCAGAGGCTAATGCTTTCGCTTGGCTCAACCCCAAACCCTGCGGGTCATTTTCGGGATGAACAGCAATCAGAGTCGGAACCCCAAATCCACGTAAATATTCATTGCGAACTTCTGAACCCGGACACTTTGGCGCGCACATGATGACGGTGATGTCTTCACGAATTTGTTTGCCTTCTTCGACAATGTTAAAACCATGAGAGTAAGCCAGCGTCGCGCCTTGTTTCATCAAAGGCAAAACTGAATCCACTGCCGCTGTGTGCTGTTTGTCTGGCGTTAGGTTGTATACCAAGTCAGCACTTGGCACTAACTCTTCGACGGTACCGACGGTAAAGCCATTGCCCGCTGCGTTTTTGTATGACTGACGTTGCTCTTTGATGGCGGCGGGGCGCAATGCATAACTGACATCCAAGCCAGAATCTCGAAGGTTAAGACCTTGATTTAAGCCCTGTGCACCACAGCCGAGGATCACGATACTTCTGCCACTCAAGGCCTGACAGCCATCCGCGAATTCACTTCGATCCATAAAACGGCACTGGCCCAGTTGATTTAACTTGTCTTTAAAACTCAGTTGGTCGAAATAATTACTCACAGCGATTCTCACAGTCGAAAAAAAATGATGATTTGACTATAAAAACTTAACGTTATTTCGTAAATTGATATAAATGAAAGTATAGATTTCATATTTTGAAATAAATTAATAGTCATCGAGGCATCATGGATATTAAATCACTGCAGGTTTTTGTGGATTTGGCCAAAGAACTGCACTTTTCAAAAACGGCTAAACGTCACTACATGAGTGCTCCAACTTTAAGCCGAGTGGTTCAGCGGATGGAGGAAGAGCTCGATGCGTCGCTGTTTGAAAGAGATAATCGCAAAGTCAAACTGACACCCGAGGGCAAACTGTTTTTGGATTACGCCCACGAAGTTCTGCAAAGCTGGCAAGGACTGCAGCGCCAGCTCCATCCAGAACAAAACAATCTGACCGGTGAAATTCGGATTTTTTGTTCAGTGACGGCCTCGTATAATTTTTTGCCTAAGGTGATCACTGAGTTTCGCCACCAGCACCCAGCGGTGGATTTTCATATCACCACTGGCGCTGCTTCCGATGCCCTACCCATTTTGGAACGCGGTGATGCTGATGTGGTGATTGCTGCCACTCCCCCGAAGCTCGATAGTCACCTGAGTCACAAACCCCTTGGTGAAGTCCCGTTAAAAATCATTGTCCCAAAAGGTCAAAAGCACCAGTGGCGTAGTTTACCGCTAGTCATGCCAGACTTCGGTTTAGCCCAAACGCATCTCAACGATTGGCTCAAGCGAGTCGGTCACAACCCCGGAATCTATTCGACAGTTTCTGGTCATGAGGCACTAGTGAGCATGGTTGCGTTAGGCTGTGGATTGAGTATTGCGCCTGAGATCATCATTGAACAATCACCGGTCCGAGATAAGGTCGACATGCTCGACACCCTGGTACAGCCAGAGTCTTTTGTGGTGGGGATCTTCTGCAAAAAACGACAGCTAAAAAGTCCTTTGCTCGATGCCTTTTGGAAAAATAATCAATAAAAAATTCTTGCATGTTTCAGAATTAGTGTGCTAGCTCTAAATAAGGGGCGTCACTGATGAAAACAAAAACATCCACAACGACGTCCAGGTTATTACACGGGAAAATGCGATTTTGAAACAAACGACAATACATTCAAAAGTTGGTGCTAGAGATAACTCTATCACCCTAAAAAACCTGACAATTTTTACTTTACTGCTGCGCTTATTGGTTCGGTAGATCGGGTTTATTCGCATAAAAATTACGCGCAAAGCCCGGTCCCTAGACCGGGCTTTTTAGTTTATGGCGTTTGGTTTTATAGCGTTTGGTTATCAAATTAAGACAAATAGGAATCGACGATGGACACACACACCGAAAAACTCGAAGGTACACCTCAAGACCGAGTGATCATATTCGACACTACCCTCAGAGATGGTGAACAAGCGCTGCGTGCCAGTTTGTCCCGCCGAGCCAAACTCGAACTCGCTCATGCCATTGCTCGTCTCAATGTCGACGTGATGGAAGTCGGCTTTCCTGTGTCTTCTCCAGAAGACTTTATGTCTGTTCAGGAAATCGCTAATCAGGTCCGTGGCCCACGTATTTGTGGTCTCGCTCGAGCGGTCGAAAATGACATCATTCAATGTGCAAATGCACTTAAAAGTGCCGAACAGTCACGAATTCACACTTTTATTGCAACATCACCGATTCACCTAAAACACAAATTAAGAATGAGCTTAGAGCAAGCAAAAACATCCGCGATTGGCTCGATAAAGCTCGCCAGACAATACTGTGATGATGTGGAATTTTCGTGTGAAGATGCCGCAAGAACACCTATAGATGATCTTTGTTTTATGGTTGATGCGGCCATTGAAGCTGGCGCTAGGACAATAAATTTGCCCGACACTGTTGGTTACACAACCCCCCAAGAATACGCCTTCATGATTGAGCAATTGCGAAACCGTGTGCCAAACATCAACAAAGCTATTTTGAGTGTGCATTGCCATAACGACCTTGGTCTTGCCGTCGCAAACAGTATGGCTGCGATTCAAGCAGGTGCTCGGCAAATTGAGTGCACCGTCAACGGTATTGGCGAGCGAGCCGGAAATTGCTCTTTGGAAGAAGTCGCCATGATCATCAACACTCGCAAAGACTTATACAACCTAAGTTCTGGCATCAAAACACAAGAAATCGTCCGTACCAGTCATCAAGTGGCGCAAATTTGTAATATGCCTGTCCAGGCCAACAAAGCCATTGTCGGTGACAATGCTTTCGCACACAGCTCAGGAATTCACCAAGACGGTGTGCTAAAAGCAGAAAACACCTACGAGATCATCAAACCTTCACAGGTCGGTATCAAGGCCAACGAGCTCAACTTAACTTCACGATCAGGTCGTCATGTCATTGCTCATCGTCTGACAACATTGGGTTACTCAGAGCAAGAATATGACTTAGATCAGTTTTACCAACAGTTTTTGAATTTGGCTGACAAAAAAGGCGCCGTCTATGACTATGACTTAGAAGCCTTGATGTACAACAATTTACTAGAACAAGCTGATGATCATTACCAATTGAGCTTTTTAAATACGACAACAACGACCAATCAAGTTTCATCGGCCACGGTGGCGTTAAGAATGGGTGATCAAAGTACCTCAGAAGCCGCTACCGGTAACGGCCCCGTAGAAGCCACCTACAAAGCTATTAATCGAATCACTAACACCCCGCTAAATCTTGTGCAGTATCAATTATCCGCAAAAGGTGAAGGTGAGTCTGCCATCGGTCAAGTGGATATCGTCGTCGAGTCCGCTGGTCAACGCTATCACGGTGCCGGATTGGCGACCGATATCGTCGAAGCCTCTGCCAAAGCGTATATCAACGTACTTAACTTGTTGCACAGAGCCGAACAAATAGAACAAGCCAAACAACAAAATGTAAAACCTACCCAAACAAGTCACCAAGGAGTGAGTCATGAAGCCTAATTACAAAATAGCCGTTTTGGCGGGTGATGGTATTGGTCCTGAGGTCATGGCCGCTTGCCTTGAGGTACTCGATGCCTGCCAACAACGTTTTGATTTTCAATTAGAGTATCAGCATGGTGATGTCGGGGGTTGTGCTATCGATAATACCGGTAGCCCTTTACCCAAACAAACCTTAGAAATATGCCAACAAGCACACGCAATTTTGTTTGGTTCTGTCGGCGGCCCTAAATGGGAGCATTTACCACCAGATCAACAACCCGAGCGAGGTTCCTTACTGCCCCTGCGCAAACATTTTGGTTTGTTTTGTAATATGCGCCCTGCTCGTCTTGTCCCTTCGTTACAATGCGCCTGTCCATTGCGTGCAGACATCGCCGCCAAAGGGTTTGACATTGTGGTTATACGCGAACTTACCGGTGGGATTTATTTTGGTGAAAAAGGCCGAGCAACTCACGCAGACAATATGGAAGAAGCCTTTGATGAGCAACGTTATAACCAAGCGGAAATAGCTCGAATAGCCCGAATCGCATTCGAAACAGCACGAGCCAGAGGTAACAAACGCAAAGTTACCTCTGTCGACAAAGCGAACGTACTAATGACTAGTATGTTGTGGCGAGAAACAGTCAACGCAATCAGTAAAGACTACCCTGACATCGAACTTGAGCATATTTATATCGACAACGCGACTATGCAACTTATCAAAGATCCTAGTCAGTTTGATGTGCTTTTATGTGACAACTTGTTTGGCGATATCCTCTCTGACGAGTGCGCTATGATCACAGGCTCTATGGGCCTGCTACCATCGGCGAGTTTAAACGAAAAACAATTCGGTCTTTACGAGCCCGCCGGAGGAAGTGCCCCGGATATAGCAGGTAAAAACATCGCTAACCCTATTGCTCAGGTCCTCTCTGCAGCCATGATGTTGAGGTACAGCCTCAATCAAAACGAAGCCGCAGATGCTATCGAACTCGCTGTCAATAAAGTCATAGCAAAGGGCCAAGTTACCGCGGATTTGGCTTCAAATAAGATTGAAAATAGCAGCCCCCTAAGTACCTCACAAGTCGGCACTGCTATCGCTCAAGCCATTTTAGCTACTGCCGGAAAATCTGAATATGTCGAGCAGCACAATCAAAACATAAAAATGGCGAATAGCTAAGGCCTGGAGGAATAAGTGATGCCGCAAACATTAATTGAAAAACTATGGCAACAACACAAAGTTACCGCCTTAAATGCAACAACAGACTTACTCTTTATCGACCGACATCTAGTCCATGAAGTGACCTCACCACAAGCATTTTCTGGATTGAGAGCCGCCAATCGCAAAGTTCGTCATCCAGAGCGTACTATCGCTACGATGGACCACAATGTTTCAACCCGTGTTCGTTCATTTGATGCCGCCTCTAAGGTAGCTCAAACCCAACTTTCGGCGTTGGCGCAAAATTGCGAGGAGTTTGGCATTGAGCTTTTTGATCTCAATCACGATCGCCAAGGCATTGTTCATGTCGTCGGCCCAGAACAAGGACTCACTCTTCCAGGTCATACGATCGTTTGTGGCGATTCACACACTTCGACCCATGGCGCGTTTGGCGCACTGGCTTTTGGCATTGGCACCTCAGAAGTAGAACATGTTTTGGCAACCCAAACATTACCTCAGAAAAAACCGAAAACCATGAAAGTTGAAGTCAAAGGCCATACTCATCCTGCCGTGACGGCCAAAGACATTGCCCTTGCCATCATAGGTAAAGTGGGCACTGCCGGTGGCACTGGCCATGTTATTGAATACACAGGAGAGGCCATTACCGCGTTATCCATGGAAGGACGTATGACCTTGTGTAACATGAGTATTGAAATGGGTGCCAAAGCCGGCCTTGTTGCCCCAGATGAGGAGACCTTTAATTACCTAAAAAACCGCCCTTACTCGCCAAGAGGCGCCGACTGGCAAGACGCCTTGACCTTTTGGCGAACTCTAAAATCAGATAAGGATGCCCAATTTGATACCTTAGTCGAGCTAAACGGTGCTGATATAAAACCTATGTCAACATGGGGTACGTCGCCAGAGCAAGTTATTGCCATTGACCAAAACATTCCAGACCCTAACCAAGAAGACAACTTGGTCAAGGCGGATGCCATGCGAGCCGCACTCAATTATATGGGGCTCAAGGCAGGCCAGGCACTTTCTGACATCGAGATTGATGTGGTTTTCATTGGTTCTTGTACCAACAGTCGAATTGAAGATTTACGCTCTGCGGCGAGTGTATTACAAGGCAAACATGTAGCAACTGGCGTTCAAGCATTGATAGTGCCAGGCTCAATGCCAGTAAAACAACAAGCCGAGGCAGAAGGCTTAGACCAAATATTCATTGCGGCAGGATGTGAGTGGCGTGAGCCAGGTTGCTCTATGTGTCTTGCTATGAACGATGACCGTTTGGGGTCAGGACAGCGTTGCGCCTCAACCTCTAATCGAAACTTCGAGGGCCGCCAAGGTCAAGGTGGGCGTACTCATTTAGTCTCGCCACTAATGGCTGCACACGCCGCAATTACTGGCAAGCTTGCTCTTGCTACAACTCAACCTAATCAATAGAGAGCCTAATATGTCTGATTATTTTCATTCTGGTCTATTTCACACTGGTTTAGTAGCCCCGCTTGATAAAGCAAATGTCGATACCGACCAGATCATTCCAAAACAATTCTTAACCTCAGTGTCTCGAGATGGATTCGGCGAAGCATTATTTTATGACTGGCGTTATCTAAAAGATGGCTCTGCTAATCCCGAGTTTATTCTTAATCGCCCAGAATATACCGGTGCTTCCGTATTGGTGAGCCAAGATAACTTTGGTTGTGGCTCAAGTCGCGAACACGCCCCTTGGGCGCTCAAACAATATGGATTCGAAGTGATTGTGGCACCGAGTTTTGCTGATATCTTTTTTGGCAATTGTGTAAACAACCAAATACTAGCCATCACTTTGGCACCCGAGCACATAAATCAATTAATCCTATTGGCCACTGAATTTGCCCCTGCTCATGTTCATGTCGATATGAACAGCAATCAGCTTATTTGCCAGCCTAAAGGACAAAAACAACAATCTTGGCCGTTTGTACTGTCCGCCGATGTCAAAGCTCGGTTATTAGCCGGACTCGACTTTATTGACGTGACTTTGCAACACGTTTCAGAGATAGAAGCTTTTGAGCGTCGACGAGTATCCACTCAGCCTTGGCTGTAATCAGACTTGTAAATCATATGGTAGCGTTCGGTAGTGAGTTAATTTATGCTAAACAAATCAATCATGGCACAACTCGTCGAACCTACTATGTATGGCAGTCAGTTAAAAAACTTTTATATCCCAGAGCAGCAGTCGATTTATTTATTATCGACCAACGACTCTAAAAAACTGCGCCAATGGATAGGGATCTGTCAAAAACAACTCAACAAGTTAGGCTACGACAAAGTGGAGCTATTAGGTTCAGGTGCCTATGGTTTTGCCTTTAAAGGTGAAGACGCCTTTGGCCGTCACAAAGTCTTTAAGTTTTCTAGAATTACCCTACCTGCTTCAGTAAGAGAGCGCCTTCGAGAAGAAGCGGAAATGATGAGTTATCTGTCACACCCATTAATTCCAACTTTTCACCATTATGTTGTCAATCGCTCACAGGGTATTATTGAGATGGATCGTGGAGTTGGAATCGACTTAGAGCAATACTCCCTGCGTCACGGCAAACTCACTCCACGACAAATTATCGACATAGCAGCTCAGCTCGCTGATATCTTAAAATACTTGCGAACAATTCGAATCGGCTCGAATGCGCGACCCATTGTCCATGGCGATATCAAACCTTCTAATTTGACCTTTTATGACGCCAATAACGAAATCTCATTAATCGATTGGGGCTCATCAGTCTTTGCTCAGGTAGACTGCAATGGCGAACCAACCCAAGACAATATCATGGACTTACTGTCTAATGATTTACAGTCATCAAATAGCCGACTTGGTGATGTTTATTTTATCGGGCCAGAACAAATGGCCGGCGATGTATCATCCCCCCGATTTGACGAGCAAGGCGTCGCCAGCACCTTGTATGCGCTAGCCTCAAATCAAGGTAGCCGATATGGTAGCCAAGTTATTCCGGCACGCAGCTTGGGTTTACCACGAGAGTTTGCCGAAGTATTGGACAACATGCTCGACCCGGATCCAAAAATTCGAGCCAAAGCTGGTGATTACTTTATAAAAAATATGTCAACGATGCGAAGCTTATACTTACCTGACATTCCTATGCCACAGGCAAAAGCATTGTTACCCATCCATTTTGCTCCTACTCCTAAAGATATAGACACGGTTGTTTATAGCTCCCGAAAATCTTTTTTGATGGAAGACCTCGATCCTTCTCATGTGGCCGATATCAAAGACGTACAACTCGAGCATTATTACAAAAACTACCTAGCTGGCATGGGTGAAAATGAAAAAGCGTTTCTTGCTGCTGTGAGTCGGCTTGGCAAATTTCCGGTCGTTGGAGGTTTGGTTATTAAATGGGGCGAGCAGTCGGTTTCTATCGACAGTAGTTTGAGTGTGTTTGACAAAAGTCTCGAAAAGTCGTTCAGTGAAGTCGTTGATAACTTAGTTTATTTAGCAAGAGCAATCCAACGAAATGGTATTTTTAAAGCGTGTCTGTTTGATGCAAAACGAACAATTCACTTAGACAGAAAAGACCCAAACCAACAGTTTTGGCCCAAGCCTGACACTCGATTAGCCTACGAAAAAGCTAAGATATCCTCGACCGTTGAAAAGCCCGAGCGCATGCACTCCTACTTCGAGGATGGTCAAGATCCCGATGAGCTTTTGACGTTGCCGGATTCAATCATTGATGATTTAGAACGGCTTAATGTCATCCACCACACAGGTTGTATTATTTTTGAAGTATTTGAAACCCATATGAAAATACACAACTACTACAAGCTGCTGGACTTAAAACAAGAAGCTGAGTTTGTCGCTATTCTGGAAAGTATTATCCAAAAAGTACCGCTTATTTCTGGTCTGGGCGTCTCTGGATTCATGAAGCTTCCGTATCGCGACACAAAGACCTTCTCTTCGTTCGAAGGTCTTTATACCCAGTATTACCCCAAAAACCCCAAACAATACCTGACCTCTTTAGAGTTGAGCGATTAACGGATTGTTTCTTTGATGACGTCTGCAAGTTGCTCTACTCGACCTGGCTGAAAAAACGCTGAGTGTGAGGTTTCGATTTGAATTTCACGCTTTTGTCCCTGTAAAACTTTTCGCCACCCACCTAACAGCCAGCCGTGTATGAGTTTATAGGCTGATGACTTTATCAAAACAGCATCGCCCGAATAGCTGTTCAACTCGTAGTTGCGCATGGCTTTAACTTGCATTAACAGGCCGTGATCTTGAATGGCACTTAAAAACCTCGATCCGGCAACGCGCTGAGCCGGTACATGCCAGTTAGACACTAATCGTGAGAGTCGCTTCCAACACCAAGTAATTGGTCGAGGTAGTTTCATTAAAATCGTATCAACGATAAATAAATGGCCAACATCAATTCCTTTTGCCTGAAGCGATTGAGCAAGCTCTAAGGCGACTAATCCACCCACAGAAAAGCCCGCTAGATAAACTTGCTTTTCTCCTCGCTCGATAATTTTATCGGCGTACAAACTCGCTAACTCTTCGATACTAATATCATCCACATTACCTGGCGGCTGTAGCATATGGATATCGGCACTGCCTCTTAAACACTGAGCTAACGCTTGAAAACGAATTAAATCGCCATTGCCAGAAGCCGCAATGTACAAACTTTTTTGACGAGTGGTGTCTCCTAAACTGACCAGTAACTCTGGTAAATTCAACTGACTGTTAATCACCTGCGCCAAACCTGCAATGGTAGGGTGCGATACCAGTTGGTGAAGTGACAGTCTCTGACCTACATATTGTTCGAGTTCGTTGAGACAAATAACGGCAGACAATGAATCACCGCCGGCTTCAAAAAAATGGCTATTTACATTAAGCTCTTTTGCTTCGATATGCTTTGACCAAATTTCAAAGATTTTGTTTTCCAGTGGACCAATTGGCTCTCTTGATTCATTAACACCCTGGTTCACCACAATTTCAGGTAACGCTTGATAGTCAACTTTAGCGCTGTGAGTAACTGGTAAAGCACTAACTCTCAACAATCGCTCCGGCACCATATAATCTGGTAACCGAGCCATTAACTCTGCTCTTATTGTCGCTTCTGACAATTCAGCTTCGCTCTCATACCATGCACTCAAATATGGTTTTGCCGTATTGCTTGATATTTTAACCGCGGCGAGTTCCACTCCATCGAGAGACATCAGCGCATTCTCAATTTCGGTTAGTTCTATGCGATATCCACGTAGTTTGACTTGTCTGTCTATTCGACCGACAAAATGTAATACGCCATCACAATCTAACCAGCCATTATCACCTGTGCGATAGGCATTTACTTGCTTTCCAGAGGGTAACGTTAACTCAATAAACCTAGCCCGAGTTTCTGCTTCTTTAGCTAAATAACCATCGGCAAGACCCGCTCCGGCAATCAATACTTCACCGACGACGCCATAAGGCTGAAGATTTTTCTGGGCATTGATTATGTATATTTTGGTGCCAAACAGTGGACGCCCCACCGGCATCGAAGTCGATTCCATTCTGCTGGGGTGAACCTGCCAGGCTGTACAGAAAATAGTTGCTTCAGTCGGCCCATAAACGTTGTAGAGGTTAGTGTTGGTCGCCTTAATGAATTTTTGAGCAATTTCGTACGACAAAATTTCACCACCACAACAACAAACTCTCAGTGGTAGTATTTGATTAGGTTCTAAGCCATCAATGAACCTTCTGAGGGTTGAAGGTACAAATGCCATTAAGGTCGCCCCAAACTCTACAATAAATGAAGGCAGCCACTCTGGTAGTAATCGCCCTGGAGGAGGAAAAGCAACACTGCCCCCCGCGTACAAAGGTGCTAATAATTCAACCAAGGATGGATCAAAATTTACCTGTGTCGCTTGTAAACTGCGATCCGAGGCTGTTAATCCCCACGCTTCGGCAATCCAATTTAACCTTGATAACAGTGCCTGATGACCCACACTCACGCCCTTAGGTTCACCAGTAGAACCTGAGGTAAACAACACATAAGCAGGTACATTTTTATAGGTTCGATACGTATCCAAGCGACTTAACTCTGCTTTAGTCGCCATTAAAGCCGGCAAATCTACAACGACCATCTCAGGTTGAATATCACTGTAGCGCAGGACGTTTTCTTCATTGACCAAAACGAGCTTAGGGGCCGCCTGAGTTACTATGTTATCGACTCGACTGACAGGCCAGTCTAAATCAACGGGAATAAATGTCGCACCAATGAATGCCGTTGCTAAAATACTTACAACGACTTCTGGTCCCCTGTGTAACGCAAGAACAAGATGGTCGCCTTGTTTTGCGCCCATCTTTTCGAGCAGACTGGCAAGGTTGACCGCCGCGTTGATCATTTCTTGATAAGTCAATTGCTGTTCGCGAGTAATGAGTGCTGTGCTCTTTGGAGTAACCTTGGCGTGGCTCAACACAAAGTCGACAAAACTGACAAACCGTTCTTGTTGCTTAAGGACTTGAGGCACTTGTGACAACTGCTGTGACTCAGAGGGGGTGCATAGGTTAACCTTGCTAAGCTCTGCCTCTTCAAGGCAAAATTGCTTCAATAAATAAACCAGTCTTGCACCGATTAAGTCAGCCTCTTGTTCGGAAAAAAAGCGCTCCGAGCATTCAATCACCATTTCTGTATCTTTAGCGTCTACAAAATCACATAAAGAAATGGCCATGGGGTAACGGCTGTAGTGAGAAAAAGTTTGTTTTGTATCACTCAGTGAAGCATCACCAAATAAACTAGAAAACTCAAAAACCTCAAACGAAAATATCACATCGAATAGACGATCACGTCCTTTGTTCACTGCTTTCAAGCGCTTGAACTGCTCACTCAAAGGCATTTTTGCATATCGGTAACTTGTCACCAGTTCAGCCTTTACCTGAGTGACTAAATCTTTAAATGAGCCCGATATCGGCCGCTTAATAGTAATAGGTAACACCCCAACAAACATACCTAATGTCTGCTTATACTTATTACCAGAGCGATTGAGAGCCGGAATACCAATAGTGACCTCTTCCACCGACAAACTTTCAAACAAATACACAGCTAACGAAGCCATATAGACGTGAAATGGCGTGGCTTCCCATTGTTTGGCCCTAACCATAATCGCGTCGCGTATTTCATCATGGACATGGTGATAATTAATGAAAGCCGAGGACAAAGTGTGATCTTGACTGCCTTTGCTCGGATAGCGCTCCATAAATAACGCTTCCCCTAATTCGGGAAACTTATTTTTCCAAAAGGTTTCGTCACGCTTGAAGGTCTTAGACGCTTTGTAGGAAATTGAGTCCTCGATAAACCGCTCATAATTAATACTTGATGGAACACAGTTATTATTACCATCACAAATTCGGCGGTAACATTCGGCCCACTTTTGTGGTGCAATGGATAAACTCCAACCATCCATGATCATATGCGAAGACTGGATCACCAAATAGTGGAACGTATCAGACACTTTCAATAGCCCGTATCGAATTGGCGGTGCATTTTTATTGATAAATGGCTGCTGCATCCAACTTTCTTGCCATTCTTTGGCTCTGGAGTGAGGGTCGGACTCTAAAGAAAAATCGACAACATTCAGCTCAGCTTCAAAGGAAGGTAATAATATTTGATCGCCTTTAATTGAAGGGACCAGGCGTAGAGCATCATTCTCGGCAACCAACAATTGCAAGGCCGCTCTCATTATCTCTTCACTCAGCTGGCCTTGTAATTTAGAAAAACCGCCTATGTTTAAGTGTGTCGAGTCTCCCCACGCCAACCACTCGGCCCAGATTTCCTTTTGGGGTAATGAATAGGGTAAGCGCTGCATCTATTGGTGTACTTGTTCTTTAAGTCTGTCTATTTCGGCCAGAGCAAATTGATATCCCGCCTCAATGATGGACTCTGCTTTTTTGTAATCCATCATTTTGAAGTTGGAAAGGGGAACCTCTAAATATATGTCAGCACTGCGTTTGGTATAGTCTCTTTGCGACAAACCTCCAACGTGAGCCACTTGCATTAATATGTCTACAATTCCCGGTAAGGTGTCAGTGGTTTTAGAAAAATGTGATTTTACCTTTTGCCACGGTGATATTTCATCGAGCTGCTCGTTAACCGCAAATCGCCCTTTTACATCTACATCTACCGCGATAACCAAACCATTACCGCGACGACGCTCAAGCGGTGTGCTGAGCTTTTGACGCATGGCTGCAACAGGCACATTTTCTAAAATGGCGCCATCGACTAACAAGTTTCCATCAACCACGACGGGAGGTAGAAGACCAGCTGGCGAATTAGATGCTAAAACAGCTCGCCACAAAGGCCCTGAGTCAATCACCTTAGTATCGGCATCTGATAAATTACACGCAGTGGCAAAAAATGGCGTCCATAAGTTTTGAACCAGCGTATCACCCAAGGCATCTTGAAACGCGCCTGCCAGTTTAGAATTGGACATTAAAGAAACAACAGGAACGGTTAGTTTCATGCCCTTTTTTGAATGTTTTAAAATCTCTTGGTGAATTATCTCTCGAGGGATACCTGCAACATAGCTGGCACCTATCAGGGCACCCATACTATTCCCGCCGATAATATCAACAGGTATATTTGATTCTTCGAACGCTCGCAATACACCTAAGTGTGCAAATCCGCGAGCACCACCGCCGCCGAGTACAAGTCCCACGGCTTTTTCAAGAATAAATCGCGCAAGCCTTTCGTAATCACGAATTTCTCTGTGTTTAATTGGATAAACACGTTCTGCGTTGCGCTCTTGATTCCAGGCCACACGATCTCCACACAGGTGAATATCGGTCTGATAAACGAGAACAAGATGACGGCGAATCAACGGAAAGTTTTCATGATTGGCGAGGGTTTTCTCTGCCTCTGAAAGCGCCATCTCTTCCATGCCATCAGCTAATAAAACTAATTGATCAGCATGTTCAAAAAAGGCTCTTTGGACATCCGAAAGGGTGCCATCACCTATGATGATCAAAAAGTCATTGCTTCGCTCTTTTTCATCTAACAATTTACCGAGCTGAAATACGGTATCGAAGTCTTGTTCAGAGATTATTTCGGTTTTACCCTCTCTGCCCATGGCAAGCTTGAGTTGGTCCGCAAATTGTTGAGTGTCTATGCTTTGGTGTATAGGAAGAAGATACAGTGACTGAGCGCGACGACGGCGACCAATGTGACGCTCGTGACGTAACTCTCTGTAAATAGCGGCCGAAAAGGCACGGTTAATTTCGACTGGGTAGCGCTTTACCAACTCTTCATATTGACTGTAATCAAGAATTGCAACGATTGAATCTCGAGTTGCCGATAAGTCTGCGGTCCGCTTTTTATGTAAGATCATGTTAGTTTCGCCAACACAATCACCAGGCAACACTTCGTTATACATGAGTTTGTTGCCATCTTTATCGGTGCGATGGACCCGTAAGCGACCAGACACTAACAAAAACAAAGAATCCGCTGGATCCCCTTCTCGTAAGAACGTATCCCCGCCTTTTAATTCGACGAGTCGCATGCTTTTTGCAAGCTCAATAAGTAGCTCCGGACTTAATTCCTTAAAGTCGTCGCTCGCTTGTAACAGTTCAAACAGTTCATTTGTCGAAACCGTCATAGTCTGAATACCACCTTTTCATCCTAATGATCTCATATCATCATGGCAGATTAGATTGATTTTGTCGCCTAGTTGTTGCCTTTTAAAATAAAAAACCTTGCTAAAAAGCAAGGTTTTTCTGATACATAAGTTTAGCTTTAATGAGCAATTATGCTTTATTGTTTTACTAAGTCTTGATCAATTCGACCAAAGATAGATTGACCGTTTTTGTCAAACATCTCAATCTTAACGTTGTCACCAAATTGCATAAATGATGTTTTTGGTTCGCCGTGATTAATGGTTTCGATCATACGGATTTCTGCTAAACAGCTATATCCAACACCACCTTCACTGACTGGTTTACCCGGGCCACCATCTAGTTTGTTAGACACAGTACCTGACCCAATGATTGTACCAGCACATAACGGACGTGTACGTGCAGCGTGTGCAATCAGTTGACCAAAGTTAAACGTCATATCAACGCCTGCTTCAGGCTTACCAAACATATCGCCATTTAGGTGAGACACTAATGGCAAATGAAGCTTACCGTCCTGCCAAGCGTCGCCCAATTGATCAGGTGTTACCGCAACAGGTGCAAATGCACTTGATGGTTTAGATTGGAAGAAACCAAAACCTTTGCCCAATTCGTTCGGGATTAAACCGCGAAGCGACACGTCATTTACGATCATCACTAAACGGATGTACTGCAATGCGTCTTCTGCTGAAACGCCCATAGGAACGTCATCAGTAATAACCGCAACTTCTGCTTCAAAATCAACGCCAAAACCATCTGTCGTTGGCATAACGATTGGTGAACGAGGTGCTAAAAAGCTATCCGAACCACCTTGGTACATCAAAGGATCAGTCCAAAAACTCGCTGGCATTTCAGCGTTACGAGCTTTGCGTACCAACTCAACGTGGTTGACGTATGCACTACCATCAGCCCATTGATAAGCGCGTGGCAGAGGCGAGTGACAATCTTGCTCGTTGAAGTCTTGAGCTTCCACTTCACCGTTTTCTAATTGCTGGTATAACGCCGCTAATTTAGGCTCAACGTCTTTCCAATTATCCAATGCTTGTTGTAATGTCGCTGCAATATCAGTTGCAGGCGTCATTTTAGTCAGCGCATTGTTAACGACAACTAGTTGACCGTCACGACCTGACTTTAGGGTTGCTAATTTCATTAATTATCCCTCTTAATTCTTGCTGTTAAAATCTTCGCCACTGTGTAACCAAGCTGCGTGATTTGGGGCTTTTTTAGTTTCAGCCCATTCGTCTAACATCGCTGGAGCAACGCGTTTAAGCTCTTCTAGCATGCCTGGCTTCGCCGTATTCGTTGCAAGCTCAATTCGATGACCATTTGGATCAAAGAAATATATCGACTTAAAGATGGCGTGATCGGTTGGGCCTAATACATCAATACCAGCACCTTCTAGACGAGATTTTGCTTCTAAAAGCTCATCCATAGTTTCAACTTCAAAGGCAATGTGTTGAACCCAAGCCGGGGTGTTTTCGTCGCGTCCCATATCCGGAGAATTTGGGATCTCAAAAAACGCCAACACGTTACCTTGACCCGCATCCAAAAATACATGCATGTATGGATCTGGCGCCCCCGTCGAAGGCACTTTGTCCTCAGCAATCGCTAATTGAAAGTCCATATTCAATAAGTCGCGATAAAATTCGACGGTTTCTTTGGCGTCTTTACAGCGATACGCCACGTGGTGAATTCGAGTAATTTTCATAAAAACCTCTTTAGGCTTAATTATTTGTCGTCACCAATTACGCCACGTGCCAATTGGTCACGCTCGATTGATTCAAACAATGCCTTAAAGTTACCTTCACCAAAGCCTTCGTCTTCTTTACGTTGAATAAATTCAAAGAAAACTGGGCCTAATGCTGGTGCCGAGAAGATTTGTAATAATAGTCTAGGTTGACCGCCTTCGGTCGTACCGTCGAGTAAAATACCACGAGCTTTTAACTCATCAACCGGCTCGCCGTGACCTGGTAGACGTTCTTCTAACATTTCGTAATATGTTGCAGGAGGCGCAGTCATAAATTCAATGCCCGCTTCTTTCAAACGGTCCCAACATGCGATTAGGTCATCACAAGCAAAGGCAATATGCTGAATACCTTCGCCATTGTATTGCATTAAGAACTCTTCGATTTGACCGCCGCCGCCAGCAGCTTCTTCGTTAAGAGGAATACGGATTTTACCATCTGGTGCAGTCATCGCTTTTGATAACAGACCTGTGTATTCGCCCTTAATGTCGAAGTAACGGATCTCACGGAAGTTAAATAGGTCTTCGTAATACTTCGCCCAGTAGTCCATACGACCGCGATAAACATTGTGAGTTAAATGATCCAGTGTATGGAAGCCACAACCTTTAGGATGACGGTCAACACCTTCAATCCAATTAAAATCGATGTCATAAATGGTATTACCTTCTTCATAACGATCGATTAAATACAAGTTAGCACCACCGATACCTTTAATTGCAGGTAGGTGTAATTCCATTGGTCCTGTTTCAACTTTTACAGGTTGAGCACCCTGCTCGATTGCTCGCTTGTAAGCGAACTGCGAATCTTTTACTCGAAACGCAAGACCACATGCCGACGCACCGTGTTCTTGTGCGTAATAATCTGCGTGGCTGCCTTTTTCGTAGTTAGTGATAAAGTTGATGTCGCCTTGGCGCCATAATTCAACGTCTTTTGAACGGTGACGGGCTACTTTGGTGAAACCCATAGAGGCGAATACAGTCTCTAAAATGCCTTTCTCTGGTGCTGTGAATTCAACGAATTCAAAGCCATTTAATCCCATTGGATTTTCAAACAAGTCGGCCATTGCCTTCCCCTATTTAGATAACTTTTAATATTTGACGTTTAATATTGGGACGAGTTTCATTTTTATATAGTCGTCCCACTCTGTTGGGCGCCAATATATCAAATGTTAAAAAAACAAAGAAAACCTTTGTGGATTAGGATTTGAAACTAGGGGAAAGAAATCTTTACGCATAAAAAAACGCAGCCTAAGCTGCGTCTTTAATATTTAATATGGTTTTGGATTAAGCCAATGATGGAATCGCTTGGCGTACACCCTCAGGTGCTTCATCACCAAAGGTTACGTATTCCCAACAGTCTTGTTGTTTCATCAACTCGACCAACACCTTGTTATTGAGGTCGTGACCCGATTTGAATGCGACAAACTCAGCCAATAACGGTGTACCTGTCATGTACAAGTCACCAACCGCGTCTAGGATCTTGTGTTTGACAAACTCATCGTCGTAACGCAAACCATCTGGGTTAAGTACGCGAAATTCATCTAATACGATAGCATTGTCCATGCTACCACCAAGGGCTAGGTTGTTGTTGCGTAGATATTCGATGTCACGCATAAAACCAAACGTACGCGCGCGACTGATCTTCTTCATAAATGAATCAGCGGTGATGTCTAACTCAATACGCTGGTTAGACTGAGCAATCGCCGGGTGGTCAAATTCGATTTTGAAGTCGATTTTGAAGCCATCGTACGGACGTAACTCAGCCCATTTATCACCAAGTTCTACGCGAACAGGCTTAGTCACTTTGATGTAACGACGTAGGCTGTTTTGCTCTACGATTTCAGCTTGCTGCATCAAATAAATGAAAGGCAGTGAGCTGCCATCCATGATCGGAATCTCTGCTGCGTCCACTTCAATGATCAAGTTGTCAATCGCTAAACTTGCGATCGCCGCCATCAAGTGTTCAGTCGTTGATAAGCGTTGGCCAGCATCATTAATCAAGCACGTACACATCTGAGTATCTCCCACCAACTCTGGCGTAGATTTGAACTCAGCAACAGGCGTCAGGTCTGTGCGTAGGAATACGATACCCGTATTCTCTGCCGCAGGACGGAGAGTAAGTGTAACCTTTTCACCTTTGTGTAAACCAATCCCTGTTGTTGTAACAGGTGATTTTATTGTGCGTTGTTTAATCATATTTGCGTTAACAACCCTCATCAATTCGTTTAAGTGTATAAAAAACAGACACTATTAAAAAATAGGCGCGTATTATACAAGAAATCCGACCACAGATCAATAGTACACAATTTAATCAGCTTGCTTTCTTAAAAACGCTGGAATATCGAAGTAGCTTTCCACTTCTTCTTTTTTCTCTTCTGTTTCTAATAACGCTTTTTGCTCTGGCTCTGCAACCGGTTGTGCTTGGTGAGCTACTGCAGCTGAAGAACGCGAGCTTGCATAACCTTGGTTCTGAGCAGGAGCTTGTGCACCTGAAGAAACAAGAGAAATGTCCGCGCGCTTTTCACCGCCGATACCAGTCGCAACCACTGTAACGCGAAGCTCTTCGTCCATTTCCATATCGATAACAGTACCAACGACTACCGTTGCGTTTTCAGAAGCAAACGCCTTAACTGTGTTACCAATAGAGTCAAACTCTTCAATGGTCAAATCCATACCCGCTGTTACGTTAACTAGGATACCTTTAGCACCTGCTAGGTCGATGTCTTCTAAAAGTGGAGACGCAATTGCCGCTTCCGCAGCTTCTTGTGCACGGTCAGGACCTGATGCCGAACCTGTCCCCATCATTGCGTTACCCATTTCAGACATAACCGTTTTTACGTCTGCAAAGTCAACATTGATCAAACCTGGACGAGTGATTAGTTCAGCAATACCTTGAACCGCACCCAAAAGTACGTTGTTTGCTTCTTTGAACGCGTCTAAAAGGCTCGTCTTAGGACCAAGTACTTTAAGTAGTTTGTCGTTCGGAATAGTAATTAACGAGTCAACTTGATTGGCCAACTGGTCAATACCTTGCTCAGCGTAGCTTAAGCGCTTTTTACCTTCAAAGTTGAACGGCTTTGTTACAACTGCAACCGTTAAAATACCTAACTCTTTGGCAATCTCTGCAACTACTGGTGCCGCACCAGTACCTGTGCCACCGCCCATACCAGCGGCAATGAATACCATATCCGCACCTTGCATTGCTGCCGCGATGTTTTCGCGATCTTCAATTGCAGCTTGACGCCCTACTTCAGGGTTCGCACCTGCACCAAGGCCTTTTGTTACTGCCGAGCCCAATTGAAGTGTCATGCCAGCTTCAGACTTACGCAATGCTTGCGCATCGGTATTAGCTGCAATGAAGTCCACCCCTTCAATTGACTCTTTAACCATATGATCAACGGCGTTGCCACCGCCACCACCGACACCAAATACTTTGATGACAGCTTCTTCGTTGTGATCATCCATTAATTCAAACATTGTCATTCTCTCCGTCTATAAATTCTTTAAAAATTGCCTTTGAACCAACTTGCAATAATCTGATACCAAGTTTGCGTTTTTTCTTCGTCAACTGTTTGTTGCTGTTCCATTCCATATAACAGCAAACCTACTGCGGTCGCATAACTTGGATCTTGCACGTACTCTGTCAGTCCTTTCACGCCTAACGGCGTTCCGATTCGAACAGGCATTTGAAAGACTTGCTCGGCGTAATCTACTGCACCAGTCATTTTAGCGGTACCACCAGTAAGTACAATACCGGCCGCAATTTGATCTTCCAGTCCTGACTTTCGAATCTCGTCCAAAATAAGTTCGAATATCTCTTGGTAACGAGGCTCTATTACCTCGGCCAAGGTGTGTCGTGACATGATGCGCGCTGGGCGGCCACCGACACTTGGTACTTCGATGTTGTCTTCTGCACTCGCTAAGTTGCGATAGGCAACACCGTATTTAACTTTGATTTCTTCAGCATGGCCTATCGGCGTTCTGAAAATTTTGGCGATATCGTTAGTTACTTGGTTACCTGCTACTGGTAACACAGCTGAATGGCGAATTGCGCCATTAGCGTAAATAGCGATATCTAATGTGCCACCGCCCATGTCTACGACACAGACACCTAATTCTTTTTCGTCTTCGGTTAGTACCGAGTAACTTGAGGCTAAGGCACTAAAAATCAATTGATCTTCTTTAAGTTCGCAGCGTTCTACACATTTAACGATGTTTTTAGCCATATCGTTTGAACAGGTAACAATGTGAACCTTTGCTTCCATTCGCACACCAGACATACCGATCGGGCTTTTGATGCCCTCTTGCATATCAACAGAAAACTCTTGTGGCATAACGTGCAGCATTTTACGCTCAGCAGCCATTGGGACTGCTTTTGCTGCGTGAATAACGTTTTCAACGTCATCTGCTGTAACTTCCGCATCATGAATTGGCACCATGCCACTCTCATTTTGACAAGAGATGTGCTTACCACTAATGGCGAGATAAACAGAAGAGATACGACAGTCCGCCATTAATTCGGCTTCGTTTATTGCTTTTTGAACCGAACCAATAACAAGGTTAAGGTCGTTTACACCACCTTTATCCATACCACTGCTGGCATGGTGACCTACGCCAACAATACTGATTTGTTGATCTGGGGTAATTTCACCCACGACAGCCGTAACTTTAGATGTTCCAACATCAAGGCCGACTATCAAATTTCTATCATTGGCTTTCGCACTAGGACTCATATTATTCGCTTACGCACTTAACTTTGTTTATTATTATTTTCAAGCCATGACACCGCTAAACCAATGTCATAACGCAAATCCACTCTGGCGACTTGTTTATCGCCATATTCAGATAAAAGTGGGTACAAATCAACAAAACGTTGTACTCGCTTCATCTTATCAGCACGCCCCAAATTAAGGTGAATGCCTTTTTCTAACCAGACCTGCCAAGCATATCGCTCGGACAGCACTAGCTCACTAATTTGAAACTTGTGTAAATCCAGTAAATGCTGCATTTGCACATACCCTTTAAGAACGTCTTTTTCGTTGCCTTCAGGGCCGTATAATCTGGGTAATGTCGTTGGCACTTCAATGCCATCCGCATAAAACACATCACCAAACGGGTTGAGCAACAAGTCATTGTTCCAAACAGCAAACACGTCTTGCTCGACCACAAACACATGAATCGTACTCGGCCACTCCTTGCGAATTGACGCCGCATAAATCCACGGGTTTTCTAATAAATTGTTCTGTAACTTGGCAACGTCAATGGTAAAAAAACTGCCATCAATTTGTTGCTCTATCTTGTCTGTCAGGCCTTGTCGGTCCAAAAAGTCTAACCGACCATGTACAATCACCTTATCAACTGGCGCGTCATTTTTACTTTGAGCCCAATCGAACAGGCTATTATAACCCCATACAAACAATAAAATAACCGTTAAAAAGAAAACAAATCCAACTAAAAAGCCAGAACGTTGCCACTTTTTTTCGGTTTTTTCAGTCATCGCCCGATCCCTTGCCGTCATACCAGTTAATTAGCGCGTTCGCTTTGGCTTAATGACCCTTTTAAAATGGTCACAACTAACTGCTGAAAACTCATTCCTGCTTGAGCGGCAGACTTAGGAACCAAAGAGCTCTGAGTCATACCAGGCACGGTATTTATCTCTAACAAATACGGTTGGTCCTGCTCGTCAATCAAAAAGTCAACGCGTCCCCAGCCACTTGCGCCAACCAGATCAAAAGCTTGAACTGCAATTTTTTGAATTGACTCAGTCAGTTCGTCTGACAAGGGCGCTGGACACAAATACTCTGTTGTTGAACTTTTGTACTTGGCTTCGTAATCATAAAACTCGTTAGGTGTTCGCATTTCAATAAGAGGCATAGCAACGCCATTAAGAATACTAACCGTCACTTCTTTACCTGTTACCCACTGCTCTATCAAAGCTTCTGAGTCGTGTTGAAAGGCAATTTCTAACGCTTTCTCTAGCTCTTCAACAGTTCGAGCTTGAGACATACCAATACTCGAACCTTCATTGGCTGGCTTAACCATCACTCTGTTGTTCAACTCACTGAGTGTTTTCGCCAAATCTAAATCCTGACCTTTGCGCGCAATTGCAAATGGTGCCGTTGGTAATTCTGCGCCTTTAAATAAAAACTTGCTGCGTACTTTGTCCATCGCAAACGCAGAGCCTTGTGGCCCAGAACCGGTAAAAGGAATGCCCATCAAGGTCAATGCACCTTGTAGGCTACCATCTTCACCACCGCGACCGTGTAAGACGATAAACACGCGGTCAAAGCTTTGTTCTAATAACTGATCAAGATCATCGTATTTAGGATCAAACGGGTAGGCATCAACACCTACTGTTTGTAACGCATCTAAGACCGCTTTTCCTGATGCCAGAGACACTTCACGCTCGGCAGAGTTTCCACCAAACATAACAGCAACCTTACCAAATACGGCCGCATCAAAAGTAGTCAAATCAAGAGGGCGAATCACTTGGCTCATAATTCTGTGACCTCAAGCATTTTTTCAACTTTCATTTCGCAGTCGATTAGGGTTTTGATCACCGAATTAATATTACCTGCACCTTGGGTAATCACGACGTCTCCATCTTTGATCACATGTGCTAATTGAGCAGGGATGTTTTCTGGTTTGGCAACAAAAATAGGGTCTACTCGATTGCGTTGACGAATTGACTGAGCCAAACTGCGACCATCGGCACCTGCAATCGGTTTTTCACCGGCTGGGTACACTTCTAATAACAACAGACAGTCAACTTTTGATAAGACTTCCGTGAAGTCATCATACAAATCGCGTGTACGACTGTAACGGTGTGGCTGATAACACATAACCACGCGTCGTTCCGGCCATGCGGCGCGAACTGCTTCAATCGTAGCTGCAACTTCTGTTGGGTGATGACCGTAGTCATCCATTAATTTTACTGAGCCCTTACCGGTTTCAAACTCCCCGTATTGCTGGAAGCGACGGCCAATTCCCTCAAATTTTTCAAGGGCAGAAACAATGTACTTATCGTCAATGCCTTCTTCGTGCGCAACTGCAACGGCTGCTGTTGCATTTAGCGCATTGTGTCGACCTGGTAAGTTAAGGGATAAATCGACGCTACCACCTTCGTGAGTAATCGTGAACGTCGTGCGCGTTTCGGTTTGTTTGAAATTAGTAATGACATAGTCGTTATGCTCTTCAAAACCATAACTGACGACTCTGCGGCCTAACTCTTTTGCCACATTACGAACTTCAGGATCATCCCCACACATAGTAGCAAGGCCATAAAACGGTAAATTATGGAGAAAATCGATATAAGTTTGCTTCATTTTTTCGAAGTCGCCGTCATAGGTTTCCATATGATCCGCTTCGATATTAGTCACAACCGAAATAAGTGGCTGTAAGTGTAAAAACGACGCATCGCTCTCATCAGCCTCAGCAATCAAATAACGACTTTTACCTAACCGAGCATTGGTGCCTGCACTGTTTAACAAGCCACCAATAATAAAGGTTGGATCGAGCTCTGCTTCTGCAAAAATACTCGCAATCAAACTCGTTGTTGTTGTTTTTCCATGGGTACCAGCAATCGCAATACCAAATCGAAATCGCATTAATTCGGCTAGCATTTCTGCGCGACGGACAATTGGAATTCGAAGCTCTCGTGCTGCAATGATTTCTACGTTGGTCTCATCTATCGCACTTGATACGACGACGACACTCGCATCGGCGACATTGCGCTTTTCGTGGCCAATTGACACGATAGCACCTAGCCCTTTCAAGCGTTGGACTACACTGTTTTCGTTGATGTCTGATCCTGTCACCGAATAACCTTCATTTAGCAACACTTCAGCGATGCCACCCATACCAGCACCACCGATACCGATGAAGTGCAACGTTTGCAAACGTCGCATAGCTGGGTTAACTATATTATCTTGAATACTCAATTACTTACTTCCAAATGCTTGGCACAGACTTAACATGCGAGCGGTCGTGCCTAAATTTGCGTTTTGTTTTGCCTTGAGCTGCATTTCTTCTATCAAATTAGGCGCATGCAATAACTCGTGCAGAACCTCAGGCAATTTTTGTTCTAATTCGGACTGAGCCACTATTTTGGCCGCCCCTTTTTCTACTAAACTCATAGCGTTGGCAGTCTGATGGTCATCCACAGCGTGTGGCAAAGGGACAAAAATCCCGGCGTTACCCGACGCTGCGATTTCAGAAACCGTCAGTGCTCCGGCACGGCAAATAACGAGATCCGCCCAGCGATAAGCTTCTGTCATATCATCGACAAAATCCGTCACCGTAACCGAATCAGTATCAAATCCGTGTTCCGAGTAGTTTTTTTGTACTAATTCACTATTGCCTTTGCCCGCTTGATGGCGAACTTTTAAGCCACCGCGTAACGTCATAAATGGCGCAACATACTTGGCGACATTTTCGTTTAGTACTTTAGCTCCTAGACTACCACCAATAACTAAAATATGTGTCTGTGAGTGGTCACTTATTGGGCGTTTGAGCACATTATTTAATTGCGCTATCTCGGCTCTTACCGGATTTCCCACAACCTCAACTCGATCAGACTCTGGGCACTGACGGGTATTGTTAAATGCCAGTAGCACTTTTTTAGCAAATCGACTCAGATAGCGATTTGTTATCCCCATCACGGCATTTTGCTCGTGCAAAATAAGTGGAATACCCAGGCTTTTTGCCGCTAATCCACCAGGGCCTGAAGCATAACCACCAAAGCCCACAACAACATCAGGTGCAAGCTGCTTTAATATCGCTCTTGCCTGTAAAAAGGCATTGAGCAACATAAACGGCATTTTTAGCTTGCGAATTAAACCATTGCCTCTCACACCGCTTACTTCTATAAAGTGGATCGGTAAACCGTGTTTAGGTACCAAGTCAGCTTCCATTCGATCTGCGGTGCCAATCCAGTCAACTTGCCAACCCTGTTGTTTAAGTTCATCCGCTAAAGCAATACCCGGAAATATATGACCACCGGTACCGCCAGCCATTATCACGGCTTTAGACTGCTGGCTCATACTCAGCCTCCATGTCATTATTTTGTTTGTGGCTTGGATCAGTCGGCGATGGCGCTATTTGACGAAGCTCATAGTCAATGCGAAGTACCACGGCAAGTGCAACGGAAAACACAATAATACTACTGCCCCCGTAGGATATAAACGGAAGGGTCAGGCCCTTAGTTGGCAACAAGCCTGTACTTGCGCCAATATTTACAAATACTTGGAATGCCACCCAAATTCCGATTGCGTAGGCAAAATAACCACTGTAATGAAGGCCTTTTTCCATCGCCTTAGAGCCTACTAATAAAATGCGATAAACCAAAACGCCCATCACGATCACAAGCGCAGCTAAACCCAAAAAGCCTAACTCTTCTGCGACAACCGCAGCAATAAAGTCAGTATGAGCTTCTGGTAAATAATCTAGCTTTTGAATACTGTTTCCTAAACCCAGACCTAGCCAATCACCTCTGCCGTAGGCCATCAAAGATTGTGTGAGCTGGTAACCACTGCCAAAGGGGTCTGCCCAAGGATCCAAAAAGGCCGTCACTCGTCTCATTCGATACGGCTCCAACCAAATCAAACTCACCACGGCTAACAAACCACTGGCGATTAACGCAACGAACTGCCAAATTTTTGCACCAGCCAAAAACAACAAAGCGACCGTCGTCACAAACATCACAATGACGGTACCTAAATCAGGTTGTTGTAATAACAATATGGCTAGGACAGTAAACACGCCTAAAGGTTTCATAAAGCCCTTTACGTTTTCGAGTAACTGTTCGTGTTGACGAACTAAATACCCAGCCAAAAACGCAAAGAAAAACAGTTTGGCCACTTCTGCGGCTTGCAAATTAAACACACCTAACGGTAACCAACGCCGACTACCATTAACCGTTGTGCCAACTAAAAGCACCAAAATAAGTAGGATGACCGCGGCAAATAACAAGTAAACATTGTACTTTTGCCACCAGTCCATACGGAATAATACAACCGTGAATAGCGCACAAATCGAAATGACAATAAATACGGCGTGTTTGATAGAAATGTAATATTCGTTGCCGTAGAGTTTTTCAGACACTGGCATAGACGCCGATGTCACCATTACCCAGCCAAATAACATAAGCACTAGTGTGAGTGCTAACAAAGCTCGGTCGTATAAAACTGGTGCTTTAGGCTCGACAGGTACGTCTTTTTTCTTAGCTAAATTAACTAGACCAAATCCAATGCGGCTCATGATGGCACCTCGTGCTCAGTCGAATCTAGCTCGGATTTTTCTCTTTCGTTAGTTTGTATTGTTACCGCTTGGATGAAGGCCGCCGCACGAGCTTGGTAATTTTGGAACATATCAATACTTGCACAAGCTGGTGATAACAAAACAATGTCCCCGGATTGTGCTTTTTCAATGGCACGCTCAACTGCCTCTGACATGTCATCGACAAAACTAAGTACATTTGGCTCTACCACTTGAGCAAAACCGGCTTTGTCTTTACCAAGCGCAATCAGGGCTTTTATGTGAGGCTCAATGGGTGCCTTTAACTCAGACAAGTCAGCACCTTTGGCATCACCACCCGCAATAAGTACTATATTTTTGCCGTTTGCCAAACCAGACACGGCAGCAATCGTTGACGCTACATTGGTTGCTTTAGAATCATCAATAAATCGAATGCCGTGCCACTCTTTAATTGGCTGACAACGATGCACTAAACCAGAAAACGCATGTAACTTGTCTAAATGTTGCTCGACGTTTATGTCTAAGCTACTCGCAAGCGCTAACACGGCCAATGCGTTTAGGCCATTATGATGGCCACGCATTTGACCTTGGTTAAGGTTGGTAATCACATTTTGGTGATGAATAAGCTCACCCGTAGCTGGCTCGTAACTCCACATCATAGATTCAAATGGACTTTGCAAACCAAAAAACTGAACCGCCGTGGAGTCTTCGCTATGACGCTCTTGAAGGGGGTGAGTTAACTCATCATCGGCATTAGCCAAAACAAGTTGTGCGTGACGATATATTTTTCTTTTAGACGCTGCATAATCTGCAAATGATTCGTACCGGTCTAAATGATCGGGCGTTATGTTTAGAACCGAAGCCGCGGTACAAACCAAGCTTTCCGTTGTATCTAACTGAAAGCTAGACAACTCCATGACAAAAACATCTACCGATTGATCAATAACGTCTAATACTGGTACGCCAAAGTTGCCACAGGCAACCGCTTTTTTGCCAATTCGATTTAGAAAATCCGTTAACCAAGCAACAACGGTTGATTTGCCATTGGAAGCAGTAACGGCAATTACCGGTTTGGTATTGACTCGAGCAAACAGCTCAATGTCACAAAATACATCTATACCAATGCTGTTAGCGTATTGCAAAGCGGGTTCTTTAAGACTGATACCCGGACTGATCAATACCAAATCGTAATCACTAAATTGTTTGGTCGGGATAGGCCCAAATTGACACGACACCTGCGCCAATAGCTCATCGTGCTGGGCGTTAATCGGTGGCGTCTCACGAGAGTCAAATACGTCCGGGGTAATATTGTGTTCAAGTAAATAACGCAACATCGACATACCAGTCAAACCAAGGCCCACAAGGGCAACCTTGGCATTGCTAAGACTGGTTAAATAGGTCGATGTTTGTTTCATATTTTGTTCACTATGTTAATGAGTTTGAGGTTATCTAAGTTTCAATGTCGCAATGCCGACCAAAACTAATACCAATGAGATAATCCAAAATCGCACAATAACTCGCGGCTCAGGCCAACCACTTAATTCGTAATGATGGTGAATCGGTGCCATTTTAAACACGCGCTCTCCACGTAATTTATAAGAGCCCACTTGCAGAATGACCGAAAGGGTTTCCATAACAAAGACACCGCCCATGATCACAAGGACTAACTCTTGACGGACCAAGACGGCAATAATCCCTAACGCACCACCTAATGCTAACGAACCTACATCGCCCATAAATACTTGAGCTGGGTAGGTGTTAAACCACAAAAAGCCCAAGCCAGCGCCAACAATAGCGGTACAGACAACCGTCAATTCATCAGTCAATGGGATGTATGGAATATGGAGATACTCTGCAAAATTAACGTTACTCGTTACATACGCAAATAACGCCAAGGCACCCGCTACCATTACCGTAGGAACAATTGCTAAACCATCTAGGCCATCCGTTAAGTTAACCGCATTACTTGTACCCACAACCGTAAAGTACACAACCAACAAATACATCATGCCCAGCTGTGGCATTACTTCTTTGAAAAACGGAACTAATAATGCCGTTTCATTTGGATCTTGAGAGGTATAAAACAGGTACGCGGCAACGCCAATTGCAATCACCGACTGCCAGAAGTACTTCCAGCGAGCAATCAAACCTTTACTGTCTTTGCGGATCACTTTGCGGTAATCATCTACAAAGCCAACGATGCCGTAACCAACAACGACCGTCATTACAACCCAAACATACTTGTTGCTCAGGTCAGCCCACAGCAAAGTACTAACAACAATAGCCCCCAAAATTAGGATACCACCCATTGTCGGCGTACCGGCTTTGCTAAAGTGGCTCTCTGGACCATCATCACGGACGGTTTGACCAATCTGCATTTTTTGTAATGCGCGAATTAACTTTGGACCAAAATAAAGCGACAGGCCCATTGCCGTTAACACGCTCAAAATCGCTCTAAACGTCAAATAGGAAAAGACATTAAAGCCAGAATAAAACTGGGTTAAATACTCGGCCAACCAAACTAACATACTCTACTCTGCCTTTATTCTTGTTCTTGCCGTTTGCGTTCTGCAAAGACTTGCTCTATGACCAACTCCATTTTGGCACTTCGAGATCCTTTCACTAATACCGTCGCCTTTTGACCGGCCTGACGGTACTGTTCTAATTGTTCTAATAAGTGACTTACTAACGCCTGTTTGGATGAAAAATGAAAGCCACTTTCTTTAAATTCAGCTGAGGCACTTTGACTCAACACGCCAAAAGAGTACAAAGACTCAATACCTTTTTGTTTTGCGTATTGGCCGATTTCGGTATGGTATTTTTGTGCATCTTCACCAAGTTCAGCCATATCACCAAGTACCAAAATTTGTTTGCTTGCATAAGTTGATAACAAATCGATGGCTGCTTTTACCGACTGCACATTGGCGTTGTATGAATCATCAATTAACAATAATTGATCATCAACCGGCTGAAGATTCACTCGACCTTTTACTTTTGCCATGGTTGCTAAACCGCGTTGCACGTCGTCCAGGCTCGCACCAATTTGCAAACACGCTGTCGCCGCTGCCAATGCATTTTTTACATTGTGCTCACCAGGTACGGTAAGTGAAATGTTTATCGACTTTGGCTCAACCTGCTCGGAAAACAACGCTGGGGCCGCATGCAAAACAAATTCTGCACAACCCGAATCGTTTAAATTGATATCTGTCGCATAGGTTGTATCAACATCACCATGGAATGCTTGGTTTAAGCCAAACTGCATAACCCGACCGCTTTTGCGTTCGAATTGCTTTGTTAAATTACCCAGCCAATACTCTTTGTGAGCCTGTTCGGCATCCGCATTAATAATGGCAACACCGCCCTCTTGTAGGTGATTAAAGATTTCACCTTTGGCCTCTACAATACCAAATAAGCTACCAAAGCCTTCCAAATGTGCTTCGGCAACATTGTTTAAAATGGCAACATGCGGTTCAGTTAAGGACGACGTGTAATCAATTTCACCAATGTGATTGGCGCCTAACTCAATTACCGCAAATTCGTGCTGAGGCTCTAATCGCAATAAGGTCAGAGGCACACCGATTTCATTGTTAAAGTTGCCATTTGTAGAAAGTACTTGGCCTTTTTGGCTCATAATCGCCGTGCACATTTCTTTAACTGAGGTTTTACCAACACTACCGGTCATCGCAATAATGGTCGGGTTAACGACAGCTTTAACGGCTTTGCCTAACGCGCCTAACGCTTTTAAAGTATCAGCCACGACAAATTGTGGAATATCCACATCGACCAATCGGTCGACAACAACTGCAATCGCACCTTTATCTTTTACGTCGGCAACAAACTTTGTCCCGTCAAAATTGGGCCCCTTAAGGGCTAAAAACACTTGTCCGGGACTAATAGTACGGCTGTCGGTTGATATCTCACCGATTACAGCAGAACCATCTATTGACTGGGCGTCATTGGGTAGCTTAGGTGATACACCCAATACCTCAGCAATCCAGTTCAAATCTGCTTTTATCATTAGCAACCTTCTTAATTGTTTCTTTGAGCCAAGTCAGCCATTAAACCGGCTACGTAGCTTCGCTCATCATAGTCAAACACCTGTTGACCAATAATCTGGTAGGTCTCGTGACCTTTACCCGCGATTAATACTGCATCACCTGGCTGAGCGTGTTCTAACGCCCATTGAATCGCCAATTTGCGATCGTATTCAATATGGTGCGCATCGGGGCTATCAAAGCCTTTGATAATATCATTAACAATCTGTTCTTGGCTTTCTGTTCTTGGGTTGTCATTGGTCACAATGACACTGTTTGCGTACTTTTCAGCCACTTTAGCCATCATTGGACGTTTGCTTGTATCGCGATCGCCACCACAGCCAAAAACAAGCAATAAGTTGCCATCAAGGTGCGCTTTAGCTGCCTTTAATGATGCTTCTAGTGCATCGGGAGTATGGGCATAATCTACGATCGCAATAGGTAAGTCGTCTTCGACAAACAACTCTAATCGGCCAGGAACTGGAACTAACTCAGTAAAACTCTGTGCCTCAAACGACCAGCCAGAAACGATAGCTGTCGCAAAAACCGCTGCAATATTAGCGGCGTTAAAAGTCCCATAAAGCGGTAAGTTAAGAACACTGGTTTCTTTAGCACCGTCGATTTGCCACTCAAGTTCTATTTGTAAACCGTAAGTATGGCATTCGACTTTTTTAATCCAGACGTACTCGGCAAACGCGAGGGTTTGTTTGGTTTCACCAACGGCGATCACACGTTGTTCAATAGGCAGTAAGTCGGTCAGTTTTAACCCATACTCATCATCAATATTGATCACCGAATTAGCAGGTCTAAAGTCTGTGAACAACTTTGCTTTTTCAGCAAAATATTGTTCCATCGTGCCGTGATAATCGAGATGTTCATGGCTCAGGTTAGTAAAAATTGCAGTTTCGAATTCAACACCTGCAACTCGACCTTGGGCTAAGGCATGTGATGATACTTCCATAGCGACCGCCATATAATCATGGCGAGTGTCTTGTCGAAACTCAGCCATCAATCGATAAACATCAGTTATTCCGGGTGTCGTATTAGCTGACGGTACTAAGGCTTGGTAATATCCTGTGCCCATAGTACCAATGACTGCACAGCTTTTTGACGGTGATAAATCGTCATTGCTTTTGCTCAAATCTGCAATTTGCGCCAATAAATGGGTAATGGAAGTTTTGCCATTGGTCCCTGTCACGCCTATTACCGGCAAAGGCTGTGATTGATTTGATTCACCCGAAAAATAAAACGATTGGCAAAGTGAGCCCAATAAATTTCTAAGCGCAGGAACCTCTACGAACAAAACATCAGAATTAACATTATTTGGTGCTGGCGTATAGTCACAAGCGGCGTCAACCAACACTGCGCCTGCGCCATTTTGAATCGCCGCATCGATAAAATCAGCGCCGTTTAAATCGTGTCCTGCTAAAGCAACAAACACGTCCCCTTGACGGATTTGACGGCTGTCTTGTAACAAACGACTCGATACGACATCTTCGTTACTTTGAATAGGATTATTAACGGCGTCACCTGATGCTCCAAGAGCTGCTAAGTGCGCCTTTAAATGCTGAGCAATTTCGTTGCTGTTAGTTAACGTCTTCATGCTTTTGCCTTATATCCGCTAACTGAATCTTTTTGTCTCCGGCTGCATCCGGTGCCACGTTTAACATACGCAGGGTTTCTTGCATTATTTTGCCAAAGGTCGGTGCAGCCGTTTCACCACCGTAATAGTAGTCACCTTTAGGATCATTGATCACAACTACAACCGCGACTTTAGGGTCAGAAACAGGACCAACACCGGCAAACGTATTCACATAGTCATGACCATATCCACCTGCAGTGGCCTTTTGGCTAGTGCCGGTTTTGCCAGCCACGCGATAACCGCGAACAATCGCGTTTTTACCCGAGCCATCTTCACTCACTACGCTTTCCATCATGTTTAACACGTTATAAGCAACGTCTTGAGAAATAATACGCTCTGATGGCTTTTCAACATCGGTCTTGATAATAGATAAAGGTCGACTGATACCGCCGGCACCAAGCGTCGTATACATTCTTGCTAATTGAGCAGCAGTGACAGAAATACCGTATCCAAATGACAAACTGGCAATTTCAGAGTCAGACCAACGGCGGCGGTCATTAAACAATCCGGTACTCTCACCAACCAAATCAATACCACTTGAGTCCACTAAGCCCATGTCATAAAACAAGCCTAAAAATGATTCTTTTGGCGTTGACAGTGCAAGTTTGGTCGAGCCCATGTTAGACGAGTATTTTAAAACATCGGCCAAACTCAACAACCCGCGATTACGAGGGTCAGATACACGACGACCGCCCAAACGCATGTAGCCTGGTGAAGTATCTACTAAATCTAGAGTACCGTATGAGCCATATTCCAACGCATTGATCACCGACAGTGGTTTCATTGTAGAGCCAGGCTCAAAGGTGTCGGTAATTGCACGATTTCTAAATCGATGCACAGGCACGTTTGTTCGATTGTTTGGATTAAACGAAGGACTGTTTACCATCGCTAATACTTCTGCCGTCTCAATATCTACAACAATGGCGCTACCTGATGCCGCTTCAAAGGTTTGTACCGCTTTTTTCAATTCTTGATAGACTACCGACTGAATTCGTTGATCGATGGTTAATGTAATGTCTTGTGGTTCAGAGCCCTTTTGTTCTTCGATGATTTCGATTTCGCGGCCCTTGGCATCTTTGATGACCTTGCGTTTGCCTGGCGTACCTGTCATCCACTCATTGTGACGAAGTTCAATACCCTCAATGCCTTGACCATCAATGTTGGTAAAACCCACTACGTGAGCGGTAATTTCGCCGGCAGGATAATAACGCTTTGACTCTTCACGCAAACGAACGCCCGGAATTCGCAACTGCTGAACATAGTCAGCAACGACAGGATTGGTTTTGCGCTTGAGATAAATAAATCGTTTGTCGTGGTTATTAGTGATACGAGCTAACAGTGCTTGCTCACTCATTTGTAAGACTTTAGCCAGTGCCTTCCAACGGACATCAGTTTCAAATTCTGGGTATTCAAGTACGCGCTTAGGGTCAGCCCAAATGGTTTGAACCGGCACGCTTACTGCCAATTCATTGCCATTTCGGTCCATGATCATGCCGCGCTGCACCGACGACTTTTTAACTCTGACCGTACGGTTGTCACCTTCTTTAATCAGGCGTTCGGGTTGAATAATTTGCAGGTAAGCCGCTCGAGTAACCACCGAGCCAAAAACCAATACTAAGCAAGCGATGACAAATTGAAAACGCCAGCGATTCATGGTTGGTTTGGTTTTTTGTTTGGCGTGAATGTTCTTTTTTGAGGATTTTTGGACAGACGAAGCCTGTGCCCCTTTTTTGGTGCGTTTGGTTGCCGATTTGTTTTGCTTTTTACGCTTTTCGTTCAACCAGTCCTTCATGGCAAGGTTACCACCACCTCTTCCTCAGTTGTTGGGCGACTCATCCCTAATCGTTCACGGGCAATTTGCTCGACACGGCTGTGTTCGGCTAACGCACGTTGTTCCAATAACAGGTGGCGCCAATGGACATCTATGTCATCTCGTTGTTGTAACAAGACATCCTGTTGGATCACCATCTGTCTGTTTAACTGTGCCCAGTGCACCACGGCCGTGGCCGCGGCAACATTGAGCAGCAGAAGCCCCACTGTAAGTGAATACTTACGTATGTCTTTTAGAATTAAACCTGCTAACTGAGTGTCGACGACATTTTTTATTGTTATGTTCATTGCGACAATCTTTCAGCAATTCTCAAGACGGAGCTGCGCGCACGGCTATTGCTAGCGATTTCTTGTTCCGATGGCTTAATCGCTTTGCCTATCGGTTTAAGTGTTTTACCTTTGTTAAGCTCTTCATCCGTCACAGGTAAACCACGCGGCACTTGTTTGCCTTGGCTTTGCTTGCGAATAAACTGCTTAACAATGCGGTCTTCTAAAGAGTGAAAGCTAATCACGGACAAACGTCCTTCAGGCTTTAACACTTGCAGCGAAGACTCTAATGCTTTTTCAATTTCCACCAGCTCGCTGTTGATATAAATTCGGATCCCTTGAAAGGTACGCGTTGCTGGGTGTTTCTTTTCAACCTTGCTCTTTGGCACGGTCGACGCCACTAAAGTGGCTAAATCTGTCGTCGTTAATAACGGAGACTCGTCTCGCGTGTTCACGATTTTACGGGCAATTTTGCGGGCAAACTTTTCTTCGCCGTAGTTTTTGAGGGCAAAAACGATGTCATCTTCGTCTGCTTTGGCTAACCAGTCCGCCGCAGAAATACCGCGAGTAAAGTCCATTCTCATATCCAGAGGGCCTGGCTTCATAAAACTAAAACCACGATCTGCCTCATCTAATTGAGGAGATGAAACCCCAAGATCCATTAAGATCCCGTCAACCTTACCGACTACATCGTGCTTTTCCGCCACCGCAAGTAATTCAGAGAATGGTGTATGTTCAATCGTGAAGTTACTCACATCAGCAAAACGCTTCGCGGCTTCAATCGCGGTAGGATCGCGGTCGATTGCAATCAATCGGCCTTCAGAATTGAGTTGTTGAAGAATATGAGAAGAGTGACCACCACGGCCAAATGTGCAATCTATATAAATGCCGTCCGGCTTAATCGCTAAGCCGTCAATAGATTCTTGTAATAATACCGATACGTGTGCTGTCATCTTGCTGTCGCTTTATGCTTTGGTCGATTAAAACGAAAAGTCTTTTAATCGATCGGTTAATTCGTAATTACCTGCCAGCTCAGTTTCCATGTCTTCTTTCATCTGAGCTTGCCACTGCGTTTCAGACCACATTTCGAATTTGTTTAACTGTCCGCTCAAAACCACCGATTTTTCTAAGTCAGCATGCTGACGTAACTGAGCAGGTACTAAAATACGTCCCGACTTATCCATGTCGACCTCGTGAGCGTTGCCTAATAACACGCGTTGAACACGGCGCTCATGAGGGTTCATCGAAGAAAGTTGACGCAACATAGCCTCGACGTCTTCCCATTCAATCAATGGATACAACAACAAACACGGCTGATGTAGATCAACAGTACAAACCATTCTACCTTCAGACTCAGACAGCAAAACCTCTCGGTATCGAGTAGGAATCGATAACCGACCTTTGTTGTCTAAAGATAAAGTGTTCGCTCCGCGAAACATGCTGGCTCCGTATTGTGGTTATTATTTCCACCAAATTATTGGGTGTGAGATCCAATTTATCCCACAATTTCCCACTAATTCACAATTTAAGCCGTTAAACAACCTAAAGTCAAGCAAAGAAACGGCAATAAATTGCCGCCTAATCCAATAGAAATAAGGGATTTAAATAAGGTAATGAAAAATGTGGGGAAAAGTGGGGAAAAAAGATCAATTTTTGATCTTAAAAACAGTCTTCAGTGGTGTTTGAGCACAAAAAAACGAGCCCAGTTTAACCTGCGCTCGTTTTCTTTTTAATTGATTTAGAAACTGACGGTCGTTGTGGTTTGGCTCGTCACTTCTACTGTTAAAACATCTGCATCTAATGTTGTACCATCTGCAGATGACGGTATTGCAAAACCATCATATTGAATATTGTCGTCAACATCCGTTCCGCAATTTAGTGCAAGCTGATAGCTACCCTGCTCAATAAAACCAATGGCAAACGAGCCATCCGTCGCGACGACTGTCGATGCCAGTGGAATCGATGCAGTGATTGGATCTGCAGGAGCCACAAAGTCTGGATCTTCAGGGTCAAACAGATCACCGTATTCAGTGGCCGTTTCGTCATATAGATAAACCGTGCATTGACCTAAGTTTGTTAAGCCTGCCGATACGGTTCCTTCAATACCACCGTAAAGACTTACAACTCGAACGCCGTTCGGTTTAATAATATAACCGTTGTTGTTATTGGCATTACCTCGTTGAACTAGTGATTTTCGCAAATCAAATTCTACTGTGTAAGCTGGTGTATCGCCTACTTGAACCGCAGTCTCGACAACAGCAAACGCACCTAATCTCAGGCGGCTACTAGGTACCTTAATAGGGTGTTCGGTTGCGTCATTGTCTAATAAAACGTAGGAGCCAGCATCAACCACATTTAACTCTAACTCATATTCACCTGGAGTTAATTCAACTCCTTGGCTTTCATCTATGATCTTAAGTTGCTGTGTTCCTTGGTAACTAAGCAGGTCAACTTTTATGGTCTGTACAACTTCGTCTTGCTCGTTGGTGAATGTATCTATGGTCGTCGTATTCTCGCTGCCCTCGGCTGTGTCAATCAGGCTTATACTGTCGATTTCGATGAAGACTGATTCGGCTTCATCAACTGGAGCATCACTAACACCAAGTGAAAACGCAGCTTTAGATTCTGCATCCACCAAGCTTTGACCGTCATTAGAGTCAGAAGAGCTGCCACCGCAAGCCATAAGACTCGAAGTTAGAACTGCAAGAAGGGAAAGTTTAAATGAGCTTTTCATCGTTACACCTTTTGTTTGAGCACAATAAAGTAGATAGATGTTTAATATCTCAAGACATTAAAATCGATAGACTTTTTCTGCATCTGAAAAAATACTTTAGAATTGAAACCAAAACCAAAGTACGACTGCCCGTAGACAGTTTATCAATTGTAATTTTTGTAATGTAGCTCTTATGAGTCTAGAAGATCAGGTACAGGTTTTCAATTTGAGTAACCTAACGGTTCTCACTTCAATATCCCCTGCTCTATCGCACTCAGCACCGCTCGGGTTCGATCACGGACGCCAAGTTTAGCCAGAATGTTTGAAACGTGGTTTTTGATGGTGCCTTCTGATTTGTAGAGTGCCCCTGAGATTTCTTTGTTGGAATAACCGCACGCCATCAAACGCAGTACCTCAAGTTCTTTTTGGGATAGGTCGGTTTGACCGGCACTTGTGGCTTCGTAGCTAAATGTTGAACTTTGTGACTTCACACCTGCGACGAGGCGCTCTGTAATCGCCGGTTGAATTAAGGTCGCGCCGTTTTTTACCGATTCTATTGATTCGCATAACGTCTCGAGTGAGACATCTTTAAGTAAGTAGCCTTTGGCGCCCGCAGCCAAACCTTCTAATACGAGTTGGTGATCATCAAAGGTGGTTAAAATAATGACCGGAGGTGCATCAGCGTGGTCCTGCAATAGCTTTAATGTAGCGATGCCATCGACGTTAGGCATGGATAAATCCAGTAAAATCAAATCTACCTTGTGTGTAGCGAGTTGCTCTAATACTTGACTGCCATCACTGGCTTCGGCCACGACACAGACGTTATCTGAAAGCTTTAACAGGCTTTTGATGCCTTCTCTTACCAACATTTGATCGTCTACTAACAGTACATTAATCATCTGTATTCGTTCCTTCTTTTACTTGCGGCTGTACCGCAGACTGCAATAGATGATGTGATTGCTGTGGCAGGGTCATTTCGACTCTAAATTGGCCATCCTGAATTGCTACATCAAGGTCACCTTGATAGTTAGCCAAACGCTCTTTCATTCCTGTTAAACCGTTGCCTAATCTAACACTCTCACTTTTCTCAGCTTGAGTGCCTGACTTGTGCTGATGACCATCGTCAGTAATGACAAGTTTAATCTGTTGTGCCGATTGTTGGCAGTCGATGGAAACCTGTTTGGCTTGACCGTGTTTGACAGCGTTGGTGACACATTCTTGTATACACCTGAGTAAATCATGGAGCAGTTCGATGTTGTCCTGTGGCAGGCTATCGCCTTTGACTTGGATTTCTAAATCTGGAAATGACGCGGCTATCAAAGCTATGGCTTTGCTCAAATCCAACGACTGGTTATCGCGAATTGTGGATACCGCTTCGCGCACGTCACTTAACAGTAACTTGGCAAGCAAGTAACTTTGCTCCACAGGCTGCTTGAGCTCGGCAGTAGGCTTGTTGGCACTTATCATGTGACTGGCCACCTGCAAATTAATATTCAGTGCGGTGAGGTGATGGCCTAATAAATCGTGTAGCTCTCGGGCAATTCGAGTGCGTTCTTGTACCTTGGTGGATTCGGCAAGTAATTCTCGAGTCGCCTGTAGTTCGGTGTTGAGGGCGTTAGCTGCGGCCGTAGCCTGTTCTGCGCGTTTAGTTTGAAGGCTCATCATCAAAGCAAAGATATGAAACGAGTAGTACAAAAACGCACTATAAAAAGCGCTGCGCTGCTCCCAAACAATGCCATAGACACTAAACCAAGTGATCACAACTAACGTGGTAACAAAAATGGCTTGTTTAGCGGTAAAAAAGGACAGCGAAACCGCCGCCCATATAATGGTTAAAATAGGCAGAAAATCCAGCGGCAACATCCACAAAATCGCAAATGCACAGCCCAACTGAACGGTAAAACACAGAGCTTGAGCTCGACGACTTAATCGACCATTAAAATCTCGAGTCGCCCCCAAAAAAGCCAGCAAATAACCGACAAATGCAATGATGATATAGGCCAAATCCGCCTGAATCGCAGGAGCCGCGTTTTCCATCATTTTCATCGCGATAGCAAACACAACGCCCCACGTAATGACGCCTACACTTTCGTGTAACTTAAAATCGAACCACTTGTTTTGCATTGCTTTTTCTACTCCATGAAACCCCAAAGCATTATGTCAAACAATCAGTTACAGCTAAATAGGCCAAAAGTCATATTTTTTAATCGTGACTTTGGGCACTGTTTTAACCAACCCCTTCTACCTAAAGTAGTCAGCATCAACAAAACAAAGGAAGACATCATGTTAGAACTTATTCATATGACTGCGTTGGTCGTACATATTGCGATAGGAAGTGTAGCGCTGATCATTTTTTGGTTACCCATTATTGAGAAAAAAGGCAGCGCCTTTCACAAACGTTCGGGTCAATGGTTTGTTTGGGGAATGACCGCAGTTTCGCTGAGCGGTATTTTAATGTCGTCGCTCGTGTTTATTGATCCCCTGGCGATTCGAGATCCTCAAGGGCTCATGACTTTGACTCAAGCCAACCAAGCTGTTGAAGTGGGTCGCTCATCCTCTGCGTTTTTGTTTATGTTGTCGTTTTTGGTGCTTTGTACCACTCGTCAATCGTCGCTGGCGCTTGTCGCAAGAGCCAACCGTGATGTACTAAAGACCCCACTGCATTTATTTTGTATCTGTATGTTGGTCGTTTCCGCTTTTTATGTGGGCTATGTTGGACTTCAACGCACGAGTATGTTGTACGAAATATTTAGTGTCCTTTCCATTGTTTCAGCGCTGGGTATGCTTCGATATATCTACAAAAGAGACCTTAAAAAATCAGAGTGGATCATCGAACACCTCACTAACATCGTTGCATCGGGCATTGCAGCTTACACCGCGTTTTTTGTATTTGGTGGTCAGTCGTTTTTGAACCATCTCGTTCCAGGTGACTATCAAATTTTGTTTTGGATTATGCCGGGCGTAATCGGCGCGACGATTTCGCGAACTTTTGCGGTCAAATACAGAAAACAGTATCGTGTTGCTTAACAAGCTAAGCACGCACATTCGACAAACAAAAAGTAGATAAACGACACCCCCTATTTTTAACAGAAAAGGAACACAAAAATGATTGATTGGATAAAGCTTTTTATAACCAGCGTGCTTGTTTTACTCGTTTTGCTTATTGCCATTATTTTACCGTCGCCATCGCAAGCAAGTCAGACGGAAACCAAGCAGCCACCAATAACGCAGCCACTGGTGCAGGTTCAAACCCTGATCACTAACAATCAATTGCAACAAGCAAATACCCTAATAGATGATTTATTAAAAGATGACCCCGACAACACCGACGCCTTATATTGGAAAGGAGTAGTCAGTGGTTACCAAGCCAAACAAGCGTCTATTTTTAAGGCCGGCGCCTTTGCCAAACAATCCAGACGCGCGTTTGAAAAAGCCCTTGAGGTAGACGCCACATACGTAGCGGGCTACCAAGGTTTGATCGGGTTTTATTTAGATGCCCCCGCTATTGCCGGCGGATCAGCTAAAAAAGCTCAACAACTCGCCGAGCAACTCAAAGCCTTCGCGCCTCTTGAAGGGGCACTGAGCTTGTTGCGAGTCGCTCAATATCGAGAAAATGAAGAACAAATAGAGCATTACATCAGTCAACTAGAGCAGTCTTTTCCGAGCTCCCCTCAAGCTCAATTTGCGGTTGGATTTTATTTTCAAGACTTAAAAAACTATGACAAAGCCTACCGTGCGTTTAAACGAGCAACGAACCTCGACGACAGCGCAGCCTCCACGGGCTATATATCAGACCAGCAACAAGGAGCCATACAAAGCGCCATACAAAGCGCTCTGTATCAATTGGGTCGCAATGCAGTGTTTTCAGAAAAGCACCTTGAAGATGGCATCAAGGCGATGAAACGATATTTGGCCCTCGAGCAGCTGCCGGACTTACCGAGTAAAACGTGGGGTCAATATCGACTGTCTCAGCTCTATGTTTTAAACCAACAACCGCAAGCGGCCAAACAAACCTTGTCTGTACTTCATGAGGCCTTATTGGCGGAAGAGCACAACCAAGACCGAGAGCTATTAAAATTGGTCAAGCGCAGTTTAAAAACACTGTAACCATTGACAATTCACTTAAAGACTCTGCAAACGCTTAGCCCAGTTACCACCATGCTGGGCTTGGCAGCGAGTCTCAGTATCAAAGATAATTTGCTTAGCAGGCTTGTTAAAGGTGATTTTTAGCTTGGCTAATGTCTGGGTAATTTGAGTTTGGATCTTGTCCGTTGTCCCCGACTGTTTGGCTTTAGTTAAGCTTTCATCGTCGCAAAATACGCACACGACGCGCAAACTTTCAGGAAAGCGATTAAAGTTAACCACATGAGTTAGCCACTCAAAACCCTCGATTTGTTCGAGTCGGGATTCGCATAACTCAGTGAGTGTTTGTCTTATTTGGTTATCGAGTTTTTTGTCGGATTTTTTCATGTTACAGCCGGTTGGAGGAATTCAATTTGTTTGCAAAGTTTAATTTATTGGCAAGCGGGCCTTGTGCGCCAAAACAGTTTAACATAGGCCACATTGGTTAACAGACAGTTAAAAAGATCACAATAAACCTATGGCAAAACCTCGCTCTAAAGCGCCGACCAAATCCATCGATATATTTTGCAAACAATGTCAGCAGCCACTTTTTAAATACAAAAAAGGCGGCAAAGGTGCATTGGTCAAATGCTTCAAAGAGCGCATCACCAAAGACTTTACCGTGACACCTTGTGTATGCCCAAACTGTGACGCAGTATTTGCTCGTGAAACTCTTATCAGAGGTGCCCCCGCCTACAAATTCATAGGCGGGAAGGTCTGGTTTAAGTAGCTTTATTTTACTTATGGTTTGGACTTGCTATCAGGAGTCATTGAGGTCAATCTTTGTATTGCACTGACCACCAGCTCAGGATCAGCAATATGCAAATGATGGCGCTCAGATTCTGAATAAATTATCTCGACGTTACTCGACAGCTTACTGAATTTTGAGTCTGCACTGTCCCATAACTCTGTCATAGGTTGAGCGATCTCAGCTGGCACATGCGGCGGATCAAAACGCTTATTTTTCGGCTTAGAGCGAAGCACAATTACAGGCTTGTTGCCAAAAGATTGGGCATCTTTTAATAAATGATAGCTGGCTACATGGTCGACTTTTTCAGGTACTTTTTCAAAAAGCGGATCATTCACCGCCAACTCAAACTTATATTGCCCCATTAACCGTGCATTGTCTGATTGAAAATCCTTAGGCCAACGTGTCGCCATAGTATAAAAATAACCAAACACTGGTGGGTCAATCAGCACCGTACCCAAGACCTTATTTGGGAATTGCTTGTTGTACGAAGTAATGACGTACGACGCATAGGAACCACCCGCAAAATAATATGGAGCAGCTACGTCTGCGTTTTGTAACAGGGTATCAAGTCGAATCGCCATTTCATCTATCGTAAATGGCACTGGACCTTGCTCACTTTTGCCAAGGCCAGCGCGGTCATAAAGACATACGCGATAGTCGTCCTGAAGCTGCGCTATGTTGTTTTGCCAAACTCCATCCGAGCCCCAACGGCCAAAACCTTGTTCAAGAATTAGAGTCGGTAAATCGTCTTTTTCTGAAGGTCCAGGTTGATAGCACTCTAAATATAATTTAAAGCCGCCGACATCAAAGAGCCCGGAGCGATTGTGATCTACATTGGCTAAATCAGGCTTTGGCTGTGATGCCTTTAAGTCAAATACGACTGCGCACAACACGACTAAGAGAATTTGTAATAACTTCATTGAACTATCCTTGTTTTAGCTTTTAAGTTACTACATCAGAAAAAAACAATAATTAATAGTTTTTATCGATATATTTCAGACGCTTCTCAAAATCCTCACGGGCTTTTTCTGAGGGGTAATCACATTCATATTTGTTGTGAAAAAAAAGCGTTAAATGACATTGCACATCGGACAAAAACACCGTGTACCCATCAAAATCAGATGCCGCTTTGATGCCTTCGAGTTGATGACCGTCTTCGGTTTCCTTACCGTGCTCACGGACTTTTTCAAAAACCCGCAATAACATGTGTAAATCCAAATCGTTTTTCATATCCATCCTCTGCATGAAAGTAAAAAGTTACTTATGGGTGCTCTGATTGGAGTAAACCACTCCAACACAATAATAAATTCAATATAGACCAATACGTTACAAACCTAAATATGGGTTTGTTTTGAATAAAATTAGAGCGTTTAATCTAAAAAATCGATTTAGCTATTAATTTTGCATTTTCAAAAACGATAATCTGTACCAAAATGTTAACGGTATAGATATTTTTTCTATTAAAAATGTAATAAATAAGTAATTATTTCTTAACGAAAATAAAGTACAGTACGCTTGCCCTTAATAACAAAAAATAAAGCGAGCATATTATGAAAATTACATTAAGTATTTTCATTTTATTCATTTCCTTTGTTACTACAGCATCATCTACTCATTGCAGCCAATTTGGTTGTCCCTCTGGTGCTCCCTCTAGTAACGATGTTATTGAGCGTCCCATCTACAAATTGAGCAGTAATCGCTCGACCAAACTTGCAGATTGGGCAGCTTACCAAGTCACACCAATGACAATTGACGGTCCAAGTCGCTCGCGCACATGGAAAGCGGACCCGAATATTTTAAGCCGTTACACGCTTGAACCTTCAGACTACACGGATGCACACGCAGTAATTGGTACCGATAGAGGTCACCAAGTGCCGTTAGCCAGCTTTAGTAATACTGATTACTGGCGCGACACCAATTATCTGTCAAACATCACTCCACAGTCCTCAGATCTTAACCAAGGTCCTTGGGTACGACTTGAAACCGCAGTTCGCAATTTTGTTCGAACTGGTCAATCGGTTTATGTCGTCACTGGTCCTTTGTATGAGTTTTTTTGGGCTTCTCTACCAAAAGCAAACGAAAAACACACCGTTCCATCTGGCTATTTTAAAGTCGTGGCAACGGTCAGTAGTTCGGGCTGGGTAGAGGCTTCGGCGTTTATCATGTCGCAAAACAGTGCCCGCAGCACTTATTACTGCAGCACTGAAGTCACGATAGATGAGGTGGAGCAAAGAACCGGTCTTAATATTCTTCCCTCGTTACCTTCTTATAAAGCGACGGCAGTGGAAGCAAATATTGGCGGACTTTCGAGAGAGCTAGGTTGTTAATTAAAACAATCTAGCTTTTTTTTTACCTGAAGAAACTGAGTCAGTCCCAACACTAAAACTACAAGGGACGGCTCTCAAATAAAAAGATAATAAATATGTCTTATTTAAATAAAAAGAACGCGTTGGCTGTTATTGCAGCTGCGTCATTCATGGTCTCAAACGTTGCAAATGCAGAAGCCCCTGCCGGTTATTACAACTCGGTAGACACCACTAACGCAACAACTCTTAAAGCAACCCTACACGCGATCATCGACGATCATCAGCGTTTCCCTTATACATCTAGTTCGACTGATACTTGGGATATTTTGGAAGCAGCTGATCAAGATCCTGACAATCCTAATAACGTCATCGATATTTATCGCAATGCGAGCTACCCAAAAGCGGGCGGTGGTAACACCAATTACAACCGTGAACACAGCTGGCCAAAATCATATGGCTTCCCTAGTGACGGAAGCTCTAACTATGCTTATACCGATGCGCACCACTTGTTTATCGCGGATAGCAGCTACAACTCAAGCCGCAGTAACAAGCCTTATGCTAACTGCACCACAGGTTGTACTGAAAAAGTAACACTAGCCAATAATGGTCGCGGTGGTTCGTCAGCCGAATCAAACTGGACTGAAGGTTCGTTTGCTTCTGGTTCATGGCAAACTTGGAATGGTCGTAAAGGTGATGTCGCACGTGCATTGATGTACATGGCAGTTCGCTATGAAGGCGGAACTCATGGTGTGACAGGTGTGTCTGAACCTGACCTTATCCTTACTGACGATCGTGTTTTGATTGAACAATCAAACCAAGGTGTCAACATTGACGTTGCTTACATGGGCTTAAAGTCAGTGTTACTTCAATGGCACAAAGACGATCCGGTTGATGCCTTTGAAATGCGTCACAACGATGTCGTTTTCAGCCACCAAGGTAACCGTAACCCATTTGTTGATCACCCTGAATATGTAAGCTGTGTATTTGAATCACAGTGTTCTGGTTTAGGTGGCGGTACAGGTGGTGACACGACGGCACCTTCAACGCCTTCAGGCTTAACAGCCATGGGCGGCAACGGTACTATTAACCTGACTTGGAATACCAATAGCGAATCAGACTTAGCGGGCTACAATGTATACCGCAGTGATACCGCAAACGGCACTTACATTAAAGTGAACAATGGTTTGGTTAACACCTCTATGTTTGATGACAGCAACCTATCTGCAGCAACGACTTATTTCTACAAAGTAAGCGCGGTTGATACTAGTGGTAATGAGTCAGCTCAAACAAGCTCTGTGTTTGCTACAACAGACGAAGGTTCTACACCAGCAGCTGGTCTAGCTTGGATCAATGAATTTCACTACGACAATGCGAGTACTGACGTAAATGAGTTCGTTGAGATCGCAGGTACTGAAGGGACTGATCTTACAGGCTGGCAGGTAATTGCATACAACGGCAGCAATGGTGAATCTTATAAAACGGTTACATTAAGCGGTACGTTAACGAATCAGAGCAATGGCTTTGGTTTTTATAATGTGAGCTTTTCTGCAATGCAAAACGGCGGCCCTGACGGGTTAGCATTAGTGAATGCAGCAGGTGAAGTCGTTCAGTTTATCAGCTACGAAGGCACTATGACGGCAACTAATGGTCCTGCTGCAGGTCAAACTTCAACGGACGTAGGCGTTGCTGAAACAACTTCTACTCCTGTGGGTTATTCACTTCAGCTAACTGGCACAGGCAGTCAATACAGCGATTTCGTGTGGACAGGTCCTCAGACTGACTCTCCAGGTTTGGCGAACTCTGGCCAAAGCTTTATTGGTGCTGCGCCTGTGAATCAAGCGCCTGTTGCAAGCTTCACATCTAACTGTACAAACCTGACGTGTAACTTCAACGCTAATGCTAGCTCAGATTCAGACGGTTCTATCGTTGCATTTGACTGGTCATTTGGTGATGCCAAAACATCAACTGGCCCAGCCGTAACCAACAACTATGCTACTGCAGGTGATTACACTGTCACATTAACTGTTACCGATAACCAAGGTGCAACGGATGTTGTATCACAAACAGTAACAGTTACGGCTCCAGTTGTTGTTCCGTGGATCAATGAATTCCACTACGACAACAGTGGCAGTGACCGCAACGAGTTTGTTGAGATCGCTGGAACGGCAGGTACTGACTTGTCTGGTTGGAAAGTTGAGGCTGTAAATGGCAGCAACGGCCAAGTTTATATGACGATCAACCTATCTGGTAGCATCGACAATGAACAAAGTGGTTATGGTGCAGTTGGCTTTACAGCGACTGGATTACAAAACGGACCAGATGGTTTGGTTTTGGTTAATAACCTAGGTGAAGTGGTTCAGTTTATTAGTTACGAGGGAACTATAACTGCTAACAGTGGTGCTGCAGCTGGTATGTCTTCGACAAATATCGACGTGAACGAGACTTCTTCTACAAACAGAAATCACTCGTTACAGCTAAAAGGTACTGGTCGATTGGCAGATGACTTTAACTGGTCATCACCTGGCTCAGCAAGCCGTGGTTCGTTGAACTCAGGTCAATCAATTAACTAATCCTAGCCAGTTAATGTAATCGGGCATTTATCTCATAGGGCTTTTTGCCCTGCAGTTAAATGCAGATATTTAAATTTTATTAAGGGCCGGGTTAGAACATCCTTGTGACTAACCCAACTAAGCCCGTTGCTCAGCGCAACGGGCTTTTTTATTACTTTATTTATCAATTGTTTTATCGCACTCTAGGCTTAAGCTATTTGAATTATTGGAGCCTAAGAATGAACAAACAGGCCGTATTTGCGTTATCAATATTGTTATTAAGCCCAACACTTTGGGCGGACACGGGCAGTAAACTGTTAGCTACAGGTGGTATTACTAGTTTTGAGGGCAGTGCTGGAGGTGGGATCACTCCTTGGGCATTAATAGCCGGTTATGCAAGCCAAGAAGAAGTTAATGCAACCGCTAATGTCCAGCGATTAGATGTAGGTGAATATCAACTTTCTACCTATGGTGCTGCGGTAGGAGCCTATGACCGCTTTGAATTTTCTCTTCAAAAGCAGTCTTTGGATGTTTCTTCTGGTGTTGTTACCAATGTTTTTAACGCCGTTACCGGCGGCCCCACTCCAGCGCTCATTGCGCCTAGCACCAAAATTGAACAAACCATTATAGGGGCAAAATACAAGTTGTTTGGCGATGCGATTTACGATGCCAACCCATTTTTGCCACAAGTTTCTGTTGGCATTCAATACAAAACCAACAACAGCTTTGACAATTCACTCGCACTTTATAACGGTGCAATCCCTGCACCTAATACTGGCGTGCCTATGTTATTGGGGGCTAAAGAAGGCTCTGGCACTGACGTTTACGTATCAGCCACTAAAGTCTGGTTGGGATTAGCAAATGGTAAAAACGTGTTATTAAACGCGACCGCTCGATATTCAAAAGCCAATACATTTGGTCTTCTGGGGTTTGGCTCAGCGACTGATGATAGCTACGAACTAGAGTGGGCGGCAAGTTTGGCTATGTTCACAGGTACTAACACCATAGTTGGTATGGAAGTCAGACAACAGGCCGACCGTTTAGGTGGATTAGCAAGTACTGATACAGTGACTGACTTTTTTATCACTTACCTACCATCTAAAGAATGGTCCATCACTGCAGCGTATGTTGATTTGGGCAATCTACCCTTTCAACCAGACACTAGCGGCTTATATTTGAGTATCACGGCGAATTTATAATGAAATATCTCACACTCTTATTAATCGGAATCACATTGAGTGCTTGTACAAGCACTGCACAATTGCCAGCAAATAATAATTTATATGAAGAAATTGGCGGCCAACAAACGCTGTCAAAAGTCTTCGGGCTGGCGTTGACGCGAATATATAACGACCCTATTATCGGCCATCATTTTACGGGTGTGCCAAAGTCCCATTTGCGTAAACACTTGACTGCACAAACGTGTGAGTTGATTGGTGGCCCATGTGTTTATCAAGGAAAAGACATGGTTGATGTCCATACCGACCACAATATTACTGATAAAGAGTTTTTTATCTTAGTGGAATACGTCCAAGGCGCGATGCGTGACATTGGCCTAACGGTAGAACAAGAAAACCAAATTTTACAAAAACTGGCCCCTTTAAAAGGCCAAATTGTCTATCGATAGACAAGAGTGACGTATAGGGCGTGATGTTTCTAAAAAGAGGCGCTCACGCCATTTATCTTTCATTAAGTACGATAGACCGTCTTGATTAAGTGGAAGCCGAATTTCGTTTTTACTGGCCCGTGGACTTCGTACAAGTCCTTTTTGAATACCACATCATCAAAGGCTTTGACCATATCTCCTTGTTGAAACTCACCTAAGTCACCGCCTTTTTTACGGCTTGGACATGTCGAGTGTTGTTTGGCGAGTTGCTGAAAATTACCACCTTTTTTCAGTTTTTCCTTAATCTTTAACGCCTCTTTTTCTGTCTTTACAAGTATGTGGTAGGCCGACGCTCTCTTTTTAGGCATAAGTCGTATCTCTCAATGAATATCTATTGAGTGATTATAAAACGATGGGGTGAAATGCCCAACACTCTCTTTGACTATTCTAATTTCATCTTGCAAAATTACCGATTATAGGTCATTTTAAGTTTCGGTATCGGGAAATACCTGACGGAAAAAGTTCGTTAATCACGCTACTCTGTTTCTAGTTAATAATTTAATGAGGTACAACATTGACTACAGTTTACGTCACAGCTGACTGGACGTTTACGCCTGCGACATTGACGTTGAGGTATGTTAGTAGTGAAGAAGAAATCGTGTTAGATCCAAAAACCGCAAGGTTATTGGGTTATCTTTTGCGTTGCTATCCGCAGGTCTGTACCCGAGAAGATATTTATCAAGAGTTATACGGAATAGAGAACGCCCGTGCTGATGGTACGATCACAGCCTATGTGTCTAAACTTCGCAAGCTACTCGAAACGAACGTTGATGCCAAAGGGAAATACATAAAAACCATTCCCAAAACAGGTTATCAATTTGTCGCACCTCATAAAATTGACACTACCTTTTTATCAAAAGAATATCCCCATGAGCCTGATAAGCAGTCTGCAAACAATCAAAAGCTATCAGAGGCAAGTCCTTTAGCACTCAGGTATGACGAACAGGGTGATGGCCCCATTGGCCAGCTCAACCACTTACCGTTTGGCAAAAGTGCTGTTTATCTTGTTGTTACCCTCTTACTCTTGCTGTTTATTGTTGTTCAACTTGTCTACAGTTCGAACAACTCCCAAGAACATGGTAATACTACTCATATCAGTCACGAGCTAAGCAACAATGATTGGCGATTGATTCACGCTGAGAGTGGCATCAATCACTCAGTAGCGATTTCAGATGATAGTTTGTTTTTGGCTTACGTCAGTGCTCAACAAAATATAAATCGCCTATTTGTAAAAAGTGTATTGGCTGAGCAGCTCAATATCGTTTTTGAGTCTGCGTTAGAAAAGATTTATTCGCCTGCTTTTTCACCTAACGGCCAGCGCATTGCATTTGTCACAACCGGAGACAAATCATGTCGCCTCAACGTCATCGAACTAACTCTTAAAAGTCAATTAATACCAGGTAGTCACCAAGTCTTGGAAAACTGTGATCTTCAGCAGAAAAAAACGCCTGTTTCATTTTTAGATGACGATAACTTATTGTTCATCGCTAAGTCAGACAAATTTGAGTATGGCGCGTTGTCCATGCTCAATATTTCAACGGGTGAAATTAGGGAGATGGAGTCGCTTGTAACGTCTACAGCTAAGGCAGATAAATTTGCGGTGGATTACAACTTTGCGGTACATCGCCCAAACCAACAAGTTGCACTACTCAAACGCCTCAAAAATGGTTCGAGCGGCTTGTACTTAATACAACTCGACGAAAAGGAAATACATCACATCGTCACTATAGACGATTCGTTGACGGCCCTTGAGTGGCTCAACACCGAAAAACTAATTGTGATGAAACAAGGTCAACTACAACTCATCGACCTCGATAAAAAAGACATTCGTCCAGTTACCTTTGCGCAAGTGAAAGAGGTCTTAAAGCAAAGCAACTCTTAAGGGTTATTTCGTTGCTAACACAGCCCTATAATCAAGCTTCGATTTCTGACAGTAATTGTTCGCACCACGATGCGATACGCTCGTCGGTTTTTTCATATTGAGATTCGTCATCTAAAGCCAATCCAACAAAGTGGCTTTTATCTTCAGTTAGCGCTTTAGACCCTTCAAACTCATAATCCTCAGTGTTTGGCCAATAGCCTATCGGCTCAGCGCCCTGAGCAACCACTAAATCATGAAGCATGCCCACTGCGTCCTGAAACCACTCTGTATAACCAACTTGATCGCCTAAACCAAAAATACTCACCGTTTTTCCAGTTAAGTCGAGCGCTTCAACATCAGACCAATGACTTTCCCAATCTTCTTGTAATTCACCAAAGTCCCAGGTTGAAATACCTAATATCAACCAGTCAAAATTTAGCATCTCTACCAATGGTGTGTCTTTTATATTAAACATTTCGACGACAGGAGCATCAAACAGAGTATTGAGCTGCGTTTGAATTTTTTCGGCAGCCATTTCGGTATAACAAGTCGTCGAGCCATAAAACAAACCGATTTTCATTAATACTCCTATTCGGTAAAGTAAACACTAATTACAAGATGAGAATGCGGCGAGAGTTTATCAAACTTTTACTGACCAACTAAAGGTTCTTTCATCGCTCACTCTATTAACTTACGAATCGCGCGGCCAAAAGGAGTTATTTTTGAACGCACTCGACGCTGATAACAAGTCAATTATGACTATGTTCATAGACCATCTTTGGCTAGAAAAGGGTCTATCGGACAACACCTTAAGTGCTTACAAAAACGATTTGAGTAATTTTGCTGGTTTTCTATCGACGTTGAATACCAATATGCGCGAATGTACTGAATTGGATATTGAGGCATATTTGGCTTTTAGGGGGGAACAAGGGTTAAAGACTCGCAGTACCGCAAGGTGCTTAAGTGCAATTAAACGCTTTTATAAATACCTACTAGCCAACAAAATACGTACTGATAACCCGACGGCTCTGATCAAAGGCCCTAAATTAGCGCCACCCATTCCCAAATCTTTGTCAGAACAAGACATAGATAACTTATTGTCAGTCCAAAACTTAGACGACAGCTTGGAGTATCGAGACAGAGCCATGCTCGAGTTATTGTACGCAACCGGGTTACGCGTCACTGAGCTAGTTGGGTTAACAATGAGCGACATCAGTCTTCAACAAAACGTGGTGAGGGTAACAGGTAAAGGTGGAAAAGAACGTTTGGTTCCGATGGGAGAAGTCGCATCAGAATGGTTAGCTGACTACATAAAGTTGCATAGACCTGCTTTGTTAAAAGCACAATCTGATGTGTTATTTCCGTCTAAGCGCGGTACTCAAATGACCCGTCAAACGTTTTGGCATAGGATCAAATACTATGCGACGCTTGCAGGTATTCAATGCCACTTATCACCTCATACATTACGCCATGCGTTTGCAACTCATCTGTTAAATCACGGCGCCGATCTTAGGGTTGTTCAGATGTTATTAGGGCACAGCGATTTGTCGACTACACAAATATATACTCATGTCGCCAAAGAGCGCCTTAAAAGCGTGCATGCAGAACATCATCCAAGGGGTTAACCAGGTTATCTTTGGGTCACCTGTACTATTAACAGCATTAAGTTTTACGCTTAGAAACAAATTTTATAAATAAATTCACACAATCAAGAAACTTTCTTTGTTAGACTCCGGTCAATATCCGAAGTTAGGAAAACAGGAATCTCTATGAAAATTTTAAATATGACAGCCATAATTGCCATCGTGGCGCTATTTAGTGCAAGTAATCCGGCGGTTAGCGCCGACAAAACAGATAAACAAGCACAAGACGCTGTGATCAAAAGCAAACTTCTTAAAATTGGTCTTACGGTTAATGAAGTCCAAGACTCACCGATTCCAGGTCTAAAACAAGTTCTGACTTCTCGTGGCGTATTTTACACGTCAGTTGACGGTCAATACTTTATGGCTGGCCGTTTGTTTGACGTTGAAAACGGTATGCAAAACCTGACAGACCTTGCCTTGTCAGACCTTCGTTTAGAAGGCGTTGAAAAATATAAAGACTCAATGATTGTGTTCCCAGCTAAAGAGCAAAAACACGTTATTACCGTTTTCACAGACACAACGTGTACTTATTGTAAAAAGATGCATGCACAAATGGATGAGTACAACGACTTAGGTATTACAGTGCAATATTTGGCGTTCCCACGTGGCGGCATGGCCTCACAAGGCGCTAATCAAATCCAAGCAGTTTGGTGTTCTGCAGATCAGCAAAAAGCAATGACAGAAGCAAAAGCGGGCCAATATATTGATGCCCCTAACTGCAACACTAAAGTCGCCGAGCATTATAACTTTGGTATCAGTGCTGGTGTCACTGGCACCCCTGCGATCATTCTAGAAGATGGTCAGTTCATTGGTGGTTACAAGCCACCTTCGGCTCTATTACAAGACTTACAACGCGTTCAATAACCACTTTTAGCTTCGCAGTAGGTACTAATAGAATATGTCGTTAAATATTCAACGCCGTGTCACTTCTGACACGGCTTTTTCTTCAGAGCTTCACCCAGTTATCGCCAAAATATACTCAGGTCGTGGTATTACAAACCCAAGCGAAATTAAGCGCAAAGCGGGTGAGCTGTTACCCGTCAGTACCTTAAAAGGTATAGATGATGCCGTTCCTTTGCTCCATGAAGCACTGCTGCAGCAACAGCACATCACCATAGTCGGTGACTTTGACGCCGACGGAGCCACCAGCACGGCGCTCATGATGTTGGGGTTGCGAAAACTGGGCTTTACTCGAGTCAGTTATAAAGTACCTAACCGCTTTGACTATGGATATGGCTTAAGCCCAGAACTGGCTAACGATCTGATCAAAACCGATACCGATTTAATCATCACAGTCGACAATGGCATCTCCTGTATCGCAGGTATCGACATTGTAAAGTCGGCAGGCATAAAGGTTATTGTTACTGATCACCATTTAGCGGGTCACATCTTGCCTAACGCTGATGCGATCATTAACCCAAATCAACCTGGGTGTGAGTTTGCCAGTAAAAACATCGCCGGTGTTGGAGTTGCGTTTTACCTCTTACTGGGTTTTAGAGCGTATCTTCGCGACCAAGGTTATTATCAATCAATGCAAATTACTCCACCTAATTTGGCTGAGTATATTGATTTGGTGGCATTAGGTACTGTTGCTGATGTGGTTAAGCTTGATACCAATAACCGTATATTAGTGCATCAAGGGTTGGCGCGAATTAAAAGTGGATTATGCCGCCCGGGGATTAGAGCCTTATTAGCCATGAGCAACAAAGACCTCAATAAGGTCAAGTCGTCTGACTTTGGTTTTGTTATTGGCCCTAGGTTAAACGCAGCAGGTCGTTTGGACGACATGTCATTTGGGATCCGTTGTTTATTAACAGAAGACTATGGTCAGGCACTTAAAATGGCTGAAGATCTCAATGACTTGAACAACGAGCGCAAAGACATTGAGCAAGGCATGCGTCTAGAGGCTGAAGCCGTTGTAAACGACCTTACCTTATCTGAGGGAGATGTACCTGCGGGCATTTGTGTGTACAAGCCCGACTGGCATCAGGGTGTTATTGGTATCGTTGCAGGTCGACTTAAAGAAAAGTATTACCGACCAACCATTGCGTTTGCAAAAGCCGACGTAAGCGCGACAGGAGACAGCGAATTAAAAGGCTCTGCACGTTCGATTCCTGGGTTACATATTCGAGATATATTGGACGAAGTAAACACTAAGTACCCAGGAGTAATCCTAAAATTTGGTGGTCACGCGATGGCAGCTGGACTCAGTATCATCGAGAGCAAGTTGGCAGAGTTTCAAAGTGCCTTTGAAACGGTCCTAAACCAACACTTAACTGAAGATGTATTGACGCAAGTCATCTTAACCGATGGTGAGCTACCTGCAGATTGTTTTACTGTTGATTTTTGTCAGCAACTAGCGGATGCAGGACCTTGGGGTCAAGGTTTTGCCGAGCCCACCTTCGATGGCGTGTTTACCATTATTAATCAACGCCTAGTCGGCGCAAAGCATTTAAAACTGGTGCTCTCAGACCGACATGGTCAATTGTTTGATGGCATCCACTTTAATGCCGACCTTAGTCAGTGGCCAAATCCCCATTGTGACCAAGCACAGATCGTTTATCAGCTCGATATCAATGAGTTTAGAGGAAACATCAACGTTCAATTGTTAGTTAGGGACATTACTCAAGCGTAAATAAAAAAGCGGCATGAAGTATACAAACATGCCGCTTTTTTTGTCTTCAACAGTGCTGTTTACTGCTTTATCTGCAAACTCGTATGCAACGAACTCTTATAGGCCTTCACCGCAGGTATCATACCGATAACCACACTACCTAATAAAACAAAGGTCAATAGCCAAAGCGTCTCAACGGTCAATACGTTAGCATCGATAAATAACCCCATTTGTGTGGCTAAGTACTGTTGAGCCATCATCATCCCAAGCCACAACACCACCACCGCAACAATCATAGACACCAAAGTTATGATTATGACCTCTAGTTGAATTAGGCTAAAGACAAAAACAGGACGTGCACCTAGGGTTCTAAAAATAGCGATTTCACGGGTCCGCTCTTTCATAGTGGCAAGTAACATAGTGCTCATGCCAATGAGAGTCGTTAGTAAAACCAGACCTGCTATTACCTGTAAAACCACTTCGATAGAGCCGACAATTTGCCAAAGTTGAGTCAATGCAACACCAGGTAAAATGGCAGAGATGGGCTCACCTTTGAAGTCGTTTGCCCATTTTTGCATGATCAAACTGGCGTAACGCGCTTTGAGTCCTACGAATATCGCCGATACTTTTGTTTCGTTATCGTCGACATCAGCTGCTTTATGCGCAGAGAGGAGATGTTCGCTGTGATCATGGTCGTGGCCATGATGTCCATGAGCTTCGTGCTCTTCATGCTCTTCATGCTCTTCGCCGTGCATGAGCGCTAAGCCATGAAAATTAATGTGTAACGTTTGATCTACTGGTGTTCCTGTTTTATCGAGAATACCAACCACCTTAAAAGGAGTCCCATCATGATGGGTAAAACTGGTTACGCCAGTACCATGGGACAAGACGATGTCATCACCAACCTGGTAGTTAAATTTACTGGCGATATCCGCACCTAAAACAAGATCAAAATCCTGTTGTGGCTCATTGCCAATTGCAAAGCTCAGGGCTTGTTTGTTGCCATATTTAAAATGTTCATAATATTGTGAAGTTGTAGCCAGCACACGATGGCCTTTGTGGGAGTCACCTAATGCAATTGGCGCAGCCCAACTCACCATAGGGTGATCTTTTAATGTTTGATATGTTTGCCAACTGATCGCTTGACCGGTTTCTCCTATCCTAAACACTGAGCCCAATAGTAAGTTAAGTGGTCCGGTGCGAGGGCCAACTATTAAATCGACACCCGATACGGTGCGACTAAAACTTTGTTTGGCTTGCGCTCGAATATGCTCGACCGCCAACAACACAAAAATACTGATGGTCAAAGCCAACACCGTCAGTAACACGGTACCTTTGCGGTTGACCAAACTCTGTTTGGCGATATTAACAAACATCCTGCGCTTGCCCCTGTACTTGGTTAATCGACTCTATATCTAATACGTTGCCAAAGTGGCTTGCTAGTGTTTTGTCGTGACTGACAAACACCAACGTCGCTTGTGATTCGTCAGCGAGTTTAAACAGCAATTCAATAAATGCGTCACGGCTATTTTGGTCCAACGCTGAAGTCGGTTCATCGGCAATCAATAACTCTGGCTTATTGATCATAGCGCGTGCAATGGCGACTCGTTGCTGTTGACCTACGCTCAATTGGGACGCAGGTTGTGAAAGGATTGAATGGGGTAATTGCAAACTTTCAATTAAATGGAGTAAATGAACTTCGACCTGTTCTTTTACAGCGGGCTTAGCTGTGAAATAGTCGGCCAATAAAATATTGTCTCGTACCGATAAATAAGGGATCAAATTTAGCTGCTGAAATACAAAACCTATGTGTTGAGCTCTAAATTTGTCTTTTTGTTTGTTTTTAAGCGTTGCCAAGTCAGTATCAAGAATTGCAATACTGCCAGAGTTTGGCTCAACCATGCCGGTTAAAATATTGAGCAAGGTTGACTTGCCCGACCCAGATGGCCCGTACAAAAAGACATGTTCTCCCCGCTGAACTTCCCAACTACCAATTGACAATATGGTTCGTTCAGGCGCTTGCGGGTAACTAAACTTGAGCTTACTCAACTTAATCACGTTGTGATTGGACATAAAGGCTCCTCGATTTTATTACCGCTCATAATAACCAATCGGACAAAAAAAAGCAGTGAAGTCCACTGCTTTTTAGAATAGTTATTAGTGACATAGCATGTAACACTAGGTCACCAAAGTAGGTTGCTATCGAGTTTTACTTCACAATAGTCATCTCGTCGATGATGTTTTGCGCGCCATCGATGTATTCCATTGTCCACAGCATAAACGGTACGCTAGTGTGAATAGCACGGTTTAACTTAGGATCGTAATCCCAGTCACCTATGATAGATTCGTAAACACCATCAAACACTAAACCAACAAACTCACCTTTGTCATTTAATGTTGCAGAACCTGAGTTACCGCCTGTAATGTCTAGGGTTGATAGGTAATTTACCGGAACAGACCCTAGTTTTTCATTTTTGTATGGTCCGTACTTCTTCGCAGCAATGGCTTCGCGAATGTTCGGGAACAAATCAAACTCGTCGTCACCCGGAATGTATTTCGCTAACATACCTTCAAGTGAGGTAAATGGTGTCGCGTATAATCCATCCTGAGGTGAGTAGCCTTTTACGTTGCCGTAAGTGATACGAAGTGAAGAGTTCGCGTCTGCATAAACGGCTTCACCACGGCTTTTCTTAAAGGCGATCATAGCTTCCATATACGCAGGACGAGCTTGTTGCAATTTACCGCTTAGCGCTTTGTCTTGCTCTTCTTTGGCCATTGCAACGTCATACATAGTAACTGCATATTGAATGAATGGATCGTCACTTTTCTCAAAGTCCTCGACTGATTTTTCCATCCAAGCCAAACGAGCTTCTGCCGTAGTTAGCTCTGTCTCAGCGTACATTTTGTTGATCTTGTCTTCCAATGCCTTCATGTCCAAACCTTGGTCTAAGCCAAAGTAAACATCAAAAGTCTCGTTGCGCTTTTCAGCTGGAAGCGTCATGTATTCTTTAACAAAGTGTAGGAACAATGCTTTATCTACTTGCTCATCAAAGCGTTTGTTGAGCACTTTCATACCTTGCTCAAAACGACGCATATCACGGTCTTGGAAACCACGACGACGCTCTACATTTGGCTTTTGCTTTTCGTGCGCTAATCGATACAAATTAGATGCAACTCGCATCATGCTGCCACGACTCACAAGACCTAACAACGTATCTGCTTCTTGATCTTTTTGCGATTCTAGAATCAGTGCATTTAAGGTATCGAGGGCCTTACCATATTTGGCTTTGCGGTTTTTATCTGCGTTAATCCAAGCTTTTAAGTCATTGTTTAACTGACGTTTACGCTCAAGCATGTCGCCTTTGTTGTAGCTCTCAATCATTGAGCCGTAGTTTTTGGCGTAATTAGCTAAACCCGCAATCGTACCTGCGTACTTGATACGAGCGTCACTGCCCTCTTCTGAGTTTGCTTTGATAACATCAATATACTCTTCTTGAAGGCGCTTAGAACGCGGATAGACATTGGTAAATTGATTTTCAACTTCGACGTCGGTTCGGTAGCGATTTGTTCGGCCTGGGTAGCCCAACACCATCACGTAATCACCTTCATCAACGCCATTTGCATTTACTTTCAAAAATGCATCTGGTTTAAACGGCACGTTATCTTCTGAGTAATCAGCTGGCTTGCCATCTTTACCAACATAAGCGCGATAAAATGACCAGTCACCAGTATGACGAGGCCACATCCAGTTGTCCGTATCACCACCAAACTTACCAATACTTGAAGGCGGTGCGTAGACTAAGCGAACATCGCGAATAGCGAGCTGTTTAATTAAAAAATATTCTGCGCCACCGTGGAAGCTGTAAACACTACAACGGTAATCTTGTGATGCTTCACAGTCTGCGACTAGCTCTTTTTCACGCTTATCAATCGCATCAAAATACGCCACACCCGTGGCACCATGAGGAATAGACGACTTGATATCTTTCGTCACATTTGTGAGTGATTCAGTCACGTAAATACGAGAGTTTGGCGTTGCAGCCAGCTCTTTGTCTTTGCTTTTGGCAACAAAGCCATTAACTAATAAGTTGTTCTCTGCGGTAGAGTTATGCTGAATATTGCCATACGCACAGTGGTGGTTAGTTACTACCAAGCCTTGCTCTGACAAAAACGATGCAGAGCAGCCCCCCAAGCTTACTATCGCGTTCATTGGGAATTGGCTTAAATCTGCCATTTTTTCTGGATTAAGCTTTAGACCCGCCGCTTTTAATTGTTTTTTGATTTGCGGTAATTGGTGAGGTTGCCACATACCCTCGTCTGCTTGTGCAGTCGCGCCAACAAGAGCCGAAAGTGCAATCCCTGTTGTCATTAACTTTTTAATCATTAGATTTCCTTGACCTTTTTGAGTGTCTTTAAGTTATAAAATAACATTTTTAGTGTTACCGATTTTTGTTCAAAAAGTAATCCCCTTTGAGACAAAACTAGATGAATTCACGATGATATTTGTCACTAAATGTAAACGGTTTGGTATCATGCCAAAAAGGCAGAGTATTGAGGGAAGTGGTGTTAGACATTTACGCAGGCCCAGCAGCAAAGCAACAAATTTTAGAGAGAGGCTTTCGGCCGGAAGATTTTTCCACGTTTTTGGGTGCGTCTGGTGGACCCAAGTGGTTTAGCTTATTTGGCTTAGACAAATATTTGTTTGGAGAGTTTTTTAAAGACTCGTTTCACTCAATGGACTTGATTGGCTCTTCTGCTGGTGCTTTTAGAGCCTCTTGTCTTGCTCAAAACGACCCTGTGCAGGCGATATCAGAGCTTGCATATCGTTATGCTGCGACTGATTTTGCGTTAGATGCAACTCCAACCGGTGTAACAAGGGCTGCGCAACAGTTACTTGGCCATATTCTTCCGACAGATAAGTGCCAGGAAGTACTTGATAACCCACAGCGTAGAGTTCACTTTTTGACGGCTCGTTGTTTAGGTTCCGTAGCCAATGAAAACAAATTAAAACAGGGGTTGGGCTTGGCCAAAAGCCTCATCAATAATGCAATCGGCCGACAACACCTAACAAAGCAATATCAACGCGTCATTTTTTCGAGCAATCCACAACCATTGTCTTTACAAGAAACGGCGGTCTTCACGACCGAAACCGTACCATTAAGCCAAGATAACTTTCATTCGGCATTATTAGCCAGCGGTGCTATCCCTATGGTGATGTTGGGTATACCTGATATTCCAGGAGCTCCAAAAGGTATGTATCGCGATGGCGGGATCATTGACTACCATTTTGATTTTACTGTGCAAAACGACGGCCTTACGCTATACCCTCATTTTAATAAAACCCCGAAGGCTGGCTGGTTTGACAAAAACCTAAAACGTACTGCCAGTGCCAAGCACTACGACAAAACAGTTATGCTGGTACCGTCTGATGAATTTGTAAGCCAATTGCCGTTTAGCAAAATACCAGATAGAACTGACTTTGAAAAAATGGATGCCACAACTAGAATTCGCTACTGGCATACGGTATTTGAAGAAACAGAAAGACTTGCTGAGTCGTTCGATAATATGGTCAAAAAGTTTGATCCGGCAAGGTTAAAGCCACTTGCGTTTTAAAAAAGCGGTTTAATTACTTAAAACGACTGTCGCAACCGCAACGTCTTGCTCGTCACTGATACTAAGTAAAACACTCTTCACTCCACGTTGACTGGCAATATCTTGTGCCTTTGCAGAAAAGGTCATATGAGGCGCGCCGTATTCATCATTGGTAATTTCGAAATGATGGAAAGATATTCCGCGCCCTATACCTAAGCCTATCGCTTTAGCAGCCGCTTCTTTGGCTGCCCAGCGTTTGGCTAAATAACGGCCAGGCTGAGCGTGTTGACGAAAAATGGACAGCTCAGTTTCCGTCAAAACCCGTTCAGCCAGGCGATCGGATTTTTCAATCGCCTGCTCTACTCGACTAATGGTAACTATATCCGTCCCTAGACCTAGCACAGACATTGTTAAATACCCTGACGAGCTTCGTTCATTAGTGTCTTCATGTCGCGTACGGCTTTGTCCAAACCATCAATAGCAGCACGAGCAATAATTGCATGACCGATATTTAACTCATAAATATCAGGAATAGCCGCGATCGGCTTAACATTGTGGTAGTGAAGACCGTGGCCAGCATTAACGATGATCCCCTGCTGAGTGGCAAAGGCAACACCGTGCTGAATTCGAGCAAGTTCAGCTTCCATCTCTTGCTCAGTCTCAGCGTCGGCATAGTGGCCGGTGTGGATTTCGATATAAGGCGCACCAGTTTTGGCAGCTGCCGTGATTTGAGCTTCGTCAGCATCAATAAACAAAGATACTTTTGAACCAATCGCCGTCAAACGCTCAACGGCGTCTTTTACTTTATCGAATTGACCAACAACGTCCAAGCCACCTTCGGTGGTTAACTCTTCGCGCTTTTCTGGTACTAAACAAACAAAAGGTGGCTTAACTTCGGATGCAATTGCGATCATTTCGTCGGTCACTGCCATCTCTAAATTCATTCGAGTTTGAATCGTTTTAGCTAGAGTATAAACATCGCGGTCTTGGATATGACGGCGGTCTTCTCGTAAGTGAATAGTAATGCCACTTGCACCGGCGTGTTCAGCGACAGCGGCTGCATGGATTGGGTCAGGGTACGTCGTTCCACGTGCTTGTCGTAACGTTGCAATGTGGTCAATGTTCACCCCTAAATGAATTTCACTCATATCTACTCCAATTCCTGTTTTTAACCTGTTATTTTCTAAATAATTCTCTTGATTTGAGTGGCTTATCACCTAAGTGAACCTGTAAGCAAAGACGCATAATTCCTTTAGCCACTCGTAAATCTTCTTTTAATACTTCACTATCCGGATTTTCGACCATATCGAGTGTTGTGTCTAACCGTTGAGCCAAAGATAGTATTTGGTGTCCTGTAATACTACCCGGCTTGTCACTTGTCATCACAAAACCTCGGTCGGGCCTAAGCTCGTAACTTGCTCCAGACGCAATTTCTACACCATGCTCACACTCGTTCTGAAAACTAATACCGTATCCCAACATGACTAACAAACGGTACTCAAACTGCCTCAAAATCAACTCTAACCAAAGCCCTTCGCTACCGAGTTGTTCGGGGGTTTTAGCTAGGTATTTGAGTGCATAGGTGTATAACGCATAAAGCTCTGGGTAGTCTTCGTCTGCTTTACACAAGCGACATATTAGTTCGTTGATGTAAAAGCCGCAAAACAAGGCTTTACCCTTCAGTTCAGTTAGTTGCCTAGCTAATGATTGGTTTTCATCAACACTTTTTAACGTGCGCAGCCCAGATGTTTTTCGAAATTGAATTACCAGTGGTCTGAATGGTCTGAATAGTGCCGTCTTCGCGGTGTTTTTTTTACTGCCTTTAAAGCCGATGATGGACATGCGCCCTTCACCGGCAACCAACATTTCAATTAACAGTTGGTTTTCTTTAAACGGTCGAGTGTGCAGAATAAAAGCGGGCGCGTACTCCAGTTCCTTTGCCATTACTTGCCCACTTATAAATTAGTCTTCTGAATATCCCAACGAACGCAACGCACGTTCATCGTCAGCCCAACCACTTTTCACTTTAACCCAAAGTTCTAGGTAGACTTTTTCGTCTAATAGTTTTTCGAGATCCTGACGAGCATCACGGCCAATCACTTTTAGTTTTTCGCCTTTTTTACCGATAACCATTTTCTTTTGGCCTTCGCGTTCAACCAAAATCAATGCATTGATACGCCAAATCTTTTCATCCCATTTAAACTGCTCAATCTCGACAGTTGCAGAGTATGGCAACTCTTCACCCATAAAGCGCATTAGCTTTTCACGAACGATTTCAGCCGCCATAAAACGTGAAGAACGGTCTGTTACGTGATCTTCAGGGAAGAAAAATGGATTTTCTGGTAAGTAGTTGCGTACTGAAGCTTTAATTGGCTCAACGTTAGTGCCTTTTTCGGCAGAAATTGGAATAATCTCTTCAAAGTCGTGCTTAGCCGATAGAGTCTGTAAAAACGGCATCAAAGTCTCTTTGTCTTTGATCATATCGACTTTGTTTATCAATAAAATCACTGGCTTTTTAGAACGACGGATCTTCGTTAAGACCATTTCGTCATCTTCAGTCCACTTTAGAGCTTCAACAACAAACAACACTACTTCAACATCGCCAAGGGCACTTGATGCTGCACGGTTCATTAATTTGTTAATGGCGCGCTTTTCTTCTTTGTGAAGACCCGGTGTGTCAACATAAACGATTTGCTCGTTGCCTTCAGTGTGAATACCCAAAATACGATGACGCGTTGTTTGCGGCTTTTTGGAGGTAATACTGATCTTTTGCTCAAGAATGTGATTCATCAACGTAGACTTACCTACGTTTGGACGACCAACAATGGCAACGAGACCACACTTTTTGGTTTGGCTTAAATCAGCGCGATTGTTTAAGTTATTTAACAAGGCATCTAATTCGGCCTGGTTTTGATCTGAATTGCTCACTTTGTAATTACCTCTAATGCTTTTTCTGCCGCAGCTTGTTCTGCTTTACGGCGGCTTGACCCTTTTGCAACCATTGACTCACCCGTCTCTAATCGGCACTCAACGGTAAACATCTGGTTGTGTGCCTGGCCTGTTGTTTCAATCACTTCATAAACAGGCAATGGTTGCTGTCTAGACTGCAGCCACTCTTGCAGTCGTGTTTTGGGGTCTTTTAATGCTTTTGATGGATCAACCGCAGCTAAATATTCTTCTACTAAGCCTAGAACAAATTTTTTACATTGTTCGATATCTGAGTCTAAATAAACCGCACCAATAATGGCTTCAACTGCATCCTCTAAAATTGAATCACGTCTAAAACCACCGCTTTTCATTTCACCTGGACCTAAGACCAACCAATTGCTTAGCTCAAAAGCTTTGGCGATTTTGGTCAACGTCTGCCCACGAACAATTTGAGAGCGCATGCGAGTCAGTTCACCTTCGGTCGCTTTAGGGAAATTAAAGTACAGGGCTTCGGCAACGAACATCCCGAGAAGAGAGTCACCGATAAATTCAAGGCGCTCATTGTGAGCGCCCTTTGCACTGCGGTGAGTCAGTGCTTGTTTTAATAAAGACTCGTTATTAAATTGATAACCGAGTTGTTTACCTAACTGTGTGTAATCTTTTTTGATCAATGCTTACTCTTTTGTCTTAAATCATCTTTGCTGTGCCACTTAGTATGTGGCATTCGGCAAAGAAGGAAGTGTTTACTGCACACTTCCCAAACGTGAAAATCGAATGTCTACTGGAATAAAGTCCGGTAGCCAGCTGATCTTTCCGTCGTTAAAGATAAAGCTCATCCAAATGAAGACCGCTTTACCCACCATTTGTTCTTCGCTAACAAAGCCCCAAAAGCGGCTGTCAGTACTATTATCGCGGTTATCACCCATCATAAAGTAATACCCTTCTGGAACAATCCACTCTCCCTGACGAGTGCCAGGTTGCGAATAAAACTGCTCAGCCATATCTGGATATCTCGGGTTAATCAGAACATCGTGCTCTACATTGCCTAACTGCTCTTTGGCTGTGATCAAAGGTACACCCATCATCTCAAACTCACCCTGAGCAACTTTGTTTAGCTCGACGCGATTTAGTTTGCCACAATCGTCCGGCTGACGTTCACAGCTCGGTTGAATGAACAACTGCTTGTTGCGATAAATAACTCTGTCGCCTGGCACACCAATAACACGCTTGATGTAATCTAAACGTTCATCAAGTGGATATTTAAATACCGCAATATCACCGCGCTCAGGCTTGCCAGTCTCAATCAGTTCTGAACGCCAAATTGGGTCGTGAACACCATACGAATACTTCTGAACCAAGATAAAATCACCGACTAGCATAGTTGGCATCATAGAGCCTGACGGAATTTGAAATGGTTCGAATAAGAAAGAACGAAATATGGTAATTAACGCCAATATTGGAAAAATTGACTGTGCCGTTTCCGCAATTACTGGCTGAGGGGCGACTTTTTCAAGTTCATCATCAGGAAGAGTGCCCCCCGCGACGGCTAATGCTTGTTCTACTTTAGCGCGACGAGCCGGTGCCCATAGCTTTGCATCGATTAGCCAAATAAGGCCACAAGCCAAGGTTAACACCACTAAAAATACTGCAAAATATCCTGCCATACTCAGTTCTTCCTGTGTGAACAAATCGGCCTAATGGCCGATTATTTACCAACTTTTAGAATTGCTAAAAACGCGTCTTGTGGTAACTCAACATTACCTACTTGTTTCATGCGCTTTTTACCTTCTTTCTGTTTCTGAAGGAGTTTCTTCTTACGAGATACGTCACCACCGTAACACTTGGCGATTACGTTTTTACGCAATTGTTTAACGGTTGTACGAGCGATAACGTGTACACCGATAACTGCTTGAATTGCGATATCAAACATTTGACGTGGAATTAGCTCTTTTAACTTTTCTGCTAGCTCACGGCCTCGGCCTTGTGCAAAATCACGGTGACAAATCATCGCTAATGCATCAACTCGTTCGCCGTTTAATAAAATGTCAACGCGAACCATGTCAGCTGCTTCAAAGCGAGTGAAGTTGTAATCTAGTGAAGCAAAACCACGGCTGGTTGATTTTAAACGGTCAAAAAAGTCCATAACAACTTCGGCCATTGGTAAGTCATAACTTACTGCAACTTGCTTACCGTGGTAACTCATTGCCGTTTGGACACCGCGTTTTTCAACACAAAGTGTAATGACGTTACCCAAGTACTCCTGTGGTACTAAGATATCTGCTTTACAAATTGGTTCCCTAATTTCATCGATATCACCTACAGCTGGTAACTCAGACGGGCTATCGATACTCAATAGTTCACCTTTTTTGGTCAATACTTCGTAGTTTACCGTCGGTGCTGTAGTGATTAGGTCTAAGTCGTATTCACGCTCTAAACGCTCTTGGATGATTTCCATGTGTAGCATACCCAAGAAGCCACAACGGAAACCCAAGCCCAGTGCAGTAGAGCTCTCTGGCTCGTAGAACAATGACGCATCGTTCAGGCTTAACTTGCCTAGTGCATCTCGGAATGCTTCGTAGTCGTCAGAGCTAACAGGGAATACACCCGCGTATACTTGCGGTTTAATCTTTTGAAAACCCGGTAACGGTGCGGTTGCTGCATTTACCGTTGTTGTTAGGGTATCACCAACTGGTGCACCTAAAATGTCTTTGATACCTGAGATAACAAAACCAACTTCACCTGTTCTTAGGATACCTGTATCAGTTTGTTTTGGCGTAAAGATACCAATCTTGTCAATGATGTGAGATTCACCCGTCGACATTACTTTGATTTTATCGCCCTTTTTCAGCTGGCCGTGTTTGATACGTACCAATGATACAACCCCTTGATATGGGTCAAACCAAGAGTCGATGATCAACGCTTGTACTGGCGCATCAGGATCACCTTCTGGTGCAGGTACGTTTTTGACGATGTCTTCAAGTACGTCTTCGATACCGATACCTGTCTTAGCCGAACACTGCACGGCGTCAACGGCATCGATGCCTACGATGTCTTCAATTTCTTCGGCCACGCGCTCAGGATCAGCTTGTGGTAAGTCAATTTTGTTAAGGATTGGACGAACTTCTAAGTCCATCTCAATCGCCGTGTAACAGTTGGCGACCGTCTGAGCTTCAACGCCTTGACCCGCATCAACAACTAACAGTGCACCTTCACAAGCTGCTAGTGAGCGAGATACTTCATAGGTAAAGTCAACGTGCCCTGGTGTATCGATGAAGTTAAGCTGGTATGTTTCACCGTCTTTCGCTTTATAGTTTAGCGTTACGCTTTGTGCCTTGATTGTGATACCACGCTCACGCTCGATATCCATCGAGTCAAGTACCTGCGCTTTCATTTCGCGATCAGTCAATCCTTCACAGTGCTGAATTAAGCGGTCTGATAAGGTTGATTTACCGTGGTCGATGTGGGCGATGATACTGAAGTTGCGAATGTTCTTCATAAAATTTTGTACTTTACCTATTACCGTTAACATCACGCTGCCTCAGCAGCGTATAAGTACTCTTAGTGTTTATCTTTCTCTTGTTGATAGTGAACATTTACTCGCATTTTTATAAACAAGTAAAAGCCAAAACACTATCCGAATTCAATAAATACAGAATGCATAAAAAGGCCGCAATTTTACACGTTATTGCCTTTGCTCTCCACTATTTTAGTGTGTTTGGCAAAGATTCGATAGAAATTAGAACTGTCCTTGATTAGGACCTGAGCTTGAAGTGGAATTGAATGCCGCCAACTCTGTCTTAGTTAACTTGTTTGACCTCAATGTCTTGAGAGCCGTCACTCCCCTTAACTACAGATAAAACCTCTAATAATTGCGGCTCATATCGCTCTGGACCATCGGATTTTAGTTTGTATTTAGCCACGCCAAACCCCACTGCACCGCCGAGTATAGTGAATATGATCACCTGCCATTCTGCAATGTCGATAAACCTAGAAAGCCAGTATTCGGCACCTAAGGCAAATAATATGGCGCTGATCAAAGGGGCGAGGTAAACCCAAAATGCCCCTTGGATTAAACTTTCTTCAGGAATCCCGATTTCTACCTGGTCATGAAGTTGAGCCTTTAAGTGGTTGCGTACCTTGTTGATCACAGACTTGCCCGCAAATGCCTCCGCAACCGAACTTGTCCCACAATTTGACTTGGCAGCACAGGACGAACAGGTCGACTTGATTGCGGTTTCAACCCAAATAAATTGTTCGTCAATTTGAACCACTTGACCGCGTTCTTTTATCACTTAGCAGATACACCTTTAGCTATTTCGAATCCTGTTTCCGGTGGGATCATACCAATAACAGTGACATCAAAGCCACCAGCATGAATCATCACAAATGAGGTTGCACCATCGGTTAATACAACTGGACTGGTGAAGTTGTCCAAAGGTCGCTGAACATAAATTGAAAACTCAACCAAACCGTCACTAAATAGGTAATAATCGGACACTTCTCGGCTAATTGACACGTGATGACGGTCACTTTTGATCAATTCAAAGCCCTTAGGAATATGAGAAATTATCCAGTTATTTGTTTGTTGGTTAGCAGCTACGGCAGCAGGCGCTTCTGGTAGCTCCATAGTCGAGAGTTTGACCATCTCTTCTGTGTGTTGGTTATACACAGACAAATGCATCATGACAATTTGCTCGACCGCTTCGCCTTCATCGTCAACATAAACCATACGCAAAGGCAGCCCACTTTCAACATCTATCCAAACCCAAAAGTTATAAGTTTGGCGCTTAATGGATTCGATTCGAATGAGTTGAGCTGAGCGTCCTGCAATCTGACTCTTACTCACTAAAACAAACTGATAACTATCAATAAGCTCACCCGCATTGCGGTAGAAAATTGGCGGCATAAAGTTGCGAATACTATTGCCCTGAACAGCGTAAGGCTCTTTTTTTGAGTCAAAAAAAGCAATGGTATTGTCGCGACGGATCATAGTACCAACGCCACCTACAAGTTGCGAGACGCGCTCAACTTCAACTTTGTTTTCACCCTCTCCTACGGTACCGTGTAACCATTGATACGATTCGGTTTTTTGTCCTTTTTGACGCATGATACCCGCCTCAAAGTGACTTTCTCTTAATGCAGTTCTTAGTTTTTTTAACCAAAACGCAGCGTTGATTTTTTCAGCGCTAGCCGACATGTCTGTTACAGGGTCAGGCTTGACTTGGCCAGCACTGACTAAAGATGCTCTTGGTGGCTGTTCACTCGGACTATTGGTGCTTACACCCTCTTCAGGGTCGATATTGAGCTGAGGAATTGCGATAGAAAAGGAACTGAATAAGCTCAGTGCTAATACTAAAAAAACGTGTTGTGTCGTGCTTCCTTTGATCACTTTTCACCTACTTCTTTAACACAGTTTGATGACTTTGAAGAGAGAGATGTGAGCCTCAATAAAAAACAACATCAAACTTAAATAAACTCTGAAAAACAAAAACGCCCGGGCGTATCCTCAAATGAGATGTTACCACAGGCGTTAGCATTCACTTATAGTATGTTGAACAATCGCTGATTAATTTTGAATTGGCTCTTGTCCATTGGCGTCAGATGCAGGGTCAGACTTTTCTTCTGCTTGCTCTTCAGCTGCACGTACTTGCTGGTTATGGTCTGCCATCAAAGCATTAATACGCGATTGTGTAACTTGATTTGCTGTTGGTTTCTTTTGTGTTCCATCAAGAGAAACTGGTTTTAAGTCCTGCACAATAGGTACCGTATTTAACACAGGCGAAGAGACGCGCTCCGTTTGACTTGTTTGCATGTTGCCAACTCCAACCACCGCAACTAACGCAACTGATGCTGCAATGGCAAATTGAGTACCGCTTTTCGCGGCTGCACTGTTGCCAATCTGAGTAACCAGTGTGGTAAACCGCTCACGCCATTTTGGATGGGAAGATATCGCCGTTACACTCGCTGGAGTCTCGGCCTTAGCACTTTCTTCCACTATCGCATCTGCTACAGGAAGCTCAATGTTTGCGACCGCTTGCTGAATTGACGCTGCAAAGCTACTTTGCACTATCAACTCTTGCTCGTTTCTCATTACATCCCCAATCAACGCATAGCGGCTAAACTGCTCTTTGGCCTCAACGTCAACTTCTGCAGAAGAGAGAGCGTCGTGTAATTCAGATTCTGACAACTCGTCATCTAATAATGCAGATAATGGTTCTTGGTAATTATTCGTCATATTGCGAATGGCTCCATTTAACGGTTTTCTAACAGCGGCTGTAATTTGGCGTCGATGGCATCACGTGCTCTAAATATTCGAGAACGCACAGTTCCAATTGGACACCCCATAGCAGTTGCTATCTCTTCGTAACTCATCCCATCGATTTCCCTAAGTTGAATCGCAACACGCAACTCCTCCGGTAATTGTTCAATGGTATCGAAAATCACTTTTTTTATTTCTTCAGTTAGCGCAAGTCGCTCAGGTGATGCGTTAGTTCTTAATGCATCACTTGTTTCGTAGTACTCAGCTTCTTCGGCATCAACATCCACATTAGCGGGACGGCGGCCTTTTGCCATTAAATAGTTTTTGGCGCTGTTTACTGCGATTCGGTATAGCCACGTATAAAATGCAGCTTCACCTCTAAACCCTGGCAACGCGGTATAAGCCTTGATAAATGCATCTTGAGCGACGTCTTGGACATCGCCGTTGTTGCCTAAATATCGAGATACCAAGCTTACGACTTTGTTTTGATACTTTCTTACTAGCAAATCAAATGCCGCTTTATCACCCGCTTGCGCTCTTCTGACTAATCCTAAATCTTTACTCTGCTCGCTCATCAGAGCTACTACTCCTGCTTTTAGCTAGCGCCTAAAGTCTGCTAATATCGGCTTTTGCTGTCTTTATGACTGTCGCTTATTTAAAAAGTTCTAATTTATTTTGATTTTTTTTATAAAATAGACGTACAACCACCATTTGTGAATGTTTTAAACGTCTTTTACTCTTTTTCTGCTTTGGTTTTCAAAGTGTAACACAATGACTACTTGGTAAATTTAATGTCGAACGATACTCAGCACTACACAGATTGTTTAATAATTGGCAGCGGCGCCGCGGGTTTGACCTTGGCACTGAGTATTGCAGATCAAGCAAAGGTCATCGTTTTGAGTAAGTCAGCTTTAAAAGAAGGCTCGACTCTTTATGCACAAGGCGGAATCGCAGCCGTATTTGATGAAAACGACAGCATAGACTCACATGTTCAAGATACTTTGATTGCTGGTGCAAACCTGTGTGACGAAGAAGCTGTTCGATATACGGCTAGCCACGCTAAGTCCTCTATGGAATGGCTCATAGCCCAAGGCGTCCCTTTTGACCAAGTTACCGACTCTGATGGTTCTTCTCGTTATCACTTAACTAGAGAAGGTGGACACAGTCACCGTCGGATATTACATGCGGCAGATGCTACGGGTAAAGCAGTGCAAACGACCTTACTCGATAAGGTAAAAGCACACCCTAACATTCGCCTATTTGAACGATTTAATGCTTTGGACTTAGTCAGCGAAAAAAGCGCAGACGACAGTAACGGTAGCACTGACAAAACCGTTAAAGGGGCCTATGTCTGGAACCGCAATTTAGAGCGCGTAGAAGTCGTGCGTGCTAAGTTTATTGCTTTAGCAACCGGTGGAGCGAGCAAGGTTTATCAATATACCTCTAATCCTGACATCGCCAGCGGTGATGGAATTGCCATGGCTTGGCGAGCTGGTTGTCGAGTCGCTAATATGGAGTTTAATCAATTCCATCCAACCAGTTTGTATCACGAAAAAGCCCAAAACTTTTTAATTTCAGAAGCGCTAAGAGGTGAAGGAGCAAAGCTTCGTCGTCCTGACGGAACGCGCTTTATGCCCGATTTTGATGAACGTGAAGAATTAGCTCCACGCGATATCGTTGCCCGTGCCATCGACTTTGAAATGAAGCGTTTGGGCGCGGATTGCATGTATTTGGATATTACTCACAAAGAAGAAGAGTTTATCTTAGAGCACTTTCCAACGATTTACGCTGCTTGTCTTAAAGTGGGTATAGATATTACCAAAGAGCAAATCCCTGTCGTGCCAGCGGCCCATTATACTTGTGGTGGTGTGATGACCGACTTAAAAGGACAAACTGACATCAGTAACTTATTTGCGATTGGAGAGGTTGCATACACAGGTCTACACGGCGCCAATCGAATGGCGAGTAACAGCTTGTTAGAGTGTATTGTATTTGCCCAAGGGGCCGCTGAGCAAATCTTGACGCGTCTTGAGCAGCAACCAGAGCCAGGTGATATTGCCCACTGGGATGAGAGCAAAGTAACCAGCTCCGAAGAAGATATTCTTATTAGCCACAATTGGCATGAGTTGCGCTTATTAATGTGGGACTATGTCGGAATTGTGCGCTCGGATAGACGTCTAATTAAAGCACTAAAGCGTATCGAACTTATCAAACAAGAAACTGATGAGTTTTATGCCTCTTTTAGAGTTAGTAATAACTTGTTGGAGCTGCGTAATCTAGTGCAAGTCGCTCAACTAATTGTTCAAAGTGCCTTATCTCGTAAAGAAAGCCGTGGATTGCATTACACCATTGATTATCCAGAAACGTTACCAACCTCTTCGCCTACGATATTGAGTAAAGTCTAGGTGGATAAATATCAGTTAGGTTAGGAGGATTGGCTGCGGATAAACGCTAGTTTTAAGCACCATTCCCGCCAACACTTGGTACTGACTTGATCAGAAAAAACCACTAAAACTAAGTACACCCCATCACCCATGGTGAGCTTTCTCTCGCTCTTTTGGGCTGGTTGCTGGCTTTTGTGATTACCCTGATTAGGAGCATTGTTTGATCGGTACGGGCTACAGTAAATATCTAAGATCATCAATGGGCCAATTCGCAAACTAGAAGGAAGCAGCTGATATTCTTCCTTTTTGTTTATCTGACTTCTCGCTGTTCGCCAACACCCAAATAACAATAGTTCAACCAAAAACACCAACAACAAAATCACATAACTCGAAAATATAAATCGCAGAACGTCATAGTGGACTGATCCTAAGTGCTGTTTAGTCAAATACACCACCAACAACATATAGTGAGAAAAGTAGAGCAACGCACGGGTGACGGATAAAGGTCGAATTGAAGTTAAGTGGCGCTGATTAAGTCGGCTGGAAATCAGAGGGATTGAGGTTTCGAGAGGGTGATTTTGTTTCATCACCCAATTGTAGCTTCTTTATTGAATTAAGATGCTTTTACACGGTTCAGAATGATCTGGACTATGCGATTTAGCTCAGCGTCTTCGCACTCTTTGTGACCCATAAACCAAGCGAAAAGATCGGGATCTTCACACGCCAATAGTTTTTGGAACGCCATTTTGTCGGCATTATCTAATGCATCATATGCTTCATCGACAAAAGGTTCGAACAAGACGTCTAATTCTAACATGCCACGGCGACACGCCCACTTCAACTTAGGTTTGGAGTCCAATTGAAACTTTGTGCCTGAGGCATCGACATAAACAACTTTTGCTTTAGATTCTGTCATGAGTAATGCATTCCTGATTGGTTCTTCTTGCTTAGCCTTGATTATACTGTCTTATTAGCAAAATTAATCACACTTTTTTAAACTTATAGCATAACTCTGCCATCCCACCTTGTTCTTCTGTACAATGCCCCCATAGATAAAGGAAAGATTAACTTTGAAGAGAATAATGAGCGAATTAGTTACTCTACCAGAATTTGGCGTAATCAAATTAACCGGCGAACAAAGCCATGAGTTTTTACAAGGTCAAGTAACCTGTGACGTTTTTCAATTACGAGAAAAAGCGTGGATCGCAGGAGCCCATTGTAATGCTAAAGGTAAAGCTTGGTCTGCATTTTTAGCGTTTGAACAGAACCAAGATTTGTTTTTGGTGATGGTAAAAGACAGCCTCAAGGTTACCCTTGCTGAACTCAATAAATATGCAGTGTTTGCCAAAACTGACATAACCGATGACAGTGCTAACTGGTATGTTTACGGGGTAACCGGTTTAACAGACAGTTTTACTGACAATATTACTGAAAGCGACGTTATCTTTGATTTGACCACCAGCCATCAACTTCTTGTTTCAAAACAAAACCAAGAAGACAAGGCTACAGACTCTAAAGAAGCCCACACCACATGGTGGCAACTTGAAGTCGCCTCTGGTCGCGCTCACCTTTATAACAACATCATTGGTGAATACGTTCCGCAAATGATGAACCTACAAGCGTTAGATTATATTTCGTTTAAAAAAGGCTGTTACATGGGCCAAGAAATGGTCGCTCGCATGCGCTATTTAGGCAAAAACAAACGTGCCCTGTACATTGCAGAAATAGACACGGAAGTTGAGTTAACGCCTGGCCAAGATATCTATCGAGAAATGAATGAACGTCGCCGTAAAAGTGGTAAAGTAATTACCAGTCAAGCGGGTAATGGCAAGACCGTATTCCAAGTGGTATTGCCAAACGACACAGAACAAAGTGAACACCTGTTCATCGACGAAGAGAGCGACATATGTGCGCAAATTATGCCTCTTCCCTACACCCTAGAACAAGATTAAGGATCCCTATGAAAATCGCAAATAACTCAGTTGTAACCATGCACTATGCTGTTAAAGATAAAGAAGATAACTTAATCGACAGCTCATATGACAGCGAGCCGTTGGTATTACTACAAGGCTCTAAGTTTTTGATTGAAGGCTTAGAAAATGCGTTAATCGGTCATGAAAAAGGCGATACTTTTGAAGTTGCAGTAGATGCAGAAAATGCTTACGGCCCGCGTCACGATGGTCTGGTACAACGCATTGGTAATGAAATGTTTGCAGATTTTGACGTTGAAGTTGGCATGCAATTACGTGCCACTACAGATAACGGCGACCAAACAGTCATCGTTGTTGATAAAGACGATGAGTCTGTTACCGTTGACGGTAACCACCCTCTAGCTGGTGTTGACCTTAAATTTGACGTTGAAATCATTGACGTTAGAGAAGCGACGGCTGACGAAATCGCTCACGGTCATGCCCACGGTGCTGGCGGCTGTGGCCACAGTCACTAATTGTCATTAATGACTCATTTTTGAATAAATAAGGCGCAGATAGCGCCTTTTTTTGTATTTTCTTTCCAAATTAAAGTAATCTAAGCCAAGGCCGACACATAGATTGCCGTATACCTTTAATAGACCATTCAAATAATAATAAGTATAACAATGAAAGAATTTTGGTTGAAACTGAGCCTTCGATGGAAACTACAAGTCGGCTTTATGGCTATCGCCATGATCACTACTGTCTACAACAGAATCATCGCGTCCAATGAAATTGAACACGTGATCGATACGGTTTCAAAAAACACCTCAGATCCTGCCCTTATTGCTACGCTCAACCAACAACTGTCAGATTTCTACGTCAATTCGATATGGGACACATTGATACAGTTTGGTCTTCAGTTTTTTGTGATTATGCTAGTTGCACAACTCTTTGTTGAACCAATACTAAACTTAGTCAAATCATTAGAAGCGGTAGAACACGGAGATTTAACTCAAACGGTAGAGGTTCATTCAAAAGATGAAATTGGTGAACTAGAGCGACGTTTTAACTTAATGATCCGCAAGCTAAATTCAATTCTCAATGACGTTGAGCGTTCGACCAAACACATGGGCCAAAGTGCCTTTCAGATAGCGACTATTTCTCAAGAAATAGAAGTTATGACCGAGACAGAAAAAGCAAAAGAAAGCGAAATTAACCAAGCTACCCTCCAGGTTCAAAACGTAGCGGAACAAGTTCAAACAATTAGCCAAGAAGCCAATCAGCGCTCACTAGTAGCAGAGCAACAAGCGAAAAAAAGTTTCACCTCTCTGACTGAATCAATCAGTCAGTTGACTCACGTGTCAGGCAATATCGGTGAGACTTCTGCACAAGTAGAAGAGATAGTCGAGTTTAGTCGTAATATCAATTCCATACTTTCGACGATAAAAGACATCGCCGCACAGACCAACTTACTCGCACTTAACGCCGCCATTGAAGCTGCGCGTGCAGGTGAACAAGGCAAGGGGTTTGCAGTTGTTGCGGATGAGGTTCGCGGGTTAGCCGTTCGGTCACAAAACTCAGCTAATCAAATTACGCAAATCTTAGATGAGCTGTTAAGTAAAGTAACCACAGCCCAATCCTCTATGCAGTTACTCGTCGAAAACATTAACGAGAGCCAAAATCAAATTACCCAAACAGCTGATGTTGTTCAAACTATGCAAACTGACATTACCGACACGTCTGAGTTAAACCAACAAATAGAACAAGTCGTGCAACAACAAATATTAAGCTTTAATCAGTTAAATGGCCTACTCAAAGTACTATTTAAAACGATTGCGACAAACAGTAAGAAGATCAGTAACTCATCAAATATTTCGACGTCATTAAACAACTTGACGCAATCTCTAAATGCCCAGTTATCTGGTCTAAATATCGATAAGTCCGTTCAGTTTAACGATCAAAAAGCCAAACAAGAATTTTGTAAACGTAAAGCGACGCGTATAACAGGTCATAACCTAGTCAGTATCAAAGGCGAGTTTGGTGAATTAAACGGTCTATCTAAAGACTTAAGCACGACAGGGCTTGGTCTACTGCTTACTCAGCCGATTCCGGAATTAAAAGATTTGGAGCCGATGACCATCTCGTTAAAACTTCCGTGCCAAGATTTGAATGAGTACCGAGACCAAGCCCCAATCGTATTAAAAGGACACCTTGCTTGGCAAAAAGAACAAGGTGAACATGTTTACGCAGGCATCGAGTTTGAAAATGCGTCTGTACAAGAGATAAAAGCAATTGAGAGTGCTTTAAAGTTTTATACGGCATAACACCAATTAGCTTAACTTTGTTCGATAAAGTCAATCCAGTCCATTAATACAGCCAGGATATCGAGCTTCCCACACGAGTATTGATATTCCCACTCCATAACGTGATAGGTATCCTCATGCGCTGGGTGGGCTTGAGTTTTTATCGCATTATTGACGATGCTCACTTCATTGCGGTCAAAGGACACAGTCCACTCAGAATACGAAATATCCCCTTGTTCTGCTTCTAATCGCTCGACAAATTCTTTCAAACTTTTGCTTTCATACCTACCCGGGTGAAATTCACTGTTTAAAAAGTTTGCGAGAGCTTTGTGTTCTCCATCAAATTCGATATAGTGAACTCGGTTGTCAGTGTCATAAATAAAATCAACGTCCAAAATGAACTCTCCCTCAGGTTTTGGCGTATACAATAACTAAGATTATACTCCAAATTGGAAAACATAGTCGTTATTCCCCTCACCTTGTGAGATATATCTCACAACACTTGCAGATTTGGCCTAAATTTATGGGTAAAACCCCTACTAACTTTTCCCAACTCATTGTTTTAAAAGGAAATAATTACTAATAATTAGGGTTTCAAAATCATTTCAAGAAACTTTTTTCTATTTTAGAACTTCTCGCACAGCAAATTTCATTTAGTATTAATCCCACTTAACGACGAGAGTGTTAAATGATTTAACACACAGGGAATGGACACGCTGGATGCGATTAGGGACATAAGTTAGGAAGGCAGGAGCTGACTAAAAGGATGGAATAAGGAAGGCAGGACGCCAGGAATAAATGGATTGGAAGCGTAGGATGCGCAAAGGATTGAAGGGAAAGCAGGACGCTTTTGAGATGGAATTCTTGGAACTACAGGGAGCAGGACGTCGAAGGAAATGACAGCAGGGAGCCTAGGGAAGACGGACTGAAGGATTCAGTTTATAGGATGCCGGAAAGTATATAAAAAAAGCGCCTTAGGGCGCTTTTTTTATATCTGATGATTTCTTTTTGGTAATAGGCCAAACATAGTCCGGCCTAATCAAACCTCACCAAAATCAACTTATGGCATAAGCTGGTCTTGGTCTTCACCTTCTTTTTCTACGACTGTCGGCATTAGATCTTCTTTACTGATACCTAATGACAACGCAATCGAACTTGCAACGTAGATTGATGAATATGTACCAATCACAACACCGAATAGCAATGCAGTTGCAAAGCCTTTAATCAATGCACCGCCCATTACAAGCAGCGCAATCAATACAAGAATAGTTGTAATTGACGTAACCATAGTACGGTTTAGAGTCTGAGTTAAAGATTCGTTGATGATTTCTTCTGGTCCGCCGTCACGCATCTTCCTGAAGTTTTCACGGATTCGGTCAGATACAACAATGGTATCGTTTAGAGAGTAACCAATCACCGCTAAAATCGCCGCCAACACGGTTAAATCAAACTCGATACCCAATGCGCTAAACAAGCCTAATGTGATAATTACATCGTGAGCTAACGCAGATACAGAGCCCAAGGCAAAACGCCACTCAAAGCGCAAAGCAACATAAATCAAGATACAGATCAAAGCGGTTAGCATTGCCAAGCCACCTTGTTCACGTAACTCGTCACCTACGCTTGGACCCACAAACTCGATTCGACGTTTAGTCGCAGATGAGTCCATTTCTTGAAGCGCAGACATAATGCTGTCGCCAATCATAGCAGCGGTAATCTTTTCGCCATTTGACTCGTCATCTGCACGTTTACGCGGTGCTAATCGAATAAGAACATCTTTACTCGAACCAAAGTTTTGAACTGTTGCATCACCAAAACCCTCTTCTGCTAACACACCGCGGATCTGTTTTAAATCCGCACTTTTATCAAAAGAGACTTCGATCAAACTACCACCGGTAAAGTCCAATCCCCAATTCATGCCTTTAATAGCAAACGACGCCAACGACGCAATGATCAACAATATTGAAATCGCACCAGTAAAACGGCGGATTGACATAAAGTTGATGGTTTTTTCCAAATTTAATAACTGCATGTTTCCGTCCACCAATTAAATAGAAAGCTTATCAAGTTTTTTACCACCCCAAACGGCGTTCACGATAGCTCGTGTTCCCACAATGGCAGTAAACATTGATGTTGCAATACCAATCGCCAAGGTAATAGCGAAGCCTTTTACAGGACCTGTACCAACTGCAAACAAAATCACAGCGGCGATAAAGGTGGTAATGTTGGCATCAGCAATGGTTGAGAAGGCGCTATCATAACCGTGGTGAATCGCTTGCTGCGGACTACGGCCAGCGCGAAGCTCTTCACGGATACGCTCAAAGATTAGAACGTTGGCATCAACCGCCATACCTACCGTAAGAACGATACCAGCAATACCCGGTAATGTAAGAGTGGCTCCTGGGATCATAGACATAACACCTACAATCAAAATAAGGTTAGCGCCAAGTGCAATGTTAGCGACCAAGCCAAACTTCTTGTAATAACCCAACATAAAGATCAGTACCAAAGCAAAACCAAGCATTACGGCACTCATACCAGCGTCAATATTTTCTTGACCTAGGCTTGGACCAACCGTTCGCTCTTCAACAATTTGAATTGGTGCAATCAAGGCACCTGCACGTAGCATCAATGCTAAGTTTTGTGCTTCTTGCGGTGTGTCTATACCAGTAATTGAGAAACGACGGCCAAGACGCGATTGAATCGTTGCAACCTGGATAACTTGTTCAACTTTCTTGAGTTTAGAAACGCCATTCTCGTCTTTTTGTTCCGTAGGCTTGTACTCTATAAATACCACAGCCATTGGCTTACCGACGTTGTCTTTAGTCATCGCCTGCATTTTGTTACCACCTTTGGTGTCAAGGTTGATAACAACTTGTGGCATACCGTACTCGTCAAACGCACTTTGCGCATCGACAATGTGGTCACCAGTAAGACGAACACGCTTTTCTAGTAATACAGGTCGACCATCAGCATCTTCGTATAGTTTTGCTTTTGGAGGAACACGGCCACGTAACGCAGCGTTAATGTCACCGTTTTCATAAACCATTTTAAATTCTAGTGTTGCCGTTGCACCTAGGATCTCTTTAGCACGAGCAGTGTCTTGAACACCAGGTAACTGAACGACGATTCGGTCCAAACCTTGACGTTGAACTAGAGGCTCAGCAACACCAAGTTCGTTAACACGGTTACGAATGATAGTGATGTTTTGGTCAACCGCGTATTGGCGAGTTTCCTTAATACGCTCTTCGGTCATCTTGACCATTAAGTCAGGCTCGTCTGTATACGAGTCTTCTGTCACAGATAGGTCTGGGTAACGGTTTTGTAAAAAGCGACGAGCAGCATCTAAGTCTTCGGCTTTGCGAACTTGAACGATCACCGCGTCTTTAGCGATGTCTCGTTTAATGGTGCGATAACGAATGTTTTCTTCGCGTAAGTCTGCTCTGAAGTCTTGAACCATTTGCGTAAATGATTTGTTCATGGCTTCTTTCATGTCAACTTCCATCAAGAAGTGAACACCACCACGTAAATCAAGGCCAAGTTTTAACGGCGACGCGCCAAATGACTCTAACCAGTCAGGCGTTGCTGGAGCAAGGTTTAAGGCAACAACAAATTTATCGTCTAGCTTCTCTGAAATTGCTTCTTTTGCGCGAAGTTGTTGGTCTTCGTTTTTCAAACGAATCAACAATCGACCTGCAGCCAGTTCGGTTTTTTTGTAGCTGATTTGCTGTTCATCTAAGGTATTGATGATTCTATCTAGAATCACTTCATCCACTTCTGCGCCGCGAAGACCTGATACTTGAACAGCCGGATCTTCACCATATAAATTAGGGGCTGAGTACAATGCGCCAATCAGCAGCACCATAACAACCATGATGTATTTCCACATCGGATACTTGTTTAACACGAACTAACCCTTTTCGAATCTTTTATCCAAACAAAAAACCAGCCGCAAAGCGACTGGCTTGATATTAAATCGACTTGATAGTGCCTTTTGGCAATACTGAGTTGATAGAGGCTTTTTGAATCATCACTTCGTTACCTTCAGAAAGCTCAACTTTAACAAAGTCTTTTTCTTCAGATACTTTTGTGATTTTGCCAATTAAACCACCTGCTGTTAGCACTTCATCGCCTTTGCTTAGCGAGCTAACTAGTGCTTTGTGCTCTTTTACACGCTTTGATTGAGGGCGGTAGATCATGAAATAAAAGATCAGTGCAAAAACAACTAACATGATGATCATGTCTGGGCCAGCGGCTGCCGCACCACCTGGTGCTGCTGCGTGCGCATTTGAGATAAATAAACTCATTGAAATTCCCCTAAAGGTTATTATTTTTTTAATGTATGAAAGAATATATTGGGACTTTGTACTGACTCTACAATACTAAAGCCCCAAAAACTGCAAATTATTTTTTAGGCATACCTTCTTCCGACAATGGCGGAACAGGTAAGTTGCGACGTGCATAAAAAGCTTCTACGTATTCGTCCAATCGATTTTCCTCGATGGCATCTCGCAAGCTCTGCATAACACGTTGGTAATAACGCAGGTTGTGAATCGTATTCAAACGCGCACCTAAGATTTCGTTACACTTGTCTAAGTGATGAAGATACGCGCGCGAGTAGTTTTTACATGTGTAGCAATCACAGTGCGGATCCAAAGGCGATGTATCGTCTTTGTGTTTAGCATTACGGATTTTGATTACTTCACCAGTAATGAATAAGTGACCATTTCTTGCGTTACGCGTTGGCATAACACAGTCAAACATATCGATACCACGACGAACCGCTTCAACGATATCCTCTGGTTTACCCACACCCATTAAATAACGAGGTTTGTGCTCCGGAAGTTTATAGGCAGTAGTGTCTAGAATATTGATCATGTCTTCTTTTGGTTCACCTACCGACAAACCGCCAATTGCATAGCCATCAAATTCAATTTCTACCAAACCTGCTAAAGATACTTCGCGAAGATCCGGATACATGCCACCTTGAACGATACCAAACAACGCCGACTCACTGTCACCGTGTTCTTGTTTAGAACGCTCAGCCCAACGCAAAGACAGCTCCATAGACTTTTTCGCTTCTTCACGTGTCGCAGGATAAGGCGTGCACTCGTCAAAAATCATAACAATGTCAGAGCCTAGGTCTCGTTGCACCGCAATTGAGCGCTCAGGAGTCAACATGATTTTTTCACCGTTGATTGGAGAGCGGAACTCAACCCCTTCTTCAGTGATTTTTCTCATCTCGCCCAAGCTGAAGACTTGGAAGCCGCCAGAGTCGGTCAAAATCGGTTTGTCCCAGTTCATGAAATCATGTAAATCACCGTGTTTTTTGATGATTTCAGTTCCCGGGCGAAGCATTAGGTGAAAAGTATTACCTAAACAAATATGAGCGCCGGTCTCTTTCACTTCATCCGGAGTCATACCTTTTACTGTGCCGTAGGTACCCACTGGCATAAACGCTGGAGTCTCGATGACACCACGTTCGAATGTGATTTTGCCGCGGCGGGCCTTACCATCAGTGTTGATTAACTCAAACTTCATTTTTAAACTCTTTTTTGTGTTCAACTTGCTGGATGTTTTTAGAACAAAACCAGCTTTACAAAACTGCGCAGTAGTATATCGAAATCACTGCTCAAAGTCGCCTAACCAGACGAGAATTTCTAGCCTTCTAACTCTTTTCGAGTTAAAAACATTGCATCGCCATAACTAAAGAAACGATATTCTTCGGCAATCGCCTCGTTATAGGCTTTTAATATGTTTTGCTTACCAGAAAAAGCAGACACCAACATTATCAATGTTGACTCAGGAAGGTGGAAGTTCGTCACCATTGCGTCAACTAACTTAAATTCAAAACCAGGATAGATAAAAATGTCTGTCTCGCCTGTAAATGGTGTCAATTGTTCGAATTGCTTGGTGGCCATTTCTGATTTCCAAGCAGCAGATTCAAGCGAACGAACAGAGGTAGTGCCTACTGCAATAACCCGACCACCCGCTTTTTTGGTTTCGATGACAGCATCAACAACATCTTGAGGAACTTCTGCGTATTCAGAGTGCATTTTGTGTTCAGTCACGTCATCAACTCGGATTGACTGGAACGTACCCGCTCCAACATGTAGCGTCACAAATGCTTTTTTGGCGCCTTTAGCTTCAATTTTTGCTAACAATTCTTCAGTAAAGTGAAGTCCTGCTGTTGGGGCCGCTACTGCACCAGGCTTTTCATTGTAAACCGTTTGATAACGCTCTTTGTCATCTTCTGTATCAGGGCGGTCAATATAGGGCGGTAATGGCATGTGGCCATGTTGTTCTAGCAGGTTTAATACTGGTGTCTCACCTTCAAATCGCAACTCAAACAAGTCGTCGTGACGTTGTACCATTTGTGCACTAATACCGCCGTCAAAGTGAATGACATTGCCAGGTTTTGGCGATTTGTTGGCACGTACATGAGCCAAAACTGAATGTTCGTCTAATAAACGTTCAACCAAAATTTCAACTTTACCACCGGAACTTTTTTGGCCGAATAAGCGTGCCGGAATTACTCTAGTATTGTTAAAGATCAACAAATCACCGGGCTCGATCAATTCGATAATTTCTTCAAATTGACGATGAGTAATCTCGCCCGTCTCACCATTTAATTGCATCAACCTACTGGCTGAGCGCTCTTTTTTGGGTGATTTAGCGATTAATTTTTCAGGTAAATCAAAATGAAAATCTGCGACTTGCACAACACACCTATAAACGTAAAACAGAAACTAAAAAAATTTGCGCAGAATTATACCAGTGTTTGACTTATAACCACACTAAAACCATTCACAGAAACTCGAATGTTAACTTGTTAATTTATGAATTAGTTTATAAAGTATCCTCTCAGGTAAAGTTTTTAGGTAGGGAAAATGCCGCAGTTGCTGCCACTTTTATTGATCACCTCTGATTTTCGTACTAAACGGCTGTTAATGGAAAAAATTAACTCGTTACAACTGTTTGACATTGATACCGTCCCTGATAGCAGTATTGCTATCGAGCACCTCAAGCGTAAAAAATACCAATTTATCATTTCAGAAATTAACGCGGGAAAGGTAGATGGCTGGAGTTTATCCAGTTTAATTCGTTCAGATATTTACAAGTCTGACAAAAAAGTCCCTATCGTCCTACTAACCGATACACATTGCGAGCGCATCGCTGAAGCAACCGCAAAATCATTTGGCATAAATGCCGTTGTCACAAAAAGTGAATTAAATGAAGTTAATACAATATTAGCTGACGCTTTTTCTAGTGAACTACCAGTTTCTACTAAATTAACGACATTAACTGTGGTTGCCGACCCTGACCTAAGCGACGAACTAAACCTTCTGTTTAATGTAAAGTTCGCGACTTTAGAAGCCGAAAGTGCAAAGCAAGGACTCGCATTAATTCGCCAACACGATATTGACCTTGTTGTTTTGGACAGTGATCTACCAGATGAAACCTCGCTTGTTTTGATGAACAGTATTCGGCAGGAAAAGCCCGAAATTTCAGTCGTAGTAATAATTCCACGCGACGACACAGAGCGTGCCGAATTTTATATGACCAACGGCGCCAGTGATTTTATTTATAACCCTATAAATAAAAACCGTGTACTAAACATTTGTGAACGTGCCGCACAGCGAAATGACTTTATTATCAGTAACAAACAATTTGCTTCTAAGGTTAATCAGTTAGAGCGAAGCGAGCAAAAGTTTAAAAACCTGTCAGATGCTCACACCAAACTATTAGAAAACCTAAGTTCGGTAGTTATGGAGCTAGATAATGCCGGTCGAATTAAGTTTATGAATCGTGCATGGCAGGAACTCACTGGATTTTCCATTCAAGACAGTCTCAACTTAACGCTTATGGAATTCATTGAATTTGATGATTTGGGTCACAATCGATTCAGCAATCAATTGAATGATATTTTGATGGCAAATGTCACCAGTACTACGGCAGAAGTAAAAATTCGAACTGTCATGAACAAGACGGTTTGGGTCGAAGTGCGACTTCACCAACTAGTGAAAGAGGGTCGAGTTCACGGCTTAACAGCCACCCTCGATAATATTGACGATCGCAAAAAAGCCGAAGAAAAGTTACAACATCTGGCTCTGCACGATACCCTCACAGGCCTTTATAATCGTTATTATTTCGACAATGAACTCAACCGCATGACATTGCTTGCTTCTCGGGGCAATGAAACACATTGTTTACTGTACATAGATTTAGATCATTTTAAGATCATCAATGATACAGAAGGACATCAAATGGGCGATCTTGTATTAAAGGAAGTCTCTCAAATCCTTTCGACTCGGTTGCGTCACTCTGATATTTTGTGCCGTGTTGGTGGCGATGAATTTGTTATTTTATTGTCAGAGACCAAGCTCAAAGATGCCATTGATATTGGTAATAATATTTGTGATCAAATCGCAAATGCCCATTTCCAATTTGGCAACAACACCTATAAAGTCAGTGCTTCTATCGGAGTCTCTGAAATTGATGGCCAAGCAACCGCTGCCGAGTATTTGCGACAAGCTGATATCGCTTTATATGTCGCTAAAAACAAAGGCCGTAACCGCACCCATAGCTATGTTGAAGGAGACACAGAGTCAACCCAGCAACTAGATAACATGAAGTGGGTTCAAAGGCTTCAACAAGCGATCATTGACGACAACCTAGTAATGCACTTCCAGCCTGTTTGGTCCTATGACGACAATGATGTCGCGTACTTCGAAGCCCTAGTTCGTTTACAAGTAGCTGACAAACTGAGTTATCCGAATGAGTTTATTCCTGCATTAGAACGCGCTGAAGATATTAGCTTTTTAGATCATCAGGTCGTCCACAAAACTATTAAGCTCGCTAGTGAAAATCCTAAATTACACCGAGTTGCAATTAACCTATCTGCTCAAGCATTCTCAGATGAGAGACTTTTACCACTTATTGAAGAAAAGCTGTCACAGTACAACGTCGCAGGTGAAAGGATTATATTCGAATTGACCGAGTCGGCCAGTTTAACCAACGTTAGTGGCACCCGCCGTATGATTGAACAGTTGAGTAAGCTAGGTTGTAAGTTCTCTATTGATGACTTTGGTACAGGCTTTAGTACTTTTGCATATTTAAAAGAGCTGCCGGCCCACTCTGTTAAAATAGATGGCTCATTTGTAAAGGATATGATCTGTAATGATGTTGACAGAACCCTTGTTGAGGCCATAAGTAATGTCGCTATGGTTTTAAACAAAACCAGTGTTGCCGAGTTTGTTGAAACCAAAGAAATCTTTGATTCTTTAAAATCTTTGGGGGTGACTTATGCTCAAGGTTACTTTATTAGCCGTCCACTGCCTCTTAACGAAGCCATAGAGTTTAGATTTGATCCCAATAACTTTGAATAACAAAAAACAAATATAAAATAACCGCCGTATGGCGGTTTTTTTATATTTAACTGAAATTAGCGACTTGCAATAGCCTCTGCAATCTTAGAGTCACCAAAGCCGTTTGCTTTTGCCCACTCTAAATCACCAGACCCATCAAAGTGAGATGAAGGAAGGCGCTTAACCATAAATACACCAACAGACTCTGCGTTCTTTTGCATTGCGTAGCGAATTAAGTTATCACCACCACAAGTAACACCGTCGTAAATGTTACGTAGTTTTACACCCGCATTTTTTAACTTTTTACGGAATCGGCTTTTGTTATCCGTTGCAACGTTGTCACAAACTCCTGCTAAAAACGACGCAACATCTGCCTGTGCTGGTGCACTTGTAGATAACGCTGATACAACTAATACAGTTGATAATAAAGATACCAATAATTTCATATACTTCTCGTTATTAATTTTTTGCGAACATTACTACTTGTTCAGAATATAGCAAATCTGACCTGCGTAGCATAGCGAATTATTTGCTTTGTCGCTTAAGAGTTACAAACTGATACTGATGAGGATTTTTATCATCTGAATCATGAGCTTGACGCTCTGTTTCTTGCCAATCCGCTACTTCAGTCCAATCTGGAAACCTTGTATCGCCCTCTACATCAAGATCTATAAAAGTTAAGTACAAGTGGCTTGCTAATGGCAAAAATTGCTCATAAATATGACCGCCACCAATGATCATTATCTCTGGCGCATCTTTCAATAGAGATAGAGCTTGCTCAGTAGAGTGAGCGGTCAATACCCCTTCATGTTGCCATTCTGAGTTACGCGTAATTACAATGTTTTGACGGCCAGGAAGCGGACGACCAATTGAATCGAATGTCTTTCTTCCCATAACCACGGGCTTACCCAAAGTAACTGATTTGAAATGTTTTAAATCTGCAGGCATATGCCACGGCATGTCATTATCTTTACCGATAACTCTACCGTTCGCCATTGCTGCAATGAGTGAAATTTTGGTCATAATATACAAAAGCCCTCTTAATTAGAGGGCTATCATATCTTTTTCATCAATGTGGTTAAATACTTTCTATTCAAGTCCAACCAATCGTTTGACATTAAGGCTTGTAAATTACCTCAACGTCATAATCATCTTCGTCAAAATCATCGTCATCGTCGAAGTCATCAATAACATCATTGTGGTAAGAGTCCCACTGGAACTCTACTTTCTCTTCTTGCTCTTCAACAACTTCACGAGGCATTTCTTCAAGTGCGTCAGAAAGATCGTTACAAAGATCTTTAGTATTTAAACCTTGTGACGCTGAAATTTGATAAATTGGACCTTCCCAACCTAGCTGCTCTGCAATTTCTTTACAGCGCTCATTTGCTTCATCTTCAGGTAGCAAGTCGATTTTGTTAAATACTAACCAGCGTGGCTTTTCTGCTAGCTTTTCACTGTATTGCTCAAGTTCACTTACGATCACTTTAGCATTTTCTACAGGATCAGAGCCATCAACCGGCATAATATCGACTAAATGAAGCAGTACTCGGCAACGCTCTAAATGGCGCAAGAAACGAATACCCAAACCAGCGCCATCTGCGGCACCTTCGATCAAACCGGGAATATCAGCAACAACGAATGAATTACCAGCGCGGACAACGCCAAGGTTAGGTACAAGCGTTGTAAATGGGTAGTCCGCTACCTTTGGTTTAGCAGCTGACACAGAGCGAATAAAAGTCGATTTACCAGCGTTTGGTAGACCTAACATACCCACATCGGCTAACAATAATAACTCTAGTTGTAAGTTGCGAACTTCACCTGGCGTGCCATTGGTCTTTTGGCGTGGCGCTCTGTTTACACTGCTTTTAAAACGCGTGTTACCCAAACCGTGATAACCACCCTTAGCAACTAGTAACTTCTGACCGTGTTTAAGTAGATCACCAATCACTTCACCAGTGTCGATGTCACGAGCGCGTGTTCCGACAGGAACCGACAACAAGCAGTCCTCACCACGAGAACCTGTACAATTGCGTCCCATCCCGTTTTCGCCACGCTGAGCTTTATGAAAGCGTTCAAAGCGGTAGTCAATTAGGGTATTTAAACCTTCATCTGCGACTAGGAAAACGTCACCGCCATCACCGCCGTCGCCACCATCTGGGCCACCTTTTGGGACGTATTTTTCGCGACGAAAAGACGAGGCACCATTACCACCATCACCGGCTTCGACTTTAATTTCAACTTCATCAACAAATTTCATTCGACTACTAACTCTTTGGGTTGGAACACGTGTAACAATACTAGTAACTATATGACTGAAGTGACTAGACTGCCAGTCTGCTACTAATATGGAATTGGGGAAATAAAAAACCCCGCAATAAGCGGGGTTTCAAATTGTAACTTTCGTTAAACTTATTCAGCAACGATGCTTACGTATTTACGGTTAAGTGGACCTTTAGTATCGAACTTAACTTTACCGCCAGCAGTCGCGAACAACGTGTGGTCACGACCCATGCTTACGTTTTGACCAGCGTGGAACTTAGTACCACGTTGACGAACGATAATGTTACCAGCCAATACTGATTCGCCACCAAAACGCTTAACACCTAAACGTTTGCTTTCTGAATCACGACCGTTTCGAGTACTACCACCAGCCTTTTTATGTGCCATATTAAAGTACCTTCTTTATTAAGCGTTAATGCCAGTAATCTTCACTTCAGTGAACCATTGACGATGGCCCGCTTGCTTACGTGAATGCTTACGACGTTTAAATTTAACGATTTTAACCTTCTCACCACGACCGTGAGAAACAACTTCAGCTGAAACCTTACCGCCAGCTACTAATGGTGCACCAACTTTTACGTCGTCACCGTTAGCAACTAATAACACCTGATCAAACTCAACTGTAGAACCAGTTTCTACGTCAAGTTTTTCTAGACGAATGGTTTGGCCTTCAGCAACACGGTGTTGTTTACCACCACTTTGGAATACCGCGTACATATTACTCCGTCTCCTGTGCGCTCTTCGCACAAATTAATTCTGTAAAACAGGGCGCGAATTCTAAAGCACTTCCCCGCTTTTAGCAAGACTAATTTGGCGTTAATTTAATAAATTTTAAACCTTTCTGTAACAGGTTCATAAAGTACCACAAGTTCATGCCGTTTTATCGGTATTTTACCGGAGTTTTTACGATTAAATTTTGGCTTTTGGGGTTTGTCAGGTAAACTCCGCAACCATTCCGATTGGCAATTGACTAAACAGCTGTACATGGATACTAAACAAATCATTGAACTTGCTGCCGAAGATATGCAAAGCGTAAACAAGTGCATAGGCGATCAGCTCAACTCCGACGTTGCGCTTATCAACCAACTTGGCATGTATATCGTCAACAGTGGCGGAAAACGCATCAGACCTATGCTCACTGTACTAGCTGCACGCGCACTAGGTTATCAAGGTGAACAACACCACACTCTCGCCGCCATTATTGAGTTTATCCATACTGCAACCCTTCTACACGATGATGTTGTTGACGAGTCAACAATGCGTCGAGGTAAAGAAACTGCAAATGCTGTTTTTGGTAATCAAGCCAGTGTTTTGGTTGGCGACTTTTTGTATACCCGTTCGTTCCAAATGATGGTTACGTTGGACTCGATGCGAGTGATGAAGATTCTTGCTGATGCAACAAATACGATCTCAGAAGGCGAAGTTCTGCAGTTGATGAACTGCAACGATCCTGATACGACAGAAAAAAGCTACTTTGATGTGATTTATGGCAAAACGGCTCGGTTATTTGAAGCGGCCACACAACTTGCCGCGATCATTTCAGGATCAAATGAAGAAACCGAAAAAGCGATGCAATTATACGGCATGCACTTAGGTACTGCATTTCAGTTAATTGATGATGTGATGGATTACACATCAGATGCCGATGATATGGGTAAAAACGTGGGTGATGACCTAGCCGAAGGCAAACCGACATTACCTCTTCTATATGCTATGTGGAATACGGATCCTGAAAATGCGGCTTTGATCCGCAGTGCGATCGAAAATGCCAATGGCATGGATCATTTAGATCATATCTTATCTGTCATGAAACAAACTGGATCGCTTGAATACACACGTCAACAAGCTGAAAAGGAAGCCGACAAGGCAATAGAGGCGTTGGGCGTGATCCCGGACAATGAATTTAAACAAGCGCTAATCAGTCTTGCTCACGTTGCGGTCCATCGCTCGGCCTAACAACACTTTGGCTCAACTCGCTTCTTTTTAATCATCAAATCGAAGACACAAAAAAAGCACCCTAAGGTGCTTTTTTAGTTTACTGCCTACGATTATTGGCCGTTAACGAACTCTTCACCTAAAGTGATGTCGCCACGAAGGCCGTCAAGCATCTCTGCTTTACACTTAGCTTCGTAGTCGCTTAGTTCGCCGTAATCAAAGATTTCTTTAACACCGTCTTTACCTAAAAGAACTGGTTGTGCAAAGAAACGAGCGTCAGAACCGTCACCTTCAACGTATGTGAATTCGAATACATCTTCTTCACCGTTTAATGCGTCAACTAGGCTCAAGCAGAAACGCGCAGCCGCTAGACCCATTGAAAGTGTTGCAGAACCGCCACCAGCTTTTGCTTCAACAACTTCAGTACCCGCGTTTTGGATACGGTGAGTTAGTTTTTCGATTTCTTCTTGAGTGAACTCAACACCTTCAACTTGAGAAAGAAGAGGAAGAATAGTTGTGCCACTGTGACCACCGATAACTGGAACAACGATGTCTTCACAGTTAAGGCCTTTTGCTTCAGCAACAAACGTTTCGGCGCGGATTACGTCTAGAGTCGTAACACCGAATAATTTAGCTGGGTTGTACTTGCCTTTTGCTTTTAGCGTTTCAGCAGCAATTGCAACTGTAGTGTTAACAGGGTTAGTGATGATGCTAATGCATGCTTCTGGACAGAAGTCCGCACAGCCTTCAACCAAAGTCTTAACGATACCTGCGTTGATGTTGAATAGATCCGAACGATCCATACCTGGCTTACGAGGTACACCCGCTGGGATTAATACAATGTCAGCACCCGTTAATGCTTTTTCTAGGTCGTCCTTACCAAAACCTTCTACTTTTACTTGAGTAGGGATGTGGCTTAGATCAACAGCAACACCTGGAACGACTGGAGCTACGTCATATAGCGATAATTCAGAACCCGCAGGTAACTGAGTTTTTAGTAATAAAGATAAAGCCTGACCGATACCACCAGCGGCACCTAACACTGCTACTTTCATATTAATCTCCAATTTAAAGAATGATTCAGAAGTGAAATTTGCCGGCAACCATACTCAATTATCCAGCTAAACTCAATTCGCAATTAGTATTATATGGCGAAATGCTTTAAAATTCCGCCTAAAAGACTGGCAAGGAAAAAATACAATGAGTCAAAACAAACAAGACGCCCTGATCAAAGCATTTAAAGACATTTTGAACGAAGAACGCTTCGGTTCACAAAGTGACATCGTAGATGCGTTGAAAGCCCTTGGTTTTGATAACGTCAGTCAGTCAAAAGTTTCTAGAATGTTAACCCGTTTCGGTGCGGTACGAACTCGCAACGCCAAACAAGAAATGGTTTACTGTTTGCCTGCTGAATTAGGCATGCCAACGGCAAAGAGTCCATTACGACAATTGGTGTTGGACGTTAATCACAACGAAGCTATGGTCATCATCAAAACTAGCCCAGGTGCGGCTCAATTAATTGCTCGTTTGTTAGATTCAGTTGGTAAGGCTGAAGGCGTGCTAGGTACCATCGCCGGTGATGACACGATTTTTATCGCACCTTTAAAAGTTAGCGAAATCGAGCACACATTAGAAAATGTAAAAGCCCTATTCGAAACAGTTTAATAGATAACTAATAAAATCTAATTTAAAAGAAATAAAAAGGTCTCAATTTACATTGAGACCTTTTTGTTTTTTTGAAGCCATTTGATAGTTATGACCTTTTGTCATTACTCAGTAACAGGAGCCACTTTCATTGTTCCGACTTGTACTTCTATCACTTCGACTTTAGCACCCGCCGTTAAATCAGAATCCGCTTCGATTTTCCAATTTACTCCTGAGTACAAATACATACCAGGGTGTACTGAGGTAACATCGGTTTCTAAAACAAACTGGTGACCTATCAAATCTGATTTCACCGTTTGTGGTTTGCTGTCTTGTTGCAGACGACTTAATGGCTTCCATAACAGCGCAGTATACAATGCAGAAAGAACCGCAATTGAGATTAAAATATTAGCCCAAGTATCAGTAAAGATACCGAAGTTTAATAACAAACCCGTTGTTAACACCGCCAAGCCAATTAAGGTTAAAAAGAACGTCGCAAATCCAAGGATAACGATATCGACAACGGCCATAAGTATCCCTATCGCCATTAGGATTTGCGCAGTATCATCAAAAATCCACATACCGCCCTCCTACTTCTTATTCAGAGTGTCAATAATGGTCATCGCTTGTGCGACTACACTAGATGCATCCGTTGAACCATCTGGTAGAAGAACCACTGAAGATTCTTTCGCAATGGCTTGTTTAGCTTCAATCGCTTTAGTTGCAAGATCAAGTTGAATCGCTTTTTGACCTTGCTCAGTTTTAGCTACATTACCAACTAGCTCTAACGCTTCTGCCTGTGCAGCGGCGACTTGCATAATTGCTTGAGCTTCACCTTCAGCTTTTAAGATTTGTTCTGCTTTTTCAGCTTCCGCGGCCAAAACCTGTGCTTGTTTTTCACCTTCTGCAACATTGATTGCTGCTTGGCGGTCACCTTCTGATTCCAAAACTTGTGCACGCTTTTCACGCTCAGCTTTCATCTGGCGCTCCATCGCTTCCATAACAGAAGATGGTGGCACAATATCTTTGATTTCGTAACGCAACACCTGAACACCCCATGGCGCAGAGGCTTCATTGATCGAAGAGACGATATTGGTATTCAAAGAATCACGTTCTTCGAACGTTTTGTCTAATTCCATCTTACCGATTTCGCTTCGCATAGTAGTTTGAGCTAACTGAATAACAGCAAACACATAGTCGTCTACACCGTAAGAGGCTTTGTAAGGATCCAAAACGCGGAAATACAACACGCCATCGACAATTAACGAGATATTATCTCTAGTAATTGCAGATTGGCCTGGCACATCAATAGCTTGTTCTTTCAACGAGCGATCGTATGCAACGACGTCGATAAATGGCACGATGAAGTTGAGACCGGCTTCAATCGTTTTATTAAATTTACCAAATCGTTCAATGACGTAAGCCCTGTTTTGCGGGACAAACTTTATTGAAGACTTTAGTAACACGATAACCAAAACTAGAGCTGCAAATTCAAATGACAGCACCATGTTTAGTAGTTCACTCATGGTAGTTCCTTCTTTATAGTTATATGGTCATTTTAAATGACCTGTTGTTTCCAGTGTGATGTTACAAATGTTGCTTATAAATCAGAGTTAATCGAGGTTTCCTTGATTCTCTAAGTAATCTATCGACGGCGCAAAAAAAGCAGCTCCTGTTTCCGCTGTCGTGTAATTTAGTAAGTGGTCATAATTGCCCGCATCCGAACCAAACACCATGTTGGCCAAGATCTTTTCAAAACTGTCGGGCTCTTTGCAATAAGATAAAAACAATAAACCTTGCGTATTTAGATTTCCATAGGGCATACCCTGACGCAATAGCTCAATAACTTCCCCTTCGCGATTAAAGCATCTGGCACGAAACGTATGTGCTGTTTCGGGTAAGTCTTCTGGGGCTAATTTTGCATTATCTTTTATGTAACGGCCAATGATTAGCTCTTGCTCTTCAGTTGGAGTGCGCTGCCAACGATTGAGATGATGTCGGTAACGTTGAACATGTAAATAACTGCCTCCGACAAAAGGTCCAGGTTCTGTTACCAGAGCGACTTCACGTCTTTTACGACCTTTGGCATTAGCAGTGCCTTTGACAAAGCCAGTCAAGTCACGGCCATCGAGGTATCTAAAACAAGGAACCTGCTCAATCAACTCAACCATTTCACCAAACAGTTGGTGTAGTTTTTGACTGGCAATGTAATTGACATCTTGACGGTCAGATCGCAATTGAAAAAACAGATCGACCGGTACGGCTGGCATGTGTCTGTCTTCGTGACGCATAGCAGGGAACGGCTTTAGGCCGCTAGGCTTGTTGTTGGGATACAACTCAGACCAAAAATTAGCGCCGATGGCAACAACGCCACTAAACATTGCTTCTGAAAACTGATCGCCAAGTTGCTCAAATAATTTCGGCAGTTGACTTAACGCTTCACGAATCGCAGGCTCATATCCCTCATGGGCATTAAAAAACAAATGCAAGCCATGCAAATTTGCTTCACTGCATATTCCCCACTGCTCTCTCGCCATTTATAAAAACCCGCATTCCGTATTTGTTTTTATTTTAAATAGATTTAGCCAAAAGTGAACAAAAAACAAAGCTCGAATTTATTGTGTGCTTAGAGGTTATAAATCGAAGAGCTGATATCTGTAAAATTACAAACTTTGCGCTAGGGCAATAAAATTACAAAAAAGTGCTCTCAAAGCCCCTAATTTATTGGCTTTGTGGAATCTTAAGCTATATTTACGGACAGCTTAACTGTGGATGACAATAGTCAGTCACTTTAAAAGCATCAGGGATCAGCACTTTTTTCTGCAGTAAATTTTTCGATAAACGATGCATTAATTAGTATTAAGGACTTAATTGTCACTTTTTTAATGAAATAAAAGTGTAATAATTACGACAACTTAAATACAAATGTCACAAATATTTCACAATGAAATATTTTTGTAACATTTATGTAGTCTAATAACGCCACTTCAATTTGGTTTAAGCCAAATTGGCATTATTAGTATTACAATTTCCTTATACAGGTACTCTTATGAAAATGTTAAAAACTCTTGTAGCGGCTTCTGTTCTTTCAGCAATGGCAGCGCCAGTCATGGCTGACACTACTGTTTACGGTAAAGTTAACGTAACTGTACAAAGCTCTGACGATGGCTCTGAGTCAATCACAGAACTAAAAAGCAACAACTCTCGTCTAGGTGTAAAAGGCTCACAAAAGTTAGATGGCGGTTTGGAAGTTGTATACAAATACGAACTACAAGTTGATGTATCTGATGAGTCTGGTGAGAAAAACTTAAAATCTCGTAACCAGTACGTTGGTTTAAAAGGTGCATTTGGTGAGGTTCTTATCGGTCGCAACGACACTATGTTTAAGCAATCACAGGGCAAATTTGACTTGTTCTCTGATTTAGAGGGCGATATCAAAGTGTTGTGGAAAGGTGAAAACCGAATGAGCGACAGCATTTCTTATAAAACGCCAAGCATCAACGGTTTCCAAGGTGGCATCAGTTACATCCTTGACGAAGACGCTGATGATGCAGCAACTTCACTTTCTTTAACATACGGTGACGGTGCACTTAAAAAAGGTAAGTACTACGCAGCTATCGCTATCGACAGCGAAGTTAAAGGTTACGATGCAACTCGTTTAACGCTAGGTACTAAAGTATCTGACGTAAAACTGGGCTTTATGTTCCAAACTCAAGAAAACGTTGAGTCAGGTGAAGAGAAAGACGGTTTCTTAGTTAGTGCACAATACAAGTTAGGTAAGTACGACCTCAAAGGCCAATACCAGTCTCTAGAAGATGACAATGGCTTTACAATTGGCGCTGACCGCAAGCTAGGTAAAAATACCAAAGTATTCGGTTTCTATACGACATACAACATGGATATGTCTGAAGACGAAAACTATTTAGCACTTGGTTTAGAACACAAGTTCTAATTCGATCCTTAGCTTAAAAAGACACTCTAAAAAGCCGCTTAAATGCGGCTTTTTTCGTTTTAAAACACCTAGTTGTAACATTAAAAATAAATAGGATCATACGGTTAACAATAATGATCCTAAAAAAAGGATAAAACAGTTTTTGTGTAATAAACTTGTCATATTCATCGCCTAGTATGACCACAGTTAAAACGAATTAAGTTTCAGTTCAGTCCCAACCACTGAACAAAAAGTCTTAAACTATTGGAGCAATAAAATGAAACTAAAAGCACTAGTTGGCGCGTTAGGCCTAACCTTAGCATCACTTGTAAGCACTTCTGCCGTTGCAGTAGACAAGGATATCCCAACGTATGAAAAAACCAGTGGTATCTCAGGTAACCTTTCTTCAGTTGGTTCTGACACACTAGCTAACATGATGACGTTTTGGGCGGAAGAGTTTAAACGTTTTTACCCTAACGTTAACATCCAAATTCAAGCTGCGGGTTCTTCTACTGCTCCTCCAGCATTAACAGAAGGTACTTCTCAATTTGGTCCAATGAGCCGTACGATGAAGTCAAAAGAAATCGAATCTTTCGAAAAGCGCTACGGTTATAAGCCAACTGCTATTCCTGTTGCAATCGATGCACTAGCGGTATTCGTTCATAAAGACAACCCAATCAAAGGTCTTAAAATCTCTGAAGTTGATGCAATTTTCTCGTCAACTCGTAAGTGTGGTGGTGACAAAGATGTAGACCGTTGGGGTGACTTAGGTCTAACTGGTGAGTGGGCAGCAAAAGACGTTCAGTTATTTGGTCGTAACTCGGTATCTGGTACATACGGCTACTTCAAGAAGAAAGGCCTTTGTAAGGGTGACTTCAAAAACAACGTAAATGAACAGCCTGGTTCTGCTTCTGTTGTTCAGTCAGTATCTTCATCGCTTAACGGTATTGGCTACTCTGGTATCGGCTACAAGACTTCTGGCGTTCGTACAGTTCCTCTTGCGAAGCGCGGTGAAAACTACATCGACGCGACTACAGAAAATGCAGTATCTGGCGAATACCCACTATCTCGTTTCTTGTACGTTTACGTAAACAAGCACCCGAACAAGCCTCTTTCGCCAATGGAAGCTGAGTTTGTAAAAATGGTATTGTCACAATCTGGTCAAAAGATCGTTGAAAAAGACGGTTATATCCCTCTACCAGCTGCTGTTGTTCAAAAGCAACTTGCAAAACTTGGCCTTAAATAATTAAGCCAAGTCCTAACACGCAAAAGCCGAGCTAATGCTCGGCTTTTTTGTTGTTAAGTCAGGAATAAACAAGTGGCGGAATAACTCGTTTACACAGCCTCTTCTAACTCTATATCAACAATAATATCAGAAGCGATCTGCTCTAAAGCATTTACGATCACGTCTGGATCCATTCCTTCTGGTAACGTTACTTTAGCAACAGCGTGAAACAACTCACCTCCCCAGTTTGGAGCCGACTGATGCGACGAAACAAAGCTAACAATGTTAGCGCCTTTATGGTTGATCACTGTAGATAACTCTTGGACGATCCCTTTGCGATCGTTTCCTGTAATCACTAACTCTAAGTCTTGCGCAGGTTTAGTTTCGAGTGCCTCGCATAAATGGGTAGTGATCTGCATCCCAGGGAGGTCACTTAGTTCTTTTTGCAATTCGGCCAATTGGGTTTCGGGCACCATCACCTCAATAACACCCGCAAAATAGCCGCTTAAAATACTTAAATTACTCGCCAGCCAATTTGCTTCATGAGCAAAAACAACATTTGATATTTTTTCTACCAAACCCGTTTTGTCTTCAGCAATGACTGTTAACACCAAATGCTTCATTAATGACTGTACCTTTTTTTATTCTTATTTGTAGTTTGAGTATTAACAAAAAATATAAATTAATCCAGTGACACACTGGTTAAAATTGTGCCTATTTAACGGCAAAACCCAGAAAAACTCCTATACTGGCTATCAACTTTTTGCGCTTGTTAGTGGGCCGTCCAATAAGGCTTGTCACATTATTGTAACAATAATGACATATACTTCGCGCCATCTAAATTAGGGTAGGTATTTTAGTATGTCTCAAACATTAGACAACGCGTTAAAAACCGAATCAACTCGTCTTTTTAAAGATAAAGCCGCTAAATACGGCGTCATGACGGGCGGTATTTTAGTACTTTGCGCATTGTTACTTATTTTCTTTTATCTATTGTACGTCGTTCAACCTGTGTTTAATTCTGCACATGTAGAAGCGCGTCCAGCGACAACAGCCGTTGATAAATCATATTTTGCAGTAGGCATAGAAGAGCAAACCGAAATATCTTTCGCCCTGACAAAATCGGGCCTAGTTGATTTTTTCAATGTTAAAGGTGAATCTGCAGGCACTCAACTTGATTCTATTCAAGCGAGTGTCCCGCAAAACGTGGTGGCAGTTGCTAATTCAGCTCCTCACCAAGGTCTCTTTGGTTACATGAGTGATGACGCAGAACTCACCATCGTAAAACCAATGTTTAAAATCGACTTCAAAGACAATCAGCGTACCTTATCACCAAGAGTAAACTATCCATTTGGTGAAGAAGGTCTACCGTCGCTTTTTGAATCTCAAGACGAAACGATCACTCGATTTGCCTTTGCTGTCGAAGAAAGTGTGGTCAGTGTCCTTTATCAATTGAGCAATGGCTCGTTGCACTTCGCTAAACTTGAGGGCGAAGAAAACTTCATGACCGAAGAAATCGAGTGGGAAATTGAAAAGTCGGAACTTGATTTTGTTAAAGGTGAAATCAAAAATTTACTAATTTCACCAGATGGTAGTCGCACATTTGTCGTTACCAAGCACGAGCTCTATGTCATCAACACTCGTTATGGCAGTGAAGCCGAGTTGCTTTACAACAATAAAATAAGCCGTAAAGGGGTTGATTTAACTGCTTCAAACCTTTTAGCCGGTGCCAATTCACTAATGCTTGCATACAGTGATGGTGTTATTAATCAATGGTTTGAATCAAACGGTGCCGATGGTCGTGACTTCGTTTTAGTTCGCAAGTTTGAGATGCAAACTAACAACGCTGATAAAGCGGTTACTGCTATCTATCCTGAGTTTTACCGTCGTACCTTTATCGCTGCAACACAGTCAGGTGAAGTAAACCTATTCCACACCACCTCAGAAGCTGAGTTATGGGAAGGTCAACTAAATACTGAAAATGTCACTGACATTCGATTTTCACCACGTGCCAATACGTTTGTTGTATTGGGTCAAAACGCGATTCAAGTTAACAATATTGAAAACGAGCACCCAGAAGTAACTTGGTCTGGCTTGTGGCAAGAAGTTTGGTACGAAGGTTATCCTGAGCCAGATTACATTTGGCAGTCGTCTTCTGCGAGTGATGACTTTGAATCTAAATTTAGCTTAGTGCCAATCTCATTTGGTACGTTAAAAGCCGCTGCATATGCGATGTTGTTTGCGGTTCCTATTGGTCTTGCTGCTGCGGTGTACACAGCATACTTCATGGCCCCGTCAGTTCGTAAAGTTGTTAAGCCGACCGTTGAAATCATGGAAGCCTTACCTACGGTTATCTTAGGTTTCTTAGCAGGTCTTTGGTTAGCACCTATTATAGAAGAGAAGTTACCTGCAGTTATTCTGATCTTAATACTGCTCCCGCTTGCGATATTTATTGCCGCTTTTGTTTGGCATAACATTCCAAAGAACATCAAAAACCGTGTACCTGCTGGTTGGGACTCAATTATCTTAATCCCGATCGTTGCAATCGTTGGTTATGTGTCGTTTGCGATGAGCCCTTGGGTTGAAGAAATATTATTCGACGGTAATACGCGTCTATACATTACCAATGAGCTAGGTATTACGTTTGACCAACGCAACTCTTTAATCGTCGGTATCGCGATGGGCTTTGCCGTTATCCCAACCATTTTCTCGATTGCTGAAGATGCGGTGTTTAGTGTTCCTAAAGCCTTGTCTAGTGGCTCACTTGCACTTGGTGCAACACAATGGCAAACCTTAACAAAGGTTGTATTGTTAACCGCTAGTCCAGGTATTTTTTCTGCAGTTATGATGGGCTTGGGCCGCGCCGTTGGTGAAACCATGATCGTACTTATGGCAACCGGTAACACGCCAATTATGGACTGGAGTATTTTTGAAGGTATGCGTACCTTGAGTGCGAACATCGCAGTTGAAATGCCAGAATCAGAAGTAGGCAGCTCTCACTACCGAATTTTATTCTTGGCAGCATTCGTACTATTCATCTTTACCTTTGTATTTAACACGATTGCTGAGTTTGTTCGTCAGCGATTACGTGAAAAATACAGCTCACTTTAATGCGCACCTAAGAAAAGATTTGGAGAATAAATATGAAGTTGTGGTTTAAATCAGGTGCCCCTTGGGTGTGGATGACAGCAGGTGCAGTTAGTATCAGTTTGTTATCAGTAATCGGCCTACTGTTACTTATTGCATCACGTGGTTTATCGTTCTTTTGGCCATCGGATATTCATCAGTTTGAATTAACCGATGCCAATGGCAAACAGCGTACTATCATTGGTGAGATCTATGACTCGGAACAAGTTCCGACTCAACGTCTCATCGAATCAGGCGTTAAATTTGATTCAGTTCAAGGCGAGTATGTTGAGCGCTACCTTGTAAAAACAGGTAACCGCGAATATGTCGACTTAGACTTCCAGTGGTTGCTAGGCCCAGAAATCAAAAAACAATCTACGCCATCTGGTATCGCAGTTTTTGAACGAAGCAAAAACGGTAACTTTTACGGCTTTGTCGAGTCTGTCACTATGGATGGCAAAGTTATCACAGAAAACACTCAAGACGCTTTGTTTGAAGCTATCGATCGCGCAGTAGAGTTAAATGATAAAGCCCTAGACTTACAAAACGATGAAATCGGTGCCATCAACTACGAACTCGAACAGTTGCGTTTAAAAGAACGTAAATATGAGCTTGACGGTGAGTTAACTGAAGAAAACCTAGCTGCTTTAAATGCACGTCGTGCTGAGCTAAGAGCTGAGTACAAGGTCTACGAGAAACAACTTTTTGCTTACCGCGATGAAGCGCGCCGTGATTCGGTAACGGTTAAAGACATGCGTGGTGAGTCAGTTGTTTTGCCTGTGTTTTACATTTTGGATGTGTCTTTCCCGAACGACATGGGTTTCTTTGCGAAAGTAGGTCAATACGTTAAACAAATTGGTAAATTTATTGCGGATGATCCTCGTGAAGCCAACACCGAAGGTGGTGTATTCCCAGCAATCTTTGGTACCGTATTCATGGTTTTATTGATGGCGGTGATCGTCACACCATTTGGTGTTATCGCAGCGATTTACCTACACGAATACGCAGGTAACAATGCAGTAACCAAAATTATTCGAATTTCGGTTATCAACCTAGCAGGTGTTCCATCAATTGTTTATGGTGTATTCGGTTTGGGTTTCTTTGTATACATGCTAGGCGGCTCAATTGACCAATTGTTTTACCCAGAAGCACTACCAGGTCCTACCTTTGGTACACCAGGTGTAATTTGGTCAGCGTTGACGCTTGCTATTTTGACCTTGCCTGTTGTTATCGTATCGACTGAGGAAGGTTTAGCACGTATTCCTGGTTCGTTGCGTCAAGGTTCACTTGCATTGGGTGCAACTAAAGCGGAAACGATTTGGCGAATTATTATTCCTATGGCGTCACCAGCTATCATGACAGGATTAATCCTAGCCGTAGCTCGAGCTGCAGGTGAAGTAGCACCACTGATGTTGGTTGGTGTAGTTAAAATGGCACCGACGTTACCAATTGACGGAAACTTCCCGTACATCCACTTAGATCGCAAATTTATGCACTTAGGTTTCCATATCTATGACGTTGGTTTCCAAAGTCCAAATGTTGAAGCTGCACGTCCACTTGTTTATGCGACGTCGCTATTACTCGTCACCGTTATTGTGACATTGAACATTACCGCAATTGGTATTCGTAACCACTTGCGTGAGAAGTATAAGTCTCTAGAGCATTAATCTAGAGCATCAACCAGAATATGAATGGCCAGCCAAGGCTGGCCCAACAAAAGAATTAATTGAAGTTAAGAGGTTCCAGATGATTTCTGTCGCACCGGATATGAGTAACAAAACGTCATCAAGCGTTGATTTAGACAACCTAAGTCCTGAGCAAATTGCTCTTGAAATTAAAGACCTAAACTTGTTTTACGGTCAAAAGCAAGCGCTTGAAAATATCAACATGGTGATCCCAAAGGGTCAAGTTACAGCCTTCATCGGTCCATCAGGATGTGGTAAATCAACCCTTCTACGTTGTATCAACCGTATGAATGACTTAGTTGATACCTGTAAAATCGAAGGTGAGATTTTGCTTCACAACCAAAACATCTACGACAAGTCGGTAGATGTAGCCTCACTTCGTCGCAAAGTCGGTATGGTATTCCAACGCCCTAACCCGTTCCCAAAAAGCATTTACGAAAATGTTGTTTACGGTTTGCGTCTTCAAGGTGTAAACGACCGTCGCATTTTAGACGAAGTAGTACAACGCTCGCTAACAAATGCGGCATTGTGGAACGAAGTGAAAGATCGTCTTCACGAGAGTGCACTGGGCCTTTCAGGTGGTCAGCAACAGCGTTTGGTTATTGCTCGAGCGATTGCTATCGAACCAGAAGTATTGCTGTTAGATGAACCAACCTCAGCACTTGACCCAATCTCAACCTTGACGATTGAAGAATTAATTACTGAACTCAAAGATAAGTATACAGTTGTTATTGTTACGCATAACATGCAACAAGCAGCACGTGTATCAGACCAAACTGCCTTTATGTACATGGGTCAGTTAATTGAACACGCAGACACTAATGCATTGTTTACTACGCCTAAAATGAAGAAGACGGAAGACTACATCACTGGCCGTTATGGTTAATCGATAATTCGCTCATTTTTTTCAAATTAGCAGTACGTTTTTAGAGAGGCACACTATGGAAATCAATTTAAACAAACACATCTCTGGCCAGTTTAATGTTGAATTAGAACAGATCAGAAACGACGTTTTAAAAATGGGTGGCTTGGTTGAACAACAACTCACCAACGCACTCAACGCAGTCAACAATTTCGACCATGACTTGGCAAAACAAGTGTTAGAAAACGACATTCACGTCAACAAAATGGAAGTTAAAATTGATGAAGCGTGTACGCGTATCATCGCCAAGCGCCAACCAGCTGCCTCTGACTTACGTTTGGTTCTAGCCATCATCAAAACCATCACTGATCTTGAGCGTATTGGTGACGAAGCGGAGCGTATTGCACGTGTCGCGCTTGAGTCTTTTAACAAAGCACAGCAAGAATTTTTGGTATCAATGGATAATATGGGCCGCAAAGCGACCACCATGTTACATGATGTTTTGGATGCATTTGCGCGTATGGATGTCGACGCCGCGTTTGAAGTTCACCAATCAGACAAAGCATTAGACAAAGAATATGAAGGCATTACCCGTCAATTAATGACCTACATGATGGAAGATCCGCGTTCGATTCCTAAAGTAATGGACGTTTTATGGTCAGTCCGTTCGTTAGAACGCATCGGTGATCGTTGCCAAAATATTTCAGAATACATTATTTATTTCGTCAAAGGTAAAGACGTCCGTCACACCTCTGAAGATGATATAAAAGAAAACGTTTTGTAAACATTTGATTTTAAGAGGATAAAAATACTCCTCTTGGTTTTTCCTCAAAAGCACCTGCCGCACTCTCGCTAAGGTGCTTTTTAATTGCCTTTCTTCCTGTAACAAATCTGTAACATAAGTGTCATATAATTGTTAACAAGTTGTCATTTTGTCTATGAAACTTGTAGCGAAGCAAGTAAAATGCAACTTTAATTAAACCTGCATATATGTGCTGGTTTTTTTTTGTCACTAAATTAAGGGTTCACTATGGCCATTAACTCAATTTTAGATGTTTTTGCTAAGTCACCACTAAAAGCATTAGAAAGACACATAGATACTGCTTATTCAGCTGCAAAGCTTCTTACACCATTTTTTGAGGCTGTATACGCAGAAGATTGGACCAAAGCTAAAGAAGTTCGCGGTCAAATTTCAAAGCTGGAAAAAGAAGCAGACGAAATTAAACGTGAAGTTCGTATGAATCTACCTCGTGGCTTATTTTTGCCAGTTGAGCGTACAGATTTGTTAGAGTTAATCACTCAACAAGATAAAATTGCAAACAAAGCAAAAGATATCTCTGGCCAAGTTCTTGGTCGAGAATTAGTTATTCCTTCTCAAATTCAAACAAGCTTTACAGCCTTCGTAGCTCGTAGCATTGACGCAATTGAGCAAGCAGCAAAAGCAATCAATGAATTTGACGAACTACTAGAAACGGGTTTTCGCGGCCGCGAAGTCGAACTAGTAGAACGCATGATCACTGAATTGGATTCTATCGAAGACGATACAGACAGCATGCAGATCTCTATCCGCCAGGAACTAAGAAAAATCGAAGACGAGTTAAATCCTATCGATGTCATGGTGACATACAGAATGATTGAATGGATTGGGGACTTAGCCGACTTAGCAGAGCGCGTTGGTTCACGTTTAGAACTGATGTTAGCGCGATAAGCTCACTCTCAATTTTATATTAAAAATAATTAGGTAATTCTAATGGATATTATATCTACGTATGGCGTCATGTTGATTGCCACAGCTGCCATTGTCGGCTTTTTTATGGCATGGGGTATTGGTGCAAACGACGTTGCAAACGCAATGGGCACCTCAGTTGGATCTAAAGCTTTAACAATCAAACAAGCTATCATCATAGCAATGGTATTCGAGTTTGCGGGTGCTTACTTAGCCGGTGGTGAAGTAACATCAACAATTCGTAAGGGTATTATTGATTCAGCTCCATTCATTCCTAACCCAGAATATTTGGTTTTAGGTATGATTTCTGCCCTATTCGCGGCTGCTATTTGGTTAGCTGTTGCTTCTTACTTGGGTTGGCCGGTAAGTACGACTCACTCAATCGTTGGTGCTATTGTTGGTTTCGCAGCGTTTGGTGTTGGTATGGACGCAGTAAACTGGGGTAAAGTTGGCGGTATCGTCGGAAGTTGGATTATCACACCGATGTTGTCAGGTCTGATTGCATATCTAATATTCATCTCAGCTCAAAAGCTAATTTTTGATACTGAAGAGCCACTTAAAAACGCGAAAAAATATGTTCCTTTCTACATGTTCCTAGCTGGCTTTGTAATGGCGCTAGTTACAATCAAGAAAGGTCTTAAGCACGTTGTTAAATCTGGTGACTTAAACATTTCAGGCACTGAAGCATACGTATACGCTATCCTTGCCGGTATCGCTGTAGCAATGATTGGTAAGTACTTCATTAGTCGTATTAAAATTGACCCTACTGCTGATAAAGAAATGCACTTCAACAACGTTGAAAAAATCTTTGCGGTATTAATGGTTGTTACTGCGTGTTGTATGGCATTTGCTCACGGTTCAAACGACGTTGCAAACGCGATTGGTCCATTGGCTGCGGTTGTAAGTATCGTATCTAACGACGGTCAAATCTTACCGAAAGCGTCTCTAGCTTGGTGGATTTTACCACTAGGTGCATTTGGTATCGTTGCAGGTCTTGCACTATTTGGTCACCGTGTAATCCGTACTATCGGTAACGGTATCACTCACTTAACGCCTAGCCGTGGTTTTGCTGCTGAATTAGCTGCAGCATCTACAGTAATCATCGCGTCTGGTACTGGTCTTCCTATCTCTACAACACAAACTCTTGTTGGTGCTGTATTAGGTGTAGGTATGGCACGTGGTATCGCGGCACTTAACTTAGGTGTTGTACGTAACATCGTAGTATCTTGGGTAATCACATTACCTATCGGTGCAGCTCTATCAATTATCTGTTTCTTAGGTCTTAAAGCAGCGTTTGGCGTTGCCTAATCTAAAATACGATTCTTGATGAAAAAGCCCGAGCAATGCTCGGGCTTTTTTGTGTTTACACTTAATGAGTGTTCAGCAGTGTTTCTGTTACACTAACCCACTAAAAATTATAAAAATACAACAAGGAACTAAGATGAAGGAACTTATATTATTGCTGACTCTGTTATTTGCATTGCACACCAATGCGAACACAGACCCACACATTTCTGTCCTTGGCCAACTTCCAAAGGTAAGTGACGTTCAAGTATCACCAGATGGAAAAAATATTCTTTTTTTAAATGCAGTTAATGGCAAAAACTGGATAACAATCACTTCTGTAAAGCAAGGCGAAATGGCGCCCAAATATATGGAAGTCGGCACTGGTACTTTACGAGACGTAGAGTGGTTGTCAGCCAAACATGTTTGGTTTTCAGGCACGGCTACCCATTACTCTAAAGCGGATAATGATACCTTTACTCTAGCCCGCTCAGGTGTATTGAACATCGACACCATGAAAGTGTACTGGCCATTTAATACCAATAGGTATAGGTACAACATCTCAGCGCCCAAACTACTAAATAAGCTAGCTGATCAACCTAACAAAGTCGCTATGTCATATTACTACAGCGGAGTTGGTCAAAGTGCTGGTAATGTTTACACGGTTCATATCATCGATCTCGAAGAAGAAGAACGCGAAGATATCTTCAAAAAATCCGATTCTCGAAATGCACATCTCGACTCTAAAGGTAATCTTATCAGTTATCAGAGATGGGACGGCAAACAAAACGTTTACGTCACTTATGTTCTAGACAAAGAATCCGACGACTTTGTCGAATTACAGGATGAGTCTGGAGAAGCCCTATTTGATTACAACATTACCGGTTTTGATAAAAAAACGAATTCAATTTACTACTACGATTTGAATGACGACCAAACCTACATTGTTAAAAAAGCACCACTAGAAGGTAATAAAGTAGGTGTACCTACTGTCATCGCTGAGCAACAAGGACTGGATGTTGATTACACAGTTAAAAATTATCACTCGAGCGACATAAACGGGTACGTCTATATTGATGATTATCCTGAAAGCTACTTTTTTGATGATGAGTTAAATCGCATCCAACAAGGGCTCAAGGCGACTTTTAGTAACGCTTCTGTACGTATCACAGCCTATACGCCCGACAAGCAAATATTAACAATCGCGGTTAGTGGTGATGATTACCCTAACGAGTACTACATTTATAATCGCAAACAAAAATCACTTGATTATTTAATGCAAGGTTATGAAGTAAAAGACAGAGCCCAACTCGGTAATGTCGCCAAATTCACTTACACAGCGTCGGATGACACAGAAATTCAATCTTATGTGACTATACCTGCAAAAGTTTCTGACAATAAACTTCCGCTTATAGTGTTGCCTCACGGAGGCCCCGAATCCAGAACCGATATGTCGTTTGATTGGTTACGCCAGTTTTATGCATTGAACGGGTTTGTGGTGTTTGAACCTAACTTTAGAGGCTCATCGGGTTATGGAAAAAACTTTACCACCAGCGGTTACGGTCAATGGGGTAAAGCCATGCAACAAGACGTATATGATGGTGTTAACGCCGTTATTGATAAATATAATATTGATAACAACAGGGTTTGTATTGTTGGAGCTAGTTATGGCGGTTATGTTGCCATGATGGCAGCTATCGAAAAGCCAAAATTATTTAAATGCGCAGTTTCGTTTGGTGGTGTAAGTAGTTTGGCTAATTTAATGATGCATTCAGAAAACCAAAAGAACTCTATTTCTTATTGGGAAAAAAGCATTGGCGATTACTCAAACAAAGAAGAGCTTATGAAGTTTTCCCCGCAAGACATTGTAAAAGCTAATTCATCACCAATGTTGCTAATTCATGGCGCTAAAGATACGGTTGTTGAGCCTGGTCAATCAAAGGCCATGCACAATAAATTACTTGAAAAGGGCGTTAAAGAAAGTAAGCACATTGAAATAGATGGCGCTGACCATTGGTTTAGTAAGCCAGAAACCCGTACTCGGTTTTTGCAAGAGAGCATAACTTTTATAAATAAGTACATCTAATCACATGACTGTTATCAACGATACTCAGCCACTTTTTAAATCCGTTTAGATGAATTGGCTAGATACAAAAAAGCTCGCTATATAGCGAGCTTTTTTACTGTCTTAAATTAATTAAGCAGCCGCTTCTTGCGCCTTTAAACGTGCGCCTTGACGCTCAATTAGGTCAGCAACTTTGTGCATTGAGCTAAGGTGAGCATAGATTGGACCTAAGAAACCACGCTTGCGAAGTGATAAAAACGCTTCGTCAGACAATTCAGAAAGTTTCTTCTCATCAACCATCAACAAACCGTTTAAGTTATATTCACGGTCCATTACTTTTACGTTGATGTTCTTAGGAGCTAATAACTCATTTTCTTCTAAAGCTGCAATAAATGCTTTAGTGATTTTTTCGTTTTCAACGTAGCCCATAAGTGCTTTTTTACGCTCAGCTAAGTACTCAGACTCAGAACCGTCTTCGTTAAATAAAGCTGTACCTTCGTCTTCACTTACCACTTCACTGTTTACGTTAATCGCAATAGCAAAACGGTTTTCATCTTCTTGATGTGGGATAACACTTAATGGTACGTGAGTGTAACGCGCTGGCACATAACGACCAGACCACTTGTTTTCTTCAGTTACGAATAAGTTTGTGTTTTGCTCTACACCTAAAATAGCAACTGGGAATGTTGCTTCAGCTTTTTCGTCGCGTACAAATACAACCGGGAATTCAGCACCAGCTAGGGCAAATTCTTGAACAACTAAACCAAGTGCGTGTTGGTTTTTAAGATCCTCAACGCTTGTTTTTGATTTGATTTTTACGTTTTTGTGCTTTTCGTTGTGTAAAGCTTGGTATTCTGCAGCCATGGGACTTCTCCAAATGTTCCATTTACGTCATTGACGCTTTTTTAATTTTATTATTCTTTATCAAGTAGTATATCGGTGCAACCTTTTGCGCATGTTATGACGAGCTGTTGCTCTTGAGGCGCAATAACCAAAGGTTGCTGACATGTAGGACAATTAACTGGTTTACCTGCTAGTACCTTTTTTATTAGCGCTTTTTGCTTATTAAAGGTATTTGCAGAATGCTTATTGAGGGATGAAAAGTCCATCTGAGTCTTCTACATGTTGATAACTTAAGGTCTACATGAGGACAATAAGCCAAAAATAAAGCGTGCCGCAACAGAAAAAGCCAATTTATTTTTTACTTGGTCAATAATCCGTCAACTTAGTGCACACTCACTATATAGAATCGACTTGTTATAACTAAATGCCCATCATAGCTAATCTGTCTATGACTTCTCGAGTGATGCGTTCAAGGGTGGGATGTTCAGAAGCAAACTTAGCTTCGAGGGCGAGCAGTTGCGAATGAATGGTTTCTTCTGCCTGTAATTCATCCGATTTAATCAATTCACTAACCTGCTTGTCCAATTCACGAACTTGCTCTCTGATTTGTGGGTCAACATTTTTTGCGGTTTCTAACTCTGCGTGTAATTTCGCAAGAGAATTAACAAGTTCAGACGGTAACATGACAAACTCCTCTGCCTAAGTAGTATCGTCAAAACACAATATGACGACCTACTACAAGCTTAGACAGGAAGTTTAAAAATGTGAATTTTTACAAATCGAAAGAGTGACTAAAACCTGCGTACAGTTTTACTTCTTCTGTATCACCAGCGTCGACGTCACTGATTTGTACTTTAGAAATACCTACATTGAAACCTTTGTATGCATACTCAACTTTTAGATCCACAGAGTCATTATCAATGGCATCACCCGAATAGTGACCTAAGTGAAAGCTTACCGAGCTGTCATCATCAATTGGTAAATCATAGCCAGCCTCTAGATAAAGAGTGTCAGCAAAGTCGGCGCCATCAGCCTCGGCTAATAACCAAGCACCTACTGAAAAGTTGTTGTAACTAGCAAGTGCATAAATCTCTGAGTTGTTCGCTTCGGTCAGGCCAGGATAAAGATAAACAATATAACCTAAGTCATAATCGATGCCGCTATTTGAAAATGTATAACCGCCATACACATCAACTTCAGCGTCGGCACCAGAAATACTTGAAGCCCAAACCCCTGCGTACCACCCCTCAGATGAGGACCAATCTAAACCTGCAAATACCGCTGGATCACCCTCAGTTTGTTCAAAGCCACGCCACAAATAATTTGTTGTCACACCAACATTTGCCGATGTTTCTGCGGCAACTTGGCCAGACGTCAAAGATAAAGTCGCCAATAAAGAGGCAATAGCAATTGAAGAAGCTGTTAATTTCATATCGAAGTTCCCTTATTATTTTTATAAACTAATAGTTGTTGTAATTTATCGTTGCTTTAAACACCATCGAAAGTAGTCCAGTGATTCGCACTTGTCGTACTTAAATGTGTTTCAAGTTTTATACCCATGGATAAGCATTTGATTTTAATAGCTTATTTTAAATAAAGAAAAATCACAGGCTAATCCTTGACCAATTTTGGTGCATTCAGCCCCTTTATTGGTGCTCACTTATTGGAATAAGTATGAAAAACGAATTTATTTTATCTCCATCTATTCTTTCAGCTGACTTTGCAAAACTCGGTGACGAGGTAAATGAAGTGCTATCGGCAGGTTGCCAGTGGGTCCACTTTGACGTCATGGACAACCATTACGTGCCAAATTTAAGCTTTGGCTCGATGATTTGTAAGGCCCTAAAAGATCATGGGATTGATGCTCCAATCGATGTGCACCTAATGGTTGAGCCCGTGGACAGTATGATTGAGCAATTTTCCAAAGCCGGCGCCGACCTAATTACCATTCACCCTGAAGCAACCAAGCATTTGCACCGCTCACTGTCACTTATAAAAGACGCAGGGTGCAAGGCAGGAATTGCACTTAACCCCGGAACTCCTATTGAGGTATTGGACGAAGTGCTACCAATGATTGATCTCGTATTGGTTATGTCAGTCAATCCCGGGTTCGGTGGCCAAGCCTTTATTCCAGCCAGCTTAGATAAAATAAAACGCTTACGCGCCAAAATCGACGCATCTGGTTACAACATCCGAATTTCGGTCGACGGCGGTGTAAACCAAGACAACGTGAGAGAAATAGCTGATTGTGGTGCTGATACATTTGTAATGGGCTCTGCTATTTTCAACGCCGAAAATAGAGCGGCTCGTGTCGCCCAGATCATCGCAAATTTATCGTAACTGCTCGCAATCCGTTGCGCCATTTTTAATACAGGTTACAATGGCGCACTTTACAACCTATTTAGAATTTTAAAAACGGCAAAATAATGACAAGTACAGTACTAAGTGGAATTCAACCAACCGGCGGCATGACTATTGGCAACTATATTGGTGCCATCAATCAGTGGCGTACGATGCAAAATGACAATGACTGTTATTTTATGTTGGTCGACCTACATGCCATTACTGTTCGTCAAGAACCAGAAATGCTGAGAAGTAGAGTTTTAGATGGCGTTGCGCTATACACTGCATGTGGCATCGACCCAGACAAGTCAGCGTTATTTGTTCAGTCACATGTAAAAGAACACGCACAACTCGCTTGGGTCCTTAATTGTTACGCGCAAATGGGCGAACTTAACCGTATGACTCAGTTTAAAGACAAGTCATCAAAACACAGCAATAACGTTAACGTAGGGTTATTTAGTTATCCTGTGTTACAAGCTGCAGATATCCTTTTATACCAAGCCAACCAAGTACCTGTTGGTGAAGACCAAAAGCAACACTTGGAGCTAACTCGCGATATCGCAACTCGTTTTAATAATATCTATGGTGATGTATTCACGATTCCAGAGCCTCAGATCCCTCAGTTTGGTGCTCGTGTTATGAGTCTTCAGGATCCATTGAAGAAGATGTCTAAATCAGATGAAAACCCGAACGGTTACATCATGTTGTTAGATGAGCCTAAAAAGATTGAGAAAAAGCTTAAAAAGGCCGTAACTGATTCTGACGAACAAGCTCGTATCTATTTTGATACCGATGAAAAGCCAGGTGTGTCTAACCTACTAACTCTTTTAAGTGTTGCAACGGGTAAAAGCATTGACGCATTAGTGCCGGAATACGAAGACAAAATGTACGGTCACCTTAAAAAAGATACAGCTGAAGCCGTCGTTAGCATGATTGAACCGATTCAAGCCCGTTTTAACGAGATTCGCCAAGACCAAACTGAACTAGAGCGCATCATGAAAAACGGTGCAGAAAAAGCGTCTGTCAGAGCCGAAAAAACATTGGCGTCGGTATACGACGCATTAGGTTTTATCCCAAGACCATACTAATAAACGGCCCTATCAATGCTGTTAATGATAGATAATTACGACTCTTTTACTTTTACCTTGGTAAATTATTTAGAGTCGTTAGGCCAAGAGGTGCTCGTCAAACGCAACGACGAGCTCTCTATTTCGCAAATAACCGCCCTAAATCCAGATAAAATTGTTCTTTCACCTGGGCCTTGTTCACCGAACGAAGCGGGTATTTCATTACAAGCCGTTCAACACTTTTATACCAAGACTCCAATTTTAGGAGTGTGTTTAGGTCATCAAGTTATTGCTCAGCAGTTTGGAGCAAATGTGGTGCGCGCTAATAAGGTTATGCACGGTAAAACATCGTCTATCACTCATAACCAAACAGGTTTGTTTGCGAACCTACCCAACCCTATGACGGTTACGCGCTATCACTCTTTAATTGTAGAAGAGCAAAGCTTACCTGAATTTATTGAACCGACAGCATGGGTTGACCAAACTCTACCAAAAGAGCAACATGGACTAATGGCACTCAGCTTAAAAGACTACCCAGTTGCCGGAGTCCAATTTCATCCCGAGTCAATAATGTCAGAGCAAGGGCTGAAATTACTGTCTAACTTTTTAACGTTGTAATGGATTTCTACTAAAAATGGACGCTCAAAATATCAAACTAAATCAAATTGTGTTCCATCGCTTCACCGACTTTATAGTCTCTAATCAAGTGACAAAAAAGCGCTTGGGTTTGATAAATCAAGAGCAGACGGCTGAAGTAAATAGAAATTTATTATCCGTAGAAGCAAAAGCTCAACAAGAAAAATTACGACGTTCAAAAACCGCCGAAGAGTTTTTGATTTATATAAACGAGTACTTTCATGATGCGCTACTCACATATATTGATCAGATAGCGGATAATAACAGTGTTCTGTTTGGCGATATTTTTAAACTGGACGCTCATGTTACAAAACTAGTTCAGACCTGCTTAAACAAAAATTCAAGCGCCAATCAAATCGCCGAACTCGTTACTCAACTCCCATGGTTAAAAAAAGATTTGCTCGGTGTAGTGAACAAACCACCATTTAGAGAAGAAGGGTCCTCGCGACCGCTACTAGACGATGTCATGTTAGCTGTACGGTACGTTGGCCCTGACAATATTCGAATGCCAATACTGGCGTTAATAGTCAAACATTGGCAGCCCCACAGTACTGAACCATATCACGACTCTAAGACCAAACTATGGCAATATTCGGTTGCTACCGCCAATTGCATGGAGCAACTTGCGCCTAACTACCGGATAGAGCCGCTTCAAGCCTATTTCTTGGGTCTTGCTCATGGTGTTGGATTTGGGTTAGCACTCAGACTTTACTTACGCTCGTTTGAAAAAGTCCGTTTAAACGAAATGAAAAAAGCGCGTCAAGCTTCGAGGCCCGACATTGAAAAGGCCTTAGATCAACTTCAACTCGATGGTGAGTTTGCTTCGGAAGTTATTTTTAAACACGGCTGGTCCTTGAGCCACGGTCTGATTAAAAAGCTAGATTTAAAACTGACTCCGCTTTTACCAGCCATAGAACAAGTTGAAGTTTGGCCAGAAGAACCGATCGAACAACCTTTGGCAGCACTTCTTGTAAAGTCCAGTACCTACAGCCAATACAAAGTTTTACAAAAAGCACGCTTAATTGAATTGAATGAAGCTAAACGCTTTTTGACTGGTGCCAAAATCAATAACGAGTTTATATCTAATCTCAACCAAGTTGACCTAAGCCGACTCAATCTCACTTCGACCCATATTTAAAAATTTTTTTTGGGCATATATGCAGTTAGATTTTTGCACTGAAATTGGGCAATTATTACCTAGAGTCGTTATACCGATAATGAAATAAAAGCCTTCAGCCCTGCAACCTTTTGCCCCCCGTTCATTCTAATAAAATATTTATTCACTTTTTATTCATATATTGTGAATATCCAGAGACAGCAAGGGTTTGCGGACATCTAACAGGCAGACATTTGCCAAAAAATCTGCGATAATGGCCCGGTATTTACTTTTTTAGACCTCAAATTTTAGAACAATTTTCAAACAATAAAATTCAAATTTGGGCTTAACATAAGGACACAAACATGACTGTAACACGTGCTTTATTTGATGATGTAATGGTTCCTAACTATTCACCAGCAGCGGTAATTCCAGTACGAGGTGAAGGCTCTCGCGTATGGGATCAAGAAAACAAAGAGTACATCGACTTTGCTGGCGGCATCGCGGTTAACTGTCTTGGTCACTGTCACCCTGCCCTTGTTGGTGCATTAAAAGAACAAGGTGAAAAAATTTGGCACCTGTCAAACGTAATGACAAACGAACCGGCATTACGTCTAGCTAAAAAATTAGTAGACAGCACATTTGCAGAAAAAGTGTACTTTGCAAACTCAGGTGCAGAAGCAAACGAAGCGGCACTTAAACTTGCTCGTCGTTGGGCATTAGACGTACACGGCGAACAAAAAACACAAATTATTTCTTTTAAGAAAGGTTTCCACGGTCGTACTTTTTTCACAGTTACAGTAGGTGGTCAACCTGCATACTCTGACGGTTTCGGTCCTAAGCCTGGTGACATTGTACACGCTGAGTACAACAACTTAGACAGCCTTAAAGAGCTTATTTCTGATAAAACTTGTGCGGTTATGTTAGAGCCTATCCAAGGTGAAGGCGGTATCGTTCCTCCAACTAAAGAATTCATCGAAGGTGTTCGTCAGTTATGTGACGAAAACAACGCATTGTTGATCTTCGACGAAGTTCAATCTGGTGTTGGCCGTACTGGTGAATTATTCGCGTACATGGGCCTTGGTGTTAACCCTGATATCTTAGCATCTGCTAAAGCATTAGGCGGTGGTTTCCCAATTGGCGCAATGTTAACAACAACAGAACTTGCTAAGCACCTTAAAATCGGTACTCACGGTTCAACATACGGTGGTAACCCACTAGCGTGTGCCGTTGCTGAAGCTGCGTTTGACACAGTAAACACTAAAGAAGTACTTGATGGTGTTAAAGAGCGCGAAGCAATTTTCAAAAACAAGCTTGCTGAAATCAATGACAAATACGACGTATTTAAAGACATTCGTGGTCAAGGCTTACTTGTAGGCGCGGAGTTAAACGATAAGTACACAGGCCGTGCGAAAGACTTCTTAAGCGCAGCATTAGACCAAGGCGTTATGAGTCTTGTTGCTGGTGCAAACGTTATCCGTTTCACTCCTTCTCTTGTTATCCCAATGGCTGACATTGAAGAAGGTATGGCACGTTTTGAAAAAGGTGTTGCAAACATCGTAAACGCTTAATTAGCTATCTAGCTTAATAGGCGAAAGTTATTTAAATAGCCAATGCCCGGCATTGGCTTTTTTCTACAGGAAGAAGATGTGATGTTTGTAATTCGTCCAATCCAAGAAAAAGATTATCCTGAACTGCTAAAAATTGCAGAGGAATCAGGCCATGGTTTTACTTCGTTACCAGTTAACGAAGAACTGATCAGCAACAAGATTAAGCGTGCCGAGGCGTCGTTCAAATCTCAAGTTTCTGAACAACCTGAAGAACATGGCTTTTTATTTGTAATGGAAGAGGTTGCGACCGGTAAAATCATGGGCACCAGCGGTATTGAATCTGCTGTTGGTCTTGAGGACGCATTTTACCATTACCACCTTGGCAAAGTAGTTCATCACTCCCGTGAGTTAAATATCTATAACACAGCAGATATTCTAACATTGTGTAACGATTACACAGGTGCGACGGAGTTGTGTACTTTGTTCTTGCGAGAAGAGTTTAGAAAAGGCATTACAGGTCGTGTCTTATCGAAATTCCGTTTCTTGTTTTTAGCGCAACACCAAGAGCGCTTTTCGAGTACGGTAATTGCTGAGATGCGCGGCGTCTCCGATGAAAATGGTGACTCGCCGTTTTGGCAATGGTTAGAGAAGCACTTTTTCTCGATGGACTTTCCAACCGCAGATTACCTCACTGGTATTGGCCAAAAGGTGTTTATCGCCGAATTAATGCCAAAATATCCAGTGTACGTAAACCTTCTTTCAGAAGATGCACAAGCTGTGATCGGCAAAGTTCACAAAAATACAGAGCCTGCACTCAAGTTGTTAAAGTCTGAGGGCTTTAGCTACAAAAACTACGTGGATATCTTTGATGGCGGCCCTACAGTTGAAGCCAACATTGCTAATATTCACACAGTTCAAAACAGTGATCTGTACACAGTAGAAATCGTCGACGCCCTTGATTCTGATAAAAACATCATTATCTCTAACACATTCGTCGAAGAGTTCAGAGCAACCGTAGCCAAAACCAAATTAGATCAAGAGCAAAAGATCATCACTCTAACTCAAGAATATGCAGATATACTTAAGGTTAAAGGCGGAGATCAAGTTCGAGCTGCGGTCTTAAAATAGGATTTCACAATGTCAAATACAGAAAACAAATACATTAATGGTCAATTCATCAATGGTGAATGGTTAGCGGGTGAAGGTGATTTAGTTGAATCAGTTAACCCAGCAACGGATGAAGTGATTTGGCAAGCGTTGTCAGCGACAGAAAAACAAGTCGATGCAGCAGTTATGGCCGCTCGCGAAGCGTTTTTGCCATGGGCCGATAAAACCGTTGAAGAGCGCTTAGAGATCATTAAGCGCTTTGCCGAACTTCTTGGGGAATACAAAGAACCAATGGCATTAGCTATGGCCCAAGAAACGGGTAAACCTTTGTGGGAAACTCGCACAGAGGTAGGCGCGATGATCGGTAAAGTCGCTATTTCTGAAAAAGCATACAACGAGCGCACTGGCACTAAAGAAAACCCAATGCCAGTAGGTAAAGCCATGTTGCGTCACCGTCCACACGGTGTGGTTGCTGTATACGGTCCATATAACTTCCCTGGTCACTTACCAAACGGTCATATTGTACCGGCTCTAATTGCTGGTAACACTGTCGTATTTAAGCCAAGTGAACTGACACCAATGGTTGCTCAACTTACCGTTGAACTATGGCAAAAAGCAGGTCTTCCAAAAGGTGTGGTTAACTTAGTTCAAGGTGAAGTAGAAACAGGTAAAGCATTAGCAAACCACCCTCAAATTGACGGCTTATTCTTCACTGGTAGCTCTGGTACTGGTCACCTACTACACAAGCAATTTGCGGCACAGCCTGGCAAAATCCTTGCGTTGGAAATGGGTGGCAATAACCCACTTATAGTTAACGACGTTAAAAACACAGATGCAGCGGTGCACGACATCATTCAATCTGCGTTTATTTCTAGTGGTCAACGTTGTACTTGTGCTCGTAAGCTTTTATTACCTGTTGGTCCAGAAGGCGATGCAATCCTAGCCAAATTAATCGAAGCGACCAAAAACATTGTTGTTGGTGACTCACTTGAAGAAGGCGCTGAGCAACCATTTATGGGCTCAATGATTTCTGAAAAAGCGGCGTTAGGCATGGTCGAAGCGCAGCAGCAGCTTGTCAAGCTTGGTGGTAAAGTGTTGGTTGAATTGACTCACCTAAAAGAGCACACAGGTTTTGTATCACCAGGTATCATAGATTGTACTGACATCGCAGACTTCCCTGATGACGAACACTTCGGTCCTTTATTAAAAGTATTCCGTTTTGATGATTTCGATCAAGCCATCAAAGTCGCAAATGATACAAGCTATGGCTTGTCAGCAGGCTTACTAAGTGATGATGCTGCTTTATACGACCGTTTCTTAAGTCGTATCAGAGCTGGTATTGTTAACTGGAACCGCCCAATTACCGGTGCAAGTAGTGCCGCGCCATTTGGTGGTATTGGTCAGTCAGGTAATCACAGAGCAAGCGCGTACTACGCCGCAGACTACTGTGCGTACCCAGTCGCTTCAGTCGAATTAGACGAAGTGGTAATGCCTGACTCTTTAAGCCCAGGCCTAAAAATATAATAGAAAAGCGGCCTAGGCCGCTTTTTTTAATCAAACACAAAAGACAATAACAACATTGTTAAATATCAGAGAAATATCAAGGAAATATCATGCATTCTAATGTTAACGAACTGTTTGATAACATGTGGTCAAAGTACCTAACCGTTACTCCTTCAGCACAAAAGATCCACGCCCTGTTAGGTGAAGATAACGGCAAAGATGTGATCAATGACCACATTGCACTTCGCACATTTAATATTGCTAAGGTGAACTTGGACAAGCTAGCCCAGCATTTACTTGCTTTAGGTTATAAAGACGGCGGCGACTATGACTTTGAAGCCAAAAAACTAAAGGCAAAGCACTTCGAACACGAAGACGAGACATTACCAAAAGTATTCATCAGTGAATTATTAGTCGAAGAGTTTTCTGAACAAACTCAAGCGATCATTCGTAATATGGTTGATCAAATCGATGAAGATGCAGTAACCGCGGATAACTTTTTGTATTCAGGCACGCATTGGCAGGTTAGTCACCAAGATTACTTAACCTTGTTGGAAGAAAGTGAATATGCTGCATGGATGTCAGCTTGGGGTTATATTCCTAACCACTTCACTGTAAGTGTTAATCAGTTAACTAAATACGAGACGCTTGAGTCAGTTAACGAAGCCCTAAAAGAAGCAGGTTTTGTTCTTAATACTTCAGGTGGCGAAATCAAAGGCTCACCAGAAGTTTTATTAGAGCAGTCATCAACAATGGCCGACAAAGCAACTGTTCAGTTCAGTGATGGTGCGCATACTATTCCTAGCTGTTTTTATGAGTTTGCTCGCCGTTATGAAATTGCTCCAGGTAAGCTTTATTCTGGCTTTGTTGCTGCATCAGCCGATAAGATCTTTGAAAGTACAAACGTTAAAGGTTAAATTTACCCTTTAGCAGTATTCAGAAAAGGATAAATTGAATGGTAACTGATAAGCCGGCATACGACGAACTCATGGAGTACTTGTACTCGAGTCGCGATATATTTGCCCAACGCGATGACACAACAATTGATGATTTGACCCTTGAAGCTCTAGTAGAGCGTGAAATTGCCAACCAAGTCATCACTTTGTGCAGCCAACATGACGACATAGAAGTTAACCATAGATCTATCATAGTCCGCGAAGTAGACGGCATTGTTTACGACATGCAGCAAGTGCTTTATGACTACTGGCTACAACCAGTGACTCAGGCACATGTTGACTTCGTCACCGAATTTGCGGGCCTTATCAAAAATATCTTTGATGGTGCCATTGCTGATCTTCTCGATTAAATAGGCACCTAACTTAAGGAATAACATGAAAGCAAAAGTTACTTGGCAAGATGGTATTGCCTTTTTAGGTGAATCAGAGTCTGGTCATAAAGTTCTGCTTGATGGTGAGAACCCAGGGAAAGCACCAAGTCCGATGGAAATGGTGTTAATGTCTGTAGCCAGTTGCAGTGCAGTGGATGTTGTTTCAATTCTCGAAAAAGCTCGTCAAACTGTCCACGATGTTATCGTAGAAGTTGAGGCTGACCGTGCCGAAACGGTACCGAGAGTATTTACAGCTATACACCTAAACTTTGTTGTTAAAGGCGTAGACGTCGCCGAAAAACACGTTGAGCGCGCAGTTAAATTATCAGCCGATAAGTATTGTTCTGTCGCAAAAATGTTAGAGGCGAGTGTGAAGCTTTCTCACAGCTTCGAAATCCACGCTTCTTAGCTTCATTGCAGCTAGTGACAAACTAGCTGCATTGCATGTCTTAAAAATCCAATCTATATTACTAAAAATCATTTTGTGAACAGGCTCGTTTGATTTATCATCCGCGCCTTAATTTATCTAAATGTTTGTAAGGAACGGTTGATTGAAAAGTAACGTTAAATTACACGGTTTTAACAATCTAACAAAAAGCCTTGGCTTTTGTATCTATGATGTTTGTTATGCTCAAACTGAAGAGCAACGTCGCCAGTATATCGAGTACATCGACGAGCAATATAATGCGGATCGTTTAACGGATATTTTGACTGAAGTCTGTGACATTATTGGCGCCAACATTTTAAACGTGGCACGCCAAGACTATGACCCACAGGGTGCATCAGTAACAATCTTAGTCAGTGAAGAAGAAATTAAAGCTCCTGACGAAGTTGACCAGACTGAAGCGCCTGGACCAGTTCCGGAAAGCGTGGTTAGTCACCTAGATAAAAGCCACATCTGTGTTCACACTTACCCTGAAGTACACCCACACGACGGTATTTGTACATTCCGTGCTGACATCGAAGTATCGACCTGTGGTGTTATTTCGCCTCTTAAGGCATTGAATTACCTAATTCATGAGTTGGAATCAGACATTGTTACGTTGGATTATCGAGTACGTGGCTTTACCCGCGATACAGAAGGTAATAAACACTATATCGACCACGATATAAACTCGATCCAAAACTTCATCGGTGACGACATCCTTGAACAATACGACATGATTGACGTGAACGTATATCAAGAAAACATGTTCCACACTAAAATGATGATCAAAGACAATGATTTGAATAACTATTTATTTGGGATCAATACCGACGATCTAGATGACGAACAGGAAGAAGAAATTCGTCATAAGTTACGCCAAGAAATGTCTGAGATCTTTTATGCTCGAAACATGCCGTAAAGCATGCCATCATATGAGTTATAAAAATAAACAAAAAACGGTCTTCGGACCGTTTTTTTATAATTAAAATAACAGGGTTTGTCTTTTATGTTTAGTATTACATTACAGCCGAGGTTTGCCGAAACCGATGCCTTGCAGCACATCAATAATACGGTCATTCCAGTTTGGTTCGAGAGCGCTCGACCAGGTATTTTTAAAATATTTAACCCAGAACAAAATATCCAAGAGTGGAATTTAATTATCGCCAAAATCGAAGTGAACTATCTCGCTCAGATCCACTATGGACCAGAAGTAGAAATCCGTACTCACATCAGTAAATTAGGCCGCTCTAGTATGACTATTTTGCAAGAGGTATGGCAATCCGGAAAGCGAGCTGCGTGGGGTGAGACGGTCATGGTTAAATTTGATTATCAGACCAATCAGGCAAGTCCGATTTCAGAACAAGAACGCAAAGCGTTAGAGCAACACCTAGTCGACAAAGACGAATTGTTATCTAACTAGTTAAAACAAAATAGCGACATCATCGATGCTACCCAGCGCATCTTGAGTGAGTACTCGCTGTCGCTCATCTTCGGTTAATATACCGACAAAAGGTGTACGACGGCGATACTTATTCATTTGTGGGGAGTCTTCCATTATACCTTTGACGAAATCTTCAGGTGAGTCTAATAACTCAAGTACACTTTGCCACGTCAAATACTCGCCGTAACGCATTTTGCCCAAATCATATCGAGTAGAAATCGTCTCCAATACTTTTTGCCGTAAGCTGTCATCACCAGCCTGATGTGCTTTCAGCATTTTTTCGGCAATGGCACGGTGGATCACCAACACTTGTCGGTTGATCAACTCATCTTTAATACCACCGCGACGTTGCCTAAAACCACTTCTATGGCTTCTTTTCTTATCGAAATTCTGTCTCTTAAACATACTCTTTTTCTGTACTTACGGATTTTGCCAGCTTAGTCGGTATTAATTCTGTTGGCTCATTAGGTATCAACTGACTGGCCACTAAGCTACACAGAGCAAAGCCCGCACCAATTAAAAATACTAGGGTACTCGAGTATAACCATACTAGGCCCAACAAAGCCGGGATCACTACAGCCGCAATGTGGTTAATGGTAAATGACACCGATGCAGTTGCGGCAATGTCTTTCTGATCAGCAATCTTTTGTAGGTATGTCTTAATCGCAATCGCCAAGGCAAAAAACATATGGTCGATAATATACAAACCCGCCGCAATATGGGGATTAGTGACAAACGCATAACCAACAAATACCAATATCAAACCGACATACTCTAAGGTCAATGCCTTTCGTTCACCTATCACCCCAACCCATTTACCAATTTTAGCGGCGAACAAAAGGTTGAACACATAGTTCACGCCGAATAAAAGGCTGATTTCACCCACGCTATAACCAAACTTTTCCACCATCATAAAGCCTGCAAATACGACGAAGATCTGGCGGCGCGCTCCGCTTAAAAAGGTCAACATGTAATACAGCCAGTAGTTTTTTCGCAACACCAGCTTTTTGGTTTGAGTCGCCGGTTGCTCAAACATCGGAAAACCAAACCACAAAAATATAACGACGACTAGGCCTATACCACCAGCGAGTAAATACGTGGTCTGATAACTAACCTCAAACCACTCCATTAACAACCATATTCCGCCAAACGCAAGCAAGGAACCAAACGACTTAACCGCGAGGGATTTACCCAAAAAGTGAGCAGACTCTTTTTTATCAAGCCACTGCAGAGTCAAACTTTGTTGAGTCGTTTCGAAATAATGAAAACCAATGCTCATAATAAGTGTTGTTAAATACAAACCGTATTCCGTAGGAAAATACCCGGTCGCAGCAACACCTGCGCTCATCACACCAATAGATAAAATTGCAAATCTTTGCTCTTTAACAAATAGGAGTACATAAATCGCCGTAAAGGCTAAAAATCCTGGCACCTCGCGAATTGATTGTAACAAGCCAATTTCTGCGCCGGTAAAGGCCGCTTTTTCGATAACAAAGTTATTTAGTAGAGCCATCCACGTCGAAAATACAAATGGCATAACAAAAGCCATAGCGAGCAAAAATGTTTGGGGTGAAGTACGGTTCACAGGTTTTCCTTTTTCAGCAGATAATAAAAAGCCATGCGTCTGCATGGCTTTTACACTCAATCACTACGTTAATAGTAGCCTAAGTATTGTGCTTATTTAGCACCGAATGCGTCTTGAAGTGGTGGCACAACCTGCTTCTTGCGAGACATGATGCCATCAATCCAAACACGGCCATTATCAAGTTTAACGTCGTACGCCTTTTCAATAACGCTTTCATCTTCAGAAACGACTAATAACTCAGAGCCTTCTTTCATGATGTCGGTCAATAAGAGAATCGTTGAGTGGCGGTTACCCTCTTCACGAAGCGCTTTTAGGTCTGCGTGCAGGTCATCTTTGAACGAATCAAAGATAGCTAAGTCCACAACTTCGAGCTGGCCGATACCAACTAGGTTACCGTTCATGTTGAAATCTTTAAAGTCACGAAGAACAAGGTCGCGCATTGGCGTGTCTTCAACTGCAGACTTAACCTTGAACATTTCCATACCTAATTCTTTAGGATCATCAATACCTGCGATTTCCGCCAGTGCTTCAACACATTTAATGTCTGCAGTAGTACACGTTGGTGATTTAAAAATTACCGTGTCACTTAAAATTGCACACATCATCGCGCCTGCGATGTCTTTTGGAATTTCTACGTCGTGGAAGTCGTACATCATTTTGATAATGGTATTTGTACAACCAACTGGACGAATCCAACACTCTAGTGGAGCAGATGTCGTGATATCACCAAGTTTGTGGTGATCAATAATGCCTAAAATAGTCGCATCATCGATATCGTCAGGACCTTGTACGCGGTCAGAGTGATCAACAATGTATAGGCTCTCACCTGCGTACGATAATTTTAGTTCTGGCTCTTCAAAACCAAAGCGCTCAAGAATAAATTTTGTTTCAGGTGATAACTCACCTAAACGCGCAGGTACCGTCGGCTCACCGAGGGTTGTTTTTAAATACGATAACGCTATCGCAGAACAGATTGAATCTGAGTCAGGAACTTTGTGACCCACAACATAATTTGGCATATCAAACCCTTAACGAGTAATGTCTAATTGGTAAAAATTGAATGCCAGAATTATAACGGATTTGAGTTAAAAAAAGCCAGTCCGCAAAGTGTATTGCACGCACTTTACGAACTGGCTTCTGAGGAACGCGATAGTGTTATTGGTTGTGATAATCCAAACAGATCTTCACTTCTTGCTTCGAGCCTAAGATTACCGGAACACGCTGATGTAATTCGGTCGGTTTAATGTCCAAGATGTTGTGCTCACCGGTAGAGATCAAACCACCCGCTTGCTCAACCAAAAGACCCATTGGGTTCGCTTCGTATAACAAGCGTAACTTATAAGGTTTTTCAGGCTTATCAGTATGTGCAGGGTAAGTGAAAATACCACCTCGGCACAATATGCGATGAACGTCACCCACCATGCAGGCAATCCAGCGCATGTTGAAGTTTTTACCACGAATACCTTGTTTGCCATCCAAAATGTCTCGGATGTAACGCTGCATCGGAATTTCCCACTTGTGCTGATTTGAGCTGTTGATAGCAAACTCTTGAGTTTCTTCTGGAATTTGAATATTTTCACGAGTTTTTAGGAATGAACCATGGGTCTTGTCTAAGGTGTAGAAATCCACGCCATTACCAGTTGTTAATGCAAGAATAGTTGACGGACCATACATCACATAACCCGCTGCAACTTGGTTGCGTCCTGGCTGTAAAAAGTCATCGATAGTGATTGGCGCGCCGTCCAGCTTTTCCTCAGGTACAGGTAGGATAGAAAAAATAGTACCCGTTAAGCTGTTCACATCTATATTAGAGCTACCGTCGAGTGGATCAAATGCCACCAAAAAGCGACCACCATGCTCTCCTTCAACAATGTCGTCTTCCTCTTCCGAGGCAATCGCGCGTACAAAGCCCGATTCTAATAACATGTCTTTTAATAGCTGATTGGATAACACGTCTAGCTTTTTTTGTGTCTCACCCTGGATGTTTTCATTTAAAGTGGAACCTAGTACACCTGATAAGTCAGCTTGACCGACGCGAAATGAGATGTCTTTACAGGCCGCCAAAATGGTTCGAATTAAAGAGATCAAGTCGAGCTCTACGCCATCCTTTCGTAACTCAGGTGCCAATCTTTGCATTGTTTTTACAGCCTTTTATATTGATATTTGACATTTAACAGGAGAAACCTGCATTGGCGCTTACTAAATCTTTTTTAATTATTGTTTACTCAATAAGGCCAATTTTTATAACGCGGGTATTCTAACCAAATTTGGATCTTTTTTGCAGTTTTTTAAATCAAATTTATGAAAACTTTCATAGTGAGTTACAAAATCGTTAAATAGTTCACTTACCAGCAATTCTGCGGCACACTAATCTGATTACGGCAAAATAATATGATAGGGCTCACCATGGAAACTTTTCGATCTCATTGCACTCAATCTCAATCAATTTTGATCAGAGTGTTCAGTTTACTCAGCGTGTTATTCATTTTTATGACAGGTACTACCCATGCAGGTGTGAAAAGCATCTCTGAATTCACATCCGACATGCTAAAGGTAGACGGTTACTTCAACTTTTACTACGACAAATCGTCAGATAAGTTATACCTAGAAATCGATAAGTTTGAGCAGCCTTTTCTTTTTCAAAGTTCTTTGCCTCACGGCTTAGGCTCCAATGATATTGGTTTGGACCGAGGTCAATTAGGCGATACTCGCGTTGTGCAGTTCGAAAGTTATGGCAACAAAGTGCTTTTGACTCAGCTTAATATGGATTATAGAGCGAACAGTGATAACAAAGCCGAACAAAAGAGCGTAGCTCAAGCCTTTGCCAAATCGGTAATTCAAGGATTCGAAATTTTGGCAAAAAATCGTGGTACGGCCCTCGTCGATTACACGCCATTTTTATTGAGTGATATCCACGGTGTTAGCCAAACGCTACAAGCTAAAAATCAAGGTAGCTATAGCTTAATGAGAGATCGCAGTGCGGTCCACTTTGCCAAAAGCAAAGGTTTTCCTAAAAATACAGAACTCGAAGCCATCATATCCTTCAAAGGCTCTAACCCTGGTCAATATGTTCGCCAAGTCGCGCCTGATCCAAACAACATCACGGTTCATATGCATCACTCTTTAATTCAACTGCCTGATGATAAATACCAACCCCGTGCATTTCATCCGTTTAGTGGTTTTTGGAGCATCTCTCACAAAGACTATGCCGTAGGTCTCGATGACAGCATGGACATCAAAGTTATCCCTCGTCACAGATTGGAAAAGAAAAACCCGAATGCTGAAAAAAGCGAGGCCAAGCAGCCTATTGTTTATTACTTAGATCCGGGCACCCCAGAGCCGATTCGCACCGCTTTATTAGATGGAGCGCGTTGGTGGAATCAGGCATTTGAAGCCGCCGGTTTTATCAATGCCTTTCAAGTAAAAATGCTACCTGAACATGCAGACCCTATGGACGTGCGCTATAACACAATTCAATGGGTTCACCGGGCAACAAGGGGCTGGAGTTACGGAGCTTCCGTAATAGACCCACGAACCGGCGAAATAATCAAAGGCCACGTTACCCTTGGTTCTCTGCGGGTCCGCCACGATTATTTATTAGCTCAAGCCTTAACGGGCCCATTTGACTCAGAACAAGCTGATACTTCTCCTATAAAAGCAATGGCGTTAGCTCGAATTCGTCAACTTTCGGCCCATGAAGTAGGTCATACGCTAGGTATCGCGCACAACTTTGCTGCGTCGACCAATGAGCGAGCGTCAGTGATGGATTACCCTCACCCTTTGATTAAACTTAATCAAGGTAAAATCGACTTGTCCGACGCTTATGCAGAAGGTATTGGCGAGTGGGATAAATACGTCGTTAAATATGGTTACAGCCAATTTAACAATTCAACAGAAGAACGCAGTCAACTTAACCAACTTGTCAGTAAGGCTCAAAATGCCGGTTTGTTGTATATGTCCGACCCGGATGCAAGGCCCCTAAGTGGTGCCCATCCAACTGGGCACCTGTGGGACAATGGCAAAGACGCTGCGGCCGAACTAACTAGAGTACTTGCCGTGCGCGCCCACGCTTTAGCGCGATTTGGTAAAGACAACTTAGCGCCTAACCAGCCTCTATCCGACTTACAAGAGATTTTAATGCCTTTGTACTACTACCATCGCTATCAAGTTACTGCGGCAGCTAAGTTGATTGGTGGTGTGAATTATCAGTACGATGTAAAAGACCAACTACCGGATGTTTTAAAAACAGTTTCCGCTCAACAACAAAATGCTGCACTTGAGGCCCTTTTAAGTACTCTTTCAGCCCAAACACTTACATTGCCCTCAAATGTATTAAAGAGCATTCCTCCGAAAGCTTACGGCAGTTACAAAAACAGAGAAACTGGGCCTAGCAAAACCGGCCTTGTTTTTGACCCTGTGACGTTAGCAGCTGCAGCCGCAAACCACACTCTTAGTGCACTGTTAAATCCAGCACGACTATCAAGAATTGCTCAACAATCGAGTATGGATAGTGGCCTTTGGACCTTAACTGAGTACCTAACAAAAATTGCTTCGACTGGAGTTCAATCACCTCTTGAGGGTGGCCATGCCTCTCTAGTTCAACAGCGAATCGCAGCTGTGACGTTAGAAAAGTTAGTGGCTTTAGCAAACTCAGAGACGACCCCAGTAGAGGTAAAAGGCGATGTATTTACAGTTTTACACAAGATAAATAACTGGCTCAAAAAAGAAAGCCTTAACCCGACTTCAGGGCATCAAGGGTTTTACCGTTTGATGAGCTTTCATTTGGACTGGTATTTTGAGCACAGAAAGTGGTTACCGCTAACAGATATGAGTACACTACCGCCAGGCTCGCCAATTTAATTTTTTTAAAAGCTTTAGACAAAAAGGATTGTATGCACATTCATATTCTTGGTATCTGCGGTACATTCATGGGTGGTATCGCAGCCATAGCCAAACAGCTCGGCCATCGTGTCACGGGTTCAGATTTAAACGTATACCCGCCGATGTCAACGCAACTAGAGGCATTAGGCATCACTTTGTCACGTGGCTGGGACACCGAGCAGTTTCAACCAGAACCGGATTTGGTCATTATCGGCAACGCCTTAAGCCGAGGTAACCCTGCCGTTGAATATGTTTTGTCACGCAATATTCCATACACATCCGGCCCTGAGTGGCTAAAGCGTGAAGTACTACAACAACGTTGGGTCATCGCGGCCTCTGGCACCCATGGCAAAACCACTACCTCTGGAATGGTGGCCTGGTTGCTCGAGTCTTGCGGCATGAAACCAGGCTACTTGATCGGTGGCGTACCCGGAAACTTTGAAGTTTCTGCACGACTAGGAGACAGCCCATTTTTTGTTATTGAAGCGGACGAATACGATACTGCTTTTTTTGATAAGAGAAGTAAGTTCGTTCACTACTTACCTAAAACACTGATCATAAACAATTTAGAATTTGATCATGCAGATATTTTTGATTCACTCAAAGACATCCAACGTCAATTTCATCACCTCGTAAGAACGGTTCCAAATGGTGGTCTGATTTTGTTTAATCCAGCAGAGCAGAGCGTTAGAGAAACACTCGACCAAGGCTGTTGGACACCAACCGAAACCATCAACCTCACAGGTAATGACAACAGTCTTTGGCAGGCAAATATACTGCCGAATCATGACGGCCAAAAAGATGGCAGCCGCTATGAGGTGATTTTAGATGGTGAATCAAAGGGCACTATAAGCTGGACTTTGAGTGGTGAGCACAATGTTCACAATGGCTTGATGGCATTGGCAGCAGCTCGACATTGTGGCATGTCTTTAGATGCCTGTATCGAGGCACTCTGCACATTCCAAAACGCTAAGCGCCGAATGGAACTAAGAGCCATTACCAATGGCGTTCATCTTTACGATGACTTTGCTCATCATCCCACTGCAATCAAAACAACACTCGCAGGTCATAGAGCTAAAGTTGGTAAGCGTAAAATCATCGCGATAGTTGAGCCAAGATCAAACACCATGAAATCAGATGTACACCAGGATACACTGGGAGAGAGTTGGCAAGATGCCGATCATGTTTTGGTATACCAACCTAATCCCGAGTGGCGTTGTAATTTACCGACAAACTCAGTGCCTACTCAGTTTATTGATTCGGTAGAAAAAATTATTGAGCAAACTGTTGAACTCGTAGCCGAGGGTGACCATATAGTGGTAATGAGTAACGGTGGCTTCGAAGCCATTCACCAGCGCCTCATCGATAAATTAGATAAGACAAGCTGAATCAATCGCCTTAATAACAAAGGATCTCTGTATCATGTCTGCAAGTGACACTATGTCCTACCACAATGCGTCTTTTTCAGGTCGCATTACCGTTGCAATGACCGGGGCTTCTGGAGCCCCATATGCTATCGAATTAATCAAACAGCTTGTCAGCGCCAACTACCAAATATTTTTGCTGCTCAGCTCTGCTGCCAAAGTCGTATTAAAAACTGAGACCGAACTAGAAATGCCTGGTAATCCAGCTAAGGCGACGGATTGGTGCCAAGACTATTTCAAGGCCAAACAACAGCAAATCGTTGTGTTAGGAAAAGACGAATGGTTTTCTCCACCCGCATCAGGCTCTGCCGCCCCTAAACAAATGGTTGTAGTACCTTGCTCTACGGGTACATTGTCATCCATCGCGTTAGGTACATCAGACAATTTACTAGAGCGTGCTGCCGATGTTGTTATTAAGGAACGTGGCCAGCTAATACTAGTACCACGAGAGACCCCGTTTTCATCTATTCATCTAGAAAATATGCTAAAGTTGTCTAATCTTGGCGTGACAATTATGCCAGCAGCTCCAGGGTTTTATCATCACCCCAATAGCATCGAAGACTTAGTCAACTTTATGGTCGCTCGTATTATGGATCATTTAAACATCGACCAGACCCTAGTGCCGCGCTGGGGCTACACTAAATAAACGCAAATCACGACACAAGCGAGACTCGTTAGTTATGTACGCACTCGAAATTACGGACTTAAAAAAGACGTATCAATCTAAAAGTAGAACCGTTGAGGCGCTTAAAGGCATTAACCTCAACGTAGAACAAGGCGATTTCTTCGCATTGTTAGGCCCAAATGGTGCTGGTAAATCGACAACCATTGGTATTATCAGCTCGTTAGTAAACAAAACAGCCGGAAAGGTAAAAGTATTTGGTAATGACATAGACACCGATTTAGAAGCGGCCAAATCACATATAGGGCTCGTTCCACAAGAGTTCAATTTCAACCAATTTGAGACTGTTCAGCAGATTGTCGTCAATCAGGCCGGTTATTATGGGGTTGACCGTAAAACCGCATTCGAGCGTGCTGAGAAATACTTAAAACAAACTGACTTGTGGGAAAAGCGTGATGCTGCCGCTCGTTCTCTTTCTGGTGGTATGAAACGCCGCTTGATGATTGCTCGAGCGTTAATGCACGAGCCGAAGTTGCTCATTTTAGATGAGCCAACAGCAGGAGTTGATATCGAAATTCGTCGCAGTATGTGGGAGTTCTTGCAGAACCTCAACAAGCAAGGCATTACGATCATCTTGACGACGCATTACCTCGAAGAAGCCGAAATGTTATGCCGCAACATTGCCATCATTGACAAAGGGGTGATCGGAGAAAATACCTCGATGAAGAGCTTGTTGGCCAAACTCAATATCGAAACCTTTATCCTTGATACGACTGAGTTTGAAGAGGCTCCGAGATTAGAAGGGTTTAATTGCACGGCGACTGACAACCATACGTTAGAAATTGAAGTCGCCAAAGAGCAAGGCTTAAATACCGTATTTAGTCAGTTAACAGAACAAGGGGTTCAGGTGTTGAGCATGAGAAACAAATCAAACCGACTAGAAGAGCTGTTTGTTCGTTTAGTCGAAGAAGGTAAAAAAGGAGCAGCGGCATAATGGGTAATTATTCTATTGCATTAAAAGCGATATTAATTAAAGAATGCACGCGCTTTTTAAGAATTTGGGTTCAGACTCTCGTTCCGCCGGCAATCACGATGACATTATATTTCGTCATATTTGGTAATTTAATCGGATCTCGTATTGGTGAGATGGGTGGGTTTGACTATATGTCATTCATCGTTCCAGGTCTTATCATGATGTCAGTAATCACGAACTCCTATTCCAATGTTGCAAGCTCTTTTTACAGTGCAAAGTTCCAACGCAATATTGAAGAAATGCTGGTTGCCCCGGTACCAAATTTCGTTATCGTTTTAGGTTTCGTTGGTGGGGGGATGCTTCGAGGCCTACTTGTCGGATTAATCGTAACCTGCGTGTCTATGTTATTTGTTGATATACAAATTCACAGCATCAGTATTTTGGTTTTGACTGTGTTAATGACATCAATGGTATTCTCTTTAGCTGGTTTGATGAATGCGATTTTTGCTAATTCATTTGACGATATCTCAATCATTCCAACGTTTATCTTAACGCCGCTGACCTATTTAGGTGGGGTGTTTTATAGTTTGAGTTTGTTACCTGAATTTTGGCAGGGAGTTTCCAAAATTAATCCTATCGTCTATATGGTAAATGCGTTCAGATATGGCTTTTTAGGTGTGTCTGATGTGGATTTATCAATTGCGATCGCGATGATTATCGCCTTTGTTGTGATATTTTTTAGCATCGCAATGACACTAATCAATAAAGGAATTGGGATCAGAAGTTAAGAAATATTTCACTACTTCTTGTTAGAACGGATTCTTTGACTAAACTTAAGTCGATACAACTAGTTACATTAGCCGTTAATGGCTACTAAGTATACACTTAGCACGTATTGGCTTAATTTTAGCTAAGGCAACTGTCACAAAGGCCGATATACTCTAGGCTTGGAAAATATAACAGGTAGAAGCAGTGAAAAATTTTCAAAACTTAAGTGTTTTCATAAAAATAAATACCATTACCTTGATTGCGTTGGTCGCATTGATTATCGTAATTGTATTAAATGCCTTGGCGAATCAACAAAACAACGTGAGTATTGATGAGCTCAAAGACAAACGTTATCAGATCGCCAAAATATCAACCGCAAACTCTTTTATCATTAACCGTATTGACGAGTTATATACACAAGCGGTTTCTTTTGGTGATGAAGAGCTAATCAACACTGCTGAAGAACAATACAAAACGCTTACTGCGAACATCGAGCAGATTAAAGCCTTAGACAAAACAAACCTGCAAAAACTCAATCAGTTTGAGTCGACGTTAGACAGATATAACGAAATCGCTAAAGACATTGTTGTATCGTTTATATCTGGCAGTGCCGACTTCAATGTTATCCAAGAAAAAAGTAAAGAAAAGTCTGAGCTTTTTCAACGTCTGAATGAAAACCTTGACCAATACAAGTCGCAATCAGATCGCGAATACGTTGAGTTAGCTGAAAACGCTAAAGCTCGCTCAGAAAGCACCATTTTGCAGAGTATTGTAATAGCTGTTGTACTTACTCTTATTGTTGTTGCACTGGGTTTCTTTATCGGCAAAGTTATTCGTCAAGCAGCCCAAGATGCTGCAGAAACGCTTGGTGAGTTAGCTCAGGGTGACGGTGATTTAAAATCTAAACTCAATGTCACCAGTGAAGATGAAATTGGTCAAATGGCCAAAAACTTCAACAGCTTTATGGAAGTGCTTCGCAGTGCGATCAGCGATGTTATGGCTGTGGTTCAACCTTTATTAGACAACTCAACTCGACTGATTCAGCGAATGGAAATTGCAGAGTCATCAATGCACAAACAAAGCGAAGACTCTGAAATGGTGAAACAATCCATGGAAGAGATGAATCAAAGTGTTAATGAAATTTCAGGATCTGCAAATGAGGCCGCAGTTGCGACCGAAAACGCAGAGCAGGAAGCACGTCAAAGTCTAGATATTTTGAGTCGCTCGATGGCCGTTTCTCAAGCGCTAAACAACGAGATAAAAGGTGCCTCATCAGTTATCCATAAACTGGCGGAAGACACTCAAAACGTTAACCAGATCCTTGATGTTATTACGTCTATCGCAGAACAGACCAACCTTCTTGCACTAAATGCGGCAATTGAAGCAGCGCGTGCAGGTGAACAAGGTCGAGGTTTCGCAGTCGTTGCGGATGAAGTTCGAGAACTAGCATCAAGAACCTCAAAATCAACAACTGAAATCCGTGAGTTATTAAATGCCCTAACCGATGCAGCAACCGCTTCGGTAGAGTCGATGGAAAGTGCAAGTGCACAAGCAGAACGCAATGAGCAGTATGCGGCACAAACTGGTGAATCAGTCGACAAAATTGCCAAACACATCAATACAATTCACGGTTTAAATACTCAAATCGCAACTGCCACAGAGCAACAAACATCGGTAGCTAATACGGTTATGGTCAATGTTACCGATATGAACAAGTCAATCGGTAGCTCACTAGAAGCATTAGACGGTATCCGAGATGTATCTAAGAGCCTACACACATTATCTGATGACTTGTTAGAAGCAGCGTCTAAATTCAAGCTGTAGGTCATTTTACTTACAAATATTTGTCAAAATTAACAAAAGGTCGATATTTCGGCCTTTTTTGTTTTTTACGCATTTGCTAGACTTTAGAGCCACACCGATCCCCTCTTTTTTTGGATTTAAAACAAAATGACTCTGGCAAAATCCGTTCTTGCTGTAAACGATGACCTTCCGATCAAAACCGATCTACCTGTACACAGTGGAAAAGTACGCTCAGTCTACTGGCTAACCGAACAGGACAGCCGCCGATTGATTGAACAAAAGGGTTATGATGTCGATCCATCCACACCCTTAGCTATTATGGTTATCAGCGATCGTATTTCAGCGTTCGACTGTGTCTGGCATGGTGAAGATGGTTTAAATGGCGTACCGGGTAAAGGCGCCGCGTTAAATGCTGTTTCGAACCACTGGTTTAAATGTTTCAAAGAACAAGGGCTTGCCGACAGTCACATTTTGGACATTCCCCACCCTTTTGTGTGGATTGTGCAAAAGGCAAGACCCGTCATGATCGAAGCCATTGCAAGACAATACATTACTGGTTCAATGTGGCGCAGTTATGCCAATGGTGAGCGAGAGTTTTGTGGGATTGAATTACCTGAGGGATTGAGCAAAGATCAAAAGCTTCCAGAGATTTTAATCACTCCGTCAACCAAAGGTGTTCTCAAAGGTATCCCAAATGTCCCAGAAGCCGATGATGCCAATATTCGCAACGCAGATATTCTGGCTCACTTTGATAAATTTAACTTTTTATCTAAAAGCGACGTTAGTTTATATCAACAACTTCTGAAAGACGGCTTTAACCTGATTAGTAAAGAGCTTGAGAAAATTGATCAGATCTTTGTCGACACCAAGTTTGAGTTTGGTTATGTAAAAGATGCAGCTGGACAAAATAAACTAATTTACATGGATGAAGTCGGTACCCCTGATTCATCGCGCATTTGGGATGGCACTGAATATCGCAAAGGAAACGTTGTAGAAAACTCAAAAGAAGGCTTCCGTCAATTGTTGCTCAATCGCTTTGACGATCCCGATATTCTGTTAAACAAAAACCGCATGCCTGAACGATTTGCACTTGCCAAAAATAACGCATTACCGCTGGAAATTATGATGCAAGTTTCAGAAACATATAGAGGTATAGCAGAAAAGATTACCGGACAAAAAATTCACCTTTCTGACGATCCAAAACAAGAAATTATTGATATCTTGAACGAACAATATCAATTAATTAAATAGTCTAAACCAAGAGAGAACTGCGATGAACAAAACCACCATTAAGTCTTTGGTCGTCGCACTTCTCATCTCGTTGTCGGTTATTATTTATTTGTTGATAGAGCGAGTTACAACACAGCCTGAAGTTCTAGATCATCAAACGAGTATCAGTGAACAAACGTCTGTCGACTCTCAAGAGTTAATATACTCCACATCAAATAATAAGCGCTTAACTGATAACCCAAAAGTCAACTCATTATCTCAAAACTCATCACCTCAAAGTTCTACTACACAGCTGACCGACGCGTTATCGCAGTTGCCTGAAATGGCAAACACTCCTTACGCACAGCAAATCCATCAAATTAACCAGTGGCTACAACAGTGGCCTTATGAGCCGTTGTTGTTAATGCGTTTAGGTAAGCTCCAAGGTGAGCTCGGCGATTTTGATGAAGCCGCGAGTCACTTATACGAAGCGTTGCAGTATGCACAAAGTCACGAGCAAACAACACGTGCCCGTACCCTTTTGCTCTATACCTTAAACCGCTATGGAAAAGACTTAGCCCTCAGTAATGATTGGTTAACCCTAGAATCACTATATCTGCAATACCAAGATACCCTACTCGAACAAGAAGGTTGGGGAGAGTTAGCTCATAAACACGCCAATCGACTTTTAGATGCAAAACGCTATCAGGAGCTCGAGTATTTCATTCAAGAATGGTCTCATGTTCATGCCGCAAAAGCAGATTTGAATCACTTTTCTAATCAGTTGAGTTTTGCTCAAGAGCTAGCTCTGAGCTCAAGTAAAGCAATTCCACTACGTCAGTGGGGCGCTCACTACTTAGTAACCGTTATGATCAACGATAATGAAGTTAATTTATTAATTGATACCGGCGCATCTCAAACAGTATTGACTCAAGATGCCTATAACCGAATGAGTCAACCGCTCAACCCAGACGAAATTCGTCGCCAAACCTTTAATACTGCAGGAGGTAAAGTAGAGGGTGCTGTCCTTTATCCAGTTGAAATCAAGATCAATGACTTTGTAGTTTATGACACCTCGATTGCCCTTTTGGAATTTAACGTGCCATACGACGGTCTGTTAGGAATGAATTTCTTATCACAATTTGAGTTTGAAATTGATCAACAAGGCCACTTGCTGTTTTTAACATTACCTGATTGAATGGTCCTGTAACTTTCCACTTTTGCCGATTCGCTTTATGAGGCTTTTATGTATGTAGCTCGGACACTTAGTTCTTTTTTTGCCACTTTATTTTGTATTAGTTTTAGTCACACTGCTGTCGCTACGTCATTGAACCTACTAGTGTTAACACATGACAAACAGGTTGCCGAAAATATTGGGGTATCTTTTGTTCCCAAATTCACTTTACCGGAGCCCTATTCAAACACACCTCCTCAACCACAAATAATGGATCAGCAAAACACTCAGTTTGTTCCCCATATCTTAATGGCCCAAAAAGGCGCACCAATTAGTTTTCCAAACTCGGATTCAGTCCAGCACCACGTTTATTCATTTTCTGAGGCCAAAACTTTCGAATTAAAATTATATAAAGATCAAAAACCAGAACCTCTACCATTTGAAAATGAAGGGACAGTTACTCTTGGCTGTAACATACACGACTGGATGTTGGGGTATGTATTTGTCGTTGATACTCCTTTTTTTGGAAAAACCAATCAATCAGGGCTAATAACAATAGAACTTCCTAAAGGTGAATACGAGATTGCCATCCATAGCCCACTTTTACAGAAAACCGATCTCAATTTTAAACAAACCTTGCAAGTCACAAATCAGGGCAAACAAAGTATGAGTATCACCCTAAGCGATCCTTTATTGCCTGGCCTGGACGAATTCAATGATGTGGATGAGTTCGATGCGTATTAATTTTCGTTCACTACAAAACCGTAACTTTTTATTATTCATGTTTGCCCTTGTCATCACGGTGAGTGCCGTGCTGGCCGTAACTCTGACGCAGACGTACCAACATTCATCCAATCAACTTAAAGCGCACTACAAAAGCTCCTCCTCCGTTTTACAATACAAATTAGAAGCCGATATTTTAGCTTTGCGTCGTGGATTAGCGACGGCAAGTAGAGATTTTTCGATTAAGACATTAATCCGACGTAGTAGTACCGATACAGAGTCTCTAGCCCTTGCTTTAAAAAACTATCAAAGCCGGTTAAAAAACGACTTTATTGTCGTATACGACAGAAATAAAACCGCCATTACTCAAGACCTACCCTTTCCACAGCAAGCTTCAGTAAATGAAACTAATTTACAACCACTACAATTTATTTTTCACCAACAGGAGCTTTATGCAGTTGTTGTTCAGCCAGTAAAATTTGTTGAAAACGTTCCGAACCCAGATGCTTGGCTCGTGGGTGGTATAAAAGTCGCTAAATTATTAAGCCAAGACTTACGAACCATTACTAACTTTGATATCAGTATTCGCTATCTTGGTGTAGTACGAGCCACCACCAATCCAAATATGTCTCTGACAGCTTTAACGGAAGGGCTTGCAACAATACCAACAACCAATTCGAGACAACAGTCTCAAGAACAGCGCCAAGCAAATATAAATAATAAAGAGGTCGTGGTTTACAAAACCCTTCTGAGCCGACTGCAAGACGAGCCTATAGAAGTATTCTTTACTCTGCCTAGTCATCAAGCCCACTTAAATTATGACAACCTGATCATTCAATTGAGTGCCGCGATTGTGGTTATTTTGATTCTAATATCATTTTTAACCTTCTCTTTCTCAAAGAGTATTGCTCGACCTCTTAGAATGCTGGCAGACGTCGCCAACGAAATACGCAAGGGTAAATACCCGGTCATTCAGCTAGATAAATCACTCGATGAAGTAGAATCCCTCTCCATGGCTTTGTCAGACATGCAAGAGGCGATAAAAAATAGGGAAAAAGAAAATTACCAATTGGCCTACTTCAGTGCAGCGACGGAGTTACCCAATAGGATCTATTTTGCATCACAAATAAATCAACTTATTACCAATAATCCAAACCAAGCATTTGCTGTTCTTTGGATGGATGTCGATCGCTTTAAAGATATCAACGATACCCTTGGGCATGAGTTTGGCGATGCAGTGTTAAAGTCTATTGCCCAGCGATTGGATGACAATAAATCAGAAAGTACCTTTTTGGCCTATCTTGATGGTGATGAATATGCGGCCATAATTCCTTTGGAAGATGAACAAAATGCGATGGTAGCAGCGAATCAATTGAGCCATATATTTGACCAACCATTTATAGTGAAAAACGTCGCTTTAGACGTGTCTGTCAGCATCGGCGTATCAGTTTATCCAACAGATAGCCAGTCACCAGAACAGTTAATGCAATTTGCCGATATCGCATTGTATGAGTGCAAAGAGATGCACCACAATGTAAGTCGTTTTGTCGCGGCTTCTAATAAGTACTCGGTAGTAAGATTGAGTTTAATGACCGAATTAAAAAGTGGTATCGAAAAGGGTCAACTGCAGCTTAACTATCAACCTAAAGTTGACCTTAAGACAGGTAAAATAGTCAGTGTCGAGTCATTAGTTCGTTGGCGTCATCCTGAACATGGCTATATTTTCCCTGACGAATTTATTCCTCTTGCTGAGCAAACCGGAAACATTCGTCATTTAACGCATTGGGCAATCGAAGAGTCCATCAAACAACACCTCGCATTAAAAGAGCATGGTTTTGATATTAAAATGGCGATCAATATTTCTGCTGTTGATTTGATTGATCTCGCATTGCCTCCTTTTGTAGCCAACCTGCTATCCAAGTATCAAGTCGAACCCAACGTGTTGATTTTTGAAGTAACAGAAAGCGCAATTATGGCTGATCCTGAACAAGCTATTACCGCCCTTAACATGTTGCGAAATATGAACATTAAGCTCTCCATTGACGACTTTGGTACAGGTTACTCCTCTATGGAGCAACTAAAACGAACACCGGTAGATGAACTTAAAATAGACAAATCCTTTATTCTTGACCTGTCGAACAATAGTGATGACATGATCATCGTCAAATCCATTACGAGTTTGGCTCATAACCTTGGACTTACCATAGTTGCTGAAGGAATTGAAAACCAAGAAACCATGGCAATCCTTGCCGACTTGGGTGTTGAAACAGGCCAAGGCTATTTCATGAGTAAACCACTTGAAGCCAAACTTCTAAAAGCCTGGCTGATGGGAAACAGTGGAGTATTTAGTTCGGATGACAAAGATTCAAAACATACAAAAGTTACCGCAGATCAATAAAAAGACAATTCCAAACATAGCCGTACTGTTAATTATGGGTGCAAGTAATACTGTTGCAGCCGTTGACCAAATTGAAGTCAATGGACTTGCCCAATTTGGACTACATTACTCTGACCATTCTGCCCCCTGGCTGTCGCCATGGTTAGACGGTGGTACTGGTGTGCTAAGAGAAAATGAAGGGCTCAACATAGGATTGGATTTTGCCACTGTCGAGTTACATGCTGATATAAATGTTGAATGGAGTATTACTTCTGTACTTCAAAGTAATCTAGATGGTAATGAACACTTTGGCGCCACAGAATTCCATCTAAATTATCGCCCACTTCCGACTAAGGGCCGATTAAGAGGAATACGAAATCAACTCAGGATTGGCTACTTTTATCCTGAGTTTAGTTTAGAAAATACAGATATAGGCTGGACGTCACCTTACACTTTCAATTTTTCGGCCATCAACAGTTGGGTTGCGGAGGAAGTTCGTCCATTGGGTATAGAATGGACAATAAGCCGCCCGGGACGTCAAGTCCGATCGCCTCATAGCTATGAGTTTGTCGCCGCCGCCTACCAACAAAATGATGGCGTAGCATCGCTATTATCATGGCGTGGTTGGGCCATTCACAATCGTCAATCAGTAATTGGTGAAAAAGTCGACTTTGCCAATTATTTTCAGTTCATGCCTGTTGAGCACCCTAACCCCACCTATGTTGATATCAATAAAGAAACCGATGGTAGAGTTGGCTTTTACTTAGGGGCTCATTATCAATACTTAAAGCGCACAGATTTTAGAGTATATCTGTACGATAACTTAGCAGACCCATTCGGTTTAGAACCGGATATGCAATATAGTTGGCGAACTAAATTCGCCTCACTCTCGGTATTGCACAAGTTAAATCGAGACTCTCGGGTTCTTTTTCAATATATGAATGGCAGTACAGAAATGGGCGACAACCTTGGTGGTGTTCATAATGACTTCCAAGCCTGGTATCTTTTATATAACAAAAAACTCGCACAACACAGATTTACCGTGCGCTATGACGCCTTTGACGTTAATGACAAAGACCTCAACTCTTTCGATCCAAATCAAAGCAAAGGAAACAGTTGGACCTTAAATTGGCGTTACGTCCCAACGTCAGGTTGGTTTGGCCAAACATGGCATTTAGGTGCTGAAGTAACGTATGTAGATAGTAATAATCAAAACAGAACGTTGTGGACTAATTGGCGAGGCCAGCAAGACCAAACCAAATACTCTTTAATATCCCAACTCAGGTTTTAATCATAAAAAAAGTCGCTAATCCCAAAAAGGAAATAGCGACTTTACAAGGGTCATTCTGTAAAGAAGGTTAATTAACCTTCTAAAGTAGCATCTTTATCTTCTGCTTCTTCGTCTTTGATTGTTGCTTGAAGTAACAACATATCTCTAAGTTTTTGTTCGATTTCTTCCGCTACGTCGGTGTTTTCTTTCAAGAACTTAATGCAGTTTGCTTTACCTTGGCCAATCTTACTGCCGCCGTACGCATACCAAGCACCAGATTTGTCAACTACGTTATGCTTAACACCAAGGTCAATCAATTCGCCCTCTTTCGAGATACCTTGACCGTACATGATGATAAATTCAGTCTGTTTAAACGGAGGTGCTACTTTGTTTTTAACGACTTTAACTCGCGTTTCGTTACCTATTACCTCGTCGCCTTCTTTAACAGAACCAATACGACGAATGTCTAAACGTACTGACGCGTAGAACTTAAGTGCGTTACCACCAGTAGTTGTTTCTGGGTTACCAAACATAACACCAATTTTCATACGGATTTGGTTGATAAAGATACAAAGCGTATTAGAGCGCTTGATATTACCCGTTAACTTACGAAGTGCTTGTGACATCAATCGAGCTTGAAGACCCATGTGTGAGTCACCCATGTCACCTTCGATTTCTGCTTTTGGTGTCAATGCTGCTACCGAGTCAACAATCAATACATCTACTGCACCAGAGCGTACTAACATGTCGGTGATTTCTAGCGCTTGCTCACCTGTATCAGGCTGAGAAACCAGAAGTTCGTCAACATTTACACCTAGCGCTGCTGCATAGATCGGGTCTAGGGCGTGCTCGGCATCAACGAACGCACAAGTTTTACCTTGTTTTTGGGCTTGGGCAATGACTTGTAATGTTAAGGTTGTTTTACCTGAAGACTCTGGACCATAAATTTCGATAATACGACCACACGGTAGACCGCCTATACCTAGTGCGATATCAAGACCTAATGAACCTGTAGAAACCGATTCAATATCAAGCGCTTTACTATCACCTAGTTTCATAATCGAACCTTTACCAAATTGGCGTTCGATTTGTTGCAACGCGGCACCGAGTGCTTTTTCTTTATTTGCGTCCATTTATTTCTCCAGAAATTCTAAAAATTAGGCAAGCTGCCAAATCAATGCAGTGAGTATACTGTATAATTAAACAGTATCAATACTGTATGAACATTTTTTCAAAAATAATTTAATCTAACTTACTCAAAGCTAGCTCTAATGCGTGTTTCACCGACTTTCGTCGCACTTCAATTCGGTCACCACTAAAACACTGATGATCAGTTGTAACGGATATTTGATTATTTTGGTTGTTTAAATTGGCTATGGCAAACCAAACTGTCCCAACGGGTTTCGTTTCTGAACCTCCACCAGGACCAGCAATACCACTTATGGATATAGCCAAATCAGCACCCGCTGCTGTCAAAGCCCCTTTTGCCATCTCTTCTACTGTTTGTGAAGATACTGCGCCGTAGTTTTGCAAAGTACAGTCCTGAACACCCAAAAGATCTTGCTTAGCTTTGTTGCTGTAGGTTACAAAGCCGTATTCAAATACTGAAGAACTTCCCGCAACATCCGTAATAGCGGCACTAATACCGCCTCCTGTACAAGATTCGGCAGTGGTTATTTTCTTCTTCAGTGTGAGTAATCGGCTTACCAGCTGTTTTGCCAATGTCAGTTGTTCCATACCATTTCCTTTTTAACTATTCCCAAAGTAGATTCTGTAGTCAGTTACCGCATAATGAGAGGCTTAAATCGTATTTTTACAAGACAGATGTAAATGAATTTGTGACAATAACAATATTGTTTTTTCGCGTTTAGTTTATAGATACCAATGATAGATTTATACAGTAATGAAAGCATCTCTGCACAAACACCAATGATGCAGCAGTTTTTAAAGATCAAAAAAGATCACCAAGACATTTTACTGTTTTATCGCATGGGTGACTTTTATGAACTTTTCTTTGATGACGCCAAAAGAGCGGCAGATCTATTAGATATCTCACTGACAAAACGCGGCACTGCACACGGCCAACCGATCCCGATGGCGGGTGTTCCATACCATGCAGTAGATAACTATTTATCGCGATTAGTCCAGCTTGGTCAATCGGTAGCTATTTGTGAGCAAGTCGGAGACCCGGCCACCAGCAAAGGACCGGTGGAACGCAAAGTAGTCCGAATCGTAACACCTGGCACGGTCACCGATGAAAACCTACTTCCAGACCGTCAAGACAACTTAATTTCGGCGGTTTTTAGCCATACTCAAAAAGACAAAACGACCTTTGGTTTGGCCTATTTGGATATCAATAGCGGCCGGTTTTTAATAAACCAATTTGAACTTGAAGCAGATTTACAAGCGACGCTATCGAGAATAAATCCAGCGGAACTTTTGTACCCAGAAGACTTTGTTGCGACTCATTTGCTTAGCCACATAAAAGGAGCGCGTCGCAGGCCCGAGTGGGAATTTGATTTACAAACCGCACATCGAGTCTTAAATCAGCAATTTAACACCCGTGAATTGACTGGATTTGGTGTGATGGACCACCCTTGCGGTATCGCAGCTGCAGGTTGTTTGATGCAATACGTAAAAGACACGCAACGCACGGCGTTACCACATATTCGTTCTGTTCGAGTTGAGTCAACCGCATCGTCTATTTTAATCGATGCAGCTACGCGAAAAAACTTAGAACTAACCCAAAACCTTTCGGGTGGACAAGACAATACTCTAGCAAGTGTTTTAGACAACACTTCTACACCTATGGGCAGCCGTTTGTTAAAACGCTGGATTCATATGCCATCGCGTGAACAAATGGAAGTCAATGGCAGACTTGATGCCGTAGAAAACCTGTTGCAAACCGGGGCATTCGAGTCTCTTCAAACTAGCCTCAAACAAATCGGTGATATAGAGCGTATCGTTGCCCGACTGGCTATTCGTTCAGCAAGGCCAAGAGACTTAGCTCGATTGAGAAATGCGTTACAAGCATTACCCGAAATAAAGTCGGTATTAACGACATTAAATGCAAGCCGCCTAAAAGTACTTGATCAACAAATCGATCCTATGCCTGAAGTTGCTGCGTTTTTGGATAGTGCAATTATCGACAACCCGCCGGTTCTTATTCGCGATGGCGGTGTGGTTAAGCCTGGCTATAACGCAGAGCTCGATGAACTGAGGGAGCTTAGTGCCGGTGCAACACGTTTTGTTGAAGAGCTCGAGCAGCGCGAACGCGAACAAACGGGTATTTCGACCTTAAAAGTAGGCTTTAACAAAGTTCACGGATTTTATATCGATGTCAGTAAAGCGAATTCAGCGCAGGTTCCGGATCATTACATTCGACGTCAAACGTTAAAAAACAACGAGCGATATATAGTTCCAGAGTTAAAAGAACACGAAGAAAAAGTTCTATCGAGTCAAAGTCGTTCTCTTGCACTAGAAAAACGCCTGTACGAACAAATTATCGAAGCCTTAGTAGAAAATTTAGAGCCATTACAATTGTTATCGGATGCTTTGGCTCAAACTGACGTTTTGTGTAACTTTGCAGAACGCGCAGAGACCCTCAATTACTATAAACCTGAATTAGTCCATGGCCGAGTTATCAACATAGAAGCAGGTCGTCATCCGGTTGTTGAACAAGTAATGACAGACCCCTTTATCGCCAATCCTGTGTCTTTGTCGGATAAACAACGTTTAGCTGTGATCACCGGCCCAAATATGGGTGGTAAATCGACGTTTATGCGCCAAGTAGCCTTAATAACACTCATGGCCAACATTGGTTCGTTTGTTCCCGCAGAGCGGGCTCAAATAGGCGAAATTGACCGAATCTTCACCCGAATCGGTGCTTCTGATGATCTTGCCTCTGGCCGTTCAACGTTTATGGTTGAAATGACAGAAACAGCAAACATTTTGCACAATGCGAGTGCTCACTCACTTGTATTGATGGATGAAATAGGCAGAGGTACTAGTACCTACGATGGTTTAAGTCTCGCCTGGGCAAGTGCTGAATATTTAGCAAGCAAAATCCAAGCTCTGACCTTATTTGCGACTCACTATTTTGAGCTTACAGAATTTGCAAATAACCACGAGGGTGTAATCAACCTTCACTTAGACGCACAGGAACACGGCGATGACATTGTTTTTATGCACGCTGTACAAACAGGCTCAGCAAGTAAAAGCTTCGGAATCCAAGTTGCCAAGTTAGCAGGCTTACCTTCTGAAGTATTAAACTTTGCCAAACATAAGCTGCATGCACTTGAAGTTAGCCACAATGAAGAAGCAAAAAATAATGGCGTACTGGAGTCATCAACGACAACATCAGTACCTAATGGTCAGTTAAACTTGTTAGATTTGGAACGCCAGCAAGTGGTTGACATTATTCGTGGCACTGATTTGGATGACCTTTCTCCTCGCCAAGCATGGGATTTACTGAGCAAGATAAAGCATCAATTACAATAATTGCTAAGGAGGACTGGCTGATTGAAGCTCCGTCATCCTTGCAAAGACATAGTCCTCTTCACTCAAAAACAGCTCGGCCAATTTATTCTTTTTGGCCGCACGCTCCATACCTTGATCAAATTGCTCTTTTAGTAATTTACCTTCTTCATTGTTATGAAAAAGTACATATAACGGCAGCGATGGATAAAACGGAGCAGACGGAAATTGCTCCATTAGTTCGCCTAAGTTGTAAGGGTAGTCAACTATAAGGTCAACTCGGTCGCTTTCAAATAGCTCATAGCATTTGGAAAACTCTGAATAATATATAAAAGCACGCTTGCTGGCTTCTCTTCTGACAAGTTCTATCGTCTCTGACGCACATACACTAAGGTTTAAATCACCCTGTTCAAATCGCTCTAATATATCCTGTGACTTCGCGACTGATACAGCTTCAGATTCGTAATCGATATGATATTTAGAAGATAAATAACCTGAAGGAAGATTTTTGTAGGCTCCAACTAACATATCCGCTTTGCCGTTTTCAAAAAGCCTAACGGCGCGCACCCATTCGGTAGCTTCTTTTTCGACAACAGCTCTTCTGTGCATAGCGGTATCAACAATATCCCAGTAAACCCCAGAGCCATCTTGCTCAGTATATTCGGCCCAGTACCCTGAAACAGCTTTTACCTTTTCACGCTCAAACGCTACTTTCGTCGACTTATCTTCTAATAACCCATGTTTTTCCAATAACTCATCAATACGGCCTGAGCGCTTCATTTCATTTAATTGTTCTTCAAGCTTTTCTCTTAAGTGTCCGGCACCCGGAGATAAATAATGAAAATCATAGCGGCGATCGAGTTCGTGAACAATTGTGTGTGGGTTATCCCAAACCACTTTTGAAAAACCTATGTTAGTTGTCATAAACGAGGGAAGCCGGCCTTTCGAAACAACTTCCTCTACATTACTCGTCCAGCTTAGATCTGTTGCTGTAGCATTGGGAAAAAACTTTTTAATAAGTGGGGGAAACACCTGACCACCACGTGGATAACCAATGGCTGTAATAGAATCTAAAAAGCAATACCCACACTCACGTCTATCGGCAACATAAACAACTTGATATTCGAACAGTGGAAATTGCACTCTAATCAACTCAGGAAAGTTTTGTTCGACTACGATATCTTTGGCTAGCACGCCAGATATTCTATTTTCTTGGGCCAAGTTTAGTTCTCGAGTCGCAGGTAGTGAAATAAAATCAATTTCGTAACCAATTTTTTGGTACGCCTCTACCAACAAATCTCGGACGTAATAACCTTGTTCAATAGGTGGGGGAGTGCGTAATGTGACTACATTTGGGGTGTTATTGGACTTGCCTACTACTTCATTACTGTTGGCTAACGCTGGCAATAATAAAAAAATTAATAACAGTTGCTTATAAATGTTCACTAAACTTTAACTCGGTTTCTAACAATTAGAGAATAAGTACCTCTATTGGACGCCTGAGTTTAACAAAAAAAAGCTCGCAACTGCGAGCTTTTTACCTAATACAAGAACTACTAATAATCAGGTTACATTTCTTCAACTTGAAATAAGGATTCCATATTTAATCCTTCATGTAGAGCCATGTCTTTTAGTCGACGAAGCGCTTCAACTTGGATCTGACGAACACGCTCGCGAGTTAGACCGATTTCCTTGCCAACATTCTCTAGGGTTGATGGTTCATAGCCTAACAATCCAAAGCGACGTGCTAGTACTTCGCGTTGTTTTGGATTGAGTTGTTCTAACCAACTGACGATGTTGTTGTTTATGTCATCATTAGTCGTTGTATGCTCTGGCCCTTTGCCACGCTCATCAGCAATCACATCCAGTAAAACTTTGTCAGAATCACCACCAATTGGTGTGTCAACTGAGCTGATACGCTCATTGAGGCGAAGCATTTTTGAAACGTCTTCAACAGGTTTGTCTAGCTGTGCAGCGATTTCTTCTGCAGTAGGCTCGTGGTCCAACTTTTGGGCGAGCTCTCTAGCGGTTCTTAAATAAACGTTTAACTCTTTTACTACATGAATAGGCAATCGGATCGTGCGTGTTTGATTCATAATCGCGCGTTCGATGGTTTGACGGATCCACCAAGTTGCATAAGTCGAAAAGCGGAACCCACGTTCAGGATCAAATTTTTCAACGGCGCGAATTAGACCTAAGTTACCTTCTTCGATTAGATCAAGTAACGCTAAGCCTCTGTTGTTATAGCGACGAGCTATTTTAACAACCAGTCTTAAGTTACTTTCAATCATACGTTTGCGAGAGGCTTCACAGCCTTTCAATGCCTTACGAGCAAAATATACTTCTTCTTCCGCTGTAAGTAATGGTGAGAAACCAATTTCACTAAGATAGATTTGGGTTGCATCTAAGTTCTTTGGCTGTTCAGCTTTTAGCACGACTTCCTCGTCTTTGTCACTCTCTTGAGTGTCATTGACTTCATTGATATCGCTTGATTCAAAGTCGACATCTGCTTTTACTGTGCTTTCTTCCACTTCGTGTACAAGTTCTTGACTCATAGTACGCCTCCTATCGACATTGCTCGTAGGCATGTCAGGTTAACGATCTATGCTTATCACCGTTTTGGCAGGTATTTGAGAGGATTGACGGTTCGACCACGAAATCGGATTTCAAAGTGCAATTTGACTTTATCGGTTCCAGAGTCGCCCATTTCCGCTATCAATTGACCTGCTTTAACCCAATCCTGCTCTTTCACTTTAAGAACACGATTGTGGGCATAAGCACTCAAATAATCATTGTTGTGTTTGATAATAATTAAATTACCAAACCCTCTTAGCGCACTACCTGCGTAAACCACTTTGCCATCTGCTGCGGCAAGAATGGGATCGCCTTTTTGGCCTCCGAAATCGATTCCTTTATTTCCGTTTTCCCTAGTGGAATAGGTATCGATAATTTTTCCGTTGCTAGGATAACGCCAGTGGCGAACCTTGCTTGGAAACGAATCATTTTTTACTTCTTTTTTAACGTTTTGCGTTACCGATTTTTTTGTTTTTTGATCCGCTTGTTTTTTACCGTACTCCTCTGATTTTTCTTTTGCAATAGTTTTTTTATTAAATTTTTGATTTGTATTTGAATTAGAAACAGCAGCCTTTGATTTTTGATATTTAACGGATTTTGCGACTTTTTGCGATAAAGCTATCTTCTGACCCGGGTATATTGCATAGGGCTTTTTGATATTGTTCATCTGTGCCAGCAACCTAAAATCGATGCCAGCGCGCCACGCAATCGAGTATAAAGTTTCGCCTTTTTTGACGGTATAAAAATCGGAATCGAGAGAATTCCTGTGGCTTTCTGAATAAGGGCTGTGGCTTTGGTCTATCTGGACAATAGGCGCAGGGTACTTCCGAGTGGAGCACCCAACAATCATTAATAAAAATAAACCAACAACAACTAGTTTCATTAACTCACTTGTTTGTAAATTAGATAAAATACAATTAAGCCGACAACAGCCCAACCAATAGCATCGACATACTGACGAAGCTTTTGTTCCATTTTTTCTCCGCCAAAGTACAAGATCCCTGCAACTAAAAAGAACCGCATACCTCGACCGATCGCAGATGCAATAACAAATGGCCAGAATGTCATGGCTAACATGCCTGCACTGACAGTAAATAATTTATATGGAATTGGCGTAAAACCCGCCAAAAACACGATCCACACGCCATATTTGTCAAAATAACCCACAATTGCAGCAAACTTATCTTGATAATTCATCATTTCAATAAATGGTAACACCACAGGCTCGTACAGGAATGCTCCCAAAAAATAACCGACGATTCCGCCAATTACTGACGCGATTGTAGTAATTGACGCTAGGTACCAAGCTTTTTGGCGCTGACTTATCACCATCGGAGCGAGCATAACGTCGGGTGGGATAGGAAAAAACACCGACTCAGAAAAGGTCAATAAAGCTAAATAAAACGTCGCATATTTATGTTTTGCCCAACGAATACATGCATCGTACAACTGAGTAAACACTTTCATTACATAGTATCTCCAGCGACCAAAGGAACAAACTTTACCGCCTCGTGAATGGTTTCGATAAACTCACCGTTGCGTTTTACAACTGTGACTAATTTTTGCTGTGTTGTGCCGACTGGAATAACTAAGATGCCTCCTTCGGCAAGTTGCTCTTTTAATGCAACAGGGATGCTGTCAGGTGCCGCCGTAACAATAATTGCATCAAATGGCGCTTTCGACTGCCAACCTTGCCACCCATCACCGTGTTTCATTTGAACATTATAGATATCAAGACTTTGTAAACGACGCTTAGCAACGAGTTGTAAGTGACGGATACGCTCAACTGAAAAAACCTTGTCAAACACGCGTCCTAAAATGGCCGCTTGATAACCAGAACCCGTACCAATTTCCAAAACATTAGTAGTGACTCCGTGGTCTACTAATAACTGAGTCATTTTACCGACAATGTATGGCTGAGAGATCGTTTGACCATTACCAATAGGTAACGCAGTGTTTTCATAGGCCTTGTGCGCTAAAATTTGCTCAACAAATTGGTGACGAGGTACCGATGCAATTGCCTCTAACACTTTGGCGTTAGTTATACCAAGTCCTTGTAATTGTGAAGCTAGAGCTCCTCCGCTTCGCGCAAATTGATTGTTCATACTACTTTATTTTATCTACCCAAGAGGCGACAGAATCCATACTCGAATATGCTGTCATATCAATACTTAACGGAGTAATAGACACATTTCCGTTGCTTACGGCATGAAAGTCAGTTCCGACTCCCGCATCCAATTCTTTTCCGAGTTTGCCGTACCAGTATATATCACGCCCCCAAGGATCTTGTTCCTTGGTCATGACTTCTGCTTTGTGACGACGACCCAATCGAGTCACTTCAAACCCGCGAATTTGATCATACGGTAAATCGGGGACATTTACATTTAAAATTCGGTCTGATGCCAAAGGGTTAGCTTGTAAGTGTTTTACAATTTTTTGAGCGACTAAAGCCGCAGCGTGCATGTTGTCTTCACTTTTAGACACTAGTGACATAGCTATGGCTGGTAAGCCTAAGTGGCGTCCTTCAGCTGCTGCAGAGACAGTCCCAGAATAAAAGGTGTCGTCTCCGAGATTGGCACCATGATTAATACCCGCAACTACCATATCAGGTGGCTCTGGCATAAGCTGGTTTATTGCCAGATGAACACAATCAGTAGGAGTACCGTTAACACTATAAAAGCCGTTTTTGTGCTGTTGTACTCGTAATGGATTTGTCAGCGTCAATGCACTACTTGCACCACTCAAGTTTCTATCTGGTGCAACAACCGTTACCTCGGCGACCTGTTTTATCGCTTCGTGTAAGGATTCTAATCCTGGTGCAAAGACACCATCGTCATTACTTAACAATATTCTCATTATCGACTTTCCTGTTCGATTAATCTCTAAAGTTAACACACTCTCTCAAAACAGAAGTTGCAAACGCACCACTTGGTAAATCAAAACTTACGATGACATCTTCCCCATCAACCTTCCACTCCATATTTAATGGAAAAAGTTGTATTGCCCTGCGCTGAAACTCCAATCCTTGCTCAATAAGCAATTGTTGCCAAAGTGGATGCTCGTCGAGCACCTTAGCCTCTAATTCGGCGGCATCTGATTGACTTGGGTTGTCACCCTTGCCGAACATTGGCGCTGATAAATATATATCCCGTTCGGATAACCGCTTAAGCACAGTCGCATCAATTTCATCGGTAAAGTATGAATTTGAACCTGCTAAGATAAATGTATCACCACTTATTGGCGTAGAAAAACACTGCTGATTTATTCGGGCACTGACAACTTCGTTAAACAAATACGAACGAGCGGCCGAGAGCGCAAATCCTTTGATTTTTTTGTCGCGAATTGGCTCGCCTTCGGACCAGCGATTTGCCCAATTTAAATTATTGCCGTTAAAGCCAAATCTCTGTAAACCAAAGTAATTAGGTACACCATGAGCTTTAACAACAGCCAATCGACGCAATAAGTCATCAATCATGCCGACTTGTTTCAAACGAATATCAAAATGGTTACCCGCTAATGCGCCTACTTTCAATTTTTTCAAATGGCGACGGGTCTCGATGATTTTAACGTTTTCGTTTTCTACCTGGCTAAGATCGATGTCTGAATTCACGTTTGCTTGAATCGAAAACCATTGGCGCGACACAGATTGTTTGTCTTTAAGACCCGCGTAACCGACATCTCTCAATCGCTTGCCCAATACTTTCGCAAGATGCTGGCAGACTTGTTGAGTATTCAGCTCACGCTTCTCGATTAAAATAAAAAGGTTTTCACCATCACCAGTAAGCTCAAACGGTAATTGTTCAGTGACAACAAAATCTTCTGGCAATGCTTTAAATACTGCATCAGCTTCAGGCTTGCCATTTAAATAGGCCCAGTGAGACAAGTCCCAGTCTTTAAAATGTGGAGAGTCTGTCATCTTATAATCCAGTTAGTAACACTGCAGCTTGTACGGCAATGCCCTCTTTTCGGCCCTCAAACCCCAACTTTTCAGTGGTTGTTGCTTTAACTGACACGCGATCCGCATCAATCCCTAAGTCTTCAGCCAAAATCTGTCTCATGGCAATTATATGCGGTGCCATTTTAGGAGCTTGAGCAATAATCGTGATGTCACAGTTACCAACTTCATACCCTTTGTCTTTGATTAGGTTGTTAACGTGGCGCAATAAAATACGGCTGTCGATATTTTCATACTGGTCTGCGTCATCGGGAAAATGTTTACCTATGTCGCCCATAGCGAGTGCACCTAACATTGCATCACATAGGGCATGAATCGCCACATCGCCATCTGAGTGTGCTAAAAAACCTTGCTCGTATGGAATTTTGACTCCCGCAAGCACTATCGGTCCTTCACCGCCAAACTTGTGGACATCAAATCCAGTTCCAATTCTAATGTTCATTATTTTCACTCTTTAAATAAAATTCGGCCAACAACAAATCGTCAGGGACCGTTATCTTTATGTTTTTGGGACTCGATTCGATAATGTCGACATCAAATCCACACAATTCTAGTGCTGAAGCTTCGTCAGTCACTCGGCCATCCAACTGCCCTTTATCATTGGTCAACTCGGTTAATGCACTGGATAACTCTGATAGTTTACAACACTGAGGGGTAAATGCGTGCCAGAGTTGATTGCGGCTCACTGTGTGATCAATTTGTTCACCTGCTACAGACGCTCCAGTGGATTGGATGAAGTCTTGAGAATACGCGTGTTTCTTTGTTCGTTTCATAGTGTCTTTAACCGGCATTCCCAATATGGCATTTCGTTGCGATGTTTGGGCTTGCTTAATGAGGTTTAAAACATCTCGTTTATCGACACAAGGTCTTGCCGCATCATGCACCAAGATCCAATCGTTCCCTTTACCTTTAGCCCAGTTTACAGCATTGGCGACACTGTCAGCGCGCTCTTTACCACCGTCGACTACGACGACCTTTGGATGAGAAGCGATAGGAAGTTGGTTAAAGTAAGGATCGGTTTTTGAAATTGCGATCACTACGTTTTGAACACAGTCCAATGACAAAAATTTATTAACGGTATGTTCTAAAACTGTTTGACCTAACAATGAGAGATATTGTTTGGGCTGACTCGCCCCCATACGACTGCCAACACCAGCAGCAGGAATGGCAACAATTACATTAGGCAAGATAGAGTCGGTTTTCTGCGACATAATAATAAGTTAGACCTTTAATCGTAGCCAAAAGAGCGCTGATTTAGCGTTCTTCAGGTGACTTTTCGGACGGGATTAAACGAAAAAACGTCTCGTTTTCTCTGATCATGCCCAACTCGTTGCGGGCTCGTTCTTCTATGCCCTCTAAGCCGACTTTCAAATCCTTCACGTCCGCTGATAATAACTCATTGCGTTTTAACAATTCGTCATTGTCTTGTTTGAGTTGAGTGACGGCTTCGCGTTTTTCTTTGTAAAACTGCATGCCATTGTGACCGGCAATAAGTCTCGCGATCAACAACACGGCAGAAATCATCAAAATGATATTAAACAGCTTCACGAATTACCTCAGCACCAATTAGATAGGGCTATTATGCAAACCTATGTGGCTAAGTGGAAGACCTCTAGCGGATATTTTTACCTGTTTTAGATTTGACGGGCAGTGGTTGCGACAGTTTTTTCCAATTGACCTGAGTAGCCAATAATAACTCTCTTAAAGCCAGCGCTCTTGAGGCCATACGATGTTGATTTTTCCACTGATGACCACACACGGCAGCGGACATTACCGCTTTAGTTGGCTTGAGAAGCTGTTTTTGGGTATTTTGAGAATCTTCTTGGGCACGACCATCGAAGTTAAACCAACCATTTTGATTACAATGAATTCGCTGATTCAACTCATCGACTTCGTCTATCGAATCAAGTACGAGGTGCTCGATACCAAAAACATCAACTGAGACGGGTACGATAAGAGGGACACGGGCGTGTTTTTGATAAAATTCAGATGTCTTGTCTTTATCGGCTTTAACCGAAAACGGCACTGTTGTCTGTTTTGCAAGCCAACTAGCATTGCTCTCGTCAAGCTCAAGGGGCGTTTCGGTGTTTAAAATGTGGTACGCCGCTTTTTGAATGTAATAAGGCAACGAACGCATGGTCCGTTGTAACGCTTCTTTAGATAAGCTTTGTTCTTGAGAAAGTCGGTTTAACTCACGTTCATACAAAACATTACACAACTCGGCGATTTTCGCCCGGTTGTCACTTGGTTGCCACAAGTCGTTTTGCAATTTATTGGTTGTCATCTAACTCTTCTCTTTGCGTACAAAAAAGGAGCGATTAATCGCTCCTTTAGTTATACACTTTTTAACCAATTATTTCACTATTGGCCTTTAATTTCGCTACGGCCTCGGTAAGCAACTTCACCTAATTGCTCTTCGATACGCAACAATTGGTTGTACTTAGCAACACGGTCAGAGCGACACAATGAACCGGTCTTGATTTGGCCAGCTGCTGTACCTACCGCTAGGTCGGCAATCGTTGCATCTTCAGTTTCACCACTGCGATGAGAAATAACAACTGTATAGCCTGCTTCTTTCGCCATACGGATCGCTTCTAGCGTCTCAGTCAAAGAACCAATTTGGTTGAATTTGATAAGGATAGAGTTACCTACACCTTTTTCGATACCTTGACGTAAGATCTTAGTGTTTGTTACGAATAAGTCGTCACCAACAAGCTGAACTTTTTCACCGATTTTATCAGTTAATAATTTCCAACCGTCCCAGTCAGACTCGTCTAAGCCATCTTCAATCGATACGATTGGGTAACGGTTAGATAGGTCCGCTAGGTAATCGGAAAAACCTGCAGAGTCGAACTCTTTACCTTCACCTTTAAGGTTGTATACACCATCGCTATAGAATTCAGACGCAGCACAATCTAGTGCCAATGTAATGTCTTCATTAAGTTTGTAACCTGCGCGCTCTACGGCAGTTTCGATTACAGCAAGTGCTTCTTCGTTTGATGCTAAGTTAGGAGCAAAACCACCTTCATCACCAACTGCGGTGCTTAAGCCTTTTTCGCTTAGTACTTTTTTCAAGCTATGGAATACTTCAGCACCCATACGTAATGCTTCTTTGAAGTTAGGCGCAGAAACTGGTTGAATCATGAATTCTTGAATATCAACGTTGTTATCAGCGTGCTCACCACCGTTTAGGATGTTCATCATAGGCACAGGCATTGAGAATTCGCCTTTTGTACCGTTTAACGATGCAATGTGCTCAAATAAAGCAATGCCATTTTCTTGCGCTGCTGCTTTAGCTGTTGCTAGTGATACCGCTAAGATAGCGTTTGCACCAAGTACAGTTTTGTTTTCTGTACCGTCTAAATCTAACATCGCTTGATCAACTTCAACTTGAAGTTGTGCGTCTTTACCCATCAGAGCAGGCGCGATCTTGTCGTTGATGTTAGCAACCGCGTTTAACACGCCTTTACCTAAGTAACGCGCTTTGTCGCCGTCGCGTAATTCTAATGCTTCGCGAGATCCCGTCGAAGCACCAGATGGTGCAACTGCACGGCCCATTGCACCTGATTCTAGGTACACATCCGCTTCTACAGTAGGGTTACCACGTGAGTCCATGATCTCACGACCAACAATTTTTACTATTTGAGACATTCTCAATTCCTTATTTGTTTACAATAAAAACGCAGCCCTCAAGCTGCGTTTAATCTCAATTTATTTGTTTTTATTATACTGACCAGCAGCACCAACAAAACCTTCAAACAACGGGTGACCATCGCGAGGTGTCGAAGTAAATTCAGGGTGGAATTGACTTGCAACAAACCATGGGTGGCCCGGGATCTCAATCATTTCGACAAGCTTTTTATCCGCAGATAAACCGCCAAAGACAAGACCAGCCGCTTCTAGTTTTTCGATGTAATTGTTGTTTACTTCATAACGGTGACGGTGACGTTCTGTAATCCATTCGTCGCCGTAGATTTCGCGTGCTTTTGAGTTTGGCTTTAAGTAACACTGTTGACCGCCAAGGCGCATAGTACCACCTAAATCTGAGCTTTCAGATCGGAGTTCCACTTGCCCCTCTGCATCTAACCACTCTGTGATCAAACCAACAACTGGGTGAGGTGTTTCTGGGTCAAACTCAGTTGAGTGTGCATTTTCTAAACCTGCAACATTTCGCGCATACTCAATCAACGCGACTTGCATACCCAAACAAATACCTAAGTACGGAACATTGTTTTCACGAGCATATTTTACCGCTAATAATTTACCGTCTGTACCTCGTTCACCAAAGCCACCCGGAACCAAAATCGCATCCAGTTCATCGAGTATACCTGTTCCTTTAATTTCTAAGTCCTGAGCATCAACGTATTGAATGTTTACCGTTAGGCGGTTTTTCAAACCAGCGTGTTTAAGCGCCTCGTTAACTGACTTGTACGCATCTGGAAGCTCTACGTACTTACCTACCATACCAATGGTCACCTCACCAATTGGGTTCGACTCTTCATATAAAACCTGTTCCCATTCGGACAAGTCTGCTTCAGGTGCATCAATGTGGAAACGTCGACAAATCAAATCATCCAGGCCTTGTGACTTCAACAACGCCGGAATTTGGTAGATAGATCCAACGTCTTTAAGACCGATAACCGCTTTTTCTTCGACATTTGTAAATAGTGCAATTTTGGCGCGCTCGTTTGATGGGATTGAGCGGTCCGAACGACAAACTAGCACATCAGGTTGGATACCGATTGAACGTAATTCTTTTACCGAGTGTTGAGTTGGCTTGGTTTTGATTTCACCTGCCGCACCTAAATATGGCACTAAAGTTAAGTGCATATACAAAGCGTTTTCACGCCCTAACTCAGTTCCTAGCTGACGCAATGCTTCCAAAAACGGTTGTGATTCGATGTCACCTACTGTGCCACCTACTTCAACGATAGCGATATCGTGACCTTCAGCACCTTCAATAACGCGACGTTTAATATCATTGGTAATATGAGGAATAACCTGAATTGTTGCGCCTAGATAGTCACCACGGCGTTCGCGAGTTAAAACGTCTTGATATACGCGGCCTTGAGTGAAGTTGTTTTTCTTGGTCATCTTGGTACGAATAAAGCGTTCGTAGTGACCGAGGTCAAGGTCTGTTTCTGCACCGTCATCGGTAACAAATACTTCGCCGTGTTGAATTGGGCTCATTGTACCCGGATCAACGTTGATGTAAGGGTCGAGTTTGAGGATGGTAACATTTAATCCTCGTGCTTCTAGAATCGCTGCAAGAGAGGCCGCCGCTATGCCCTTACCCAATGATGACACTACGCCACCAGTTACGAAAATATATCGAGTCGTCATACAAACCTTAATAAATTAGAGTGCTATTCTGGTTATATACATGACAAAAACCAATAGAAAAACATTCGCTAATAGCTAGGCTAATGCGAATCATGTTTAAGAAAAGTTTTTGGATGTACATAGGACGGGGTAAAAGTATAACAAACGAACAGTATTCCAACAATCTAGAAGTAACAGATATTTTTAAAAAATAACGGGCTCTATTTGATCAAAAATACGGGGAGTGTTTATTTTAAAATACGCTGGTTAACAACCCATTGTATTTAAATACACTACCCGTACTTTAAGTCTCCTCAAATCAATCAAGAAAAAGTAACTACCTTAACCACCTACCAGAGCCAATAAAATACCTGCAGCAACCGCAGAGCCTAATACGCCAGCGACATTCGGTCCCATTGCATGCATTAACAAGAAGTTATGTGGGTTTGCCTCAAGACCAACTTTATTTACGACACGAGCGGCCATAGGTACAGCTGAAACGCCAGCAGCACCTAAAAGTGGATTTATAGGCTTACTACTAAATTTGCCCATGATCTTGGCCATTATCACTCCCGATGCAGTTCCTACACCAAATGCCACTGCACCCAAAGCTAAAATACCCAACGTCTCAACACTTAAAAAATCTTCCGCATTAAGCTTTGAGCCGACAGCCAGGCCTAAGAAAATAGTGACAATGTTAATCAGTTCGTTCTGAGCAGTTTTGCTCAAGCGATCGACAACACCACACTCTTTCATCAAGTTACCCAAACAAAACATACCAACAAGAGGCGTCGCTGCTGGCAAGAACAAAATTGTCAAAAACAGTACTGCCAACGGAAATAGGATCTTCTCGCGTTGTGACACGGTTCTGAGTTGTTCCATTTTTATTTGGCGTTGCTCAGGTGTAGTCAGCGCTTTCATGATTGGCGGCTGAATAATTGGCACCAAAGCCATGTATGAGTATGCCGCAACGGCTATCGCACCTAATAACTCTGGTGCTAACTTAGAAGCCAAGAATATCGCGGTCGGACCGTCCGCCCCACCAATGATGGCAATAGCAGAAGCATCTTGTAGGGTAAAGTTAAAACCTGGGATCAAGTTAAGTAATATCGCTCCAAACAAGGTCGCAAAAATACCAAACTGAGCAGCAGCTCCTAACAGCAGCATCTTAGGGTTAGCAATTAAGGCACTAAAGTCCGTCATTGCGCCGACCCCCATAAAGATAAGAAGCGGGAAAACACCAGTTTCGATACCAATGTAATAAATGTAATAAAGTACACCGCCTTCTTCGGTAAAACCTCCCAACGGAATGTTAGCCAAGATGGCACCAAATCCAATTGGTAAAAGTAGCAGTGGCTCAAAGCCTTTTTTTATTGCCAAAAACAACAGTAGCCCGCCAACCAACATCATGATCACTTGACCCGATTGGAAGTTGGCTAAAGCCGTCGACTGCCACAACGTCATCAATCCTTCCATGTGACTATCCTATTGTTAGAAGTTGATCGCCGGTAGACACTGCGTCTCCCTCTTTACAATCAATACTGACAACTTGGCCAGATTGAGTTGCGCGCACTTCCGTTTCCATTTTCATTGCTTCAAGAATGATCACGACGTCACCTTCATTAACGGCTTGCCCTGGTTTTACTAAGACTTTGAAAATGTTTCCGGCTAATGGTGCATTAAGTGCTGCGCCTGGACCAGAAGGGGCTTTGTTTGCCTGCTCAGCTGGCGCGCTAGAACTTGTTTGCGGCTCTACCGAAACAATGCTACCCGAAGGTGCCACCACCACTTCATAACTCTTTCCATCAACAGCAACCGTGTAGCTTTCAGCTTGGCCGCTATTTCCACTTGCTTTAGCCTGAACAGAAGGTGAACTTTGTTTAGATTCTTCTGTTTGACCTGGAGCAGGTTCAAAAGCCTCTGGGTTATCTCGATTTTCTAAGAATTTAAGACCAATTTGTGTAAACAAAGCATAAGTCAGCACATCATCAATTTTGTCTTCTGCAATCCGCAAATTTTTCTCTTTAGCGAGGTCAGACAGTTCGGCTGTAAGTTTGTCGAGCTCGTCTTCTAACACATCGGCTGGGCGACAAGTAATTGGCTCTTTGCCTTCAAGAACACGCAGTTGTAGCTCCTTATTAACTGGTGCTGCTGTTGCGCCGTACTCACCTTTTAAAACACCAGCCGTTTCTTTAGTTATCGATTTGTAGCGCTCTCCTGTCAGTACGTTCAATACCGCCTGAGTACCGACTATTTGTGAAGTAGGTGTTACCAAAGGAATAAAACCTAAGTCTTCCCGAACCGCAGGAATTTCTTTAAGAACATCATCAAGCTTGTCTGCAGCACCTTGCTCTTTTAGCTGATTTTCCATGTTAGTTAACATGCCACCTGGCACTTGAGCTAACAAAATACGAGAATCGACGCCTTTTAAACTTCCTTCAAATTGCGCGTATTTTTTACGAACATCTCTGAAGTATGCGGCAATCTCTTCTAACAAGACTAAATCTAAGCCTGTGTCACGTTCAGTACCTTCTACAATAGAAACCATCGTTTCCGTGGCACTGTGACCATAAGTCATACTCATCGATGATACTGCTGTATCGAGCATATCAATACCCGCATCTATAGCTTTCTGATATGTTGCTGTTGATAACCCTGTCGTTGCATGACATTGCATTGCAATTGGAATATCAACTGTCTTTTTCAATTCAGTGATAAGCTCTTCACACTCATAAGGCTTGAGTAAACCGGCCATGTCTTTGATACAAATAGAGTGACTGCCCATGTCTTCTAGGCGTTTTGCCATATCCAGCCACATCGACAAGTTGTGAACCGGAGATACCGTATATGAAATAGTACCCTGTGCATGCGCGCCAATATCAACCGCCGTTTTAATCGCCGTTTCTAAATTGCGAATATCGTTCATCGCATCAAATATGCGGAACACATCAACCCCGTTGGTGTGTGCTCGTTCAACAAACTTTCTCACGACATCGTCAGCGTAATGGCGATAACCCAAAAGGTTTTGACCGCGTAACAACATTTGTTGCTTGGTATTTGGCATGGCTTTTTTAAGAGCGCGAATACGCTCCCAAGGATCTTCCCCTAAATAACGAATACAAGAATCAAAAGTAGCACCGCCCCATGATTCCATTGACCAATAGCCAACTTTGTCGAGCTTTTCGGCAATCGGTAACATATCTTCTAGACGTAAACGCGTTGCAAGCAATGACTGATGGGCGTCTCGTAATACAAGTTCGGTTAGCTTTAACGGCTTTTTCATGTTCATTCCTTATTTTTGATTCTTTTTATATTGATGAACAGCAGCACTGATTGCCGCAACGACATGTTCTGGAACGGCCTGCTCGCCGCTTGTAGGATGAGCTGGTAAAGTTTGAGGTAACTCTTCTTGTCCCGCAAACTTAGAAAGTAACTTAGTTGCAAAGATAAGTAGTGTTAAAAAAACAAACACCACTACCATACCAACAAGCATCAACAGCCCAGCTTCTAAAAGTAACTCCGAAATCGGCATCATTTTCCCCTTGAGCGCCAACAAGAACCTGAATAAAACAACAAAATAACTGAATATTTAAGAGCCATTCTTGTTGAAAAATTAGAGTATTAACTCTTTTCTAACATAGAAAATACTATTTTTAAATGATTTTTATATAAAGCACATTATCTACTTGCACCAAGCAAATGCATAAATACGCAAACAAATAGTGATATAAACCAAAGTCTAAATGTTTGATAAATAATCGAACTTTTTAAAGATTAGTTGATAAATCAGAAGTTAGCGAGGCGGGTTTGCGCTGTTTTTGTGCAATTTTTGTCGAACCTAACGGAGGTTCTCATCCGACCCGAGCTAGTTATAGACTGTGCCGATAAACTTGCCAACTAAACTAATCTTGAGGGGTGAGTATTGACTGAGCGTTTACGAGGCGTTGCTGCACATGGATGTGCAGCTGGGAGCATTACATGGATGTACTTGGGCGGCCGAGATAAAGGCCAGTCACTGCTCAGCCCATTCACTCTCGAACCTTGCAGAGGTTCTCATCCGACCCGAGCTAGGATAGATCTATTTTGTCGTTTAGTTGAGTGTAAAAATAGAAGTTTGTGTGTGTTGAGAAGATGGCGCGCTCGGGAGGATTACTCCGTATGTCCCTATACTCCGCCCTTCGGGCCGCCTAAAGGCGTGCAAAAATGTTCCAGACATTTTTGTCGAACCTTGCAGAGGTTCTCATCCGACCCGAGCTAGGATAGATCTATTTTGTCGTTTAGTTGAGTGTAAAAATAGAAGTTTGTGTGTGTTGAGAAGATGGCGCGCTCGGGAGGATTCGAACCTCCGACCGCCTGGTTCGTAGCCAGGTACTCTATCCAGCTGAGCTACGAGCGCGCAACAATATCTCAAAAACAAAATCGAGCTGTAATATCCATTTTAGCAGGGGATTTTATATTGAAAAGTTTGAGGAGTTTAAATGGCGCGCTCGGGAGGATTCGAACCTCCGACCGCCTGGTTCGTAGCCAGGTACTCTATCCAGCTGAGCTACGAGCGCGCAATATTAAACTTTAAGAATGGCGCGCTCGGGAGGATTCGAACCTCCGACCGCCTGGTTCGTAGCCAGGTACTCTATCCAGCTGAGCTACGAGCGCGCATTACTTAAATACATTGAATGGCGGAGAGGGGGGGATTCGAACCCCCGATAGGGCTACAAACCCTATACTCCCTTAGCAGGGGAGCGCCTTCAGCCACTCGGCCACCTCTCCAATCAATGCGGGGTGTATAGTAATGATCTAAGAATATAAGTCAAACAAAAATTTAACATTGGCTCATCAATTGCGTTGATTTTAACCAATTGGCGAGGCTTTCGTCATTTTATTAGCCAAAAATAAAAAAACCGGCCAAAGGCCGGTCGTTTTGCTTACTCAGCGTCTGAAGGTGTACCACCTTTTTCAGCTTGAATTCGCATGTAGATTTCTTCACGGTGAACCGCTACTTCTTTAGGGGCATTAACACCAATTCTTACTTGGTTGCCTTTCACTCCTAAGACGGTGACGGTGACTTCATCACCAATCATTAACGTTTCACCAACACGACGAGTTAGTATAAGCATTCTAAGCTCCTTATATGCTTACTTAGGTTTCTTTCAAAAGTGAAAGCTACGTATCGGACTTCTCCGAACTGCGTATTCTACCTACAGTCACAGCATCTTACAATTTAATTGATTGTTCAGCGTTCAGTGCAAATTCTTCATGAAGTGCATTTACCGCCAGTTCCATATACCTTTTATCAATAATCACAGAAACTTTAATTTCTGTTGCCGATGCGAGTAAAACCGGAATTTGCTGTCTTGCCAATCGCTTAAGTACTGCGGTGATCACTCCTGCATGACTTCGCATTCCCACTCCGACTACAGAAATCTTAGCAACAGAATCCGAGACTTGCATAACTTGACCTGAAAATAATTTATTTTTTTCAGTATATTGCTGCAATAGGGACAAGGCTGTCGGTAAATCTTTTGTTTTGATCACAAAACGAATCGCTGCCACGGTTGACTCATGGGTAAAACTCGCTTCGTGACTCAACATGTCCAACTCAATGTCTTGCTCAGTCAAAACCGATAAAAGGTCAAACACTTCAGTTTGTGGTACGGCAGGAAGATCAAATACGATCATTGCTTCATTTTCTGACGCTGTAATACCGGTTATTTTTTTGTTTTCCATGGCAACCTTTTGTTTACTGACTCTCTGATCAAGTTCTGTGTGTCGGGTAACAGACGAGGTGATCAATGTCCCACTTTGCTGAATATCTGAATTGGTAGGTGAAAAGCTGGATAACACTCGCAGTGGCACATGATATTTGCCAGCCAATTCAACTGAACGCCTATGTAAAACTTTTGCACCACAACTGGCTAACTCAAACATTTCCTCAAACGTTACCTCAGATAGCTTTTGAGCACATTTAACCAATCTAGGGTCTGTGGTATAGACACCGTCAACATCAGTAAAAATCTGGCACTCATCTGCTTCGATTGCTGCAGCTACTGCAACGGCTGTAGTATCTGTTCCACCTCGGCCTAGAGATATTAAGTTTTGCTCAATATCTCGGCCTTGAAAACCAGCGACAATAACGATTCGATTGTGTTGTAAATGTTCTTCAATGACTTGCGTGTTAATTGATTCGATGCGGGCATTTCCAAAGTGCCCAGCCGCCTTTATGCCCGCTTGGTCGGCAAGCATAGAAACAGCCGAGTAACCACGACTTATCAACGCAATAGAAAGCAAAGCAATTGAGACTTGTTCACCAGCGGTGACCAAAACATCATGCTCTCTTGCAGAAGGGGTGTCTGTAATTTGTAGGGCGAGTTCGGTCAAACGGTTGGTTTCACCAGCCATTGCTGACACAACAACCACGACTCTGTGACCTTGTTGAATAGTGTGAATAATACGGTCGGCAACCTGTTGTATTCGCTCGATAGAGCCAACTGATGTACCGCCGTACTTTTGAACAAATAACGCCATTTAGATTTCCGTGAGCCCCTAAGGGCTCTAGCGTTGATATAAATTAAACGAGTTTTGAGGCAATAAATGCTTCAGCTGCTGCTAACGCCGCATCGATGTTTTCTGGCTGTGAACCACCCGCTTGTGCCATATCAGGGCGACCACCGCCTTTACCACCAACTTCAGCAGCGGCTGCATTAACTAAATCGCCAGACTTAACCTTACCAATTAAGTCCTTAGTTACACCTGCAATCAAGCTCACTTTATTGTCGTTACTTGCGACTAAAAGCATAACAACAGAACCGATCTTGTTCTTAAGATCGTCAACTAAACCACGTAGAGATTTAGGATCTGCTGCGCCTAAGTTAACAATAAGTGTATTAACACCGTTAACAACTTTAACTTGCTCAGTCAGGTTACTACCCTGTTGGCTCGCCATTTTGTCTTGAAGTTGACGAAGCTCTTTTTCTAACTGTTTTACTTTAGCAACAGACTGCTCAACTTTTTCAACTAAAGCTGATGGTTCCGCTTTAAGAACTGAAGCTGCTTGGTTAATTGTGTTTTCTAAACCGTGTACGTATTCTACCGCAGCTAAGCCAGTTACGGCCTCGATACGACGTACTCCAGCAGCAATACCGGCTTCGCTGATAATTTTGAATAAGCCAATATCACCGGTGCTATTTACGTGCGTACCACCACATAATTCTATCGAGTAGTCACCCATCGAAACCACTCGAACTTCATCGTCGTACTTCTCACCAAATAACGCCATAGCACCTTTTGCTTTGGCATCTTCGATTGCCATAACTTCGGTTCCTAGCGGTAAATTACGCTGGATTTGCTGGTTAACTTGACGCTCAACTTCTTTAATTTGTTCTGCCGTCACACCTTCATAATGTGAAAAGTCAAAACGGAACTTGTCTGCTTCTACTAAAGAGCCTTTTTGACCTACGTGCTCACCAAGAACATTGCGAAGTGCTGCGTGAATCAAATGAGTTGCTGAGTGATTTTTCTTAATCGCTTCACGACGTGCAGTATCGATAGTTGCTTTGGCTAAATCACCAAGGTTAACTGAGCCATTTGCTGTACCGTAGTGCGCAATCGCATTGCCTAACTTTTGCGTATCGGCAACAACAAAGCTACCGCCACTTACTGTGATCTCACCTTTGTCACCAGATTGACCACCAGATTCTGCATAGAATGGCGTATTATCAAGGACTAAAATACCTTGCTGACCATCCGCTAAAGATTCGACCGATTGACCGTCAGCAAATAGTTCAGTGACTTTGCCGTCAAACTCAGTTGCATCATAACCACGGAATTCCGACTGTTGCTGACTGGTAATTTGATCGTTGTAGTCTGCTTTAAATGAAGACGCTGCTTGCGACTTTTTACGTTGCTCAAGCATTTGCGCTTCAAAGCCAGCTTCGTCAATAGACAAGCCTTTTTCACGAGCAATATCAGCTGTTAAGTCAGCTGGGAAGCCATATGTGTCGTACAAGCTAAAGACCAATTCACCAGGAATTACGTCGCCTTGCATATCAGCCAAGCTAGATTCTAATAACGCTAAGCCACGCTCAAGCGTTTTAGCAAATTGCTCTTCTTCAATGCGTAACATCTTCTCAACCACAGCTTGCTTCTGGGCAAGCTCAGGGTATGCTTCGCCCATCTGCGCAACGAGTGTCGCTACTAGTTTATTAAAGAAGATACCTTGCGCGCCAAGCTTATGACCATGACGAACCGCTCGGCGAATAATACGACGAAGAACATAACCACGACCTTCATTTGACGGCATTACACCATCAACAATCAAAAACGAACAAGAGCGAATGTGATCAGCAATAACACGAAGAGATTTGTTTTCTAAATCTTCAACTTTAAGTAAGTCGGCCGTTGATTTAATCAGATTTTGGAAAATATCGATTTCGTAGTTTGAGTGCACACCTTGAAGGATTGCCGCGATACGCTCGATACCCATACCGGTATCAACAGAAGGCTTAGGTAATGGCGCCATGTCACCATTAGCTGAGCGGTTAAACTGCATAAATACGATGTTCCAGATCTCGATAAAGCGGTCGCCATCTTCCTCTGGTGAGCCCGGAGGACCACCCCAGATGTGCTCGCCGTGATCATAAAAGATCTCTGAACACGGGCCACAAGGACCTGTATCACCCATCGACCAGAAGTTGTCTGATTCGTACTTTTTATCTGCCGATTTATCGCCAATACGAATGATTTTTTCAGCCGGTACGCCAATCTCTTTGTTCCAGATATCAAAGGCTTCATCATCAGTTTCGTATACTGTTACCAAAAGCTTTTCTTCTGGCAATTCAAGAACTTTAGTTAAAAATTCCCAAGCGTATTTAATTGCGTCCTGTTTGAAATAGTCACCAAAACTAAAATTACCTAACATTTCAAAAAAGGTATGGTGACGTGCTGTATAACCAACGTTTTCTAAGTCATTGTGCTTACCACCAGCACGAACACAACGCTGCGAGCTCGTTGCTCGGGTATAAGGACGTTGTTCAGCCCCTAAAAACACATCTTTAAATGGAACCATACCGGCGTTGGTGAATAACAACGTCGGGTCGTTACCTGGAACAAGAGAGCTAGATTGCACAATTTGGTGCTCTTTGCTTTTAAAGAACTCTAAAAATGCCGTACGTAATGCGGCGGTTGTGTTATACATTCGCTTTACCTAATCGTCGTGTTTGTTGCAGTTATGCCAGCTCATCGTCGGCCGACATCGCATAATTAATTTGGTCTATTGAAAAGCCTCGGTATTGCATATACCTAAAGCGTTTTGCTCGTTCCTTGTGGTCGCCAATTTCGCTCCTACCGTATTTGCGCTGGTAGGTTTCTTTGGCTTGCTCAAACCAATCCGTTGTTTGAGCGTCTAAGTGAGGTTCAGCGTCTTGGCTTTTTACCCCGTGTTGTTTCAAATCATTGATGATTCGATAGGGGCCAAGTCCTGCTGAGGTTTTCGACCGGATAAACGCTAAAATATAACGTTCTTCACTCAGCCAGTCGTTTTCTATCAAACGCTCTAACAACTCACTTTTCATGCGCTCATCTTCGCACACTTTGTCTAACTTTTTTTGAAAGTCAGAAATTGAGTAATCTCGCTTGGACAGCCAGTACAGTGCCCGATTATACAGCTTTTTCGGATCTGTAATGGGATCGTACTTTATAGCCGGATTAAAGCCCATTAACTACTCGCCGTCTAGCCTATTTTCTGAATTTTGATGTTCATTTTTATCGATTGATTGTTCTGAATCAAAGTCTGTGTCAAAACTGTCATTCTGTACCGGGCGGTAAATGTCCAAAAACGCCTGCAGGAACATTAGCGTTAAAACTGCATATCCAATTACCCAACCAATGATCAATATCGGAAAAGACACAACCAGTATCATCATGCTGACCAAGCCATAAACCGTCAAAGGCAAGCCATTAACCCAACATGCTTTAAAACTCATCTTTAACAAATCAATGACAGAAGATTTTGGTGCCACCCAGGCTGATTGAACTAAAAACGCAGTTAGCATAAAGTTAACTAACATCAATACCGAAATAACAATCAAATCGGACATTGACGGCGGGATTTGCTCAGCTGCTTGTTGCACGATTTCAGTCGCCAAAATCGAAGCTGGAATATTGAGTAAAATCGTCACAGCGGCAACACTAAAAAAGATTCGATATTCTTTAAAACGATTAAAATATTGGAACAAATCGCCTAGTTCTACGTTGTTTTCTTGCTCTACTTGAGAAGCAACTTGAAAAAAGCCCGCTGATAAAAAAGGAGTTAAAAGAAACGCGACAAAATTAAACAGTGGAATCACCATTCCCAATACAGCGACCAGTAACATGATCCCAGCCATTCCCATAAAAACAGATGGGTTTAGTGTAAACACACGCCAGCCGCGTTTAATCCATTGGAATGCCGACAAAGTGGGTCTTTTTTGTACTTCTAATTGCATTACGTTGCGCCTAATTTGAGCTTTGTGAGTAGAATTATCAATGTGAATTCGGTGTAATGGTCAATAATACCTGATTAAACGCGTATTTCCATTACCTTAACTTTGAATACTTTTGGATAAATCCGCATCGAGAAAAGACTGTGACTCTAAGCCTTAATTCCGCCTCCTCACTCACGATTCCCGAATCACTGCAATCGCAGTGGCAGATACTGACTAACTTGTCACAACTCAGCCCTTCACAAAGAAAAGTACTGTTTGCAGAACCGACCTGCCCTTTCATTACTTTTGAATTTTTAGATGGCCTTGAACGCCACCAGTGTGTAGGTACACAGACAGGCTGGTCACCTTGCTATTTTTTGTATGAACAAGGGCAGGAATTGGGCTTATTTATCTGTTATTTAAAATCCCATTCTTATGGCGAGTATGTGTTTGATTGGTCATGGGCAGACGCTTACCACCGCCATGGTATTAACTATTACCCTAAGTTGTTGAGTGCAATTCCATTTACGCCAGTGCCTGCCACTAAATGGCTAACTAACTCAACATTAACCGAGCAACAGGCTTGGCAGCAGATCTGTCAGATTACTGAGCATTCTGGAATTACCGGTGCGCACTTGTTGTTTCCACAAGACAACTTTAATAAACAAGCTGATCAGATTGAACGGCAAGGCTGTCAATTTCATTGGTTTAATACACACCCAGAAACTCAGCAGCCTTATCATGATTTTGAAGATTATCTAGCGAGCATGACTGCACGCAAAAGAAAGATGATCAAAAAGGAAAGGCTCAAAGTCGAGAGTGCCGGTTTCAAATGCGAGTGGCGACGTGGCCACGAGATCAGCGAAGAAGAACGAGCGCTATTTTACCAGTTTTATCACAATACTTATTACAAACGCGGCCAAGAAGGTTATTTAACTCGGGCGTTTTTTGATCACGTTTTTGACTCTTTGTCTGACCATGTAAGGCTATTAGTCTGTCAGTTAAACGGCAGAATGGTTGCTGGAGCCCTGTACTTTATCGATAACAGTCATTTGTATGGACGTTACTGGGGACGAGAGTTTACGCCGAGACAAGACAGTGAATCAGGGTCTGTCGAATTCGACGCATTGCATTTTGAAGCGTGTTATTACCAAGGTATCGAGCTTGCGATTGAGATGGGCTTGTCCGTGTTTAACCCCGGAACACAGGGCGAGCACAAAATTCCTAGAGGATTTCAGCCTGTCATAACAAGAAGTTACCACCAGCTGTTTTTAGATCCGTTTCATCAAGCGGTAGAAGATTTTTGTTTGCGAGAGTGTCAACACAACTCAATGTACATTAAAGAGTGTGAGACTCGACTGCCATTTAAACAAAAAGAAAAATCAGTTTAACGCCGACTTAACAACTTTGGTGTTACTGTCTATTCGGCGCTAACATTGTTTCTGCCTGCTCAAGGCTCCATCCTTTAAGCTCTGCATAATGTGCCAACTGATCATCACCAAGTTGCCCTACCGCAAAATACCGACTGTCTGGATGCGCAAAATACCAACCCGATACCGACGCACTCGGCCACATTGCATAGCTTTCAGTAAGGGTCATACCAATGTTGTTCTCGACATCGAGCAGCTGCCATAACTTTTGTTTTTCACTGTGCTCTGGACAAGCAGCGTAACCAGGTGCTGGCCTAATGCCTCTGTATTTTTCACGAATTAACTCTTCGTTAGTTAATGACTCATCCGGCGCGTATCCCCAAAATTCAGTTCTGATCTTTTCGTGAAGAAACTCTGCCAACGCTTCTGCCAAACGGTCGGCGACAGCTTTGACCATGATGTTTTGATAATCATCGTGTTTTTCAAGGAACTTCTCAGCAAGCTCGTCGGCACCAAACCCGGCTGAAACCGCAAACGCTCCAATATAATCGGTAACGCCTGAGTCTTTGGGTGCAACAAAATCCGACAAGCTAAAGTTAGGTGTGTTGTTACGCGTTTTGATTTGCTGACGCAAACAGTGCAGTGTTTCAAGTGGCTCGGCACCCTGATTTGAGGATTGCTCATTGGGATATACCTCAATTGATTCGTCAAAGCTGTTAGCCGCAAACAATCCAAAGACCGCTTTTGCCGAAATAGAGTTTTGCGCAATGATCTCGTCTAACAGCGTATTTGCATCTTCAAATAACTGTTTAGCCTGTTCACCAACAACGGTGTGATTTAGGATCTGTGGGTATTTACCGTGTAACTGCCAGGTCAAAAAGAACGGAGTCCAATCGATATAATCACGCAGCTGGTTTAAGTCTATTTGGTCAAGAACTTGAATCCCAAGTTGTTTGGGTCGAGTTACCTGAGTAGCCCAATCATCGCGCTTAAATCGGTTTTCACGGGCCTGAGCAAAACTGAGTAAAGAGTTAGCCTGATGCTTGCGAGCGTGTTGTGCCTTCGCCCGCTCGTAGTCTTGTTGTACTTGTTCGACAAAGCCAGTACGCAATGACGAGCTTAACAAATTACTAACGACTGATACGGCTCGACTGGCATTAGGAACATAAACAACTGGATGCGAATAATGAGGGTCAATTTTAATCGCGGTATGGGTTTTGGACGTTGTCGCACCTCCAATTAACAAAGGTAAATCAAGCCCTTGGCGAGTCATTTCTTTGGCGACATGGACCATTTCATCAAGTGATGGCGTGATCAAACCGGACAAACCAATAATATCGACCTGTTCTTTTTTGGCGGTCTCTAAAATAGTCTCGGCAGGTACCATAACGCCAAGGTCAATGACTTCGTAGTTATTGCATTGAAGTACAACACCGACGATGTTTTTACCAATATCATGTACATCGCCCTTAACCGTGGCCATCAAAACTTTGCCCTTGCTGGAAGAGGAAGTTTTTAGCGCTTCGATAAATGGATTGAGATAAGCCACTGCCTGTTTCATCACCCGGGCGGACTTTACCACTTGAGGTAAAAACATTTTACCGGCGCCAAACAAATCACCTACAACATTCATCCCATCCATCAAAGGTCCTTCAATGATAGATAAAGGCTGGTCGTACTGTTGCCTCGCCTCTTCGACATCTTGCTCGATAAACTCAGTTATTCCTTTTACTAGCGCAATTTCAAGTCGTTTTTCTACCGTTTCTTGTCGCCAAGCTAAGTCCTTTTTACTTTCTTGTTTGGTATCAGAAAGGTAGTTAGGTGCAATATCTAATAGTCGCTCAGTCGCGTCGGGGTCGCGATTTAAAATGACATCTTCGACCGCCTCTTTTAGCTCTGCAGGAATGTCGTCGTATACGGTTAATTGACCGGCGTTGACAATGGCCATATCTAGTCCGGCTCTTATGGCGTGATATAAAAATACCGAATGCATTGCCTCACGAACTGGATTATTACCTCTAAAAGAAAAAGAGACATTGCTCAAACCACCAGAGACTTTAGCGTGAGGTAAGTGAGTTTTTATATCTTTGACAGCATCAATAAAGGCAACGGCATAATCGTTATGCTCTTCTATCCCCGTGGCGACCGCGAATATATTAGGATCAAAAATAATATCTTGTGGAGCAAACCCAACCTGCTGAACTAAAAGATCATATGCACGTTTACAAATAGCAAACTTTTGCTCTCGAGTTTCGGCCTGACCATGTTCATCAAAAGCCATAACAACGGTCGCTGCACCATACTTTTTGACGAGCTTAGCTTGCCTCAAGAACTCTTCTTCGCCCTCTTTTAACGAGATAGAGTTAACGATCGCTTTGCCCTGTACACACTTTAGTCCCGCTTCAATCACACTCCATTTAGAGCTGTCGAGCATAATCGGTACTTTGGCGATATCAGGTTCTGCAGCAATGAGATTACAAAAGGTCTTCATTGCTTTTTCGGAGTCCAACATGGCTTCATCCATGTTGATATCAATGATTTGAGCACCATTTTCAACTTGCTGACGAGCAACTTCAATGGCTGCCTCGTAATCGTTATTTAAGATCAGCTTTTTAAAAATTGCAGAGCCCGTTACATTGGTTCGTTCGCCGACGTTAATGAAACGACTAAATACATCAGACATCATTTACCCCTGTAACCTAAATATTTCTAATCCCGATAAACGCAATTCAGTGTCTTTTGCTTTCGGCGTTCGTGGCGTGGCTTGCTCAGCAATAGTATGTAACGCTGCGATGTGTGCTGGAGTGGTACCACAACAGCCGCCGACGATGTTTATCCAACCTTCATCAAACCACTCTTGCATTTGCTCAGCCATGATCTCTGGCGTCAGGTCATATTCTCCCATCTCATTGGGTAAACCTGCGTTTGGGTGGACCGATACGTGACATTCAGCAATCTCTGCAAGGGCTTGAACATAGGGTCTTAGCATATCTGGCCCAAGTGCACAGTTCAGTCCTACTGCGAGAGGCTCAACGTGGGCAATCGAAGTGTAAAAGGCCTCTGTAGTCTGGCCCGATAAAGTGCGCCCTGATGCATCTGTGATAGTGCCGCTTATCATCACTGGCCACTTGCGGTTGAGATCATCAAATAAAGTTTGAATAGCAAACAAGGCAGCCTTAGCGTTTAAGGTGTCAAAAACCGTTTCAACCAATAAAATGTCGGCGCCACCTGCTAATAAAGCTCGTGCTGAATGATAGTAATCATTAACTAACGTATCAAAGTCAATCGCTCTATAACCCGGGTCATTTACGTCAGGTGACATAGACGTTGTTTTGGCTGTTGGACCTAACACACCAGCAACAAATCTTGGTTTCTCAGGTGTACTAAATTCATCACATGCTTCTCTTGCAAGTCTGGCTGCGTGATAGTTAATGTCTTGGGCAAGGTGCTCCAATTCGTAATCAGCCATTGATGTTTCGGTCGCATTAAAGGAATTGGTCTCAATAATATCGGCTCCGACCTCGAGGTAGGCCCGATAAATATCTTTGATTATGTCTGGTTGAGTGAGTGTTAGTAGGTCGTTATTTCCTTTGAGTAAAACGTGCCAGTCTTGAAGTTGTTCGCCCCTAAAGTCTTTTTCCTCTAGTTTAAGGCGTTGAATCATAGTTCCCATCGCTCCATCAAGGGTCAACACCTGAGCTTTTAGGCGTTCTTCGATTAACTCTGTTTTGTCTTGTTGGAAATTATCTATCACGACGTGCATCTCATTCTAATGGCCTTATGCGTTGTGCATAAATCAAATCGACCTAATATTTGGTGTTGTATTAAGAGTACGTCAGAAAAAAACAATGTCAACATCTAGATGTTTAGACGTCCATATAAAGTTTTTATAAAAAAGCCAGCTTAGGCTGGCTTAACGTTTTGATGTATAGAAATAAAACTAGCGGTTTAGCTCGTTGATTAACTGACGAGCCAGATCCATATTTTTTGATGAACCATCAATTGCTTTTTCTGTCTCATCTTTAATTTGGTCTAGATGAGCCAAAATATCTGCTGAGTTCGACAATTGATGCTGGACCATTGTAATGGTTTGCTCTACTGATGACTTACTCGTTTCAGCTAATTCTGCCAGGGCACTTAGCTTTTCAGTCGTGTCATCTGCAATTGATACCGATGTATCCATTAAGCTTTCAACTTCAGACTGCTTTGTGATAATTGACGAAGAAATGTCCATAATTTTCTTCATTTCTGTTTGGATTTGATCCGCAGAGCTATTTGCCGTATTCGCAAGTGAACGTACTTCGTCAGCAACAACGGCGAATCCTCTACCGTGCTCACCAGCTCGCGCAGCCTCAATCGCCGCATTCAATGCCAGCAAGTTAGTTTGTTCGGCAATACCTTTGATTGCTTCTACAAGGTGATCGATGTTTTTGCTGTTTTCATCCAATGAAGAAAGAAGCTGGGTAAATTCAGAAATAAAAGTCGCTGAACTTTTAATATTAGAAACCAAACTCGCTAATTGGGCGATCGAATCCTGACTCATTTGGAATGTTTCGTCAGCGCTCTGTTTAGAGCTTGATGAATTAACTTCAATTTCTGAACTTTGATTGATAAAACCAGTGACTTCATCCAAACCAACTTGAACGGTTTCCAACTTGTGCTGAGCCGTTGTATTTACTTTTTGCGCATTAGAAAAAATTTGTTCTGCAAGAGCAAGTGCGCCGGAATACTCAACAGCATCATATGCCGCTGCTTTTTCCTTTAATTCTGTTAACTCTTTGATGCTAACTGTTGTGTGACCATCTGGAATGGCAGACTTAAAAAAATTCAACATTACCGTAAACCTATACGTTTAAAATAAGACTTCATGGAGACAAAGCTGCGTACCAAAACAGAACTGTCTAGAGACGACGTGTGACCATTAATATCGGTCGGCGTCACCATTTCTTTATCTAAAATCAAAATTCCAGCTAAGTATAGTTGGAATTTGTAAACTAATATGAAATTTTCTTATTAAATTCAATGTATTTTTAAAAAGCTTTTATTTAAGCACTCAATAAAAACACATCGATTATCTGCCTCAAACTCACCCGCTGTCGTATGATTTTTGTTTAAAAAGGGCTATGATTACAATCAAGAAATGGAACCACTGTTTAAAGACAACGTTATATGTATTTTTATGCCGCGCGCCAACCGATTTTGAATGTCGAAAAAGAACTCTACGCTTACGAATTATTGTTTAGAGACGGCGTCGATAATGTATTCCCAGAAATAGATGGCGACCTTGCAACTTCACGAATTGTCGAAGGCGCCCAAATTAACTTTGGCTTGCAAGATCTTACGGATAACAAACCTGCATTTATTAACTTTACCCTCGACACCATCGTCAAAAAGTATCCGACAATGATGGCACCAGAATCATTAGTCGTAGAAATATTGGAGACGGTTCAACCAGGGAAACGATTGCTCGCCGAAGTTCAAAAACTCAAAGAGCTTGGCTACACACTGGCCCTAGATGACTATGAACACAAACCTGTATGGCGTCACTTTTTCCCATATATCGACCTGATTAAAGTTGATCTTAGAGAAACTGAGCGCGATCAAGTTGAGGTTATTGTGAAAGACTTGGCCAGTTATCCTAAAATCGCACTATTAGCAGAAAAAGTTGAAACCCTCGAAGAGTTTGAATGGTGTAAGTCTCTGGGCTTTAAATACTTTCAGGGGTTCTTCTTTTCAAAGCCTGAAATGGTTAAAACCAAAAACCTATCGCCTGCACAAATGACCCTGGCCGAGCTACTTTACGAAACTTCAAATGAAGACGTTAATTTACCTAAGATAACGCAGATTTTCGAACGTGATATTAACTTGTCATATAAGTTACTGCGCTATGCAAATTCAGCGGCATTTAATCGAGTGTCCGAAATTGCCACAATAAAACAAGCGATCATTTCGTTGGGCCATTTGGAGCTAAAAAAGTTTTTGTCGCTATTATTCTCTGCGCAAGTAGGAGACTCAAAGCCGGATGAGTTATTAAAAATGTCGATGATTCGCGCCCGTTTCTGTGAGCAACTTGCAATTGCTGAGGGTAGCCAAGACATTGGTAAAGCCTTTTTAACCGGCATGATGTCACTAATTGACGCTATCCTTGATGAATCCATTGAAAAAGTGATGGAGCAACTGCCACTCGCAGCAGAAATAAAACAGGCACTGATCAATAACGAAGGTAAGTTAGCGGAATTTTTAAGCTTGGCCAAAGCGTTTGAACGAGGCAATTGGAGCCAAGAATCAAACTTAGAAAAAGAACTCAACCTACAAGCCGTTGAAATTCCAGCTTTGTATACTGAAGCTTTAAACTGGGCTGACGAACAAATGGATGTGCTTCACGCGACTGAATAAGTGAATGGTTAAGTAACTAAGCTAAATAACTTCTTTAAAAAAGGTAATCGTCAGTTTGGCAATTACCTTTTTTTATTGGCTGGCCTAAACCTTCAGCATAGGTCGCATCTTTGCTAATGCTTTTTCACCAATACCCCTGACACCTAATAAGTCATCAATTGATTTAAAGCCACCTATCAAAGTTTTGTACTCTAAAATGGCTTTGGCTTTTTTAGGACCAACGCCTTTGATGCTTATCCATTCTGACTCGGTCGCTTTATTGATATCAATTTGCTGATTGAGTATCGACAAATCTTCTGACGTTGCCGTTTCGACTGAGTCCGTTGCGGACATCAAAGCTACAGGTAATAGCGATACAGAACTCGTTGTCTTAGCTTCTGCTGTAACTGTGCTTGCAAAAGCCATCGCCAAAATAATTCGTATAACTAAAAGTGTGCCTTTATACATAACATTCTCCTTATTTAAGTGGGAATCATTTCCCACTGTTATGTATAGAAAACATTATTGAGCTTAGCGGTGTACCTAAGTCTAGGAGTTGGTACAGAATGCTTAATCGGCCGCTAATTTAGTTTCAATAACGGTTTTAAACAATTCAGACACCGCCAGATAAAAGCTTCTACGATGACTGGTTTTACGCCAGACTAAGCTCAACTCTCTGGCTGCGTCTGGATTGGTCATACTTTCAGCCTGTAATGATGAACCTTTAAGTACCCCCGAGTTTAATGCCAACGTAGGAAGATATGTTTCACCTTTGTGCCCTTCGACCATTGCCAACAGAGAACTTAAACTAGATGCGTGAAATGGGTGAATATTGTGATCATCAGTAAGGTGACAACCATTAATTGCATGCTCGGATAAACAGTGTTCGCTTTCTAATAAATACGTTCGTGGTTCTTTATTTTCTGGATGAAATACACGATGAAAACGGTCCGACGCAATATCTAGCTTTACAAATTCGTGGGTATCGTAAGGAGTGGCTAACAAAACAATATCTAACTGACCATCACGAAGCAACGAAAGACAGTTATCACTGGTATCCTCTCTTACGTACAGTTGTAACTGTGGACAGTCCATTTGCATCTTCTTGATCAGCTCGGTTAACACAAATGGCGCAATGGTCGGGATTATTCCCACGTGTAACTCACCGACAAATTCGTCGCCGCCGGAACTGGAGGTCGCAACTAGGTCGGCACTCAACTCAATGATCTGTCGTGACTTTTCAACGACATCCAAGCCAAGAGAGGTAAATACAAACGTTTTGTGATCACGCTCTATAAGTTGTGAGTCCAACTGCTCTTCAAGTGACTGAATAGCACTAGATAAGGTCGATTGCGACACAAAACATTTTTTGGCGGCTTGGCCAAAATGGCCGGTATCATGTAAGGCAACAAGGTATTTTAGCTGTTGCAACTTAGGTAACTTCATCGAAAAAACCTATTAAGAATCATTATTGGCGATAATAGCACAGTTTTTTTTTGAACTTTTTGTATTTTAAACGACCAAAAGTCGCAATTGACCGCAGAAATCAGGTAAAGTAGTTATTTCCGATTATGCTTAACACTGGATGTCATGGAGAGGTCTAAAGTCTTATGCTTATATTCAAGACTTTCAAACCCATTTTGTTGGTAACGTTTGTTGCGTTCACACTTGTCATTAGCGCAAGCGCTGAGCAGTGCCCAAAAAATGAAGCACTAAAACAATGCCAAACATCAGCAAACCAGCCCATGACATGGTGGCAAAAAATGCTGGACTTTGAGTTCAGGCAATTTCACCTTTTTGACCTTATTGAGTTTGTAAAAAGAGACAAAGGTGACCACCGAGACTTTAGAGATAAGGGTTCCAACTTAAGCATATAAAAGGATAAGCGTTGAGTATCATTCAAGCGTTTAAAAGTGCCGCGGCCGCATTTTTCGGTGTTCAAAAATCCGAAAATCACAAACAAGACTTCGAGTCTGACACTCCTTTCCCCTTTTTATTAGCAGGCGTCATCCTAGCCATTGGCTTAGTATTACTGCTAGTAACAATCGTCCAAATCGTCTTAGCCTAAACTCCAGAATACAAAGTCTCTAGCCTTTGAGTTTTTTCTTTTGTAAAGGCAGCTTGTATGGCTCATAAAAGGCGAAAATTTCTCCGACCTTCTGGCGATTCGCGCCGTTTTGGCTGATGCTTCGACTTACTCTTACAAACGACTGTTCACTACGGTCGTATAATTTTCGGGTTAATTCGGTATCGTGGTTACTGATCAAAACAGGGATACCACGCTTGTAGGCAGCTCGTTCAGCTATGTTAGCTAGTTTTGCTTGTTCATTCGCATCAAATCCACCCGTCGCATAACTTGTGAAGTTAGCGGTATCTGACAGTGGTGCATAAGGCGGATCACAGTATATAACCGAACCTTTTCGAGCCCGTGAAAAAGTCTTTTTATAATCCTCGCAGACAAACTTAGCTTTTTTGGCTTTTTGTGAAAAAGCGAAAATTTCGTCTTCTGGAAAATATGGTTTGGAATAATCGCCAAACGGCACATTAAAGCCGCCCTTTAAGTTGTAACGGCACAAGCCATTATAACCGTGACGATTAAGGTACAAAAACAACAACGAGCGATAATATGGATCATCTGAGTCATTAAACTCTTGTCGCAAACCATAATACGCAACTTTGTCGTTGTTCTTGTTAACAAAAAGCTTTTTGGCGTCTTTTACAAACGATACGGGTCTGGCTTTTACAAATTTATACAGAGCAATTAAATCAGGATTAACGTCATTGAGTAAATAGCTGTCGTAGTCGCTATTTAAAAATACTGAGCCCGCTCCAACAAAAGGCTCTATCAGCTTCTTGCCCTCTGGAAGTCGTGCGTTGATCTGTTCAACTAAGCCATATTTTCCGCCGGCCCATTTTAAAAAGGCCCGTGTTTTTTTCTTCATTTAATGCTCAATTACTGGCTTAGTGTTTGTTGATAAACGGCGATTTGTTGTTGAATGACTGAGACAGACTTTGCCCAAGCATTGTTATCGACAGTTTTTGCGGTTTCGCGCGCTGCGCTAATAGAATCAAATACGCCATAAGTGACAACCCACCAATCTGAGTTATTTCGCTTAATTTTGTATATTCTGGTTAACTCTCCATCAAGGCGCTTACTGTTTAAGTACTGCTCTAAAATAGATTCAGTGCTGACTGCCGTTAATTGTAAGACGTATTTGTCACTAGGCAAAGCCATCAAGGCTTGATTGTCGATATTATATCCAGCAACACTTGGGATGATGTTTTGCACTGACGTATCTTTCACTTCAGGCTCAGGGCCTATGTCCTGAACTGGTACTTCTTCGACGTCTGTTGAAGATGACTGCTCTTTGGTTTCTACGACCGATTCATCAAATGCTTTTTGTTCAATCTCTTCAAGGGATTCTCCAGTAATGGTCACTTCCTGGCCCTTTTTTTCAGCGAAGGTGGGAGTTTCAGCCTCGATGGGCGTCATCTCTGCCTGTTCAGCCGTGAGCTGGTTTTGCTCTGCACCATAAATCACGTCAAAAATATCTGCTGCTGAGGCGACATTTACTTTTTTCGGCTGTAATTCAATTTGCTTTTGCACTTCCGGCTTAGACCAAGTCTTAGCGGTTACGCTGTCTTTTGCTTTATTAACTAATTCCGTAATTGCCGTAGGACCAGAGTTTGGGTCTGTGTTGCTCGTACGATAAAAGTAATTGCCAAGCGCAAACAATAGACTGACTACAACTAAAACCGCCCCCCACAACTTCAGGTTCAAGGGAGGGATTTGCCCTAGACCAGATTGATTGGCTTGGTCATACGCCAGCAATTGAATAGGAATTCCGTTCGCGCTTTCTATCCAACGCTTAACCTTAACATTGTTAGAACTTGGTACATCGTCAAAATAACGTGTTAGCAGTTGATAACTCTCGTTATAAGATAATGTAGGAACCGTATAGTGACTGATTAACGCAGAGTCTATGGACGCGAGGGTCTTAGATTGGGCTTTGTCAAAAGTAACTAAAACCACCATGTGATAACCGCGCTTTTTGAGCTCTGCAACCACTTGCAGTAATTCACCTATGATTTGGCCAGGCAAGAAGTGACCGTTATCAATTGCGACTAACAGGGGAGTTTGGTGATTAAATTCTAGAAATGTATTTAGTAGCGACTTCTCTGGATCGTAGAGTACATTGCCAAACAATTGCTCTATGATCCGGCTTCGTATTTGAATTTCGTTTAATGATGCAGCGGCGGTTAAATAACATTTATTTGCTTCTGGCAAACAAGCCGTTAGTAATTCTTCTAATACGGTCGTCTTACCTACTCCAGTCGTACCGTCAATGGCAAGCATGCAAGATTGCGTCGTCTGCTCTATTAGCGACTCTAAAAAATCAAGTCTCGACTTGGGTATGAAAAATCCGTTGTTCGCGCTCACAGTCATTACAAAATAGTTTGAAGTTCTGATTCGGTTACGTCTGACACCAGTATCGCTTGGCCAAGCTGTTTCGGCAATATAAATCTGATTGTACTGGCTTTGACTTTCTTATCTTTTTTCATGTGTTTAATATAATCATCACATGACATAGAATCTGGACCCGATGTTGGTAAATCAAATGCGTTTAATAGAGTGATAACCCGTGAGACATCACTTTCGTTAATCCAACCTCTAAGCCTTGCTAACTGACAAGCTTGAACCATCCCCGCTGCTACTGCTTCACCGTGCAACCAGTTGCCATATCCTTGCTCAGCTTCTATCGCATGTCCAAATGTGTGACCTAGATTTAATAAAGCTCTTCGTCCCTGCTCTTTTTCGTCTTCAGCTACAATTTCGGCTTTTATCTCGCAACAACGATGAATGATGTAAGCCATTACATCGTCATCCATTTGTTGTATCGCTGCGATATTGTTCTCAAGATATTCGAATAAATCTCTATCAGCTAAAATACCGTACTTGATCACTTCGGCCATACCTGCGGCAAACTCTCTTTTTGGAAGGGTCTTCAAGGAGTTCATACTGATAAACACAGCTTGTGGTTGATAAAATGCGCCTATCATATTTTTGCCAAGTGGATGGTTCACTGCCGTTTTACCACCAACTGACGAATCAACTTGAGACAAAAGAGTAGTAGGAACTTGAATGAAGTTCACACCACGCATAAACGTCGCAGCAACAAACCCACAAATATCACCAACAACACCTCCACCTAGGGCGATCAGAGTGACATCACGAGCAGCACCCTGCTCTAGTAAAAACGTCATAATATCGTGATAGGTCTCTAGGGTTTTATTGGCTTCGCCATCGGCCATCTCATAATAACTAACGTCAAAGTCAGTTAAAGCGAGAGCGATCTGAGATTTAAAAATGGGCAAAACGGTAGTGTTGCTGATGACAACGACGCGTTGCCCCTTGATATGCGGACACAAAAAAGACGACAAACTATTGCCGTCTTTTTCTATATAGATGGGGTAGCTGTGATCACCTAAATTAACTTCAAGGCTTTTCATTCACAGCTCCTTATCTTAAAAATCTAATTTACTAATAATCTCGTTTGCGACAACACGAGCACTTTGCTCATCAGTCTTAACTACAATGTCAGCGACTTCTTCGTACAGCGGATTGCGCTCTTCTGCTAAACGAACCAATACATCACGCGCTGGCTCTTCAGTTTGCAATAATGGGCGACGTTTGTCACGTTGTGTACGAGCAACTTGCTTTTCGATTGGAGTTTCTAAATAAACGACAATACCACGTGCCGACAAGCGGTTTCTGATCTCTTTGCTAACAACAGAACCACCGCCTGTTGCCAATACAATACCTTGCTTTTCTGTAAGGTCAGTAATTACTGACTCTTCGCGTTTACGGAAACCATCTTCACCTTCGATATCAAATACCCAAGCGATATCAGCACCTGTACGACGTTCAATTTCCTGATCCGAGTCGACAAATTGTAAATGCAACTGATCGGCAAGATGTCTGCCAATTGTGCTTTTACCTGCGCCCATGGGACCTACTAAGAAGATGTTACGTTTTTCAGCCATATTACCTAATTCAAATACAGTTTAGTGTTAACAACAAGCCCAGGCACAATGATTCGCGCCCAAAAAATAAGGCGCGAATTATCGCAAAAAAAGTAGATAAATTGCAAGAAAAGCTTACTACTCGTTCATTTTTACATCGAGTCTGTGACGATTTTTGGTGTTACGAAAATTAGAAGTTCACGTTTCTCATTAAATGAAGTATCGGTTCTAAACGCACGGCCGATGAATGGAAGATCTCCTAATAGTGGAACTTTACTCACACTATTAATGACTTGTTGCTGGTAGATACCACCTAATACTATGGTTTCACCATTACGCGCCGTTACTTGAGTCTTCAATTGTTGCGTATCGATTGCCACTGCAGGACCAGTCGGTGTAGAAACCGTATCACCACGTGCGTTTTGAGTAATATTCAAATCCAAGATAACACTGTTATCCGGAGTAATTTGAGGCGTTACTTCTAAACTCAATACCGCTTTTTTGAACGAAACCGACGTAGCACCACTACTTGCAGCTTGTACATATGGAATTTCAGTACCTTGTTCGATACTTGAAGTTTGCTGGTTTGATGCAGTAATTCTCGGTGTTGCTACGATTTCACCTTTGTTTTCACGTTCTAGTGCCGATAGCTCTAAGTCCAGTAGTGTACCATCTGCCAATCGAGCAATCTGTACGGCAATGCTACCGGCAGGACTCGCGACGGGTAGGTTTACGTTTAAACGAGGGCCAGCATCGCTGCCTATGTTGCCTTGACGAATACTACTTGCGCCATCAAGTGAGCCTGATACGCCAGTTTGTTGATTTGTACCATCTAGGCTGTTACCTGACACACCCCAGCGAATACCTAATTGCTCGTCGATATTGTCTCTAATTGTAACCATACGCGCTTCAATCAAAACTTGTTTGATTGGGATATCGAGGGTCTTAACGGCCTTCTTAACGGTTTCGATTCCTGTTGCAGTATCTTTAACAAGTAACGTATTAGTGCGCTCATCAACCGAAACTTGACCACGAGGGGTCAAAATCGATGTGCCATCTGATTTAAGCAAGGCGGCAATTTCAGCGGCTTTGGCATAGTTGATCTGAATAAACTCAGAGACTAATACTTCAAACTCTTCTACTTTTTTCTTCGCTTCTAGTTCTCGTGCTTCACGAGCCGCTAATTCATCAGAAGGCGCAACAAGTAAAACATTGCCTTCCATTCGTTTGTCTAGACCTTTGGTTCGCAACACAATTTCAAGTGCTTGGTCCCAAGGTACGCCATTTAAACGAAGAGTTAATGTACCCGTTACCGTATCCGAGACAACCAAGTTAAAACCGTTTAGGTCTGCAATGATTTGCAAAACAGTACGAATTGGTAAGTCTTGGAAGTTTAGTGAAATAGGCTGGCCCTGGTATTCAGTACCACCGGCTAGTACACCTTGCTCCTCTGGAGCTTTGTTCACTGACAGGGTGAAAATATTATCTAACTGTTGGAAGTCGTACTCAAACTCACCTTCAACATCAATAACTAACTGTGAAGAACTTGCCGTTTGAAACGTCTCTAGTCCTTTGACAACAGTGCCAAAGTCAGTAACGTCCATTTTATATAACAGCTCATCTAGGATGTCAGTGTTGTGGAACTGAATGAAGATCTGGTTGTTTTTAGAGGTAACATCAACCGCGGCCATGTTATCTCTCAAGAATACTAAAACTCGCCCCTCAACAGCACCATTTACTTGGTCGCCACGACGGAAATCAAGGGCTTGAACACGGTTGATCAAATCAACATTAACGTCTTGTTGATTTGATGGTTCGATACTTGGGTTGTCAGACACGCGGATGTAAAACTTATTGCCTTCGACACGGCTTTTATAAAGCTTTAGCTGATCCAATAAAATAGTAACCAAAACACCTTTGTCACGGTGTTTTGTCTCGATGTTGAGTACGCCTTCTTTGTCGATTAAAACTTTGCCGAGGCTTTCTTCGAAATCCGTCTCTTCAAAGTACAATTCAATACGCGAAGGTTCGTTAAAAACTTGAATACTTGGGTCTGAATACAATGCTTCGTCAAACACGAACTCTAATTCAGTCTCGCCTTTTACAATGGGGGTATAGCGCACATCGTAGAGTAACGGAACTGACACCGCAGAAAAGGTCATAAATAGCGCAAAGCATGCCGTCAACAATCTATAAAACATAACGTTACTTTTCATTGTGTTTTGTAATCCATATTCTTATTAGTTTTATTCATCAGCCGCGCTGTCCGCTAGCTTGACCGTGGCGTCTCGTTCCTTCCAACAACCAGCGCCATCTGGTATCAATTCTACGACAGTAACTCGGTTATCAGTAACCGCAGTGATGCGACCGTGGTACAAGCCCACGTAATTCCCTTCCGTGACTCGGTGTAAAGAGCCGTCTGATGCTTGTATCAAAGCCCAAACTTCTTGGTTTGTACCTAGAGTACCTCGCATACTTAAATTATCCAACGCAAATTTTTCAAGTGGTTCTTTTCTGCGTCTTGGATCTGGTGCTAGACAGTTTTGAGCGGGTTCGTAACTTTCTTGGATGATTTCTGGAGACGGAAGATCAAACGGGCTCCGCGGAGAAGTCATAGAATATTCAATGTGCTCAAACTCATTTACTGCTGGGATTGGTTCGATCTTAACCGGAGTCCCTGACTTAACTTGATTCATGTATTGTTGTAAATCGGTTACGTCGTCATAACACGCCGTCGTTAATACCGACATTACTAAGACCAAAAGAATTCGCATTATTTTGCTCCTTCTTTGTATCGATATGTTTTAGCGACAACATTTAAACGCAAGCGTTTTCCTCTGTCTTCGCTAACCGAGAAGTCGTGTAACGTAACAATTCGAGGTAATGCCGCAACTTGACTCACAAATTGACCAAACTCGTGATAATCGCCCAATACTTCTATTTGAATAGGTAACTCAGTATAAAATTGCTTTTCAACTTCAGGTAGCCAGTTAATTTTTATAAAGGTTAGTCCTGAAGTGGTACCGACATAAGTGATGTCGTCTAATAAGCCCGGAGTCTCATGAGAGGTTGGCAGACGTTTGAGAAGTAAAGAGAACTTTTCTTCCATGTCTTGCATTTGTTTTTTGTAAGAGTCTAAGTTAACCGCGGCACCATACTTAACGCGATAGGTACTCTTGAGCTGCAACTCTTCTGCTTCGGCTGATTTAAGAGCATCAACTTTCGAGCTCACTAAAAGCATATAACTGGCAATCGCAACCGCGATTGCAACGAATAACGCCATCGCGACTTTGGCAGGTTTGGGCCATGAGCCCATATTCTCAAAATCGATATCGTTGATATCAAATTCAGAAAAATCAAAGTTCAGTTTATCTAGCTTCATTTTGATTTACCTCCCTGCTTTTGTTCAGGGATGTAGCCTTTTACCGCAATAGTCATAGAGAAGTCTGACAATAATTGGTCTTCGCGTTCTGCAGAAACGATGGAGTCTAGATCAGCCCCTTCGAGTAACTCAGAACGTTCAATTTCTCTCATCATGTTCGATAACCGGTTATTTGACTCACTCTTGCCGTTGATCAATAAACCAGAGCCTTTCTTCTCTACTTTGGTCAAATAGATACCTGCTGGGACTACCCGTGCAATTTCATTGAAGATTTGAGTACCTAAATTACGACTTTCTTGTAAGAGCTCGATGAGTTCGATGCGTTGATTCAAATCATCTTTGGTTTTGTTTAAGTTACGGATCTCTCGGATCCTTTGATCCAAAATCGAAATCTCACTGCGCAAATAGTTGTTGCGGTATTCCTGACCCGCTAGTCGCTCTGAGTAATACATGTTTAACAAAAACACCAAAAAGACCACCAATCCTGATATCACCCCTAGGATGGCTAGAAATTGCTGTTGGCGTTCTTTTCGAGCCGTCTCACGCCATGGCAAAAGATTTATATATGGCATTCTGAGAAACTCCTTAATGCAAGTCCTGTTGCAATCATTAACTGCGGCTGGAATGCCTCAATTTCTTCCGAATCCAATTCGGCTGCGATCTCTAGTTCAGCAAATGGTTTGGCAATGACTGTATGAATACCAAGCTCGTCAATTAACAATCTGTCCAAACCGGCAATCAATGAGGTGCCACCTGACAACACAATGTAGTCGACGTTGTCTTTTTCACTGGTGTTTAAAAACATCTGAATAGAACGACGAATTTGTTGTAGTAAAGCCGTTTGGAAAGGAGCGAGTACTTCAAAAGTGTAATTAGGTGGAAGGTCGCCATTTACTTTGGCTCGTTCTGATTCATCAAACGAACGGCCGTAGTACGAAACTATTGAGTTGGTAAACTGTTCACCGCCAAACATCTGGTCTCGTGTATATAACGAACGTTCACCCTGGACAATGCTCAGTAAGGTAATTTGTGCACCTATATCGACAAAAGCGACGACTTTTTCGTTTGCATCGTCAGGAAGTTGGCCTACGCACAATTGCCCAGCTCGGCTTAGAGCGTAACTTTCGACGTCCAAAACTTTAGGTTCAAAACCGCCCTCGATAACAGCGTGAGAACGCGCTTCAATATTTTCTGTCCGCGCCGCACTCAATAATACATCGACCTTTGAAGGATCGGCTTTGTTAACAGTGAGCTTTTCGAAGTCTAAACTGACTTCATCAAGAGGGTATGGAATGAGTGTATCCGCTTCAATTTCAATTTGGCTTTCTAATTCGGCGTCAGACAATGACACGTCCATATAGATAACTTTGGTAATGACACTCGCGCCTGAGATTGCTACTGCGGCGTGTTTTACCTGTTTTGGAATGCGTTTACGAATTTTATTAATGACACGAGCGACAGCTTCGATGTCCTGAATTTCGCTGTCTTTGATCATCCCTTTTGGCATGAGTTCGATTAAGGCTTCTTCAACTCGATATACACCATGCTGTTCTGATAACAATACGGCCTTTATCGAATGCGAACCTATATCAATCCCTACCATGTATGGGATACTTTTTGTAAAAAACTTCCTGATTGTATCTGCTAACATGTCAAGTTACTGAGCTGCCTGTTATTTGTCCTATTGTCGCAAGATTAGACTTTTTTTTGATCAATAAAAAGCCTTTTCTCTAATCCTGTTCCGGTTATACTACCTACATTATCCTCATCCACAAATTTTTTCTAGGTTTATTCAATGGGTTGGCTCAAAAAATTAGGGAAGTTAATGATTTTTGGAGCGTTAATAGCACTAACAGTGGTATTGGCGTTTTATTTATACGTTAAAGATGACTTGCCATCCGAGGAGTCTATTCGAGATGTTCGCTTCCAAATCCCAATGAAAGTCTACACTGCAGACGGCCAACTCATCTCTCAGTTTGGTGAAAAGCGACGAAATCCAGTTTTATATTCCGAAATCCCTCAGCAACTAAAAGACGCAATTATTGCTACCGAAGACTCTCGTTTTTATGAGCATTTTGGTATTGATCCCATCGGTCTTATCCGTTCGGTTGTGGTAGTAGTGTCAACCGGAACCAAAGCGCAGGGCGCCAGTACCATTACCATGCAGTTGGCTAGAAACGTCTTTTTATCACTCGACAAACGTTGGATGCGTAAAATCAAAGAAGCGTATATTGCCCTACACATCGAACAAATCATGACAAAAGAGGAAATATTAACTCTTTATCTCAACAAGATCCCATTTGGCAATCGCGCCTACGGTATTGGTGCTGCCGCCCAAGTGTATTACGGAAAAGACATTGGCGAGCTTAACTTGCCGCAGCTAGCTATGTTAGCTGGCCTACCAAAAGCACCGTCACGCTATAACCCGATCAGAAACCCAGAGCGCGCCAAATTTCGACGCAATGTTGTTTTAGGTCGAATGTTAGCAGTGGGTGCCATTGACCAAGCTACTTATGAAGAAGCAAAAGCAGCCCCAGTAACGGCTAAGTTCCACGGTGCAAAAATAACTGCATCAGCACCTTATGTAGCAGAGCAAGTTCGGCTTGAAATGATTGAAAAGTTCGGTGAAGAACAAGCCTATACCTCTGGATTCAAAGTCTACACAACCATAGACGCGGACGCGCAAGTCGCTGCTCGTCAGGCAGTCAGAGAAAACCTACATGCCTATGATGAACGTCACGGCTACAGAGGGCCTTCACGCTATTTATGGGACATAGAAAAAGCAGACGCAACCGATGTCAACTCGTTGAGTTGGGATATGGACAAAATTGAGGACTATCTCAAAAAGATTAGGGACTATGGTGAGCTCACTCCTGCTGTTGTTACCAATGTGACCGACGAAAGTATTTATGTTCAACGCAAAGGCAAAGTATTTGATGTTGTTCATTGGGATGGTTTGAAATGGGCAAGACCTTACATTGACGATGATAAGCAAGGCCCACCGCCACAAACAGCACATGACATATTAAAAGAAGGCGCGTTTATCTGGTTGAAGCCTCAATCAGATGGTAGTTTTAAACTTTCTCAACGTCCTATTGTCAGCGGTTCTCTCGTTGCAATGAATCCTCAAAATGGCGATATCTTAGCATTGGTCGGTGGTTATGACTTTGCCTACAACCAATACAATCGCGTTATCCAGGCCGAACGTCAAATCGGTTCAAACGTTAAGCCATTTGTGTATTCTGGCGCTATTGAAAATGGTATGACTCTCGCCACGCTAGTCAATGATGCTCCTATTACTAAATGGGAACGCAATATGGTTTGGCGACCGAAAAATTCACCTGAGACGTACAACGGTCCTACTCGGGTTAGAAGGGGTCTTGCTGAATCAAAAAACGTTATGGCGGTAAGGGTAATGCGTACCCTAGGAATCGACGCTACGATTGATTATTTAACTCGCTTTGGCTTTGACAAAAATAACTTACCTGCAAATGAGTCATTGTCATTGGGTTCTGCTTCTCTTACTCCCCTTTCTGTGGTTAGAGGAATGAGCACTTTTGCCAACGGCGGATTTTTAGTCGAGCCTCAACTAATCGATTATGTTGAAGATACTGCGGGTAATAAGGTTTTCCAAACCACTCGCTTAGTTGCCAATCTCGAACAGAAAGAATTGGACAATCAATCTTTAAACACTCTACCTTTAAACAGTGACAACCCGGTCAAATTTGAGCTACCTGCTCCCCGAGTTATCAGTGAACAAAATGCGTTTTTGATCACAGACGCGATGAACTCTACGATTTGGGGTGGCGGTAATTGGGCTAGAGGCAATGGCTGGAATGGCACTGCTTGGCGAGCTCAAGTCCTTAAACGCCGTGATTTTAGTGGTAAAACGGGTACGACCAACCAATCCATTGATACTTGGTTCTCTGGCTTTAATGCCCACATTGCAGCAACTACTTGGGTAGGGTTTGATGCACCAGGTAGACCTTTGGGACGTACCAGCTTTAACAGCAACCTCACCGATGCAGAACAAGAGACAGGGGCAGAAGCAGGTGCAGTAACAGCACTCCCAGCTTGGGTTCGCTTTATGCAGGATTATAAAGATAAGGTACCGTTAACCTATCGTGAGATCCCAGAAGGTGTCATATCCGTAAGAATTGACAGAAAAACCGGCTTATTGTCTCGCAAAACGGACCACACAACTCGATTCGAATACTTTATTAAAGGTACCGAGCCGACCAAATACGTCGATGAGTTTGAACCCCAAACCATAGATGAAGAAAAAGACATGATTGAAGAAGAGGAAGGTCTATTTTAATGGTTAAGTTCTTTTTTCTAATTCCACTATTACTAAGTTTAGTCTGGTGGCAGTACCTAAGAGTAAATGGCTGGACACTTGAACAAGGTAAGCGAGGGTTTTATTACATCATCGCGTTTTCTGTCGCTATCGCAGTGTTCTTTGGCTTTATGTATGGCTTAAATCACTATCTTAACTAGGCGCTACAAAATCTAAGTACTCAAATAATAAAAAAGCGAGTGTGGCATAACCAACACTCGCTTTTTTTTCACTTAATTCCAAGCTTTTAATTAGCCGTTATCGCCTCTCGTCGACGTTCTTTAAAACGGCGTATTTTGGCTCGAGTTTGGTCCCCTAGTGCCAACAAGCAAGGCGTCAAAACTAGAGTTAATAACGTCGCAAAAGCCAATCCGCCTGCAACTGCAATAGATAGTTGTGACCACCACTGAGTTGACGGTCCACCAAATTCCATCACTCGATTCATCAAGTCTATGTTGACTTCTAACACCATAGGCATGAGTCCTAATATAGTAGTGACCGTGGTTAACATAACCGGACGCAATCGTTGAGCACCCGTGCGCAATACCGCCTCAGTAATACTCATACCCTCTCTTCGTAAGACGTTGTAAGTATCGATAAGAACAATATTGTTGTTCACCACAATACCAGCCAAAGAAATAACCCCAATGCCTGACATAACAACGCCAAATGGTTTTTGTACGATTAGTAGCCCCAAGAATACACCGACGGTAGAAAACACCACGGCACTCAAGATCAATGCAGCCTGATAAAAGCTATTAAATTGACTGACCAAAATGATCGCCATTACAAACAGAGCGACCATAAAGGCTGTTTGTAAAAAGGCTTGAGACTCGGCCTGGTCTTCGTTTTCACCACGTACTTTTATTGCGATAGTTTGGCTTAAACCAAGTTCAGGTAATTTGGCTTGGAGCTCGGGTAACGCTTTGGAAAGAAGCACACCTGGCGCCATATCAGCGGCAATCTGAACAACTCGACGACCATCTACACGACGAATAACGTCTACTTTTGGCACCGCTTTTTGTTCAACAAAGTTACTGACTGGAACCATACCGTTAGCTGTTTTAACACGAACATGGGACAGTTCGCCGATGTCGCGCTTTTCTTCTGGGTAACGAACACGAATATCGAGCTCATCGTCGACATCATCTGGTCGATATTCGCCAATTTTCAATCCATTGGTCACCATTGAAATAGAGCTACCCACTAACGTGGCATCAGCACCAAAACGAGCTGCATCACTGCGGTCAATTAATAACTGCCATTCAATACCGTCTTTGTTGGCTGTGTCGGAAATATTAGTGAACTGCCCTGTTTCTTCTAATGCTTTGCGAATAACCACAACCGCGTCATTTAGCTCATCAGGAAAACGAGAACTCAGTTCCAATACCAATGCCTTGCCACCACCTGGACTATTGTCGTCTTTACGAACTTCTATTTCGACACCGGCAATATCGTCGGTCAGGGCATGAACATCTTCAATAATGTCATTGGCTTTTCGGCGAATTTGCCAGTCAATAAGGTTCATTCGCATATAACCCACTTGATCACTGCCACCCGTTCTTGCATACAGAGTTTCGATTTCATCAAGCGTGACTAGACGCTGCTCTATTGTTTGCATAATTTTGTCTTTTTCATGGATCGACAAGTCGCCATGAGAACGGACGGTAATATTGGCACCAACTGGCTCGACATCAGGGAAAAACTCGACACCGAGTCCGCTTGCACCAAACCCCATAAAAACAGCGATTGCTATAACAATGGATACCGCGAGACTCTTGAGGGGATTTTTTATCGCCACTTCCAAAAAGCGCACGTACTTGCCGGTATATCCGCCAAGACTTCTAATATCCCCTTGTTCTGCTTGTATTAACTGCTCTTGAGTTTCTTTGGAAACAGGACGAACCTTACCAATAATAGTACCGAGTGACGGAACAAAGATAAGTGCCATTATCAGTGATGCAGATAACACAGCAATCAAAGTAATCGGCAAATACTTCATAAACTCGCCCATCATGCCAGGCCAGAAGATCAAAGGAGCAAACGCCGCTAAAGTTGTCGCGGTCGAAGCTATAATTGGCCATGCCATTCGTTTAGACGCAAGTCGGTATGCTTCTTTTCTGGTTTTGCCCTCACTCATCATGCGATCAGCAAACTCAGTCACTACAATCGCACCATCAACCAACATACCTACGGCCATGATCAGGGAAAACAAGACCACCATATTGACCGTCATGCCCATCAAACTAATGACCAAAATCCCCGTTAAAAACGAACCTGGAATCGCAATACCTACCAAAGCCGCAGAGCGGAAGCCAAGTGCAGCAATAACAACAATAACCACCAACAAAACCGCAGAAAGCACGTTGTTCTGTAAGTCGGTTAACATTTGTTTTACGTCTTTTGATTGATCACCCGTGTACGTTACTGCAATGTGCTCAGGCCATATTTGCTTGCCCTGCTCTACGATTGCTTTTACTTTCTCAATCGTTTCTATGATGTTTTCACCAGGACGCTTTTTGACTTCTAGTGACACAGCCGGGTTGTTATTTAATCGCGCAAATGACGTTGGATCTTTATATGAACGTCGTACCTCTGCTACATCACCAAAGGTAATTACTCGGTCATTAACCACTTTAATCGGTTGCTCGTAAACGTCTTTTACGGTTTCATAAACCGATGGAACTTTAACCGCAAATCGACCCGCACCAGTATCTAATGTACCGGCAGCAACAAGTCGGTTGTTTCGTTGTAATAAATTGAGAATGTCGTTTTGGTCTAAACCGTAGCTTTCCATTAAAAGGGGATCTACGATGATCTCAACGATGTCTTCACGATCACCACCAACTTCGACTTCGAGAACTTCACTCAACCCCTCGATTTCATCTTTTAAACGACGAGCTACCGTTACCAACCCGCGCTCTGGAACCGGTCCAGAAAGTACGACCGTGATAACAGGTTGCTCATCTGCCATGCTGACCTGTTTGATTACAGGCTCTTCAGATTCAGCAGGCAATTCTGCTTTGGCGATGGTCACTTTGTCTCGAACATCAGCCAAAGCATTTTTGGGATCAAAACCAGCGACAAATTCTAATTGAATAGACCCGTGTCCTTCACTCGCTGTCGAGGTCATTTCTTTAACCCCTTCAAGAGAACGAAGTTCTAATTCCATTGGTCGAATCAACATCCGCTCGGCATCTTCTGGCGAGATTCCGTCATGCACGATAGACACGTAAATAATAGGGATAGTGATGTCTGGGTTAGACTCTTTTGGAATTGAGTTATAGGTCATTGCTCCAGAAATTAAGAGCAAAATAAAGATCAATAAAACCGTTCTTGTACGATCTAAAGCGCCATCAATTATTCCACGCATGATTATTGTCCTACTTCAGTGCGTGATGTTGCTTCTGTATAAGTCACTTTGACCTTGTCACCCGGACGAACAAACCCTTGGCCACGAGTAATAACCTCTACTTCACCGCTAAAGCCACCTAACCAGACCCCATCTTGTTCGGCTTTAATCAAATCAATTGGCGTAAAAACAACAATATCATTCTCTACACTTTTGACGCCCAAATTGCCGTCTTTATCCAACGAAAGTAACGCTGGAGAGACTTTAATCGCCTGTTCATCAGAAAACGCCAGTCTGATTTCGGTACTTACACCGGCTTTCATGTTTAAGTTAGGGTTATCGATTTCAATTTCGATTGGGAAAGTGTTGGTACCAAGCTCTGAGACACTTGCTAGGTAACGAATTCGACCCGGAACCTGTTTGCCCGACACTAAACGCACATTAACTTCAGCGTCTTGATTGATTTGGGCGATATCGTTTTCGGTTACGTAAGCTCGAACCACCAATGGTGACAAATCAACGACATTGAAAAGTGTTTGCCCTTTGTTTACAAAACTACCAACCTCAACTTGTTGCATCTCTACAACACCCTCAAATGGCGCAACGATGGTACTTTTAGAAACTTGGTTTTGTCGCAAGCTCACCAAGGCTTTGGCCTCAACAAGTGCGGCTTTTGCTTGAGCTAATATCGACTCTCCCTGTAACCCTTTTGCCTGTAAAGACTTTGCACCTTCGTATTCAATTTCCCTTTGTTTTAATAGCGCTTTGGCAAAGTTTAATTGCTCGAGCTTATCTTCGAGTGCTAACTGAACAACGGTTTCGCCAACAGAAACTTTTTGGCCTTCTTTTACGTCTATGCTCGCAACACGACCATCAACTTCAGCGTTTAATGCCACAATTCGATCCGGCTCAGTACGGCCATAGAGTTCAATACTGCGTTTGATGTTTGAAGCAAAAAAGCGAGTCACTTCAACACTTGGGACTTTTTTCTCTACTTTGTTCGATTCGAGAACATGCGCTTTTTTATCTTCTGGTGATTCAGAGTTAAGCATTCCAGAAGCCATCCAAGACACCAGTAAAATAAAGATGATAATGGCTAGAATATAAGGTTTGCGTTCTAAGATTCCTGGAGTTGACGTGTGTGACATGATGTTCCTATCTATGACCAAGCGTTATAAATCAATAACATTTGGCTAGATGATAATGGAATATGTCTAGATCGACTAGGTTATGGCCATAAAAAAAGCCGCTAAATGCGGCTTTCTTTGTAAGAATTTGTCAATCTGTATCAATACTGCTTTAAACGCTAAAACTCGCGCCACAACCACAAGTTGTTGTTGCGTTAGGGTTGTTAACAAAAAAGCGTGAGCCTTCAAGGCCTTCAGTGTAATCAACGATACCGCCAACAAGGTATTGCAAGCTCATAGGATCGATCACCATAGAGACACCTTGTTTTTCGATTTCCATATCACCTGGGTTTACTTCTTCGTCAAAAGTAAAACCATATTGGAAACCTGAACAACCACCGCCTGTTACATAAACACGCAGTTTTAACGACGGATTTTCTTCTTCTTCAACTAACTGCTTCACCTTTGTCGCGGCCGCATCAGAAAACTGGATTGGCAGTTCTGGGGTGTCAGTCGGTTCTGTAGTCGGTGTCACAATGTCAGTCATAAAAAGTACCTCTCAAATTTGGGCCGCGATTATCTAATACCTGACAATTTTAATCAAGTATTTGAGCCCTTATAAATCGGGCCAATCGCGCTTTTCTGTAAAGGCTTTGTAAGCCTGCCATTTGGTTTTTGGCTGAACCACTTTTATCTCTACATCCGTCGGTTCGAATCCTTCAGGTAGCTTAAATTGCCCTTCAAAATATTGGAAATATCTAAAGCTAAACCTTAGGTCCTTTTTGTCTAACTTAGACAGTTCGGCTAAATCTAAACTGGTGCGTTTACCTTCTTGGTAGCCTAAGATATTGAGTTGGACATAACCCTTTGCATTGCGCTTTTTACTATCGGTCTGAACCACCGCAAATTGAAATTTAAAACGATTTTGTCCTTTGTCTTGTTCAACGGCAAATTGCTCGATAGCTAATCCATCTGCAACTAACTCAGGCGCTAGTACTTTTTGGTAAAAGTTTAGCTCTTTTTCTAGCTGGAACACTTCTTCACGCAAGGCAATCATTTCGGTTTGAGTTTGTTTGGCGGCGTTTTTTTCCACCTCAAGCTCGACCATCAAATAGTTGTTTTTGCGCACATGCTGGTCTATTTCTTTATACAAATCATCCAAACGGGCTTGTTGTTTGACGATCTGTTGCTCTTGCCATTGGCTCATATCCGCGCCAATTCGAAAGCTCGCATACGCCGTTATGCCAAGGATAATCAGCAAAAGTAATAAAAATTGGAATCGGCCTAATTTAGATTTTAAACCGTGAAAACTAAGCCACTCATTCATATCGATAATTTTGGTTTAATGTCATTGGTTTATGGTACACTTCATGACGGTTAATTGACTATTAGAATTCTCTTCAACGTTTTGGAAGCCTGATGCTGTCAGACAGTCTATATGCATTGCGAAAACGCCTAGCGATACCACAAACAAGTATACAGCTGAGTATACTGGGTTTGATGGGCGGTATTGCCGCTGCTCTGTTGATTGTCCTGTTTAGACTTACCATTGAAGGTATTCAAAATACCTTTGCCGAAGGTGGTCCTTTTGACGACCTTCTGGTTTATATTCTGCCTAGTTTACCTATTTTTGCCGCACTTCTCATCGCTATTTTTGCTGACCTAACAGGATACAAGCATTATCGCCTCGGCATTCCCTTTGTTTTACACCGAATCAAGGCCCATTACGGCAACATTCCTTTGTGGAATACGGTTAACCAATTTGTCGGTGGAATCTTGGCACTATCTAGTGGTTTTTCGGTGGGTCGTGAAGGTCCATCAGTGCATATTGGCGCCAGTGGTGCGAGTTATTTTGGCCGTTGGTTGAAGCTCCCTCACAATTCAATTCGAACACTCACTGCCTGTGGTATCGCTGCAGGTATATCAGCGTCTTTTAACACTCCACTTGCAGCTGTCGTTTTTGTTATGGAAGTGGTACTGCGCGAGTATAAGATCCATATTTTTATACCCGTTATGTTGGCCTCTTCGGCTGGCTCAATCATCACTCAAGCAGTATTTGGACAGCATATTGAGTTTGAATATTTAAGCGTCTTTACCCTGCCTGTTACACACTATCCTTGGTTGATTATTCTCGGCGTCGTGTTGGGCATCAGTGCTTATGTGTTCAATACTAATATGATGCGAGTAATGAAGACATTTCGTTATGTTTCAATGTTTCCACGCCTGATGCTTGCTGGCTTTTTAACGGCATTGGTCGGTTACTTTGTGCCAGAAGCACTGGGTGACGGAACCAGTGCGATCAACCAAGCAATGACTGCTCCAACAAATTTAGAGCTATTGTTGATTTTACTTGCGTCTAAAATGTTTTTAACTTGGGTTGCGATAGGCTTGGGTGTTCCGGGCGGAATTATTGGCCCCGTATTTGGTTTAGGCGTACTCATAGGTCTTATCGTCGCAAATGCCGTATTGTTACTCGACCCAAGTAGCTTGTACATGGGGACTTACGCCGTATTAGGCATGTCAGGTTTGATGGCCGCCTGTCTTCATGCGCCGCTTGCAGCTCTAGTTGCGGTGATGGAATTAACTGATAACCCAGCATCAATCACACCAGCTATTATTGTAATAGCAAGTGCTTACATCACCAGTTCTCAGGGGTTAAAAAACCGCTCTATTTTCTTACAACAACTCGATTTCCAAGGCTTAATGTATCAAACACCACCGGCAACAACCGTGCTAGAAAAAATTGGTGTGTTGGCCGAAATGGATACCAAAATCAAAGTGATTAACTATGTCACCGAGCAAGACGTGCGCTTTCATTTACGTGACAAAAAAGAAGATGAATTTTTGATCGTCGCAATGAAACACGATTTAGGTGTCGATTACTCGCTGACAGAATTTGATACCAGCTACAGTCGCAACAACGACAAAGTAAAATACATCCCACTACAAACTCTGGACACTCAATCAACCATGGCACACGTTTGGGAATTAATTAAAGACCAGCGAGATGGCGCGACGTTAATTACCAGTACCACTGGAACCAAAGTCGTTGGTATCGTCACGTGGGAACACATTCGAACCATTTTAATGAACAGGAACGCACTAATATGACGATTCTTTGGTTAAAAGCTTTTCATGTATTTTTTATGGTTGCTTGGTTTGCGGGTATCTTTTATTTACCTCGATTGTTTGTCTATCACGCGGAAAATAATCAAGCGGGTGACACTGAGTCGTCAAATCAACACACCTCTGACACACTTAAAGTGATGGAGCGACGTTTATTGTACTTCGTCACCCCGTTTGCTCTTTTTACCTTGGTTTTTGGTATCGCCCTTATTCACCAATACGGTAGTGCTTGGTTCAAGGCGTCACATTGGTTACACGCCAAGTTGCTGTTAGTAACTATTTTGTATTTGTACCACGGGTACTGCTTTAAATTACTGGCTGATTTTAAACAGGACAAAAACACTCGTTCACCTCAATTCTATCGCGTGTTTAATGAAGTACCTGTATTGATATTATTGGCAATTATAATTCTTGCGGTGGTAAAGCCATTCTAGCTGAATATAAACTGTCACAGTCGGTAAGGGTCTGTTAAAATTAACGGCCAACACGATCTCATTTATTTCTTTTTTTGAAGGCGTTGGAGCTAATGAAATTTACTGGGCAACACATCCTTTCCGTCAACCAATTCGAGCGTGACGATTTACAAAACATTTTTGATATTGCCGCCAAAATGGAACCGTATGCCAAGCGCCAAGTGCGAACCAAGGTGCTAGACGGAGCCATATTGGGCAACCTGTTTTTTGAGCCTTCTACTCGTACCCGCGTCAGTTTTGGTTGTGCCTTTAATTTGCTCGGTGGTGAAGTTCGTGAAACAACGGGGATGCAATCTTCGGCACTTGCCAAAGGCGAGTCATTGTATGACACAGCTCGAGTGATAAGTAGCTACAGTGATGTGATTGCCATGCGTCATCCACAAGCGGGCTCTGTTGCAGAATTTGCAGAGGGCAGTCGTGTGCCAGTCATCAACGGCGGTGACGGTGCCAATGAACACCCAACCCAAGCATTACTCGATCTATTTACGATTCAAAAAGAATTAAGTGCCTTCGGTCAAAACATCGATGGTATGCACATTGCCATGGTAGGTGATTTAAAAAATGGTCGTACTGTACATTCATTGTCAAAGTTACTTGCGATGTACAACAATGTCCACGTGAGCTTAGTGTCTCCAGATGCGTTGGCCATGCCGACATCTGTCATTGATACTCTAGAGAACGCTGGCCACAAAATCACCATCAGTGACAAGATGGAAAACCACATAGACGCGGATATCGTATACCAAACGCGTATCCAAGAGGAGCGTTTTGCTAGTCAAGACGAAGCCAACAAATATCGTGGTCAGTTCCGTTTGAACAGCGAAATTTATACCAAATACTGTAAGTCGAATACCGTCATCATGCATCCATTGCCGCGTGACTCACGCTCTGATGCGAATGAATTGGACAACGACTTAAACCAAAACCCAAACCTTGCCATTTTCCGTCAAGCCGACAACGGCGTGTTAATTCGAATGGCATTATTTGCACTGACATTAGGCGTCGCTGATAAAGTCGATCAGTACCAAGTCGATGTGCCTTGGGTTTCTTCAAAATAGCTGTACGCAGCAATATATAAAAAGGTGATACACGTTTTATGACTAAATCAGCGGATTTATTTGAACAAGCAAAACAACATATTCCAGGTGGTGTTAATTCGCCAGTTCGCGCATTTAATGGCGTTGGCGGCACTCCAGTATTCTTTGAAAAAGCCGACGGTGCCATTGCCTATGACGTCGATGGTAAAGCCTACATAGATTATGTTGGTTCTTGGGGTCCAATGATCCTTGGTCACAATAACCCTGCGGTTAAAGAAGCAGTCATCAAGGCTGCTGAAAATGGCTTAAGTTTTGGTGCACCAACAGCTATCGAAGTGACTATGGCGGAAAAAATCACTGAGTTTTTGCCAAGCATCGAGAAAGTCCGCATGGTTAACTCAGGTACCGAAGCAACTATGAGCGCTATCCGCTTAGCTCGTGGTTATACTGGTAAAAACAAACTACTGAAGTTTGAAGGTTGTTACCACGGCCATGCTGACTCATTGTTAGTAAAAGCAGGCTCAGGTTTGTTAACTATGGGTGTGCCAAGCTCACCGGGTATTCCTGCCGATGTTGCCGCGCACACAATTACCGCTGAGTTTAATAATCTAGACTCTGTAAAAGCACTATTTGAGCAATACCCAGATGACGTTGCATGTATTATTGTCGAGCCGGTGGCTGGCAACATGAACTGCATCCCACCTGTACCGGGTTTCTTAGAAGGCTTACGTGCGCTTTGTGACGAGTACAATGCGGTTCTGATTTTTGATGAAGTAATGACAGGTTTCCGTGTTCACAAAGGCAGTGCTCAAGGTCTTTATAACGTAACGCCTGATTTAACTACGTTAGGAAAAGTCATCGGTGGTGGTATGCCAGTTGGGGCATTTGGTGGCAAAAAAGAAATCATGGCCCACTTAGCGCCTGAAGGCCCTGTATATCAAGCTGGTACATTATCAGGTAATCCAGTTGCGATGGCCGCAGGTTTAGCCGCTCTAGAACAACTTGGCGCGGACGGCTTCCATGAACAACTTACTGCACAAACTACGTACTTGTTAGATGGCGTCAAAGCTCAAGCTGAAAAGCACGGTATTCCAGTTGCTACGGCTCAAGCGGGTGGCATGTTCGGTATCTTCTTTACGGATGCAGAGCAAGTGAATACCTTTGCCCAGGTGTGTGAATGTGATGGTGAGCGCTTTAAGAAGTTCTTCCACTTGTGTTTGGAGCGTGGCGTATACCTAGCTCCATCAGCATTTGAAGCGGGCTTTGTATCAATCAAACACGACCGTGCTATGTTGGACAAGACTATCGAGGTAATCGGCGAAGCGTTTGCTGAACTGTAATCTTGGTTATCCAATCGGAAAATAGAAAAGCCAGTTCGAATGAACTGGCTTTTTTTGTATCTCGCGTTGCCTTAATCGATGACGCCAAAATCAAAGGTAGCATCACCAATCCAGGCTATAACCAATCAAAGTTATAGCCAGTCAAATAAGGAAGGACAGTCTTTTACTTGGGTAATTTTGTACTGGGTTATAGGCAGTGCTATATGCTCGCCACAATCGTCTGACAAAATCTGACCCGTTTGTTTTTCGACATAACGGATCTCAACGTTATTAGGCTTGGGCTTTGAAATAGACTCAGGTAAACGCGCCTTTTGTAACTGACTAAACGCAAACAAAGCACCTTGACTACCAGTTAAATTAATCGGGGTATTGTCATCTCTTCCCAACCAAACGCTGGTGACCTTATTTTGATCAAACCCAACAAACCAACTGTCGCGTAAGTCGTCCGTTGTGCCTGTTTTACCGCCAAAAACAATTCCCTTGTGTTCACTAGCGAGTCGCTTGGCAGTACCTACTTTTGTCACCTGAGTTAATGCGTGGGCTAATTCGTAGCTGGTCTCATAATCGAATATGACCTGTCCACTTGTGTCACTGGTGTGTAACTTAATGCCATTGTTGTCTGTGATATGTGTAATCGCCTGAACGGGAAGCTTCTGACCGTAATTAGCAATTGGCTGATAGACTTCTGCGACTTTTAATGGCGACATGGGGACCGCGCCCAATAACAACGAAGGATACTTTTGCAGTTGTTGCTCAACTCCTAACTTACGCAATGTATTTATCACAGACGTTAGCCCAACATCCATTCCCAAATGAACCGTAGGTAGATTTAAGCTTTGACTCAAAGCTTCGAACAAAAGGACTTCACCACGTTGTTTTTTATCGTAATTTTCTGGCTGCCACTGCTGGCCTTTGTTACTTTTCATTGAGATAGCGGTATCTTTTAACACGCTACCCAAGTGATAATCAGGGCTATCAAGAGCCGTTAAATACACGGCTGGTTTGACTAACGAGCCAATATTTCGCTGAGTATCAAGAGCTCGGTTAAAACCACCAGTGCTGGCGTTAACATCGCCTATCATCGCCAATATAGTGCCATTTTCTAGACTTACGCTGACGACAGCACCGTTGAGTTGTTTTTGTTTATAGGCTTTTTCGAGCTGTTTTACACTTTGTTTAAACCTTTGCTCATAGCGGCTTTGTAGTAAAGGGTCCAGTCCAGTAAATACCATCAAACCACTGTTAGTAGGGGCAATCACATCAATTTTGGCCAACTCGCGCTCTACTTGCTGTAGATAGGATGGAAACCTAGCTCGATATTTAGTTTTGTTGACTTTAAGCCCTAATGGCTGATCGACCGCCACTTGGTATTGTCTCGCACTGATGACGTTCTCTGAGACCATCAACTGCAACACTAAGTCTCGACGTTCAATAGCCCGCTCTGGATGACGTATTGGATTGTAATAAGACGGCCCCTTTACAATGGCCACCAGCAAAGCAAATTGCTCTGGCTCAAGTTCTGCCAATCGAGTATTAAAGTAAAACTTACTGGCTAGAGCAAAACCATGTACCCCGCGAGAGCCATTTTGACCGAGGTAAATCTCATTAAAATACGCCTCTAAAATCGAGTCTTTACTGTATCTATAGTCCAAAATAAGGGCAATGAAGGCCTCTTTAATTTTACGGGTGTAGGCTTTTCGGTTGTCGTTTAAAAGTAAGTTTTTTGCAAGCTGCTGAGTGATGGTACTGCCACCTTGGACCTTTCGTCCCGCGGCAATATTGGCTATCAATGCCCGTGCTATTGCCAGCGGCGCAACACCGTGATGATGGTAAAAGTTTTTGTCCTCAACCACTAACAAGGCATCAACCATCCACTCTGGAATAGTTGATAAATCTAAAATTTCTCGGTCTTCTTTACTCTCGGTTGCCTGACGAGAGATAAGCAAAGGATCGAGATACGCCATTTGTGTCCCCTGCCATTGACCATCGACAAAACGATCGACTGCGGCCACTCGATTGTCCTTAAATCCAATCCGCAGTCGCTCAGGCACTAGTAAGCCATCAAAGGATACAAAGCTTCGTCGGTATAATTCTACATAGGACTGATTTACAACATATTGACCTGGACTATTGATAGTTTTAACCGAGCGGTATTCCAGTAACTTTAACTCGTCAATTAATTCTTGTTTTGGCAAAAAGCGATAGGGATAAACCGCTAATGGCCGCGCAAAGACTTGAACTGGTGTATCCCACTTTGGACCCGACATCCGTTTTTGTACCCATGCATCGAGGTACAACAAATAAAACGACAACAATACGCACAAGAAGATCAGGACTTTTAAAACCCGATAAGCGTTTTGTTTTAATATTTGGTTTGGATCGACTTGTTGACTCATACCGACTTCAAATGGTTAAACAGGACTGCAAAATCCTACCAAACTTTTGCCTCTTTGTTCATGCTAAAATGCAGATTACTTTGTAATCTAATTCATTGATTAAAATAACGTTACTAGCAGTCCGATGCTCAACATGATTATGAGTTATCGATTCGAGTTAAAAGTGCGCTTTAGTGAAGCGCCCGCTAGCTCATTAGCCGGGTCTTCCGGCCAGCGGTGCTTCGGATATTTTGCCCGCATATCTTTGGCTACTTCATGGTAAGAGCCGCTCCAAAATTGCGCCAGGTCACTGGTAATTTGAATCGGCCTTTTCGCTGGTGATAACAACTCAAACCGCAATGGTACTGTATTCCCTGCCAAACGCGGAGACCCTTGTTCACCAAACACCTCCTGCAAGACAACAGACACCGTTGGACCTTGATGCTCGCAGTACAGAATGGGCACTTTTTTACCACCTGGGGTGATGTAATGGGTCGGTGCTTCTTTATTTAATATTTTGCTTTGGCCGTAACTTATCAAAGAGGTCAATAACGGGAATACATCAAGCTGTTTAACTTCTGCAATACTACTGATATTAGAAATATAAGGTAACAACCACTCGTCAGCCTGATCCAGTACTGAGGTTAAAGTCATGGACGGAAATGAAGATAAATGCTCACCTAACCACTCAACACGGGTCAACCAAGCGTCACAGGCTTTAGTCCAATTTAGTATTTCTTTGTGGTCTGTTTTTATTAAAGACTGTACACAATCCATTAAAAACTCACGCGGCACGCTATCGGTTTTGCGCTCTTCAATGATGAGTTGATGGTAACGACGAACCTCTCGCCCTATTACTTTTTTGCTGCCACTGCCTTTCGAGCCATCACTCAGCTGATACTCAACTTGTTCCTCTAAACTCTCAGATAAACGTTCAAGAATAAGCGTTTTACTCACTTCCAAAGCACTGAAAATGCGGCCTTCTTGACGCTCTGCATCACAATCGGTGACCACAAGATATTCAGCTTGGACTAGCGGGTCATTATCATCAAGGGCCACTCCTCGGCCATTTGCTAGTTTGTATCTGTGACTGTTGATGTTACGCCGCTGAGCCAATCGTTCTGGAAAAGCCTGCAACAGCAGATAGCCAGCTGTATCGATTAGGTCAATATCGTTGAACTGTTTAAGTTCAAAGTCATCGGGTGATTTACGTGATAACGCATGGTAGTCAGCGATGACATTTCTTAAAGTGTTGGCTTTAATGCTATGCGATGAACCTTGTTTGAAAGCCCGTTTATTAGTAGCGAGCGCTTCTAGCAATATATTCAAACGCAAGGACAAATCTGCACTATCGCCTCTTACCAAAAAATCGCGCTCTGATAATAACGCCGCTAACGCATTGGCCAAAGTAACCTCTTTAGGTGTTGCCGCTGCTAGGCGCATTTTGGCTAATCGTGGATGAACGCCCAGCTGGCTTGCTTGTTTACCCAAGGACGTGATTTTACCGTCTGTTGTTATCAGCCCCAAGCGCTCTAAAACATCACGAGTTGAATCAAAATGAGCTTTAGGCGGTGGCGTTAACCATGGAATATCTTCAAAGTTGCTATGACCAGCATTTGCTAGCTCAAGTATGGCATCGGACAAATCGGCGTTGAGTATTTCTTCTTCTTGAAAGTCTGCAAGACTATTGTGCTTGGTTTCGCTCCAAAGGCGAATGCAGTTGCCTTCTGAGACTCGGCCCGCTCGGCCTTTGCGTTGCTCTGCAGAGGCTTTCGAAATCGCAAGAGTAGTAAGTTTGGACATGCCACTAGCGGGATCAAATACCAACCTTTTTTCTAGACCCGAATCAATAACCCATTTAACGCCTTCAATGGTTAAACTGGTTTCGGCGATGTTGGTAGAAAAAATCACTTTTCGAGTTGCGTCAACACTGCGAGAGATAGCTTTTTCTTGTTGCTCTAATGGCAATGAACCATGCAATGCCAAAAACTCAACTTGCTCAACTTGTGCACTCGAAAAGTTCTCCGTGAAGCGGTCTTTAGAATACTCCAAGCATCGATTGATATCAGCGATACCCGGCAGAAATACCAACACATCACCCGGTTGAGACAATGCCTGTTGTAAAGCCTTCCACACCTTTTCGGTCAAACGTTGCTGGCTATCACCTTGATAACTAACAGCGACGGGAAACACTCGACCTGGGCATTTTATAATTGGTGCGTCATCGATGTATTTAGAGACTAACTCTGTATCTATCGTTGCTGACATAACAATGACTTTTAAATCATCTCTGAGTATCTGTTGCGCTTCCATTGTCAGCAACAAAGATAAGTCAGCATTTATGGTCCGTTCGTGAAATTCATCAAAGATCACTAACCCCACGCCTTCAAGCTCGGGATCAGATTGTAACTGTCGAAGTAATACCCCTTCGGTGACGATTTCGAGTCGAGTTTTTGATGATATTTTTTTGTCGTTTTTAACTCGATAACCAACGGATTGCCCGACCGCCTCCCCGAGTTGTCTTGCAAGATAATGGGCAATTGCGCGGGCCGCCATACGACGGGGCTCGAGCATTATAATTTTTTGATCGCCAAACAATCCTGATTTGAGTAATTCCAACGGCACAACCGTCGACTTACCCGCGCCGGGATCGGCTTGTAAAACCAGGTTTGGATGCTGCTGAAGAGATTCCTTCAGCGTCTCTAAAATTGAATAAATAGGTAAGTGAGTATCACTCAATGGTATAACTCTTAATAATTAATCGACTCTTGTTAATTAGTCGATTAGGTGACTATTTTCTAATTTGGCAAAAATACCATAAACCGAGATAACAGCCCAACAAACCTCTAAGGTAAACACGGGCCAATTTTGCTGAACCAATAGCAAAGGTAACAGCGCAGATGCCGCGTATGCGTTAAGAGCAAGATATGAAATTTGTGAGAGTTTTTTGGCGCAAAACAAAAAGTAAGACAGACAAAAGGCATAGCTAGAAGACCAAGCTAATACGGTATAAAACTGCTCTGAGGTAGCCCCATTTCCGTACGCTACACCAACGATGGCAAACGCAAAGAACGCCAAGCCAAGATAAAATATGCGCTTCGAAAATGATAGCTTTGTCACATCAAACTTCATTAATAGTAGTAATGAGATTACCGCCCAAAAACCATTGATGACAACGGCTTGATACGACGCAATGAATAAAGAGCTGATCACTAATGCGACCGCCGCAATCAGATTACCACTGTAGTACCAAGTTTCTTTCCAATCTTTGATTAACGAAATATAGGCGTGATTAATGAGATATAAAACAGAGCCAAACCAGCCCAATACAGCAATCATTTATTGAATCTCTAAGTGCATGTTTTTGATAAATAGTTCCTTACCAACGTGAGGACCATTAAGTACGACAACCTGACTCAGGTCTATCATACTTTTGTAGATACGATCGGTTTGTGAAGCGCTAACAATCTTGTTACTCCATTTCAAAACCAAAACTCGAGTTCCTTGAGGTAGCGTGTAGTATTGACTGTTTTCGTCCAAAGACGTTTGTCCAACAATGGCAGGGTAACCTTCTGCAGTAACCAGTCGAGCAATATCCTTAGGTCTTGTTCGTTCTACAACTTTGAGAGACAAACTTTTAATATTTTTAACCTGTTCAATCAGACTATTAACCCTGTCCCTAAGTAACTCACCTTGTTTGGTTTTTGGAGCAATAAGGTGCATGGTGTCATGGCCGACAATAGAATCAACCGAACGAACAAGTAGTGCTTGATCTTTAAACTGATTGTTCAGCATTGTATTCATCACGCTTTCAGTCATAGGTAAAAAATCAATTTCGTGATTCAGCAACGCTTCGAGTGCAAACTTTTCAGACGCAAAGATTTGGGCCGACTGTAAATAGCTATCTATAGTTTCTCCGTAGCTATAACCTGCAACTCGACCAAATTTAAACTGCTTCAATTGTGCCAGGTCTGTAAGTGGCAACCCCTTTTCATGTTGACGGTTGTAATAGATTCGATTGGTCACCGAAAAAATCGGCTTGGAGAACAGCACACGAGATGCTCGCTCTGCTGTTTTAAAATAAGGAAACCCACCTTGTGCCTTGCCACTGGCGATCATTTCAAAGGCAAGATCATAGTTTTGATATCGCCATTCTACGTTAATATCTTCTTGGCTAAAGATTTGGCCGAGCAATTCTGCCGCCGTACCAGACTCTCGAACAGAGCCCGAAATATATGGTTGCCATTGGTAAGTCGCAATAGGAACCGTTTTGGTATTTGGATTTAAAATAGGGTCAAGACTTGAGTCTACTGCATGAGCTGGTGAGAACTTTAACAAACCAACACTTACTATGATCAAAAAACAAAACAACTTCATCACTTTACAGCTCCTAGTGTCGCTTGATGTAGCGATAAACAATGATCAGTAACAGGGTCAAACCAAACCCAAACGAAAACATTATATCCGCGTCGATTTCAGCAATCACACTCAAGAAAAACGAGCTTTTACTATCGTTATAATCTAATGCGGGACGGCTCATCATTTCACGACTAAACTCGGTCAAATACAACGACAATTCGAATACAGCAAAGAAACTCAACGCAACAAGCAAAAAGTCCGTCATTATCGTGCTGCGTTCTCGCTTTTTGTTGTCTTCTTCTTGAATACGCGCATCGCACACTTGAATCATGCGCTCTGAATTCTCGACTAGTTGTTGATAGTTCCAACCGCCTAATATTTCCTCGAGCAGCACTCGGTTAGGCCGTGCCAAAAACTTAATGTTTTCGTAATACGCAATCTGATTAAGACGACAGGCAGTACGTGTCTTGGCAAGTAATTTGTCGATATGGTTGTCTTTAATCGGTGAGTACGCCAACTCAATTGCCCTGCGCAGTTCATTATTGCAGTGCTCCTGAGAAACATAATAATACTGGCATAACACCATTGTATGAATATGACTATCCTGACCAACTGGCTCCGGTGTCATGATTGCGTAGTTTAACCACGTCATTGAAAACTGCTTATCACCATTAATAATGTCTGTGGCATCTTCGGGACGCATGGTTTTGGCCAACCATTTAGTTAATAAGGCCTGATGTTGCTCTTTTGCTAAAAACTCATCGGTTACTACCAAGGTTCTTGAAGTCCAAGAAATATCAGGAAGTACATGAGACGGATCTATCGATATAGATTTGGGTAAGTGCTTAGCCAACTGATTCAGATCTGCAAAAAAGTCATTGTAATGGTTACGAATTATCTTTTTTGCGTGGTCCTGAGCATCTTGTTCTATCGACTTGACTAACCACCCTTCTTGCTGGTCTACGTATGTATGTGAGTCGATATGAAAATTGAGTTCAGCAATAACAATATTATTAGTGAACACATGGAACATCACATTAGGTTCGTCAATCGGTTGCCAACACATTAAGCGAATGTCCTTGGTGTCGGATTCCGTTGAGCCGTATTGACGGGTTTCGTTTTGTTGGCCACCTAAATGACAAAACTTTCCCTGCAAACTTATCTGTGGCTCAGAGTCAGATTCTGTGGGAGGAATAAGATCTTCAAGGGCTCTAAGTGAAGCGATAAAACCAGGCGCAAACTGATCGGTTCCGAGTTGTACGCTCAATGGGGAAGAAAACGGAGTGATTGTCCTAAATTGCAAATTAGCGTCTGTCATTTCTATCAACTTTTATGTATCTAGGATGGTTGAGAACACACACTTTTATGCCTGCGTCCTTGCTTTAAACTTGTCGCTACTGGGCTTTAACACCAGTACATACGGATAATGTACGTGATTGAGAGGACAATGAACAGTGCCACAAAAAAATTAAAAAATCGGTACGTTTTCTAACTTAATCGTAGCAAAACTTTTTTATTTGAAAGTAAAGTTAAGTGAGTTCTATCGGCTTAACTTTACTGTCACCGACCGTTGCTGAAAATTGAGGCAACGAAATAGGCTTCCACAGCTTTTGACACAGTGCTTCTGGGTGAGAGTAATCGCCTGCTATTAACCATTCCACCAGCGGTGCTGGATCACTTGGATAATTAATCGCTTCGTTTTCAGGTAGTTCAAGCCATCGCTCTAGCTCCGCCTCATCTAGTCCATTCATCACAGTCGCTAGACCTAATTGACTCAGGGTTTCGGCATTACTTGCTTGTTCAAACTGACCATCTAAAGGCTTTAAAAGAAGTTTTTTTCCTACGCATAGTGCTTCGCTACTTAACTCAAAACCGGCGTTGGCTATTACCCCTGAGCAGCGCTCTAACTCTTGTAAAAAACCTTTTCGACATGGAGTTCGAAGTGCAATCCCCATCGTTTCAGAGTTTTCCTTAACATCAGGGTGATACACAACAAAACGATGATTATGCTGACTGTTAAGTAAGTCAATTATGTCACTCACATCCTCAAAGGGCATATAAACCAAAATGTCCTCTGAGCTATTGGCAATAGCAATTTCTCGTTCGATAAAAGGCGGAATAATGGTTTCGCCATAGTGAAACCAATGAACCCCAAGTGAGAGCTCCGCAGGCGCAAAGTACTTTAAAATTTGACGGTTTAGCCAACTCAATCCCTTTGAGGGCACTTTATGATTAGTAAAAACCGCTTGGTGACTTATATTGATCACCTTCTTACCCGCAAGCCTTGCCGCCCAAGCGGTAACAGGCTCAAAGTCATTTAAGATCAGATCATATTGGCTCACATCCAATGATTTAATATCTCGCCACAGTTGCCACAAGCTGGCCTTTTTGACCGTCTGAAAATAATTGACCTTGCCGTGCTGGTGCACAAAAGTTAACCCTTGAAAGGTACGATAGTTTCCAAATCGCTCCATATCAAAATATTGTTCTGGTTCACGACCTGAAAACACGTAATCAACATCAACGCCCTTCTCTGCCAATGCCTTTGCCATAACTCGAGCACGCGTAGTATGACCGTTTCCCGTCCCCTGAATACCGTACAATATTTTCATAACATTCCTCTAACTAAATCCCACTGTGAATTTCGCTATACATCTCACTATAAAAGCCACTGACAATATCTATTCCCAACAATGCACTCACGACTCCTAACGTAGCCCCAACCACAACATCTCCCGGAAAGTGAACACCAAGAAAAACTCGTGAAATCCCAACTAAGCTCGCCCAACAAAAAGCGATTTGAGAAAAGGTTGGATAAAAAGTCATTATTAGGGTCGCAAACAAAAACGCCGCGGCGGTGTGTCCTGAAGGCATACTGAATTTATCAGACGGTGAAATATGAGAGCGAAAAGCCGTTAATTTATTGAAAGGCCTATGGCGTTTAATAAGGTTTTTAAGGATGAGGTAAATTGGAAGTTCAAAGGCATAAGCCATCAATGCAGAAAAGAAAAAACGCTCGCCAGTTATCTCTCCAAACCACCATAAAAGTATGCCGATTGCCAAATAACAAGGACCATCTCCTGTCTTAGATATCCAAACGCTAGCGTGTTTTATGGGATCTTTGGACCATTTATTAAGCCAGTAAAAAAGATGTGTATCTAACTGCTGTAGTTTGCTTTCTCGAATGCCCTCAGCCATCTCAACCTCACAGTGTAATGAGTACACGTTTGCTCACATAATGAACAAATCCTAGCCAAGAAAAATGTCGATTGTGTGACCAAATCAAGACAGGTTTGTGACAAAAAAAGAGCCGCGTGACATCTCACAAACGGCTCTTTTTTGTTTTCGAAAATTGCTGGGGTATTATTTAACGATCAATTTGATCCCAACCTTTTTGAGTTGTAAACGCTCAAACTCTAAGTCCGCGCTTAACACAGGATATTGTGCTAACCAGCCATCCGGAAATGTAAGCACCAAACTTTCTAAGTCAGCCTCAACACTAAACTCCGGTAAAAAGTCTTTTTGACGCTTAATGTTAAGGGCCACCGACAAGCGCAAAATGACTAAACAACGCAACCACTCAGTCTGACGAAATTGACTAAATTCAGGAAACTCAGCTGGCTTTAACTTTTTGCGGTAATAACGAGTTAAATACGCCAAAAACTGTTGTTGCTCGTGGTTAAATCCGTGCAAGTCCGAATGTTGTAAAATATACGCAGAGTGCTTTTGGACACCTCTAGAGTGCACATGCAAGCCGATTTCATGTAATAGCGCGGCCCATTCAAGTAACATTTTCAACCCGCGATTATTTATCTTCCAGGTCTTTTTAAGTTGCTGATATAAATACGTTGTCGTCGATAACACTAAGTTGGCGTGTTCTATATCGACATCGTAGCGAGTTGCGAGACTCTGGGCAGAACGCTCTCGGACATTTTCATGGTGAAGGGAGTCTTCCATTTCATAAATCACCCCTTCTCTAAGCGCCGCCCCAACAAATTGAAGTGAATTGATATGCAAAGAGCGAAAAGCCGCAATGAGAATCGATAATCCAGCAGCAAAAACTTGTTTGCGGTCTTCGTTAACTTCCCCTAGCTGTAAATCATTAATGTATTTGGTCTCAATACACATTTGTTTGAGTGATTCGAGGTGCTGCAAACCAACTTCCTGAGATAATACGTCCAAGCCAGTTGAGTGGGCGACAACACTTACCATGCTCTCCACAGAGCCTGAGGTACCTAGGCAAGTTTTCCACCCTTTGTTCAAATAGGTTTTTTCTATTTGTTCTAAGTGTTGTTGCGCGGCAGTAATGGCTTTTTCGAAGCGCTTTTCGGTCATTTCACCCGTACCAAAAAACTTATTGGTAAAGCTGACACATCCCATATCCAAACTGCGAGTGAGTTGCGGGTCAAACCCTTCACCGATAATAAATTCGGTACTGCCACCGCCAATGTCAATTACAAGAGTTTTATCCGTTAATGTATTGGTATGAGCAACGCCGTTATAAATTAGACGTGCTTCTTCTTCACCCGAAACTACCTCTACTGGGTATGAAAAAATATCACTGGCTAGCTTTATAAACTGTTGGGCGTTTTTGGCTTTTCGCAGAGTATAAGTGGCCACAATCCGAACCGAGTTAGGTTCAAACCCTTTTAAACTTTCTTCAATAATACGCAAAGCGTCCAAGCCACGTTGCATTGCCGATTCGGATAAAATCATCTGGTCCGAAAGGCCATCGGCTAAACGTACTTTTTGCTTCATTTTGTGCAGTATTTGCACGGTTCCTGAGATCACTCGCGCCACCACTAGGTGGAAGCTATTGGAACCAATGTCTAAAACCGCAATTTTGGTGGAGTCACGTAATGCTAAATCGTCAAACGCCGCCTTGGTTTTTGTCATTCTTGATTTCCAAGTTCTTTAAATATGTATAAATTTCAAGCTGCGAACGCAGAGGTCGCAACGACTTGTCGTTAACATACCCATTTACTTGGTGCTTGTCGATGACTCTGGCTTTCAACGTATCTTTTAGCTGCAGTTGTAAAATGTCGATAATTTGTTTTTTTAGCCGGTCGTCGATGATTGGTGTGCCTACCTCAATTCGATCGTGCATGTTTCTCGCCATCCAATCAGCCGAAGAAATATACACATCTTGGTGCCCATCATTGTGAAACACCATGACCCTCGGATGCTCTAAAAAGCGATCGACGATACTGATCACTTTTATGTTTTTGCTCAATCCGTCTATACCTGGCCGTAAGCCACACATCCCACGAACAATCACATCAATTTCAACACCCGCTTCACTGGCTTGATACAAGGCATCGATCAGGTCGTGATCAACAAGGTTGTTAACTTTTAATGTGATTTTAGCAGTGCGCCCTAACTCTGCTATTTTAATTTCATTACGGATCAGTTTTAGTAACTTTGGCTTATTGTTGACGGGTGATACTAGCAAGTGTTCAAAGGTCTGCTGGCGGTACGGTAACAGTATCAAGTCAAACACGCTGATAGCTTCCGACGCCAATACTTCATTGGCGGTAAACAAGCTAAAATCAGTGTATATTTTTGCGGTTTTTTCGTTAAAGTTACCAGTGCCGATATGAGCATAATGGATGTAATCGTTACGCTCTTTTCGCGTCACGACACACAACTTTGTATGAACTTTAAAAGACGGATTACCAAACACAACTCGTACACCTGCGTCGGTCATCTTTTTGGCCCATGCGATATTGGCTTCTTCATCAAATCGAGCGCGCAACTCCATGATCACAGTGACCACTTTACCGTTATCTACGGCATCAATCAGCGAACTGACAATTCGAGAATCCGGTGCGATACGATAAATGCTGATCCTTATATGGGTGACGTGTGGGTCAAATGCCGCTTGACGGACAAATTCAGTAAAATGCAAAAATCGGTGATAAGGATAATAAAGTAATATGTCTTGTTGTTTGATGGCTTCGAACACAGTGTCAAACTGACTGAATTGCAAGCTTGTAATTGCCGGCAGGTCTTTGTTTTCAAGTCGCTTAGAGCCTATGTTCGGAAATTTTATAAAATCACTCACATTGCGAATTCGGCCTGCCGCAATCAAATTGTCGTATGAACTATGGCGCAAATGCTTTTTCATACTTTTCACCATGTCGGCTGGCATATTTTCGTCATAAACCACACGAACAGGCTCTGCAATCAAGCGCTGCTTCATACTGTCTGACATCTTTTCAACGTAACTGTCGACGATGTCATCATTGATCGAATACTCTGAGTCCCTCGTCATTTTAAAAGAGTAACTGTCAATCGAATCAAACTTCACAAACCCACGAAAAATATCTTCAATAAACAACTGAATCACATCATCAAGCAAAATCACCTGTTTGTGTGATTGGCCTTTTTCGTGAGGTAAAATAACGAAACGCGACATTTTATCTGCTGGGATTTCAACCGTGGCGTATTTTGGCGTTTTGTTGTTTCGGTTAATCGACAAATAAAAATAAGTAACTGAGTCATTAAGGCGAGAAACCAAATCGACTTTTTTTTCAATCAATATTGGTGCGATATGACGCAGCACTTTGTTATCAAAAAAGCCTTTTAACCAAACCTTTTGCTCTTCGGTCAGCTCGTGTTTTTGGATCAATGCAACATTGTGATTGCGCAGTTCAGCCGTTACAGATTTAAATAAGCGGTCAAACTCAACGCTCATCTTCGCCACTTTAGCTTGAATGGCCGTCATTAAATTCGCGGTGCTTTTGGCTAACTCAGTTTCGCCATTATCATTATAGATAATGATTTTTCGACGGACCGATGCCACTCTGACTCGATAAAACTCATCCATATTGCTCGAGTAAATACCTAAAAAACGAATGCGTTCGATAACCGGATTATTCGGATCTTCCGCCTCTTGTAAAACACGCTCATTAAACGCCAACCAACTTAATTCTTTGGGAAAATATTTATCTTGGTCAGTCAGCGCTACAGAGGTAAGCGTACGAGTCATATAGAGAAGCTATCCTTTAAAAAAATGGAGGTTTAACACCGTATGTCTATTTGATGACAATAAACGACTGGTATTAAAAATATATGACATAACGCAAGGTTTGGATATTTAAATCCAATTTAGACCGCACTTTATTTTTACGCTTGCAAGGCTAGGCCGCATGCTCGTCTAAAAAGGCCGACTCTTGTCCCCAATTAACTTGGCTGATTAGGGTTGTAGACCTAGTTTCATCACTCCAACGCAACAGTTGAATGTCACCTCGTTGGGTCTCAACCAACAAAGTGCAGTTTTCTACCCAGTCACCGTCATTGCAATACAAGACTCCATCGTCGATTGATAATGACGGGTGATGAATGTGACCACAGACTACGCCATCAGTCCTTTGACGTCTTGCCTCAGAGACCGCCGCATGACGATATCGATCAATCGCTTCATTGGCTTTTTTGACTCTAGTTTTGATGTAAGACGCCAATGACCAATACGGCAAACCAAGGCGCTTTCGCAAGCTGTGACAGGTACGGTTCAAAAACAATAAAAAGTCATACATCACATCACCCAATTTGGCGTGCAACCGTCCGAAACATACTTGAGCATCAAATTTATCACCATGTAACAGCAGCATCTTTTTACCAGTAACGGTTTCGTGAATGTACTCTTGATGAATTTCGATACCACCAAACAATAATTCAGCGTAGGGACGCATAACATCATCGTGATTGCCCGGCACGTATACCACCCGAGTTCCTGATTGGGCTAATCTTAACAATGTATTAAGAACTTTATTGTGTGATGCTGGCCAATAGACTCGACGCTGCAAAGCCCAAAAATCGATAATATCGCCAACCAAAAACAGGTTCTCTGTTTCTACCTGTTCTAAAAAGTCCAACAAAAAGTCGGCTTTACAATCTTTGCACCCCAAGTGAATATCCGATAACCAAATGCTTTTATAGTGATTTTTTGGGACCATGTTTATCACCTATTTTGAACTATTTTTGTTTGCATAAAAAATGGGCGCTAGGCCCATTTCAGTTATTAACCGGAGCTTGAATGTATCGATGGTACTTTTGTGTTTTCATTTTTTTTATGTCAACGAGTACAAAGCCATCAATACAATCACAAAAATCCGGATCGACATTGAAGCTTAAAAACTGAGTACCACCTGCTTCGCATAACTCTCCGTATTGTTTGTAAAGGGTTGGAACTGCACAGCCAAGCTCTTTCATATATTGTTTGAGGACGGCAAATTCCTGTTGATAGTCTTGTCCACCAAACTGCAAGCCATGTATATCTTTGGCAACAAAGGGTGTTTTTGCCTCAACCCAATGCCGATCTCCTGAAAAATAGGTTTGATAAAAGCGGACCATACTGGCTTTGGCTTCAATAGGGAGTTCATTACTAATCGTCACGCCACCTAAAAGATACCGAATATTAGGATGCTGACGCAGATACGCTCCAATCCCCTGCCAGAGATAATCTAAACTGCGTTTGCCCCAATACTTAGGTTGAACAAAGCTTCTTCCTAGTTCGAGACCTTGGTCAACAATATGATTGGGGATATTGTTGAGGTTAAATAATGTCTCGGTATAAAGACCAACTTCGGCGTAATGCTCACGAACTCTCTGAATTGGTGCCATCCGATAAGCACCTACAATTTCCATGTCCTCTTCGTCCCACAAAATAATATGGTCGTAAAACCGGTCATACACATCGACGTCACGGACTTTTCCAGACCCTTCTCCAACCGCTCTAAAGGTCAACTCGCGTAAACGCCCCAACTCTCTCATCACGGCAGAATCAGCAACATGTTTAAAACTGTATATATGTTTGCCATCTTTTGTGGTGCCAATTAGCGGTTGACGACGCAGCTCAGAACGAATTAAACGCCCCTCTTCTGGATGAGCGACACTGTCGAGCTGAGGTTGAAATTCTGCTAGGTGACGGCGTTTACTGATGGCGTAAACGTGTTTTTTGAACAAGGCGATCTTTTGTTTATCATCGACCGGAATGGCGGTATAGGTTTCAAAATCTACCACTGGGGCAACACGCACTCGGACTTCTCGATCGTGTTGTTTAAACATCTCGTGAACCAACCATAAAGTGCTAAGCGGTTTTGCCAACATTGACAAACCATAAAAAAACGCTGAATTTTTACCATCGACGTGAATAGGCAAAATTGGACTTTGAGTCTTTTTAGCAAATCGAAGAAAGCCACTGTGCCATTTGCCATCTTTGATGCCAGTTGGTGATAATCTCGAGACTTCGCCCGCGGGAAAGATAAGCAGTGCGCCACCATCAACAAGGTGCTTTTCGATGGCCGCCATGTTTTCTTTTGGGGTTTTGTTGCCCATATTGTTAACCGGCAACAGCATTGGCCGCAGTGGTTTGATGGCCCATAATAGTTCGTTGGCTACCACTTTGACATCTTGACGAACTTTACTGAGCATTTTTAGTAACACTAACCCATCTAGACTGCCTATAGGATGGTTCGCAATGGCTACAACTCGACCAGAGGTTGGGATATGGCGTATTTCTCTGTCTTTAGCGACAAAATCAAATTCAAAAAATTCTAAAACCTGCTCAACAAAATCGATCCCCATGAGGTGAGGATAGGTTTGTTCAAAACGTTGGAATTCACTCTCGTGAAAAATAAAACGCAAAAAGCGCAAAAAAGATTGTTTTAAAAGTGGGTTACTAGTCTGTATCGCAGGAAACTGCTCTGCGACTACGGTTTCGACAGAGATCATTTGCTTGCCCTTTCATCAACTTTGCCAACACAAAGATAGAAGGACTAAATGACAATTGAGTGACGGTATGTTTGCAAATTAATGACAATTACACGGGTTTTAACTCAACCATATTGCCATCAGGATCATCTACATACACGCTTTGGCCAAAGCCTGTTGCGCCATACCTAACATCAATTTCACCGGGAGTAATATCGTATTCGGCAAAGTGTGCAAGGATCTCATTGACGGATGACACTTCTACTTGCAAACACAAGTGATCCAAGTTGTGATTGGTTGGGCCTGGCGGTCCCCCGCCGAGTTTGCCTAGCTCACTGTCAACTGTCACTATGTCAATCAGCGCATTACCCGCCCGCAATTGATTGAGGCCAACATCATCACCAAGAGTTCGTTCTAACTGACAGCCAAGTACCTCTGAATAAAACCACAGAAGTTTATCTAAATTCTGGGTTCTAAGAACAATATGGTCGATACCTCGAATTTTAAGCATAAAAAAGCGCCCTCACTACTCAGTTATGAATAGCTTAGGCGCTTCCCAAAGAGAATGCGAATTTCGCTAGTTAAGACAAAGGATTAGCCAAACTGGTTCATCGTGTTGTCTTTACCGCCTGCTTTTAATGCAGCTTCACCAGCAAAATATTCTTTGTGATCATCACCGATGTCAGAACCGGCCATGTTTTGGTGTTTAACACACGCAATACCTTGACGGATTTCTTTACGCTGAACACCAGCAACATAACCCAACATACCTGCATCACCAAAGTACTCTTTTGCTAGGTTGTCAGTAGACAAGGCCGCAGTGTGGTAAGTAGGCAATGTGATTAAGTGGTGGAAGATACCTGCGTGTTGTGCTGCATCAGATTGGAACGTACGGATACGGTTATCTGCTTCAACGGCTAGTTCAGTGTTGTCGTAATCTTCGCTCATCAAGTTGTCACGGTTGTAATCAGACAGGTCTTTGCCCTCTTCTTTCCACGAGTCGAATACTTGTTGACGGAAGTTTAAGGTCCAGTTGAACGATGGGCTATTGTTGTAAACCAACTTCGCATTTGGAATCACTTCACGGATACGGTCTACCATGCCACCGATTTGACCAACGTGAGGCTTTTCAGTCTCAATCCAAAGTAGGTCAGCACCATTTTGTAGTGATGTAATACAATCAAGTACACAACGGTCTTCACCTGTACCTGGGCGGAATTGGAATAGGTTAGAAGGTAAACGCTTAGGACGTAACAATTTGCCTTCGCGGTTGATGATAACGTCGCCGTTTTTAAGGTCGTTTGCCGCTACTTCTTCACAATCTAAGAAGCTGTTGTATTGGTCACCTAAGTCACCTGGTTCACGAGTGTAAGCGATTTGCTTAGTTAGGCCAGCACCTAAAGAGTCTGTACGAGCAACGATAACACCATCATCGATACCTAGCTCTAAGAATGCATAACGGACCGCGCGGATTTTAGCTAAGAAGTCTTCATGAGGAACGGTTACTTTACCGTCTTGGTGACCACATTGCTTTTCGTCAGATACTTGGTTTTCGATTTGAATCGCACAAGCACCGGCTTCAATCATTTGCTTGGCCATCAAATACGTCGCTTCTGCGTTACCAAAACCAGCATCGATATCGGCAATAATTGGCACAACGTGCGTTTGATGGTTGTCGATGTCGTTTTGGATTTTTTGTGCTTGAACTTCGTCACCCGCTTCACGAGCTGCATCTAATTCGCGGAACAAACCGCCTAGTTCACGTGCGTCGGCTTGACGTAAGAAGGTGTATAACTCACCAATTAATGAAGCAACAGACGTTTTTTCGTGCATTGATTGGTCAGGTAGTGGACCAAACTCAGAGCGCAATGCAGCAACCATCCAACCTGAAAGGTAAAGGTATTTTTTGTCTGTGCTGTTAAAGTGCTTTTTAATCGAAATCAACTTTTGTTGACCGATAAAACCGTGCCAACAACCTAACGACTGAGTGTATTGCGTAGGATCTTTGTCATAATCATCCATGTCTTTACGCATGATTGCAGCCGTGTATTTAGCAATGTCTAGGCCTGTCTTGAATTTGTTCTGAGCACGCATACGAGCGGCATACTCTGGCTCAATTGCAGCCCAGCTGTCACCGTGGCGGTTTTTAATTGCTTTTAATAGTTCTACTTCATTTGTAAAAGCTGACATAAGTGTGTCCTCTGTTATGTTCCGCTGAAGCTTTGTGAGCCTTTCGCGTTATTTGTAATATTTTTGATAAATTCAAACTTGGTGCTGACAACAGTACGACAAAGGTTTAGGATTCATATAATAAATATTTTCGATACATGGAATTCACGAAATGAATATTAATAAAGTTGACCTCAATTTATTGGTATATCTAGATGTACTATTACGAGAAAAAAACGTAACCCGGTCGGCAGATCGACTTTCAATTACCCAGCCGGCCATGAGTAACGGGCTTAAAAGACTCAGAGAATTGTTTAACGACCCAATATTGGTAAGAACTTCAGAGGGAATGACACCAACAGCAAAAGCGTTGGAGCTTCAACCTGTAATTCGTAATATTCTTTCAAAATTAGAGTCAACCTTACAGCCAGAAACGAAATTCGAACCACTAGAGTCCAACCGAACCTTCCGTGTTATGGCTAGTGACTACGCCGAAACAACTCTTCTAGCCCGAGTAATCGGTGCCCTGAGATCGAAAGCCCCTGGTGTTACTCTTGATATCGTTACGCCCTCTGATGTGAGCTTTCACGATGTAGAGCTAGGTAAAGTCGATATGGCAATAAACCGATTTGACGACTTGCCACTGTCATTCCACCAAAAAGTCATTTGGTACGATACCTTTTCCTGTATGGTCGATGCAGACCACCCTTGCCTACCAGATTTAGACTTAGACACATACTTAAGTCACAAACACGTTTGGGTAAGTAAAACTGGCTTTGGTACCGGTGTAGGTATTGATCCTACAGAGGTTCAGAAGTTAGGTTGGGTCGATGCAGAATTAGCTAAATTCAATAAAAAGCGCGATATCAGCGTATTTACTCGGCATTACCATATGGCGATGTGGATGGCGAAAGAACAAGGCCTAATTGCAACACTTCCGTCGAAAGCGGCAAACTTATATGCCAACAACCCAGATGTGGTAATCATGGATCCACCGTTTGATATTCCCCCTATTGCATTAAAAATGGCCTGGTCGCCGCTTCTTCACCACGACGAGGGACATGTGTGGTTACGTCGTTTAATCGTTGATATTGGGGCAGAATAACCCACTATTTATTTAATTTATGATGAAGATATAAAGACTAAGCTAGTCGTATAATCGATGCTCGGCATAGAATGACTGAGCACTTTTTTATCCTTAAACGAGTACAGCATGTCAAATAACAAGCCAGAAAATAACAACAAAGCCTTAGAAAACAACACTGTTGAGCAAGGCCGGTTGAAAATAGACGACCGCTTTTATCAATTTGTAAACGAATCTGTTTTACCACCAGCTAAGTTACAGAAAGCTGAGTTCTGGCAAAACGTGGAGCAACTATTCGCTCGTTTCGTGCCAATTAATAAAGCGCTATTACAACAACGTGAAGCGCTGCAAGCTAAAATTGATGAATATCACACAAACAACACTAGCCTAGACTTTGATCACTACAAACAGTTTTTACAAGAGATTGGTTATTTACAACCTCAGCCTGACTCGTTTGAAATTGGCAGCACTAAAGTTGATCCTGAAATCGCGACAATGGCGGGCCCACAGCTTGTCGTGCCAGTAATGAATGCACGATATGCATTGAACGCCGCCAATGCTCGTTGGGGAAGTTTGTACGATGCACTATATGGTACTGATGTAATTAGCGAAGAAGGCGGTGCAGAGAAAGGCACTAGCTACAACGTCGTTCGCGGTAATCGCGTGATCGAGTATGCACGTGAAGTACTAAATCAACATACGCCAATTACTGGTGACTGGAAAACCGTATCTAAATTAGCGGTTGAAGGTCAAAATTTGATTATTGAGACAACCCTTGACGGAGCAACTCAGCAAGACGCATTAAAAGAGCCAAGCCAGTTTGTAGGTTTTCAGGGTGATGTCGCGGCACCAACCGGCATTGTCCTTCGCCATAACAACCTACACCTTATCATTCAAATTGACCCAACAAGCCCTATTGGCAAAACTGACAAAGCAGGTATTAAAGATATTGTTTTAGAATCGGCACTAACCACTATCATGGACTGTGAAGATTCGGTTGCGGCCGTGGATGCTGAAGACAAAATTGTCGTTTACAAAAATTGGTTAGGCTTAATGCAAGGTGACCTTGAAGAACGCATCGATAAAAACGGTAAAACCTTTGTCCGTGCCATGAACGATGATGTTACATACACAGACGTGAGTGGAGAGACGGTAACCTTACCAGGCAGAGCCTTGATGTTTGTTCGAAACGTTGGGCACTTAATGACGAATCCAGTCATGACTTTTGATGGTGAAGAAGTTCCTGAAGGTATTCTAGACGGTATTATCACCTCTGCCATCGGTAAAATTGACGTGGACCGTGTCAAACAAGGCAATGTTGATGGCAACAAACAAAACTCAAAGACAGGTTCTATTTATATCGTTAAGCCAAAAATGCATGGTCCAACAGAAGTGGCCTTTAGTAACGACCTGTTCGACAGCATTGAAGACATGCTTGGATTAGACCGTCATACCCTCAAGATGGGTATTATGGACGAAGAGCGACGTACTTCAGTAAACCTTCGCGCTTGTATCAAAGAAGCCAAAGATCGCGTTGTATTTATCAATACTGGTTTCTTGGACCGAACGGGTGATGAGCTTCACACCTCAATGTTAGCGGGTCCATTTAAACCGAAAGGCGAACTAAAAACCATGGCTTGGATCCAAGCATACGAGCAATCAAACGTTGCAAGTGGCTTAAGTACAGGCTTTAAAGGCAAGGCACAAATTGGTAAAGGCATGTGGCCAATTCCAGATCAAATGGCCGCAATGATGGATGCTAAAGTAGTTCACCCTAAAGCGGGTGCGAACACTGCTTGGGTACCGTCACCGACTGCAGCAACTCTGCACGCATTGCATTATCATCAAGTGTCAGTTGCAAGTATTCAAGACCAACTAGTCGGTAGTACCACAACTGCAGAAACCTTTGATGACTTACTCAACGATATTCTTCAGATTCCGTTACTGAGCAAAGACGAGCCATTATCTCCTGGCGTCATAAATCACGAGTTAGACAACAATGCCCAAGGCATATTGGGTTATGTAGTTCGTTGGGTTGATGCAGGTATCGGTTGTTCTAAAGTACCTGATATCAACAACGTAGGTTTAATGGAAGACCGTGCAACCTGTCGTATCTCTAGTCAGCATATGGCGAATTGGTTACAACACGGTTTATGCAGCGAAGAACGAGTTGAATTAGTGATGAAAAAGATGGCCGCGGTCGTCGATAAGCAAAACGAAAACACACCAGGGTATGAGCCTATGTGTGACGATTTTGATAGCTCTATTGCATTCAAAGCCGCATTGAACTTGGTTCTTAAAGGACGTGTACAACCAAGCGGTTACACTGAGCCATTACTACACCAAGCCAGATTGGCTAAAAAGGCCAACCAAACTAATTAAGTTTGACTATAGTTATAAAAAAGGGGCTCCCAAATTGGCAACCCCTTTTTTATTAACGTTTAAACTTTCAAAGTCAATTGAGACCAATCGAATACGACTCACTGTCTTCGACTAACCAAAGCGGCGCAGAAACCCAACCATCTCGCGCCGTTTTTCTTGTCTGGCTATTGAGTTTGATTATTAAGTCTCATTACTCAGCTAACAGTTTTGCGATGGTTCGAATACCCATTGCTGTCGCCCCTGCTGAGTATTTAGCATTGGCTGTGTTATTAAATGCCCCAGCCAAATCAATGTGTAACCAACCATTACCGTCTTCATTAACAAAGCGCGATAAGAATCCAGCAGCGTTTGATGCGCCACCCATACCACCGCCTTTTTGAGGTCGAGAGTTTGCTGTATCGGCATACGCTGAAGGACAGTTATTGCGATGGAACTTCTCAAGTGGCAATGGCCATGCGCCTTCAAATTCACTTTCAGCTGCAGCTAGGCCTCGACTTACCATGTTTTTATCTAAACCAAACATCGCGTTGTAATCACTGCCAACTGCCATCATAGCTGCACCTGTTAGAGTTGCCGCATCTATGATTTGTTTTGCTCCTAGTTCTTCTGCATGCAACAAACCATCAGCCAAGACCAAACGGCCTTCCGCGTCTGTATTTACGATTTCTACTGATAAACCATTTTTGTATGTGATCACATCGCCTAGTTTATACGCCGAGCCTGAAATCATGTTTTCAGCACAACAAAGGATTAAGCGAACGCGTTTATTCAAGCCACGCATAATCGCCAAACCTAGCGCACCAGTTACAGTCGCAGCACCACCCATGTCGCACTTCATTGTAAGCATGCCTTCAGACGGCTTAATTGAATAACCGCCGCTGTCAAACGTAATGCCTTTACCAACCAGTGCATATTCAATAGGTGCGTCTGCATCACCTGTAGGGTTGTAATCTAAGCTGAGTAGTACAGGTGGGTGAATACTTGCACGGCCCACAGAGTGAATGCCAATCCAGCCTTCGTCCAATAAATCATCACCCATCACGATATTATGAGTGATGTATTTGCCAGCAATCTCTTCTAAAAATGACACAGCATGTTTCGCTAGTGCTAATGGATATAAATCTGCAGGCGGAAGGTTTGTCATTGCGCGAGTCCAATCATTGGCTTTTTGGCGCGCATTCAACTCTTTAGAGTCACAATCTAACCACACAACAGACTGACCACCTTTGGCTGTCATCATCCCTAAGTAAAGTGCCCATTGCTGTTCGATATCCCACAGTCCACTAATTGCAATGTTATTAATGCCTAAGCTCTGTAACTTACGGCCACAAGCTTGGATGACAGGTAGTGAATTGCGCACATCACTGTCTTTCAAATGGATTAAAAAGCCCTGTGCTGTTGAGCTCAACTGGCTGTCTTCACTCCAACCAACTGGTGCTGGTTGTTGACTCAATTGAATCGTAAGAATGTCTGTCATATTGCCTGTCTCTTTATTTTTTGTTTTGTTTGCATTTTATAATAGAGAAAATATCTCTATTCGTCAGTTCATTCTGGCTAAAAACTAGGTTAGCATCAGTTAATTACGGTTTATTTGGACGATTTGGAGAAAGCCAATGCCTTCAGCGAGTTTTTTTGCAGTATTTGATGATATTGCCCTTTTATTGGACGACGTTGCAGCAATGTCGAAAGTCGCAGCAAAAAAAACCGCAGGGGTCTTAGGTGATGACCTAGCGGTAAATGCTGAACAAGTCAGTGGAGTCAAAGCTGATAGAGAGTTGCCCGTTGTGTGGGCGGTTGCTAAAGGCAGTTTCAAAAACAAATTCATCTTAGTGCCAGCCGCACTATTGATCAGCGCTTTCATTCCTTGGCTAATAGTACCACTACTTATTTTAGGTGGATTGTTTTTGTGCTTTGAAGGCGCCGAAAAAATCATCGAATCCTTTACTCAAGGAGATACAAAAAAAGAGCAGCACCACCAAGAATTACTAACAGCCGTTAACTCCTCTCCAGAAGCTTTAATGGAGTTCGAAAGTGAAAAAATCAAAGGCGCAATTAGAACTGACTTTGTTCTTTCAGCAGAAATCATCATCATTGCGCTGGGAACCTTTGGTACTGCTGCTCTCGTCAATCAAATAGTAGCTTTGAGTTTTATCGCCATCGCCATGACCGTTGGTGTATACGGCCTTGTTGCAGTCATAGTGAAGCTCGACGACGTTGGCTTGCACTGGAAAACTCAAAAGAAAGAAGGGCTTACCGGAAATATCCTGAGGACGTTGGGCTCGGGACTATTGGCTTTTGCCCCACGCCTAATGAATAGCTTGAGTGTCATTGGATTAGTTGCGATGTTTCTCGTAGGCGGTGGCATGCTCAGCCACAATATCGAATTCGTCCATCATTGGTCTGCAATAATTCAAAGTTTTGTGGAAACCCAATGGGCCTTCCCAAGTTGGCTGGTAACGCTTGTTAGCGTTTTATTAGACGGTTTGTACGGAGTTGTTGCAGGACTCATTGTCGCTGCCGTATTACACATGATTCTTCCGTTGTTCAAAGGTAAGGACAGTTCGGATCAAGAAAACGCATAACCACATGGAAACCAAAGATTTACAACAAGCAACATTACTCAAACGCTACAAGCGCTTTTTAGTGGACGTCGAGCAAGAAGGCAAAACGTTCACTATATATTGCAACAATACAGGTGCGATGACCGGGTGCGCAGAGCCTGGCTTTACCGCTTTGTATAGCACTAGTGGTAACCCAAAGCGAAAATATCAACACACCCTTGAAAAAACCATCACTGCCAACGGACACTTTGTAGGCGTAAACACCATAAAAGCCAATGACATAGTAAAGCAAGCGATAGAGCAGGATTTAGTACCAGAGCTAAAAGGTTATGAAACCTTGCGAACCGAAGTAAAATACGGAGAAGAAAACAGTCGCATAGACCTGCTTTTGTCTGATTCAAACAAAGTAGACTGTTACATCGAAATAAAATCAACGACCTTATTGTTAGACGATGACTCAGGGCTAGGTGCGTTTCCCGACGCCAAAAGCACTCGTGGACAAAAGCACCTGCGCGAGCTTATGACAATGAAACAGCAGGGAAACCGCTCGGTGTTAGTGTTTTTAGTGCAACACACAGGGATAAAGGCAGTGACCGCTGCACAGCATATAGATCCTAAATATACCGACCTAATCAAAGAAGTTTTAAACCAAGGGGTAGAAATCCTCGTACTCCATACCCATATTACGGCGGAGCAAACGACAGTGTCCCATTCTAGCTCGTTTGTCAGTCCAGAAAAGGTTGATTTTTCACAGTATTCGTAGTCCATTATACATAATGGAACCCAACCAAGGGTGACACACTCTTATATTGTGGTTTAATCAGAATAGAATTTGATAAAAACAATAAGTATCGCTTTTTGTTGCCACAAGACGATATTTTTGCTATATGTAGCCGCCCTTTTTTTTGCTTTAGGCACTGGTTGCTTATACAAATAAAGATAAATGTGCGCTAACCGGTTGAATTTTAGGAGAAAAGCAACGCATGGCAGATAAAAAATCATTGGGATTATTAGCCTTAGCGGGCGTTGAGCCATATCAAGAAAGCCCAAACGAAGAGTATATGAGTGATGAGCAACTGACTCATTTCCGTAAAATCCTTGAAGCTTGGCGTAACCAGTTAAGAGAAGAAGTTGATCGCACTAAGTCGCACATGCAAGACGAAGCAGCCAACTTCCCAGATCCAGTTGACCGTGCGTCACAAGAAGAAGAGTTTGCGCTTGAATTACGCACTCGTGACCGCGAACGTAAACTGATCAAAAAGATCGAAAAAACACTTGGTTTAATCGAATCTGATGATTTTGGTTTTTGTAAGACATGTGGCATCGAGATTGGCATTCGCCGTCTAGAAGCTCGTCCTACTGCTGATCAATGTATCGACTGTAAAACATTGTCAGAAATCAAAGAAAAACAAATGGGTGGTTAAGGCTTAGCCTTAACCCTCTTTTTTCCTCCTGTGGCTGTCTGGCCTTTTTCATCCCAAGTCTCGTTTAATCAAGGCAACCAACAAGTTCGCGGCCGTTTTGCCCCTTCACCGAGTGGCCCACTTCACTTTGGTTCTCTTGTCGCCGCTGTAGGCAGTTACCTCCATGCAAAAGCCAATAACGGTTTGTGGTTCGTTCGTATTGAAGATATCGATACCAGCCGCGTTGATGCGAGCGCTCAAGGCCAAATTTTGGATGCGCTTTATGCTTTTGGTTTGCATTGGGATGTAGACTTACAAACTCAGTCTCAATTGCAAAACGGCGATCGCAACTGCCTCAAACAAACCGCTCGTCTCAGTCGTTACCAAGAAGTACTCGACTTTCTAGAATCAAAAGAGTTAATTTACGGCTGTGCCTGTACTCGAAAAGAAATCAAAGCATCAGGTGGACTCTATCAAGGCACCTGTCGAGACAAATACCTAGATTTGCACAACAATCCAATTCGTCTAAAACAAACTAGGCCCATTTATCAATTTTCAGATGGCATTTTTGGACCACAAAGCTGTGATCCTCTCATGGCTCAAGAAGATTACATCATCAAACGTCGCGATGGCTTATTTAGTTACCAACTCGCCGTAGTCGTTGACGATATTGATCAAGGTATAACACACGTCGTCCGCGGCGCTGATATAATGCCTTTAACCGCTCGACAGCTCAGTTTATACCAAACTCTTGAGGTCGATCCTCCTGAGTTTTTACATTTGCCTCTTGCGGTTACCAAACCTGGCCACAAGCTATCCAAGCAAAACCATGCTCCGGCAATTAACTCGTCAAACCCACAGCCTGAGCTACTCAAAGCATTAAGCTTTTTAGGATATGCTCAACCCAGTCTCTCAAACAAGAGTTTGAATTTAGACTCTTTAGCCAAAGCCTCACCTCAAACCATCTTAGAATGGGCCGTAGAGCATTGGTCTCAAACTAAAATTAACCAACAAACCGAGATCATCATTTAAGCAATCGACGTCTTTCTGCATTTATTTGTTAATTGTCGCATTATTGCTGTAAAATGCGCCGCAACAAAACGAAGACATCTAGTTGATAGAGTAGGTAGTGAATTAGTGGTGTTAAAAAAAGTAATCTCATGGTTTGGCAAAGATTCCGATAAAAAGTCATCGGCCTCTAAGCCGTCTCGCAATGCGGATGGGCGAAAAAAACGCGCTCGTTCAGCAAAGAAGCAGACGCACGCTAAACAAACACCACAACAACCAGTCATTCGAAGTGCTTCCGTTGAGCACCACGCAACAATTATACCCCGTGACCAACATCCTATTTCGCGCAAGCAGATTAGCCCTAATGCGTTAAAAGTATTGTACCGCCTAAAAGACAACGGTTACGAAGCGTATTTAGTAGGTGGCTGTATTCGAGATATTTTACTCGGCTTACAACCTAAAGACTTTGACGTCGTAACGAATGCCACACCGGAGCAAGTTAAAGCCTGCTTTAGTAACTGTCGCTTAATCGGGCGCCGCTTCCGTTTAGCGCACATCATGTTTGGTCGTGAAATTATCGAAGTTGCGACAATGCGAGGTCACCATCAAAGCAGCGATGATGATGTAACTTCTGTCGACATAGAACAAAAACAAGAGCAACCAAGTCCTGCCGTTGCCAAAAAAATATCTAAGCAAAGTGATGAAGGCCAGCTTTTACGCGACAACGTTTACGGCACAATTGACGAAGACGCAGAACGTCGTGACTTCACAATTAACAGCTTGTATTACGATATCCGCAACTTTGATCTTCTCGACTTTGCCAATGGTATGGCGGACATCGAAAAAGGCGTTATAGACCTCATTGGTGATCCAGAAACGCGTTATCGCGAAGACCCTGTGCGTATGTTACGAGCGGTTCGCTTTGCGACTAAGCTCAATATGACGATTGCCAAGCGCACCGAATCGCCAATTTATGAGCTAGGTCACTTGTTGCGCAACATTCCACCAGCGCGCTTGTTTGATGAGAGTTTAAAGTTATTACTTTCGGGTAAAGCACTAGCTAACTTTGAAATGATGCGCCATTACGGCTTATTTAAATACTTCTTCCCGGCCGCAGAACAAGTGTTAACAGGTAACCCTGAAGACAAGGAAGAGCGCATGATGAAGCTAATGTTCACCAATACGGACACGCGCATCAATGCAGATAAAAGTATTTCTCCAGCTTTTGTGTTGGCTGCTATTTACTGGTATCCACTTGAAGCTCACGCACAAGAGCTTGAACTAGAAAGTGGTTTATCGCCCTACGATGCCTTCCAGTTAGCAATAAACGACATTTTGCACCGCGCCGTACAATCGGTGGCGATCCCTAAACGCTTTACGGCTAATATGCGTGACATTTGGAACTCACAACATCGCTTGCGTAAAACCCAAGGCAAACGTCCATTACAAATGCTCGAAAATGCCCGCTTCCGAGCTGCGTACGACTTCTTGTTGTTACGTGCTGAAATTGAAGGTGGCGAGTTAGAAGAAATTGCGGATTTTTGGACTCATTTACAAGAAACTGACGAAGGCAAGCGCGCGATGGCTGATGCAAAGCGCAATGCTGGCCAACGTCGTTTTGAGGGACGTCCTGAAGGACGCTCTGATGATCGTTCAAAATCAGGCCCTAAGCGCAACGCCAAATACCGTAGTAACCGTCGAAAAAAGAAACCTAGCGGTAACCGCAGTTCAAAATCAAACAACGAGTCCTAGAGCCAACTAAGATGTCACATTTAGTCTATATTGGCTTGGGGGCCAATTTAAACGACCCTCTTACAACGGTTAGAACTGCAATTGATGAGTTGGCGCAAATAACAAATACTCAGCTTGTCGGGCGCTCACGCATTTACATAAGCAAACCTATGGGCCCGGCAGACCAACCGGATTATGTAAATGCCGTTGTTGCTTTGCAGACCGAACTTTCGCCTCACGAATTATATTCAGCAACCAGTAACATAGAACAAATCCATGGCCGAACTCGCGATGGAGCTCATTGGGGTCCACGTACTCTTGATCTTGATATTTTGTTGTATGGCAACCAACAAATCGACGATGAAACGTTAACAATTCCGCACTACGGCCTCACTGAGCGAGAGTTTGTCGTTTACCCTATACTGGACATTGATTCTGAACTTGTTTTACCCTGTGGAACTAAGTTGCAAGACTTAGCAACCAACCTTCCCTTTAATGACATGAAAGCGATTTAACCGCACTAACATATTGGACGTTTAAGATGGCTAAAATTACCACCTCTAAACTACTTAAGATGAAGCAAAACGGCGAAAAAATCGCAGCGCTGACAGCCTATGATGCGAGCTTCGCGGGCTTATTTGACAAAAACGGCGTACATGCCCTGCTGATTGGTGACTCACTAGGCATGGTTTTACAAGGCAAAGCAGATACATTGGCCGTGACAAATCACGACATCGCATACCATACTCGTTGTGTTCAAGCGGGAGTAGAATCGGCGTTGATCATCGCTGATATGCCATTTATGACTTATTCAAACCCAGAATTAGCGTTAAAAAATGCACACGAGCTTATGGCGGCTGGGGCCAACATGGTCAAGCTAGAGGGTGGCGAATGGTTATATGAAACGATTCGCCAGTTAACTCAAAATGGGGTTCCGGTATGTGGTCACTTGGGTTTGACACCACAGTCTGTGAATGTGTTTGGTGGTTTTAAGATCCAAGGTCGAGATGCAGACAAAGCCAAAGAAATGATTGAGCACGCCAAAGGTCTAGAACGCGCAGGTGCTCAGCTCTTGGTTCTTGAATGTATTCCAGTATCACTTGCGCAAGCTATTACCGAAGCCGTTGCAATTCCGACTATTGGCATTGGCGCAGGCAACGTGACGGATGGTCAAATCCTAGTTATGCATGACATTTTGGGGATAAGCTCTGGTTACATTCCTAAGTTCTCTAAAAACTACATAGATATCGCAGGTACTATGCAAGGCGCAGTTGAGCTCTTTGTCAAAGAAGTACAGAGTGGCGAATTTCCAGATCCTGATCGAACGTTTAATTAAGCAAGTAATAAACTACTATTTACAAAAGCATGAAAATTATCGAATCATTAGCTGAGCTTCGAGCTTGGCGTAAAGAATGTCATCGTCAAGGCCAAACTGTTGCGTTTGTGCCGACCATGGGCAACTTACATGAAGGCCATATCGAATTGGTTCACAATGCACACAAGCACGCAGATTTAGTGATCACTTCGATATTTGTCAATCCAATGCAGTTCGGTGAAAACGAAGATCTCGACGCCTATCCACGTACCTTTGAAGCTGATTGTGAAAAACTAACAGCTGCCAACAACCACGTTGTCTTTTATCCGTCAGTAGCGGAAATGTACCCGAATGGCTTGAAAGCTCAAACCCTTGTGTCTGTTCCTAATTCAACGGCGGAGCATTGTGCCGAAGCAACCCAACGTCCAGGTCACTTTGATGGAGTAGCGACGGTCGTAACAAAACTGTTCAATATGGTGCAGCCTGATGTAGCGCTATTTGGCCAAAAAGACTACCAGCAAGTGCGCTTGGTGCAGGCTTTAGTCCGCGACTTAAACATGCCGATTGAAATTATTCCCGTACCTACCGTACGTGAAGAGTCAGGCTTGGCAAAAAGCAGTCGCAACGGCTACCTCACAGCCCAACAGAAGTCTATTGCTCCGGCATTGTTTCAGGCATTAAGTCTAATCAAAGAGCAATTAGAAGGCGGTAACTTCAACACTGAGTCATTAATCGAAAGTGGTTTAGAATTTATCGAGCAAGCAGGGCTGAAGCCAGACTATATAGAGATCAGGGACACCAGCCATTTTGAAGTAATCGATGAAAACTCAAAAGAGGCAGTTATTTTAGTCGCAGCATTCTTAGGCAAAGCGCGACTCATAGACAATCTAACGGTCCAGCTATAAATGGCTAGGCCGTTAGCCCTACCTTTTTAAGAATCGCTGGCAAACTACGCCAGCTATCTTTAGCAATCTCTTTTTGCTCAGCCAAAATATCTTGTAAGATTTCTTTAGTCGTAAGAGGGTTCGCCAATACACAACGGAACACCGTTATGGTTTGGCCATTGTGTGCTTTTGGTGTCAATCGAGTACGGGATACAAATGACTTACCAGACTCACGCTGTTTCTTTTGAATAAACTTGGTTAAGTCATTTAGTAATTCATTAATGATCTCGCGTTCTTCTTGATTACACGTGGCCATATAGTCTTTCACTGGCTTTGGTACATAGCGATAAGTCAACAAACATAATTCAGGTTCTGACACTAATTCAAAGTCAGGATCTTGTTTGATTAACTCGGCAAAATACTTAGCTGTGTCAATGCTTCGATCAATCAGCATTTGATAGCCACTTCGGCCCATCACCTTAAGGCATGCGTAAACCAGCATCGACATTCCAGGACGGCTGCCTTCAAGCGTATGTGAGCCTAAGTCTTTTGAGCCTTTACGCAAAATATATTCAGCGTGATGTTCAATAACATCAGTTGAGTGTGGGTCTTTAAACAACACCATACCCGCACCCATAGGTACATACATCTGTTTGTGAGCATCGACCGTGATTGAGTCCGCTCTTTCAATGCCTTTAAGCAGAGGGCGAGCGTTTTCAGATAACATTGTTGCTCCACCCCACGCTGCATCGACATGAAAGTGAATGCCTTCACGCTCAGCGATATCTGCCATGGCATCAAGAGGATCTATGTTACCGGTTTCCGTTGTACCTGCGACACCAATAAGCGCAAGGATACCTGCACCTTCGGCTTTTAGTTCGGCAATCTTTTGTTCGAGTAGGTCAATTCTAATTTTGTTATTTTCGTCAGTGCCGACCGAAACGATATCCTGACGGCCCATACCTAAGACATCTGCCGCTTTACCTAACGAATAGTGACCACGCTCAGATACCAGCACGACAAGGCGCTTGTATCCATAGTGCATCATGGCTCTAAACAAGCCTTCTTTCGCCACACCTTTAAAACCAGGTTGCGGGCCTAACAGAGTATTTCTTGCCACCCATAAGGCGCTGATATTAGCGATGGTACCACCCGAACAGAACGCCCCTAAAGACGCATCAGCGCTGTGCATCATCGCATCGTAATACGCTTCGTTTTCGGCTTCAGTACGACCTTGCCCATAAGCGATGCGGTGCAGCATACCAATGGTTTGACGCTCTAACGGTGTAAATGCTTTTGACGTTTCGATTTTGACTAAGTTCTGGTTTAAGCCCACCATTAACTTAGACAAAGGCAATAAGAAGTATGGCAATGCCGACGTCATATGACCAATAAAGCTCGGAGATGAAGTATGCACCGACTGCGCAACTAACTTGTGTAACAATTCATCGGCCACATCAGAAACAAACTGCGGGCGTTCAGGAACCAAAGACTCCTGAAAATCTTGCTCGATATCTGACAGTGGTTTTTCGACAGCAACAATATTCTCACGCAAAAAACCGTCTAGGTTTTGCGAAACTTCTTGTTCGATTTTGGCCAAGGTTGAATCTGGCGCCTCAGGGATTGTGAAGATCCTAAACAAGTTTTGTTCGGTTGCGGTCGCGAATCGTTTTTTAGACATGCTACTTATGGGTCATTTTTAATTGAACGGTACTTTACTTTAAGTCGGCTAGATTGTCTGCAGTTAAGCAGACAAAAAGCGATTTAGCAAAGGTCGAAACTGTAACGAATTCATATCAAACAAGACGTTAGACAAAGTTACAGGTCAGTTGCGTGCTGTTTTGACCACTTGCCCAGTACTTCCGTTCAAATGGCGTCATTGCTTCATCACTTTGATAATCACTAACTTGAGGCTCAAAGCCCGCTAGTTTTAGGGCTTCTGCAAACTCTCGAACATAAATAGGCCAGTTACTGCGTAGGGTGATGTTTTGTCCAAGTTTGGGGATATAACTAAACACTGGTGCGCCGTGCCAACGACGCTGTAGGTGTTTAGCTTTTGGCCATGGATTGGGATACAACAAATAGTGTTTGCTGATCGGCCAATTAGCTTGAGCGATCAATCGCCAAAGGTCATTTAGATCACCGCGTAAAATCACAAAGTTACTAACTTTGTGTTTCATGTGGTGCTCTATTTTTTCTACTCTGTGCTCTGATTTATCAATACCGATAACAAGTGCATTTGGGTTTTGTGCCGCCAAATGGATTGTGCTCTCGCCTACGCCACAACATGAGTCCAAAATCAATTGACCTGATGGGTTCGCCGCTAAAAACGCTTCAACCGTTGCAGTTAATTCAGCAAATGTTTGTTCAGAAAATGGTGCAATAGGTTTTCTAAATGGCGTAGCCAAATGTTTAACAACGACTTTTTCTAAGTCATCGTGAATACCATTTTGATTTGTCGTGATAGCACGGGAGTTACCCGTCAACGCATCTGTCATGTTGCTAAAACCTTTATTCAACCTGCCTGCACCGAGACAACAACTGATGTAAAAATAGGGCCGGCATTATGCCCATTTTTGGCCTTTAAAAAAAGCGTTTTAGTTGTTTTGGTTTTCGCCTTTGACAACTTCAAGAATACTCGACACCCATTCGCCAATAATTGGGATCACTTCGATTTGAGACAGTACAAACACCAAGGCTGACAAGACGACTGTTGCGCCTAATACACTGCCAAGGCCCACCGCCATGCCTTTGAGTAGACTAAACCAAATAAAACGAGGAATGGAGTTGTAGGTCACCACTAAATTGTGATGGTTAAGCATTTCGAGCTGTTCATTGATCTGCTTGCATTGTTCGTGCAGCTTAAACCACATTTCATCACGGGATAAAGACTCGAACTCTTGTTGTTCTTCTGATTTTTCAACAACTTCTTGTTTGTGAGAGTTATCAGACATCTGCAGGTTACCTATTTGTTATCTATACAGATAACTCTAACCTAGTTTGGTGTTTTTAACATCCGTGTCAGAGTATTTTTACTGTAATTTCAACAATGAACTGTCCTTGCTAGATTGGCGAAGACGCTGTAGTTTGTTGCGGTCGTTTTCCTAATAAATGGCAAATTGCATAAGTTAATTCGCTGCGATTTAAAGTATAAAAATGGAAATCACTAACTCCCTCTTTGGATAATACTTTAACCATATCCATCGCAATGTTAGCACCAAGCAGGTTGCGTGAGGTGGCATCGTTATCCAAGCCTTCAAATGAGTCGGTCAACCATGCTGGAACAGATACGTTGGTTAGCCCCGCAAATCGAGTCACGGTATTAATATTAGTAACCGGTAAAATCCCCGGTACAATTTCGGCGTCAATATTGGCCGCCGCGCAACGGTCACGAAATCGCAAAAAGCTATCCACATCAAAAAAGAATTGAGTGATTGCCCTGGTGGCTCCTGCATCTACTTTTCGTTTCAGATTTAACAAGTCTGCTTGGGCACTTCTCGCTTCCGGATGTACCTCAGGGTAGGCTGCCACCGATATCTCAAAATCGGCAACGGACTTTAACAGAGAGACAAGTTCTGAAGCATACAAGGGTGGCTGATTGAGCTGCTGGGGTTGATTTGGATCTGTGTCGCCTCTGAGCGCGACTATGTGTTTGACACCGTGCTCCCAGTAATCTTTTGCAATATTGATCAAGTCTTGCTCTGTTGCATCGATACAAGTCAAATGAGCCGCGGTACTCAAACTGGTTTGTTGTTGGATCTTTTTAATTACGTCATGAGTTCGGTCACGAGTACTTGCACCTGCGCCGTAAGTGACAGAGATAAACTTGGGGTCAAGTGGCGCTAGGCGTTCGACCGATTGCCAAAGTGTCGTTTCCATTTGCTCTGTATTTGGCGGAAAAAACTCAAAAGACACATCAATTTTGCCCTTTATGTCCAATAAATGGCGGTTGATACTTTCTAATTGTTGGGCATGAACGCTACTCATGATGACTTTCTCACTGACTTATGAATTGATGAATCGAACAAAGACGTTTAGACGTCTAGATATCGAAATTTAAATATAGACGAGTTTTTTCATTAGTCAACCATCTAGACGTCTAAATCTTTAGAAATCGATCGTTTGACTAATTTTCTTAATCCAATACAATTTCACCAACTAACGACAAAGGTCGTTTCAGCAGTAACTCATTAACAGGTGTTTTATGGCTAAGTGGAACGGGGAATACGTTCACCCCTACGCAGAACATGGAAAAAAAGCGGAAAAAGTTAAAAAGATCACGGTATCTATCCCGCTCAACGTATTAAAAGTGCTGACCGACGAGCGTACTCGTCGCCAAGTGAACAACTTGAGACATGCGACAAACAGTGAATTGTTGTGTGAAGCTTTTTTACATGCGTTTACAGGTCAGCCGTTACCTTCGGATAACGACTTACGCAAAGACAATCCGGAACAAATCCCAGAGGAAGTAAGACGTATTCTTACTGAAATGGGTAAAGAGATTCCAGATATTGAAGACTAGCACTCAGCCAGTTTGAGGAGACCGCCAATGAGACCACTCATTGGCGGTTTTTTTATGCCTACTTGGCAAGAGGAATTTGTGCAACCCCACTATCTACCGCAGCTTGCGCAACAGCTTTAGCTACTTTATCGAGTAACCTCGGGTCCATAGGCTTTGGAATAATGTATTGAGGGCCAAACTCTAGCTCATCAACACCTGCCGATTTTAATACCTCTGCAGGTACAGGTTCTTTAGCTAGGCTCCGAATAGCTTCAACAGCAGCCACTTTCATTTCATCGTTAATTGAAGTCGCTCGGACGTCTAATGCGCCTCTGAAAATAAAAGGAAAACACAAAACATTGTTTACTTGGTTTGGATAATCAGAGCGACCTGTTGCCATGATTAAATCGTCGCGTTCTTTTAACGCGAGTTCAGGTTTGATTTCTGGATCTGGGTTCGAACAAGCAAAAACGACCGGATTCGGTGCCATTAGTTTAAGAGCTTCAGGGGACAACAGATTTGCTCCAGACACACCAACAAACACGTCAGCTCCGGTAATAACGTCTTCCAACGTTCGTTTGTCGGTATTATTGGCAAATAACTCTTTGTACTCGTTAAGATCATCACGACGAGTGTGAATGACGCCTTTTCTGTCTAACATGTAAATGCGCTCACGCTGTGCGCCACACTTAATTAATAATTCCATACAAGCAATGGCCGCAGCACCTGCACCTAAGCATACAATTGTACAGTCAGGTAGGTTTTTACCTTGTATTTCTAATGCGTTGAGCATACCCGCAGCTGTAACTATCGCCGTGCCGTGCTGATCATCATGAAAAATAGGTACTTTACAGCGACGCTTTAACTCTTGCTCAATTTCGAAACACTCAGGTGCTTTAATGTCTTCAAGGTTGATACCACCAAATGAGTCAGCAATCGCGGCAACCGTGTTTATAAACTCATCAGTTGTTCGGTGACTTACTTCAATGTCGAACGAGTCGATATTAGCAAAGCGTTTGAATAACAGCGCTTTGCCTTCCATCACAGGCTTACTTGCCAAAGGGCCTAAGTTTCCTAGACCTAAAATTGCCGTACCGTTACTAATTACCGCAACTGTGTTGCCTTTTGCTGTGTACTTGTACGCATTATCTGGATCGGCAGCAATTTCTCTTACCGGCTCGGCGACACCAGGACTATATGCAAGAGCTAAGTCTCTGGCATTTTCGGCTGGCTTGGTAAGCGAAATACTAATTTTACCGGGAACCGGCTGGCTGTGATAATCGAGTGCTTGCTGCTTAAAATCTGTCATGGCGATACTTCCAAAGGCGTGAATGAGTTTTCCACTCTAGCCGATAAAATTATTAGACTCGACAACAACTTACTGTTCAAAAACTCATCAGACCAGTTGGTTAAAAAATAACAACATTGATGAAATATACGACTAAAGTCGTAGATGGTTAAATCATATAAAAATTAGAGTAGTTACTTTAATTTGGTGAAACTTAAGCTAAAGATAACGATGAATAAACGATTTTAGCAGTCAATCGAAGCAGAAGAATATCAATTAAGAATGAAAGTTATTTACTACGGCCACAAAATCCGCCTCACTTCAGTTGAGGTCGGTTTTTGATAAAATGGCAATCACAAAACCCCATAAAGGGTACAAACTTGGGATTTCAGGCACAAAAAAAGCACCCGAAGGTGCTTTTTTCTGAAGGTACAAAAATTACTTTTTGCCCAACATGCTGAAACGCTTCTTGAAGCGGTCAACACGACCACCAGTGTCAACGTTACGTTGCTGACCTGTGTAGAACGGGTGACACGCAGAACAAACGTCTAAGTGTAAGTCTTTACATACTGTAGAACGAGTAACGAACTTGTTACCACAAGAACAAGATACGTTGATTTCTTCGTACTTAGGGTGGATATCTTTTTGCATGGGATTACCTCATTGGGCCGTATCGCCATCCGGTCACCTAAAAATGTGCCGAATACCATACGAGATTAATATAAATTTAAGGGCGCGAATTATAAATGGTATAGAGCAAAGATCAAGCACTAATTAACGTCTAGCGTGACGCTTGTTTTCTTGCGCTTTGTGGATCTGTGCCACCTGCTCTGGGTTTAGATAAATACTGCTGCCTGGGTAAGGCTGACCAAACTGATAATTCCAATTGGCAGGCTGAAACTCTGAAACTAAGCGATTGACTCGGTTACATAATTTGTTTTTAGGTCGAAAACCAAGACGCTTTTCGTATTGTTTTAAAAAGTTATCTTCTACTTGCTCAAAAGCAAGAATACAATAACCTTCAGTTGAATAGATGCGAGCCTCTTTTGCCTCTGTTACAATCGAAACCGTACCTATCAATATTGCAATTAAAACACTAACTAGAAAACGCATGTTGACCCTACTTGACCCGTATTTAGGAAAAGCTTAATTTATAACATTGTCAAGGTAAGTGATTGTTCACTTGTTGTCAAGCGTAGCAAAGGCCTGCATATAAATGACCTTATTTTCAGAACCCATTCTTCATGTCGCATTACCGGTTCCGCTGCGCCGTCTGTTTGACTATGCTTTTCCTGCTGGCTTTGACAATCAAGTTGATGAAAAAGTTCAAAGTTTTTCTGCAGAAACTAAATTTGATCAGTTAGTTGGTCGCCGAGTTGTTGTTCCTTTCGGTCGTCAAACTTTAATCGGCGTAGTAATTAAGGCTGATCACAATACAGACCAAGATCTGAGTAAATTAAAAGCGGCGCTTGAAATCTTAGACGACGAACCGACCATAAACCCTGAACAAATGGCGTTACTCGAATGGGCCAGCAAGTACTATCAGCACCCAATCGGTGACGTGTATTCTGCGGCTATTCCTGGAGCCCTTCGTACAAACAAAGCTATCATCGACTTATTGCCTAAAGTGTTGGTGAAAACAGATGAGTTTCCCGCTCGGAAAGAATTAAATAAAAATGCCAAGCAGCTATTAAAACTGCATGATTTATTAACGGAAGAACCAAGTACATCAGGATTTAGTCTTTCTAGAGCTAACTTAACTGAACGTGAAGTACCTAGTACTACAATTAAAAAATTTGTCGATAATGAATGGGCCCAGTGGCAAACAGCGCATACTTCTGAGGTCACTGTTACAGAACAAGATTTAAATGAAGGCCTACAGCTAAACACCGAACAAGCCCTAGCTGTAACTGCGATAAACTCAGCCGAGCACTACCAAGGGTTCTTGCTCGATGGCGTAACAGGTAGTGGTAAAACAGAAGTGTATTTACAGGCCATCGCCAGCAGACTGCTCAAACAACAACAAGTGTTAGTTTGTGTGCCAGAAATAGGCCTGACACCACAAACGATCGCACGTTTTCAAAAGCGTTTTAATGTACCTATTGCTTTATGGCATTCCGCCATGACGGACAAACAGCGCTTCGAAACATGGCAACAGTGTCGCTCAGGAACAGCTCGAATCGTTATAGCGACACGCTCAGGGATTTTTTTGCCGTTTAAATCACTCGGAATGATCATCATCGATGAAGAACACGATGCTTCATTCAAACAACAAGATGGTTTTAGATACCACTGCCGAAGCATGGCCTTGTACCGTGCACATAGATTAAACATTCCTGTTGTATTGGGCTCTGCAACACCAAGTTTAGAAACGTTGCAAAATGTCGAACAAAACAAATTTAGTCTGCTCGAATTAAGGCAACGTGCCGGGGGAAGTCAACTACCGACGATGCGCTTGCTTGATTTAAATCGTTGCCAAAGCCAAGCGGCCATTGGCCAGCCATTGTTAGACGAAATCAGCCAACAGTTAAAGAATGGCCATCAGGTCATGTTATTTATCAATCGACGCGGCTTTGCACCAGTATTAATGTGTGAAGAGTGTCATTGGTTAACTGAATGTAGCCGCTGTAGTAGCTTTACTACCTTCCATCGTGGCTCAGGGCTGCTAATTTGCCACCACTGTGGTTTTCAACATCCCACCTTAAAACAGTGTTTGGGATGTGGTTCTACTCGTTTAACACCGGTTGGGGTCGGAACCGAACAAATCGACCTGCAACTCAAAGAGCTTTTTCCAAATGTTGACGTTGTCCGTCTTGATCGTGACAGTACCAGTAAAAAAGGTGAGTTTGACGACAAGCTCAACCTCATTAATCAAGGCAAGCCGATGATCATTGTCGGTACCCAAATGATTGCTAAAGGCCACCATTTTCCCAACGTCAGTTTAGTTGGTATTGTCGATGTCGACGGCGCCCTATTTAGTAGTGACTTTAGGGCACCTGAAAAACTAGCCCAACTTGTTGTTCAAGTCGCTGGCCGTGCGGGCCGAGGATCCATTAAAGGCCAAGTCTGGTTGCAAACCAAGTTTCCCGAACATCCAGTGATCCAAGATTTGGTCAACAATGAATATCGTGATTTTGCCAAATACGCTCTAAATGAACGTAAAATGCTCAAGTTACCTCCCTACTCTCATCAAATCATAATAAGAGCAGAGTCGACTCACAATCAATTAGGTCACGAGTGGCTTGCTGGGCTCGCGCATTACTTGCAAGATTATGAGGGCCTGTTAATGTTGGGACCTACACCTGCACCAATGACCAGAAAAGCAGGTAAATTTAGACATATGCTCACGATCCAGAGTGAATCTCGGCCATATTTACACAAATTGGTCAATTGGTTGTTAGAGAACTTGGATACCATCCAAAAGGATAATAGAATCCGCTGGACGGTTGATGTTGATCCTATCGATGTCAGCTAATTGAGAATGTAATTATTTAAAATGTAATTTTTTACATTGTTTTATCGATGTCATTATTAAGGCTCCCTGCCCCATGAAAAATAAAGATTTTGTTGGTTCGAAAAAACGAAACACTCGCGCCAAACCAGAAGCACCAGCTCGTCGCCCTTTCCCGGTTGTTAAGTTTTTGGTTGTCATTTTGTTAGTCGCTGGTTTTGTATTTGGCTTAAACTACATCCAAGGCGACTCTGAAGCGTTTAAACAAGAGCAAGAACAGCCACAAGTTACACCGAAGAAAAAGACCCAAAAACACATTCCTCCCCCACCAGAAGACGAAGAGTGGGAGTTTATTGAAGAATTAGAAAACAAAAGTGTCCAAGTCGAAACCGAAGAACTCGAAGACAAAGGACCGTTTAAGATGCAATGCGCTAGTTTCCGAAGTGAAGAAGACGCAGAGCAACTCAAAGCCAAAATTGCGTTTACTGGGTTCGAGTCCCAAGTACACAAAACCCAGGGTACCTCAGGTGTCTGGTACAAAGTTGTACTGGGCCCCTTTGACCGTAAACGCGATGCAGAAAAAACCCGTCATATCCTAAAGCGAAATGACATTCGCGGTTGTCAAATTTGGCTGTGGCGTTAATCAATAACGCCACTTGAAATCCTCGCAAACAGCCCTACATAAGCTAGACTAATCAAAAAATCTGGAGTGGATAATGACCACAATTGTTTCCGTACGACGCGGTGATAAAGTCGTACTTGGCGGTGATGGCCAAGTGTCTCTTGGTAATACAGTTATGAAAGGCAACGCTGTCAAAGTCCGCCGTTTATATCGAGGCAAAGTACTTGCTGGTTTTGCCGGTGGTACTGCTGATGCCTTTACACTATTTGAAAAGTTTGAAGCCAAGCTCGAAATGCATCAAGGTCATCTAACAAAGGCCGCTGTTGAACTCGCTAAGGACTGGCGTACTGACAAAATGTTACGCAAATTAGAGGCTTTACTTGCCGTTGCTGACGAAACTGCCAGTCTCATCATTTCTGGTAACGGTGATGTCATTCAACCAGAGCACGACTTGATTGCGATTGGTTCGGGTGGTCCATTTGCCCAAGCCGCTGCGACCGCACTTATCGAAAACACCGATTTGAGTGCCCGTGATATCGTCGAAAAAAGTTTGAACATCGCTGGCTCGATTTGTGTATTCACTAACACAAACTTGGCGATTGAAGAGCTATAAGCCAAGCCCAACGATTTAATTACAAGATAGAATTTAACAATAAAGGGTATTCCATGTCTGCAATGACCCCAAGAGAAATTGTTCACGAATTAGACCAACATATTATCGGTCAGAACGATGCCAAACGAGCTGTTGCCATCGCATTGCGTAACCGCTGGCGTCGCATGCAGCTAGAACCGACGCTGCGCACAGAAGTGACACCAAAAAACATTCTGATGATTGGTCCAACAGGTGTTGGTAAAACAGAAATTGCTCGACGCTTAGCTAAATTAGCCAACGCTCCATTCATCAAAGTAGAAGCGACTAAGTTCACCGAAGTGGGTTATGTCGGTAAAGAAGTTGAGTCGATCATTCGTGATCTCACCGAAATCTCGGTTAAATTAACCCGTGAAAGCGCAATCGAGAAAAACAAATACAAAGCGGAAGAACTAGCTGAAGAGCGTATTTTAGATGCTTTGTTGCCGCCGGCTCGAGACAGCTTTGGTCAAGTTGTCGACAACGAACAACCAGAAAGCTCAACTCGCCAAGTGTTGCGCAAACGTTTACGCCAAGGCGAATTGGATGACAAAGAGATCGAAATCGATTTAGCCGAAAAAGAAATCGGTGTTGAGATCATGGCTCCTCCAGGCATGGAAGAAATGACCTCACAGCTTCAAGGCATGTTCCAAAACCTATCAGGTGGCAAAACCAAAACTCGTAAATTAAAAGTCGGTGCGGCATACAAGTTATTAGTAGATGAAGAAGCCGCTAAGCTGATCAACAACGATGACCTAAAAGAACAAGCCATTGAAGCCGTAGAACAAAACGGTATCGTCTTTATCGACGAAATCGATAAGATTTGTAAGCGTGAAGGTGCCAACAGTGCCGATGTTTCACGCGAAGGGGTTCAACGTGACTTGTTACCACTTGTAGAAGGTTCGACGGTTTCAACCAAGTACGGCATGGTCAAAACCGACCACATGTTGTTCATTGCTTCAGGCGCGTTCCAGATGAGCAAACCTTCTGATCTTATTCCTGAGCTACAAGGCCGTTTGCCTATTCGCGTTGAGTTGAATGCCCTTACTCCTGAAGATTTTGAGCGCATTCTTACCGAACCTAACGCATCACTCACTGAGCAGTACATTGCTTTATTAGCAACAGAAGGTGTTACGGTTAGCTTTAGCGAAGATGGCATCAAGCAAATCGCACAAGCTGCCTTTAAGGTAAATGAAAAGAACGAGAACATTGGTGCACGTCGTTTGCACACTGTACTTGAGCGTTTGATGGAAGAGATTTCATTCAACGCGTCGGATAAAACCGGTGAGACCTTTGTTATCGATGCCGAATTCGTTAAATCTAATTTAGACGAAGTCGTAGAAGATGAAGACTTGAGTAAGTTTATTTTGTAACACTTACCTTAACGCCATAAAAGCCGCCGTTTTGTTTAAACCGCGGCTTTTTTTATGCCAGCATTAAAAATTGTGTTAGGGTTTTGATGCTCGGTCACAAATTGTACAGAGTCAAAGAAGGAAAAGTATGAAAATACGATTTTTTGGCAATCGCGCTGGTATTCCGGTACCAGGACCTAACACCAACAAATACGGTGGCAATACCTATTGTTTTGTTGTTTCTAATGAAGCGGGACAGCAATTGGTCATTAACGCGGGATCAGGTATTCGCCTGGCAAGCACACTATTTCAACAAAATTCCATTAACGGAATCCATTTACTTCTGAGCCAAAACCATTGGGATCACATTCAAGGCTTTCCGTTTTTTGAACCTATATACGACCGGCACAAGACCTTATTTATCTATCCGCCCGACCAAAATGATCACCACGAAACCGCCATCATGGAACAAATGGCAAAAAGTTTTAGTGCGACTAAATTTCATCAACTACCAGCCACAATCACCATCAAAAAAACGCGATTTGAGGGCGTAGAACCAGTTGAGGTCAATGGCTTTAATGTTCAAAGCATACAGGTAAACCACCCTGAGGGTGGCAGTGCATTCAAAATCGAAGCCGATGGAAAAACCCTAATCATAGTAACCAACAATGAGTTATTTGCACCGACGTCTCATTGTTTTCATGAGTTTGAAGAGTGGAGCTTATTTTGTAGTGGAGCTGATTTGTTGTTACACGATGGCCGCTTTATGAATCACGAAATGGTTAACAAAATTGGTCAAGGTCACAGCTGTATAGATGATGCCATGAAACTAGCAACAGCAGCAGAAATAGGTATGTTAGGAATTATCGGTCACGATCCAAATACCGATGATGAGATGATTGATCAGATAACTCAATCGCTATTCGAGCAGCGGCCAGAGTTTAGTTTTTTCTTCGCAAAAGAAGGCCGAACCATGTACGTCTAAATCGATGTACTACTATTCGGCCAGTCTTTTATTGAATTAACACAAGTTGTTTTCGCTTTTAGGATCGCGTGCCAACAGAGCCATTGCAGCATGAGCGGCTGGTTTTTGTTGGTATAACACTTGATAGATTTGCTCAGTGATAGGCATTTCTACGCCTGTTCTCTCAGCAAGCATGAACACTTCTTTGGTATTGCGGTAACCTTCGACTACCTGACCAATTTCTGTCATAGCTTCATCGACAGACTGGCCTTTACCTAGCGCTAGTCCAAAACGGCGATTACGAGACTGGTTGTCGGTACAAGTCAGTACCAAGTCACCCAATCCTGCCATGCCCATTAACGACTGAGGATCTGCGCCTAACGCCGATGCCAATCGCATCATTTCAGCCAGGCCACGGGTGATAAGCGCTGTACGAGCATTTGCACCAAAACCAATGCCATCGGCCATACCGGCACCAATAGCGATAACATTTTTAACTGCACCGCCTAGCTGTACTGCAATAAAATCATTATTGCTATACACCCTAAATTTGCGTTCGCAATGTAATAAAGCACAAAGCTCCAGAGCAAACTCTTCGTTTTCAGAAGAACAAGAGATGGCTGTTGGCAGTCCAGCTACCATTTCTTTGGCAAACGTTGGTCCAGACAAAACAGCATAAGCTGGCTGTTCGCCTAGTACGTCTTTAGCTACGTCTTGGAGTAATCGACCTGTCTCAGGATCAAGGCCTTTAGTCGCCCAGCAAAGTTTGATGTCAGGTTCGTCACTCGGAAATAAAGGTTTGATTTGGTGTAGTAAGTCAGCAAATACGTGGCTTGGCACAACCACTAAGTGAATGTCCGCGTTTTGTACCGCTTCTTTTAGATCAGATGTAACTTCTAATGATTTTGGAAAAGTCGCACCGGGTAAGTATTTACTGTTCTCTCTACTCGCTTGCATGTCCGCGACTTGTTGCTCATCACGGCCCCACATAATCACTGGGTGGCCATTTCGGGCAAAACAAAACGCAAGAGCGGTGCCATAAGACCCCGCTCCCAATACTGCGATTTTATATTTACGCATGCTCATGATGAATTACGAGTCTAACGACTGGCCTTCTTGAGCTTGTTGCTGTGCTTGTTGCATGTATTGTGCAAACAATGCATCAAAGTTAACTGGAGATAGGTTCAACGCAGGGAACGTACCACGGTTAACTAGGTTAGATACAGCTTCACGTGCATACGGGAATAGTGTATTTGGACAGAATGCACCTAACATACCAGCAACCTGTTGCTCTGGCATATTGCCAATCACAAATACACCAGCTTGTTGTACTTCAACTAAAAACGCAGTTTGGTCTTCAATCGTTGCCGTTACGGTCACTGATAATACAACTTCAAAAACACCTGGTTCTATTTGAGTGCTTTTGTTGTCTAAGTCTAACTTGATCTCAGGCTTGTATTCTTTAGTGAAAATCGTAGGCGCGTTTGGAGACTCGAAAGATAGGTCTTTAAGATAAATACGCTGAATTGAAAATTGTGGTGCTGCTTGCTCGCCTTGAGCCGCTGTGTTTTGGTCTGTCATGACAGTATTCCTGATAGTTTCCTGAGATTTATTATAATGCTGCTAGTAATTCGTCTAGCTTATTTTGTTGTTCTAGTGCGACTAAATCGTCACAACCACCGACGTGGTGTTCACCGATAAAAATCTGTGGCACCGTAGAACGACCCGAAGCACGTTCAATCATAGGTGCTCTCAATTCTGGCTGTTCGTCGATTTTGATTTCGTTGTAGGTCACTTGTTTTGAATCTAAGAGTGCCTTTGCACGGACACAATACGGACAATACGTTTTAGTGTAAATATCTACTTTACTCATTAAGGGACCTATTTGCTTTTAATTACTGGTAAATTTGCGCTTGTCCAAGTTTGCATGCCGCCAGTTAATACTGACACATTTTCAAAACCTTGCTTTGACAAGACTCGCGCCGCTGTTTTTGCAGAAATACCGGCGTTGCACACTACTACAATTGGGCTCTTCTTTTGTTTTTCAAGTGCACCCAATTGCTCTTTGTTGATCTTCTCTAGAGGCAAATTGATCGAATCAGTAATGTGACCATTGTTAAAATCCACAGGCTTGCGAATATCAACAACGACCGCATTTTCGCGGTTAACCATCATCGTCATCTGGTGACTGTTAACCATTTTAATACCCGACATTGCACCGTTTACGTAACTCGCAACTAACAGCACAAATAAGATAACCCAAGCCGATGCCATGATCGGGTGGTTACCCAAAAACTCAATAAATTGTGTCATTTAATGTATTCCATTTTTACAACAAAAGTCGCGCGATTATACCCGCTTATGGGGCATAGTCCAAAAGCTAAATTTTTGTACATGTTGAGTAATTGACGTTAGAATAAACAGTCTAAATGTCACTTGTATGAATTAGGAAGAATATGTCTAACAAAAAACCATTTGTGCTTTGTATTCTCGATGGTTGGGGCCATCGCGAAGAGACGTCAAACAATGCCATTGCCAATGCCAACACCCCTGTACTGGATAATTTGTGGAGTACACGTCCAAGTACGTTAATTTCGGGGAGCGGTATGGACGTAGGCCTGCCTGACGGACAAATGGGTAACTCAGAAGTTGGACACGTAAACCTAGGTGCTGGCCGAGTGGTATACCAAGACTTTACTCGTATTTCAAAAGCCATCGACGATGGTGATTTTTTTACTAATGATGCATTAGTTGGTGCAGTTAAAGGTGCCGTCAATAACGCTGGTGCCGTGCATATTTTTGGTCTTTTATCTCCAGGTGGCGTTCACAGCCACGAAGACCATATTCATGCAATGATCAAATTAGCCGAACAACAAGGTGCCAACAAAATTTACGTGCACGCCTTTTTAGATGGCCGTGATACACCACCTCGTAGTGCCGAAAAATCCATCGCTGCGCTAGAAGCCCACTTTGCAGAGACTAAGTCAGGCAAAGTTGCGACACTAATTGGCCGTTATTACGCAATGGATCGTGACAATCGTTGGGACCGCGTAGAACAAGCCTACAATCTATTAACTCTAGGTGAAGGCCAATTTGAAGCCAATACCGGCGTCGAAGGTCTTCAAAACGCCTATGACCGAGACGAAAACGATGAGTTTGTCAAAGCAACAGTGATTGGCGATAAAGTGACGATTAATGACGGTGACAGCATTGTATTTATGAACTTCCGTGCTGACCGCGCTCGCGAAATTACTCGAGCGTTCGTCGAGAAAGAATTTGATGGTTTTGAGCGTAAAGTAACCCCTCAGTTACACGATTATGTGATGTTAACTGAATACGCAGCCGATATTGATACAACCGTCGCCTTCCCGCCAGTTGCTCTTAATAACGTTATGGGTGAGTGGTTAGCTAAACACAATAAAACTCAGTTGCGAATCTCTGAAACAGAAAAATACGCACACGTAACCTTTTTCTTCTCGGGTGGGCGTGAAGATTTGTTTGAAGGTGAAGACCGCGAACTGATCCCATCTCCGCAAGTAGCCACATATGACCTACAACCAGAGATGAATTCTGAAATGCTAACAGACAAGCTGGTTGAAGCGATTAAGTCAGGAAAATATGACTTTATCGTTGTTAACTACCCTAACGGTGACATGGTTGGTCACTCGGGTGTATACGAAGCAGCAGTTAAAGCCTGTGAAGCGGTAGACGCCTGTATCGGTCGAGTAGTAGAAGCATTAGAAGAAGTCGGTGGTGAAGGTATTATCACCGCTGACCACGGTAATGCAGAACAAATGAGTGACCCTAGCACGGGCCAAGCGCATACTGCACACACAAGTGAGCCTGTACCATTTATTTATGTTGGTCGTGACGCTAAGCCAGTTGAAGGTGGCGTGCTTAGTGACGTTGCCCCGACTATCTTAACGTTAATGGGTATGGAGCGTCCTCAAGAAATGACTGGCAAACCACTGATGCTAGTTGATTAATTGAGCGTAGCTTGATTAGATAAGGGTTAACGGTTGTTAACCCTTTTTTGTGACCGTTTTACTCGTTAGCATATAACCCGCAGTTTGAAATTTTAGTTTGGGAACCGTTATAACATGGGCAGGAAGTCGCCAATCACTTTGTCATCATTACGACCATTATTATTTGTTCATTTGTGGCTGGGCATCTCTGTCCTACTCTCTAGTACTTCAGTGCTCGCCAATGACAACAAAAGCCAACTAGAAAAGTCGAATGAGCGCCTGGCTCAAATTCAACAGCAAATCGAAGCACAAGCCAAGAAGCTAGACCAACAAATTGCCAAAAAATCGAGTCTAGAAGCCGAGTTTCAACGTGCCGAATTAACCGTGTCTAAAGTCGCATTAAGTCTTAAACAAACAGACAACAAGCTAACGGCTGTTAATGACAAAATTGACAAGCTCGAAACCGAACAGAACAAACTCAATCGACAAAAACAGCAACAACAAGCCGTATTGGCGGATATGGTTCGAACCGCGTATTTAAACGGCAAACACGATTACACCAAGTTATTACTCAATCAAAATGACCCAGCCCAGCTTGAACGTCTGATCACCTATTATCGAAAGATGAACGACGCACGGGTAAAACAACTCGAAGACATTCAGTACACCCTCACTCGTTTACAAGAAATAGCCGATACTCTCGCCAGTGAAAGACAGCAACTATTCGAGTTAAAAGAACAACAAAAACAAGAGCGCCAATCTTTAGTCGCCAGCCAAAAGCAGCGCCAAACCGCACTCAAAAAGCTCAACGCGAAGATCAAATCAGACGCCAGCCGACTTGAACAACTACAAGCCGATCAGCAGCGTTTAGCCAAAGCAATTGAAGAAGCCGAGCGAAATGCAGTACCAAGACCTGAAGATTTAGCGGGTCTTTATAACTTAAAGAAAAAGCTCAAATGGCCGGCGAAGGGACGCATTAGTAAACGCTACGGTCAACGTCGCCAAAGTTCGATGCGTTGGAAAGGCGTGATGATTGATGGTCAACTTGGTGCACCCGTTAACGCAATTGCCGATGGTATTGTGATTTATTCTGACTGGTTAAAAGGCTTTGGATGGGTGACTGTGGTTGATCATGGTAAAAAGTACATGAGTCTTTATGGTCACAACCAAGCATTATTAAAACAGGCCGGTGACTTTGTTGAGAAAAACGAGCCGCTCGCTCTTGTTGGTCAAAGTGGTGGTAAGTCAGAGCCAGGTTTGTATTTCGAAATTCGTTATAAAGGAAAAACCGTTGACCCAGCTCGCTGGTGTCGGTAGATTAAAATCGTTATAATCGAGCCAATCGCTGACAGGTGATGGACATCAAAAGAAAAGTGTCTATGGCTGAGTCAGTAAAATAAAAATTAGAACAATAACAAATACATAAAAATTATTGTCGTGCGCAAAATTATAAAATTTATCGGCAGGAACGCCGTACGTGTTGGCCTTGTCACGTCTGTAGCACTGAGTTCGCTCTGTGTTTGGGCAGTAGACGCTAAAGAGCGTTATTTCGATCACAATGGCAAAATTGCCATCGTTATTGATGATATAGGTTACAAACACTCAGACAAAAGATTACTCGATATGGAGGCTCCGCTAACTTTTGCGGTGCTTCCTCATACGCCTTTGGGTGCTAAATACGCGCAACTCGCTGCACAAAATCAACGCGACGTCATTATTCATTTGCCAATGCAAGCACACGATAACAATCGTTTGTTAGGTCCTGGTGCTTTGTTGACTGACATGAACAAACAACAGTACCAACAAACCTTGCTGCAAGCACTTGAAGACATTCCTTATGCTATCGGTGTAAACAATCACATGGGTAGTTTATTGACTCAAAAAGAGCGCCCAATGTCGTGGACCATGGAGCTTTTGCGTCAACACAACATGTTCTTTCTCGATTCAAAAACCACAAATCAAAGTAAAGTTGAACAAGTAGCATTGGAATGGGGCGTTAACACCTTAGACCGCAACATCTTCTTGGATCATCACAAAGATCCCGCATTTATCCGAAAACAGCTCGCAAGAACGATTAATATTGCCAAAAAATATGGCTCTGCTATTGCGATAGGCCACCCATATAAAGAAACCTATGAAGTTCTAAAACAAGAACTACCTTATCTCGAAGCCCACGGCGTAGAGTTAGTTCCACTTTCAAGCTTGTTGCCGACCGCTCCAGTTATTCAGTTTGCTGGTCAGCGACCGGATTACGATCCGAAACAAGATATCGGTAGCGAATAACGCACACCTATTAGATACAAAAACACCGACTATTAAAGTCGGTGTTTTTCGTTTTAGTAATTACTAAGCTGAAGCTGTTTCTACAGCGACTTCATAGGACGTAAACTTACGGACATTAATAACACCCGTATCGAAGATCAGATATTGACCTTTTATGCCTTCAAGAACCCCTGAAACAACCGGCTCTTTATCAAAGTTATGAGATTTTATTTTAGTAGGGTACTCAGTAACTGGGTAACTCAAATCAACAATAGCTTCATCTAATAACTCAACGGCATCTTCGCCAAATTTCAATTTAACTTCTTCTAAGCGCTCACTTATCTGTGGGATCAGCTCTTTGGCTTTTTCCTTTAGATCCATCGGCTCATTTTCGCCTTTTAATAACGCGCGCCAATTGGTTTTGTCGGCAATAAATTCGGCCAGTGCCGTTTCTACTAAGCCTGAAGTAAGACGGGTATTTACTTTAAAAATTGGCAAAGCTTGAGTTGCACCTTGGTCTACCCAACGAGTTGGAATTTGAGTATGACGTGTAATACCGACTTTTAAGCCTGACGTATTTGATAAGTAGACATAGTGAGGGATCATACAATTGGCTTCGCCCCACTCCGGTTCCCGGCAAGTCCCTTCAGCATGGTGACAAGTTTCTGGTTTCATAATGCACATGTCACATGCAGCGAGCTTTTTCATACAAGGAAAACAAAATCCTTGAGAAAAGCTCTTTTTGGTTTTTTTGCCACAGTTTTGGCAGTGGATATTACCCGTGTGAGTTAACGTCAATCTCTTACCAATTAAATCATTAAGTGGTAACAACTCATCACCGACAGGTAATGAATATTGAATATTGCTGTCTGCGCCGACATTCGAGCGCATTTTTTTTAAGGTACCTAACATCGTGGGTCCTTTTGTTTTAAGTGTGTTTGTTGGGTGTTAGCAGCATTTTAAAAGGACAGAAAACAAAAAACCAGCCGAAGCTGGTTTTATCAATCTTACATTCAAATGTCAGTTAGCTCGATTACGCTGCCAACAGAACTTGGATTTTTTTCATTGCGTTCTTTTCTAACTGGCGAACACGCTCAGCAGAAACAGAGTACTTGTCAGCAAGTTCTTGCAAAGTTGTTTTGTTGTCTTCGTCTAACCAGCGGCTGTACAAAATATCTTGGCTGCGGTCATCTAACGTTTTGATAGCAGACAACAAACGTTGATTTGTGTGTGTTTCGTATTGCTCATCAGCAACCGTTTGGGCAACGTCCGAATTATCCGCCTCTAAGTATAAAGAAGGTGAGTACGGTGCAGCTTCTGAGTCTTCGTCATCAGCACCCATATCAAACGCCATGTCGTAGTTGCTCATGCGCGATTCCATTTCTAGCACTTCTTTTTTAGAAACGCCCAGTGAATCTGCTACATTTTCAACTTCTTCGTTGCTGAACCAGCCTAAACGCTTTTTGTTCTTACGAAGATTAAAGAACAATTTACGCTGTGCTTTAGTTGTTGCAACTTTAACGATGCGCCAGTTTTTAAGCACAAACTCGTGAATTTCCGCTTTAATCCAATGCACAGCAAAAGACACCAAGCGTACACCCACTTCTGGGTTAAAGCGTTTAACCGCTTTCATCAAACCGATATTACCTTCTTGGATAAGGTCGGCTTGAGGTAAACCATAACCTGAATAACTGCGTGCAATATGCACAACAAAACGCAAGTGAGACATGATCAACTTACGAGCAGATTCTAAATCGCCATCTTCATAGAGTTTGTAAGCCAAGTCACGCTCTTCTTCGGCGGTCAGCATATCAATGCCACTTACGTAGGAAACATACGACTCGATGCTACCTGTTTGAGGCGTTAAAGCTAGTGCCATTGAATTATCAACTTGATTCATTATGAAGCTCCTTTAGAAACCATTATTGGTTAACTGAACTCGATATTAGCACTCTCACTTAAAGAGTGCTAATTTTATTTAGACTATTTATAGAATAAAAAGATCTATCTAATCCAAGCCTAAATAACAAAAAAAAATATGCTTTAAAATCATGTATTAATGGTAAATGTTTGGGTAAAAATAAGGCGGTATGTACAAATACCGCCCGTCATTTTGCGCTGTTCTGCATCATTTTCTCTTCGATAGAGTGTACGCAGAAAGTAAAAAAGCAGATTAATCTAAGGATGGTTCAATTTCTTTAATGTGACGATGCACCGACCAAAATGCGCCAGAAAAACCGAGCCCAGAAGCCACAAGCATCAGAGTAATAAACTCAGAAAAGTTTAGCCCTTCTATTTCAAAGTCAGCCATATACAAACCTGAAATATCCACTAATGCCGATTGCATCCACCAAACCACAAAAGCCAATACAACAAATGCGATAAAGCCACCCATTAAGCCATACCAAATACCTGTGTATACAAATGGACGCTGAATGAAGGCTTCAGTAGCACCGACAAGCTTCATCACTTCTATTTCTTCTCGACGAGAAATAATCGATAAACGGATGGTATTGCCTATGATCAGTACGACAGAGACCAAGAGTAAAATAGCCACTGTAATCACCGACTCTTCTAGCATGCTAACAATCGCATTGAGTCTTGCTAGCCAGTCGATGTCGAGCTTGCCAAAGTCTACTTCGCGTTCTTTTTGTAGCTTGTAGAGTAAATTCTTAGCTGCCTGCGCTTGACGATATTCAGGTTGCGGGGTGACGATTAAAGACGCTGGTAGAGGGTTTTCGGACAAATAGTCCATTGCATTACCAAAGCCAGATAACTTTTTAAATTCTTCTAATGCGTCGGTCTTACTGATGTATCTCAGCTCTTCTACTTCATCATAAGCGCTGATACGACGGATAGCACTGGATATCTGCTGTTCTGTCAGCCCATCATTTAAAAATAAACTTATCTCTGACGCGCTTTCCCACTGAACATTTATAGACTGCACGTTTTTGACAATGATGTGTAAGGTCGCAGGTAAGGTTAAAGATAAACCCATCACCAAAATTGTCATTACAGACGCTATCGGCGTTCGCCATATTTCACCAAGGCTAGTAATGATTTGACGGGCATTGTTGATCCAAAAGTAAACAAAACGTCGCAATGGGCTGATTTTCTTATCTCGGGCACCGGTCTGCTCTGCGTTAAATAAAATACTCATCGTTTTACTCTCTCTTTAACGCTTGGACTAAAACCCTAAGGTTTCGTTTTCGGGTTGTAAGGACTGTTGTAAACCATCATTAATCATACGCCCTTGTTTTAAGGTTAAGGTGCGATTGCGCATGCGCGCTATCAAACCCAAGTCGTGGGTCGCGATAAGTACCGACACGCCAACGTCATTAAACTGTTGAAATACATTAATGATTTCTTTCGATAATTCAGGGTCAAGGTTACCCGTAGGCTCATCGGCCAATAACAATGGCGGCTTATTTACCACAGCTCGAGCGATACCAACACGTTGCTGTTCACCGCCTGATAATATTTTTGGTAAACATTTGGCTTTATCTAATAGCCCTACTTTGTCCAACGCAGCATGTACGCGCTTAGCAATCTCACCTTGGGTGTAACCCTCGATAACCAGCGGTAAAGCGACATTGTCAAAAACAGTATGCTCTTGCAGTAAACGGTGGTTTTGAAAAATCATGCCGATGTCACGTCGCGCATACGGAACTTGGCTTGGAGTAATTAGGTTGAGGTTTTTGTCGTTGATGAAGACATTACCAATCGACGGGCGCTCTATCATGCTGATAAGCTTTAGTAAGGTACTTTTACCTGCACCAGAGTGGCCCGTTAAAAAGGCCATTTCACCCTTGGCGACTTCAAATGATACTTTTTCTAATGCTTTAAAACCACCCGGATAGGTTTTACTGACTTGTTCAAATCGGATCATGCGCGTCCCTATCTGTCCCCAATGTTTGTTGCCTATTTTGACATTTATTATTATTTTTGTGTGTATCACGCCTGTATCAATGACGTCACTTTACTGTTGTTCAGATATCAATTTTCGACAGCTGTAACGCGGTTATAGACTAACCTATGAACCGCGTATAAAAAAGACTCAATTGGTCAATTTCAATTAATCACTTTGGATTAATCAAAAAGCGCATCGATAAAGGCCTTGTGCTCGAAGGTGCGCAAATCATCGACGCTCTCACCAACACCGATATAACGAATAGGGATGTTAAATTGCTCGGCCACCGAGAAAATAACACCACCTTTCGCAGAGCCATCTAACTTGGTCAATGTAATGCCTGTAAGACCGACGGCCTCGTTAAAGATTTTGGTTTGGCTCATGGCGTTTTGTCCGGTTGTCGCATCAATCGTTAACATCACCTCGTGTGGCACGTTTTCGTTGATCTTTTTAAGTACACGAACAATTTTTGACAACTCTTGCATCAAGTTGTCTTTGTTTTGCAGTCGACCAGCCGTATCAGCAATCAATACATCTGCGCCTCGCGCTTTAGCCGCTTGATAAGCATCAAAGATCACCGACGCACTATCCGCGCCTGTGTGCTGAGCGACAACAGGTACGTCATTGCGTTCGCCCCAAACTTGTAACTGCTCTACCGCAGCAGCACGGAATGTGTCACCCGCTGCCAACATAACTGACTTACCCTGTTGCTGGAACTGTTTAGCCATTTTGCCGATGGTCGTGGTTTTACCAACCCCGTTTACGCCCACCATCAAAATAACAAACGGACCATCATCATTGTGCAACACTAGCGGCTGGTCGGCTTTTTTGAGGATCTCGGTCATTTCATCTTTCAACAAACCGTACAATGCATCTGCGTCTTTTAACTGTTTGCGATCAGCATGGTCAGTCAAACGATCAATCAGCTTCATTGTTGTATCCATGCCCACATCAGACATCAACAACTGAGTCTCTAGTTCTTCGTATAGGTCATCATCGATTTGCTTACCGGCAAATAGCGATAAGAAACCACCACCAATTTGTTGGCGTGTTTTTGATAAGCCGCGCTTTAGACGCTCAAACAAGCCCAACTTAGGTTGTACTTGTTCTGTTTCTACAGCTTGCTCTGTTTCTACAACTTGCTCTGTTTCTAGTGCTTGTTCTGTTTCTACAGCTTGCTCTGTCTCTACAGCTTGCTCTGTCTCTACAGCTTGCTCTGTCTCTACAGCTTGCTCTGTCTCTACAGCTTGCTCTGTCTCTACAGCTTGCTCCGTTTCTAAAGCTTGCTCTGTCTCTACAGCTTGTTCTGTTTCTACAACTTGCTCTGTTTCTACAACTTGCTCTGTTTCTAAAGCTTGCTCTGTCTCTACAGCTTGCTCTGTTTCTAACGCTTGCTCTACTGGTAGATCTTGAACTGTCTCTTGTGTCGATTCTGGAGCAATCTGTTGTGATTCTTCTTTTTCTTTGTCCTTTTTAAACCAAGAAAAAAAACCTGACTTCTTTGCCATTAAAAAAACCTTTAAATGTGAACGCTAGAGCGGGATAATATCGCGCAATAGTAACGTAATTTGTGGCAGATTTTAACTGTTCAATCGTATATTAAAGGCACAACCTTGAAAGCATCCTCAAATTTTCCAAACCGAACCAAAAAGAAGCCAGCAAAAACCACCAGCAAAGGTGAAATTAGGCTGATTGGTGGACAATGGCGTGGGCGCAGACTTAAGGTACATGACAAAGAGGGGTTGCGACCGACCACCGACCGTTTGAAAGAAACACTCTTTAATTGGTTAATGACCGACGTGCGAAACGCAAAAGTATTGGATTGCTTTGCAGGCGCAGGTTCATTAGGGTTTGAAGCCGCCTCTCGAGGTGCCGAATCAGTCATGTGTTTTGAAAAAAACAAACAAGCTGCTCAACAACTTAAAGACAATTGCCAATTGCTTAACGCGTCTCAGCAGATTACGGTCAAACAAGGTGACTTTTTTCAACAAATAAAACACCTAGACGGTGAGTTTGACCTAGTATTCATTGACCCTCCATTTCATCAAGATTTTGTTGAACCAACGATTAAATTGCTACTCGAAGGCAACAAATTAAGACCAGGCAGTCTTGTTTACATTGAACAAGAGCAAGGTACCGGTTTCGATCTGGCACAATCGGACTGGCAAAATCAATTTGCACTAACCAAAAATAAAGATGCTGGCCAAGTCAAATCCCAACTATTTGAGTTTATTGGTTAAATACACAAATATTTAGATTCCTAAAACTTGGTCTACCGGACTTCGGGCACCTGACGAATGTTGTCCAATCACATGGGTGTAGATTTGCGTTGTTCTTAAATCACTGTGGCCCAACAATTCCTGTACCGTTCTAATATCCGCTCCAGAAAGCAGAAGTTGTGTTGCAAATGAATGACGAAATGTATGCGCAGTCACGTGTTTTTTAATTCCAGAACTCAACACTGCCTTGCGTAGCGCTTTAGCCAATGCAGACCAATGAATATGATGCCTGCACACGTAACCATCGTACGGGTGGATACACCGATTACGCGACGGGAAAAGATATTGCCACTTAATTTGAGTTATCGCTGAAGGATACTTTCGAATTAGACTCGGTGGTAGGCTTGTTCTTCCCTCACCTTCAACAATGTCTTTTTGGTGTATCTGCTCGACCCGTTCAACTTGCCGCCTTAACCTTTCGACTAAAGAGACGGGGAGCATTGTCGTGCGATCTTTACTGCCTTTGCCTCGAAAAACAAAGACTGAGCCAAGTTCAAAATCAATATCTTTGACACGCAAAGCCAATAGCTCTGCTTTTCGCAATCCGCAGCCATATAACATTGAAAACATTAAGTGATACGGCTCTTTCATTTGATTGATGATAAGCATCGCTTCTTGGTTCGATAACACGGTTGGCAATCGCTTAGGCGCCTTGGCTCTGATCGTGTTGTCCAAAAGTGTTAGCTCCTTTTTAAATACATGTTTGTACATAAAAACAATGGCACACAAGGCTAAATTTTGGGTAGATGCTGTTACTTGTCTCTCTACGGCAAGATGCGTTAAAAATGCACTCACCTCTTGCTCACCCATTTCCCCAGGATGACGCTTTTTGTGAAACAAAATAAAACGTTTAATCCAGGTTAAATATGCTTTTTCAGTTTGAATACTGTAATGCTTTGTTCGCAAAATTTGGCGAACGTTTTCCATAAACGGAGAATGTCCCATTGCGGCTCCTTGTTTTTATTTTGAGTATGAAAAAAGAAACCAAACTGGCAAATGAAACTAGACCTCACCCAAAACCAAACGGGCGTTATTTAGAAGTGACAGTAAAAACAGGACTTACGGAAATTAAGATTATAAGTAGCTGACTTTACTACAAAAGAACACCATCAATTCTTGGCGTTACTGAGACTTCGAAGTAATAATGGTGGTCAGTAATGTAGTTAAGGTTGAGAAAATTCTATCCTTTTGTAATTGGGCCAACTTTGTGTAAATATTTGGAAAAGAAACGTGGGGGCATTATCAAGACTTCCACATAATATATTGTTATATGCCAAAGTAACATGCAAAAATGGTCTGACATAAAAAAAGAATTCGAAGCAGATGGCTCATTGAGAGATATTTACATTTCTCCGACTAATGAAGCCATATGGGATGAATTTATCGAATTAATTGCTAATTCATCGTATAAGACAGAATTTTTTCACAATGATAAATCGATCTCATTTCCAATAGCTTTTAGTCGTATCAAAGAACTACAGTTTTCGAATCCAACTATTCTTCATATATGGATTGGATCGAAGATCCAAGTTAATTGTCATTTTTTCACCGAAGAAGAAATAGAACTAGACATTTCCCCTTTAGATGTTCCCGATGAACAAAGCTACACCATGCTGCAAGAGTTTATGTTTTGGCTTTCATCTTCATTACGGTTAAGTGTGAAACTTACCCACGAGGGCAGTCCAGACATGCTAATTTGTGAAGTATTCAACAATGGCATATAACAAGGCGCTTAACACGTGTAGCACTGCGTGCCACACTGGGACAGTAACGCAGCGGCGCTTCGCTATTATGCCGCTACGTTACTGCCCGTTAGCTTAACGTTATATGCCTAAGGAATATTGAGCATTGGAAGATTTAGCAGATAGTTTTTTTAAGGGGATAGCTAGAGCAATTGGCTGGCTTTTCGTGGATCTTATTTTTAACTTTGTGTTTTATTATATCGGCTGGCCAATATGTAAATTGGTCTCTTTCGGTAAATATCCCAAGCCCGTTAATTATGATTATCTCCATACCGAAAACCGTCAAGGCTTATTATGTAGTTTTGTGGGTTTCTTTGCTTGCTTGTTACTTTTTATTGGTTGGGTAAACTTATCAGGTACAGGCATATAACAAGCCGCTTCAGAGACGACAATTAACTTCTGGTTAGTGTTATTGTCGCAAGCTCCAAGTTTAACACTAACCAAACATTGCTCCTGAGCGGAGCGTTATACGAACACGGAGCGTGGTGTGAATCTTGAACATAGAATAATCCCATACATTAATTTCTCTGAAAAATGGTTTACTAAATTTTCACTGTTATGGTGTTCTATTTCGCTCTGCATAGGGTTGGTTACAGTGAATGATTTAGCCTTAGTAATTGCGGCACCTATCATGACTGTTTTCATGTATTTCGCCGCAATCGTTATAGTTTCACTTGTGATAGGCTTTCAACGAGTAAATCCTTTTAACTCACCTAAATCTAATTTTGTAAAATATGCAATTTTGCTTTGTTGGGGATTCGGTATTTTTGGATTCATTAATTTTTTGTTTACAGGTATATTTCAAACAACAGAGTTCGAAAACTCCAATTATTTCATAATCGTGGGATCAGTATTTCCATTAGGGGCTTCAGTAGGTGCTGCTAAAGAATGGAGTAAATTCTTAGCTAGTAGTTAAAGTTCGTATAACAAGTCGTTCAAAAGGACAAAAAACAGTTGGCTTTTGCTCCTTCGTCGCTAATTTTAGCCAACTATTTTATTGCCTCTTAACGAGGCGTTATACATTCTCGAGGTATAGGTTATTTTTATTAAAGCGATAAAGAGCCAACTTAACCTGAAACCACATTTTTATGAGAAGTCAGCGAAAGTTGGAACTTCCGGATGTATTTTGGGAGCATTTATAACTTATTTATTGTTTATAAACGCTCTACCATTGTTCGGAGTAGGCCTTGATATCCCGTTGAAGGAGTATAGCGACAAAATCGTGTATTCAGTTTTTGGTTTTGGCATCCTGTTACTGTTTTGCTGCATATATTTATGTTGTTCGCTTTGCGCAGCAATCTATTTCTTCCCAATGGTAAAGCGTGGGAATTTAGAGTCGGAAGATTATTTCAATATTGTTTTCAAAAGTCAGTATCCGACTCATTGGCAGCGAATGTAAAGAACCGAATGTATAACAAACCACTCAAGGCTCTCGCTTCGCTCGCTGGGACGCTAAGACATGGGCTGCGTCACTTCGTTCCTAATTTTAGCCCATGTGTTATCGCCCCTTAGTGGGGTGTTATATGCCAAAGTAACATGCAAAAATGGTCTGACATAAAAAAAGAATTCGAAGCAGATGGCTCATTGAGAGATATTTACATTTCTCCGACTAATGAAGCCATATGGGATGAATTTATCGAATTAATTGCTAATTCATCGTATAAGACAGAATTTTTTCACAATGATAAATCGATCTCATTTCCAATAGCTTTTAGTCGTATCAAAGAACTACAGTTTTCGAATCCAACTATTCTTCATATATGGATTGGATCGAAGATCCAAGTTAATTGTCATTTTTTCACCGAAGAAGAAATAGAACTAGACATTTCCCCTTTAGATGTTCCCGATGAACAAAGCTACACCATGCTGCAAGAGTTTATGTTTTGGCTTTCATCTTCATTACGGTTAAGTGTGAAACTTACCCACGAGGGCAGTCCAGACATGCTAATTTGTGAAGTATTCAACAATGGCATATAACAAGGCGCTTAACACGTGTAGCACTGCGTGCCACACTGGGACAGTAACGCAGCGGCGCTTCGCTATTATGCCGCTACGTTACTGCCCGTTAGCTTAACGTTATACATATAAGGAAAGTCATGCGATTACTTTTGCTTTTAGGTTTACTCCAAAGCTCGTTTGCTTTCTCAAACCAAGTTGAAATTTTTGATGTCGAAATCGAGCTTCCTAATTATTGCAAGTTATTAGTTGACCCTTCGGTAAAAATTAAAAACCACGTTCGATATATTTGTGACTCGTATGGGCCTGTTAATCAAAGCTATTTTGTTACTTTTGATAAGCCCGACAACGTAGAATTTAAGACTGCAAGCCCTCTTCAGAAGATGGTGTCAAAAAGTACAAAAAGTTATTCTTCTTTCGACTTCTATGGGTATGTTTATGAGAGAGAAAATGGCAATGGAAGTTTGCATGCCAATTACTTTTGCAGTGAAGAGTTATGTTTGAGTATAGTTGGGACTACAAGTGCACTAGGTGACTCTGTACTCAAACAGTTGCAATAGTATGTATAACAAGAGCCTTAATTCGCTCGCAAGCTCGCTCGGACAATTAATAATGGGCTATTGTCGCTGGGCTCTATATTTTAGCCCATTATTAATTGCCGTTTAGGCGAGTGTTATGTGTAATCGAAAGAAAGGAGGCTTTTATGGCGAATAAACATCGAGGTTCATGCCTTTGTGGTAGTGTGAAGTATGAGCTTTTAGGTGAGTTCCAGTCTTTCTTTTTATGCCATTGTACTCGTTGCCAAAAGAGTACAGGCTCGGCTCATGGTGCAAATTTGTTTGCTAAAGCTGGCACCTTAACTTGGTTAAACGGTGAAAGTGATGTCAGAACGTATAAGCATCCAAATTCATTTCATGCAAAAAGTTTTTGTTCAAAATGCGGGTCTGCAATCCCAACGTTTGCAGAAAGTATTAACAGCGTAATGGTTCCGGCTGGTAGCCTCGATAGTCCAGTTCCAATTCCGCCTACTGCAAAAATCTTTGTTGGTAGTAGTGCTCAATGGTCTATGAAATTGTGTGATGTACCTAGTTACGAAAGGCTTCCAGAACAAGCTAAGAGCTAAACACATAACAAAGCGTTCAAGCGGCGTTAGCTGCCTAAAGCCTCAACCTGGAAATTTTTGCTTCATGTGAAGCACTCTCATTACTCTTATATTTTTTCCGTCGGAGTAATATGAAACGATCATTGATATTTCAGGAATTATTAACAAGCGCCCCTCTATGCCTTCTCGCTCGACTCCCATTTCAGGTTGCAGCAACAGGCCTTCCACATTTTTTTCAATAGTATCATCGGTTGCTTCTGCGGCTAATGGGTTAAACTCGTACAAAAATTCAAATACTTTTTCTCGGTCAATCAGCGATTGCTCTTCCCAATAAATCACAATTAATCCCGAAGTCTAATTTTTGCTTTCCGTTCTGCCATAGACTCCTTAGCAGCTTCATGAGTAACAAACTTGGTGTTCCCTGTTTCTAGCTTTTCAAACGCTAAATTAACCTGCTCCGACAGCCAAGTGTCATGAGATAACTTTTGACGTTGCTGCTCAGCCAATTGCTCTGTAAGCTCTCGACAAGCGTCACTAATAGTTCGCCCCTGGCTCTCTGCCATTTGTTGCGCTAGCCTTTTGACTTCTTCATCGATTCTGAATTGAATTCGAGTATCCATAACCACCTCGCAATCATGTTTGTGCCTACATCTGTACTCACAGGTTAATCAAAGACAACTAACAAGTCAATTGATTGTGATTAGTTAAGTTTGTCGATTTTTATTGCAAACGGCGCAAAAAAACTGCCAAACTGTCTCACACATTATTGAAGCGTTTTGTACTAAAAGGACTTTTATGCAATCTATTAATAATCAAACTGTAAAAATAATCTCATCGATAATCTTGGTCCAAGGAGGTATTTTACTTTTTTGGTATTTTACATCTGACAATTTTTTTGCCTCGTTTGGCTTCTCTACATTAGCAAATGTGAATTTTTTGGCATGGGTGACCGCTGCTTTGGTAGTCGCTCTATATGCATGGGGGGCAGCAAGTATATCTACAGTGCGCGAGCACATGTTTAAGCTTAATGGATTAAAATACTTGGCTCTACTAGGAGCAATTGTGTCTGGAATCTTTGAAGAATTAGTATTTCGTAAACTATTAATGGATTATCTTCAAGAACAAGGACATGGTAATTTCATACAAGTTATAGTTTCAGGTTTAGCATTTGGACTTGCTCATTTAGTCTGGGGTGGTAAGGCTTTATCAGCAGCTATTAATGCAACTTTTTACACTTTTTTCTTGGGCGCTGGACTTGCTCTTGTCTACATAATCAGTGATAGAAACTTAGCTATTTGCATTGTTGCTCACACATTAGTAACTGGTTTAATAGAACCTGGGCTAATAAAGTCAGCGTTATTAGACAAGCTGGGATATTTTAAAGAACGTACATAACGAACAAATTATGACACTCATTGTCGATCGCTGGGACGTAAACACGCAGACAGCTTTGTCAATTTGCCAGGCTTCTCTTTACACCAACTTAAAGGAGATAAAGTGAAATACTTTATTTTAGTCATATCATTAATTTCGTCTGTCGCTCTGTGTGAACAACCAAGTCATGACTCATTCACTATTTCTTCTTTTAGTTTTAAAGAGCCATGGGAGCATTATAAAGCTTCAATTTTTAGTGACGGAACGACGGTTCTTATTATAGAAAACGATGCTAATGTAAGCCGAACTTACAAAATCGAAAATAAATCAGATACTTTCTCAGAGCTTCTGCAGATATTGGACAACTATCAATTCATGGAGTTTGCAGATAACTATGGTATGAATCCAGAGGGAATGGACCCACAATGCAAAGAAGAATGGAGCCACAGTGGTTACAGTATTCTAACGCTTCAATATTCAGGTCAACAAAAAACAGTACGAATAAATCATGGCTGCAAAGGGTTCAAAAGAGAAGATGAATTTAAAATCCTTTCCAACAGCGTAAAAAATACAATGGGTTTAATGAGCTATGTTGGCACATAGTGAATCATTTGAAAAATACTCGTCACGGCGTGCACGAATTCATTCGCCACATAGTTTAGCATGCCTAAACTCACTTCTTAATCAAGCGTTAGAAATCCAGGGTGTATTTTGAACATGTCATTCATTTTAAAAAGAGTAAGTGGAGCGCCTCTTGGGCTTACAGTAACGTTTTTGTTACTACCAACATTACTAATTGGTTTACTGAATTTCACTCAACGAAAAAAAATCAAACTGCATTTTCCCATTACAATTCTCAATTGGTTTTGGGCTTTATTCTGTTCCAACGGTTTGTTGACATACCTATTTAATTTTACGTCCGATAAATGGGTTGTGGAGAATTACTTAATGGTCTCTGTAATGGTGGCTGGTATTATAATTCCATTGTTTTTTATTGTTCGAAAGTATGTTTAGGGCATATGTAGTGAAACTAGACTATCAATCTTATACACTCGAATAGCTTTATCATGCGGAAGTAAGTTTAGATAAGGGAGCATATGTTCAAACGGATAGTTTTATTGTCATTTTTCTGCAGTTTTGGGTTATCCGCAAACGCTCAATATGAATGTCCAGTTTCAGGTATTTGGGATCACTCATCCAAACCTGCTCAACTATTTTTTGATTCAAACAAAGCTGAGATATCGGTTCACTCTCATGCCAACAATGCTGATGCGGTTGGTTCTGTCGTGATCAAAGATATTAAAATCGATAAGGCACAGCATAACTGGAGCGCCAAAATGTACAGTGCCGTTGAAAACTCTTATGTTACGGTTCAAGTCAGACCCAAGGGATGTAATCAACTGTCTGTTTACTTCCAAGGTGAAGAAGTTTTAAAGTTGTTGAGGTAATCAACACATAACAATGCGTTAATTAAGGTTCGTCACGGATAGCCTAACGCCTCTATATTTTTCGTTCGTCAAAAGGATTGAAATGTTTTACGTAATACTTACTGTTGTTCTTTGTTTTCTTGGTGCTTTCACGTTTGTACCTATATTTAAAAGTGTTATTGAACGGTATAATGTTGGAGTTAACTTTTTTCTAACTCTTGTTGCGACGTTAGTGGGAGTATTATTAGCGATTTCGATAACAAATTACGAAGCAGAACAAAAAGAAAAACAAGATGTAATTAAGCTGTTAAAGTCATCCATCTCATCGGTGCAGACATGTTATGAATACAGTGCGGAGTTAATAGAATATTTTAATGAACTGCCAAAAGAAGATGAGCTGAAAACCGATTTCTATATAAAAAACCCACCACCATACCCAGAGTACTTGGATACTTTTTTGACACAGAATATCGTCAGCAAAAATCTATCAGGGACGACACTGAGTGACCTAAACGAGTATTTAATTAACCTTAAAAGAAGTCGTACATTAAACGCGCCTCTTTATCTCAAGTTGTTAGAACAAACTTTAAAACTTTTAGAATTAGAGGTCACTTACCAAAAAGGCCATATTAATGAAGCTCAATTGGATATAGAGTTAAGTGCTTTAGATGACGTTTTGACTAGTACATGGACACGATGACAGGAGTTAGATACCAATGAAAGCAATTAAATATATATCGTTAGTCTTAGTTAGCAGTTTGATTGTACTGGCGCTTTCTTATGAAAAAATTATCTCAGGTGTCTTGTTGCCTCAGTATATTAATTGGGCGCATAAAATAGACCAAAAAGGACAGGAGATTGGTACTCCATTGACTCAAAACGAACTAACTCTAGCCACAGAGATAGGCATTGAGCACCCCGAAAAAGTAAGAATAATTTACGTGGATGAAGTTCCCTATCCGTATGAAAACTTTGCCTTAAAGGTATTTGGTGAGGCTGTCGGGCTAGTTGGTGAAGGGATAATTAATAATGCACAGGTTTTTGGTTATTCGATATATTCTCGTAAGGACTTCAAGTTAAATAGACCTAAATTAGCTCATGAACTAGTACACGTATTACAAATTGAAAGAGCAAGTCTAGATGAAGTAGTCACCCAGCATTTTTCTGATATGGCAAAGTATGGATACGACCGCGCTCCTTTAGAAGTAGAGGCTTCCCAAGCAAATAAAAAATACAGTGACGATTGGCCACAAAACTAATTATTAGCAACAATCCGGGTTAGGACAACAACTCTAATTTATTTTTCTTCAGTAGTGCCATCTATATAGCGAGCAAAACGTCCTTTTGCTTCGGTGTGAACAGGCTCACTTGAAGGCCATGGCCAACCTCCGAATTGATCTTGACGATAATCAGCAAAAGCTTGATGGATCTGTTCGGCGCTATTCATCACAAATGGACCGTGTTGTACGACCGGCTCATTGATAGGGCGACCTTGAAGCAATAAAAGCTGCACGGGGGTTTCTGAAGCAGCAACCGTTACCTTTGTGGATGCTGAAACACGGGCCCCGTGGTTTAGCTTAAGTAAAGTATCGTTTAGATGTGCATTTCCACCCTCAAACAAATACAACACTCGATTCACGGTTTCATTACATATCGGCAATGAAAACTGTCCTCCAGCAGGGATCTTTATGTGCCAGACTGCAACATGATTATCAGGGTTATTTGCCCAAGAAGCCGGTGGTGGTGCAGGGGCTTTGTGCCCGTTTAGCTCACCTGCGATAACTTTTATCGCGCTGGTACTGCCCTCTTCTTGGACTTCAACAATTGGGATATCTTCTTGCCATAACATAGTGAAATGCGGTGGCACCATTTTATTGTTTGAAGGTAAATTTAACCAAATTTGAAACAACTCTAGCGGGTTGCCACGTTCGGTATTGAGCAGTGGAAACATCTCCGAGTGTTGGATCCCCTTTCCCGCTGTCATCCATTGCGTATCACCGCCCCCGTAGCGCCCAGCTGCACCTAATGAATCAGCGTGGTCGACCAAACCTTCGTTTACCACTGTGATGGTTTCAAAGCCTCGATGAGGATGGCCAGGAAATCCTGGGACTTTGTCTCCGTGGTACATGTTCCATCCGTCTTTCCAGGCAAAATCTTGACCTTTTACACGTCCAGCAAGCGAAGCGTCAGGACCAAAATGTCCGTTGCCTTTGGGAAAACGGTCATTGTGAAATACACAAAATAAAAACGGATCAAATGTTTGCCACGGAAAGCCCAAAGGAAAAGTTTGTAACACTGCGCTCATGGTATCTCCTAAGATTCATGCAGTTTGTTATGTAAGATAGTATTAAATGTGCAGAGTAATGACTATACCTAAGAGGTAGAGATAAAGTTCAGTGTTTACCTAAGTTAAATAACTGGTTACAACCCATTGGTTGCACTCACTTTAATTTTCATTATAGTCAATAATCAATGGCCACCGATTGGCCTCTCACATTGCAAAAGGAAGTACTTTGAAAAAAAGCATCATACTGTTAAGCCTTATTCCCTTTCATTGTTTTTCAGAGGGTTTTGCTCTAGACCGAGACTACTCCGTGGGTGCTGGTATCGGTGCTATGTATAACGGGGTTGGCGTAAACGTTGCTCGTTCGACTTACACCGATTTAGGGTATGTAGCCGCAGGTTGCACATCATATAGCACGATTAGTGGTTCAAGTTGTGGATTGAGTGTCGGCTGGATAAAAACCGATTTGTTTAGTGCGGACTCAAACAAACACGGTTTTGGCTTGTACGCTGGTAAATTAGATGAAGAAAATTACACTAGTTACACTCTTACTAACCAAGGCAGGGTTTACTACCAACACGATAAAGACATTTACGGTGCAGGTGTGAGCTATACCTATTTCACCAATGGCATTAATCGACCAGGGCCAACTTATGGTATTTCGGTCCATACCACCAATGCAGAATTTAAGAGCCGTTATGCTGGTTTTTTACAGGTTGGATATCAGTTTTAATTACCGTAATTAAAACGCTCTCTATTTAGGTATGCCATTGAACAATAATCAAAAAAAACAAACACCACTGTTAATCTTTCGAACCCTATTATTCATTGGAACCGCTGTTTCGTTGTTTTTTGTACCTTGGATTTTAGTTAAGGCTTGGATTTTGCCATTACCTAATTCTGTTCAACAGCAAGTTGATGAGATTGTTGATTACGGATTTGATGGCGTTATCGTCTATGTTGACCAAGCCGGTAAACCTCCTGCTTTTTATACCGCAGGATGGAAAGATAAACATCTAAAAACACCTGCCGATCCTCATTCACTTTTTAAGATTGCCAGTATCAGTAAGCTCTATGTGGCCGTCTCTATCGCTAAACTCGCGCATCAACAGTCATTATCTTTAGATGACACGGTTGCTGATTATTTTCCGGAGTTAGTCGGAAAAATTGAGTACGCTGAACTCATCACCATCAAAATGTTAGTCAGTCACAGAAGCGGTATTCCCAACTTCACTGACAATCCTGAATTTTGGCAAAATGAACAATTAAATGGCCAAGATCCGCTGCCATTTGCCCTTGCCCTGTCTACCAGTTTCAAGCCTGACGAAGATTACGAATACTCTAATACTAATTACTATTTACTACGCCAAATCATCGAAAAGGTAACTGGGAAAGATCACAACCAGTACATCAAACAAGAAATATTGATCCCACTGGGGTTAAACAATACCTTCGCCTCCATTAAAGACGTCAAATTAGATGAGGTGATGAGCGGCTATTACGTTGGTATCGATGCAGATTTTAAAGAAAATGAAAACGGCATGTTAGCGACTGCCGAAGACGTGGGCCGGTTTATTCGTGCGCTTAACGATGGTTCGGTATTTAAGCCTGGCGAAAGAGCCATTTATGATCAAATTTATGAGTATGAACACGGCGGTCTAGTACCTGGTTACCAAAGCCTTGCCGAATATCATAAAAATAGTGATACTGTGGTCGTTCAGTTTATGAACACCACGGACTTTGAGGGCTACCATTGGAATTTGTCACAAATCTTTATGGGACGTATTGAAAAAATAATCGAACGCGAACGTACTCAATCGCAATAATTATAAAGGCAGTCGTAATGACAGGTATCACAAACTTAACCACCCTATTGCAAACAATGAAGCCCGAATTGGCCACAACCGAATTTGTATTTTGTACGGTTGCAGATGAGTTAAGTCGATATTTAAACCTAGAACCAATTGCAACATTTCACGAAAAAGAGGGGCTAACCCTCGTATTAGAAAAGCATCAAGCTCAACAAGCGAGTTTGCCTTTTGAAGGAGTGTTTCAAAAGATCACGCTCAGCGTGCACTCAAGTTTGGAAGCCGTTGGACTCACTGCAGCAGTGGCCGCACAGCTGACAAAATATGGGATCAGTGCAAACATAATCGCGGCTTATTATCACGATCATATTTTTGTTCCCAAAGAAAAAGCGACCCAAGCTATGGTCGCACTAAAAGAATTGAGTAACGACGCTTAACAAAACGCGTTATTTAATCTATCCATATTTACAACCATTACAAGGAAGTCCCATGCAAGGTGTTTTTTTTAGTTTGGCATTAATTTTATCGTCGTTATTGGTAAACCCAGTGCAAAGCGCGGAATTTAAAAAAGGCCAACACTACAATCAATTGCAACAACCTATTAGCTCAAAGTCAGAAGTCATTGAGTTTTTCTCGTTTTATTGCCCTGCTTGTTATCGTCAAGAGTCAGTAATGAAGACGATTAAACAATCTCTGCCAAAGCACGTGCCTTTTGTAAAAAATCACGTCGATGGTATGCCCGGGCGTAACGTAACGGATGAACAGCGCCTAACGAGAGCACTCATTGCGGCAAACAAACTTGAAGTCAGTGAAAAAGTTGTTCCTGCTATTTTTGAAGGTATTCACCAGTCACGTAAAAAAGCGTTTTCAGACGATGAGATAAAAGCGCTATTTGTTGAAGCTGGCATCGCAGCTGATAAATTTGATAAAACCATCAACAGCTTTGCGATAAAAGCCCACACTAAAAAAATGCAAAAAAACACAGTGGCAATCCGTTCACTTGGCTACTCTGGTGTCCCTACACTTGTAATACACGGTAAGTATGTACCAAATATCAAAGCCCTAAAGTCGTTTGAGGAATATGTCGAACTTGTGGTGTTTTTGGCAAACAAAAAGACTGATTAATCTCGATTAGTCGATTGTCCTATGGTTTTCGATGAGTCGAACGTGAATTTAACGTTCGATTCATCTGGGGTTTAGATCTACAATAAGCTCATTATTTAAAGAAAGAAGTAACGACTATGACCCTACCTCCTTGCCCTAGCTGCCAATCTGAATATACATATCAAGACCAAGACCTAGTGATTTGCCCAGAATGTGGTTACGAATGGAATCCAGAAGAAGCTGCAGCTGAAGACAACATCACAGCGAAAGACGCCAACGGCACTGAGCTTGAAGCTGGTGACAAGGTTACTTTTATCAAAGATTTAAAGGTAAAAGGCAGTTCATTAGTATTAAAGATTGGGACTAAAGCAGTAATACGTCGCATTGTTGAAGGTAAAGACCATCAATTAGATTGCAAAGTATCTGGCGCTGGTGAGATGATGATCACAGCGGCGTTTGTAAAGAAGTCGACGCTAAATAACTAAGGCCTATCCACTGAATAAATTAGGGGTATCGATATGATTGATTTTTTGGCCGTTTTTATCGTATTTTTTGCGGTCATTGATCCTATCGGTACAGTTCCTGTTTTTATCGCTGTTACCAAAAATTTCGATGAAGTTGGCAAACGCAAAATTGCTATTATTGCTTCTTTTGTCGCAGCACTTATTTTGTTGTTTTTTGCGGTTGTTGGTGAGTTATTACTAACGGCGATGGGTATTCCGCTACCTGCTTTTCAAATTGCAGGTGGTGTTGTTCTATTTATCTTTGCCATCACAATGATCTTTGGTGAGAGTAAGCCCGAGGAAGAGGTTAGAATTGCCGAAGCGCATCACGAAACTGCCATTTTTCCGCTGGCAGTTCCCTCAATTGCTGGCCCTGGTGCGATGTTAGCGTGTGTACTTATGACCGAAAACTCGCGCTTTAATACGTGGGAGCAAATTCAAACGGTTTCAATGATGCTGGCTGTTTTACTCATCAATCTGATTTTGATGTTGATCGCTTCTAAAGTGCACCGAATCATTGGTAACGCTGGTGCTAGTGTTATCAGCCGGGTGATGGGATTGATTTTGGCATCCGTTGCCGTGACCAACCTATTGTCGGGAATCACAACCTACTTCAAGCTCTGATGCACATAGTAATCCTCAGTGATATTTTCGGTCATACCGATGCACTAAGTCATTTAGCCGAGCAACTACAGAATGGGCTTGAAGCAAAGCAAGCTGTAACCTCCTTTGCAATTTTAACTCCCTATAAAGATACCGCTGTTGAAGAAACTCCAACCTTTAACAAGGAAGCCGAGGCATACGAGTACTTTGTAGAACACAGCTCTATCGATGAGTACTCGCAGTTATTAGCGTCATATTTAGACGACATTACCCAAACAGATGTTGTCCAAGCACATACAACCATTTGTATTATTGGCTTTAGTGTTGGAGCTTCAGCGTTGTGGTCTTATGCTGGGACTTTTAATAATCAGGATAGGTCTTGTTTAAAAAGTACAAAAATATTGGGCTTTGGCTACTACAGTTCACAAATCAGAAAAATGACCGACTTATCTCCGTCGTTTCCTTTAGAGTTTGTTTTTCCTAAACATGAACCTCATTTTTGTATCAAACAAGTCATCGAAAGCATTAAAACTAATCAAAATCCAACGTGTCGAATTGTCGACGCAGAACATGGTTTTATGAACCAATACTCGAATAACTTTGATGGTAACTTACTAGAACAAGAGTGCTTTTTGTTGATAGAAAAGTTATCGGCTTTAAAAGACTAAAAAACCGATGCGGTTAACATCGGTTTTTATTTAAAGTTTGAGTGTTTTTATTTCGGATTAAAGCTCTAAGTGCTCATCCAAAAAGCTGATCACTTTTTTGTAGTATTTAGTTCTGTGCTCTGGTTTGTAAAAACCATGGCCCTCATCTTCCAATAACTCATATACGTAAGGGTGATCTGCTGCTTTTAACGCATCGATTAGCGATTCAGCTTGCTCAATTGGTGCTCGCTCGTCATCACCACCGTGGACTATCAACACTGGTGCTTTTAGCTTATCGATGTTGTGAACTGGTGAATACGCTTTTAACACATCTTCATTTTCTCCGAGAACACGCTCTAGGTATTTTTGACCACTTCGACGTGTTGCAACATCCCCTTCCTCGTACATCATTGGCATATCGTAAACACCTACGACACCAATAGCACACTTGAACAAATCAGGCTCCATGATTGAGCTTTGTAATGCTGAGTAACCACCAAAGCTCGACCCCATGATACAAATGTTATCTTTATCTGCGATACCTTGCTCAATTAGATACTTAGTGCCATCGATGATGTCTTTTTGAATTTTGTTACCCCATTGACGGAAGCCAGCTTGTTCGAAAGATGCCCCAAAACCACCCGAGCCTCTAAAGTTCACTTTAAGAACTGCTATACCGCGGTTTGCTAATAGCTGGGCTTCAGGATCAAACTCCCACCAGTCTCTGACACCATGTGGGCCGCCGTGTGGCATTACTACAAGCGGTAAGTTCTTATGCTCTACCCCTTGCGGCAAGGTGACATAACCATAAACTTTAATTCCATCACGTGTAGTAAAGTCAATTGGTTTTACTTCAGCCATAAGCTTAGTGTCTATCGATTTACGTGCTCTAAACAAGAAGGCTAATTCATTACTTTCACCATTGAATAAGTAAAAAGCACCAGGATTAGAACCACTAAAGGCGTAAACAATCGACTTATTATTGTCGACGGTTGAGCTCACAATGCGAACCTGATCACCACCTAAAGCACCCAGTAGGCCTTTAAGACGTTTTGCCAGAGTGTGTTTTGGCTTTATAAATGCAAATGTAGGATAACCTGACTCCAATTCTACTGCGTATAATTCACGGGTAGTTTTATCAAGCCATAATTTACTCGGTGAGACAGTGTCGTCTTGGAATATTTTGTTTATTTTGCCCGACTCTAGATTCAGCTTAAAGATACCCGAAGGCTCGCCCTGCAGTGATGCATTTACGTATAAGTTTTTACCAGACTCGTCGAAGGCGATTGGACTTAATGTTGCAATTCCATCAGGTAGCTCTAACTCTTTCCAGTCTTTATTCTCAACACCTCGAGTAAAAACCTGTAGGTTAATGGCATCTTGTGACGACATTGCCACACGCACATTACCTTGACGGTCCGTCAAAAAGCCGCCTAAGCCCGCTGGTGAACTAGCAATTTTGCGACGTTTGCCTGAGCGTACATTAACTTTGTATACCACCGTTGTTGGTTCTTTTGAGCTAGTCCAAGGGATTGTATAAACCAAAAGGTGATCTTCGTCATCGATTAGTGGATCCAGTACGTATGAAGTTCCGTCAACTGCCGTTGCTTTACGCAAACGAGTAAAGCCGGCTGCTTCGCCCTGATACCCAATTAAATAGCGACCTCGCGAACCATCAGCATTGATCGCGAATAACTCACCATAATAAAGAGGATGATCAGTCCACCCACGTAGGTATTGCTTTTCTAATACGATACGCTCTTCATTTACCCAGTGGTAATCACCAACTTGTGCGTTACGGGGAAAGGCAACCGTATTGATAATTTGGTAATTCTTTAAATCAAGAATATAAAGGTTGCGACGACCGTCTACTTCAGAAACTAGACTTAAGTATTTTCCTGTTGGAGAAATAGTAACCTGGTCGTAGTCAACGCCTCCACTAAAGAGCTCGACAGGTAAAAGTTTATTGGCAGAAACGGAGTTGCTAAAAACTGACAGGGATAACAAAAACCCTGACAAAACAATAAGATGGATTATTCTCAAAATAAGTCCCTTTATAAATTAAATTTTTGTGCGGTGGCACTATACCAGCTTAAAATTACTCTCTCTAGAAAATTACAAACTTAAATGTAACAAAAGTTTCTTTTATATAATCGGTACATCCAAACGTTCTGCGAGTAACACTCGAGTCGCATTAAGACCTTGATAAGGTGATAAATTGGCTATTAAAGCTCGATGTAATACGTCATTACTATTGTTTGACTGTAATGATTGAAGCAATAGCTCACAGGTTTGCTCCACTTGGTACTGGTGCTCCTTCGGTAAGTCGGAAGCTTGTTCTTTTAATTTAAAAATGAGTTGCTCTGGGGTTGGTGGGGGTTGTTCTGTGTTTGTTTGAGCTTGGCTTAACATGGCTGAAGAAACGACAGATTCTAAGTCAGATTCATTAAGGGCGCTAAGCGCACCATCTAAGGCTTTCGCTATTACTTTAGCGCACTGACGAGTGTCAAAAAACGCATTATCGACAGTGATCAACATACCGTACTCATGAAATGCACCATTGAGTAATGACACTATATCCATTTGCCATTTATCAATGCTTTCGCCATATACAGAGTGTAATAACAGGACTTGATTTTGATAGTAATCATTGCGGTAGTTTTGCAGCATCTCCATCATGTCTTCATTGAGCATTAACGACTCATCAAACGCGATGGCTTGGTTTGAAAAAAACAGCCGAAATCTAGACCTTGTTTTAACCGAAAAAATGCAACAGCTATCGGGTGGTGAACGCCAACGCCTAGCTTTAGCTCGTGCTGTATTGAGAAAGCCAAGCTTGTTAATACTTGATGAGCCAACCTCTGCACTCGACAAACAAACCGAAGGCGATATTATGAAGACCATCAGAGAACTCGCAAACAACACCATAGTGTTGCTTATTACCCATAATCCGTCTTTAATACACGACAGTGATGAGGTAATCACCATGGACTCGGGTCGACTGCACGCTCGAGACTAGACATATGAATAACAGCGATAAAGGAATGGACTCTAATGCATTTTCAACCGGATTATCAGTCATATAGTTATGACGAATTAGTAGATGCACGCCGTTATATAGACGTCGAAGCATATCCAGAGCGTACTGCACTATTAGACAAACTGATCAATGAGTTTGATCACAGTAAAGCTATAGCCTCAGACTCTCATGTAAATGAAGACAATCCATATAGCACATTACCTGCAAGAGTTGGCGCGCTAATAATTGACGCTATTTTATTATTATTCATCAGTTTTTTGTTAGGTCTGGTTATTGGGAATCAAGGTCTACTCCAGACCATAATCAATGCCGGAATATATATTATGTATCGCATCATTATGCATGGTCTGTACGGACAAACAGTGGGCAAAATGATGCTAAACCTAAAAGTCATGTCCTTTAAATCGAGTGATGAATCAGAAAACACAGATTCACTTCTCAACATGGATATCAAACAAGCAATGCTCAGAGAGATAGTTACTGTTGCCTTTAATATCGGGCTTATAGTGTTACTTGTTTTTAATATCGTATTTACTGGTCTATTTGGACAAACCTTTGACTGGCTTCTGTACATAATCGGAGGCATTACTATTTTAAATTTTGTTTGGTTTTTGAGCGACATCGGTGTGGCCTTCGCAAGTAAAAAAAGTCGAGCGTGGCATGACCTCATCGCTAACACAGTTGTAGTAAAAATCTAATGGTATTCTGCGATTGGCTTTGACAATAAAGCCCAGGTCAATTGTAGGTATTTTTTAGGAAATGAACGCAAAACCAGTGTCATGTCGTGATATCTCTAGTAAATTAGTGTTTTTGTTAATTACATAAAACTGGATTTAGCCACGATGACACCTGATAACCAATCGCGATATGGCACTGTAAGCCGAGTATTACACTGGGGTATGGCAGTGCTTTTATTATGGCAATTGATGAGCTCGGCTGCTCACTACTTTCTTGAAGATACCGCAATAGAAGCTTTTTTTTGGCCAACTCATAAGCCGCTTGGCTTTTTGTTACTTGTATTAGTGTTTATTCGCCTAATTTGGGCAGTAATAAATCTCGCCAAACGTCCTCCATCACTTACAAAAGCAGCCGCCGCTGGTCACTTGGCTCTTTATGGGTTTATGTTCATTGTGCCAAGCTTAGCTTTGCTACGTCAGTATGGCGCAGGTCGAGCATTTGAACCTTTTGGGCTTCCTGTATTTAGTGGCTTTGAAGGAGAAAAGATCAAATGGATGATTGACCTAGGCAGCGATTTTCACGGTGAACTTGGCTGGGCATTTTTTGCAGTAATTATTGGCCACATTAGTATGGCAGTCTGGCACAAATTTAAAGACACAGAACAAGATGTGCTACCTAGAATGTACAAATAAATAGCGACACTGTCGTATTTCAAATTTAATTAAACAGTAAGGAATCCATTGTGAAGGTATCTCGACTTTTAGTGAGCTTAACGAGTGCTTGCGGATTATTTATCAGCCAAGCGATATTTGCTACGTCTGCTCCAAGTATCAAAGTTGACCCAAATCAAACTTGGCAACACTTTGTCGAACTTGCGGACTTTATTGAGGACAAAGGTAAGCGAACAGCAGGCGCGCCACAAGAAAAGCAAATGGCCGATTGGATTGCCGCACAGTGGCAAAAGGCGGGACTCACTGCCACACGAATAGGTTTTGACTTTAAATTAAAGGACACTCCTCTAAGTTCCGAAAACCTGATTGTCACTCTTCCAGGAAAATCTGATAAAACGATTTTGATTGGTGCTCATTACGATTCGGTTGGTGATCACAATGGCTCATTGGGATTGATAGATAATGGTTCGGGAGTATCTGCACTCCTAACTTTGGCCCACACTTTAAAAGATCAGGCTTTACCTTATACCGTTAAATTGGTTGCCTTTGGTGCAGAAGAGCGTGGTTTAAAAGGCTCTAAAGCATATGTTCAGCAAGGTCTCGACGGTCATAAATCGATTGAGTTAGACAAGCTAGTAGCGATGATCAACTTAGACACGATTATTGGTGGTGATTACCTTTATGTGCACAGCGCCCATTCAACACCATACAAGTGTGATTTTTTGTCTAAGACAAATTACACCAGTGACACTAAGGTTCGCGATGGTTTGAAAACCGTTTCATCAAACTTGTTTGGCGATAAAGCTCATCAACTACACCAGCCGTTTGAAGGCTATCCTGAGGGAGAGACGGGCTCTTGGTCTGATCATTCACCCTTTGCTTGTGCTGGTATTCCAATTGGTTACCTAGAGGCAACTAACTTTGCAATTAATGGCAAACGAGGTAATGATGGCTACTCTCAAGTTGCTGACAAAGCCTATTGGACTTGTCTTGATACCGATAAGTTAACAGCTTGTGACCGCAAGTCTGAAAAAGCTTGGGGTGAAATTTGGCACACACAGTTTGACCGCGCCGATGCTTTGTTTCCTGTGATGAAAGAGCGTTTGCGTTCACAATTACAACAAAATATTCAGGTACTGGCTCAATTCTTAGTTGAAGCAGACCAGCACCTGTAATCTCATAACTCTATGTAATAGACGCTAAGGTACTCATTTATCAATAGTACCTTAGCTGCTCGGCCTTCCCAGAAAAGATCCGATACACCAAGAAGGTATAAGCCAAAATACATGGCACAACAAACACGACACCCACCAACAAAAAGCGCAGTGAATCGGCTGAGCTAAGCGATTGATAAATAGTTAATTGACCAGGAACGGCATATGGGAAATAGCTCATTGCTAAGGCCATGAACGACAATAAAAATACCAAGATCGCTATTAAAAACGGTAACCACTCTCCCTGAGCCGGTTCATTATCCGTCTGGCTGTTAGGTAGGCGACGTAATACGACACCGCATAAAACCAATAAAGAAAAGCAGATCAACGGAATCGCGCCTAAAAACAAACCACTTGGAGTACTCAACCAAAGATCTCTAACAAAATCATGCAGAGACAAGTTAGCCAAGCTCACCGCGATGATCCCTGCGCCTAGTACCCAAATCAACGTTTTGGCCCAAGCATACGCACGCAATTGTAAATCATGTTCGGTTTTTAAAATTAGCCAACACGCCCCTATAAACGCATAAGCTGCAGTCACGCCTAAGGCAGATAAAACAGCAAAGCCATGTGCCCAAATAGATGTCTCTAACCCCGTAACGTAAAGGCCCAGCATATAGCCTTGGGCAAGTGTTGTAATAAGCGACCCCGCCTTAAAACACTTATCCCAAATTGCTTTTTGGCCTTGTTTTACTTTGGCTCTAAAATCAAAAGACACCCCTCTCAATATTAAGCCTGCCAGCATAATGGTCGCTGGAATGTACAATGCCTGTAACACCAAGCTATGAGCAGTAGGAAAGGCAATCAACAGCAATCCAATTGCTAGTACTAGCCAGGTTTCGTTGGCATCCCAATAAGGGCCAATAGACGCAATCATCCGGTCTCGTTGCTCTTGATTATCACTCGGTAATAACACACCAACACCCAGATCATAACCATCCAAAATTGCGTACAACAATACCGACAACCCCAACAAGCCTATGTAGATGGTCGCGAGTTGTGATTCGGACAAAAATTCGAACGTCATTATTTTCTCCCAATTTATTAGCGCTTAAGCATTCGCGACGCGTTGTTTGTATTTACGGGCTTGCTCTCGTTCTTCTTGACTGATTTCTTCAATCTCGACAGAGCGACGGCACATCAAAAATAACGTTTTGATGTAAGCAACTAACAATACGGAATAAAGTGCCGCATATATCACAAATGAAAACCCAACATGCTCAGGAGGTAATTGGGTTACGGCATCTGAAGTTTTTAACACACCTGATACTAAATACGGCTGACGGCCTACTTCCGTCACATACCAACCAGCAAGGGTTGCTATCCAGCCGCTAAACGTCATCCAGACCAACCCTTTTTTAAGGTAATCAGGTAGCTCTTTACGAGTTATTATCTGAGCGCTCGACCACCATGCGACCAATAACATCAATATTCCCAGGCCAACCATAACTCTAAAGCTATAAAAAACCGGAGCAACGGGCGGATGTTCGCCAACAAATTCATTTAGCCCTTTGATCTCGCCGTCCAAGTCATGAGTCAGAATGAAGCTCGCGCCTTTAGGAATACCAATTTCGAAATGGTTAGTGCGATTAACTTCATCTGGGATAGCAAATAACAACAACGGAGCGCCCTGCTCAGTCTCCCAAACACCTTCCATTGCTGCGATTTTTTGAGGTTGATGCTTGAGAGTATTTAAGCCGTGTAAATCACCGACAAATATTTGAATTGGGATTAAAACGGCCGCCGCAAATACCGCTGTTTTTAGGGCTAGCTGCGGGGCTAATTTGTCGTCGCCTTTTAACATCCGATACGCAGATAAGCCCGCAATCAAAAAGCTCGCAGTCAGGCCTGAAGCCAACAACATATGACCGAGTCGATATGGGAATGATGGGTTAAAAATGATCGCACTCCAGTCCTTGGCATACACTACACCATCAATGATTTCGTGACCTTGTGGGGTCTGCATCCAGCTATTGAGAGACAATATCCAAAACGCTGAAATTGTCGTCCCCACAGCGACAATAAGTGCTGACAATGTATGCAACCAAGACGGCACGCGGTTAATGCCAAACAACATGATACCTAAAAAGGTGGCCTCCAAGAAAAATGCAGTAAGAACTTCGTATCCCAGTAGCGGGCCAGCAACGTTACCGACCTTTTCCATAAAGCCTGGCCAATTAGTCCCAAACTGAAACGACATGGTGACGCCACTGACTACACCGAGGGCAAAAGTCAATGCAAATACCCGAACCCAAAAACGATAAATCCGCATCCAAACAGGATGGCCACTCAAGTCATGGCGCAACTTAAAGTAAAACAAAAACCAGCCCAACGCGATGGTGATGGTCGGAAACAAAATATGGAAGCTGATATTGAGCGCAAACTGCAAGCGCGACAGCAAAAAGACGTCCATCTTAACTCCTTAGTGTTTAGTTAAGTTGCGGATTTTATGAGAATACTATTTATCGTTAGCGACTGATTTACCTGGCATCATTTTGTCTTTAAGTTCTAAAACTTTTCCTACTCCAGAGCCTAATCGCATTAATGTATTGAGTTTGTCAGGACCTAGGTGCTGTAACTCTTGTGACCAAGTGGTGACGTTTTCTAACAAATCGTGGATTTCAGTAAGCGTCTTTTGAGCTGCTACTTCTTGCTGGTTATCCGGTTGATCTAACAATAAGTCACGTAACAAACTCATGGTAGGGTCAATTTCACGCTTGCGTCGTTCTTCAAAGACTCGGTTTGCCAACTGCCAAATATCACCTGCGGGCACAAAAAACTCTTTGCGCTCACCCGGAACCGTGTGCAGTTTAACGAGTCGCCATGACTGTAACTCTTTTAACCCCATGCTGACATTTCCACGCGATATATTAAGGGCGTCTGCGATCTCTTGAGCCGACAATGGCTCATCGTGCAACACTATCAACGCCAACATTTGCCCTACAGTTCGATTGAACCCCCAACGCGATCCCATTTCGCCAAAATGCATAACGGCTGAAGTAACCATTGAAGACATTTGCATACTACACCTCAAAACATTTTAAACTTTCAGTATTTTCTGAAAGTTTAGATCTCATTTTGATTCAGATCAATCCTTTTTGTCTTTGTCATTTATTTTTCATATTGTGGTTACACACTTACGTTATTAACTCTCTTGTTAAACCGAGCCAGAACTTGAGGACTTAAGTTTGGAAATAAAAACTAAGATGTAAGAAATCAGGAACAATTACTAAGAACAATTACTAAGAACAATTACTAAGAACAATTACTAAGAACAATTACTAAGAACAAGCTCTAGGAACAAAAGTGACCACAAAAAATCCAACAACGACACTACTCGCTATCTTAGTGCCAATAACAGTATTGATGTTCAGCTCTTATGCTCAAGCCTTAAAGTCAAAATCAAAGTCAAATCCAGAGCGCATCGTTAACTTGATTCATTCAATGCCAAACAGTGAACTCAAAGAACAATTACTGGCATGTAAAAATAAGCCTTTGTCTCCACACCCTTTTTCGATAGGGCATAGAGGCGCGCCGTTGTTTTTGCCAGAACACACCCAACAAAGTTATGAGGCGGGCTTTAGAATGGGTGCGGCAACACTAGAATGTGATGTGACGTTTACTAAAGATAAACAGCTCGTGTGTCGGCATTCACAGTGTGACTTACACACGACGACCAACATATTACAAACACCACTTGCCAAGTCTTGTCGGCAGTCATTTAGCGCCGCAACTGAGCTAAATGATGCAAATGCTCAATGCTGCACAACTGATATTACTCTCGATGAGTTTTTGTCGTTACAAGGGCGTATGGACAAGGTTAACCTTAGAGCCAAAAGCATTAGTGAATACTTAATAGATTCACCTCAAGGTAAAGTGTTGAGCCACCAGCAGAGTATTGAGTTGTTCAAAAATCTAGGTGTAATGATGACACCTGAGCTTAAACAAGCGATACACAAACCAGCTTGGTTTTCGCAGTCTGCTTATGCAAAACAAATGATTGAAGAGTATTTAAAAGCCAACGTGCCATTATCTGATATATGGCCACAATCTTTCCACCTAGAAGACGTGCAATTTTGGTTGCACGAATACCCACAAATTCGTCAACAAATCATTTATTTAGACGGTCGTTATGAGCAAACTAATTTTGATCATAACGACCCTACCACTTGGTCTCCAAGTATGACGTCATTAAAAGAAATGGGGCTGAGTATCATTGCACCACCCATTTGGATGTTGCTCTCTCAAGAACAAACGCCCAAAGGCATTAAAATAGTCCCATCAGAATATGCTAAACAAGCCAAAGCCGCTGGTTTATCTATTATAACTTGGTCACTTGAACGCTCTGGCCCACTCTCTAAAGGTGGTGGTTGGTATTACAAATCTATCAATCCAGCTCTCAAGTATGACGGCCAAGTGTTTGATATTTTGGAAGTCCTAGCTAAAGATATAGGTGTCAAAGCGGTGTTTAGTGATTGGCCCGCCACCACAACCTATTACGCTAATTGCAGATTGAATTAAAAAACCAATTTGAGTCGCTTTGTCGTTACTATCAATTTGGCATAATTTAGAGTGAACCGTTATTTTCAGGCCTTCAGCTGTTTCGTTAACATACCGCCCCTTTTTTTGAAGAGTCATTCATTAGACCTTGTTTAGGAGCTTTAAATGAAACTGCGTTTACGCCAAACGAATTCTCGTAACAACTCTACTTTTTTGATCAGTGCAGCCGTCACAGCCGCACTTGGCATTTCTCATAACGCAATTGCAGCGGAAACTGAACAAACTCCCAAACTTCAAGATGTAGAAGTCATTTCAGTCACTGGTACGCGTCGCAGTTTACGCACTGTTGCCGAGAGTACAGTACCGGTCGACGTCATTACGAGCGAGTCGATGACAAGTACTGGGCAATTAGAAATATCTCAAGTGCTTAATGCGTTAGTACCCAGCTTTAACTACCCAAGTGCAACATTGGCAGATGGCACTGACCATGCTCGTCCTGCTGTTTTACGTGGCTTGGCACCAGATCACACCCTAGTTTTGATCAATGGTAAACGTCGTCATTCAGGTGCACTTTTAAATTTAGGTGGAACCGTAGGTCGTGGTTCTACAGCCGTTGACTTAAACATGATACCAACGTCTGCCATCAAGCGTGTTGAAGTACTTCGCGATGGTGCAGCTGCTCAGTACGGATCTGATGCCATTGCGGGCGTCATTAATATCGTGTTAAAAGACGCAAACCAAGGTGGCAGTGTTAGCCTGACATACGGCGAATACGACACACAAATGGCAGGCTCACCTCAATTGTTGGACACCTTCATCAACGACGAAGGTAATTTAGGTTTCACAAAAGGTGATGACCGTTCGATCAATGACGGTGGCACGCGTACTTTGAGTGCCAACTCTGGCTATGCATTAGCTGATGATGGTTTTGTTAATGTGTCACTGGAAATCCGTAATAACGAACCGACAAACCGATCAGGCATCGATGAGCGCGAACAATATGCTCGAGATGAAAACGGCCAACTCGACCCACGAGAACTGACCTTTGACCGCTATAATCACCGTTTTGGTAAAGCAGACATCGAAGACTTTGCAGTGTTTTACAACGCTGGCTACGAGCTCGAAAACAACAAGCGCTTATATTCGTTTGGTAGCTTTTCGAAACGCGAAGGCAACTCGGGCGGCTTTTACCGTCGTGCGAAAGACTCGCGTAATGTCAGTTCCATTTACCCAAATGGCTTTTTACCGCAAATCGTTACCGATGTTGAAGACCAGTCGTTTGCAATTGGCCTTGAAGGTGAAACCAATCAATGGACTTGGGATATCAGCACTAACTATGGCCGAAATGACTTTGGCTTCGGCGTCACAAACAGCTTAAACACTTCATTGGGCAGTAATAGTCCTACCGACTTTGACAACGGTGCCTTGATTTATGAGCAGTGGCTGTTAAACGCCGATGCTAGCAATGTGTTTGATTTAGGTCTACCTGATGATGTCTATGTGACAATAGGCGCTGAGTACCGCCGAGAAAACTATAAAATTGAAGCAGGTGAAGAAGCGTCTTATATCACCAAGCTAGATGCAGATGGCAATCCAGTTGCCGCCGGTGGAGCTCAAGTTTTATCTGGTTTTTCTCCTGATAGTGCGACAAACCAGTCACGTAACAACATCGCCTTGTTCGCTGAATTTGATACATATCTAACTGACGATTGGAACCTAGTATTAGCAGGTCGATTTGAAGATTACAGTGACTTTGGTAGCACGTTTACTAGCAAACTTGCGACTCGCTATATCATCTCGGATGACTTTAGTCTTCGCGGTGCAATCAGTACGGGCTTTAGAGCACCGTCTTTAGCACAAACGTCTTACAAATCCATTAGTACTGTATTTGAAAATGGCGTGCCAAGTGAAGTCGGTTTGTTCCCTGTTAACGAGCCGGCAGCTGTAGCATTAGGCGCTCGTCAACTTGAACCAGAAGAGTCAGTTAACCTCACGGCCGGTTTTATCTATACTCAAGGTGACTTTAGCTTGACCTTTGATGCGTATCGAATTGACATCGATGACCGTATTGTATTGTCTGAAAACCTCAGAGGCGATGCAGTTGAAGCTATCTTGCAACAAGCCGGTGAGTTTAATACCCAAAGTGTGCGCTACTTCACTAATGCGATTGATTCGACGACCAAAGGTCTAGATATTGTCGCGACGTATCGAGTCGATTTAGCAGACTTTGGTGGTCTTAATTTAAGCGCCGCTGCCAACATTAACGACACCGAAGTGACTCACGTAAAAGAAAACCCTGCCGAGTTGGCCGCATTAGGTGATAGCTATCAATATTTTGCCCGTCGAGAAGTATCTCGATTTGAGCAAGGTACACCGGATGACAAGCTTAACCTATCTGCGACCTGGATTCTAAACGAGTGGACCACCAGCCTACGCGTAAGCCGTTATGGTGAAGTACAAGACGTCTCGAGTAACCCAACCAATGACGAAGTCATCGCTGCCAAATGGATTACGGACTTAGAGGTTGCGTATCAACCTAACGCCTCGTGGAAATTTGCGTTGGGCGCGAACAACTTATTTGATCAATACCCACAAGATACCGTAAGCAACATTGGCTTTAGTAACTTTAACCAAATCTTTACCTATAGTGCGTTTACGCCATATAGCTTAGATGGTCGTTTTGTTTACGGTAACATCAGCTATCGCTTTTAAGCTCGTTTAAACATAGATGAACACTCAAGCCCAACTCGGTTTTACCAGTTGGGCTTTGTTTTAATTGTTATAAAATGTAACTTCGTCTTTTTGCCGCTAACAAGACCTGCTAAATTATCCTCAGACATTTATCAATAACAATGATTTAGACACTAAATGCAACTTTCACGACTTGGCGCATGCTTCGCTCTCCTTATCCTAGCCGTTGGCACTGCAATGCCGACCGAAGCCGTGGAAAGTGAACAACCTAATGGCACAAACGCCGAAGCCGCTCAAGAAACTAGCTCGTTTACAGAAAAACTATCTGAATACGTCGATGTCGGTGATTGGCAAATTTCCATCGCCATGGGCCTGGGCAACAGAACCAGTCCACTATACGGAACACAAGATCAGCGATTATTAATTGTTCCAACCTTTAGCGTTTACGGTGAAAAGTTTTATTTCGACAATGGTAGTTTGGGCTATACCTTTACCGAAAACCAAACATATTCAGTCAGTTTGGTTACCGAGCTCAACCCAATTAATGCTCAGTATTTCGATATCCATCCTGCCAACTTAGTCCTAGGCAGTGAGGGTTTTGACAATAAAGTACCCGTCAGACCTGCCTCCCCTTCTACAGACGAAGGCGCAATACCTCCAGGTTTGAGTGACTTTGATTGGGAAGCTTTTTTTGGCATAAATCAGCCCGAACGTATCAGCGTCGAAAAGCCCGACTGGTCCATTGATGGGGGTGTTCGTTTTAGTTGGTTTATCTCAGATCACCAGCTACTAACGGCACAACTGTTTAGAGACATCAGCGGGGTCCACTATGGTCACCGTCTTGAATTAGAATGGAGCGAAACACTACCACTAACCGTATCTGAACAATACCGTCAATCCCTTCTAGACGACTGGACCGTTCAGTTACGCGTTGGATTGAGTATTTATGACCAAAAATCCACTCAGTATTACTTTGGATTAGACCGTCGCCACACCGACAACCCCGATTATCATTACTACACCGGCCAAAGTATTAACCCGCATTTTTCTGTATTTTTGACCCGTCCGCTGGCAGAGAACTGGCGAGCCGTCGCCTTTTTTAAATATCTGCAATTACACAACGAAATATACCAAAGTCCTAGAACGGAAGACCGAGCTATCACCACATATTTTATAGGGATGGCATATGACTTCTAAAGGATTAGGCAATATCTTGTATAAATGGATTTTGACACTGCTTGTGGTTGTTTGTAGTACAAAGACGTATGCGTCAATGCAATCAGAACTAGTGCAAAACAGCGTAAGATTAGCGTTAAGCATGAAGGTTAGCGCAACAAAGTCAAACGAAAATAGTGAGTTACAGTCACAGCGGTTGTTAATGTCGAAAAGTGGGTTTTCGATCAAACCGATCAACTGTTTGACTACTTATCCCGACCAGGCATGCCAAATGAATATTAAGGTCACGTTACCAGAGGACTTGATTGCCACACCCGTTTGTCTTTATCAAAACGGCCAGCGCCTCAAGTGCTGGGTTCCCGTTGATCGATTTACCTTTGACGCCGAGGTAAATATCAAAAACCGTGATGTATTTGAGTTAAAAGACTTGGAATTAATCAACTTTTATCGGCAGGAAGTAAAAGTCAGCGCTACTCAAAACAAGCGCCGCCGACTAAGACCTAGATGGAGTATTTTTTAATGAAAAAAATTGTATTAGTAGAAGACGATCCGAGACTCGCTCATTTAGTAAAAAGCTTTTTGCAACAGCACGGTTTTGATGTGACCTTGTTACAGTCTGGAGAAATGGCTGTACAGACCATCAAAAGCATCAACCCAGACTTAGTCATTTTAGACATTATGTTGCCGAACAAAGATGGCTATACGATTTGTCGTGAAATAAAAGGGTTTTATACAAATCCAGTTATATTTCTCACTGCCAAAGACAGTCCTATAGACCATGTAATGGGATTAGAGATTGGTGCAGATGACTATATTATAAAGCCCGTCGATCCCCATGTACTCTTGGCCAGAATCCACGCGGTACAACGTCGTAACCAAACTTCTTCGACTGACTCTGCAGGCTCGACTAAAGAACTGGCCTTTGGGGTGTTCAATATTAATCAATTGAGCCGAACGGTTACCATCGACAACTTTGCGATTGACCTGACTTCTCATGAGTTTGAGCTTCTTTGGTTATTAGCCAGTAACGCTGGTCAACCATTGAGTCGCGAGCATATTCACCAAGTTATGATTGGTCGAGAATACGATGGCCTAGATAGAACTGTGGACGTTCGCGTGTCGCGTTTGCGCAAGAAACTTTTTGACGATACCAAACAGCCGATGCGAATTGTAACGGTTTGGGGTAAAGGATATATGTTCAGCCCTAGCGCTTGGCAAACCCAATATTTGCCACACATGACCAAAAATGCCGCAGGCTAGGAAAACCATTCTTTGAAACGACTTTTTATCAGTTTATACGTAGCCATTACCTTTGGTTTGTTTTTGATCACTTGGAGTGGCGAGTGGCTATGGCAAAAGTTTGAAACACACGCCAGTCACTCAGAGCCGCGCTCTATTGAAACCATGGTTACACTGTTAAAGCCTTATCAAACGCTTTATCAGCAAGGCAACAAAACAGACGTCATCGAATCTCTGAAGAATCACAAACTCAATGCGACGATCCATCAGATTGAGCAATTTACCCTGTTACCTGAGCACATCGAAGCGATTGATAAAATGGAGCCGTTTTTCTTATACATTTCTGAACATGAGGTGGAGATTTACCTTCCCCTTAACCCAAACCAAGTTTTGCTCGTAGGTCCACTTGTATTCAAAAATAGCCATTCAGAATTGTCTTGGATTGGTGGGATATTAAAGTTATTTGCCTATGGTGCACTGGCCATCTTAATTTTGGGTTGGAGCTATCCATTGTGGCGTGACTTAAATACCCTCAAAGGTTATACCGATAGGATCTCGTCAGGTCAGCTCGATATAGAGAATGAGTTAAAGCCGCACTCTATTGTTTTTCCACTTGGTAAAGCCTTTGAAGCAATGACACGTCGTATTCGCGAATTGCTGAACTTCCAGAAACAAATGATGCAAGCCGTGAGTCATGACATAAGAACGCCTTTGGCGAGGTTAAAGTTTTCTATTGCGATTGCCAAAGATGATTTAAAGGGCTGCGACGATCCAAGCTCTAACGTCAATGTCGCTGACAACATGCTGACAGACATTGCCGAAATCGAGTTATTAATTGAAGAAGTTTTGACATACGGTCGCCTCGAAACAGCAGAGCCCAACCTAAACATAGAACAAGTTGATCTGTATGCGTTAAGTCACCACTTGGTTGAGAAACTAAACCGTAATCACGCCATTCAAATTCAACTACATTGCGATGAGCACTTAATGTGGATGTGTGATGGTTATCTTCTCGAAAGAGCGTTACAAAACTTATTAACAAACGCTCAACGCCATGCCGAAAAGCGCGTTGATTTATATATTACAAACAATGAAAAAGGCCTAACTATCAAGGTGGTCGATGATGGCTGTGGTATCCCAGAATCACAACAAGCCGATATTTTCACTCCGTTTACCCGTTTGGATACTAGCCGCAACAAAGCCAGTGGAGGTTTTGGTTTAGGCTTAGCGATTGTCAGTAAAATCGTGAACTGGCATGAGGGACAGGTATCTGTTTCTAATAACAAAACAACTGGCGCAACGTTTACAATTTCTTTATAGTCGTTTAGTGAAATTTTTATCTAATTAACGAACTAGGGATCGTAAGGGATGTTAGAAGCTGTCAAGGAGTGGCAAACACCGTTATTAGTAATACTGTTGACCTTTATTTTGGTAAATATTTGGTTTGAGCGTTATCGTCGCTCAAAACGCTGCGAATATACACTCGTCGACAAAGGCAACAAAGTAAAAATCATATATCGACCTGCCTATCATGCTCTCAGGAGCGACACCACCGTAGTATTGAAAGACAAAGTGATTCAGGTTTTAACTACCGATGATACGATTTCTTTTTGTTATGCCAGTGGTCATAGCATTGATCTTGTTTGTGGTGCGGAGTGGCTACAAACTCTTTATGACGAGGCCTGCTTTTTGTTTCCACAAGCCGAATTTAATCCTATCGGCTTTACAAAAGAAAACTCGGAACCCCAATCAAACTCGGCTATTCTATTCGACCTATAAAATTTCTTAGTGTGTTGAGTATGATTGACGTTAAATATACGCGGATTGTTTTTTCGTTTTTTATGGCGCTGTTGATGTCGGGGATCATGTCTTTGGTGATCACCGTGTTTAACATTGGTTGGGTCGATAATATTGTATCTATCTGGTTGCAAGCCTGGCTCTTTGCTTTTAGTGTAGCGTTGCCGACTATCTTGATAATTTCACCTTTAGTGCACCGTTTGGTGGCTATAGTCGTAAAACCAACTCCATAACAAACAAGGACTTAAGGAGCACATTAAATGTTTAACTTAAAACAACTTTTTGCCACTGCAATGCTGATTGCTTTACCGATGACGGCAACCGCCAAGTATGATCTCATTGAATCTCAATCTAAGTTGGTGTTTGTTTCAATCAAAAAGGACAGCATTGGTGAAGTAAATGAATTCAAGTCGCTATCAGGTAGTATTGATAAAAACGGGTTAGCAACGGTAGAAGTTGATTTGACGAGCGTCAGTACCGGTATTGAGATTCGAGATCAACGTTTGCAAAATCACCTTTTTGATACTTCAAAATTTAGTACAGCCAAAGTACAGACAGAAGTTTCATTGGACGCGCTTAAAGAGCTAAAAGTTGGAGAGTCTTTCCACCGCCACGCACCAATTACACTGAGTCTTCATGGAATTGAACAACAGCTTATTGCTCATTCTGATGTTTATAAGCTAAGTGAAAATAAAATTTTAGTGATCAGCGCTAAGCCTGTTTTGGTCAACGCAAATGAATTTGGGCTAATTGCCGGTGTCGAAAAACTAAAAGAGCTCGCAGGATTACCATCAATTGCGACAGCAATCCCAGTCACTTTTAAATTGGTCTTTGAACTAGATTAATCTAGTTCAATTCCGATATTAGACATTCCATCTGCCAAGGCTTTGGACAATGCTTGTTTTTTAATGTCATTGGCAGATACTTTTTTGAGGTTAAGGGTTTCGACCCAGTCGATTAGCTCAGTCAATAACTCAACCTCTCTGACCATGAGCTCGTGTTCTCTAATCGCCGTGTTATCTAACTCTTGTTCGCCAGCCTGATATTCAATCAAGTGCACAATACAACCTTGAGACACTTTTGCGATAGCTACCGCGTCGTATTCATCGTCATTTTGTTCGCCAGCAATATAGGTCAATAACCCGGTACAAAAGTAAATGGCAGGATACACACCGTACATATCATACGCGGCTTCGTCTGGAGTCAGCGCTTCAACTTTTTCTTCCAATGCAGCAAAGTTTAACTTGGCACCTTGGATCAATAAGCGCTCCCAAAGGCTATTCATTATGTTGTCGATTTGATGTGGCTGAGGAAACTCCGTCACTGCAACAAACAATTGATAGTTTGGCAACATACGCTGCAGGAGCATAAGAGATAAAATAGCTTGCTGTTTTTTAGGTAGCGCGCGAATACGCTGAAAATTGTTAGCCTTGTTTTGGCTCATAAAGCACCATCTTCGAATTAAATATGAAATGCAGTTTAGTACAACACACTAATCTTGAGTTTGTTGCTCTAACTGTTGCTGCGCAAAATTGAATTTTAACCGATACTCAGTGACCTGGCTCTCTAATTCGGCAACTTTTTCTTCTAAATCGAATTTTAATTGGTTATTTTCGGCACGAAGCTGCTGAATTACGGTTCGAGCATGGTTAATCTCTGCCTCAGCAACCAACTCAGACTCTTCAATTTTACCTTGTTTATAACCTTCTAACTCATCTCTTAATTGCTCTTCGAGTGATAAAGTTAACTTGTGCTCATGTTCTAGTTGTGTGTATTGATCTTGAAGTTTTCGCAACTCGTTTTGGGCGACATGCAAGCTTTGCTGTGTTTCGACTAGATCTTCATCAACACTACCTAGCTGTTCTGACGTATCGGCCAAACGAACCTTCATTTGCTCATATTCCACTCTAAACGACGCTGTTTGAAGTTGAATTTCTTCTATTCGCTCTGTTAGTTCTCGGTTGGTTTGGTATAGGTGTTCAGTTTGCTCTGCGCCTGCGTTTTGAGCCGCCGTTAACTGCTCCTGTAGAGATTCGGCTTTGTGTTCAGAATACGCCAAGCGCTCTTCAACATCGGCTTTTTCACTGCGCAGTGTTTTGAGCTCTTGTTGAATTCGCTGAACTTGCCCTTCCATTGCCGCAAGGGAATCATCGGTGTTTTTTGTCCCTTGTTGCAATGTTTGTTGATGCGCTTGCTGTTCCGCTGACAATTTCTCTTGTGCGTCAGTCAGCTCTGCCTTTGACTCAACCACTTGCTGGTTTACCGATACGATTTCATCTTGAAGTGTCGATACTAATGAAACTTGTTGGGTCAGTTGTTCTGACAAACTTTGTTTTTCTGATTCGAGCTGTTCGACTTTGGCTTCTGTTTCAGCCTGCTGCTTTGCTAATACCGCGACTTGTGAATCTGAGTCATCACTGAGCTGTTCGATTTGAGATCTTAAGGTATGAGCCTCCTGCTCTAATTGCTGCATTTGACTCGCGCTTTGTGTCTCTAACTCTTGTAGTTGGCTCGCTAGTGATGCTTTATCAATTTCTAGATTTTTGACTTGCTCTAACAAAGCGCGCTTGTCTGAATCAAGCTGTTTAGTATGGTCCGATAGATCTGCTTTTTCGATTTCTAATTCTTGAATCTGATTAGCTTGAGTTTTTATGTTTTGCTCTACGTTGTTTAACGTATCAGTTAACGTATTCAACTCAGATTCTTTTAACGACAAAACATCTAACTTTTCTTGATTGAGTTTGGCTAACTTGGTTTGCAACTCTTCAATCGTGGCTGCACTCGCCTCGGCCGCATCTTTAGCTTCTTTGGCTTCTTGAAGAGTGATGTCTCGCTGTTGTGCCAACTGAGAATTGAGTGCTTGAATCTGATTATTTAACGTTTGTATTTGTTGCGCGTCTTGTTCTGAGTTTTCCAGTGCCTGTTGAAGCTCAGCTCGTTTGTCCGCTAGTTGTTGCTCTGAGGTCAACAATTGGCTTTGAGTTTCAGTGTGGGCGAGCTCAAGTTGTGAAATCACTTGTAGTTTAGTTTGAACTTGTTGATTAGCTTCTTCTAACTTCGACTGTAACGCCGAGACTTGTTCTGATTGCGTAGCATTTGCCTGCTCTAAATCTTGGCTCTGTTGAGTCAATTGTGTCTGCAACAGTTGGTTTTGCTGTTGCGACTCGGTTAACTCTGTTGTCACGCGATCCAGCTCTGACTGCATTGACTGACGCTGTTGCTCTATTTGTTGTGTGTATTTAGCTTCTAACTCAGTCAGATTCTGTTCACTGCTCAGTTTCGATTGCTTGAGCTCTTGCTGAACCGAGGATAATAAAGACTCGAGCTTTTGTTTATCTTCGAGTGTCGTCTGGTAATGCTCTTTTTGTTCAGCGAGCTGAGTTGTTAAATCAGAGATCTCCTGCTGCGTCGACTCAGTTTGTTCATCAAGGCTTTGGTTCAACTCCTGACATTGCAGTTGCGTGTTTGTTAATTGAGTTTTAAGTTCACTTATCTGCTTTTCAAGTTCGGCCGTTTGGGTAGTTTTGTTCTGTTCGAGCTCGGCTAATACAGACTCTAAACGAGTAATCTTGGTTGTCGCACCACTCGTGGCAATGCGTTGCTCTTCTAGATCAAACAAAAGGTTTTTGTTTTGTTCTTCTAGTCCGAGTAACTTGACGTCTTTATCTTGAATCGCTTTAGACAATTCGGTGTTGGCCGTTTCTGCACCTTGAAACTTTAATTTGAACTCTGTTAATTGAGCACCTTTTTCTTCTAGCTGATGCTCTAAGTTATCCACTCGCTCAGTTAGAGCTTGATTGAGCTGTTGTAACTCGCCGCACTCCGTCATTAAACGCTCAACGTCACCTTTAAACCCATCTAGCTGGGCTTCTTGCTGTTCATTTTGATTTTGAAGAGCGGTTAACTTTGCAATTTCAGTATCTTGTTCACTGATCAATTGCTCTGCATTACTCAGACTTTGTTGGCTTTTATCTAGAGCACTTTGAAGCTGGTCAATCTCGTTGCGGTGTTGAGTAGAAGCTTCAGTGTGTTGCTGTTGAATGTCAGTCAGTTGGGAGTTAAGTTCAGTAAGTTGTTGTTCGGTTTGGTCAAGTTGTTCAACTTTATGGGAGTCGAGTTGAAGGGCTTCGATGGAGTCTTTTAAATCGCTGATTTCAGTCATCAACTGACTCATCGAGAGATCTTTTGCTAACAATTGCTCTGAGAGGTGTTCGGCTTCTTGCTGAGCGTCGTGCAATTGAGCTTTTATAAAGTCCACTTCGTCATCAGAATCGGCCTTTTGACCAGATTGTAATTTTTCAATTTGATCTTCTTGCCAAGTCAGGTGTTGAGACAGCTCCAAAAGCGCATCTTCAGCTTCTTGTTTATCGCTTTCAACAATCGCTAGCTTTTTTTGCAGCTCAGCAATTTCTTGTTCTAATTTAGATACTTGCTTTTGTTCCATCGTGCCTACCGCCCAAGGCTTTGTCCGTTACCCACTGGTTCCAACTAAAAACAGAATAGCAACTTTTTGTACTAAAAATAACTACTTTTTACGCATTTATACTTGGCGATTTACATCACTTAAGCGTATGATTTTTATTATGCTAAATGATTTATTACAAACTATGACATTGACCACCCCTGCATTGCTATTTCCGGCAATTTCGTTGTTGTTATTAGCTTATACAAACCGATTTTTAGTATTAGCCCAACTCATTAGAGAATTGAATCAACGAAATAACTCAGGGTTAGAAGTCGTTGTTAAGCGACAAATTACCAACCTACGACGTCGCTTACACCTGATCCGGTCAATGCAAACTGCTGGCGTGGTCAGCTTTTTGTTGTGTACTTTGGCAATGTTATCACTGTTTTTTAACCTCGCTCAGTTGGGCTCAGTGATGTTTGGACTAAGCTTACTTGCCCTCGTACTATCCTTGTTAATGTCATTGTACGAAGTGCGAATAAGCTGTCGTGCCATTGAAATTGAACTAGAATCAATGCAGTAGCGATCGAATCGGAAAACTAACTATGGTCTTGAGTAAAGAACTTACCGAAAGTGAAATTGCTGAAACCCAAGTTGAATTTTTGTCAGCAATATTAAAGCCTGACCTCACTACAGCTCTAGCTATAACCCATCAATTTATTTTGAACTCTTCCGATATCTCAGTTTTTTGGGAAAAGATTATCCAACCCTCTATGTATGAAGTGGGGCGTAAATGGGAGCGAAATGAAATAGTCCACCAGCAAGAGCACTTAGCCACTTCTATTTGTTCTAGAGTTATTCGTGAGTACGAGCCACTTATCCACTCTCTTGAGGGACTTGATAAACAAGTACTCATAACCTGTACGCCATTTGAAAAACACACTGTAGGTATGAAAATGCTCGGCCACCTACTCGAACTTAATGGCATTCGAGTTCAACTCGCATTGAACAGTAAGATTAGTGGCGAAGACGTCAATCTTCTCATTCAACAATCTAAAATAGATGCTGTGGTTTTTTCTACGACTATGTATGACAACCTATCAAATACAGAGCAATTCATCGAAAATATCAAAGCTGGACTAACTCCCACTCACAACCCGGTTTTTATCTCCGGCGGCCAAGCTTTTCAGCGAATAAACACAAACACAGCGCAAGTGCTCACGAGTATGTTTGGTAAAGCGGCAGCAGATTTGTATTTGTTTACGGCAGCACAACTTATTTCGTTTTTGTCGGAGACGAATGAGAGTATAAAACAGTAACATTATCCGCCTCATCTCCCGTACAACTCGGGTGAAGTTTACACCCCTGACGCCCCTCTGCTTTTACCCGATACATGGCTTCATCTGCTAACGCAATCAACATTTCTTTGTTGTTAGAACTTGATGGGAACATAGAAATGCCAATGCTGGCTCCCACCTTTACTTTTTCATAGCCAATATCAATAAATTGCTCTATTACGTGATTTAGCTTTTGCGCCAAAATCAAAGCTTGAGCACTGTCTTTTACTTCTGGTGCTATCACCAAAAATTCATCCCCGCCAATCCGAGCCACGGTATCTGATTGGCGCAATGACTCTTTCATTCGATTCGCAACAACTCGTAAAACTAGGTCTCCCGCAGCATGACCATATTGATCGTTAATCGGCTTAAACAGATCCAAGTCAACGAACATAACTGCAACGAGGGATGATGAGCGCTTCGCACTATTAATAGCAGCTTCTAAACGCTCACTTGCTAACAACATTTTGGGCAAATCAGTGAGAGAGTCATGTAGAGCTAGATGTTCGAGTTTCTTTTGATACTGGATTTTTTCGGTAACATCCGTCAACACCATTAAGAACAAAGAGCTTTCGAGCTTGACGAGTTTAGTAATGGTTGAAGAAGTGATGACTTCTGACTTGTCCGCACAAATAATCGTGACATCCTTGGGATCTACTTTTGAGCTTTTTTCGGATTCGCTCATTAGTTTATAAGCTAGCCCCATTATTAAGTACTGGTCGTGCTCTTTTAGTAAAGTATTGATGTTGCTTCCCAACAAAGACTCAGTCTCAAAACTCGTCATCTCTGTAAAGGATGGGTTTACTTTAATTATCGTGCCTTGCTCATCAAAGATGATAACCCCCTCACGCACTGACTCTAATACAAAGTCCTGATTTAAATTTGCACAGCTCAATGCGGTTTGCATTCGTTCTGCAAGGGTAGAAATGGCTTTGCTCAAACGCTCGGTCTCTTCAAATTGAATACTTGGGGCGCTTAATTTGTTTGTGCTACTGAGCATGTCATTAGCCATGATTAAAAGATCATCAAGTGGTTTAACAATTTGACGACTAATTACACGACTCACTACAAACATCACAAGGGTTACTACCAAAACAATAGATGATACCGAAATCCAAAATAGCGGCGTTAACCACAGTGGCTGAGGTAAGTCATCAAAAGCAATAATCGCAAGCTTAAGCCGCTCATTTTGTATTACGTAACCTATATCTGCACTTAAACTTTGTTGGTTGATGTAAAATATCTCATCATGTTTATTCAGAGCATCTAATTCTGGCCAATTTATTAAGCCAGAACCGTTTTCCCAGCGCTCCTGATAAATGAGATTACCTGCATCGGAATTACCTTTGAAAACAACGGACAATTGAGAAGATGTATGAATTTGCTCACCTTGTGATTGACTGTTAAAAATCGCATTTAACTCAACTCCAATAAGCACCGAAAAGCCATTTTCATTGGGTGAATTAAAAAACTGTTTCAACGCCAAAAATGGCTTGTTATCAAGTGTTGTAAAGTGAAACTGAACGGCACTGTTAGTTTGCTCTAAAGGTAAAAACCTATCGTGCTGAATTAAGTTGGAGAGGTCGTTATCTAGATCTGTTGTGGCAAAGATCAATTGCTGGTCATCTAGTATGGTGATGTTCCGTACAGTGTGATGTTCACTGTCTAAAATATTCCTGATCGTCGATAAATATTTATTTAATTCTGTTTGTGCACGTTTAAAGGTTTGTAAATCGGACGCATCCGGTAGGCGCTGAGTTAACTGAGGCGAAGATGCGAGCAATGAAGACAGTTGCTCCGCATTACCAACAATGCGCTTAAACTGGTGCTCAGTGTATCTGGCATTGAGTGAAAGACTTTCAACTTTTTGCTCGAGTCTGCTTTTTTCCGCATAGTGAACGTAGATAACAACTAATAAAATAGTAGACAGCAAAGCGACACTCAATAGAGCGTATAACAAATAGCTCCTCAAGGTTCGACGGCCACCGATCAATTGCTATCCCTCTTTTTACTTGTTTATTAGACTAAGTTTAGTTCAAAGAAAGGATCCTGTTAGCTCGGCCTAAGATTAAAATCGACTTATAGTCTATTCCTTAAATACGGTTAGTTATTAGGTACAAAAAAAGCCGCAATCATTGCGGCTTAATCGGTATTAACTCTTTTTAAAGAACAAAGAATTTTTCTTTGTAGCGCTTGAGCTCTTCGATGCTCTCGCGGATATCTTCAAGTGCTAGGTGGACGCCTTTTTTCTTGTAGCTGTCGACAAGCTCAGGATTCCAACGACGAGCCAATTCTTTAACTGTACTCACGTCTATATTTCTGTAATGGAAAAACTCTTCAAGGGTAAGCATGTGAATATGCATAAAACGGCGATCTTGGCAGATGCTATTACCACACATAGGAGACTTACCAGCAGGAACGTAATCTTTTAAAAAGTCGATAGTCATTTCACACGCTTGTTGCTCTGTCACAGTACTTTTGCGACAACGCTCTGTTAAACCAGATTTACCGTGTTGACGAATACACCATTCGTCCATGTTATCTAACACTTCATCTGGCTGATGAATCGCAATCTCTGGGCCTTCAGCCAAAATATTCAGCTCACTGTCCGTAACTATCGTTGCAACTTCAAGTACTTTGTCGTGACGAGGCTCTAATCCCGTCATCTCCAAATCTACCCATACCAGATTATTTTCACTAAAAGACATATAAAGGTCCTACTGATTCCTTTTTATCAAGGTCGGTAATGTATACTATAACCACATTGTTATTCTTTTTAACGACATTCACAAGTTTTAATAACTAAATCATAGAGCAAAAGTGGCAAAACAAAAGAAATTATCTAAATCGCAGACTCGTCGAATTAAAGCAAATCAGAGTAAAAGATTGGCTAAGGCAAAACGCGCCAATAACGACGTAGAGGACGTTAACATAGACGATAGCCTATTAGGCGGTCAGGAGTTTGGTCGGATCATTACTCGGTACGGAATGCACGCTGACGTAGAGGTACAAAAGAGAAATGTCACTGAACAAGATGGCTCTAAAGTACTCACCGAGCAGTTTGACCAGGTCTCTGATGACAACAACGTCGAAATAATTCGATGTAATATCCGCCGTGCAGTCGACTCTTTGGTATGTGGAGATATTGTAGTTTGGCGTCCGTACAAGGTTAATAATGAGGACTTTCAAGGTGTCATTGAAGCCGTCGAGCCTAGAACCAGTGAATTTGTTCGTCCGGACTTTTATGACGGGTTAAAGCCCGTTGCTGCCAATATCGATCAGATCTTAATAGTATCAGCCCTGTTACCTGACTTAACTCCAAACATTATTGATCGTTACCTTGTAGCGGTGGAACAACTTCATATTCGTCCTATCATTTTGATCAACAAAATGGACTTATTGGACGAAACTAATAAAGACTTACTCGAAGAAACCGTAAAACTCTACACCGACATAGGCTATCAGGTTGTCACTCTGTCAGCTAAAGAAGAGGAAGGCATCGAGCAAATTCAAGCTTTATTAAAAGATCACGTTAGTGTCTTTGTCGGTCAATCCGGTGTTGGTAAGTCGTCACTTGTTAATGCGATATTGCCAGACGTCAATATTGAAACAAAACAGGTGTCGGAAAACAGTCGATTAGGCCAACATACAACGACAGCTTCGCGTTTTTATCGCCTCCAAAACGGTGGAGCAGTAATCGACTCACCCGGTGTTCGCGAGTTTGCAATGTGGCACCTTTCCAAAGACGAAATATTGGCTGGATTTGTCGAGTTTAGTGATTTTGTTGGATTGTGTAAGTTTAGAGATTGCAGTCACAAGAACGACCCTGGCTGTGCACTAAAACAAGCGGTAAGCGATGGCAAGGTCAGCGACATTCGGTATCAGAGTTATTTGCGAATTTTACAAACCGTAGATGACATCACCTTACGCCACCAGCCAAAAGACGAAAAATAGTCTCATTTTTTAAACAGCTCAGGTACAATGCCCGGCTCACAAAAAACTTAAGGTATTCAACGTGAAATTTGATAATTTAAAACTGGCCTTTCAATACGCCCTACCAAAACATGGTGTGTCTAAGTTAGTCGGCTATCTTGCAAAAGCCAAACTTGGTTTTGTCACGACGTTTTTTGTTAAAAGTTTTATTAAAGCCTACGACATCAACATGGATGAGGCTAAAAACCCAGATCCAAAACACTACGATACATTTAACAACTTCTTTACTCGTGCTTTAGCCGATGGCGTTCGTCCAATTGTTGAAGGTGATGACAAGGTCGCTCACCCTGTTGATGGTGCCGTTAGCCAATTAGGCCCTATTGAAGATGGTCGTTTGGTTCAAGCCAAAAACCACTATTACACAACTCTAGAGTTATTAGGTGGTTACCAAGAATTAGCAGATAAGTTTATCGGTGGTGATTTTGCGTGTATTTACTTAGCGCCAAGTGATTACCACCGCCTACACATGCCTGTTGATGGTCAGTTAACGGACATGGTTTACGTACCTGGCGAAGCGTTTTCTGTTAACCCTTTAACGGCTCAAAACGTACCTAACTTGTTTGCTCGCAACGAACGTGTTGTTGCTATGTTCGATACCAAAATCGGCCCAATGGCAATGGTATTAGTTGGTGCAACTATCGTGCGTAGCATCGAAACCGTTTGGGCTGGTGAAATCACCCCACCTCGAGGCCGTGACGTGACCCGCTGGGAATACCCTGCCGAAGGCGACAAAGCAGTATTCCTAGAAAAAGGCGAAGAAATGGGTCGCTTTAAACTTGGTTCAACGGTCGTTTGCCTATTCGGTAAAGACGCGATTAAATTTAAAGAAGACTTAGAAGCAGGCTCTAAGACTCGAATGGGTGAATGTTTTGCTGACGTGTTAAACCCTGAGTCTAGCACTGAGACTCCAAACGACACTTCATCTGAGTCTTAAGACACTATGTCAGGACTTCTTCAGCTTCACCTAGGTGTTTTACTCTTAGGTGGAGCCGGCTTATTTGCCAAACTCATTGACCTTCCAGCTCTAGACATGATTGGCTATCGAGGCTTTTTGTCAGCAGCTTTTTTGGCTCTAGTTTTGTATTTTGGCAAACACTCTCTCAAAATAACTAGCCTTCGTGATTTGGGTATTGCTCTGTTGGTTGGCTCTTTAGCTGCTGTACATTGGGTAACGTATTTTTACGCCATTCAAGTTACGACTGTAGCTACCGCTATGTTGGCACTTTTTACCTACCCAATGATGACGGTGTTTATTGAACCTATATTTAGGCGCACACTTCCAGACAAAAAAGACGTGTTACTGGGTTTAGCAGTACTGTTAGGTGTGGCTATGTTATTTCCAGACCTTTGGTTTGGTGAATCGCAACTCTCTGATGAATACCTAATTGGTGTGGGCGCTGGGTTATTATCTGCCCTTTGTTTTGCGCTGCGCAATGTGCTCGTCCAACACAAATTTGGTCACTATAATGGTGGTCAGTCTATGTTTTTCCAATTTTTGATAACGGGCCTATTGTTGTTGCCATTTATCTCTGTTCCGGCCACTGACTTAACTGCGGACAGTATTTGGAAACTCGTTTTGTTTTCCGTTGTTTTTTCGGCTTGTGCTCATGCCTTATTTGTCTCGGCCATTGGTCACACAGGTGCAAAAACTGCGGCATTAGTCGCATGCCTACAGCCGGTATATGGCATCTGCTTTGCGTTTTTAATTCTTGCTGAAGCACCAGCTCTTGCTACTATTGGTGGTGGAAGCATTATTTTAGCTGCGGCAATGTATGAGACTGTTTCTAGTAAAAAATCTAGTAAAAACGCTCAAAGTACCGTTTCTAACAAATAATTATTGATTTGGTTCTTAACCCCAAAAGGTGGTTAGCAACATGTTGATTTTTGCACATCGGGGTGAATCAGCGCTGCACCCAGAAAATTCAAAAGTAGCCTTGTCCCATTGTAATGACGAAGGGATGGATGGGCTTGAGATTGATTTGTTTGAAACAGAGTCCGATTTTGTGGTGTTTCACGATCGCTGGCTAACTCGTCTACTTAATATCGACAAAAAAGTATCCGACCTAACCGAGTACGACTTAGATGCTATTAAAGGAAATGATGGAGAGTCGATTCCAAATTTAGCTTGGTTAATTGAGTATTGCGCTCCCTATAAATTTACCCTCAATATAGAGATAAAAGGCTTAAAGTCAGTCACTCGTTTTGAGCAAGCCTTAATGTCATTGTGCGAAAAATTTTCCTTTGACCGACGTCGATTGCTGATTTCTTCCTTCAATCACAGATACCTCCAAACTATTTCTAAACACTTACCTGACCTTAAATTGGGACTTTTATTAGCTATAAATCCAATTGATATCAGTACTCTTTTAAATGATTTTCCAATTTATAGTGTGCATTTGGATATGGACTGTATAGATGAGTCTATAATTAACGACATTCATGAGCAAAACAAAAAAGTCTTTGTGTTTACCGTCGATCACGCCGATGAAATATCATGGTTATTTAGAGCCGGTGTCGACGGTATTTTTGCTAACCACCCGCGTCAAGCACACAACATTGTGAATCAACTAAAGCTTGGCTAGGAATGTACAAAAACCAACTCACAAAGCCTGAAAGGAGTTTTTATGAGTAATGAGTTTAATCCAAATGAGCAACTGTGTTTTCGGGCAGAAACTGCAAAATTACTGGCTTTAAATGTAGCTCAAATTCACTCTGGAATGCATGAAGGAGAGAGTTCTATCGAACAACTCGGCGATTCATTTCAAGATTTAGCCAACTTTTGTATGCAAGTCCAAAGTAACCCCGATAGTGATCAAGAGACCAAACAATTAGCCGCCAATGTATTAGGCCAAGTTGATAAAGCCATCGTCTCTTTTCAGTTTTACGACCGATTAAGTCAACGCCTTAGCCATGTGCAAAGTAACCTTAGCCTCCTCGCAGAGCTCGTCAGTGACAACGAGAAATTAGAGAGCAGTGACGACTGGAGATTACTCAGAGATAAGATTTCTGCTAGTTACACTATTGAAACCGAACAAGAAATGCATGATGCTATACTCAATGGCGCATCAATAGAGGAAGCGCTGTCTTTGTTCAAACGACGATTACAAGAGTCGGAGGGAGAGCAAGTAGTAGAATTATTTTAAGGAGACTAATCGTTGATGATTGTTGCACCTCTTCATCCAAATGAAAAAGATCGGCTCAGAAAATTGTACGAATACGATATTCTTGATACGGAAGCCGAGCAAGCATTCGACGATCTTACCTCGCTTGCTTCTGAAATCTGCGGTACGCCGATTTCACTAATCAGCTTAGTAGACCCAGACAGGCAGTGGTTTAAAAGTAAAATCGGCTTAGAAGCGAATGAAACTGAACGAGATATCGCCTTTTGTAGCCATGCCGTATTACAAGATGAAATATTTGAAGTTGAAGACGCAAGTAAGGACGAGCGCTTTGCCGATAATCCTCTTGTCACAGGCTCTCCTGACATTCGTTTTTATGCTGGAATGCCATTAAAGTCACCCGAGGGCCTCCCCATTGGTACTCTTTGCGTAATCGATAAAAAGCCTAATAAGTTAAACGACCACCAACGAAAAGCTTTAGCCATTCTCAGCAGAGAAGTCATCGGCCAACTCGAGTTACGGTTAAAAACGAAACGACTCGAACACGCTAATCAACAAAAAACTGAGTTTTTGTCGAATATGTCCCATGAGATTCGAACGCCGCTCAATGCCATCATTGGGTTTACAGAGATCTTATTGGCAGATAAATCGAGCTACCTTAAAAACGACAAAGCTATCCAATATATGGAGAGCATTGATTTTAGTGGTAAGCATTTACTTTCTATGATTAATGCCGTACTAGATTTGAGCAAAATTGAAGCCGGTAAAATGGACCTAGAACCCGCAGCGATTAATTTGGTCGATACCATGGACAATCTACTGCAAATGCTTCGAGTAAAGGCTGAACAGCAAGGCATTAACATTCAACACGTCCATGAGTCTGACAGCCAATATGACACTTGGATTGACTCAGGAAAATTCTCTCAAGTAATTATCAATCTAGTGAACAATGCGATTAAGTTTTCCTCGCCAAACTCTACGATTGTGATTTCGCTTCATGTGGAAAATGATGAGTTAAAGCTTGAAATTGTTGACCAAGGAATTGGGATCAGTAAGGACAACCTTGCCAAGATCTTTGACAAATACCATCAAGTATCAAAAAGCGGGACGCATGGTACCGGGTTAGGGTTGAGTATCACCAAAGGACTCGTCGAGCTAATGGGTGGAAGGATTTCAATTGAGAGTGAAGAAGGTGTCGGCACGGCGGTCACCATATTATTACCTCTACAAAGTATCCCTGAATCATCATTAGTGACAGAAGATAAAGCCGAGCTCGATATCGCAGCGGGACTAAATGTCTTAGTGGTTGAAGACAATAAAATAAATCAAATACTAGCCAAGGCTATGTTAGAAAATCAGGCATGCTTAGTAGACGTGGCCGACGACGGCCTAAGCGGGGTCGATAAGGCAACTAAAGGTTCGTTTGATTTAATTCTGATGGATATTAATTTACCGGACATTTCTGGGCTTGAAGCTGCAGAACGTATTAAAAAGCACAATCCAAACGCCAATATTGTCGCTCTTACGGCTGATATTTTTGTTAAAGATCCCAATGGCTTATTTAACGAAAAGCTCACCAAGCCAATGACATTAGAACCACTAAAAGCGACACTTCACAAAACAAGTCAGCTAATTCAGCAACGCGGCTGATCAAAACTGATAACTTGATTGATGTGCTGGGCGTTGAGCTGGCACATCAACAAGCGGTCGACGCCCAACGCCACCCCACTGCAGTCGGGTAAACCATGGGACAGTGCATCAATAAATAATTCATCAATAGGTCGTTGCTCACGGCCTAACTTCTGTCTCATTTGGTTGTCTTTTTCAAAACGCCTGCGTTGCTCTGTAGCGTCTTGTAACTCATAAAAACCATTGGCTAACTCAATACCCTTGAAATAGAGTTCGAAACGGTGCGCGACGTTAGGATTGCGCTGATTTATTTTGGCTAAACTCGCTTGGCTAGACGGAAAGTCAAATACAAAACATGGCAGTGCCGCACCCTCTGAGATACCAAGCTGAGGCTCAATAATATCGCTAAACAGCCATTGTAAAAGCACGTCTTTGTCGGTTTCGTCTTTCACCCATTGGTCTTGATAGCGCTCTAACGTAAAAGCCTGAAGTTGTGAAAACGAAATAGCAAATGGATCAATATTCAAAAACTGAATAAAGGCTTGTTGATAGCTGACTCGTTTGACTGAAGGTACACCTAAAACACGGACAACTAAATCAGCAACCTCGTCCATCAGTTGCTGATCGTCAAACCCAGGACGGTACCACTCCAGCATACTAAATTCTGGATTGTGAAAACGACCAGCCGCTTCGTTGCGAAACGCTTTGGTAATTTGGTAAATAGGACCAGAGCCAGCAGCCAAAAGACGCTTCATCGCAAACTCTGGAGACGTTTGTAAATAGTGGTTTTGAGGTTGTCCCGAAACGTGGTAGTCAAACGGCGTCACAAAAGGCTCAAGGTGGACATCTGTTACTGTACCTTGGCTCAACAACGGAGTTTCTACTTCTAAAACGTCTCGCTCATTAAAAAACTCACGAATAGAGCGGAGTAGCTGGGCACGGAGTTTTAAGTTTTCGAGTGGCGCAGAGGGCTGCCAAGACATAGTTCTATCCTCATTAATTTGTTCACCAACGTTCATTACACAATAATGTGTAGACCTGTGATTCGCCCAACCTCAGGCACAAAAAAAGCCGGCAAAAACCGACTTTTTATCGCACTCTAGCCGATTACTTTTGAGCACGACCTACGTATTCACCGGTACGAGTATCAACACGGATAACTTCACCAATTTGTACGAATAGAGGAACACGAACTACCGCACCTGTCGTCAATGTCGCTGGCTTACCGCCTGTACCCGCTGTATCACCTTTAAGACCTGGGTCAGTTTCGGTGATTTCTAACTCAACAAAGTTAGGTGGCGCTACCGAAATTGGGTTACCATTCCACAAAGTTAGAGTACAAACGTCGTTTTCAACTAACCACTTAACGCTATCTGCAACGGCTTTTTCGTCTGCTGCGATTTGCTCAAACGTGTCGTTGTTCATAAAATGCCAAAACTCACCGTCAGAGTATAAGTAAGCTAAATCAACGTCCATTACGTCTGCACCTTCTACAGATTCACCTGACTTGAAGGTTTTTTCTAGGACTTTACCGCTTACTAGCTTACGGATTTTAACGCGGTTGAAGGCTTGGCCTTTACCAGGTTTAACGATTTCGTTTTCTAAAATGTTGCAAGGCTCGCCATCAATCATTAGTTTTAGGCCAGCTTTAAATTGGTTAGTGCTGAATGAAGCCATGTCATCCTCTAAAATAAATTAATACCAAAATATAAGTGAACCGAATGATACAACAAGCAATCCTTTCTGTTGAGTCCCAAAGCCAAAAAGAGTGGCAAAAAGAATTGAAACACAGTTTCACTCGGCTATCAGACTTGCTTGCTTACTTGAATTTAGACCCAGAATTGGCACAAGGCAATGACGATGCCCGTCAATTATTTGCGATGCGTGCACCCAAACCTTATGTTGATTTAATGGAAAAAGGCAATCCGAACGATCCACTATTGCTACAAGTGATGCCCCACCAGCAGGAATTTGTCCAAACACCAGGTTATGTCGCCGACCCTTTAGAAGAGCACCAAGCCGAACTGCCAGGCTTATTGCACAAGTATAAATCTCGAGTCTTAATCATGTTTAAGACAGGATGTGCAGTTAACTGCCGTTATTGCTTTCGTCGTCACTTTCCATACGAAGATAACGCTGTTAACAAGCAACAGTTAAAGCAACACCTAGATTATATTGCTAACCATCCAGAAATTAATGAAGTGATCTTAAGCGGTGGCGACCCATTGATGGCCAAAGACAGTCACTTGCAGTGGTTTATTAACGAACTTGAAGCCATTAACCACGTTACGCGATTGCGAATTCACAGTCGCTTACCTGTTGTGATCCCATCGCGAATCACACCTGAGCTGTGTGAGTTACTCAAGCAGACCCGACTTAATACCGTTATGGTTTACCATATCAATCATTCACGTGAGATTTCAGCGCGACTCAGACAAGTCACAGCTGAGCTAAAACAATCAGGCGTGACTGTACTCAACCAAGCCGTCTTGCTAAAAGGCATAAACGATAACCTAGAGCAACAAGTTGCATTACACGAAGTGAGTTTTGACGCGGGGATCTTGCCTTATTACTTACACGTCTTTGATAAAGTCCAAGGCGCAGCTCATTTTGATTTAGGCGACGAGACAGTTAAGGCTTTGTATCAAGACATGCTTAAGGCCCTACCGGGATTTTTGGTACCTAAGCTGGTGAGAGAAATAGGCGGCGAGGCCAGTAAAACCCCGATCCACCCATTTTAGTAAGTCGGCTAAACCACAATATTAATGGTTTGTCCTATCACACTTCCTGTGCTTCCTACTGCAGGGCTTGGCAGTTGTGCTTGCACCTGAGCTGTTGATGCTAACAGTTGCAAGGCTGCCCGGCCTTCTAGTTCTTGCGCACTTTTCGCTAAATTAGCGGCCAGTGCTTCGCCCCCTTCCATTGCGTTGGCGCTAGGGTTAAACCCCGAAGATGAAACGAACACAGACATTCTCCTGGTTGTTTATTTCTAGGTTTGCTTTGTTGGTTTTACTATTTAAGTTAAACTAACAGCCATTGTAATCGGCCAGAACAGGAATTTCTTTAGTGGAAAACCTTATCAACAGCTTAGAAGAAAATTTAAAAGAGTTATACCGTAAAGCCATCGACGCAGATGCGCAAATAGACGCGTTGAAAGCGCAAGGTCATGGTAAGTTTGAAACCATATTCAAAAGCGACGCGCCTTTTCAGGCCGAAGCAAAAAAGTTTATGCCTTATCTAGAAGAAACAGCTGAGCAAATCTTAGCGATTAAAAATTCGAATCTGACGCCTGCCGGACAAAAAGATCAAATTGAAGAAGTGGTTCGAAAACTTCATTTACTGCATACCACTCTCTCAGAATTTAAATCTGCAGTAAAATAACCCACACACAAAAAAGCTCACTTCAATAGTGAGCTTTTTGCTTCAAGCCTAACGTTCTGAATTTACGCTGTCGGATACGCTTGTTTAAGACCAGCGTATACTAATTCTTTGAAATCAGTAGCCGTCGCATCTGTCGTGCGCAATACATCCATCAATACTTCGTTGTCTTCTTTGCCATTCCAGATCTTAATATATTCACCTGTTTTGTAGCCGTGATCCTGACGGAAGAAGTTAAGGACGTTTTTGCCTACGTAGTGACGGAACAGCTCATCAAAGCTAAGTTCGGTCTGCGCCATTAAAGCAGCGAATGAAGCAACATCAAAACCTTTAGTTGCTAGCGTATTGGCAACCATTTGTTCGATTGTTTCGGCAAAGCTTGGGGCCGCTTTTGGGTTTGCCAGCTCAGCTTGAATCTCGTTGGCGATATCCGCAACGGGTTGTCCTGTCACCAAACGCGCACTCAAACCAAAATGGAAGATATCAATTAACTCAAGGTGTACTTGCTCGATATCTGGTTGTTGATGCTTCCACCATTTCCAACCATAGTGGTCTAACATTTCTGCCAGCTCGACCCAAATAGCACGGTGCCACTCAAACCCTTGTTCACGCCACTGAGGGTGTACCTTGGTATTCATATCGTCTTGCATTGTTAGCATGGTTAATAATTGTTGTTGCATCTTATCGCTCATTGATTAGTTGATTGTGACTTTGATAAATCATACCAGAAGATACTGCCGAGTTGACACTGGCTTACCGTTAATTCTTCGACAAAATAAAAAGCCACCTTGCGGTGGCTTCGTGTCGTTGAAAACAGCTTCTAGCCATTTTCCATTACGTTATTCTGACTTTTTTCGTATTGAGCCAGCTTGTCAGTTAGCTCTGAGTCTATCCATTCTTTTAACATTCTCTTTTCGTATCCGAAACTGCGATATTGGATAGCAGGAGCTCGGTCCATAAAGGCCATGTCTTTGACTGAAACAGTGTCTTGATAGACTTTGTTGTTGCCTTTGTACATAACAACTTCAAATTCCATTCGCGGCCAGTATTGATGCTCTACCAAGCGAACTCGGTCAAAACTGCTACCAAAATCAATTCGACCAGCTAGATCAACATCCGTAAACTTAAATTCAACCTTCACGTCTTCAGGTAATTCACTTTGTACTTTGGCAAAAAATTTATCGAAGTCCTCAATAAACTTCTTGTGAAACCGCTTGTCGAATCCGTCCGCGGCACGAAGATCACGAAACTCCTTAGGTTCTTTCCACTCGGCTTTTATTTCGCCCGCTTGTATCGGGGCCACCAAACCAAGCGTAATACCCAAAATTAATAAAAGTTTTGTATTTTTCATAGTCGTCTCCAAAATGCCTCTTTGTAAGTGTAATCCATTAAATTAGCGATAGAATCTATTGTAAGAACAAGTTAGATTAACAACATTAGAGTTTAACTTACGACTTTTCACAACATTTCGTAATGTCTAAACGCAAATCTCTCGCTCTTTTTAATATTGCACCAATATCAAAAATTGCAATGGTTATTTTTCAAACAACCCCCAAAGGTATTCAATGCACAACATGCATAAAAATGTTTGGTTACTGATGGTTGCACAAGCACTTATGGGCTCCATCGGACCTGTCGTAGTTTTTGTCGGAGGCTTTGTCGGCTTAAAATTAGCGCCTTCTGGCAATCTTGCAACACTGCCAGTTGCGTGCATGATTGTTGGTATTGCGCTATGGATCCAGCCCACTGTCAAATTGATGTCTCGTATCGGCCGCAAAAAAACGTTTTTGTTAGCATCGATATGGGGCGGGCTTAATTGCTTATTAACAGCGTATAGCATAACCATTGGCCACTTCTGGCTATTCTGTTTCTCAATATTGAATTTTGGTTTCATGATTGCAACTAATCAGCAATTTCGCTTTGCTGCAATGGAATCAGTGCCGACAGATACCGCAAGTAAAGCGATATCGATTATGCTTATCGCTGGGCTGTTAGCTGCCTTTATCGGTCCAGAAATCGCGTTTTGGGGCCAGAATCTATTCGACATTGAGTTTGTAGGATCTTTTATGTTGATGGCAGCCTTGTTTGTCCCTGCGTTTTTTATTTTAACTCAATTCAAGCCCGTTATCTTCGAGCAGTCAAAAGTAGAGGGTGAACCAAGGCCATTAACAACCATTGCTAAACAACCCGTATTCATTGCCGCTGTTGCCTCTGCAACCATCGCCTTTAGCGTGATGAGTTTTATTATGACAGCCACGCCAATCAGCATGCACGTTCACAGTCACTTCGATGTTGCTGCCACTAAATGGGTCATTCAAAGTCATATTATCGCAATGTACCTGCCGTCATTTTTTACTGGGTTACTGATCGCCAAATTTGGTCACGAAAAAATTCTTTATTCTGGTGTTTTGACCTTATTTATCTGTCTAATGATCGGTTTTGTCGGACAGCAGTATGTTCATTACTGGTTCTCATTGGTATTGTTGGGTGTCGGTTGGAACTTTATGTTTGTCTCAGCAACCGCTTTATTACCCAGCAGCTACGAGCCCAATGAGCGCTTTAAAGTACAAGGCATCAATGATTTAATCATGTTTACTTGCCAGGCTATTGCCTCACTGTCAGCTGGGTGGGTCATTTATTCGTTTGGCTGGAACATCATGCTCACAATGTGTGTGCCGTTATTGTTGCTAGCAGCATGGACAGTTTTTAATTGGAAGCGTCACAGCCTCCAACAACGCTCTATTTAATAATTATAAAAAAGGTTTTTTGATGGATTGGTTAATTCAAGTCACCGCCGCATTCTCAAATTTTGTCTGGGGCATGCCAATGATTGTTTGGCTTGTCGGTGGCGGTATTTTCTTTTCACTGTATTCTAAATTTGTGCCGTTTCGTTATTTGCCCCACGGCATAAGTTTACTCACTGGTAAACACGACAAAGACTCGGAAAAAGGCGACTTAACTCACGCCCAAGCACTATCTGCTGCACTCGCGGGTACCGTAGGTATGGGAAATATTGCCGGTGTTGCTTTGGCCATCACTGCAGGTGGGCCAGGAGCGGTATTTTGGATGTGGTTAACGGCACTTTTAGGTGTTTCGACCAAGTTCTTTACTTGCTCTTTAGGTGTCATGTTTAGGACGACTGACAAAGATGGCAATGTTCATGGCGGCCCTATGTATGTGATCATGGAAGGCTTAGGGAAACGTTGGAAACCATTGGCGTTATTATTTGCCTTTGCTGGCTTGTTCGGGACGATTCCATCTTTCCAAGCCAACCAATTAACCGCAGCGTTTAGAGAAGAACTGGTTCCTGATAGTTGGGTCAGTAACCCAATGCTGTTTAATTCAATCGTTGCGGTGGTCATTACCGTGTTGGTTGCTGCCGTTATCCTTGGTGGTCTTAAGCGTGTTGCTTACGTAACAAGCCGTTTAGTGCCAGTTATGGCAATTAGTTATCTTTTGATGACCTTAGCTGTGTTATTCAATCACGCGAGTGAAGTACCGGCGCTTATCTCAAGTATTTTTGTTCAAGCATTTAAAGCTGAAGCAATTTCAGGCGGCTTGTTAGGCGTAATTATCATTGGTGTTTCTCGTGGCGTCTTTTCTAACGAAGCGGGTATTGGTACCGAAGTCCTTGCACATGGTGCCGTAAAAACCGACGAACCAATTCGCGAAGGGTTAGTCGGTATGTTAGGGCCAATGGTGGATACCTTAATCATTTGTACCTGTACCGCGCTAGTGATTTTAGCTTCGGGTATGTGGCAAGACGTTGAAGGCATTAAAGGCGTTGAGTTAACCATGCAGGTCTTTGGTCAAGAGTTAGGGCTAATTGGTCAAATTTTGTTAGCGATTCAAATTCTGTTTTTGGCTGCGTCTACCATGTTTACGTATTGGTATTACGGTGAAAAATGTTTTGCATTTATGGTCGGTCAAGAACGCGCTCATTTATACAAATGGTTCTATTTGTTCTCTATTGTTGCTGGATGTATTGTTACGTTAGACGTTGTCTTTAACTTTATGATTGGCATGTACGGTTTGATGGCGATTCCGACTATGTTGTCAGCGTTTATCTTGGCGCCAAAGGTCAAGGCTGCTGCTCAAGTTTATTTTGCCAAACTAGACCAGCAAAAGTAGATGCGAAGCTTACAATAAAAATAAAAAGATACGCACAGAAATACAAATTGGGAAGTCATTAGGTGAATAAAGGGTTATTGGTAATTATTGGATTATTCATATTGGGTGCAACGGCGGTGTACTTTTGGGAAGTGACCGTCAATGACTTTAAGCCCGGTGAATACAAACCAAGATACGTACAATGTGAAAACGTTTACGTTCGCAAGAGCCCTCACCCTTGCAACGCTGGCGACCTTATTTATATTGACCGAGATGTTGCCGACAAATACTGTACCCGAAATATCATTGCCCGATTTGAAGACAGTGTATATTGCCAGTACAACGGCTTTAGAGACGACTTGGCAGAAATCACCAAGCATGATTATTGAGCCGTGATAGCAACCACGGCCAACTTTTTTGAAGTCTTACGTTACAATTTGGCGATCAACTTAAACAACTTTTGTTTAAAGCTCGTGTAAGGCGCGTATCGAATGGGAGCATCAGCCAAAAAGCTTCTGTGCATAATCGGCTTTAAGTGACTAAAGGTATCAAAACCCCACTTGCCGTGATAACTGCCCATGCCTGAGTTGCCTACACCGCCAAATGGTAATTCTGGGTTAACCATAAAAATAACCGCATCATTGATACACATACTTCCTGCGCTGGTTTGTTGGCTTACCGCGTCAATGTTTTTTTGGTTGTTACTAAAAAAGTATAACGCAAGCGGCTTTTCTCTATCTTTAACAAAACGAATGGCGTCACTCATATTGTCAACTTCTACGATAGGTAAAACTGGACCAAAAATCTCTTCTTGCATCACACCGCTTTCAAGTTCGGGGTTTAACATCAGAGTTGGGGCGATAAATTTGTTTTCTTCATCCGTCTCGCCGCCGTGCACCAAAGTGTCCTTTTGGGCTTCAATATAACTCACAATACGACCAAAATGACGGTGATTGATAATTCGGCCATAGTCATCGGAATTAAACGGCTTTTCGCCGTAATGTTTAGTAATCGACGCTTTTAGTGCTTCCACCAGCTCAGCCCGCTTAGCCTTAGTGACCAAGATGTAATCCGGAGCGATACAAGTTTGGCCAGCGTTCAAAAACTTAGCCCAGACAATGCGATCGGCCGTTACTTTAATATTAACTTTATCATCGACAATACAAGGGCTTTTACCGCCTAGCTCTAAGGTCACTGGTGTCAAATATTCAGACGCTGCTCGCATAACGATTTTGCCTACATTTTCACTGCCAGTATACATAATGTAATCAAAGCGCTGCTTGAGTAATGCCGTCGTTTCTTCAACCCCACCTTCATATACAGCAAACGCATCATTATCTAGATATTTTGGGATCAAATTAGCAAGCAGATTTGACGTCGCTTGCGCTAACTCTGATGGTTTTAATACCACACAGTTACCAGCACCAATTGCTGCAACCATAGGACTCAGCACGAGTTGTAGTGGGTAGTTCCAAGCGCCCATAATCAACACTGTGCCATAGGGCTCTGGTACCAATTTACTACTACCTGGCTGGGCCAAAACAGGTGTTGAGACCTTTTGTGCCGAGCTCCATTTCTTTAAGTTTTTGATAAAGAGTTTGATGTCTTTTAACACGTACTGATATTCAGAAATGTAAGATTCAAACTGGCACTTGTTGAGGTCTTTTTTTAAGGCTTCGTAAATGGCATTTTCATTTTCCATTAACATCCGCTTCAAGGCCAACAATTGTGATTTTCGCCAAGCGAGTGGTTTTGTTTTACCACTGTAAAACGTATTACTGAGTCGATTTAAAAATTCCATCATTTTGAATACCTATTATTCGATTCGCTTGGGCGAATGTACCTGGTTAAAGGCTCATTATTTTTGGCACTGTTTGCAATATACAGTGGTACGTTGACCGATTTTGACTTCATCCAATTTTGTCCCACATTGCACACAAGGTTGTCCACCTCGGCCATATACTAACAACTCTTGGGCGAAGTACCCTGGGTTTCCATCACTTTGCACAAAATCCTTGAGAGTCGTACCACCTTGCTTGATGGCAGCTTGTAAGGTCTGCTTTATGTATTGTGTCAGAGATTGGTAACGCTGTTTAGAGACTTTACCAGCTGCTCGCTTTGGACTGATGCCCGCTTTAAACAAACTTTCATTGGCGTAGATATTACCCACACCCACCACGACATGATTGTCCATAATAAAGTTTTTAATCGCGACTTGCTTGTTTCGTGACTGTTCAAACAAATGCGTGTCATGAAATGCCTCTGTGAGAGGCTCAGGACCTAGTTTCTGAAGTAGCTCATGCACTTCTCCTTTCGGCTGCCACAAACACGCTCCAAACCGACGAGAATCGTTAAAACGCAAGACCACACCATTTTCAAATTCAATATCAAAATGGTCGTGTTTAATCACAGGCACTGATTTGTCGATAACACGGAGCTTGCCTGTCATTCCCAAGTGCAAAATTATGCTACCCAAGTCCGTCTCTAGTAATAAATACTTTGCTCTTCGAACCACGCGCTTCAAAACTAGACCTTCGGCCTTATTGACGTCTGCAGGTACTAGCCAACGTAAATTAGGGTTACGGACGATGATTTTTGTAATCGTCTTGCCTTCGATATGAGGAGTGATCCCCAATCGACTCACCTCTACTTCTGGTAATTCAGGCATGAAAACTCTCTTTAATTATTTTGTTCAGTCTGAGTATTTAGGACAACACTCGGTACAAATTGAGGTAATTGCGCGTAATCGAGTTGGTACCAACGTTCATCACGGCGGGCGTTGATATATACCGTTTGTTCAGTTGTATCGATCACAAACTCAAAGACCCACCCTTCCTCTTGACCAGCAACCCAAACAACAACAGGCCATGCAGTCGCGTTTTCCATTAACATAGGGGAGTGAGCTAACGAAGTCAGCGGTTGGTTTTGCCAGGTCTCAACAAAAGCTTCAGGGCGTTCTATTTGTGGGTTAGGAACCTGACTCAGCACCCGCCAACTCGGACCCACTCTTTGTAACTCAACACCACTAAAATCAATGGCCTGTATAATCGCATCTGGAGGTAATAGCGGGGCAACAACTTGGTCTTGCTCGTCACTCATTAACATATTGTTAGTGTAGTTAAACAACAAGATCATAAACATACAAGAAAAGATAAGTACGTTGTTCCAACCTTTTTGTGAGAGCCGTAGCGCCATAATTTTACTCATGTTTTTTTATGAAAATTAATTATGACTGTAACTGAGGGATTTTTCTAGGTAATAGGCGTAGTTGAATTTGACCAGAAAACAAAAAGCCCAGTACGAGACTGGGCTTTTATAACTTTTGCAAAAGTTTCAATAGAATCAAAAAAAGCTTACTTGATTTTAGCTTCTTTGAAGATCACGTGTTTACGGATCTTTGGATCAAATTTTTTGATTTCCATCTTTTCAGGCATGTTCTTTTTATTCTTTTCAGTAGTATAAAAATAACCAGTACCTGCAGTTGAAACTAAACGAATCTTATCACGCATGATTCAGTTCCTTAGATTTTTTGACCAGCTGCACGCATATCTGCAAGCACTGAATCAATACCATTTTTATCGATGATACGCATACCTTTAGTAGATAAACGTAATTTAACGAAACGCTTCTCGCTTTCAACCCAAAAACGGTGAGTTTGTAGGTTAGGCAAGAAACGACGTCGTGTAGCGTTGCGAGCGTGTGAACGGTTGTTACCAACTGTTGGACGCTTGCCAGTTACTTGGCACACTTTTGACATGTCAATTTACTCCAAAACTTAAATTCTGACGCCAATCTAATTAACCCTTACGGCTAATTATTTGCCCGGGCATTTGAAAGGGCGCAATTTATACAGAATTTAGCCGTAAAGATCAAGATAATTCGTGTTTTTGAACCGAAAAACTCGATTTTGCTCTAAAGCCGACCAAATTCTGAAAAAATATCAGCCAAAAAGTTGTTTTTTTAACTCTTTGACTTGCTCTTTTACTGCTGATTTATTGAGCCAATACTGACTCACTTGTTGCATCAAACGACGCAGTGGTTTTTTATCTTTTTTATGCGATTTGGTTTCGATGGTGCTTTCATATCGCAAATCTTGTGCGACTGGATAAGGCATCAAAGATAAAACTTTAACGCCACGCTCCCAAAAAAACTGAATATCGGTATCACAGGGGCGACCAAACTTTTCGGTCGACGCCAACAGCTTTTTAGCGGCCTCTTTAGTCACCGCCGTGGCTGCGCCACCGCTCATGGGCTTTTTGTGCACAACAAGATCAAAATGATCATTGATCTTTTGTTGAAACTCAATGGGTCGTTCTCTATTTGCATAAGCAGATAATTTGATCACATCCCATTCAATTTCTAAATCCTTTATCGTTTGAACCGCTTTGTTTAAGTCTCCAGGAAGAATAAAGTCATCTTCCAAAACTACACCAAAGGGCTCATCACCTTCTGCTATTTTTTGCCAGGCATTTCGATGGCTCATGTAACAACCGATTTGCGCCGGCGATAGCGGATAGTAGTACTGCTTTTTATTTAACTCTGGACTGTAGTGTTTAAGCCGCTCTTGCTCAGACAGTGCTTTGCCCAACACAGCAGGAATTCTTTCAAATTCAATGCCCTGCTCAGCAAGCCTTTGTGAACTTTGAGTTAACCTTTGGTCACTGCCGTCTAAGTTTATTAAATAAAAAGTCGTGCTCATATTTGCACCCAATAAAAAACCAGGCCGAATTATACTTGCTATTTGTCATTAACTCCACTGCCGATATCTTAAACGATCAGCATGTCGTCGTTAGACTTAACTCTCATAAAGCCCTATCATGGCTTTCTCATTAATCAAAAGGTATTTTTGGCCCTCTATGGATAGTAGTAATATCGCGATTTATCTCGACACTTTAGGCGGTGGTGGTGCAGAACGCATCATGCTCGACCTTAGTAAAGAGATGACGCAAAGAGGCCATCGAGTTCACTTTTTTATCTTGGAAGATGTGGTTGATTACGAACTACCAAGCGGTATTGTTGTTCACACCTTTCCATCATCAGACTCTCGAGCAAAACTCACAAATCTATTTAATATAAAAAGCACTGCGAGAACTCTCACCGAGCAAGTCAAAAGTGTCGAAGCTGACATAGGTCGTTTCGATTTACATTTAGTGAATTTAGATTCGAGTAATTTGGTTATTAGCCACTGTCAGTTTGATAACACTTACCATGTAGTGCACAACTCTTTGCATCAAGAAATAAAAAGAGCGAGTAGAATTAATCCAGTTCGATACTGGCGTACATTACGAGAAAAGCGAGCATTGCACGACAAACATTTAATCGCAGTTTCTAATGGCGTCAAAGACGAATTGTTATCGGGTAAATTTATCACACCTAAAAGTGTGACCACTATTTATAACCCTTGTGATTTTGAGGCCATTTCTGATTTAGCCGCTCAGCCAAATGACCAAATTCCTTCAACACCATATTTAATTCACGTAGGTCGAGTGGTGCGCCAAAAACGCCACGACATACTCTTTCAAGCCTTACAACAAGTTCCAGACATTCCCCTTGTATTGCTTTGTAAAAACGTTAAGAAAGTCCGTAAAATTGCCAAAAAGTACGGCGTTGAAGATAGAGTTATTACCCCTGCGTTTCAGTCAAATCCCTATAATTGGATTAAAAACGCGAAGCTAATGGTGTTTAGTTCTGACTTTGAAGGCTTAGGTATGGTCTTAATTGAGTCACTTATATGTGGAACACCGGTCGTCAGTACCGATTGCGACTTTGGACCACGAGAAATCCTTCGAGGGGAGCTCTCGCAATACTTAGCCAAAACCCAAGACCCTACTGATTTGGCCACTAAAATAAATACCGCATTACAAACAAATATTGATTTAAGTACGGTCCCTATTATGTCTGAAGTCAAATTATCAAAAGTGACTGATCAGTACCTTTCTCTTATCTAAGCTTATGTGAGACCCAATATAAATTTTGATTGGATTATCCTGTAGCCCTCATTTTGTCGCTCAATACTAAATAAAAGATCTAAATTAGACGGGTCTAAAACTAGTACCCTATTTTATGCGGTGATATGATTCGGATCCTTTATGATCTAAGTTGTTAATTAACAGAGGCAATAATGGAAAACTACGGTATTCCTATCTATGTCATTAACATGGCGTCAAGTACAGAGCGACTCGCGGATGTCACCGCTCAAATGGAGCGTCTAAACCTCACATTCGAACGCATCGAAGCCGTGGTTGGAGCCGAGTTATCTCAAGACGAAATCAACAAAGTATACGACGCAGATGCCAATAAAAAACGTCACCATAGGAATCTAACTCCAGGTGAGATTGGTTGTTATGTCAGTCACCGTAAAGCCTGGCAAAAAATCGTAGAAGGCGACTCTGAGTTTGCACTCGTCTTAGAGGACGACATTCACATAAATGACAACTTAACTGCCTGTTTTGAGCTGGTAACCAAAACTATGGGTTGGGACTTTTTGAAGATATCCGACACCGAAGATGTCAAAGTCGCAAATAAAAAGAGACTCAACTCTGAGTTCGATCTTGTCAGCTACAACAAAGTTCCTAACCGAACTATGGCGTATTTTTTATCTAAACCTGCCGCCATTAAAATGTTAGAACACAAGCGTTTTTTCCGACCTGTCGATGTTGACGTACAATGTTATGCCGATTTTGGTGTGTCAGTCTGCGGACTACGACCAAACTGTGTCGAAATGAGCCAAGAGCTCGGCTTGCCTGAACAAAGTGACATTGCCAAAATTAACAAAGGCAGTCATAGCAGCCGCTCAAGCTTTTTTAGAAACCTTAAATACCGTTGGGCAATGTATAACCGACGTAAACAGGTATCTTACGATTTGGATAATTTCCAAATTCATCCTTAATCACACCTACATTTATATCAGGCCTCGCTCAGCAAAGCTCACGACTTCGGACTGACCAATTATAAAGTGGTCTAAAGTACGAACGTCAATGAGCTTTAGAGCTGATGTCAAACGCTCGGTCAGAACAATATCGGATTTGCTTGGTTCACTGACTCCACTAGGATGATTATGAGCGAAGATCACTGCTGCAGCTCGATTTTTTATCACTGCATCAACCACGACCCTAGGATATACGGCAGCACAATCTATCGTTCCTTTAAACAAAATTTCACTGTTGATGACCCTGTGTTGATTGTCTAAATGTACCAACACAAACTGCTCATAAGGCTCATCTCTAAGTAAGCGATGTAAATAGGTTCGTACCGCTCGAGGTGAATCTAGGGTTGTTTCTCTGATCATTTCTTCGTTGAAATAGCGCTTAGACAGCTCAAGAGTGGCCTGAAATTGTACATATTTTGCTTCTCCAACTCCTTTCGATTGACCCAAAGACTCTAAATCTGCCGAAAACAAAGCCCTCAACGAACCATAACGATTGAGAAGGTTAGCCGCTAGTGACACTGCATCCATGCCCTGACAACCCGTGCGCAGGAATATTGCAAGGAGTTCAGCGTCACTGAGACTTTTTGCACCGTGATTCAGTAATTTTTCTCTTGGCCGGTCAGATTCTCGCCAATCAGAAATAGACATGGATTCTCCTTGTTAATACAAGTCACTTTTTTATGGTGAAATTGGTTCAAAACCGATAAAGTACGACTCAATAATTTAAAGCTAAAATATAGTCTCCAAATATTTGAAGACCATCAAAAAGTGCCCAAGTTATGTCAAAACTAAACCTCAAGCGTATTTTACTGATCGTTAGCGGTGGTATTGCCGCTTATAAAATGCCGGAGTACATCCGCCGCATCAAAGAACAGGGTGCCGAAGTTAAAGTGGTTTTGACTCAAGGTGGCAAAGCCTTTATCACACCGCTGACTTTACAGGCCGTGAGCGGTGAACCCGTAGCTGAAGATCTCTTAGACCCCAATGCTGAAGCTGCTATGGGCCATATTGAATTTGCTAAATGGGCAGATTTAGTCATAGTTGCACCCGCATCCGCAGACATGATTGCAACCATGAGTGCAGGTTTAGCGCACAATTTAGCAAGTACTTTACTGCTTGCGACGCCAGCACCTGTTGTAATTTGTCCCGCAATGAATCAGCAAATGTATGCACACCCTGCAACTCAAGCCAACCTAAAGACTTTAGCGTCTCGTGGAGTCCATATTTGGGGACCTGCCCATGGTGAACAAGCTTGTGGCGATGTTGGTGCGGGCCGAATGTTAGAACCAGCAGAGTTAGTACAACGCACAGTATTAATGAGCCAGAGCCAGCACCAAATTTGGTCAGGAAAAACCATTACGATTACCGCTGGACCGACTCGAGAGGCGATAGATCCGGTACGCTACATTTCCAATCATTCTAGTGGAAAAATGGGCTTCGCAATTGCCGAAGCAGCCGCAGCTCTGGGCGCAAAAGTTAATTTAATCGCTGGTCCGGTTTCGTTAGACACGCCCAAAGACGTACTCAGATTTGATGTTTCAAGTGCAAAAGAAATGCACGATGCGGCTTTAGAATTGGCCCAGCAGTCCGATATATTTATTGCTTGTGCGGCCGTCGCAGACTACCGACCGGCGTCTGTTGCTGAACAAAAAATTAAAAAGAACGACGATGACATGGCTATCGTTATGGTCAAAAACCCAGATATTGTTGCTGATGTAGCCAAACTGGAATCACAGCGACCATTTGTCGTTGGTTTTGCTGCAGAGACACAAGATGTCGAAAAGTACGCAATGGGTAAATTGTCGAAAAAGAACTTAGATATGATCTGCGCCAATGATGTTTCCGTACTGGGTCAAGGATTTAATTCGGATAACAATGCGCTAAAAGTCTATTGGCAAAATGGAAGTAAGGACTTACCATTGAGTTCTAAACAGCAACTCTCTTTTGAGCTTTTGAAGGTCATTCAAGAGCGCTATAGCAATAAATAAATTAACGCTTAAAAATAACAATAACGCCGAGGGGAAGTATGCCTGCAGCTAAAAAAGGTAACCGTAAAGAACAAATCCTACAATGTCTTGCGGAAATGTTGGAAAGTCACGCCGGTCAAAGGATTACAACGGCTAAATTGGCAGAAAAAGTGGGAGTGTCTGAGGCAGCCCTATACCGCCACTTCCCTAGTAAAGCGCGTATGTATGAAGGTTTAATCGAGTTTATAGAAAACACGCTTTTATCTCGTATCAACGTTATCCTCGAAAAAGACAAGACGACAGAAGGTCGTGTTTATAACATTATGAAACTCATTTTAGGTTTTGCTGAAATGAATCGAGGTATCACTGCAATTTTAACTGGTGATGCTTTACTCGGTGAGCATGACCGTCTTCGCGAACGAGTAGCATTGTTATTCGAGAAGTTAGAAACCCAATTCAAACAAGTTTTACGTGAACGTAAACTTCGCGAAGGAAAAAGTTTTCCTATCGAAGACGCGGCTTTGGCTAATTTATTGCTTGCCTATACAGAGGGCAAAATGAATCAATTTGTCCGTTCTGGTTTTACTCGCAGTCCGATGGAAGGGTTCGAGAGTCAATGGCAAGGGCTTAAGTTGTTCTGGTAGGAAACAGACCTTAAGCAAAACAATAATAATAACATTATGCTTATCGTCCGTTTTTGTTTTAAAGCATGTTGCTACCTGCTGGTTTTGTTACTGGCAGGGCTTTGGCTTAAGCCTCATGCCTCATTTACACACAATGTTGTCGACACGATTCCGTGGCAGACTGACCCTGTGCTGCTAAAAACCGTCTCCTCGAAATCTAATATTCAAAAGCTCGAGCACGGACAATTTGCTCTCGACTACGTCACAACACTAAACGGAATTTCTCCACGTCAACTCATTTGGTTTATCCAAAATCAAGCTCAATACACAGCAACGGTTAACAATACAGACTGGCAATGGTTTCAACTCAGCCACCCGAGCGCGCACTCTGCGTTAACAGTGATTGATTCACCCGATACAAAGTCAGATCGATTAGTACCTGGAACGACTTTTGAAGAGTTAGAACTGTTAGAACAAACTCAATGGCGTATGCAACTTAGGGTTAAATCTTTCGGTGAACAGGGCATGACGTTTGATGTATTACACGCTGGCTACCGTGTTGGTCAGTTAAACTACGTGTTTTATCCAGTTGGTACTGGCACCAAAGTTACGTTCAATGCTGAATTAGGGTTATCTATCCCTTTAATAGGAGAAATAAGTAATTTTTACCTATTCAAAAAGGTCATGCCAGAGCACTTGCTTGAAGCTTGGCTTTTGCATAACCTAGAGACTTATCAACACATGGAAAAGTTGATCCCAATACTGTACCAACAAAGATCGCATGAGCGGTTTTTGATCAGCTAATTACTAGGAATTGGAGTCCTAAATGAGATTTATTCGATATTGCCTCATTATTACGTTGGCATTAGTCGCGTCTCGCGCACATGCCTTCAATATTCCAGAAACCAGCTCTGGACAGGTGCAACGCATCTCTGATTTTTATTCTAAACACGTCCCTACGCGTAACATCGATGTTTGGCTACCAGAGGGTTATTCCAATGATAAAAAATACGACGTGTTGTATATGCACGATGGGCAGATGCTATTTGATGCTAATACGACTTGGAATAATCAAGAGTGGCGTGTCGATGAAGTGGCCAGCCAACTTATCAACGAGAACAAAGTTAAGCCATTTATTGTAGTTGGCATATGGAACTCGGGTGAGACTCGATATCCAGAATATTTTCCACAAAGGGTGTTTGAAGAATTGAGTTGGCTTCAGCGACTCGAAGTCAAAACCAAACTCATTTTGCAATCTAAAAGTCTGACGCCAATTGGAGATTTCTATTTTGCTGACAAATATATCCGATTTCTGGCTGAAGAGTTGATCCCTCATATAGAACAGCAATACTCTGTCAATAAAGGTCAGGCTCATCGCTATCTTGCTGGGTCGAGTATGGGCGGGCTGATCTCTTGGTATGCGATGATGGAGCGTCCAGACCTATTTGCTGGGGCGGCGTGTTTATCCACACATTGGCCTGGCATGTATGATACTGACAATCCACTGCCAGCAGGTTTTGAACGCTATATTTCGACAAATTTATCCAAGCTAAGCAACCACAAACTATACTTTGATCTCGGGGATCAAACCTTAGATGCTATGTATCCACCACTTCAAAAACGCATCGATAAAGTGTTGGAAAAACAATATAACCCTGAGTTGTGGCAAAGTGAGTTTTTTCCTGGTCACCAACATGATGAGCAGTCTTGGGCGAGTCGTTTACATTTACCTTTGACTTTTTTATTGAGCAACAAATGAAAACCAAATATCGCAGCGAACGACATAAAGAATACGTCGGTGATAAACACGGTAATCTTTATTACAACCAACTTAAATACTTCGAATTCCACGCCTACCCAGGCAAAGGCCTGCATCAACTTTGGACCATAGTCATCATTTTGTTGGTACTTTTTAGATTGGATGACTTGTTCGCGTTGAGCTTTTTGTCCGGAATGGGTGGTGTTTATGTGTTGTACTTGGCCAGTGTCACCTTGTATCTACTGACCAAGCGAATTTGTCGTTATAACGGCTACTTTTTGTATCCGGCTTTTATGATCCGTTACTTTAAGAAGCGCCGAATGAGTGCAGAATCAAGTACTCAGGTTGCATAACTTCTTAAAAAGATTTTAGTTTTGTTCAACTCGCTCTGCGACAGGAAATAGCTCAAAAGAGCGAGTTAAAACGGCATCAAAGACTTTCTTCGGCACCCATACATCTACCACACCGTGTTGACCCGTAACCAGTTGAAGTCGGCCATCACCGTATATAATTTTACTCACATCCGTTTTTTCGATGGGTTTGCCAGGTAAATTAAAGATACGTCTAATTGGAACGTCTTTAAAATACACCATATCGCCCTCTTCTTTAAAAATATGGTCTGGGCCGTTAACATCAGCAGAGCGATTTAAATACATAAATAAAAAAACTATCACCCATAAGGTGATAAAAATCGGATAATCAATCATCTGAATTACCTTGTTGTTCGTTTTGCATTCGCCACAACTCAGCATAGCGACCTTGTTGTCCTAATAATACTTGATGCGTACCCACTTCGACCACCTCTCCTTGCTCTAGAACAACAATCTGATCTGCGTCAACCACGGTTGAAAGTCGGTGAGCAATCACTAAAGAAGTATGACCTTTGGCAATGTCTTTAAGGGCTTTTAAAATGGCTTGTTCAGAGCCAGAATCCAACGACGAGGTCGCCTCATCAAAGACCAAAATAGGCGGGTTTTTCAATAGCGTGCGAGCTATTGCTACACGTTGTTTTTCTCCACCAGATAGTTTTAGGCCGCGCTCACCTACTTTGGTTTCGTGGCGGTCAGGTAGGCTTTCTATGAAATTTGATAAATGCGCATGGTTAATTGCTGCCCAAACTTGCTCGTCTGAAGCGGATGGGTTGCCATATCGAATGTTTTCAAAAATCGTATCATTAAACAAAACCGTATCTTGAGGCACTATCCCGATAATTTGACGCAATGAATGCTGAGTGACATGTTTTATGTCTTGCCCGTCTATTAAAACCCGACCCGAATTTGGATCATAGAAGCGAAATAAGAGTTTAACTAACGTTGATTTGCCTGAGCCACTCGAGCCAACTACTGCTACTTTTTGACCTGCTTTAACCTCAAAGCTCACATTCTTGAGAACCGTTCTTTGTTGATCGTAACCAAACGCAATTTTCTCAAAGCTAATACTGCCAGCTGAAACGTTTAGCGCTTTAGCATTAGGTGTATCTGTAATTTTGGCTGGTCTTTGTAATAACTCAAACATACGTTCGATGTTCGCTAACGACCCTTTTATTTCCCGATATACAAAGCCCAAAAAGTTAAGTGGCATAAAGAGCTGCATCATAAATGCATTAATCAGCACAAAGTCACCTAACGTCATGGTTTTTTCCACTACGCCTTGTCCCGCAAGTAACAGCATAGAAGTCATGGCTGTCGCAACGATAAAGGCCTGTCCGCTGTTTAGCGCAAACAAAGTAAGTCGATTGCTACGACGGGCCTTTTCCCAATCAGCTAAATCCTCGTCATAGCGTTTCGCTTCGTAATCTTCGTTATTAAAATATTTAACCGTTTCGTAGTTCATTAGACTATCAATCGCACGGGTGTTACTGCTGTTATCCGCGGCGTTTGCAGCGCGAATAAACTTAGTCCGCCACTCTGTAGCATAGGCAGTGAAGAAGATATAAGTGACTATTGCGGCAAGAGTAATAAGGGCGAATTTGATCCCATAGTTAACGAAAAAAATGACCACAACAAACAAAATCTCTAACAAAATCGGGACTATGTTAAAGACCATAAAACGCATCAAAAAGCTGATGCCAGATACACCGCGCTCCATATCTCGGCTCAAACCGCCCGTTTGGCGATTGAGATGAAAGTCCAGCTCAAGATTGTGAATGTGTTTGAACACGTTGAGCCCAACCCTGCGCATTGCACGTTCTGTTACTCGGCCAAACAACGTATCTCTAATTTCTCCGAGTAGCACATTAACCAATCGAATCAATCCATAAGCAATAATAAGCGCCACAGGCACAGAGGCTAAAGCAACTGTTATATCGCTTTGTGAATCCAAGGTGTCCACCACACTTTTAAGCACAAATGGCATTCCGACACTGGCTACTTTAGCCAAAATCAGACAACTCAATGCCAGTGCAACTCTTACCTTGTGTTCTAGCAAATAAGGTAAAAGCGTTTTTAAGCTTCGCCAGTTGAATTCAGTGACTGGTTCGTCCGTCATGTTTCGCATTTTTCTCAAAATAAGCCTCTTTTGACCCAAATGGTCATTTACTAACTAAAGTTTGGCAATTTTTAGTGGTCGTGGGACAATAATTAACGATTTTAACAACTTTGATGAATTGTCGTGGAAAAAGTTAACAGTACTCCCCTATTACGGGCCGAACAACTTACATGTATCAAACAAGATAGGATCTTATTTGAACATCTAGATGTGGCTGTTTACCCAGGTGATATCATTCAGGTTGCTGGTCCTAACGGCGCAGGTAAAACCAGTTTGCTACGAATATTAGCTGGCCTAGCTCAGCCTCATGAAGGCCAAGTCCTATACAATGAGACCCCGATAGGCGCCGACCCCGAACAGTACCACCAAAGTTTACTTTATATCGGCCATAAAGCCGGTGTAAAAGCAGAACTCAGTGCCGAAGAAAATTTACAATTTAGTCTAGCCTTGCATCAACACGATGCCAATCAAGCAGAAGCATTGCTAGAGTCGGTTGGACTACTTGGTTTTGAAGACTCACTAGCAGCCCAACTCAGTGCAGGTCAGCATAGGCGAATTTCATTGGCTCAGCTTTGGTCCAGCCACGCCAAGGTTTGGATATTAGACGAACCCTTTACCGCAATTGACGTGAAAGGTGTAGCGGCTATCGAACAACAGATACTTTCTCATGCTCAGCAAGGTGGCTGCGTCATTTTGACCACCCACCAGCCGTTATCATTGCCAGAGAATAAAGTTAAAACCTTAACCCTTAAGTACAGAGTGTAATTTATGCAGCCCACTTATTCTTATTGGTCCGTATTCAAGCTTGTTTTGGCTCGTGATCTGCGTATCGCATTGCGTAACAAAGATGACGTTATCAACCCTCTGTTGTTTTTCGTTATCGTATTAACGCTTTTTCCCCTTGGGATCGGACCAGAACCAGCAACGCTAGCAAAAATAGCGCCTGGTATCATTTGGGTTGCGGCCTTGTTGTCGACACTTCTGTCATTAGATCGACTCTTCAAGTCAGATTACGCCGATGGTGCGCTTGAGCAACTTATCTTATCGCCCTATCCTGGTTTTATCTGGATTCTCGCTAAAGTTTGCGCGCACTGGGTATTGACTGGTTTGCCTTTGATCTTAATTTCTCCATTGCTAGCAGGCATGTTACAACTGCCATTGCAGAGTCTAGAAGCTGTTGTTCTAACCCTTTTGATAGGAACTCCTGTACTAAGTTTTATCGGAGCGATTGGAGCTGCATTAACCGTAGGCCTGCAAAAAGGTGGGGTACTGCTTAGCTTATTGATCTTACCGCTATATATTCCAGTATTAATTTTTGCCACTAGTGCCATAGATGCTGCAACGATGAGCTTACCCTACAGCGGACAAATTGCTATCATAGGCGCTTTATTAGCAGGTGCAGTAACACTTGCCCCATTTGCAATTTTTTCAGCATTAAAAGTGAGTACCAATTAATGTGGAAATGGCTACATCCATACGCGAACCCAGAAACCACCTATCAACTTAGTCACCGTTTGGTGCCTTGGTTTACCGGCCTAAGTGGAGTGTTATTAACCATAGGTTTGGCGTGGGCCCTATTATTTACGCCGCCAGACTATCAGCAAGGTGATAGTTTCCGAATTTTTTACATCCATGTACCGGCGGCAACATTGTCTATGGGCATATACTTAGCCATGGCTATTTCGGCGTTTTGCGGAATGGTTTGGCAACTAAAGCTTTCTGACGCAGCGGTTGCGGCTATTGCCCCGATTGGTGCTGTTTATACAGCTATCGCCTTAATTACAGGAGCCGCATGGGGTAAACCTATGTGGGGCACTTGGTGGGTTTGGGATGCAAGATTGACCTCGGAACTTGTCTTGCTCTTTTTATACCTGGGCGTTATTGCCCTAAACAATGCCTTTGATGACCGACAAATGGGTGGCAAAGCGGCGGGCATATTAGCTATGGTCGGTGTAATTAACCTACCTATCATCAAATATTCAGTTGAGTGGTGGAACACCTTACATCAAGGGGCAACCGTCAGTAAGCTTGGCAAACCAGCTATGTCTCCGGAGATGTTCTGGCCATTTGTCGTGTGCTTTCTGGGTTTTGCCTTTTTAGCTGCAGCAATTGGGTGCCTTAGATTTAAGTCAGAGATATTATTGCGCAACAGTACTCGCCCCTGGGTCAAGCAATTGATTGTGAACAAACAAGAGTTATAAGAGAAAATACAATGCAATTTGAAAGCTTTACTGATTTTATTGCCATGGGCGGATATGGTTTTTATGTTTGGTTGTCATTCGGCTCTGGGCTTTTTCTTATTGGCGCTTTGATTTTACACAGCCGCTTCCAACACTCGTCTATCAAGCGCGATATCGCCAAAAAACTTGAGCGTTCGGATAGATTAAAACGCGCCGCTGAAGTCAACCAACAATAGTTTTGAGTAAATAAGAGTTCATCATGAATCCACGTCGTAAAAAAAGATTATCAATTATCTTAGCCGTATTAGTTGGTTTAGGGGCTATTTCAGGCTTAGTGTTATACGCATTGAGCCAAAACATTGACCTGTTCTACAAACCAACTGAAATCCATTATGGCAAACAAGAAACCGGTATCAAGCCTACCGAAGGGCAACGACTAAGAATTGGCGGAATTGTAGTTCCTGGTTCTGTTGTTCGCGATCCGAATAGCTTGAAGGTTCAATTTGATCTGGTCGATATGAGACAACCTTTGGTTTTTCATGAAGATGACATCAAAGTTACGGTGACTTATAACGGTATTCTTCCGGATCTATTTAGAGAAGAACAAGGTATTGTTGCAAACGGTATCTTAAAAGACGGTTTTGTTGTTGAGGCATCAGAAGTCCTGGCCAAACACGACGAAAACTACATGCCAGCAGAAATTGTCGAACAAGCACAATCCAAGCATCAAAAAAGCTATTAAAATATAAAAACTTAACTTTATATTTTGACCAATTAATGGAAATATAAGTTAGTCGTAAGCCGCAGTAATCATGGAGGTAAAGTGTAGTGGAGATTGCACTTTGGTTTTTGGCGATAATCTTTGTAATTATATTTGTCGTGGTCCTAATTTTAGTTTGGAGTCGTTACTCTGAACTGAAAGCCAAAGAGCTCAAAAAGAAGGGTCTAGGTCACGATATCAGAGAACAGCAAAAGTCATTTCGGGTCTTGTTACAAGGCCTTATGAATGATCACCTTATTGCTGCACCACACAAACAAGGATTGTCGATGTTGATCAATAATTACTTTGTGTATCAGCCAATCAATGACATCAATGTTGGCCATTTTAATGAGCTCTATAACACTCTAGTAAAAAGTATTGGCAAGCTGAGAGACGCTCCACACTCAAATAAAGTGAATATTGCAGTTGCGTTTCACGAGCTTGCTTTAGAACTACCAATAAACACCTCTGACTATTCAGCGCATTTTTATTTGGATATAGCGCCGATGCTGGCTGTTCAATTAGAAAACCGCGTCGATGAACTTATTGTGCAACAAGAGCAAATGGCATCTTCGGCATCTTATGTTGAAGAAGAGGAAGAAGAAGAAATTTTACATACTTCTGATTCATTCCAACCTGACACGATGGAAGTTAAGCCGCCTGAAGAGCGAAAAGTTACCTTGGTCACTAGAGAACATATGTCCATTCGCTGATAAAATACTCTATACTGCATCCTTTAAATTAATTAACAACAGGTCTCATCATGGTGGAAAAGAAATACATCACCTCACAAGAGTTATTAGAAGACTCTTTTCGATTAGCACACCAAGTGTTTGAAGATGGATTTAGACCCAACTTTATCGTGGGGATCTGGCGCGGTGGCGCACCCATTGGTATTGCGGTTCAGGAGTTTTTTGATTTCAAAAAGGTCGAAACTGATCACATTGCAGTTCGTACCTCGTCATACTACGGTATTGGTCAACAATCGAAAGAAATCAAAGTGCACGGCTTGCACTACCTGATAGAAAACGCAAATGCAGATGACAGCCTACTCATCGTCGATGACGTATTTGATACAGGTCGAAGCATTGAGGCTTTAATTAAACAAATAAAGTCGCTTTCAAGACTTAACACACCAAAAGACATTCGCATTGCGACACCATGGTATAAGCCAACAAACTCAAAAGTTGATATCGTACCTGACTATTACGTTAACAAAAGTGACGAGTGGTTAGTATTCCCACATGAGTTGTCTGGGTTATCACCTGAAGAGTTAAAACAAGGTAAAACCGAGCTTAGTAATATCATCGACCTATTTATCGATAAGTAACTCAATATTCTAAAACTAAAAAGGAGAGCTAAGCTCTCCTTTTTTGATCTTACAATTCACATAAATGAATAAAGGTTACTCATCTCTTACAACAATCGTTGTGTGATTCTTAAATGTGGCCGCTGATATTATCGCCCACAAATGAACGATACCACCTATGATGGCTGGCACCACTAAGAACCACAACGCATAACCACCAATGACCAACATAGCAGTTAATATTGCTGCCAAAATCCGACCTTGTACCAAAAAGCCAAGGCCAGGAAAAAATACGTTACACAACGCAGCTATCACGTTACCAGCAGATCCTTGTTCAGACATTGTTATCTCCCGTGTTTATTGACCTGAAATCGGCAATGTTACTCGTGCCGTTAAACCACCTTCTTTTCGGTTTAACAAAGTCACATCACCGCCGTGCATATCGACAATCTTTTTAATAATTGCTAATCCCAAACCACTTCCTTCGACGCCACGCGCAGCATCGCCTTGAGTGAAAGGTTCGAATAGCCTGTGCATATCTTGCTCCGGTATTCCAGGGCCCGAATCGGAAACTTCAAAGCTCACCGCTTTTTGTTCCGGCACCGAATAAGAGGTGATTAAAATATCCCCTTCTGAATAACGTAGCGCATTTTCTATCAAATTTGAAATAACTCGCTTGATCGCAATGGGACGTATCATCACCTGTGGCAGACTAATGTCTAAGTTTAATTCGAAGTGGCGCTCTCTGTTGATTTGTTCTGACTCTGCCACATCTTGCACGAGTCCGTTGAGATCCATACGATTCAGCTCTTCCATTCGGTGATGACGAATATATTCCATAAATTGGTCAATGATGGCATTCATATCTTCAATGTCATTGACGATACCTTCTCGCAAAAACGATTCGGTATCCGCCATCATTTCTGTCGCTAAGCGAATTCGAGTCAAAGGCGTACGCAAGTCATGGGATACACCAGCCATAATGAAGTTACGATCTTTTTCGAGTTGTTGTATCCCCTGAGACATGTGATTAAACGCTCGGGTAACAGCAACGATTTCTTCTGAGCCATTTTCTTTGATTTTGTCCGGAAACTCTCCGCGACCCACTTCCTCTGCGGCGTGTTGCAACGACTTGAGCGGTCGGTTTAATTGCCGGGCAAAAAACCATCCTCCAGTCACACTGACAATACCAATAGCGATGAGATAAATAAGAAGCGGTGACAAATCTTTTTTCTTAAAACCATCGAGAGGGACTTTGATCCAAATATGGGGAGCTTGTGGAGGACGAACCCAAAAGTAAAATACGTCTCCTTGGGACAATCTAACTTCGGCTTTGCCACCGAGTTGCTTTGACATTTGTGAAGAAAAATAAGGGTAAAACTCAGCTTCCTTTAAGCCCTGCTGCTCGGCTTGCTGCTGATCGAGAATACTGATATCCGTCGCTTCGAGATAACGCTTCGACAGGTCTGCGCTGATTTTGAACTCACGCTCGTCAGCAATAAATAAAACTTTTACCTGCTTAGCCAACAGGTTATTGATTTGTTGATAACTAGGTTCAATGATGTAAGACACCACACTGTAATAAGATACAATCTGGTTGAGTAACAATATGAATCCGATCAAAAAGACCGTTTGACCAAATGCACTTCGAGGCAAAATATTCATCAACGGTCCTTTAACTACTACCCTTTGCCGTCAGGGATAAAGACGTAACCTACACCCCAAACCGTCTGGATATACCTAGGCTTGGTGTGATCATCTTCAATCATTTTACGCAATCGAGAGACTTGTACATCAATACTGCGTTCAAGTGCAGAATAATCACGACCACGTGCCATATTCATTAATTTATCACGTGATAGTGGTTCTCTAGCATGAGAAATCAGAGCCTTTAAAACAGCAAACTCGCCACTGGTCAGCGGCATTATCTCTTCACCACTGCGCATTTCTCGAGTTGCTAAGTTTAGTGTGAACTCACCAAAACTAACTTCTTCTTCTTCGGTAGCTGGTGCACCTGGCACTTCCTTAGACTTGCGACGCAAAATCGCTTTGATTCTTGCTAATAACTCGCGAGGATTAAATGGCTTTGGCAGATAATCATCGGCACCGAGCTCTAGACCAATGATTCGGTCTACTTCGTCACCTTTAGCAGTTAACATAACGATTGGAATTTCGTTTTCCATCTGACGTAGACGTCGACAGATAGACAAACCATCCTCGCCCGGTAACATCAAATCCAAAACTAATAAGTGAAAGTTTTCGCGTTCTAATAGGCGATCCATTTGTTCCGCATTGGCAGCACTGCGTACAATAAAACCTTGTTCAAGGAGATATCGTTCTAATAAGCTGCGTAGCCGCATGTCGTCATCGACAACGAGAATTTTTGTAGTTTCCTGTTCCATCAAATTTACCTGTAAGCGTCACAACATATCTGAATATAAAGTAAAAAGATGGCAAATCCAAAGCACGAAAGGATTAAGGTTGTTACAAAGTTTGTCTAACGCTCATAAAAACGCCGATAGCCTGCTATTTGCTAGCCGTCTTTTAATAAATGTTGCTACAATGGATTTCTCTCTACGTCGAACAACTATGGTATGAAAACAAACCTAATTACAAGACCAGGATACATAAAGCTGCAACAGGAATTGGATACCCTGTGGCGCGAAACTCGCCCCGAGATCACCAAAAAAGTGACTTGGGCTGCAAGCTTAGGAGACCGCTCAGAAAATGCGGATTACAAGGAAAACAAACGTCTGTTGCGACAAATAGACCGACGTGTACGCTACTTACGCAAACGCCTAGAAGAATTAAAAGTCGTCGACTATGCTCCCGAACAAGAAGGTAAAGTCTTTTTTGGCGCCCGTGTTGAAATAGAAAACGAACAGCAAGAAACACTCACTTTTCAAATTGTCGGCCCTGATGAAATATACGGCGAAAAAAACGTTATTTCGATTGATTCACCGATGGCACGTGCCATTCTAAAAAAACAAGTCGACGACGAATTTGAAGTTAACACCCCTACCGGCAAAAAGCTGTGGTTCGTCAATACCATTCAGTACCCAGCAAAGCCTCAGTAGTCCCGGATTTGGAAATAAATAATGTCAGTATTAAATCAACAAATAATTCATCAAATAGCGTCTGAGCTGAGCGTTCAAGACCAACAAGTTGCAGCGGCAGTTACCTTACTTGACGAAGGTTCAACCGTGCCGTTTATTGCGCGATACAGAAAAGAAAAAACCGGTGGGTTAGACGATACTCAATTACGTAACCTAGAAAACCGACTTGGCTACCTTCGCGAACTAGAAGATCGCAGAGCCGTTATCCTCAAATCAATTACAGAACAAGAAAAGCTTACCCCAGAACTTGAAAAGTCTATCTTGGCTGCCGATAACAAAACTCGCTTAGAAGATTTGTATTTACCATACAAACCTAAACGTCGTACCAAAGGCGAAATTGCAAAAGAACAAGGACTCGAGCCGCTTGCAGACGCCCTGTTTAACGATCCAAATTTAGACCCAGAAGTAGTAGCCAAAGAATATCTTAGTGCTGATGTTGCTGACGAAAAAGCAGCACTCGATGGCGCCAAGTACATTTTAATGGAGCGTTTTGCTGAAGATGCTGATTTGTTAAATAAGATTCGCCGCTACGTAAAACAAAACGCGCACTTAGAGTCCAAAGTCATTGCCGGCAAAGAAAAAGAAGGCGCCAAGTTCCAAGACTACTTTGAACATTCAGAGCTGGCGACTAAGGTACCTTCACACCGCTTATTAGCTATGTTGCGCGGGCGCAATGAAGGTGTGTTGCAATTAACCTTAAATGCAGACCCAGAACAGGAAGCACCGGTTCGTGAGTCCCACTGTGAAAGCATTATTGCTCAACATTTTGATCTTAGCTTTAATCAAAAGGCGGCAGACAAGTGGTTAAAAACCGTGGTCCAATGGACTTGGAAAATTAAGATTTCATTGTCCGTCGAAAACGAAGTGTTAACTGAGATTAGAGAAGCCGCAGAGGTCGAAGCCATCCGCGTGTTTGCAAATAACCTAAGTGATCTTCTAATGGCGGCGCCTGCTGGAGCTAAAACAACCATTGGTATCGACCCTGGATTCAGAACCGGCTGTAAAATCGCAGTTATCGATAAAACAGGTAAATTACTTGATACCGCCACGATTTTCCCACATGAACCCCAAAACCATTGGGACAAGTCAATTCGCACTATCGAGCACCTAGCGCGCACTCACAAAGCAGAATTAATTGCGATAGGCAACGGCACTGCCTCTCGAGAAACCGACAAGCTCGCGGCCGAAGTCGTCAAAAAAGCCCCTGAATTAAAGTTAACTAAAATTATGGTGAGTGAAGCGGGTGCGTCTGTGTACTCAGCGAGTGAATTTGCCGCTAATGAGTTTCCTGATTTAGACGTATCGATTCGCGGAGCCGTGTCGATTGCGCGACGCTTACAAGACCCTCTTGCCGAGCTAGTAAAAATCGAGCCTAAATCAATTGGCGTAGGTCAATACCAACACGATGTTAGCCAAAGCTTGTTATCGAAGAGCCTAGATGCGGTGGTAGAAGATTGTGTAAACGCAGTTGGCGTTGACTTAAACACGGCTTCGGTGCCACTTTTGACTCGTGTTTCAGGGCTTAATAAAACCCTAGCTAATAATATTGTTAAATACCGCGACGCTAATGGTCGTTTTGATAACCGAAAAGACCTTAAAAAAGTCGAGCGACTCGGTCCTAAAGCCTTTGAGCAGTGCGCGGGCTTTTTGAAGATTGTCGACGGTAGCAACCCACTCGACGCGTCTTCTGTTCACCCAGAAGCCTACCCTGTGGTAAAACGCATCATCGAAACTCACCAGCGCGAAGTAAACGACATCATTGCCAACCAAGACTTTTTGAGTAACTTGGCCGCCAATGACTTTATCGACGACACCTTTGGTCTACCAACGGTGAAAGACATTATCAAAGAGCTAGAAAAGCCGGGTCGTGATCCACGCCCAGAGTTTAAAACCGCTACTTTTAAAGAAGGTGTCGAGACGCTATCAGACCTAAAAGCAAATATGATTTTGGAAGGCGTCGTAACCAACGTGACTAACTTTGGTGCCTTTGTTGATGTTGGTGTTCACCAAGATGGTTTGGTTCACATCTCTTCACTGACGGATAAGTTTGTTTCTGAACCATCAGAAGTCGTAAAAGCCGGTGATATCGTTAAAGTTAAAGTGTTGGACGTTGACGTTCCGCGTAAGCGCATTAGTTTGACGATGCGCATGGACGAACAAGCTAAATCGTCAAGTGGTGCAGGTTCTAATCGCAGTGACGCGACAAGAAACAACGGCGCTAGAAGCAATAACCAGCGTGCTTCAAACCAGCGAGTACAAGGCAATAAATCAAGTAATAACGCCTTAGGCGGTGGTGCTATGGGTAATGCATTTGCAGATGCATTTGCTAAAGCTAAGAAAAAGTAGTTTAGTAGTTAAATAACAGAAACAATGGCGCTGTGCAGTCTAGTAGCGCTCTGATAATACAATTAAAAGTGGAGTGTTTATGTTTTCTATCGGCTTTTCTTTATCACGCAGTATTGTGATTAACAGGCCAATCGAACAAGTCATGCAAAACGTTGGTGATTTTAATCACTGGAATGCATGGTCGCCATGGATCATTCAAGAACCTGACTGTCCCGTAGAGGTCAGTGGTGAGGCCAATACTGTTGGACACAGCCAAAAGTGGCAAGGTGACCGCATTGGTACTGGCAAAATTACCATTACAGATATTCAGCCAAACCAAAAAATTGCTTACGACCTCGTCTTTTTAGCACCGTGGAAAAGCCAATCTAAAACTCAATTCACTTTTGAATCTGTGACTTCAAGTGAGAGTGGAGAAGGATCTGCCACTAAAGTAAGCTGGGCGATGCAGGGCAGTTTGCCATTTTTCTTATTCTTTATGAAAAAAATGATGACCGCGATGATAGGCTCAGACTACGCTCGTGGTTTATCTATGTTAAAAGAGTACATTGAAACAGACACAGTACTGTCCAAAGTCGATATCAACGGCATCAAACCGCAAAAAGGCTTTCACTATGTTGGTTTTAGACACAAGTGCCACATCGAAAACATTAAAGAAACCATGGGGCCCGTGTTCCAACAGCTGATTGATGAACGCTTACCTCTACCAGACTTAATGCTAACTATCAGCCACAAGTTTGATTTTGTGACGGGTGAATGCGAGCTAACAGGTGCGTTTGCGTATCATGAAAAGCCAAGTTTTGATGTGCCGACCAATATGGTATTTGGTGAATACCCGGCCCATAATGCGCTTGAGATCAACCATACTGGCAGCTACTCACACCTTAGTAACGGATGGGCAACCGCAAAACACTATCAACAGTTTGCCAAGCTTAAAAGCGCCAAAAAGCTCGCTGATTATGAGGTGTATCGCAATGCGCCAAAGTCTGTCGCGGAAAAAGATTTACTCACGACGATTTTATTGCCGTTACGTGATTAGTTGTGAGTTCTTAAACAAATAAAAAGCGACGTTATGTCGCTTTTTTGTTTTCTATATTCCACCTACTTTCCGTCTATACTCCATATAGCCAATTAAGTTTGTCAGGACGATTGCGCAAACTCATCAACCATAGTGACCAGTGTCTCTGATTTGACTACTGCTGGACTCTCAACACTTTCTGTAGCTTGTGTCGTGGTGTCGCCAACCCCCCCTATCAACTCATCTCTAATCTCATTGAAGTGTTTTGACTGCTTTTCATCTAGTTGAGATTTATCAAGAACATCAATCGTATTATGCGCTAACGATTTATGGCCATCATCTAACCCATCACTTCGATGTATCGCAACGAGGACTTTAAGTAAACTGAGCGCAACTTTGACATTTTTAGGAGTCAGTTGCAGTGCTTGCTCAAGTGACTTAAGTGCTGGAGCCATCTTTTTCTTCTTAAAAAACTCCACTGCCATACTGTTAAGCTGTTTAGGCGTAAAGTGAATTTCAGATCTTTCCTTTGACTCTTGTTCGACAAATTTAGCCGTCACAGCACCGGATAGTGTCTCAGAAGCAATTTGTTTTTTAATTGCATCGAGCAATATAAGTGCCTCTTCGCGTTTACCAAGTTCGTGAAAAACCTTTACCTTATCCAAATTATCTTCAAGTGAAGTTGTCGGTTTAATACTGACCTGTGAATCAACCAAACGGGTTGCGAGTGCAGACTCTTCTTGAGCATTAAGTAGACGTGCCCGAACTACCACCAACTGCTCTTTAAAATCCGAACTATTGGCGCTGTTTTCTAACTCTTGAATATAAGCTTCTATTCGATTTAATAACTTATAAGACTCAATACTGTCTACAGACTGAGCCAAATCAATACCTGAGCGAATAACGTTGAACATTAAGTCAGGTGAGTCGTGAATAGAATTTTTAGCGTACTTAGCCATATTAACCGTTGCTAAGTATTGAGCTTTCTGGTCGTGATTAAGCCTTGCTAGGTCCCATACTTTCTTGTTCCTGGCAATATTACGAGGTGACAGCGCTGCTGCTTTTTGGATTTCTTCGTAGGCTTTTTGATAATCTTCTTTGTCGACATAATATTCAGCCAGTAAGTCAAAGGTGGCAAATCGCGTTTCCACTTTTTGGGTCATTGTTTCTAACTGTTTTTCGATTTCTGAGATTTTGTCCTGTTTTAACAGTGCATGAACATAACCAAGGTGAACCCAAGAAAAATTACACTGCTCGAACAGTTCTCGATAATAGGTCTCAGCTACCGAAAACTCTCTGAGTTTTAAATAACACTCGCCCTTCATGCGCAATAAATGGTTTTGATATTTTTTTAGTTCTGGGTTCAACAAGTGTCGGTCGATGTAATAGATCGCTTGTCCGAAATCGCGATTGTCAATGCTTCGGTATACGTTAGAGAGGCTGCGCTTGGTGTTTAACGCATGACTAAAACGGCTGGTAATTTGTTGAACATTAAGAGGCTTTACCCAAAAATCATCGGGTTGGAGTTCTGAAATACTGTTTACCAGGGTTTCGTCAGTTTCTGAGCTCAAAAAAATCAATAGAGTACTTTTGTTGACGTAACCTTTGACCTTCATTTCTTCAAGAATATGAAAACCATCTCGGTCACTTTTTACATTAAACGCACAGAGCACCACATCAAACTGAATCTCAGCACATAACCTAAGACCGTAAAAGGCATTTTCTGCCGATTTTATATTTTGTAGGCCGAGTTCATTGAGAGTTTTTTTGATGATGTCATGGACAAGAATATTATCGTCGATAATAAGAACGTTGAGATCTTCAACGCGTTTAGGCTTGTGTTGCGCTGCCAATTCCATTTGTATTTCTCCAAAAGTGTTGCATGTCACCACATACTGCGAACACTATGAGTATGCCAGTATAAATCGTTTAAGACCAACCAATCTGTCTCAAAAACAGTAACAAACTTGAGTTTATTTATTCTTTTTTGCTCGGGGGTGGGCTTTGTCATAAACAGAAGCCAAGTGCTGGTAATCCAGATGCGTATAAATTTGCGTGGTGGATAGGTTTTGATGGCCCAATAGCTCTTGCACAGCCCTTAAATCACCACTCGATTCTAACACGTGAGACGCAAAAGAATGACGTAATTTATGTGGGTGTAAGGTGCCTTTTAGACCTTGTTTTTGAGCCCAGTGTTTAAGGCGCTGATCAATTTGACGAGTCGACAAGCGATTGCCGAGCTTACTTAAAAACAATGGCGCAGTTTGAGTATCTGTACGCTCAGTTTCAAACAGTACTCTATGTTTCAGCCAATCATTGATCGCTTGTAATGCTAATTGACCCAAAGGAACGATTCGCTCTCGATTTCCTTTACCCAATACTCGCACTTCTCTATCGCTGAGGTTTAGAGAAGAAATGTTCAACCCTGCTAATTCAGACAGTCGAAGGCCGCTACTGTAGAACAACTCCATTATAGCTTTATCACGAAACTCAATGGGTGACTCAGGCTCAAAAGACAATAACCCTGAAAGCTCATCTACCGACATATTCTTAGGTAAGGCACGACCGCTTTTAGGAGCGCTGACAAGTTCAGACGGATCCGTTGTAATAACGCCCTTTTGCAACAAAAATCGAAACAGGCCTTTGCAAGAAGATACTTTGTTTTGAATGGATGAGGGTTTTAAATTGGCTTTTTTGAAACTCACCAACCAGCGTTTTAAATCCGCTTCTGATACTTCAGACCAATGGCTGATTGAATCACGATGTAACTGAACCGCGAGCGATAGTAGAGGTCTAAGGTAAGTTGCAAGAGTGTGTTTGGAGTAACCTCTTTCGTGTTGCAAAAAGGATAGGTAACGCTCGAGATCTGCTACCATCGCCGAAGGTAAAGATGTCTTCACATCATCGGGAATTGCGGTCACTCCGCTTGCGCCTCACCTTCTACCTGGCTGACTTCGTCACCTTTGACAAGATGAACAAAGTGTTTACTTAAAAGACGAGCCAATTCCTTGATAAAAAAGGTATCCATTTGCGGTTGGAAATGATCAGCTTGTTTTGCACCAAATGCTGCAATACCAAAAATTTCTTCGCACTCCTCACTTTCGTGAACCACTTCGATTAGTGCAATGGATTTCGCTTCTTCATCAAACACAACTTCCATTAACTCATTCGATAAACGGCCAAGGTAAGTCCCCTTATCACCAAGTTTAGCTTGAAGGTGCAAATAAGCTTCGTCTTGAGGTTGTAAGAGTCTGAATTGAACTAGGTATAAGTGGTCTTGACAGATTTTGCTAACGACGTTTTCAAGCTCTGCAATGCTAGGGCAGCCGACCAACGAAATATAGATTTCGCTGATAGCTTTAAATATCACTTCATTGACTCGAGCATTATCAATCAATATCGACAACTGCTCTTCCATTTCTGTGATCTTGTTGCGCTGCATTTCTTGGCGTTTTTCTAACAACGAAATTGCCCCACGTGAGATGTGAGGGATTTGAATCTCGGTTACCATGTCAGGAAATTGAGCAAAAAAATCTGGGTTTTGCTCTAAGTACGCTTTGACCTGATCGGGATCAAGATTCATTGGTCCATCGTTATTTGGCTTCGCCGTTTTGCTCATAAGTGTATTTGTCCATCAAACACATATTGCGCCGGACCTGTCATCTTGACGGGCGATGATTCATCATGCCAACGAATATGTAAGCTACCACCTGGTAAATCTACTTGAACTTTACTACCAAGTAAATCTTGAATTCGGCCTATGACTACCGCTGCACAAGCGCCACTGCCACAAGCAAGTGTCTCTCCAGCACCGCGTTCAAACACGCGTAATTTAATATGCTCGGAGTTAATAATTTGCATAAACCCAATATTAGCATTTTCTGGAAAACGTTCATGTTTTTCTAACTCAGCACCCAAGCCAAGTACATCGGTGTTCTCCAAATCGTCGACAACTACCACTCCATGCGGGTTACCCATCGACACTACACCAGCCATTACCGTTTTTTCAGAGGTCTGTAACAAGTAGGTTTTTTCTTGCTGATTAGCAACAAACGGGATTTTTTTAGGTTCAAAAATCGGCCTACCCATGTTGACGGTGACTTGGTCTTCACCTTCTAGGTACAACACCATGTTGCCTGATTTTGTGCTCACTTTAATAGCAGTTTTGTTAGTAAGCCCTTTTAAATGAACAAATCGAGCAAAACAGCGTGCACCGTTGCCGCACTGCTGCACTTCTGAACCATCTGAATTAAAAATTCGGTAGTGAAAATCCAGCTCTGGATCGTATGGTGGTTCGACCATCAATAATTGGTCAAAACCTATCCCAAAGTTTCGGTCAGCGAGCTTTTTGATCTGCTCTTTTGACAAAAATACATTTTGGGTGACGCCATCCACCACCATAAAGTCATTCCCTAAACCGTGCATTTTTGTGAAATTTAACAACATGTCACTGCCTAAACCTTTTCCTAATATTTTCTATTTATACCACTTTATCGCCTATCGATGAAACGCCGAGGACGTTTTATTTAGGCTTTTAATCAATTACTTGTTCACCAGACCATAACGACTCTACTGTTTCGCGTTGACGAATGAGGTGGGTCTTATCACCATCGACCATAATCTCTGCCGCTCGTGGTCGAGAGTTGTAGTTACTGCTCATTGTAAAACCATAAGCACCGGCACTGCGCACAGCTAACAAATCGCCCGCTGCTACATTGAGTTCACGCTCTTTACCGATAAAGTCACCGGTTTCACAGATAGGCCCAACCACGTCGTAGACCTTGCTCTCGGCACTGGTTTTGACTACGGGTTCAATGCGTTGCCAAGCCGAATATAGGGCTGGACGAATCAAGTCATTCATCGCCGCATCCACAATACAGAAGTTTTTTTCTGCGTTTTGTTTGAGGTATTCGACTTTCGTTAACATTATTCCAGCGTTGGCCATGATGGCGCGACCAGGTTCAAAAATGATGGTCAACTGCGGGAATCGCTCAAGTTTTTTCATTAATGCCGCTGCATATTCGCTCGGATGGGGAGGCGCTTCACCATTGTAAGGTACACCTAAGCCGCCGCCTAAATCTAAATGACTCAGTTCAATGCCCTTATCAGCCAATCGATCGATGAGTGCTATCAGTGCATCCAAAGCATCTAAAAATGGCGAAATCTCAGTTAGCTGTGAACCAATATGGCAATCGACACCTTGTACGCTAAGTGATGGTTGACAGTGCGCCCACTCAAAAAGAGGCAGTGCTTGCTCGAGCTCGATACCAAACTTATTCTCTTTTAAACCGGTCGAAATGTAAGGGTGTGTGCCTGCATCCACATTTGGATTAACCCTAATTGAAATCGGTGCAACCTTACCCTCAGCTGCCGCAACATCAGCAATTCGATGTAATTCGGCTTCAGACTCGACGTTAAAGCACTTGATCCCTAGGTCCAAGCCCAGTTTGATTTCCTCAACGGTTTTACCCACACCAGAAAAGACCACTTTACTTGGATCACCGCCCGCCTTGACGACACGAGACAACTCACCACCAGAAACAATATCGAAGCCAGAGCCCATTTTGGCTAGTACGTTTAGTACAGCAATATTTGAATTTGCTTTTACGGCATAACAAATCAAATGAGGGTGGGATTTCATTGCGTCGGTAAACGCTAAAAAGTGGCGTTCAATTGTCGCTCTAGAATAAACAAAGCAAGGAGTGCCGTACTGCTCTGCAATGTCAGTACAACTCACGTTTTCAGCGAAAAGGCGGTTTTGTGAATAATTAAAATGGTCCACGGACTCGGTCTCTTTTTACAGGTGTTTGGGTTAAATACGTTATGTACAGCTAGGATAATCAATTTTAGTGTGTCTTTTAATGAATGTTTGACACCTTGAATTTTAAAAATTGAATACCAATTTTAAGGATTTAAATATCGCGTTTGGGCGCAACCGACGATGATTCGTCATTGACCTTAGAAGAGGACATTGACTTAGATTCTGGCTTGGCTTGAGTCGGTTTTTCTTGAGGAAGATGTAACGGACCCTTTTGACCACAGCCAAGCAAAAAGCTAACAACAGTAGCGGTTACCGTTATTTTTAATTTTTGGCGAATAGAAGAATTAGGTCGTTGAGTCATGTTTTTAATGTATCTATTAAATTTGCCGCCTATAATCGCATGACAAACAGCAATTGCAAGTAGGAAAACCGATGAATGACAGTCAATATCATCAACTCGCTGATGAACTTCTAGAATCTTTACAAGATACGGTCGACGAAATAGAGTTTGACCTAGATTATGAATCTGCCGGCGGAATCGTCGAAATCATCTTCCCTAATGGTTCAAAAATCATTGTTAACAAACAAGCGCCCCTTCACCAAATCTGGGTTGCGACCAAATTTAATGGCCACCACTTTGAATACAAAGACGGATTGTGGATTGATAACCGCACAGGTGTTGAATTATACGAACTGCTCAACGAAGCAGGCAGTAAGCAAGCCGGCGAGACAATTTCGTTCAATTAAGCTTGGCTTAAATAGACTATCCCTTCATATCTCATAATAAAAAACACTAAAGGCGTATTATGGTTTTTACCGGTACTGATGATTACATTGTTTCTGAAGATCTCAAACTAGCCGTCAATGCTGCGGTTACCTTGGCCAAACCTCTGCTTATAAAAGGTGAGCCTGGCACAGGTAAAACTCAATTGGCTGAAGAACTAGCGAAAGCTTTAGATACAGAGCTAATTCAATGGCACATTAAATCAACCACTAAGGCGCAACAAGGCTTGTATGAGTATGACGCGGTCTCACGTCTTCGCGACAGTCAATTGGGTGATGAGCGCGTCCACGACATCAGTAATTATATCGTCAAAGGTAAGATGTGGCAGGCTTTTGAGGCGGATAAACGCCCTGTTTTACTCATTGACGAAATCGACAAAGCCGACATCGAGTTTCCTAACGACCTATTACAAGAGTTAGACAAGATGGCGTTTTTTGTATACGAAACTCAACAAGTCGTAGAAGCAAAACAACGCCCTATCGTGATAATCACATCAAACAACGAAAAAGAGCTACCTGATGCGTTTTTGCGTCGTTGTTTTTTCCACTACATTCAATTTCCAACTCGTGAAGAAATGGAACAAATCATTGCCGTTCACCACCCAGATGTGAAGGCGGATTTATTGCGAGAAGCCCTCGAAGTCTTTTTTGAGTTACGTGATCTCAACGGCCTAAAGAAAAAGCCATCGACCTCAGAACTTATCGACTGGCTAAAGCTACTGATCGCTGATGATATTTCACAAGAAGTACTAATGGATAAAAACGCCTCGGTCATTCCTTTATTTGGCGCCCTGTTAAAAAACGAACAAGATGTCCAGCTACTCGAAAAACTCTCATTTATGGCTAGGAGAAATAGATAACTCATATGTTTATCGATTTCTTTTTGACCCTAAAGAAACACCGTGTTCCGGTTTCGTTAAAAGAGCTTTTAGATCTTATCGAAGCGGTAAAACAAGGTGTTATCTTTGCTGATGTGGAGCAGTTTTATCACTTGTCGCGGTTGATTTTAGTGAAGGACGAATGTCACTACGATCGCTTTGACAGAGGATTTGCCGAATACTTTGAGGGCATTCAGCACATTGACCTAAGTGAGCACCTCATCCCCGATGACTGGCTGCGCAAAGAGTTCGAAAAACAACTAACAGAAGAAGACAAAGCCAAGCTCAACGCCTTGGGTGGTTTTGATAAGCTGATGGAAACCCTCAAAGAGCGGCTGAAAGAACAACAAAAACGTCACGCCGGTGGGAATAAATGGATTGGTACAGGAGGCACCTCACCTTTTGGTGCCTACGGCTATAACCCTGAAGGGGTAAGAATCGGCCAACACGAGAGCCGCCATCGCCGAGCGGTGAAAGTCTGGGACAAACGTCAGTTCAAAAACTTAGACAAAGACAGTGCGTTGGGCCAGCGCAATATCAAACTGGCACTAAAACAGCTACGTAAGTTTGCTCGAACAGGCTCTTCTGAGCAATTAGACATCAAACAAACCATTCGAGCTACGGCAGACAATGCCGGATACCTAGATATCAAAACAGAACCTGAGCGTCACAACGCAGTCAACGTGCTGATGTTTTTTGATGTTGGTGGCTCAATGGATGATTACATTCATATTTGCGAAGAGCTGTTTGCCGCGGCACATGCTGAATTTAAGCATTTGGAGTTTTTCTATTTTCATAATTGCTTGTACGAGCAAGTTTGGAAAGACAACAGCCGTCGATATGACGAAGGCATTGACATAGACCAAGTCATACGTACCTACGGCCGTGATTACAAAGTTATTTTTGTCGGCGATGCGACTATGGGTCCATACGAAATTATGATGCCAGGGGGCTCGGTCGAACATTGGAACGAAAAGCCTGGGGTTGAGTGGATGAACAAAGTACTTGGTCACTTCGATAAAGTCGCTTGGCTTAATCCACAACCCGAAAGCCATTGGCCATATTATCAATCCATCGACATCATGCGCCAAATTGTCCAGGATCAAATGTTTCCTTTAACTGTTGACGGTATTGGCAGAGCAATCAAACAGTTGAGTTAAAAATCGCAATTTAACTGGCTGAAAACACCGCTTTGTATCTATACTATGGCTATCAATTACCGCCTCTTTTGTGCGGATAAGTACATAAAAACATTAGAATAATGAGAGAGGAAAAGCATGAGTCGCGTATCTACCTTGTTGTTAGTCTTAACGAGTTGGCTGGTTTTGATACCAAGCGCTGCAGTCGCTGCAATTCCGACACCATCGGATGATATTACCGCGGTTGACGAACCAAATGTGCCGAGCAGTCAATTTGTTCGCCGAGCAATTCTGACCACAGCTATCGATGCTCGTGAGCCAGTTGACAATTACAACGCCAAAGAAATACCGAGCGACACCAAAAAGCTCTATTTCTTCACAGAAATGGTAAACAAAGCGGATGAATACGTAACCCACCGCTGGTTTCTAAATGGAAAATTGGTCGCTGAGATCGTGTTAGATATTGGTAGTGACCGTTGGCGTACCTACTCGAGCAAAAACCTAATGCCATCACTACGCGGTACTTGGGAAGTAGAAGTCGTTGACCAACAAAATAGATTGTTAGCGACGACGAGTTTCACCTACTAATTTTTACAATCAACAACTTAATCGTATTTATCCAGGCCGCCAAAACTGTTATTCTGGCGGCCTTATTCTTTTTACTCTAAACAGCGCAAAGACCTCTAATGACACAGACTTCAGTATCCGAAATTCGCATTGCAACTCGAGAAAGCCAACTTGCACTATGGCAAGCCCATTTCGTAAAACAGCAACTAGAACTCGCACACCCTGAACTAACCGTGACTTTGGTGCCGATGACCACAAAAGGCGACCAAATATTGGATACTCCATTGGCCAAAATTGGTGGCAAGGCCTTGTTTGTAAAAGAGTTAGAAGTAGCGATGTTAGAAGGTCGAGCAGATATCGCGGTACATTCAATGAAGGACGTACCCGTAGAGTTTCCAGAAGGCTTGATGCTCAATACTATTTGTGAGCGAGAAGACCCTCGTGATGCATTTGTATCAAACCAATTTGACCGTTTAGATGATTTACCCGCCGGCGCAATCGTCGGAACATCAAGTTTGCGTCGACAGTGCCAACTCAAAGCATTGCGCCCAGACTTGGTGATAAAAGATCTACGCGGCAACGTTAACACGCGTTTGCGTAAGTTAGACGAAGGTCAATACGATGCAATCATTTTAGCGGCGGCTGGTTTAATTCGCCTAGAAATGTCAGAGCGAATCAAACACGCCATCGACACCCATACTCTGCTTCCAGCAAATGGCCAAGGTGCAGTGGGTATTGAATGCCGCGCGCATGACAACGAAATTAAAGCACTCCTTGCACCGCTTGAGCACACCGCAACGCGATATAGAGTGTTAGCTGAACGAGCAATGAACCGAGGCCTAGAAGGTGGTTGTCAGGTTCCTATAGGTAGTTATTCAGAAATTACTGATGGCGAACTTCACCTACGTGGACTCGTTGGTAGCTTAGACGGTCAAACAGTTATTCAAGATGATATCCGTGGACCACAAGAAGACGCAGAGCAACTTGGTGCTGAGCTAGCGTCTCGATTACTCAAAGCGGGTGCAGACGTCATTCTCAATGAGGTTTACGACAAATAAAGTCGCCACTCACAATTCCATAAGGCAGGACGCATATGACAATTACACCAGCTAAGTCTCAACCTAACTGCGCTATCGTCATTAATACCCGTCCTGCACCTATGGGATTGGAGCTTGAAGCTCTACTCAAACAGAACGAGATTTCTAGTCTTTTTCAACCGGCATTACAAAACCAACCGGTCAATAACGCACTGGCAAATCTGGATTTAATCAGTTTGAGCCAAGCAACGCTAATTTTCATCAGCCGCTCAGCCGTTAATGCGTTTTATCAACAAATTAAAAACCAACCCGACCTAGTTGCCACAATTAAACAGCACCCACGTATTTTTGCCGTCGGGCAAAGCTCAGCAAAACAGCTCACTGAGCAGTTTAAACTAAACCCTAATCAAGTTGAGTATCCGGCCCAATCAGACAGCGAAGGCCTATTGGCTATGGACTTTTTTCACGCTGTAGATAAACACCCCAAAGTGTTCATATTTAAAGGTGTAGATGGCAGAGAGTTACTCAATGAGCAGTTACACTCAAGAGGATTTGAAGTCAGTGAGTGGTCACTATATAAGCGATTAGAAATCGAATACCCAGATGCAAGTCAACGATGGAAGTCAGCTCAAGTTATTCTGGCCACCAGCCGTGACATTGCACACAGCGTAACAAACAGCCTTAAAACAGATGATTCAACAGATTTAAATCATTGGTCGTGGCTAGTATTTAGTGACAGAATAAAAAGCGAGCTTTTAGCACTTGGAATTGAAAAATCTCGTATCCATACCTGTGAACAAATGGATAATTCTTCTATTATCAAACATATCAAACAATTAGCTAAGTGAGACCCTTATGGCGGACGAGCAGAACAAGGACAAAAAAAACGCGGACCAAAAAACCGCAGACGCCGTTGCAGAACTGGCAAAACTCGAAGCAGAGCTAAAAGCAAAATCTGAACAGCGAGCTTCTGAGTCACGTTCTTCAAGTGAGCACAGCTCTTCACAAAGCACGTCACAAAGCACGTCACAAAGCACGTCACAAAGCACCAGTAAAGTATCTCGCCCGTCAGGCTCAAAGCAAACCAGCTCAATGTCAAATACAAGGGAAACCAAAGGCCAAACTCATACGGTTAAGGCCACAGGTTCTCGCTTTAGCTGGTTAGCTTTATTTGCGTTCTTATTTAGCCTCGTTGCTATCGCCGGTGCTGCTTACTTATATTGGTTGATGCAGACTCTTCAAAGTGACAACCAAGCCGCACAAGAACAAGCAAAGATCATTGCACAACAAAGTCTGTTAGAAACTCGTAACACCGTCGAAACAGTCCAGGATAATTTGACCGCATTACAACGTAACCAACAAAACAGTAATGATTTTGTTTTGGATACCCAACGTCATTTGCAGAGCCTAAACGCTCGCATTAAAGAACTTGGACAAAGCCAGCCTAACACTTGGCTAGCTGCAGAGAGTTTGTATCTTGTTAATCTTGCGGAGCGACGCTTAGCAGTAGAGCAAGATGTTAACTCTGCGATTCAATTATTAGTCGATGCCAATCTTCGTCTTGATGCGATGAATGACCCAAGTGTGTTTTATCTTCGCGAAGCAATCAGCGTCGACCTTGCAATGTTGGCTAACTTGCCAAGTGCCGACACAGAGTCTGTATACCTAAGTCTTTCCGGCCTTATCAGCCAAGCAGATACTCTGCCTCTCGCTCACATTTACGTGCCAGAGCCAGTACAGCCAGCAGAAAAACAAGAAGTATCAGACAATGCGTCAGACTGGAAAGAAAACCTAAAGATCAGTTTTCAGCGCTTTTTTGGCAATTTTGTCAAAGTCACTCGTCGCGAAACAGCCGTCGAGCCGGAGTTACCACCAAAACAACGCTGGTTTGTCAGAACTAACGTTCAACAACAATTAACGATGGCTCAACATGCCGCACTCAAAGGTCAACAAGCCATCTACAATGATGCACTGAGTAAAGTCGAAAAATGGATAAAGCAATACTTTGATGTTACCGATGTAGCGGTTGTTTCAACATTGAATACGCTGAGCGAATTGCAGCGTAAGCCAATATCAGTTTCGACACCGACAGAGTTAACGGCTCAACCACTGTTGAATAAGTATGTCGTTGGTCAGATTCAGTTACAACAACAGCAATTAAAAACCCAGCAACAAGATACGCCTCCGAAAAAAGACCAATTAAACGAGGTGACAAATGGCTAAATTTTTCACTCGTTTATTTTTTATCGCGCTGCTGATTGCGGCTGTTGTCTTTGCTCCTAACTTAATCGGAGAGCAGGGTTATATCTTGATCTCTCTTGGCCTATGGACGGTTGAGGGAACTATCGTTGAGTTTGTCGCACTTATTTTAGTGTCACTCCTGATAATATGGGCAGTGATAAAGGCCGTTTCTTATGTGTTTTTAATGCTGATTTGGCCGAGTAAATGGTGGCAGAAGTTTCATGCCAAAACCCATGCAAACTACTACCAGCAAGGCCTTAATTTGATGGCATTAGGTCAATGGCGTTTAGCCGCAGAGCAGTTTTTACGGGTCCGTCGTAGCGAAAAAATCGAATCTGCTCGGGCCCTAAGTTTAGTGTGTGCCGCCCAAGCCAAACATCAAGACATTGCCGACCAAGTCAAAAAGCAACTGGACATTGAAGATCTCAATTTAGCGTCCAGCCCTTATCGAGTTGATTTTGCCGAGCTAGTGATCCTCTCTCAAAACAAAGACTACTCATCGGCACTCGCGTTATTGGACAAGCTGGCTTTACCGGTTTTAAAACAAACCGCCGCGTTCCAACAACTTTGGCTCGAAATTAATATCTATAGCCATAATTGGCGTGAAGTGGATGAACACTTACCTAAAATAAACAAAGCATTGCAACGTGAATTTTCTGAGTCAGCGTATAACGAGTGGCAAGCCACACTTCAAGGTTGGTTTGAGAGAAGCTTTGCCGAGTTTGTTCGCTCGTCATCATTAAACAAATTATCAGAAGCTTGGCAGGCGTTACACAAACAAAACCGTCAATTGCCTGCCGTTAAATTTGCGTACCTAACAGCACTAGCCGAAGCCAAACAGTCCGACAAAATCGAATCACTGATCTTGGAACAAAAAAAAGGGATTGATAACACCTTTATTCTGGCCGTTGTTCGTAAATACTACGAACTAAACCACCAAGTTAGGATGGATAAGCTATTCCATCGCGTTCACCAGCAAGCGACGAAGTCTCCAAATGACAAAACGCTACTGACCGTCATGGCGTACTTAGCAGCAGGTCAAAAAGACCACCAGCTTGCCAAGCAAGCCTTACAGCAGGTGATATATAGTCAGCCTCACCCAACAGATATTAAGCTCTTTGCACAAGAACTTGCTTTGTTAGGTGAGACTCAGAAGAGTTTAGAAATGTACCATTCTCTTTAAGAGGATGGCTTTTCTATTGATTGAGGGGTTTGCGTCAGCTGCGCAGACGCCTCGTTGATATTTCCCTGTAAATGAAGGGTTTGAGTCGGGAACGCAAATTCACCACCGTGTTTTTCAACAATATCTGCTATCGCTAATAACACCGTATGTTTATGAGAGTGAAAAGTCACCCAGTCCGTCGTCACTGTCATACAGTAAACTAAAATATTTAAACTACTCGCACCAAAACCATTAAAGTTTACTATGATGGTTTTATCTTGGGCGATGAGCTCTGAGCCTTGTAAGTAAGCTTTGATATCGTCAACAATAGCCGACACTTGAGCAATATCCTCATAACGAACACCTATAGTTTCACGAATCCGTCTGTGGGTCATGCGTGACGGGTTTTCGACCGTAATATTGTTGAACATAGAGTTTGGAACGTACAAAGGACGCATATCAAAGGTTCGAATCTTAGTAATTCGCCAGCCAATGTATTCGACGGTACCTTCAATTTCTCGATCTGGTGATCGCACCCAGTCACCAACCTTAAATGGCTTGTCCATATACAACATAATGCCACCAAACCAATTTGACACTAAGTCTTTAGATGCAAAGGCCAATGCGGCACCAGAAACACTACCCAGTGCTATTAAACCTCTAGGATCAAGTCCTAATAAGTCAAAAGCAACAATGGCCAAAATGACCATCATTAATAAACGACATACTTTAGCGACACCTATAATGGCGGTCTGGTCAAGCCTTATCGAGTCATGAGTATCCAAGAACGCGTTTTCTAAAGTGTTAACTACCCTAAAGCCAAACCAAGCCAAATGGACAGCCGCCAAAAGTTGAATCGCAGGGATTGACGATAGCCCCCATTTCATCACCCAAAACTGATTGATGAGAACCAAGACATGCCACACCAACACAGTAAATAAAAACATCCTCAGTGGGTGATAGCTCGAGTACATAGCCGCCCCCCAAAATTTGTCTTGAGGCTGGGACACCAACTTAGACTTGAAGCTCCGTAAAACCAGCAAAACAATAAAGTTTATGGTGACGTAAAGTAATTCGATAAAGTAATCGTTATTGGGATTAAAGAATTCGCTAAGTGACTCAAACAAGGGGAGATTTCCTGTTGTTTTTACTAACAATGTGTTTAGGTTATATAAAAAGCGCCACAGCGCAACTGCAATCTATCAAAACACCAACAAAAAGGACGCCTTATGCAACTGTCAGCCAAATTCACGATATTGTGCTCTGTAGTAATGAGTAGCTTATTGATGAGCCCAAAATCCAACGCCAGTGACCAACCTGATTACATTGAAATACCACAGCAAGAGTTAGTTTACATGCACACCAGCAAAGGCATGTTAGTAATGCAAATCACAGATATTCAATCTCCCAATGCGGCCAATCAATTCAAAAACCTAGTAAAAGAAGGCTTTTATAATGGCTTAGATATTTATCGCGTTGTTGATGGGTTTGTGATTCAAGGTGGTGAGCAGGAATTCGATCCCCAAACGGGTAAACAGAGTAAGTTTCGTAACAACCTTAAAGCCGAGTTTACTCGACAAATCCCCGAAAACAGTCAATTCATGTCGGTACAAAGTCCTGCTTTATTAGCGCCTGAAGAAGGACTAATCGGTACGTTCCCAGCAGGTCGAGACAAACAGACAAAAGAAGAATGGCTACTCCATTGCCCTGGTACTGTGGCAATGGCCCGCAACAATGAACCTGATACCAGCAGCACTGAATTTTATGTGACGATTGGCCACGCACCACGCCACTTAGATCGCAACATGTCAGTCTTCGGCCGTGTTATTGATGGTATGACTGCCGCTCAAGCTATGCATCGCGGACCAATGAGCACTAATGGTGTAATTGATAAAGATCAGCCTAGAACCAAAATTTTAAGTGCCGTATTAGGTAACGATCAAACTGCCAACTTAAAAGTAAATTATAAAATTGAAAACCCTAGAGGCAAAAAGTATCAAGACCGCCTAGCTAATGCGCGTAGCAACCCTGGTCCTTTTTTAGTATACCCAGGAAACGGTAATGTTGACGTCTGTTACCAACGCCCTCGTATCATAAAATAAAACACTTTCGATAAATCTCTCGTAAAGCTAAAACTCCACTTTTGTCGACAATTTTAGCTTTGCGAGATTGACTTTCTGCGTTTACACCCCTACATTGTCTACAATTTAAACGCATGGACACTATTTGTGGGTAAAGTCATTCTTCCATTTGATAAGCCGGTAACGTCAGCTGACAAAACGTTTGTAGCACTTCGCAAAGACATAGTAGAAGGCAACTTAGCGGCAGGCTCTAAATTATCCGAGGCCGAACTGTCGACAAAATATAGTGTCAGCCGTGCCGTGATCCGTGAAGCCATCAACCGACTTGAATCGAGTAACTTAGTAGAGCGAAAAGCAAATGTTGGAGCCCGTGTCGCGACACTGACCATTGAGGGTCTTATCGAGTTATATCAAGTCAGGGAATCTTTAGAGGGAATGGCAGCTCGCCTAGCGGCCAAAAACATGACCGATAAAGAAATCGCAGATCTTGAAAAGCTCCTCAGACAACACTTTGACAAAGTTAAAGACGGCCAATCCTATTACCAAGAAGCGGGTGATTTGGATTTTCACTACCGAATCATTTTAGGTAGTAAAAACAAGCACCTTATCACCATACTCATTGATGGTATTTATCACTTGGTCCGTATGTATCGAGTTCAATTGGGAATGGCAGGCCCTCGTGTAACCACCGCTTATGATGAGCACCAACACGTGTTACAAGCGATTAAACACCGCGACGAAGAGCTCGCAGAAATGTTGATGCGTCGTCACATTCTTTATTCTAAAAATAACATCGAACAAAAACTTGTATCGATGCACTCAAATTAACAAATTCAACAGAGAGAAAACTATGAGCGCAGGAAAAAAATTCCGCCAAGCTTTGGCAGACCATAAGCCACTGCAAATTGTCGGCACAATAAACGCCTACACAGCCATGATGGCTAAACAAATTGGCCACAACGCTATTTATTTATCTGGTGGCGGTGTAGCCAATGCATCATACGGTCTACCTGATTTAGGTATGACATCTCTAAATGACGTAATCGTTGATGTACAGCGCATAACGTCTGCATGTGACCTACCACTTATGGTCGACATTGATACTGGTTGGGGTGGTGCATTTAACATTGCCAAAACCATCAAAGATATGGAAAAAGCAGGTGCTGCGGCCGTTCATATGGAAGACCAAGTAGCGCAAAAGCGCTGTGGTCACCGCCCAAACAAAGAGATCGTATCGACAGACGAAATGGTCGACCGAATTAAAGCTGCCGTTGACGCTCGCACTGACCCAGACTTTTTTATCATGGCTCGAACTGACTCATTCGCTCAAGAAGGCTTAGAAGCAGCAATCGAGCGTGCGAAAGCATATGTTGCAGCAGGTGCAGATGGCATTTTTGCAGAAGCGGTCCAAACTGAAGAACACTATCGCGCGTTCGCGGAAGCGTTAGACGTGCCAATTTTGGCCAATATTACTGAGTTTGGTAAAACTGAACTTTGGAACAAAGCTGAGTTAGGTGAATGGGGTGTCGATATGGTGTTGTATCCATTGAGTGCATTCCGTGCCATGAACAAGGCAGCAGAAAACGTCTACCAACACATTTTGAACGATGGCGACCAAAAAGCCGTAGTAGATTCGATGCAAACACGCATGGAGTTATATGACTACTTGGGTTACCACGAGTACGAACAAAAGCTAGATGCGTTATTTGCTGAAGGCAAAAACAAATAAGCGATTCAAATAAATAAACGGACAACACACATTGTTGCAACACAAAACGACAATAAAAAGCAGTAGGTTGTTGTCCGATAAAACTTCGGTTATTAAATTTTAAATATCAACAAATTCATTCACTAACACGGTGAATAACTAGGAGAGAGACATGGGTAAAGTACTAGCAGGTGCAGGTTTACGTGGTCAAGTCGCGGGTAAAACAGCCCTTTCAACCGTTGGCAAATCTGGTTCGGGTTTGACGTACAGAGGTTACGACGTAAAGGATTTAGCAAACAACTGTCAATTTGAAGAAGTAGCACACTTAATTTTAAAAGGCGCCCTTCCAACTCAAGCTGAATTAGACGCGTACAAGAAAAAGCTTCACGGCATGCGTGGTTTACCACAGGCATTAAAAGACGTACTTGAGCGCATCCCTGCTGATGCTCATCCGATGGACGTGTTACGTACCGGTTGTTCAATGCTTGGCAACTTAGAAATGGAATTGGATTTTGGTCAGCAACAAGACGCCGCAGACCGTATGCTAGCGTGTTTCCCTTCAATCATTTGTTACTGGTACCGTTTCTCTCACGATGGTGTGCGTATTGACGTTGAGACCGATGACGATTCTATCGGCGGTCACTTCTTACATTTATTACACGGTGAAAAACCAAACGAGTTACACGAGCAAGTTATGCACGTGTCTTTGATCTTATATGCAGAGCACGAGTTTAATGCATCAACATTTACTGCTCGAGTATGTGCTTCTACATTATCTGACATCCACTCGTGTATTACCGGTGCGATTGGCTCTTTACGTGGTCCTCTTCACGGCGGTGCTAACGAAGCGGCGATGGACATGATTCAAGAGTTTACTTCAGCGGATCACGCTGAAGAGCAAATGATGTTAAAACTAGCCAAAAAAGAAAAGATCATGGGTTTTGGTCACGCGGTTTATTCAGAGTCAGATCCGCGTAACGAAATCATCAAAGGCTGGTCAGAAAAACTGGCTAAAGACGTTGGTGACACTGTTCTCTACCCAGTATCAGTGCGCTGTGAAGAAGTGATGAAGCGCGAAAAAGGCTTGTTCTGTAATGCCGACTTCTTCCACGCATCGGCATATCACTTTATGAATATCCCGACTAAGTTATTCACACCTATCTTCGTGATGTCACGTCTGACAGGTTGGGCTGCACATGTTATGGAACAGCGTGCAGACAACCGTATCATTCGTCCTTCGGCTGATTATATCGGTGAAGAGCTACGTCCAGTTACACCAATTTCAGAACGTTAATCTCAGGTTCTCAATCCAAAGGCTGACATTAATGTCAGCCTGTTTTTTCTTCGAGAACCACCAACAAACGACACGAAAGTTTTATTATGAATATCGAATATAGAAAACCTTTACCCGGTGCCAAAGTCGATTACTTTGATACCCGTGAAGCCGTTAACGCCATATCTCCTGGCGCTTATGAAAAACTGCCTTACACCTCAAAAGTGCTCGCTGAGAACTTAGTTCGCCGCTGCCCTTCAGAGTCACTTACAGACTCACTAAAACAAATTATTGAACGCAAACGCGATTTGGACTTCCCATGGTTTCCTGCTCGTGTTGTATGTCATGACATTCTTGGTCAAACCGCTTTGGTTGACCTAGCAGGCCTTCGTGATGCTATAGCCGAGCAAGGCGGTGACCCAGCAAAAGTAAACCCAGTTGTACCGACACAGTTGATTGTCGACCACAGTCTTGCGGTTGAACACGCAGGTTATGAAAAAGACGCATTCGAAAAAAACCGTGCGATTGAAGAGCGCCGTAATGAAGACCGTTTCCATTTTATTAATTGGACCAAAACAGCCTTCAAAAACGTCGATGTGATCCCGCCAGGTAACGGCATCATGCACCAAATTAACTTGGAGCGCATGTCGCCAGTGATTCAAAACCGCGATGGCGTTGCGTTTCCTGACACCTTAGTCGGCACCGACAGCCATACACCTATGGTTGACGCGCTAGGCGTCATTGCCGTTGGCGTTGGTGGTTTAGAAGCAGAAAGCGTCATGTTAGGTCGCGCTTCTTATATGCGCTTACCAGATATTATCGGTGTAGAACTCACAGGCAAACCACAGCCAGGAATCACCAGTACCGACATCGTATTGGCCTTAACTGAATTTTTGCGTAAAGAGCGTGTTGTTTCGTCTTATTTAGAGTTCTTTGGTGAAGGTGCGAACGCCCTTACCCTAGGTGACCGTGCAACAATTTCAAACATGACTCCGGAGTTTGGCGCAACAGCAGCTATGTTCTACATAGACCAACAGACGATTGATTATCTGACGCTGACAGGTCGTGACGACGAGCAAGTCAAATTAGTCGAGACGTATGCTAAACAAACTGGCTTATGGGCTGACGATATGACAGGCGCGCAATACGAGCGTGTTTTGAGCTTTGATTTATCAAGCGTTGTACGCAACATGGCAGGCCCTTCAAACCCACACGCACGAGTAGCAACAACTGACCTCGCTGCTAAAGGTATTGCGGGTGTTGTAGAAAACGAAGAAGGCAAAATGCCAGACGGTGCGGTAATCATTGCTGCGATTACATCGTGTACCAACACGAGTAACCCTCGTAACATGATAGCTGCGGGCTTAATAGCACGTAATGCCAACGAAAAAGGCCTATTGCGTAAGCCTTGGGTTAAAACCTCATTAGCGCCAGGTTCAAAAGCCGTTACCATGTACCTTGAAGAATCAAATTTATTACCTGAGTTAGAGCAGCTAGGGTTTGGTGTTGTTGCTTATGCATGTACCTCATGTAATGGCATGAGTGGTGCTCTTGAGCCACACATCGCTCAAGAAATTAAAGAGCGCAACCTATACAGTACGGCAGTTTTATCTGGTAACCGTAACTTTGATGGTCGTATTCATCCTCATGCTGACCAGGCATTCTTGGCGTCGCCACCACTGGTTGTTGCCTATGCTATTGCTGGTACGATTCGTTTTGACATCGAAAAAGACATCTTGGGTCATGACAGCGACGGTAATCCAGTTACGCTTAAAGATTTGTGGCCAAGCGACGAAGAAATCGATGCCATTATCAAACAAAGTGTTAAACCAGAACACTTCCGCAAAGTATACGAGCCGATGTTTGATTTATCCGTCGACTATGGCGAAGACAATGACCCTTTGTATCAGTGGCGCCCACAAAGTACTTACATTCGCCGCCCTCCATATTGGGAAGGTGCACTGGCGGGTGAACGAGCACTTAAAGGATTGCGTCCACTGGCGGTACTTGGCGACAACATCACCACTGACCACTTATCGCCATCGAACGCGATTATGGCTGACAGTGCTGCAGGTGAATACCTTGCCAAAATGGGTCTTCCTGAAGAAGACTTTAACTCGTATGCAACTCACCGTGGTGACCACTTAACAGCACAACGTGCGACTTTCGCTAATCCTAAGCTATTGAATGAAATGGTTAAGGAAAATGGCGAGGTGAAACAAGGCTCTCTTGCTCGTATCGAGCCAGAAGGCAAAGTGACGCGTATGTGGGAAGCGATCGAAACCTATATGAATCGCAAGCAACCACTCATTATTGTTGCGGGTGCCGACTATGGTCAGGGCTCTTCTCGTGACTGGGCAGCCAAAGGCGTACGCCTAGCAGGTGTCGAAGTTATTGTTGCAGAAGGTTTTGAGCGAATTCACCGTACTAACTTAATTGGCATGGGTGTCCTACCTCTCGAGTTTGAGGCTGGTACAACTCGTAAAACCCTTAACATTGACGGTACAGAAACCTACGACGTTGAGGGCGAGCCTAGCCCAGGTGCAACACTCACTCTAGTCATCAACCGCAAAGACGGTGACGTGGTTAAAGTGCCGGTTAAATGTCGCTTAGATACCGCTGAAGAAGTATCTATTTATTCAGCAGGTGGTGTACTACAACGCTTTGCCAAAGACTTCTTGGAAGCGGAGGCCTAATGCATCTTCCACAAATTAAAATCCCTGCTACGTATATGCGTGGCGGGACAAGTAAAGGGGTCTTCTTTAACTTAGAAGACCTTCCTTTGGAAGCACAAGAGCCCGGTGTTATCAGAGACCAGGTGTTGTTACGTGTGATTGGAAGTCCCGATCCATACGGAAAACACACCGATGGTATGGGTGGAGCAACGTCAAGTACAAGTAAAACCGTTATCTTGTCAAAAAGCCGTAAGGCCGATCACGACGTCGATTATTTATTTGGTCAAGTGGCCATCGATAAACCATTCATCGATTGGAGTGGTAACTGCGGTAACTTAACCGCTGCGGTTGGCTCATTTGCTATCAGTAATGGCTTAGTCGATGCAGATCGCATTCCTAAAGACGGCATTGCGACGGTCAGGATTTGGCAAGCCAACATCAAAAAAACCATTATCGCTAAAGTGCCTATGACCAACGGCGAAGTACAAGAAACCGGTGATTTTGAATTGGATGGCGTGACCTTTCCTGCCGCTGAGGTGCAAGTTGAGTTTGTTGCACCTGCTGATGGTGAAGGTTCGATGTTTCCGACCGGTAATTTAGTTGATGACTTGGAAGTACCGGGCATCGGTACCTTTAAGGCGAGTATGATCAATGCAGGTATCCCGACTATTTTCTTAAACGCAGAAGAAATTGGTTATACCGGTACCGAGCTACAGGAAGTGATTAACTCGGACCCACAAGCTTTAGAAAAGTTTGAGACCATCCGCGCCCATGGTGCAGTTAAAATGGGTCTAATCCAAAACATCAGCGAAGCGGTTGCAAGGCAACATACACCAAAAGTAGCTTTTGTAGCTCCACCAGCTGAATATGTTACTTCAAGCGGTAAACATATCGACCAAACCGACATTGATGTTTCGGTAAGAGCCATGTCGATGGGTAAGTTACACCACGCTATGATGGGAACTGCAGCCGTAGCCATTGCAACAGCTGCAGCCATTCCTGGAACACTAGTGAATCTAGCAGCAGGCGGTGGTGACCGTAACGAAGTGACCTTCGGTCATCCTAGTGGCACCCTAAAAGTAGGGGCCGAAGCAAGCCTAGTGGGCGATCAGTGGCAAGTCGACAAAGCCATCATGAGCCGAAGCGCTCGAGTGTTAATGGAAGGTTGGGTCCGAGTGCCCAGTGAAACACTTAACCCATAAGCTGAATCAATCATGATCAAAAGGGGGAAATTTAGTAAAAAATACTAGATTTCCCCCTTTTTGTTTTGTACATTTTTTAAACATAATTTTCATTAACAGATTTATTGTTCCTGACACGCTCGTAGTTTTTGCCAAGGAGGGAGATGACTATATGCGCCAATTAATATTATTTTTATCTTTTATATTGCTGTTGCCACAGAGCCTTAATGCAATGGATGAAGATGATTCACAGCCAGCCACTTCTAACATAAATTTGGTTTCGGCAATCACAAAGTTCACAAATGAACGATGGCAAGAAAGCCAAACCGAATTCGAATACTTACTGAGTAAAACGCCTTATGACGCAACCGTTAACTTCTATTTAGGACGATTATCAGCAAAACAAAAAAACTTTGAGCTGGCTGAACGATACTTTGTCCGTGCCGTAGAAGTAGAAGCCGAAAATAACGATTACCTTGTAGCACTTGCTGACAATTATTTGCAGTTAGCTGAACAAGTCTCAATTTTTAGCAAAATGTCTGTGACGAGTAAGGCGAGAGATGTACTCATGCGCTCTCACAAGCTCAACCCTGAACATCCAGATACACTCTACGCATTGGGTCACTTTTTCCACTCTGCTCCTCGTCTACTCGGAGGCGACCAAGACAAGGCGATTGCCCATCTCACAAAATTAACCGAATTGTCTCCAGATTATGTCAAAGCCTATGATAGTCTTGGATATTGTTTTTTAGAAAAGGCACAACCAGCTGACGCTATAAAAGCCTTCAACCAAGCTTTACTAATAGAGCCCAATTTAATATCGGCAAAGCAGGGATTGAAAGTTGCAGAGCAGAAACTAAGTCAGTTTTAGTCTTTAGGATATTCAGTGCAACTATACGAATTTAGTACAATTGTGATCGCTGTGACGCTATTTTTTGCTATCAGTGCGGCAAACGAATTAGGGTATGGCGTAGGCCGGTATGTTCAACGCAGAACCACCGACGAGGTCAAATCATTAACCGGGTCCATACAAGGGAGTATTTTAGGTCTTCTGGCACTCTTGTTGGGTTTTACCTTCAGTATGTCGATGCAAAAGTACGACGCGAGAACTCAAGCCTTGATAGAGGAAGCTGCCACTATTCAACAAGCGCAGATTGGCGCTAGTTTATTACCAACAAAGCAACAAGATGAAATACGCTCATTACTATCTCAATATATTGAAACTAAACAAGAATTAGCCCACATAAGTGTGATTGAACACACACAACGTCAATCTCAATTAAAACAAGTTAGAGAAATTCAATATCAACTTTGGCAACTGAGTAATGACACCCAATTAGCACCAGAAATTAGATCAATTATAAGAGCTGACTTTAAGCGTGATGCCCAAATCAATAACCACGTACCAGATATTGTGCTGTATTTGTTATTTTTTGTGTTTGTGACAGCAGTTACCATTTTGGGCTATTCGGCAGGTTTGAGTGGTAAACGACTTACAGTACCTATTGCATTGGTCAGCATACTTATCACGCTTATTGTTTATATCATTATTGATTTGGACCGACCTAAACGCGGTTTGATAAAAACAGAATTAACCCCTCTTATGAGTATTTCTGACCGGCAGTTTCTACTCAATAGTGATGGCAGTCCTGCTGGGTTCAACTAAACTGAAATGAAAAGCCAATCATAGGAAGTGTAATGTTGGAATCAAAGAGTCTATTGAAGGCGGTGGTATCAATGAGTTGTGTTTTTGTATTGGTAGCGTGTGGTGCTCGAACGCCTGAACCCTACCAGAAAGATCGCGCTCCTGAGGCAAGAGACCAGTACACAGGGAACAAAGGGTTACAACAAAAACTCAAAGACGAACAAGCCATCGCCAAAAAGAAGCAAAATGAGCGCTGTGAAGAAGCGCAATTTAGGTGGATGGAAGCACAAGCGGCCGATGATCAAGCCGCTATCGCGTTAGCAAAGCGCAACGTCGATAAACATTGCGCCAAAAATTAAAGCTTTTTCTCCCAAAACTCGGCCTTGCCCATTGCTGGGTCGAGCTCGTAGCCCGCAAAACCAAATTTTTGGTAGGACGCTCGGGCAATACTGTTACCCTCAAGTACTTCTAAGGTGAGTTTGCATGCGCCTCGACTTTTGGCGATAGACTCGACTTTTTCTAGTAACTTATGACTGATCCCATGCCCTCGGTATTCAGCGTCCACGGTTACGTCGTGAATATTAATCACTGGTTTACATTTGAACGTCGAAAAACCCTCAAAGCAGTTAATTAGCCCCGCTGGTTTTGCATCGACATACGCTATCACAGAGAACGCGCCTGGTACCTTTTGTAGAGCTTCAATAAGGTTTGCTCGAGTGTACTCAGACAAAGGCTCATCTCCGCCCATTGGGTCCATGGCATATCCATTGAGTAACGAAACCAAATGCTCTGCGTGAGTTGCATTGTGATAATCGACTTCTACTAGCTCTAACTGCATGCTTACTTTCCTTTTGTCACTATTGGTCTTTTAATAAAGTTTGGACTTTATTGAGTAACTGTTGGCCACTTGGGCGTGTTTTGTAGTCAGACGAAACAAAATACCAAAGCAGTTCGGCATCTTGTTTAACGGTCTTTTTGTTAATCAGAAATACGGCTGGGTGAGGTAAGTCTTGGGCATTGCCTATGCCGTATTGCTTGGTTACCTGGAGATTAGCATCACTTAAAAACAGATAGTCTTGACCAAATTGTTTTTTAGTATTGTTAAGTGCCGCAACAGGATCGGCACTTACCGCTACCACTCTCACATTGTATTGCCCGAGTTGGGGCAACACTTGCTCAATAGAGCCGAGTTGATCAATACAGTAAGGGCACCACTCTCCGCGATAAAACATCAATAATACGTGGTGCTCTTTTAACACCTCAGAGAGTTGCACTAATCGCCCTTGGCTATTTGGCAGTGAAAAGTCTACCCAATGATCGTATTCGAGGGCCATCGCACCATCAACGTCAGAATAAGACGTTTTGAGTTTGGACTCATCTACCGGGCTAATTGAACAACCCGCAAATGCCATGATAAACAAGACGACAAAAAGTCGAGTAATCGTTGTTGATGTGTTCACTGCAAGCCCCTTAAAAATTTGTTTTTGGGTAAACTTAAAGCCTAAATAAATGCAAATGCATCAGCATACATATGCTCTTTTAGGGCCCCTTTTTGAGCAATAAAATCTTCTCTCGCAATACCGGCCATTTTAAACGGCCCAGCCAAGTAGATGTCATAGGGCTCAAGACTCATAATATCTTCCATAACTGCATGGTGGACGTAACCCGTTTTACCCTGCCAATCATCCTCACTGTTTTCTACGACTGGAATGTATTGAAAGTGAGCGTGCTGCTTTGCCCATGCTTGCAAATATTCGTCTGCGTACAGAGCGTTTTGGTCTTTTGCACCCCAGTACAAAATAACATGGTGGTTGGGTTTGGTTTCAGCTAGATAATCTGCAATTGATTTTACATAGGAAAAGCCAGTACCACCTGCCATTAACACAATTGGGCGCTCAGAAGCTGAGTTGAGATGTGCATGGCCTAAACCAATTTCTAATTCAACAACCTTATTATTTGCCATGTGATCCAGCGCACCTTGCGGATAATCGTCACCCGGGCCAGCACCAATATGCAACTCAATAAACTCAGAGTTTGGACTAGATGCGATAGAAAAAACGCGCTTGTCGTTTTCATTTAACACTACGTGCAAATATTGCCCTGCCAAAAAATGAGCCACTTGTAATGGCTTCAATTTTACAATTTTTACATAATCGGTGACCGCTTCAATGGACACGACTTCTGCACTGATTAATTTTGCAGACATTTCAATTTCCTACTTTAGGTCAAAATACCCTACCTTTAACGAACAGTTTAATACAACTGCTTGAAAGCTAACTATAGGTTCTATTTCGACTTTTTGTTATTTGTTCAAATGTTATTTATTAAGTTTGATACCAAACTCATCCCAACGCTCATCAACGCGCTGTTTAATTTCTTCGTCCATGACGATAGGCTCACCCCATTCGCGATCCGTTTCACCTGGCCACTTGTTGGTTGCATCTAGCCCCATCTTTGAACCCAAGCCAGAAACTGGTGACGCAAAATCCAAATAATCAATTGGGGTATTCTCAATCATGACGGTATCACGCGCCGGATCCATTCGAGTGGTAATAGCCCACATGACATCATCCCAGTCACGGGCATTAACATCATCGTCACAGACGATAACAAATTTGGTGTACATAAACTGTCTTAAGAACGACCAAACTCCCATCATGACCCGTTTGGCATGACCTGGATATTGTTTCTTCATGGTCACCACGGCCATTCGATATGAACACCCTTCTGGTGGTAAATAAAAGTCGACAATTTCGGGGAACTGCTTTTGGATAATTGGTACAAACACTTCATTCAGTGCTACCCCTAAAATAGCCGGCTCATCAGGTGGACGCCCAGTATAGGTTGAATGATAAATTGGGTCTTTGCGGTGAGTAATATGCGTTACCGTAAAGACTGGAAACTCTTCAACTTCATTGTAATAACCCGTGTGATCACCGTATGGCCCCTCTGGTGCGGTTTCGTTTGGATCTAAGTAACCTTCTAATACAAACTCAGCAGAAGCCGGAACTTGTAAGTCGTTAGAGATACATTTAACGACTTCCGTTTTGCTCTCTCGCAACAAGCCTGCAAAGCCGTATTCACTCAAAGTATCAGGTACTGGTGTTACCGCTCCTAAGATGGTCGCAGGATCGGCACCAAGTGCAACAGAGACTGGGTATTTTTCGCCTGGATTACTCTTTTTAAATTCTTCAAAATCCAACGCTCCGCCGCGGTGCGATAACCATCTCATGATCAACTTATTTGGACCTAACAATTGCTGACGGTAAATACCTAAATTTTGTCGCGGTTTGTTCGGTCCACGGGTTACAGTCAAACCCCAAGTTACTAACGGCGCAACATCGCCCGGCCAGCATCGCATTATCGGAAGCTTGGTTAAATCAACTTGATCGCCCTCTAACACAAACTCCTGGCACGGAGCCTTTTTTACTTCTTTAGGCGATAAGTTTAGGACCTGTTTAAAAACAGGCAGTTTAGAAAACGCATCTTTAAATCCAGCCGGCGGCTCGGGCTCTTTTAAAAACGCTAAGGTTTTACCTACCTCGCGTAATGCCTGCACATCATCTTGACCCATTCCCATCGCAACGCGTTTTGGGGTACCAAATAGGTTTGCTAATACAGGGACCGAAAAGCCTTTTGGATTTTCAAATAATAATGCAGGTCCTTCCCCACGCAGCGTGCGATCTGCAATTTCGGTCATCTCTAAATCAGGATCCACTTCCGCTTTGATGCGGACGAGCTCACCTTTTTTTTCTAACTGTTTGATAAAGTCACGAAGGTCTTTGTATTTCATTTAGATTCGAGCGTCTCAGTATTATTTTATTTTGGTTACAAAAAAGCCCAATCAAAGTTGGGCTTTTGTGCGTAAGGTTCGTTGAGAATTACGCGCCTTTTTGGCGTTTCATTGCTTCAAAGAATTCGTCGTTGGTTTTGGTCATCGCCAACTTGTCGATCAAAAACTCCATAGCTTCTACTTCTTGCATAGGGTTTACGATCTTTCTAAGTATCCACATTTTTTGCAACTCGTCTTGAGAAGTCATTAACTCTTCACGACGAGTACCAGAACGGTTGAAGTCGATAGCTGGGAATACACGACGCTCTGCAATCTTGCGATTCAGGTGTAGTTCCATGTTACCGGTACCTTTAAACTCTTCGTAAATAACTTCGTCCATCTTAGAACCAGTATCTACAAGTGCCGTTGCAATAATGGTTAAACTACCACCTTCTTCAACGTTACGAGCTGCACCGAAGAAACGCTTAGGCTTGTGTAATGCGTTAGCGTCAACACCACCGGTTAGTACCTTACCAGATGAAGGAATAACTGTGTTGTATGCACGAGCTAGACGTGTAATTGAGTCAAGAAGAATAACGACGTCTTTTTTGTGCTCAACTAAACGCTTAGCTTTTTCAATAACCATTTCGGCAACTTGCACGTGACGAGACGCAGGCTCATCAAACGTCGATGCAACTACTTCACCTTTTACTAGGCGTTGCATTTCTGTAACTTCTTCTGGACGCTCGTCGATAAGAAGTACCATCAGTGTCGCTTCTGGGTGGTTAGCAGCAATTGATGTTGCAATATTTTGCATCAACATTGTTTTACCAGCTTTAGGTGGCGCAACAATCAAACCACGCTGACCACGGCCAATCGGCGCAGACAAGTCCAAAACACGTGCTGTAATATCTTCAGTCGAACCATTACCTCGCTCCATCACAAAGCGAGAGGTCGCATGCAGAGGAGTTAAGTTTTCGAAAAGGATTTTGTTACGTGAAATTTCTGGCTTGTCAAAGTTGACTTGTTCGATTTTTAGAAGGGCAAAATAACGTTCTGAATCTTTTGGTGGACGAATCAAGCCTGAAATCGAGTCACCGGTGCGAAGGTTAAATCGGCGAATCTGGCTTGGCGATACATAGATATCGTCCGGGCCCGCTAAATACGATGAATCGGCCGAACGCAAAAAGCCAAAGCCATCTTGCAAGATTTCTAATACACCATCTCCATAGATGGATTCACCACTTTTGGCGTGTTTTTTTAGGATCGAAAAGATGATGTCTTGCTTGCGCAGACGTGCCATATTCTCTAAGCCCATCGACTCGGCTAATTTTACGAGCTCGCTAATCGGCTTATTCTTTAATTCACGTAAATGCATATTGAAATGTCTTTGTAATTGATATGAAGGTTTTAGAAGTTTATTTATTTGATAAGGTTTTGCGCATGGGTCTGCACAGATTTAGATAAGTTAGCAGTAAAATTAACCACCGTAAAGCGCCAATCCCAATAAACTTTGTCAATTTGGTCAGTTTTTTAAAAAAGACGTCAAATTTATATGATATTTACCCCGTAGAATCAATTAGGTATAGTATTTGCCATTAAAATCTTCGGCTCCAATAAAAACTCAATGAAACACATAGTTCACGTCTTTTTAGTCTTGTGTTTGGCGCTCAATTTAGTTGCGCCATCTTTGGGTTATATGGCTGGCAAGACAAATCAGCAACTACTGTGTTCGACCGAACGCCAATTGTGGGTCCCCCAAAGTCAATCCGAATCGGAATTTATTGCTACCGGTCTAGCCCTTGGTTTTAGCCTGGAGCAAATCAATGAGTTTGGCGATGGCAATGCCCTCGCGATTGGTTCAGAACATACTCAAGCAAGCCAGTTTAACTCTGGCCATTGTCCACTTTGTGTTTTTGATGAAGGCGATGCTGAAATAGCCTTGTGGGGCTTTTTTACCTACTCACAAGTTACTCCTCAAACCATCGTCAACACCACATCAACCTACTTCCCTTCGACGGCTTTTTACCTAAGGCCACCCAATAGAGCTCCGCCTGTTCTATTTAGCGCTTAAAAACACATTTTTAATCAATAAATAGGAAATCAAAATGAACAATACATTCATTGCCAATGCAATAATGCTTGGCATATCTTCGTGCGCGTCTTTGTCGGTATTGGCTGAAACAAATTCAAAAACAGAGCAAACACACACCACAAAACAGACCTCTTCTATAGAAGTGATAAAAATACAGTCCAAAGTACCATCATCCGATTTTGCTGCTGTCCATAGCCCTACTCACTTGGTCACTGCCAATCAAACTGATGTGGGTCAGTGGCTCAATGTGTTGACGGGAGCGGCAGGAGTAAACAACGGCCCCATAACAACATTGGCACAGTATCGAGGTTACACGGGAGACAGAGTCGGGGTGACAATAAACAATCAAACCGTGGTTGGCGCTGGCCCTAACTCGATGGATTCCCCATTGAGCTATGCCATTGCAGGTGCCATTGATTCGGTCGCCGTTTTTCGCGGCATAAGTCCCGTATCAGTTGCTGCTAGCGGACTTGGCGGAACGATTGTTATCGAGCAAGGATTGCCTAAATTTAGCGGCACAAAAAAACCACTTCTTTCTGGTAAGTTGGCTGGACAGTACAGCGCTAACAACAACGCTAATACACTAACTACAGATATTAATATCGCCAACAAACAGCATGCGTTACGAGCGTTTAGTAGCTTTCAACAAGCGGACGGCTTTGAAGATGGCAACGGTCACCGAATCGATGAAACCGGATATCAGCGCAATCAAAGTTTGTTGAGTTATGGCTATCAATCCCAGCAACACACAATCTACAGCCAATTGCGTATAACTAATACGAACGACAGCGGTACACCCGCTCTGCCAATGGACATTGATTATATCGACGCTCGCCAATTTTCACTTTGGGGAGAGTCGGACCTAGAGGTCGGTCAGCTCAATTGGTTAGTATCAAAAGACAGCGCCGAACACGGTATGAGCAATTATTTAATGCGCCCTGTAATGCCAAATATGAAGCGTTACAACACCGCTGAACTAGACGCTTTAAACTTTCAAATAAGCTTGACCAAAAACATTAGTGAAGACTGGCTGCTTATAAGTGGTATTCGGCATGCAAAGTCTGAGCACGACGCCACTATTACCTCTCCCGATAATGATAGGTTTAGGATCCTGAACTTCAATGACGTTGCACTAATAGACACGAGCGTTTTTGTTGAGGGACGTTATACCGTACCAGAGACCTTGTCATCAGCAGTTAGTGATGGACTTATTACCCTCGGACTACAATACACAGATCACACAGCCCAAAGCGGTAGTGTAAAACATCACATGGCCATAATGAGTCCAGCCATCGGTACATTACAAAATTCGTTCAATCAAACTGATACCAACATTGATGAAGGACTGCTCGACTGGGTCATCAGTTACAAACAACCAATGAATGATGAGTTTACAGGTCTGTTTTCTATTGCTCGCAAGCAGCGTGCAGCGTCCTATCAAGAACGTTTTTTGTGGAATCCGATGCAATCCACTGGCGGTCTTGCTGATGGTAATACCTACATAGGCAATCTCAACTTAGAGGCGGAAACGGCCAAACAAATCAACTTGGGACTAGAGTATCAAACCGATACCTCAATGGTTTCACCTCAAGTCTTTTATCACGAAATCGATGATTACATTAGCGCTGTACCTTCCTCCAACATGGCAGCCAATATGGTAGCATCGATGATGACTGGCAAAACACCGTTGGCATTTGCAAACGTAGATGCCAAAACTTACGGATTCGATTTACTGGCCAACCATCAATTGAGTGACCAATGGTCATTGTCAGGCTCAGTAAGTGTTATTCGTGGTCAACGTCGTGACATGGAGGACGACCTATATCGTATCGCAGCCGACCGTTTACAAATGACAGTATTTTACTTATTCGATGAGTGGCAATTAGCGTTACAACAAACCTTAGTTGCTGGTCAAAATAAGGTTTCTGAGCTTAACGGCGAACAATCTTCTAGTGGTTACAGCTTGACTAACCTCTATGCGTTAAAGCAAGTTGATAAAATTGAATTTAAAGTCGGTATCGACAACCTATTTGATAATTTCTATCAAGACCACCTGTCTGGACGCTATCGACCAATGTTAAATCCATCAAACTCAACGTCGATTGAACAAGGTGAAATAATTCCAGGAATGGGTAGAAATATTTATGCTTCCATCACTTGGTATTTTTAACCAATTATATTGATAACAATATACGGCAGGGTCATCAAAACGATGGTTCTGCCAACATACCACTGTCAAAATGAACACCTAACCCGGCAGTAAACAGCCAGCATCCCCACAGGCTGTGCTCTAATGCAACGAGTAACGTGGAGCGCGAATGGATATACGTATACGAAAACACCAACCCCGCCACAAATGAGCCGAGCACTGCAATCCAATTTCCAAACAACAAGTGTGCTAGTGCAAAAGACAATGCGCTGAGCCATGCTCTAAGGTTTTTGCTCTTGAAAACTTTTTTGTAACGATGAAAAAAGAACGTCCGAAAAATAATCTCCTGCGGCCACGCAGACAACAACGGATACAAAACTAACAATCCTAACCACATCAGGGTTTGATCCAGCGGTAAACTGAATAACCATTCAGGGGTAAACCACCAGCTCAAAATCGTTATAAACAAAGCAGCAAACAAAAAGGTATTTATTACTTTTGGTAAATAGGCTTTCATGGTCTCGATATTCCACAGCCTAAATCGCTTAAAACGATCATCGAGGATCAAGAGTGACAAACACCAAATCAAAATAGTTAATAAGCAAAGTAAAAGGTAAGGCGCTACTTGATTCCGCAAATAAAAGAATACGACTGGTAATACCAGGAACAGCAAAACAAACTCACTCACAAGTACCTGTTTTCGGTAGTTTCTAGGTATGGTAACGATCACAGCGGGATCCTTGAGATAAAAGCACAGAGACGCACGATAGAGCCTAAGCTAATTTTTGATTTTTTCACTAATATTGAGATAAATATGTTTGCTTTACGTATAAATATTTATTAAGTTGGCAATAAGGCCGATTTAATAATAAAAATAAAAGGTTATCTGATGTTACATGACCCGGTTACTCAAGCGACGCTGATCTTCTTTGAAGAGGGCGCATTAGACTTACGACACGAAACTCATAGCTTTAACAAAAGCGAAAATGGTCGTTTGATCATTCCAGATGAGTTAAAGCAAGGTCGCTCGATCATTGCAGTGTGTGACGGTGAAGTGGATATACTAAATAGTATTGGCGACAGGATAGTGCCTTTTCATGAGAGTGTTGCATAAGAACACTTTGCAACAAGATTTTAACGTCTTGTAGTCTCATTCCAAATACTGAAAAAGCGGCTTTTGCCGCTTTTTTAATGTCTAAAGACTGCGGCCTAAGCCGCAGTTTTCGTTTTATTATGGAGCTTTGATTTGTAGGTTATCAATCTGATAAACCGCACCATCGCCTGTTCCCCAAGTTGGGAAAACCATAATGATATTGATCAGTGACAGGTTTAACCCATCCGCTTCAAGCGCACTTAAGTCGAACGTGTAGTGCTGCCACTCACCTGTTTGCGGTGCAACACCTTCATTGCTCTCAGATAGCATAAGCTCTGCAAACACTTGTTGTGTGCTTTCGACTTTTAACATCCAGTCACCTGACGTATCCGTCGGCTGAGAAACCACTTTTAAATCAAACTCAAGCGTACCACCAGTAAGCATCGACGCATCATGTGTGGTCAAGGCCTTTGCACCTGCAACCGTAGGGGTACTGTTAAACGTAAACTGTGCAACATTACCTCGGTCTGTTTCTGCAACCTCTGTATATACCGCACCACCACAGCAATCCCACAGTGACCAGTTAGCGTTAGCCGCATCAGCATAAATCATGACTTCGCCTTCTTCGGTTGGAGCAGGCTCTGGTTGTGGACCTGTTAGCTCTTTTTCCCAACGAATGTTGTCCACTTGTAGCTGAACACCTTGTTGATCACCCCATGTTGGGTAAATAACCAAACCTGTATTCACAGAGTTCACATTTAATCCTGCATTGACTAAGTCACTCACAGGTACAGTGATTGTTTCCCAAACACCATCGCCTACAACACCAAGTACCTGGTCGCCTGTCGTACAAGGGTAAATACAGTCGATTTTAAAACTCAATCCAGAAGTGGTGTCTGCATAGTTTGTTACTTTTACATCAAAGATCAAAGCACCTTCAGAGAAGTCAGCTAAATTAACCGGCTGAGCTGATTGTATATACAACAGACCATCGGCACCTGCAGTCCCAAATTCGACATTGATAACCATGCCACGCTCTGCGTCACCTGAGTCTACAACCGCCCATTGAACGTGATTACCAGATTCACCATCAAAGTAATCTGCACCCGTCACTGTATCCCATGCGCCTAGACCATTGGTCCACACTTCATCATTAACGGCATCGTCAAAAACAACGATTTGCTCACCTTGAACTTCGACTTCAGGAGGGTTGATACCACAGCCGCCTTCGTCTTTATGACCACAGGTCAAACGAACATTGTCAAACATCACGTGTGCAGCTGCACTAAACTCAGCAACAAACACATTTAACACCGAAGACGTGTTTAACGGTTGATCACCAGGCGTAGCGATTAGGTCATTGACTTTAACTGAAACACTTGTCCATTCATCTTTTGGTAAATCAGCAACGCTTAGGTTTACATAACCCAGTTTTGGCCAGCCGCTGTCCATTTTAATAGCGATAGTGCTATCTGCTGTTGTATTTGCAGAATCGATATACAGATCAAATGTCAATTCACCGGCATGAAGCTTCCAAGGCTCATTAGAGTTACCCATTCCGAATAAATTGAATGTGCCACCATCTTCCGCACTAATAGCAATATTGCCCATGTTAGACGTGGTTACTTCGATCACAGTGCCTCGGTCACCGCCAAGGTCTGTTTCAACCATGCTGATAGCACCTTCGTTATCCCATGCAACACCCGCTTTTAATGCGCGTTCTGCAGTAGTGTCTTCAGACACTTGCCAGGTTAACGTTGAAGGACCGTCGACATATAGATCATACGTCTCAACAAAAACCGCATCATTACTTGGCAAATCTAATGACGCATCTACGTTGGTCACACACCCTGTGCCATTGTCATTACCAGCGCTACATTCATAAACTCTTACGTAGTCAACGCTTAACGTCGCTGGGAATACAGTCGCTTGGTCTGGCGCACCCGGCCAGTTACCACCAACGGCTAAATTAAGTAATAAGTGAAAGTCTTGATTAAACGGTGCTTCCGGTACAGATACATAACCGTTTTCACCGTAGAAGTAACTCCACCAAGTATCTGAAGTTACCGTAGCAAAATGGACGTCATCTACATACCAGCGGATTTCGTCTTGTTCCCACTCTATAGCATAAACGTGATAATCATCAGTAGGATTGATCGCATACTTACCACCTGCACTTTTGTTCAGTGGCCACGCCATTCCGTAGTGGATAGTACCGTGTACTTCTTGATTGTTAGTGCCGTTTGGACTGACGATTTCCATAATATCGAGCTCGCCACCGCTTGCCCATCCACCGTATTGAGAGTCAGTTGGCAACATCCAAAATGCTGACCACAAGCCTTGTCCCGCCGGCGCTTTAATACGTGCTTCAATACGACCGTACTTAATATCGACTTTGCCATCAGAACGCATACGACCAGAGGTGTAGTTGTAACCATTACTGGCTTCTTCTTTTGCCGTGATGTTGAGATAACCATCAGCAACGGTAATATTTTCGGCTTGATACCACTCTAGCTCATTATTGCCCCATCCCGTTAAACCGTATTGAGAGCCGTCTCCGGTTTCAATGTTCCAGTTTTCAGCGTTTAGGCTTTCACCGTCAAATTCATCACTCCAAACTAGTGTCCATTCAGCTGCATCTTTTGAAAGTACAACTTTAACATCGAACATTTGAGTGGTTGTTAAGGCACCATCTGTAACACTAATTTCAAATCTATAATCACCCACAGCCGCAGTGCCAGGGTTAAAAATTAAGGTATTAGTCGCAGCATCAAACATCGCCCAACTCGGAAGATCAGAGACCGAAATAGTTAGCTCATCACCCGCGTCGATATCCGATGCAGTAATGACGTAGCGACTCTCTTGTTGAGCTGTCACCGCCACTTGAGGTTGAGAAGTAAATTCAGGGGCCGAGTTAAACTGCAATGTCTCCCTAGAATCTACGCCGTCTGAATCTCCGCACGCTGCTATTGTTAAAAGCGCGCCGGAGAGAAGTAAAGACTTTGTTATTTTATTTTGTATCATAGCTTTCTCTCACGATTATGTAACCGCTTACATTTGTGTTTGAACAAATGACCACAAGTGGCCTGTTGATTATGGTTTAATTACATTGAATTTGTTTATTGTCTGGCTGACTGCCAATCGACACCTTTGAAAAAGATACGGTAACGTCACCGCTTCCGGTCATTACAAAAGGTTCGAAAACTTTGCCATACTCTGCTTTGTTTGCTTTAAAGCAACCTAGTGAAAAGCTCACGCTTTGCCACTGCGTCGACTTAGTATCTAAGTGTTCAGCAAGATCTACGCTGCACTCTTCTGCACAATCCATCCCAACTAACACTTGACCTTTTTTGATCGATTGCCCTAATTGAAGGTCAACGTTTAAGGTTGCCTCTTGTTCAACTAAACTCAACAAATCAGATGGAAACGCTTGCCCTATTGCGACACGACCAGGTTTGTCAGAGGTAAATTTAACAAGACGCGCGTCTTCTTGAACAAAGCGATCAGTAGTTCTGACATATACAGAGTCATTGGTGACAACACTACTGTTCATCACGGTTTGTTGGTTTGAACTACCAATAGACAGTTTAAATGGCGCGTTAACTGCGCGGTCCATTAATACCAATCGCATTTCTTCATTTGTATCTTGAGCAATAGTTTCATCTAAAACAGGTACTTGTTCTGATGATTCATATGTCAGACCATATCCGTATGGGAACAGTGGATTATATTCCTCATCACCAAAGTTAACTGTGGCCTGGTTAGGGTCACGTGGCCAAGAAAAGGATAAACGCCCGTCAAAATTGAACTTTGCTTTACCTGCTTTATCCGCAACTAAAACATCCGCAACACCAACGCCTTCAGAACCTGGTAACCATGCAACAACAAAGGCGTCGGACGCATTAATTTCGGGATTAGTCCACAATGGACGGCCAGTGATGAATACTGAAACCACCGGAATACCTTGATCTTTTAGTTTGCGTAACAACGCCAAATCACGTTTGTTCGCACGCTGGTACTCGAGATTATCAAGGTCACCATTACCTTCTGCGTAAGGCTCTTCACCAAACACAACCACTGCGACGTCAGGTCGTTGACTAAACTCACCATCGACGTTCAGCTCAACAGAGCCACCAATCGCTTCAACTTGTTGTTTTAAACCATCATAGATTGAAGTACCACCCGGGAAGTCGTTGTTGTTGTTGCCTGTTCCCTGCCACGTAATAGTCCAACCGCCCGACTGTTTACCGATATTATGTGCAGCGTCACCGGCAACTAAAATATGTTGTTGCGGTTTAAGTGGTAACGTCTTGTTGTTATTTTTTAATAAAACAAGTGATTCTCGAACTGCTTGACGGGCAATTGCTCTGTGCTCTGGGTGACCTATTAATGACGTGTCAGCAGCGAGGGCTCGTTGTTTAGGACTTGGCTTTTCAAACAAGCCAGCGCGTACTTTTACTCGTAAAATACGTCGAACTGCATCATCAATTCGAGACATCGGAATTTCGCCCGATTTTACTTGGGCTAAAGTGTTTTTAAACAATGGTTTCCAAGATTGAGTTGGTGCCATAAAAATATCTAGACCGGCATTAATAGCCTGCGGACATGACTCATTACTACAGCCTTTGATCTGACCATGGCCATTCCAATCACCAACAACAAATCCATCAAAGCCCATAGTGTCTTTTAACACTGTGGTTAACAAATACTTGTTACCGTGAATCTTATCACCGTGCCAACTGTTGAATGACGCCATAACCGATTGTGAACCAGCCGTTAGACCACCTACATAACCCTGGGCGTGGATGTCAAACAACTCTTGCTCAGTAGAGACATTGTCACCTTGGTCGTCGCCACCTACAGTGCCACCATCACCAACAAAGTGTTTTACCGTTGATACGACGTGCTTTTCATCGAGGAAGTTATCGCCAGGTTTACCCTGTAAACCACTTACTATTGCTGCTGAATAGGCGCGTACGATAGTTGGATCTTCAGAATATGATTCGTAAGTGCGTCCCCATCTGTCATCGCGAACAACCGCAACAGTTGGGGCAAATACCCAGTCGATGCCTGTCGCTAACACTTCCTTTGCCGTTGCGTGTGCAATATCTTCAATTAGCTGTGGATTGTTTGCGGCACCTAAGCCGATATTGTGAGGAAATAACGTCGCACCGATTACATTATTGTGGCCATGCACCGCATCCGTTCCCCACATAGTTGGGATCGTTGAGCCGTCTAAACTATCGTCAATAGATGCTTGATACATCTTTTCTGCTAAATCTACCCAGTCTTGAGCTGAAGCGTGCTTATTATCATTTGGAAACGCCCCACCGCCGTTTAAATACGAACCAAACCCATACTGGCGCATTTCTTCAACGGTTACATCTCGGATCTCAGGTTGAATCATCTGAGCAATCTTTTGCTCTAGAGTCATTTCAGCCAAAAGAAATTCAACTCGCTGCTCGACTTGTTCCGATGGTTTTACGGCTATATCCAATTTTGGCCATATTTTCGCAGCTTGCTGAGCGTCAGTCTGCGCTGAATCAGTACCAGCATCACTGCTGGTTTGCATGCAAGCTGTTAATAAAAGGCTCGAGACTGCTGTTAAACTTAATTTAAATACTGTTTCTCGCTTCATTACTCTTATCCTTTCACTGCCGACGGTTGATTCTCTAAAGACACTTTCGAACCATTCACACCGTAAAAAGCGATGTACAAATAGCAAACAATAGGCATCACAAATGACACTGTTAGACCTATGCCATCAGCAATAAGACCTTGCAATAGTGGTAACACTGCCCCACCGACAATCGCTAAACAAAGTACACCAGAGCCGTGACTTGTTACTTCCTTTAAGTTTTTAAGTGCCAATGAAAAAATCGTCGGGAACATAATTGAGTTACAAAGGCCTACTAACAACAGTGCCCACATGGCCACAGCACCGTTAGATAGCATAGTCGTTAGCAATAACACCACCGCTGCTAATGCATTAAATGCCAGTACTTTGCCCGCATCTACTTTTTGCATGATCACCGCACCAAAGAAGCGACCAACCATGGCACCGCCCCAGTAGTAGGTGATGTATTTAGCTGCTTCTGACTCTTCAAATGACATCACTCGTTCAAGGCCAAAGTAGTTGATCATAAAGCTACCGATACTCACTTCAGCTCCGACGTACACAAAGATGCCCAAAGCTCCAAGACTCAAATGACGATGCGACAAAGCGCTTTTGTAATCTTCGATGGTACTTGAAGTCGTTTGTTGCTCGGCACTTTGAATCGTAGGCAACTTAAGAAAGGTAAAAACCAGAGCTAAAATGAGCAGCATTAGTGCCAGCAATAAATAAGGAACCTTGACTGATTCCCCCATCGCTGCACCTTCATTGACCGCAGCACCTAAAATCAACACACCACCAAAATATGGCGCAACAGTCGTACCGAGTGAATTAAAGGCTTGTGTCATAGTCAACCGAGAAGAGGAGGTCTCAGGGCGCCCTAACACACTGACATACGGATTTGCCGAAACCTGTAAAATTGTAATACCAGAGGCTAATACGAACAGTGCACCTAAAAATAGCGGATATGTCTTCAGTGCAGCGGCCGGATAAAACATCACACAACCCACACAAGCCACTAATAAACCGACGACAATGCCTTTTTGATAGCCCAGTTTTGCGACCAACTTGCCCGCTGGTAACGAAACTAAAAAGTAAGCACTAAAAAAACAAAATTGAATCAACATCGCCTGAGTGAAATTGAGGTCAAACATGTTTTTTAGGTAAGGAATGAGAATGTCATTTAGGCAGGTGATAAAGCCCCACATAAAGAACAATGAAGTAAGTGACACTAACGCAAAGCCATAGTTTTGCTCACCGTTAATGTGATTCGAACTCGGGTTCAAATCAGCTGGAGTTGAAGACATATTTTCTGACCCTAATTAAGCCTATCGGCTCTTTTTTATTCTTTTGGCTGTCTGCTTTTTAACCCGTTTTATTGAAGCTACTGCTAAAAAACATTTTTCAACCAAACCTTGTAAGCGCTTACATTTATAGCATAGAATGAACCCAGATCAATACTATTTTTAATGAGAATCCGCCCAAAACAGGCACCAGGTCAGTGTCCAAGAGGCAACAAAAGGCTTTGTAAAACAATGAAATCATTATCTTTACCTAAGGATTCAGCACTGTGGTCAAAAGCATTTACCTTTGGTGTCGCAACGTCCTCTTTTCAAATTGAAGGCGCCGTAAACGAACGTGCCTTATCCATTTGGGATACTTTTTGTGACAAGCCAGGTGCCATTAAAGATCAATCGACGGGTGAGGTAGCGTGTGAGCATATCGAACGCTGGGCGGATGATGTTGAGTTGATCAAATCACTCAATGTAGATAGCTATCGTTTATCAATAAGCTGGCCTCGTGTCATCAATGAAAATGGCATGGTCAATCAACAAGGGCTGGCCTTTTACAGCCAATTGATTAAAGCGCTTAAAGAAACAGGTATTGATGTTTTTGTGACCCTATATCATTGGGATCTACCTCAATATTTAGAAGATAAAGGGGGTTGGTTAAATAGGGACACGGCTTATGAGTTTGAAAAGTACACTCAGGTAGTCGTAGAAACCTTAAAAGAAGATGTTACCGCCTTTACCACACTCAACGAACCTTGGTGTTCTGCGTATCTAGGTTATGAAGCAGGAATTCACGCCCCTGGTAAAACCGGCAGAGACAATGGCCTTGTCGCGGCTCATCACTTATTGCTAGCTCACGGTTTGGCAATGAGAGTACTAAACACCCAAAGTCCCAATACTGAAAATGGCATAGTCCTTAACTTCAGCCCTTGTTACCCGTTTAATGACACGAGTGAGGACAAAAAAGCATCCGTTCTCGCTGATCAATACTTTAATCACTGGTACCTCAAACCTGTTATAGATGGTGCATACCCAGCTATATTCGAATCAGAGCTTGAAGCGACAGGCGTGGTTCAGCCCGGCGACATGGCTATTATTCAACAGCCAATGGATTATTTGGGCGTTAATTACTACACCCGTTCTTACTTTAGTCACGATCATCAAAGCGGGTTTGTGTCTTGTCCGGCAAAGGACGATGAACTAACAGCCATGGGTTGGGAGATCTTTCCACAAGGTCTGACCGATATTTTGATTGACTTAAATAACCAATATTCTTTACCACCAATTTATATTACCGAAAATGGCGCAGCTATGGACGACGAGATAATCGATGGTAAAGTAGAAGATACTAAACGAGTTGCTTACTTTCAAAGCCACCTTAAAGCGGTCGATACGGCAATGAATCAAGGTGTAGACATTAAAGGCTATTTTGCATGGAGCTTAATGGATAACTTTGAATGGGCAGAAGGATATGAAAAGCGCTTTGGTATCGTTTATGTTGATTTCGAAACACAAAAAAGAACAATAAAACAAAGTGGCCTTGCCTATAGCCAGCTATTAGCTGAGCGAAAACAACAACAATAAAATTGGCTCGGTTAATCAACAATAAGGTTCAACATGCTCAGTATAAGAGAAAAAGTCGCCTATGGATTAGGCGATACGGCGAGCAATATCATCTTTCAGACGGTGATGATGTTTTTGTTGGTGTATTACACTGACGTCGTAGGGTTATCACCAGCCGAGACCGGCACCATGTTTCTTCTCGTTAGAGTTATTGATGCCATAACCGATCCTTTAATGGGCTCAATGGCTGATCGAACCCGCTCAAAATGGGGCCGATATCGCCCTTACCTGCTTTGGCTTGCGTTGCCCTTTGGGATCATCAGTGTTCTCGCCTTCACATCTTTTGAAGCGATGGGCGATTACAAATATGCCTACGCTTTTTTGACCTACACCATGTTAATGTTGATTTATACGGCAATTAATATTCCATATTCAGCATTAGCTAGTGCTTTAACGGATGATCCTAAACAAAGAGTCTCTGTTCAGTCCTATCGTTTTGTATTTGGTATGTTAGGTGGACTCCTTATCGCCGCTGGTACCTTACCTCTTGTTGAATATTTTGGTGAAGGTGACAAAGCCAAAGGCTATATGCTTACAATGGCCGTCATGGGTGGTCTTGGCGTCGGACTCTTTTTACTTTGTTTTGCAGGTACAAAAGAGCGAGTGCAATATCCTAGTACCGTAAAAACTCCTTTTAAAGAAAGCCTAAAAAGCTTATTTAACAATGATCAATGGCGAGTATTGGCCGCTGTTGGTGTCTTTTTGTTAAGTGGTCAAGTATTGAGAGCATCACTGGCGGTCTATTACGTCACCCACTATCTTCAAAGGCCTGACTTAGTCACCACTTTTATTACCTTGGGCATGATTGCGAGTATCATCGGATGTAGCTTAAGTGCAAAGTTAGCCAAGCGTATTTGCAAAGTAAAAGCCTACATGTATTTACAACTTCTAGCCGCCGGAATTTGTGCTAGCAGTTATTTAATATCGCCATCAGAGCTCACAATTGCATTTAGCGCTTACATTTTATGGAATTTTGTATTACAAATGGCGACCCCGTTATTGTGGGCAAAAATGGCAGACACAGCTGACTACGGTTTGTGGAAGACTCAAAATCAAATGACGGGTTTGGTATATTCGTCAGTGGTCTTCTTTATAAAGCTCGGTGTCGCAATCGGTGGTGCACTGGCAGGATGGCTATTGGCTTTTTATGATTATCAGGCCGACCAAGTACAATCTGTTTATACCCAACAAGGGATTCTGCTGTGCTTTAGTTTATTCCCAGCGATTGGCTCTGTTTGTGCAGCGTTTGTTATGCGCTGGTACAATCTAACGGACGATAAAGTCGCTTTGATTCACGCCGAGTTAAAACAACAACAAGCTATCGAGGAGAGATAGGACGTAATGGCAACTATTTATGAGGTTTCTGAACTTGCAGGTGTGTCACTCGCAACGGTTTCACGGGTCGTTAACAAAAACGCCCGCGTTAGTGACAAAACCAAAGAGAAAGTCCTCAATGCCATGAAAGAGTTGGGCTACAAACCTAATAGCATCGCCCAATCCCTCGCATCAAATCGCTCCAATAGTATTGGCTTACTTGTTTCTGAGTTACACGGACCCTTTTTTGGGGCTATGATGAGCGGTATAGAGGCCGAGTTAAGAGCCGCAGGTAAACACACCATTATTGCTTCTGGTCACTCAGATGAAAAAACCGAACAAGACAGTATTGAGTTTTTAGTGGGCCGCAAGTGTGATGCGCTGATATTGCATGCCGAAGCGGTTTCGGATGAATTTTTACTAGAGCTCAGTAAAGGTACGACGCCATTTGTCATCATTAACCGCATCGTTCCTGGTATTGAAGAGCACTGTATTAGCTTGGATAACGAACACGGTGGTTATCTAGCAACTAAATACCTGATTGAAAAAGGTCATACTCAGTTTGCTTATGTGTCAGGACCAAACTGGAAAAAAGACGCCCGAGATAGATATGCAGGTCATTTACGCGCCCTTGCAGAGCAAGGTTTAACGCAACACCCTAAATTACTCGTTGAAGGAAACTTCCAACAAAGTGGGGGGCGTTATGGCTTAGAGCAATGTCTATCAGCAAACTTACCTTTCACAGCATTAGTCTGCGGCAACGATGAAATGGCCAGCGGTGCAATAACTAGAGCACGTGAAGCAGACTTAAGTGTACCTGATGACTTCTCCATAATCGGATTTGATAACATCATTTATGCTGATTATCTATTTCCTAAACTAACCACGATTGAATACCCAGTTCAAAAAATGGGACAAATGGCCGCAAAATTAATTTTAGCCAATACCTACCGCATAGAAACAGGTGAATTGACAACAGAATTTACGCCTCGACTAATTGAACGAGACTCGTGTGTTAACCTCTAAAGTACATTCACGTCGCACTGTTTTGGATAAAAAAGCCCCAAATTAGAGTTCAACTCCAATTTTTAGTTGACGATTTAATCGATTTGTCATATTTTTTGTAAGCGCTTACAAAACCAAACTCGCTGTCTGGTTTTTTTTGGAATAGACTTGTAAGCGCTTACATTGAATATTTTTAAAGCTTCAATGAAACTAAATTAATAATTAGAAAGTTTACTTATATCAGCACGGTTAAGCGTTGGGGATACAACATGAAAGCCAAAAAATTTAACAAGTCTCTGTTAGCTGCCAGCATTACGCTTGGCCTTACAGGTACCATTAGCAGCCATGTAATGGCTGATGAAAATGAAGCCAAAGATGTCGAGGTCATTAAGGTCAAAGGTATCCGTGGCAGTATGGTCAAGTCGATGGATGTTAAACGTTCGTCACGCGGTGTTGTTGAAGCCATTTCTTCTGAAGACATTGGTAAATTCCCCGACACCAACCTTGCCGAATCTTTGCAGCGTATCTCTGGTGTTTCTATCGATCGCTCAAATAATGAAGGTAGCCGCATCACAGTACGTGGTATGGGACCTGAGTTTAACCTCGTGACTTTGAATGGTCGTCAAATGCCAACCGTTGGCGGCCGTTCCTACGATTTCGGTAACATTGCGACAGAAGGCGTTAGCTCTGTCGAGGTGTACAAAACAACACGCGCAGACTTACCAAGTGGTGGTATCGGCGCCACTGTTAACATGCTTACTGCCAAGCCTCTAGCTTTCCCTGGTCTAAAAGGCTCGGTCGGTCTTAAAGGTGTGATGGAAACTAGTAACGAAACCGGTGACGACGTTACTCCTGAGATTTCTGGTTTAATCAGTAATACTTTTGCTGATGATACCTTTGGTGTATTAGCGTCATTTGCACACCAAGAGCGTAACAATCGTGAGCAACGTGCAGCGGTTGATAACTGGATCCCAAACGTCAACATCTCAGCTTCTCCAAACCTTGAATTGACTGACAACAACCAGCGCGCAGACGGCACGACTTGGTACCCACAAAACGCGGGTTACTCAATCAATGACAACGAACGTGTTCGTACAAATGGTCAGTTGGTATTCCAATACCGTCCAGTAGAAAACGTAACGGCGACTCTAGACTACACCTATTCGAAACTTGAGTTCGAATCAAACCGCAACAGCTTTGGTGTATGGTTTAACAACGGTGGTAACGTTAGCAGTGCAACCATCAATGAAAACGGTACTTACACCCACGTTGCTGAAATCGGCGGTGACTACGCGACTAACCTAGCCCGCGGTGAAAGTGAAAACGAAAACAAATCACTAGGCTTTAACCTAGAGTGGCAAGTCAACGATGGCCTAACGCTAACTTTTGACGCTCATGACTCTTCTGCGGTTAGCCAAGGTGTTGGTCTAGGTAATGATGCTTTCTTGATCATTGGTAATACCTTCTGTGGTTTCTGTGGAGATGCAGGTCCAGATTTTGGTCCTAATACTGCAAACATCAACATCAAAGATGCACACTTCGGCGCTGATGGCATTCCGATTTGGGGTCTTGACCTGATCGATGGCAACGGTAATCCTCAAGACGAATTGACGGGTGCCGACATGGGCTCGTTATTTGGTGCGGTAACCAAAGGCTTCAACGAAAACGAAATGACCCAATTCCAACTTAAAGGTAAGTGGGTTCCTCAGGGCGATGGTGTACTTGGTCAAGTTGACTTTGGTGTAGCTCGTACAGAAATGAATTTCCGTTCAACTAACGCCTACTCTCAAAACTTGCCAGCGGGTTGGTGGAATTGGTCTGCAGTTCACTTCGCTGATGATATGTTTACTCGCGTTGGTATCAACAGTTTATTTGATGCCTTCTCTAACGGTGGCGATAAAGCGATCGATTACTACGTCACAGCAGACTTTGACGAAGTTTTAAACATCTTCGAAACTATTGACGATCCAATTGCACCTGATATTTACAATGCAGGTTGGCCAACTGAAGTAAATGGTAAATTCCAATCAGGCCCTATCGACTCAGATAGCCGTGTAAAAGAAGAAACAACGTCGTTGTACGCACAAGCAGCGCTAATGTTTGACGTGTTTGACCGCACTCTTGATGTCATTGTTGGTGCACGTTATGAAATCACTGACGTAACCTCTAACGGTTTAGAAGTTCCAGCTACCGCAATGGAATGGGTAAACGGCAACGAGTGGGAATACGTATACGCTGAAGAACAAAGCTTCTCTGAAGGCACAGGTGAAACTAAAGAGTTTCTTCCAAGCTTAGATATGAGTATGGAAGTCGAAGAAGACATGATCGCACGCTTCTCTTACTCTAAATCTTTAACTCGTCCTCCGATTGGTGCACTAGGTTCAACAAAAGCATTCCTAGGTAACCCAAAAGTTAATCAACGTAAAGTTGCAGTAGGTAACCCTGCTCTTAAACCTTATGTTGCAGATAACTTCGACTTGTCATTTGAATATTACTACGATGAGGGCAGCTACGCGTCGATTGGTTATTTCCATAAAAACGTAGACAACTTCTTAGTCAATGTAACGACAAAAGAAGAAGTCGCAGGTATCCGTGACCCGTTCATCGGTCCACGTGCAGAGCAAGCTCGCCAAGAGCTTATTGCAGAAGGTATTCAACCCTCTGACCAAGCAATCCACGACCGTATAAACGAAAACCAAGGTACACCAACAGGTACGCGTATCGGTGCTAATGCCGACGATCCTCTGGCAATCTTTGATGTATCTCGTGACGTTAACTTAAACGAATCAAGCCTAAAAGGCTGGGAGCTAGCCGTTCAACATATGTTTGGTGAAACGGGTTTTGGCTTCCAAGCTAATGCGACGTTTGTAAGTGGTGACGTTGAAGTTAATCGTGACATTACAGATGCACAATTTGCCCTAGTTGGTATGAGTGATTCAGCTAACTTCTCTGCAATTTATGATAAAGACGATCTATCTGTCCGTATCTCTTATAACTGGCGTGACGAGTTCCTATCAGGCTTTGATCAGCACTCTTCACCAGTATTCACAGAGGCATACGCTCAAGTAGATTTAAACGTGAACTATCAAGTTACCGAAAACTTCACAGTGTTTTTTGAAGGCTTGAACATCACAGAAGAAACACAGCGAGTCTACGTCCGTTACGAAGAACAATTCTTAAGTGGCGCACAATACGGTGCTCGTTATAACCTAGGTGCACGTTATAGCTTCTAAGTGAGTTATTTACATGACCGATGTTATCCAACGCGTTGTTGTGTTGGGCGGAGGCAGTGCAGGTTGGATCGCAGCCGGCCTGATTGCCTCTAGGCTCAAACAAGTCGCGAACAACACAACCGAGGTTGTGCTGGTCGAGTCTCCTGACGTCAAAACCATTGGCGTCGGTGAGGGCTCATGGCCAACATTGCGTTCTACCCTGGCTCAAATCGGTATCGATGAAGCCAGATTTGTTTCCACATGCGATGCGTCCTTTAAACAAGGTACCGAATTTATCGGCTGGCGAGGAAAACCAAATTCCTCAGGTCAAGACCGTTATTATCACCCTTTTACCGTTCCATATTGTTATTCCACCGACACCGATATTATCGCTAAATGGCTCGGGTCAGATACGTTAGACTTTGCTAAGTTCAGTTCTCCTCAAGCTTTATTATGTGATTTTGACAAAGCCCCAAAAACTCTAAACGATCCAAGTTATGCAGGTTTTGTAAATTACGGTTTTCACTTTAATGCCGACAAACTTGGCGAATTATTAAAGTCTCACTGTCGTGAACTGCTCGGTGTGACTTATCTTTCTGATCATGTGGAAGGTGTTGTCGAATCTCAAACCGGCGATATTGACCGACTGGTTTTACAAAAACACGGTGAGTTAAGTGGAGATTTGTTTATCGATTGTTCAGGACTTAAAAGCGTCCTGATAGGTGAACACTACAAAGTTAAATGGCAAGCTCAGTCTTCGGTACTGTTTAATAACAGAGCGATTGCTATCCAAACACCTTATGAAAAAGACAATAGTCCGATTCCGTCCAGTACTCGCTCTACTGCAACGGATTTTGGCTGGGTTTGGGATATCAGCTTGCGAAACAGGCGAGGTACCGGAATTGTCTATTCGGATCAATATTGCTCTGATGAGGAAGCCGAAGCACGTTTGCGAAAGTACCTTGTAGACACAAGCGGAAACCTTGATGTCGATTCGCTTAGCGCTCGAAAAATTCAATTTGAGCCAGGATACAGAGAAAAGTTTTGGCACAAAAACTGTGTCGCGGTTGGTATGTCTTCGGGCTTTATCGAACCATTAGAAGCGTCTGCAATTGTCATGGTAGAGTTATCGAGCCAATACATTTGCCGGCACCTGCCAATGACCAAAAAACAAATTCCGGTCGTTGCTCAGCGTTTTAATCAACTTTTTACCTACCGTTGGCAACGTATTATCGATTTCATTAAATATCATTATGTATTGAGCGACAGAACTAGCGCTTATTGGCAGGCTCATCGCGAGTCGAGTTCTATTCCAGAATCCTTGCAAGCGTTGATGACCTTGTGGCAAAACAAAGGCCCAGAACACAGTGATTTTTGGCATCACGACGAAATATTCTCGGCGGCCAGCTATCAATACGTACTTGCAGGTATGGCGAATAAAACAGAGTTCAATATCCCAAGCTCGTCAATGCCATCACAACAAACCAGAACTCAACAAGAACAACAGCAACTCAGACAACAAAGTCAGCAGTTAGCTGAGCGTTTACCAACCAACCGAGACTTGCTAGAGTCAATTGTTGACCATTACAACGCAAACCAAACCAATAAATAGGAAGTCAAATGGGACACCAAGCCTTAAACAACGAAGTTCACAAATCGGTCCGTGTCATCAATCGTTTAAGTCCATCTTTGGGTGACAATGTAGGATTTAGTCACGTTTTTCCGGCAGAGTTTGCTGCTGCTCAAGGTGAGTTTCCTATTGTTGTTAAACAAAGTAGTGATGACTCGGACTCGCTTGAGATAATCGCTCTTTACAGTCTAGAAGCGGGTAAAAACTTATTTTTAACCGACCAAGGTTGGCAAGCAAGTTACCTGCCTTTAACCATGCAACGTGCGCCTTTTTTAATCGGCTTTGAGCAAACTCAAGAAAACGGCATTCCAAAGCAAAACCCAGTGGTACATATCGATATGGATCACCCTAAAGTAGTGCAAGAACCAGGCGGTACAGAAGGCGAAGCACTGTTTTTAGAGCACGGCGGTACGACCGAGTTTTTGAATCACAAGTCGTCTGTTTTAATGGGTATTTTGGAAGGTAAACAGCAAGCTGATAGCTTCTTAGCAGCACTTACACAGTATCAATTGCTCGAACCTCTCAGCTTGTCAGTAACGTTCGACAACGGTGAGCAGCTTAACGTGTCTGGCTTGATGACTATCAACGAAGAAGTACTCAAAGACTTATCAAAAGAAGTAGTAGCCGACTTGCACGAGAAACAGTATCTAGCGCCAATCTATATGATGTTGGCATCACTAACAAACGTCCGTAAGTTAGTTGAGTTAAGAAACCAACAAACGGCCACTTTTTAATACTAAGAACTAAATATGCTCACTCCAGAGACGGTTGTTTTAACTCCTCAAGATGATTTAACCTCTTGGTTAAAAGGCCGTACTCGTCCGCTTGTCATTAAAGGCGCTTTAGCCAATTGGCCAAGCGTCAGAGTTGCCGTTAATACTGATTCTAATTGTGAAAAAAAACGCGCTGAACTTAACGACAACATTGAATATTTAAAACAATTTGCAACTCAGCAGCCTGTCTTTGTGAACGAGTCACTGAACAACTCGCCGCGTTTTTTTTATGACGAAACTCTGAGCAACAAAAACTTTGCGCAAACACCACAATCGTTCGATGAGTTTTTGTCACACCTGATGACATATAAAGAAACTGAAAAAAACTCGACCTACCGATATATGGCTTCGACGAGTGTGGATTATTGTTTACCCGGTTGGGCTACTGAACACCCTCTTAACCTAGAGCTGGACAATCCTCTCATTTCAGCGTGGCTAGGGACACCGTCTATCGCTGCCACTCATTTTGATGTCCCTGACAACCTTGCGTGTAATGTGTTCGGTCGACGTAGATTTACCTTATTTCCACCGGAACAAATTGCTAATTTGTATATTGGACCCATCGACTATACTCCTGCAGGACAACCCGTCAGTCTTGTCGATTTAACGAATCCAGATTTTGAACGATTCCCAAAATTCAAAACAGCGTTACAACATGCGTATCAAGTTGAATTAGAACCAGGTGACGCACTGTTTATTCCAAGTATGTGGTGGCATAACGTCGAGGCACTTGAGCGCGTAAACCTACTGATTAATTACTGGTGGCAAGATGTAGGCGCCCACGTCGGACAGCCAATGGATGCAATCAAGCACGCTTTATTGAGTGTCAAACCACTCTCGAAAGAACAAAAGCAAGCTTGGTTAACCATGATAGAATATTGGTTGTTGAACGATGATTGGGAGCACATTCCAGAATCAGTTCGTGGAAGTCTTGCTGAGATGGATGAAAAAACAGCTCGGTACTTACGTACCGAGCTGCTCAAAAATTTAAACCGATAATAAAGCGTGCCGCTAGCTTACCGTTGCTAGCGCACAGCTTTTATCGCATGCTTTTAGCGCATGCTTTTATCTCATTCTTTTAGCGCATAGTTACGTATTCTTCCGCACTAGTCGGGTGTATAGCCACACACGCATCAAAGTCTGCTTTAGTCGCCCCCATCTTAATCGCAACGCCAAAGCCTTGTAGGATCTCATCCATACCAAGACCAATGCCATGCAAACCAACAACGCGCTCGTTGTCTCCCGCACACACAAGTTTCATCTTGGTCATTTGACGGTGCTCTGTGACAGCTGTATACATAGCGGCAAAGCTTGAGTTATATACTTTCACGTTTTCTTTGCCATATTGAGCAATCGCCTGCTCTTCTGTCAGACCCATAGTACCAATTGCCGGGTGGCTGAATACCACTGTCGGGACATTGGTGTAGTCCATCACTACATCTGTCATACCATTAAACAAACGCTCAGCTAGGATACGGCCTGCTTTAACTGCAACCGGAGTCAGCTCAACTTTACCAATGATGTCACCTAAGGCATAAATACCCGGAACATTGGTTTCGTGGTGTTCATTAACCGGGATATAACCATACGCATCACGCTCAACGCCTGTTGCTTCGATGTTAATTTTGTCCGTGCTTGGTGTACGACCAATGGCCCAAATGACACAGTCCGTTTCGACCTTGTTGCCATTTTCGAACTCAAGTACAAGACTGCCATCAGCTTGCTTTTCTACTTTTTTCGGTGTGCTGTTTGTCAGTAATTCAATGCCATCTTGCTCTAACATTTCGACCAAAGTCGTGGTGATCATGTCATCAAAATTACGCAGTGGTGCGTGTTTGCGAACCGCTAACTTAGTTTCTGTACCTAAGCTGTTGAGTACACCTGCTAATTCAACGGCAATATAACCGGCACCGACTACGACTGTGCGTTTTGGTTGTTCATTCAAAGCAAAGAAACCATCTGAATCAATACCTAACTCAGCGCCTTCAATTTCTGGCCAAGTAGGACGGCCACCGGTAGTGATTGCAATATGGTCCGCCGTGTACTGCACACCGTCTACTTCAATCGTTTTGGCGTCAACAAACTTTGCAAAACCGTTAATTACCGTCACATTATTGTTCGCTAATACACGATCATAAGAACCGTGAATTCGCTTGATATAAGCTTCGCGGCTTTCAACTAGCTTGGCCCAGTCAAAGTTATTTACCGTCACATCAAAACCATAATCCGGGCTGTACTTGTGAATTGCTTCGGCTACTTGCGCACCAAACCACATGGCTTTTTTAGGTACACAGCCCACGTTAACGCAAGTGCCACCCATTGCTTTCGCTTCTACCAACGCAACCTTTGCGCCACGCATCGCCGCGCGATTTGCCGATGCAATACCGCCGCTACCGCCACCAATTGCGATATAGTCAAAATGTGTCGTCATAAATCTGATCCTGTAAAATTACAATGTCGTAAGGATATGGGCTAAGTTAAGTAAATCCAAATAGAAAAACTAGATAGTCGTCATCGATTATTCATTTTAAACCCGTTTTATTATAGGTTAGAGCCTTGTAATTAGCTGTTAGAGTTACTATTTACAACGTATACGTTAATACCGCACAAAACTATTTCCCATTGGCATCTAATCTGCCTTCGTTTTCTGAGTTTTGTGTGAGGCACATAAACAAAAAGGTAAAGGCCATTATGTCCGAATCAGTCAATCCATTATTAGTTGAAAGCCCATTACCCGCCTTCTCACAAATCAAACCTGAGCACGTCAAACCAGCAATCGAAGCACTTATAAAGGATTGCAAAAAGGCCATCGAAACTGCCGTCAGTGCTGACAAACACACTTGGCAAACACTCGTCGAAGATGTTGAGCGAGCTGATAACATTCTTTCAAAGGCGTGGTCTCCGGTATCACACATGAACTCGGTGATCAGCAGTGATGAACTTCGCGAAGCTTACGAGTCGTGTTTACCAATGTTAAGTGAGTACGGAACTTGGGTTGGCCAGCACAAAGGCTTGTTTGAGGCGTATCAAGCGTTTGCACAGTCAGCCGAGTTCGACACTTTGTCTGGCTCACAAAAGAAAGTTGTCACCAATGCATTACGTGACTTTAAATTGTCGGGCATCGATTTGGCACCGGAACAACAAAAGCGCTATGGCGAAATTCAATCGCGTTTGTCTGAACTAAGTTCACAGTTCAGCAACAACGTTTTAGATGCTACCCACGCGTGGCAAAAAGTCATCACCGATGAATCTGAGCTAGCAGGCCTTCCGGATTCAGCAAAAGCCGCTGCAAAACAAATGGCTGAACACAAAGAGTTAGACGGCTGGTTATTTACGCTTGATTTCCCAAGTTATTTACCAGTGATGACGTATTCAGATAATGCCAAACTGCGTGAAGAAATGTACACAGCCTTTACCACTCGAGCATCTGAACAAGGCCCAAACGCAGGTGAGTTTGACAATACTCAAATAATGGAAGAGATCATGGCATTGCGTCACGAAGTCTCCAATTTATTGGGGTTTGACTCTTACGCACATAAATCGGTCGAAACTAAAATGGCCGAATCTCCTGAACAAGTACTTGGCTTTTTAAATGAACTAGCAGAAAAATCGGTTCCACAAGCCAAAAAAGAAGTCGAAGAACTACGTCAATTTGCTCAACAAGAATTTGGTGTAGATACATTAAATCCATGGGACTATGCCTACTACGGTGAAAAGCTAAAACAAGCGCGTTACGCCATTTCTGATGAGCAATTGCGCCCTTATTTTCCAGCAGACAAAGTACTTTCTGGTTTGTTTACCACGGTTAACAAGCTGTTTGGCATAACCGTCAAGCCTCATCACGACACGGTCGATGTTTGGCACAAAGACGTTCAGTTTTTTGACATTTTTGATGATGAAGAAGAGTACCGTGGTAGCTTTTTCCTAGACCTTTATGCCCGTGAGAAAAAGCGCGGTGGAGCTTGGATGGACGACTGCCAAGGTCGAATCAAATTTTCGACTGGAGATTTGCAAAATCCAATCGCATATTTGACCTGTAACTTCAATCAGCCAATTGGCGACCAACCAGCGCTATTTACCCACGACGAAGTTGTGACCCTGTTCCACGAGTTTGGCCACGGCATTCATCACATGCTGACTCAAGTAGATGAAGCAGCGGTATCTGGTATCAATGGTGTCGCTTGGGATGCCGTAGAGCTACCAAGTCAATTCTTAGAAAACTGGTGTTATGAAGAAGAGGCCCTTGCTTTTATCTCTGGCCATTTTGAAACCGGCGAGCCGCTACCAAAAGATTTGTTAGATAAAATGCTAGCGGCCAAGAACTTCCAATCAGCAATGATGATGGTTCGTCAGCTTGAGTTCAGTCTTTTTGATTTTCGTATTCACCATGAGTACTCACCTGAGCAAGGTGCTCGAATTCAAGAGATTTTGGATCAAGTAAGATCAAAAGTCGCCGTCGTCGTGCCACCTAAAACAAACCGTTTTCAGCACAGCTTTGGTCATATTTTTGCGGGTGGTTATGCTGCCGGCTATTACAGCTACAAATGGGCTGAAGTACTGTCTGCCGATGCGTTTGCTAAATTCGAAGAAGACGGTATTTTCAATCAAACGACAGGCCATAGATTCTTAACCAACATCCTAGAGCGTGGTGGTAGCCAAGAACCAATGGAACTGTTCAAAGCGTTCAGAGGACGCGAACCTCAGATTGATGCTCTATTGCGTCACTCTGGTATCGAAACTGAATCGCAGGCAGCGTAATGCTGTCTGCTTGTAAAAGAATAAAAATAAATTCAAATGTCATCTGAAACCTTAAAAAACTTAGAGTCCTTTGAGGACATTATTGCCCGCGCCGCTGAGCGCAAAGGCGGTCGCTCTATTGTGATGGCTATGGCAGGTGCTAACGAGCCGAAAATCGATGTCAGCAAAATTCCTGACGACCGGTGGCTCGCACAATTTAGCAAACAGATATTTCAAAGCGGCTTTGTGTGGCGTGTCGTCGAGCAAAAATGGCCTGGTTTTGAGGACACCTTTTTTAATTTCGACATCGAAAAAATGCTGATGATGCACGACGAGATGTGGGAACAAAAATGCAAAGATGAACGCATTATCCGCAACGGCAAAAAAGTCATGACCATCAAAGACAATGCCCAAATGATCTATGAAGTCGCTGCAGATCACGGTTCATTTGGTCGTTTTGTCGCTAAGTGGCCAAAAGACGATGTGATTGGGCTGTGGAATTACCTCAAAAAACACGGCGCTCGCCTTGGTGGAAATACTGGTCCTTATGCCCTTCGTTTTTTGGGTGTGGATACTTTTTTAATAAGTCGTGACAATGAAGCTTATTTTAGGGCTTACAAGCTGATTGACGGTGGCATTAACACTAAAAAATCCCAAAGCACCATTCAAGCCTGTTTTAACCACTGGCAAGCCGAAACTGGCTTGTCTTTCAATGCTTTGAGCCGTATTTTGTCGTTTTCAGTTGGTGATAACGTGGTGGGAATTCGTTGATGAAATTTTATCATTGGCAGTCAGCACCGTTAGAAATCATTGAACTGGCAGATAAGTTTGGTTGGCAGAAAATGAGCCACCAGCCTGTGTATCAAAAAGGTCAAAACGAGCTACACGCCGTATTCGATGATGACAAGCTTTGTCTGACGATCGATGGCAAAAGCAAAATTTCGGTTGATTTTGTTAGCGGTGCGAATGCGCATAGACATAAGTTTGGTGGTGGCAAAGGCCAGGCTATTGCTAAAGCCGCCGGACTTAACAAAGGCGCTACTCCTTCAGTGCTTGATGCAACAGCAGGGATGGGTAAAGACGCGTTTGTACTGGCCTCGCTTGGCTGTAAGGTAACTTTAGTCGAGCGCCAAATCCCGGTTTATATGATGTTAGTCGACGGCTTTAGACGAGCACGAGAAGATGACTCGTTACCTTGGTTTGACGAACGAATGAGCCTGATCAATGCGCCTTCTCAAGAGGCGTTAGCTAATGCCATTGAACAAAAACATCAATATGACGTGGTGTATCTCGACCCAATGTTTCCGCATCGAGAAAAGTCCGCCGCCGTCAAAAAAGACATGGCGATATTTCAAACGTTTGTTGGTACCGATGATGATGCCGATGAGTTATTGCCATTAGCGTACGAGCTGGCATCTAAACGTGTTGTGGTGAAAAGACCCGACTATGCGCCATTTTTAAATAATCAAACGCCGAGCACAAAAATCGAAACCAAAAAGAACCGCTTCGACGTATATGTAAAAGCAGCAATGAAATAAGCCAATTTAATTCTCATGTAGGCATTTGTGGTCTACCTTGATATCTACATGAGTTAAAACGTTTTTATCAATTATTAAGGAAGCAAGATGATTTCAGTAAACGACAGACTCCCTTCTGCCCAATTCCAACACATGGAAAACGGCGAAATGAAAACCACCAGCACAGAAGAATTATTCGCTGGCAAAAAGGTAGTAATGTTTGCCGTACCTGGCGCATTTACTCCGACGTGTTCAGAAGCTCACTTACCGGGTTTTGTTGCTAACGCAGACAAAATCAAAGCAAAAGGCGTTGATAGCATTATTTGTGTGTCGGTAAACGATGCATTTGTAATGTCGGCTTGGGGCAAATCACAGAATGCAGAAGAGTTAATCATGTTAGCCGATGGCGGTGCAGAGTTTCACGAAGCTGCTGGTCTAAGCATGGACACTGGTACATTTGGTGGTGTACGTGCGGTGCGTTACTCGATGATCGTTGAAGATGGCGTAGTGACTCAACTGAATGTCGAAGCACCAAAAGAGTTTAAAGTGTCTGATGCCGAAACAGTGCTAGCACAGCTTTAATAACTAAAGTATCTGACAGAAACAAAAAAGAGGCTAAAAGCCTCTTTTTTTGATCCAAGATTTTACTTTTCGCTTTTTAGTCTTGGTAAATACATCCCTGCCAAAACAGCAATAAAAAACAAGATAAAGTCCCAGTTACCACTTGCAAGCTGAACCACTCCCGGCCCAGGGCAAATTCCACTAATCCCCCAACCAAGCCCAAATAAAGCGGCGCCTATAATCAACCTCGAATCAATATTCTTGAATTCAGTCAGGTCAAAGTGTTGTCCAAACATTGGTTTAGTTTGCTTTGATACACGCCACCACGCCAACATCATCACCACCATGGCACCAGCCATGACTAAAATCAGACTTGGATCCCAAGCTTTGCCGAAGGTTAAAAAGTTTAAGACTTTATCTGGATTAGTCATCTGGCTGATGATCAATCCCAATCCAAACACTAGACCTATAAAAAACGTACCTATTTGCTTTATCACTCGCTATCCCCTCTTTAGGCCAAAGTCATTACGATATTAAGTTCGCAACGATAATAGCAACAACCATAAAGACAATCGTCGCTACCCAGGACCGGCCAGAAAAGCGTGACATACCGCACACACCGTGACCACTCGTACAGCCATTCCCCAAAGTGGTTCCTAAACCTACAGCGAGTCCAGCCACAACAATCAGCCAAGAAGGTAAACGCAATTCTCCTTGCATCCATTGCGGTGCAAAAACACTGGCTAACACGCCCGCTGTGATCAAGCCCACAACAAATGATAGTTTCCAGCTATTATCAGATTTAAATGGCTTAAACAGCGCCTGTAGCACACCTGACACACCTGCGACTTTGCCATAAAGTAACAACAAGGCGGCACTGGCTAAGCCAATTAACGCACCACCTATCAATGCTGTTACGGGAGTAAATTCAGTTTCCACATTGGCCCCCTAAATTACAGTTGCCATGTAATGGAAGCACCAAAGCCAAATTGGCTCATTGACAGCTCAACTTGCTGGTTAGGAGCCAAAAAGTTCGAACCACTAACGTTTTTTTCCGGTGAGTAAAAAGCCGCAAAGTTGATTGCAACATCATCGCTCAAGTTTTGCGTTAAACCTGCAGTGACATGCCATTCCTGCACTCCAGGAGCGAGAATGTTAAAAAGAACTTCTGAGTTAGGAATAGGTTGCTCACCGTATGATAATCCAGCACGTAGAGCCTGTTCTGGCGTGCGTTGCCATTGGTAGCCTAGCTTAACAATTTTCATGTCTTGCCAACCAAATCCTGCGCCATTATCGGCTCCTAGTAGCGCCGCCATAATGTTGCTCATTGGGTTTGCAACACTGGCCACCTCACTGTAATTAATGCGTTGCCAATCTAATAGGATTTGGTGTTGTGAATTGATTTGATACGCCACACCAACTTGGTAAGAACTCGGTAAATCAAACCCGCCTTGTTCTGCAAATAACCCTTGGTATTTATCAAATTCAGACATGCTAACCGATGAGCGGTAGCTCGCACCTAAGTCTAGGCCTGGGCTCACTTGATGTTGAATGCCCAATTGAAAGCCAATACCCGTAGATGTGTCAGAACCATTGTTTGAAACCGATGCAGGTGCGCTAGAGAATCCGGCAAAGCTCGCCACACCCGTTGCCTCAAATTGCTGAACCACAAATACTGGAGCAAAACCAACACGAGTACTGTCAGAAACCTGATAACTTGCTGTAGGGCTGATGAATACTTGCTTTAAGTCAACGCCAGTTGTACCCGCGTAAAAAGTCCCAGGGTTTCCTTCATTCGCAGCGTATTCTGTATTCATACCACCATTGGCGTAAACCGTAAGGCCTAAATTCCACTGATCGTTAAGGTCATAACCCACAGCAAATTCAGGAATTAGGAAGTAGTCGTTTTCACTTTTTTGGCCAGAGCCAGGTAAATAAAACCCACCTTCAGCAAAAAAGTCGACGTCAGATACTCGGTATTCTCGGCTTGGAGAGAAAAGATCTAAACCTGTAGAAAACTGTGTTCCTTTAACCGCTAATGCAGCCGGATTATTGGCCGCTGACATAACATCATTACTAACTGCAACACCCGCTCCGGCCATGCCTTTGTGGGTCATGCCGTAGCCATGAGTAAAGTAGCCATTAGTTGCCATTACTGACGTAGAAGAAAAAACAGATAACAATGCTGCTACAGCAATAGTAGACGCTTTTAAACGCGTAGTTTTATTTGAAGATATTGAATTTTTTAACGATTTCATTACTTAAGCCTGATGCTGCAGGTTTCCCTGCAGCCCTTACAATCACTAATTTATTAGCGATAGCTTAAGTAAGATTTAATATTACAAAAAGGAACAAAAACTAATTTGTTATTCCTATTATTTATACTTAAGAGGAGTTAAACGGAAGTCTTTGATTTTTGGATATTTCGGTAACTCGCATAGCTATATACCACCAATGCGGCCCATATAAACCCAAATGTAACCCAACGGTCTTGGCCAAACTCTTCACCGTACACAAACACCGCAAGAATGAACATCAAGCTTGGACCAATGTATTGGAAAAAGCCTAAGGTAGAATAATTTAGGCGTCGTGCCGCCTCTACAAAACACAAAAGTGGCGCTGTAGTGACTAAACCAGCACCCACAATCAAGGCGTTAATCGTCCAAGTATTGTCGAGTAAGTTAGTGGCGCTGCTAGAAGCAAACACAAACCAATACACAAACGCCGGAACAATCATCACCAACGACTCAATCAACAATCCCGGCATTGCATCTACCGAAACCGTTTTTCGGATCAATCCATAAATAGCAAACGACACCGCCAAACTTAACGCAATATAAGGGAACGAGCCAAAGGTCACCAACTGAATAGCAACACCAGTGACGGCCAAGGCAACAGCCACATACTGCAGTTTAGACAAGCGCTCTTTTAAAAACACCATGCCCAATGCGATGTTTAATAATGGGTTGATGTAATAACCCAAGCTAGCATCTAAAATATGGTCATTGTTAATCGCCCAGATGAATAACCACCAGTTAAACCCGAGTAAGCTCGCACTGATAAACAAAATCGATAATTGCCTACGGCTTGCAAAAATGGCTTTTACTTTGTGTAGGTTATTGCGAAGCCCAATAATGACGACGAGTAATAGCGCCGACCAAATAATTCGATGCGCCAAGATCTCAAGTGACGGCATAAATTGAAGTTGTTTGAAAAAGATGGGGGCAATGCCCCACATTGTGTATGCGAGCATCGCATAAATAACGCCTTGTTTGGCTTGGTCGTTCATTAACTATCCTACTAAGTATGTACCGGTACCAAAGGCAATCTGGTCGCCTTTTTGATTGTGTAATTCCATTCGGCAAACACAAACTCGACTGCCCGAACGAATGAGCTTTGCTGAAGCGATAAATTCGTCACCACGACCAGGACGCAAATAATCGGTGCGTAAATCAATCGTGCCTACGCGTTTGGTGAACTCGGCTAATTCTTTATCTGATTCCATTTCAATATTGGCTATTCGACTGTAAATCGCCAAAATTCCACCAACCGTATCAAGTGCTGTTGCCGTTACTCCGCCGTGAAGAATTTTTTGAAGTGGATTGCCCATCAGTTTGTTGTCCCACTGAAAGCGAATTTCAGCTTTGTCGTCTTCACAGACAGTGATGTTAAGACCAATATTGACGTTAAAATTCAAATTGTTAAAAACCTGTACTAACCAAGCTTTTTTCTGATCGTTAGAAAGCATATTTTTCCCTGCCCTGTTGTGAGGGGATGATGGTACAATGAGCACCATTGAGAGTCACATCAAAAAAAGTAAAAGTTTGTCTGAATTTTTTAATACTACCGCCAATACTCAACCTGTACCCACGCGTGAGCTTAATACTGTAGATTCATCTGCGGTAACTTACGGCAGTGCTCAACAAGTACTGAAACAAGTATTTGGTTACGATGCGTTTCGCGACGGCCAAGAAGCGGTGATCAGCGCGAGCCTATCAGGTCAAGACACTATGGTATTGCTACCAACAGGCGGCGGTAAAAGCCTGTGTTATCAAATTCCGTCACTGTTACTCGACAAAGTAACTATAGTCGTAACGCCGCTACTTTCTTTGATGAAAGACCAAGTAGATCAGCTATTAGAGCTTGGTATTCCTGCAGGATTTGTTAATAGCCAACAAACTCGCGAACAACAAATGCAGGTAATGAATCAACTGCAACACAACGAAATCAAAATTTTGTACGTGTCGCCAGAGCGATTGCTGCAATATCAATTTATGGAGCATATTCGCTTTTGTGGTGTAGGCCTGTTTGCGATAGATGAAGCGCACTGTTTATCCCATTGGGGACATGACTTTAGACAAGATTATTTACGCCTAAATTGCATTAAACCGCAATTTCCAGATGTGCCTATTATGGCGTTAACGGCCACCGCCGATCGCGCTACACGTTATGACATTGCTGCGCAACTGCAACTACAATCACCATTTGTACACACAGGCAGCTTTGACCGTCCTAATTTGCGTTACACCATCGAAGAAAAGTTTAAACCACTCAGTCAGCTGATGATGTTTTTAAAGAGCCAGACGGATCAGTCCGGCATTGTGTACTGTTCGAGTCGCGCTCGAGTTGACGATATTACCGATAAATTGGCGAACAAGGGGTATCGCGTAGCCGCGTATCACGCTGGTTATGACACAGCGCATCGCAATCACGTGCAAGAGCAATTTCAGCGCGACAACATCCAAATCGTCGTAGCGACCGTTGCCTTTGGGATGGGAATTAACAAGCCCAATATTCGATTTGTTGTTCATTACGATCTGCCAAAAACCATCGAAAGCTATTACCAAGAAACTGGGCGTGCTGGTCGTGATGGTTTGCCTGCCGAATGCTTGCTGTTTTTTGATTCGGGTGATGTGCCAAGAGTTAAGCGTTTGATTGCCGATAATCCTAACGAAGACAGAGTTAAGGTTGAGACTCAACGATTTAATGCAATGGTTGCGCTGGCCGACGCTCAAACTTGCCGTCGCCAAGTTTTGCTCAATTACTTTAACGAATACAGTGAAGAAGCCTGCGGTAACTGTGACATTTGTCTCGATCCACCTAAATCATTTGATGCAACAGTCGCAGCACAACAAGCGCTGTCTTGTATATACCGCTGTGAGCAACGCGTCGGTATTGGTCATATCATCGATGTATTGCGCGGTAGTCATAACAGCCGTGTTAAAGATTTGGGTCACGATCAGCTCTCGACCTTTGCCATTGGTAAGTCACAGAGTCATGAATTTTGGATGAGTATTATTCGCCAACTCATTCACCGCGGTTTTGTTGAGCAAGACATCAGTCGAAACAGTCAGTTACTACTGACGGACAAAGCAAGACCTATTTTAAAGGGTGAAATTGCGTTAATGCTGGCAGAGCCTAGAATCGGCCGTAAGGTATACGACGACAAACCTCTCGTGGTTAACTACGACAAGCGTCTGTACGCGCGTTTAAAGAGCTTGAGAAAGTCTTTAGCAGAAGAGCACGACGTTCCACCATTTGTGGTGTTCAGTGATGCGACCCTGACTGAAATGGCGAGCCGCCTTCCAATCAACCCAAGACAACTATTAGCTATCTCGGGTGTTGGCGAAACGAAGTTGGCTCGTTATGGTGATGCGTTTATTCAGGTTATTACTCGTCACTTAGAAAGCTAAAAGCTCCTTCAACGCCCACCAAGTACAACTATTTAAGTGATGCGTAATAAGCCGCTAAGTTTTCCATATCTTGGTCGGTTAACATAGCTGCCATAGGTGCCATAATTGGGTTTTTGCGTTCACCCGATTTGAAGGCTTTTAATTGCTGAACAATATAGGCTGGCTTTTGACCTGCTAAATTTGGGTAAGTTGGTATTGCACTGATACCATTTGCCCCATGGCATGCCGCGCAGGTTGCAGATTTTGCTTTACCCGCTTCGACATCAGCAGCACTTGCCTGAGTCGAAAAGGCTGCGATTGACGTTAACATAATGAATAATGCAGTTTTCATAACACACTCCAACGTTGAATAGTCGATACTTTAAAATACAGCTTACAATTACTTCCTGTGAATAAAAGTAACACTGAATTTAAAGACTTGCGAATAAGCTACACTGTTTTACTAACTTTATATTAAGCCAGATCAAAAAAGGCGACGTTTTAAATGTCTACAACTCACGACCAACGCCCTTCTCTATCGCCATTAAATTTAAAATTTAATAACACTTACGCGCACTTTTTGCCGGAAATATCAGCGTCAGTCCAAGCGACTGCTTTTTCCAATGCAAACTGGCTTATTAAAAGTTCCGATGTAGATACCCTACTGACCAACCGCCAAATAAATAGTAGCTCTTTGACGACAGACATAGCACTAAATTGGTTTGCTGGCATAGATACTCATCCTTCGGCGCAGCCTGTTGCCCAAAAATACACAGGTCACCAATTTGGCCAATACAATCCACAACTCGGTGATGGTCGAGGTCTTTTACTTGGTGAGATAGAAACCGACAATGGGCGATTTGACATACATGTCAAAGGCGCCGGACAAACGCCTTTCTCTCGGTTTGGTGACGGTCGCGCGGTCGTTCGCAGTTCGATCCGTGAATTTTTGGGCTCAGAAGCGCTTCATTATCTTGGTATCCCGACCTCGCGAGCCTTGGGTGTATTTACGACAGGAGAATCAGTACAGCGAGAAACCATCGAACCTGGCGCTGCGCTCATTCGGGTCTGTCCTAGTCATTTGCGTTTTGGTCATTTTGAATATGCTTACCATCAGGGCGATACAGATCTCCAAGCACAACTCGTAAAGTACTGCTTGTACCAAGTTTTGCCTCAGCAACACATCGATTTAGCTCAGCTACAACAGTGGCAAGCAAGCGAGGCAAAAGTCTCATTAGCCCAAGAGGCTCAATTGATGTATCGGTTTATCATTCGCCGAACTGCAGAAATGATCGCAAAATGGCAAGCTTTTGGTTTTTGTCACGGAGTAATGAATACCGACAACATGTCAGTTTTGGGTATTACTTTTGACTACGGTCCATTTGGTTTTTTAGATAAATACAATCCCAAACATATTTGTAATCACTCTGATCACAATGGCCGTTATGCTTTTGATGAACAACCCGGCGTCGCGTTGTGGAATTTAAATGTTTTGGGTCATGCGCTATCCAATCTAATGCCAGAGGCTGCCATTCGCGAAGAGCTTGAAAAATACGAGCCCCATATACTCGCTACCTATTCTGAATTAATGCGGACTAAACTCGGCCTAACTAAACATAAAACGGAAGACAGAGCCTTACTCGGAGAGTTACTCGCCATCATGCAAGTCAACCAAACCGACTACACAATCACTTGGCGAACTCTAAGTGAAATCAGCGATTTTGACCAACACCAACAGCGCTTTGTGGATTTGTTTTTGAATCGTGAACAAGCCAGAACATGGCTTAAAAAGTACCAAACCCGACTCAACTTTGAGCCTCTAAGCCAAAACGAACGCAGTGAAGCCATGTGTCGAGTGAACCCTAAATACATTCTAAGAAACTACTTAGCCCAACAAGCGATTAAAGAAGCAGAAAAAGGCCAACTCCAAAAACTTAATGAGCTATATCAAATTCTTAAGACTCCCTATAAAGAACAGCCCGAATTTAGTGACTACGCCAAACATCCACCAAGCTGGGCAGAAGAACTCAGTATCAGTTGCAGTAGCTAATTTTTAGAAGATTTTCCTTTTTGAGTGGGTATAATGCTCCGCATCTAACAAGGAAACATTGAGTTTATTATGAGTTTATCTGTAGTGATTCTAGCGGCCGGTAAAGGTACGCGAATGAAATCAAGCTTGCCAAAAGTTTTGCATCCCGTTGCCCACAAACCTATGGTGCAACACGTTATCGATGCAGCAAGCACATTAGGTTCGAACAATAACACTGTGGTTTACGGCCACGGTGGTGATCAATTGAAAGAAGCGTTGGCTCACAACCAAGTCAACTGGGCTTTGCAAGCTGAACAAAAAGGCACAGGCCACGCGGTCAAAGTGGCTAACGAATTCATGCCTGACGACCATACCATTTTAATTTTGTATGGCGATGTACCATTAATTCAATCATCAACGTTAGAGCGTTTATTGGCGGTTAAACCAGAGCAAGGCATCGCTTTGTTGACGGTTAAATTGGATAACCCAACGGGTTACGGTCGTATCGTTCGCGATGAAAACGGTTTGGTAGTTGGTATTGTTGAGCAAAAAGACGCAAACTCACAACAATTAGCTATTCAAGAAGTTAATACTGGCATCATGGCTGTAAACGGTAACCTGTTAAAAGGTTGGCTAGACAACTTATCAAGTGATAACGCTCAAGGCGAATACTACCTGACTGACATTATCGCTATGTGTCACGAACAAGGTTTGTTGATCAATACCGCTCACCCAGACAATGGCATGGAAGTAGAAGGCGCAAACAATCGCGTTCAACTGGCCGGTCTTGAGCGCGAATATCAGCGTCGTGAAACAGAAAAGTTAATGCTTGCCGGCGCATCAATGCGTGACCCACAACGCGTCGATGTACGCGGTGATGTCACCGTTGGTCAAGACGTGCAGCTAGACGTTAACGTAGTGTTTGAAGGCACTGTTAAACTGGGCAATAACGTCACCGTCGGCCCTAATGTTGTATTAAAAGACTGCGAAATAGGTGATAACACAGAGATCCTAGCGAACTCATTAGTTGACCAAGCAAGCGTTGGTGAAAACGCCCAAGTTGGCCCTTACGCAAGACTTCGCCCTGGCGCTGTGGTTTCAAACAAAGCCAAAGTGGGTAACTTTGTCGAAATGAAAAAATCAACGCTCGGTGAAGGCTCTAAGGCAAATCACTTCTCTTACTTAGGTGATGCAACAATTGGTGCTGGAGTAAATATTGGTGCAGGTGTGATCACAGCCAATTATGACGGCGTAAACAAATTCAAAACCGACATTAAAGACAACGCTTTTATTGGTACCAACTCAACGCTAGTTGCACCAGTGACTATTGAAGAAAATGGATTTGTTGCAGCAGGTTCAACTATCAATAAAGATGTCGCTGAAAACGGTTTAGCGATCGCACGTGGCAAACAGCGTAATATTGAAGGGTGGCAACGTCCAACAAAGGGCTAACGAACCCTAAATAAAATAAAGCATAAAACAAAGCCGTGATTCATCACGGCTTTTTGTTTATTGAGTTAGTGAAATAGTTAATTCCAATCCAGACGTAAAGACCACATTACTTGTATTTTTAGCTGAATTCGATGGGCTGACCTTTGAGACTTTGATTGGGTTGCCATAGGCCTCTAAGATTTTCGTCGAATCTTCTAACCAAATGTAATAATGCCCCTCTGTTAACGAAATAGACGCACTGCCATTGGCATTATCTTTTACTAGGCTAAAGGTTTTGACTTCTTTAGCTGTCATACACTGCTTATCACATGTATGAAGACGCAGTACCTGACCTTTTTCCAAGCCTGAGTAATTAAGCTCTAATTTACTACCCTCTGGTATTTTTTTATCAAAATACACACTATTAGCCGCATGTGGATCAATCACTAACTTCGCAATTTTCGCTGTGGTTGCATGACCTAAATTACACCACAACACGCTCATTAAAACAGTAACTACCTTAATCCAAGAGGTTGAATTCATTATCGTTTTATTCCTTAAAATCACCGTTAAAAAAAGACTACAGAACAAACAAAATTAACGCAAACAAATAAAGAACCTTTAGTTAACAAAGCTACTGTGATGCTGTTTATTAAAGCGCTTTGTTTGATACATGCGCTGGTCCGCTAAGTCGTATACCTGAGCCACATCATCTCCGTCATGTGGTATGGAAGCGGTTCCTAAGCTGACTTTAAGGTGAAACTCTTTGTTTTCGAATTTAAACGGAGGTATCAGAGCAGATTCAAATCGATTGAGGACCTGGGGTAAATCTTGTTTTGTATTTAATGGGGTTAAGATAAACCCAAACTCGTCACCACCAATCCGAGCTGCAGTGTCGGTATCACGCATAGTATTTTTTATTCTCTGCGCAAACTCTTTAATGGCGGCATCACCTGCCCGATGGCCAATAGTGTCGTTTATTTGTTTTAAGCCATCCATATCACCAATAACGAGTGCTGCCATGCTGTCTGCGCGTTTGCTTTGCTCTAATGTGCACCGCAACCTGTCCATGAATAGAGCCTTATTTGCCAAACCCGTCATACTGTCGTGAGTGGCTTTTTTGAACAACTCGTCATGGTTGTATTGTTCGGAGTAATACATTGAAGCCGCCACCATTTCTGCCAACAAGTTCATTACGACGACATCTTTGTCGCGAAATCCGTTTGGTTGACTATACATGGCTTTTAACACACCGACAGATTGTCCTTTGAACTCCAATGGCATCACTATCATCGAACGAACGCCGATTTTTCGGCAGGCTATTTTGTCAACTCGTGGGTCAGTTTCACTGTCATCGCAAGTTAGCAAGGTATTGGTCTCTACAGACAACCCGGACATACTGGTTTTTTTGTTTAATCTCAAACCCAACATATTAGAAGCAATACCCGATGCGGCGCGATATACCATTTCATTACCTTCGGCTATCTCTATCGCAGCACCGTCAGCATCAGCTAGTGGTAGTGTGTATTCAACAACATTGCACATCACATACCCTAAATCAAAACCAACTTTGGCAATCTCTGTTTGCATTCGAATGATGTCAATAAGCTTTTGTTTTGATGGCATGTCTAATATCACTCCTATAAAAGTTCATAAATAAACATAGCTCACAGCCTAAAAAGTGCTTTCTTTTTGTTCCTGACTATCTATAATACTTTCGTTTCGAAACTTAAACGAAACTTTAAGCCGTAATATTTAACTCTTTCAACGCAACTCGGATGCACTGTTAATATGGTTCAAAAACGCAACACTCAGTCACGCAGACGCGCCATTGTCGAAAAGGTCAATGCGTTTCAAGAAGTGTCTGTTGAGCAGTTAAAAGCAGAATTTAATACATCTGAAGTTACGATTCGAAAGGATTTGTCTGCACTAGAGGCTAATGGCCTGTTGTTGCGCAAGTACGGTGGTGCGGTCGCATTACCTCAAGAGTCTTCTGAGTTAACAGACACAGAAGTTTCAGCAAACAAACAAGCCATAGGTAAAGCTGCCGCAGCATTGATCAGAGATCACAATCGCATTGTCATTGATAGCGGAAGTACAACTTCAGCCTTGTTGACTCATGCTCAGCACGTCCGTGGTTTGGTCGTGATGACCAACTCTATCTCAGTCGCCAACCGTATTTTAGAGCTCGAAAACGAACCTACATTGCTAATGACAGGCGGTACGTGGGACGCACAATCATACTCGTTACAAGGCCAATTCGCCGAAAACATGCTCCGTGCCTATAATTTCGACCAGGCTTTTTTAGGGGCATCGGGTTTAGATGTTGAACGCGGTACAACGACCTTCAACGAGCTCACAAATTTGAGCCGGATCATGGCAGAGGTTTCTCAGCAGGTTATTGTTATGGCTGAGTCAGAAAAGTTAGAACGAAAAATCCCAAATTTAGAACTCGCGTGGGAACACATTGATATTTTAGTGACCGACGCGGGCATTGATTCAGAAAGCGAAGCAAAAATTGCGGCGCAAAACGTACAAGTTATTAAAGCTTAAGGAAATTTACTATGTGTGGAATCGTTGGTGGCGTAGCAGAACGTCATATCGTAAACATTTTATTGGAAGGTCTAAAACGTCTTGAGTACCGTGGTTATGACTCTGCGGGTGTGGCTCTTCTTGAGTCCGACGGCCAATTAATGCGTGAGCGTGAAGTTGGTAAAGTACAAGCATTAGCAGACGCGGTAAAAGCATCTGGTGTGAATGGTGTCACAGGCATCGCGCACACTCGCTGGGCAACACACGGTGGCGTAACGCAAAAGAACGCTCACCCTCACATGTCTAACGAAGAAATCGCGTTAGTTCACAATGGTATTATCGAAAACCACGAAAAACTGCGTGAAGCACTAAAAGCGAAAGGTTATACCTTTAACTCTGACACTGACACAGAAGTAATTGCTCACTTAGTAAACGAAAACCGCAAGTCTTCAGCGTCTTTATTAGAAGCCGTTCAAACGTCTGTTAAAGAATTAGATGGCGCTTATGGTACCGTAATTATGGAGCCTTCTAACCCAGATCGCATCGTTGTTGCTCGCTCTGGTTCGCCATTAGTTATTGGTCTTGGTATCGGCGAAAACTTCGTTGCTTCTGACCAATTAGCCCTTCTTCCTGTTACTCGTCGTTTTATCTTCTTAGAAGAAGGTGACGTAGCAGAAATCACTCGTGAAACCGTTAGCATTTTTGATGCAAACGGCAATCCAGTTGAGCGTGAAGTGAAAGAATCTGACATTACTCACGACGCAGGTGACAAAGGCGAATACCGCCACTACATGTTAAAAGAAATCCACGAGCAACCAATTTCAGTTCGTAATACATTAGCGAACCGAATCAATGACGAAACCGTTATCGAAGAATACCTTGGCGAAAACGCGGCTGAAATCCTAAAAGGCATCGACCACGTTCAAATCATTGCATGTGGTACGTCTTACCACTCAGGTATGGTTGCGCGTTACTGGTTAGAATCACTAGCAAACGTAAGCTGTAACGTCGAAATCGCGTCTGAGTTCCGCTACCGCAAGTCATTTGTGCCTGCTAACTCACTAATCGTTACCATTTCACAATCAGGTGAAACGGCCGATACATTAGCGGCGCTTCGTCTAGCTAAAGAAATCGGTTACAAAGCAAGTCTTTCAATCTGTAACGTACCTGGCTCATCGTTAGTGCGTGAATCTGACCTAGCGGTAATGACGAACGCCGGTGCAGAAATCGGTGTTGCTTCAACGAAAGCCTTCACCACTCAGTTAGTAGCGTTATTAATGCTTACTGCAGCGTTAGGTAAGCAAAAAGGCATGACTGCTGAGCTTCAAAAGCAAATCGTATCAGCGTTATCAAGCCTACCGGCTAAGCTAGAAGAAACCCTTCTTATGTCAGAAGGCATCCAAAAGCTTGCAGAAGAGTTTGCTGACAAACACCACAGTTTATTCTTAGGCCGTGGCGACCAGTACCCAATCGCAATGGAAGGAGCTCTTAAACTTAAAGAGATCTCTTACATCCACGCTGAAGCATACGCTGCAGGTGAATTAAAGCATGGTCCATTAGCCTTGATTGACGCAGAAATGCCAATCATCGTTGTGGCACCTAACAACGAATTGTTAGAAAAGCTTAAATCAAACGTTGAAGAAGTGCGTGCTCGTGGCGGTATCTTATACGTATTCGCAGACAAAGACGCGACGTTCAAGAGCGACGACACAATGCGTGTAATGGAAGTGCCACACGTTGATGAATTAATTGCACCAATTGTATATACAATTCCACTACAGTTATTGAGCTACTACGTTGCTATCATCAAAGGTACTGACGTTGACCAACCTCGTAACTTAGCGAAATCAGTAACGGTTGAGTAATTCGTTATTGTCCCGCTCTAATATGAGTGGATCAAAAAAGCGACTCTTAGAGTCGCTTTTTTATTGTCTATTCCTCAGCTAAAACTGCTTTTATGCTCTTTGGGTTAATTTGGAGAGTTACAACCAAACCCTTGTCTTAATGTGAGTAACGAGCCTTTTCCTTCAACTAAAGTTGTGATGAGTAATAAATCAAACTCAGACTCATCAATCTCAACCCGTTGCTTTGACGCTGTCGAGTCTAATAACAGAGAGGCTAGTTTGCCAGTTGTGTTACTGTGGCCGACTACCAAAGCGTTTTGTCCTTTTTGTTTGAGCTGCGCAGCAAACCCATCAAGGTCCCTGGGATCATAACTCAAGACTTTGAGCCCCCTTTTTGTCGCCGTTGGCTCCGCAGTTTGTTGAGTTCTTACGTAGTCGGTACTGTAAACTGCATCAATTGGTGAATCTTGCAAAATTTCGGTTAATCGCTGAGCCCGCTTTAGTCCACATTGCGTAAGAGGCGGATTTTTTGTATTTGGAAACTCTAGGGTATTTTTCTCTGCATGCCTAACTAAAAATATGGAATAGCTAGATTCTGCATGTGCAACTCCAATCAATGATTGTATTCCTAGCCCAATAAAAACAATCGCACTTAACCCTCTTTTTAACCACATGTTACTTCTCTCTTAAATTTACACAACTGATAACAATTCTTATTTGTATTTAATTAAAGCCGAGTTACACTAACGGTTATCTCAGCAATAACCTGATAGAAAACTACATTACTATTAAAGAGTTGGCTATCTTATTACAAAAGTAACTTGGAAGGTTTATTTATGAAATCCCTGTTTATTATCTCCACTGTCTTCATGTTGGCTTTAGCAAATCCAGTAGACGCCAGCCAAACCTTTGGCACTGGTGCCAATACCTCAGACGTTTCTAAAATCTCGGACATATTAGCAACTCCAGAAACTTACATGGACAAAGACGTGACCATCAAAGGCACGATTGTCAAAGTGTGTAAAAAGCGTGGTTGTTGGATGGAGTTGGCTTCGGACAAGCGCTTTCAGAGCTTTCGCGTAAAAGTTCGAGACGGTGATATGGTATTTCCAATGACGGCAATGGGTAAAACGGCATTTGCCACGGGTAAAATTCAAGCGTTTCCATTATCGCTAGAGCGCACTAAGTCTTACCTTGCCTATCAAGCTGAAGAAATGAATGAAGAGTTTGACCCTGCGTCGGTGACCGAGCCGATGACGGTTTATCAATTGGCGCCTCACGGTGTGACAATTCAAGACTAATAACTTTGAAATACGTTTATGTCTAAGTCTATTAATTGGTTTAAATTGAATCGGTCGTTGCATCGTGATATTGGTTATTTTTGTATTGGCATGACATTGATCTTTGCTATATCGGGCATCGCCGTTAATCATGTCGAAGACTGGAACCCAAATTATGAGGTGACACAGCAAAGGTACAAAATTGACGGTTTAGCAACACAAATCGACCGAGACAATTTTAAACCTTGGCTGTTAGAACAACTGCATATCGAGGCTGACGTAAAAGCTCAGTTTTGGGAGTCACCTCAACGACTTAAACTCTTTACCAAACAAGATCACACCATAGTCGTATCGACAGCAGACAACTCGGTTTTGGTTGAACAAGTCAAACCAAGAGTCGTGCTGCGTAGTTTCAACTTTTTGCACCTCAACGAAGCGCGCAAGGCGTGGACGTATTTTTCGGATGCTTATGCGGTCATGCTGATATTTTTGTCTCTATCAGCACTGTTCATGGTTAAAGGAAGGTACGGCGCGTTTGGTAAACGCGGCTGGTTAGTCGTTGCCGGTATTGCCGTACCACTCACTTTCATCCTAGCTTATTCTTAACGCTAGAGCGTTTTTAAAAATGCCACAACATCTTTTATTTCTTGTTTGGTCAACTCGAGCTTAGGTAATAAATGTGTGGTTGTCGGAAACATAGGATCGCCCTTGACATGACAATTAATTACCGTTATTAACCACAGATATGTCTGTTCTTTGAGCAATCGTATCGACTTCACTGACGGCGTTATAAATGTAGTTGAGTTTGGTGTTGGTATTGAACCCTAACTGTTCGTCTAAAACTGTCCCACTCTCATCCACAACATAGGTTAGAGGTAATGCATTACCCGTTAAGATACTCTCACCTTGTTTCCAACCTTTGCGATATATTTTCATGTTTTTGGTCGCCGGTGTTTGCCATTTTGCTATGGCTTCGTTGTCAGAATTCACAACAATATAAGCAAAATTGACATGCGGTAGCGCTTGTTGTGCCCTAATCATTTCGGGCAGCTGTTCTTTACATGCTTTACACCATGGTGCCCAATACATCACAACGAGTGGCTTACCGACAAAATCTGAAAATCTGACTTCTTCACCTTCTAAGGTATATAAAACATGGTTGGGATTTACCGTTTGTCCAACGACTTTTTGATGGGCATTTAATGAATCACTGAGTTGCTCAGAACTCAAGTCATTAAAATCCGAACCTGAAAAGAAATACTTGGAGATTAAAAACACGCTAGACAAAAACAGAACAGACAATAAGATACGCTTCATAGTCACCTCTCTTAAAAAAGAAACGGCCGTCACCACAGTCATGACGGCCGGCTTTGATCGATTTGGTAATTCTTAGAAAATTACACAAACACAAGCGATAGTGTCGCCAACACGACCACAAGCACACACTGCTGTTGCAGCCACAGCGTTTAATGAAACAAGTGATAACGTAGAAAGAGCAGCTAGTTTATTTGTTAAAGTTTTCATAGTGTTATTCCTTTATATTTAAGTTGTTATATCGATGGCAATGAATGTCGCCTCGACCTCGAAAACACTATGATAAAAATCTATATATTTCAAAAAGATAGAACCAAAAGCTGACAATTCCAGTTTCGTAAAAATATCTCACTTTATGTCCGAAAACGAACAACTTAAGTCACCTTTTATACGGAGCATTGGTTAATAAACAAACTTAAAGCCGGATTACTAAATTGACTTTTTCAGCCCAATTGAAATTTTCGAATTTGATGGCTGTTTTCGATCAAACATATAACAAGTGGAGATATATAAAGATAATTTGAATGAAAAACATTCTAATAAAAAAAGAAAAAATTACGGAGTGATGCCTTTATTAAGAGGATCATTCGAGTCCTCTTGGTTTTTCACATTTAACAGGTAACTAAGCTGGCAACCAAACTGATGCGGTAACCCCTTTTTCACCTTCATTATTATTGACCCAAATACGACCATTGTGAGACTCAATGATTTTTTTGCTTAGGGGCAAACCAATACCTGAGCCTTCTGGCTTAGTGGTATAAAAGGGAGTAAATAAATTATTTGTTTCGTATATGCCTGTTCCATTGTCTTTAATGGACACAGTTACGCCATCGCGCTCTGGAGTGATACTGACGTGAATAGTTTGAGGCTCTGGGCTCGATTCCACTGCATTTTTTAGTAGGTTAATAAATACCTGCTCTAGTTGAACCCGATCCGCTGGCAACGAAACCAAGTTATCAAACGTATTGAGCTGGTAGTCTAAGTCTGGGATCACATTGCAACAATCGGTGAGAAGCGCCGAAATTTCGACTTTATCTTTAACCGGCTTGGCAATGTCAGATAATTTGGTCGTGTTGTTTACAAACTCCTGCAAACTTTTGCTTCGATTTGCTATCACTTGTAACGCTTGGTATGTCGAGTGGTCTTGTTTGTTGCTCTCGGCTAAAGCGCTGCTTAGAGAATAAATCGGAGTGAGCGAATTGCGAACCTCATGACCGACAACCTTGATTAGCTGTTGCCAAGAACTTTGCTCTTTTTCGCGTAACTCTTGTTCAATATCTTGTAGTACAACCAAATAAAATTTATTACTGCCTGATGTCGAGATACAACTTTTAACTGACCAATTTTCACTGTCATTTAAACAATAAATTTGGCCGTTATTTTCTAGCTCAAGGCCGACTTCTTGAAACGTCAACCCCTTGGCCAAGCGCCAATCTTTGCCTAAAAAAGAACTCGATGTTTTGTTTGCTTTAATCAACAACCCAAGATGATCAAAAAGTAATACTGGTGTGTCCAATTGCTCGATAAGTTGGTACATCACATAGGCATCTTTTTGTTCACCAAAACTGAGTTCTTGAAGCTTTTCTTGCATCGATTGATATTCCAAAGAAATCGACCGCAAAACGCCTCGTTGGTATTTTTGATAAGGTGTTGTATTAAATGCACCTTTGTTGATGTGCTCGAGAGAGTTGTAAAATGTATTTAGCGTATCTACTGCAAAACTGCGCAACAAAGCACAAACCCAAAATCCAATAACGATCAGCGGAACGGCAAGACTCATGGACTGCGCTAAGGTCCACTGAGAGTGAGCCAAAAACACACAGGTCATTATTACCAATATAAGTAAAAGAATCCCGCAAAGTTTGTTTACTTTGGCTTCGAAACTAATAGCTGTTTTTGAGCTTAACGCCATGTTTTTCAATCCTTCGATATAAGGCACTGCGACTTATCCCCAACATTTCTGCGGATACGTTTATGTTACCGTTTGATTGTTTAAGCGCTTGGATGATCAATGCTTCTTCGACCTTGGCGAGCGGTTCTATTTGATTTCGAATGACCTGTTTCGAAGATTCGGCGTTAAGCGCCAAATCGTTGGATTCTATGGTCGCGGTATCAGAAAAAATCACCGCGCGCTCGATCACGTGTTTTAACTCTCGAGTATTACCCGGCCATTGATAGGCCAATAATTTGTCTTTGGCATTAGCGCTCAATGTTAGTTCAGGCTTGCCGTATTCAACGCCTATTTTTTGTAAATAATGGTGCGCTAATGGGACAATATCTTCAGCACGCTCTCTTAATGCAGGTATATTAATTTCAATTGTGTTTAGACGGTAATACAAGTCTTCTCGAAAATTCTGTGCTTTTATCTCTTCTACCAAATTAGCATTGGTCGCCGATATTAACCTGCAACCCATAAATTCCGTTGAGGTACCGCCTACTGCCTCAAACTCTTTTGTTTCTAGTACTCTTAATAATTTGGCTTGGTTCGCCATTGATGTAGTGGCAAGTTCATCTAAAAATAATGAGCCTTTTCCAGCAAGCGATACACGCCCTTGCCTGTCCTCTATTGCGCCAGTAAATGCACCTCGCTTATGACCAAATAGCTCACTTTCAAATAATTGCTCAGGTACCGCCCCTAAATTTACCGTTACAAATGGTGCGTTATTTCGCCCAGAACATTGATGAATATAATGAGCTAATAGTGATTTACCTGTGCCGTTTTCGCCGGTCAGCAAAACACTGGCATGAGACATGGCCACTTTTTTTACGTTTTCTAGCACTCGGTTAAAGGAGTCTGATTCAGCGATAATTTCACTTGATATAAGAGACTCATTACCAGGAAGAGCAAGAGCTGGACTCTCTGCAATATTAATTTGGCGTTCAACAATTTCAAAAAAGTCGCTGTTTTCCCAGGGCTTTTCAATAAAATCACGAGCGCCCAGTTGCATAGCTTGAACTGCAATTGACACGGTAGACCATGCTGTCATCACTAGCACGGTCAATTTAGGATGGTGCTGTTTTAGATAGGCAACAAACTCCAAACCTTCTTTGCCTGACGTGGTGTCCTTTTGAAAGTTCATGTCGGTGATCACCATATCAATGGCGACGGTTTGAATTATCGATTTGGCGTGTTCAGGTGATTCAGCTTCCCAAACATTAAACCCTTTGTTATTGAGAAGAAACTGAATAGTGGTGCGGATGTCTACTTGATCGTCGACGACCAGAATATTGCGGTTAGAACTTCCTTGAGACTTCATCTGTTACCCTTTTTATATTCCTTTCTTAAGCTCGATATCATAAAAATACTTAGCTATATATCAACGACCTAACAGGTAATCATGCTTATTCAATGTCCTTAAAAAATGACCTATCCAGAATAAGCATGTTATTGATAGTACGAACTTAATCAATATTTGTCACGGTTACGTTTGCGCCTTTCATCTTTTTTGGATCAACGTCCAGTTCTAACCATAAAACGTTTTGATCAGATAAGCTCGCAAGAATTTGTTGCAAATCTTTTCGTTGTGTTTGACTGCCCTCAAACCATTCAACATAGCTTTCGACAATGATAAGGTTAGATGCCTTAAACGAGTCGGTTTTTAACGGCGTGCCACTTTCATCTTTAAACCCATCTAGGTGTTTCGCAAGCTCATTATCACCACTTTGATCCGCCTTTTTAACCGCTTGCATGACATTTTTGACCAGTTCTTTGTCTAACGTATTGGTACCGTACAACAATACTCCGTCGTTATTGAATACTTTAAGTTGTGGCATCGTCACTGACTTTTCTACAAACATTCGTTTGAATAACATCGCATCTGATGTGTTAAGTGTTTTTTTAATGATCTCTGCATTGGCGGTTGTCGACACAAATAAGATTGCCAACGACGCCACGACTATTGAAATTGATGATTTAAATGACATTTGATTTTCCTTTCTGTTTTTAATTAATCGTCCTGCTTTAATGCTCTCATCGGCGCACCGTTAACCACTTGGCTTACAGGCTTAATGACAGCAAACAACATGGCCAGTACAAGCATAATTACCATTGTTATTATGATGTTAAGGTCATACTGACCTACGACATCAATTACCTTTTTTAGAGACTCGACTTGTGTGATCAATAACGTTGCACCAATCAGGCCGACAATGAGTCCCAGGCCCATGGGGCGGCTGCACTCTTTTAACATCATTGACAGTAAGTGACGCTTTTTGGCACCAAGTGCCATTCTTACGCCAAATTCAAACCGTCTTGTTTGAGCGTTATAATTGACGATTCCCCAGACCCCTATCGTTGCCAAAATTAAGGTCAAAACACAAAAGCTCAACGCCACGGTTGCAGTGACTCGAGCCACATAAACCTCTTCTTCTAACAGTGTTGCCAATCCACTGAGTTCTTCTATCTCGAGCAGTTGACTGTTCGAGTTGACTAGCGAAAACACTTTGTTGAGGTCTAGGTCTGCTGCGTTTTTGTGATGAAGATTAAGGACGATTTGTTCGGATGGCAGCATGGCACCATTGATACGGTTATAAGGGGTAAAGACAAGCTCGTCACCAAATTGGTTAGCTAAATATCGAGAACGAAAGGTGTCTTTAACGACGCCAATTAGCTCATGGGGTCGACCTGCGACGACAACGGTTTGACCAAGTTGCCAGTTTTTGCCCAGTAATAATTCGGCACTTGAGAGGTTCAATATAACCGAATACTGAGCTTGAGACTGATCTGGTGAAAAAGTTTGACCGGCTTCAAATTCGACGCCTAATGTAGAAAAGAAATTTGCCTCTACTTTATTTACTGACAACATGTACTCTTCAGTATTCATGTCTTTTCTAACTGGAAAAATAACACCGGACATCACCACTGGGCTTGAGTTACTCATGGCAATTTCCGTCACATTGGCCTGCTGTTTTAAGGCATTGCGGATCTGCCCTAAATCATCGGTAAACTCACCAGTACTGGTCGATTCGTATTTCTTTTTTAAGGTCAAAATAGATCGATTATCCGTTTCAAAACCAGTCACTCGATTGAGTTCTTTTAGAGACGATTGTAAAAACAACGACGAAAAACACAGTAAAAATGCGACTAAACAAGACTGCCCTACCAGTAAGAGCTTTTTCGACTTTTTAGAGCCCTGTTGACCACTGCCTTTACCCGAGGCTCGCATGTTTTCACTTAAACCAGCTTGTTTTGCAATAGCATAAGGGAAATACGAAAACGTAAGAGCTAACAAGCAGCAAATAACCATAGAAAACGCCAAGGTATAACCATCGATACTCAACTGGCTCAATCTAGGTAGTGCATCTTGAGCAATCAGCTTAATAAGCTCTATACCCCAAACCGACAGTAACAGTGCCATAACACCTGACGCTAAAATCAACAGTGCACTTTCTATAAATAGCTTATTGAATAATTGATGGTCTTTAGCTCCTACGGCCATGTGTATTGCGAATTTTCTTGTCGACTCGACACTACGAGCGATAAACAGGTTGGCCAAATTAGTACATGCCACCAGCAGTAACATTACTGCCCCCATCAAAAGAATAAAGGTAAGGTGTTCAGCACCACCTACTATTGCTTCCCTTAAAGGTAAGACCCGACTTTTAATCTGTGACATGGCAACGATTGGGTGATTGATAGATGGCTGAATTTCGTTTACTACCTGTTGTATTTGAGCCTGATACAGAGCTTCTTTTTCCGCGATACCTTTACCAATCAGGTGCGCCTCACCAGAGGACACTTGTTGTGTACCGTCTAAATCTGCAGCTGTGTAGTCCAATGGCAAGTATATTGAGGGTTGCTCAGATACAATATGATCTGGAGCCTCTGCGTGTTGAGCTAAGACCCCAACTACTGTAAAAAAGTCGTCCCCAACTTGTACTTGCTTGCCAATTAAAGCCTGGTCCTTCGAAAATAATGTTTGCCATAGTTCAAAGGATAAAACCGCTTTGGGCGAAAAGCTCCCCAAACGCTCATTAGCGCCAAACCCGGTACCTAACCCGAAGGGCACTCCTAATTGGGAAAAATAATTTGCTGAGACAAATGCAGTCTCGACATCAAATGAACGCTCTCTGACGGTTAACTTCTTTGACTCTGGAATTAGCGTCGCAATAGACGTAAAACTGGTTTGTTGCTCAACTAACTGTCGTTGTAGAGCCGGTATGGAAGGAAATCGTTTTCCTGCCAACTCGAGTTCTAGATTAATCGCGTATTGCTGCTCTGCGTCCTGATAAGGTAAGGCTTGAAATAACAACAAGCTGCTAATACTAAATAAACTAATAACCGCCGCCATAGACAAGGCTAAGGTAAACACCACAGTTGCTACAAATTGAGGCCTTTTAAACAGGCTTCGAAAGGCAACCCTTAACTCCATCAACCAATAGGCAAACATTAGGCAATCTTCCTATGTGTCGAACCCAAAATCCGGCCATCGAGTAAGTCTATGCGCCGCTTGGCTTTGTTGGCATATCTAGAGTCGTGCGTGACCATGCACAATGTAGTACCCGCGTTATTCAACTCTGACAACATCTCCATCACAATATCACCGTTATGACTGTCTAGATTTCCAGTTGGCTCATCTATAAGTAAGATTGAAGGGTTCATGACTAGGGCTCGAGCGATGGCGACACGCTGCTGTTGCCCACCCGATAACTGACTCGGAAAGTGATTCGATCGGTGCTTCATTTCCACTTTATCTAGGGCTGCCAATGCCGCTTGTTTAGCACCTACTCCTTTGCTTGGGCTGTAAAATAAAGGAAGTGCGACATTTTCCCACACTGACAACTCGTCTATCAGATTAAAAGATTGAAATATAAAGCCTATTTCTCTATTACGTAGCTCGGCCAGTTGGTTATTGGACAATCCACTGACTTCTTGGCCTGCCAACCAATACGTTCCAGTCGTCGGTGTGTCCATAAGACCTAAAATGGATAACAAGGTCGATTTACCGCAGCCAGATGGACCAGTAATCGCAACGTAATCGCCAGCATTAATAGTGAGATTGATATCGCTGACTGCGGTCGTTGTCATATCTTGGGTACTGAACTGTCTAGAAATACCTTCTAACTCAATGACGGCTTGTTGTGTTGATACATTTTTCATTTTGTTAACCTCGTATTTCTGTCGAATTGGTTACCTTGATGTGCTCAAAGTCGCGCCATTTTTCTGCATCCGAAATCACGACTTTTTGATTTTCGGTTAACCCTGATAAAACTTGTATATACCGGCCTGTTACTTGACCAAATTGGATAGGCGACGATGTCGCTCGTTCACTCTCAGGATCTAGAACAAACAAATTAACGGTTGAGTGGCTTGCGACATTTACTGGTGCTTCAATAAACAAAGTGTTAGGTATCTGACCCGCCGTTATAACGCCCTGCACGTTAATGTCTGGTCTTGCGCTTTGGGGTAACGTCTCTTTTATCTCAGCTTCTATAGTGACGTAACCTTCAGTGACAACGGGGTCAATTCGGCTTACCAGCCCTTTTACCCTGTGATTTGCGATATTGAGCATTACTTGATTACCTAATTGAATGTCGTCCGCTTGGCTTTGTGGCACCCGGAGTTCGGCTTCTAATTGTTCGACACTCCCAACAATAGCCAGAGGCTCTCCAACGACTACGTTCGCGCCTAGCTCAGCAGGTAAACGTTGCAGAACACCATCTATCCCAGCTTTTACCGTTAACGACTTGAGGTGGTCTTGATGTAACTTAAGTTGGCTTTTTTCTAAATTAACGAGCTCTCTCTCAACGGACAGTCTAGTTTCGTTAATATTAGCGAGATGAGATAAACGTTTTTCAGCTATATCTAATCGAACAAGCAATTGTTTGACTTTGATTTGTGAGGTTTGAATTTGCAACTTAGACACTATGCCCGACTCTTCGAGCTTTTTTTCTGCGTCGTAAGTAAGTTGTGCAGATTCGAGCTCGGCTCTCAATAGTTCAATACTTGATTGGTGCTGAAGTAACGAATCAGCAAGCTCTAATTCCATTTTTTTTAATCGATTTTCTGCTTGTTGGACACGTAACTCTGCTGACTCTACTTGCTGATGTAATTGCGGATTGCTTAACTCTAATATCACGGTATCTGCAGAGACTTTGGCTCCTGGCTTAAGCCATATTTTATCCACCGTGCCACCGGTTCTGGCCGACAAAAACCTCGTGTCTTTGGACACTAGTTTGCCATAGGTATTAATAGTTAATGGAAGATCACCAAACTGCACCTGTTGAATGTGTAGTTGTTGAATTGGCACAGAAACGGAACTTGATGAAAATAACCAAAAAAACAGTGTGGCAACAATTAAGAGAGTTGTTGTTGCCCACACTGGCTGCCTAAACTTGGCAAACTTACTTTCGGGGTTGTGCATCACGTCCATGACTTTTCCAGTAACTTGTAATTCTTTCGTTAAAGATTACAAAGAACATGCCAGAAAGTAAGTTGTTGTTTTATTTATGTTTAATGAATTTAACTACAAATTCAGCGTATCAATTTCGCAACACTGTTTCAAAATCGAAACATGTTTTAACCTGCGACGTCTAAGGTCATGGTGACTTCTAAACCACGCTCTTGACCATTTTGTAGTTGTAATTTTCCTCCGTGGGCTACCATCGCTTTTTGTGCTATTGCTAAACCTAGTCCCGCGCCACCTGAAGCTCGAGCTCGTGACTCACTATGACGGAAAAATGGCTCAGTTAACTTTTCAAGAATATAGTCAGGAACACCTGGCCCATCGTCTTTGATCACAAATAGTACTTTATTGTGCTCACAGCGAACTGAGACACTCACTTGGTTTTGAGCATGACGAATCGCATTGCGAATAATATTGTCGATAGCGCTAACTAAAATCTTTTTATCTACTTCAACAGATACCATAGGCAACTCATCGACCACTAGACTTTTTGCGACGCCTTGAGCTTCGAACTCAGCATCTTGTAGTGTTGGAGTAATAAGATCGGCAATCGAAATGATTGACTTGTCTAAGTGTTGCTGTTGATTTTCAAGCCTTGAGAGCATCAAAACCGAAGCAATCATTTCGTCAAGTAATCCCGCTTCTTTGTCAATGCGGTTTAGATACTCTTCGCGTTTTTCTTCGCTACAATCCCTGACTAAACCTGTCGCTAAAGACAAACGCGTAAGTGGCGAACGCAATTCATGAGAGATATCGGCCAGTAGCCTTTTTTGGCCACCCATCAGAGATTCGAGTTGCTGAGCCATGTTGTTAAAATCATAAATAAGTTCACCTAACTCATCATTTCTTTCCGTGTGAACCTGTACTCTGCTATCTAACTTTCCCTTACCGATACTATCTGCCGTATCTCTTAAAGCTCTAATCGGTGAAACGATAGATCGACTAAACAACCATGCAAATAACAGTGACATAACCACAGGCACCGCTAATTTAACCCAGACCGGTAAAAATTTAATTTTTATGAAGAGAGGGGGCTCACGCGTCAGCCTAATTTCATACAGTAAGTACTCACCATCAGCTAGCATCAAAGGAATCGGCCCAGCAGCATGAAAGTGTTGAGTCAGTATGTAACGAGGTACGTCTGTTTCAACATAATTGAGTAAATTTACATCGACGTCATCCGGTAAAGGCCGACTTGATACGGATTGTTCTGGTGTGGGACCTTTTAAATATATTATCTTGCGTTTTGATGAGCTGTGCACCAGGCGCTCGAGTAATCTTGGTGTTGGTGCCCTGGCGTTAATACGTGATAAAAACAGTGCTTTTTTTTGAAGATCTCTAATCTTAGAGCGACTCAGGGGTTCATCTACCGCATCGATAAAGCTCAAAGAGCTAATCAAAATCAAAATGACAATAGTGGCAACAATAGACAACCAGAAGTAACTGAAGACTTTAAAAACAAGATAAGGTCTAAACGATCGCATAACTTAATTACCCACCATTACATAACCGGCTCCACGAACCGTTTTGATTCGTTCGTATTCAGAGAATTCGGCAATCTTTTTGCGGATATTACTAACGTGCATGTCAATTGATCGATCGTAAGGTGCGAGTTTTCGGCCCAAAACCTGTTGGCTGATGGCTTCTTTACTTACGATTTCCAATGGCTCTTTAAGTAACAAGGTTAGAATTTCAAATTCGGTGCCTGTGAGGTTGATATCAGCCTCGTTAACTTTCACTGTACGATTTTGATTATTAAGGGTTATATCTTCAAACAGAATGTGATGTTGGTGAGAAGGCTGGCTCATCAAGTCGATTCGACGCACCATGGCTTTTACTCTCGCCAACAGCTCACGATGATTAAATGGTTTAGGAATATAGTCATCAGCGCCGACTTCGAGTCCATAAATACGGTCAAAGTCTTCACCCTTAGCCGTGAGCATAATCACGGGTGTAGATTTACTCAGACGTAATTGCTGTAACACTTCGAAGCCATTCAGAGTCGGTAACATTACATCCAACAAAATGACATCGAAGTCACTTTTTATTGCCAAGTCCAGTCCTTCTTGACCATCATTGGCAATACTGACATCAAACTCATTACTGGTTAAATAATCGTGTAATAGCTGTGTTAGATCCGTATCGTCATCGATGATTAAAACATGCTTGTTGGCCATATTACCTACCTATTTTTCACTCTGTGATGAGTATAATATTAAAGTACTCATATAAAACACCGTACATTTACACTACTTTGCAAAGTGTTGGCGTAACCTTGCATTGCTTTGGCTATTCTTAATCCACGTTCATTTAGAGCGCACTTTATATCCAATGACTATACAAGGTGATTTACTATGACTATTCATTCTCGACTATTGGCAGCGATTGCTGCGCTCTCTATTACCAGTGCCGCCTCAATCAGCGCAGCACCTTTGAATATGGATCGCAGCGGCCACAAAAACCAAGACAAAACGCACTTTTTATTGAAAGAACGGGTTGCCAACAAATTAGAACTGAGCGCAGAGCAGCAAAGCCAAATAAAAAGTATTATTTCCAACGCAAAAAAAGCCCGCAGTGCTGAATTTACTCAATTAAAAGATCTAAAAGCTCAATGGCGTGAACTTGCTAAACAGCCAGTGTTAAATGAAAAAGCACTTACTGACATCGCAAATCAGCAAGCTGATATTAAAGCGCTACTTAAAGTAGAGCGATTAAAGACGCAAAAAGAGGTAATGGCCATTCTTACGGAGGAACAACAGGCTAAGGTAACCGCCATGATGGAAAAGCGCAGAAACAAAATGAAACGCAAAGTAGTAGAAGAGCGCCTTTAACCCAAAAGCTTAATAGACGCTCCTAGTAATCTATACCTTAAATTTAGCGACCAAATTTGACAGTGTACGGGCCAAGTGAACAGTTTCTTCGGAAGTTTGTTGATTGAGCTCTGCACTGTCATAGTTTGTTTGTGTATCGGCCTGAAGGTCACTCAAATAAGCTTGTAATTGCTCAGAACCATCTAGTTGTCGTTGTGTCGCTTTAGCGGTTTGAGTCGATGCATCAAATACGCGCTCTGCGGCATCGGCAATTTGGTCAAGTGCCGTTAAAGTTTGTTTAGAGAGTTCGACGGTCGACTCTGTTACTTCATTGCCCTGTTTAATTGAGCTAACCGCACCATTGACCCCATCTTGGAGTCTTTTGATCATAGCTTGAATATCTTCAGTACTTTGTTGAGTTTTGCTTGCCAAGGTTCGAACTTCATCGGCTACAACAGCGAAGCCTCGTCCTTGCTCACCCGCTCTTGCCGCCTCAATCGCTGCGTTTAGCGCTAGTAAGTTAGTTTGTTCGGCGATGCCTCTGATCACATCCAATACTGATGCAATATTATCTGAGTCCGCTGATAGTTTTGAAATAACTTCTGCCGCATCAGCAACCGAATCAGAAAGTTTGGTTATATCGGCAACCGCTTGTTGAGTTATGTGTTTACCCTGATCGGTAAGCTCGGTAACTTTAGATACTTCAGAACTTGTTGTGTTCGCATTATCGCTAACTTCACTAATGGTACCGGCCATTTCACTGATGGAAAAAGAGATGTTATCAACCGATTCAGTTTGCTTGTGGCTAATGGATTTAATTGCTGATACGCCATTGCTCAATTTAGAGATTTGACTGTTCAATTCTGAGGAGTTATTCACTATCGAACGAATAAGTTCAGCTAAGCCATCAATTAACGTGTCTAGCTCTCTCGCCACATCACCAATTTCATCTTTTCGTTTAGATTTGATTCGTTTGGTTAAATCACCATTTCCAGAATTTAAAGCATTAATTTCGCTTTGCAGCTCTCTTAACGAAGAAGCCATAAGTTTCGGCCCCATAAAGCCAATCAAACCTGTTGCAATAACTATAACTAACGCAACGCCATTTAATATGATCTGTTGTGTACTCGAATACTTGATGATGGATTCACTTTCTTTAATAGATTGACTGTTTGCCGCTTCACCTGCTGCATCATAAAAGTCGCGAAGTGCATCAAACGTGGTTGCAGATCCCGCCTGACTTTGCTCATTCGCTGCTGCATACTGCCCACTATCAGCCAAACTTAAGACCTTTTGTGACTCGGTTTGCCACGCCTCATATGCGTCATCAAAGTTTTTAATAGCCACTAAAACCGAAGGTCTATCACTCATGAGTGCCTTGAAGCGATTCATTCTGTCTAATGCTTGCTGAGCATTTTCATTAAATTCGTCTTCAAAGGCGGTACGAGTATTTGAGTCAATATCACTACGCAATAAATTAAGCTCTGCCACTTTAGCCTGATAAAGGTCTCTATCTGCATTAATAACTGCAGATATTGCAGGAGTAAAATGCTTGCCCGCCTGGTCTATTGCAGACTCAAGCTTTGCGTTCAGTTTAAGTGTCAACAACACATAAATAACCAGGAATACGGCAATACCACCAAACGTCGCAGTGTATTTAAATCTCAAACTATTTACATTCATGAGTAGCCTCAGTCTAATCCAGTGCTCTCCATCGCGAATTGGTAAATCCCAAAATAACTATAGACCTTAATCCGTATTTAGCTTGCTTTATCCCTTTAATTTTTGAAGCTAAATCTTCGTAAATTTAGCCAGTTAGTCCTATGCTTAACAACTCTTACTTACCACAGCAAGGATTGGTTATGACACAATTTAAAACTCACGGTTACGCTGCATCTGAACCGGGTAGCAGTCTAAAAAAAATAGAAATAGAACTTGGCGAGCTTGGTCCTGAAGATGTTTTGATTGATGTGGAATATTGCGGTATCTGCCATTCTGATCTGTCAATGATCAACAATGAGTGGGGTATGTCCGATTACCCACTAGTAGCGGGTCACGAAGTTGTCGGCACTATTAGTGAAGTTGGCAGTGCAGTTACTCAACACCAAAAGGGTGACTTAGTTGGATTAGGCTGGCATTCTGGCTATTGTCAATCATGCACAAGCTGCGGCACCGGTGATCAGAATTTGTGTGCTACCGCAGAGTCTACTATCGTTGGTCGTCACGGCGGATTTGCCGACCAAGTAAAAGCCCACCAGCAAGCCGTTGTTCGATTACCCGACGGAATGGATGCTAAATCTGCTGGGCCGCTATTTTGCGGTGGCATTACTGTGTTTAACCCCATGGTTCAATTTGATGTAAAGCCAACTGACAAAGTTGCGGTTATTGGCATTGGTGGACTAGGTCATTTAGCTTTGCAGTTTTTGAATGCGTGGGGTTGCGAGGTAACCGCATTCACTTCTAGTGAGAGTAAAACTGAAGAAGCTAAACAGTTAGGTGCTCACCATACTATTAACTCAAGAAGTGAATCAGAAATCGAAGCTGCGCAAGGGCGCTTTGATTACATATTGTCGACGGTAAACGTTAAACTCGATTGGAACTTATATATTTCTACCCTGAAGCCCAAAGGACGTTTGCATTTTGTTGGTGCAACCCTAGAGCCACTCGATATCAGTGTCTTTGGGTTAATGGCTCAGCAAAGGTCTATTTCGTCATCGCCAGTGGGCAGTCCAGAAACTATCAGGGCTATGTTGGAGTTTGCAACGCAACACGACATAAAGCCTCAAGTCGAAATGTTTAAGTTTGATAATGTAAATGACGCATTAGAGCATTTAGAGAGCGGTAAAGCGCGATACAGAATCGTATTAGAGAAATAACCTTAACCTAAATTAAAAAACCAGTGCCTCTGAAGTGACCCCATAAAGTTGGACTCATTTCTAAGCGGCAACCAAGGCCTGATTTCGATATTGTATCGGACTCAGGCCTTTTAGTTTGAGCTTAATGCGTTCGTTGTTGTAATAGTGGATGTATTCTTTGATATTTTCAATGAGGTCATTGGCGTCTTTGAAGGTTTCGTTGTGATACATCTCAGTTTTTAATATGCCGAAGAAGTTCTCTGCAACGGCATTATCTAAGCAGTTTCCCTTTCTTGACATACTCTGAAGTAGCCCGTTTTCTTTTAGGTGTTGTTGGTATTTTCTATTCTGATATTGCCACCCTTGGTCTGAGTGTATGAGAGGCTTCTCATGCTTCAGTAGCTTCGCTGTTGCAGCTTTGAGCATGTCTGTGACCAATGGCAATGTCACAGACGTTCGCACCTCATAGCTGATAACCTCTTGATTAAACAGGTCTATCATTGGTGACAGGTATACCTTCTGGTCGTTGACTTTAAACTCTGTTACATCCGTCACCCATTTTTGATTGGGCTGCGTTGCTGTAAACTCGCGCTCAAGGATATTATCGGCGATTTTGCCCACTTCACCTTTATAAGATTTATAGCGCTTAGGCCTTACCTTCGACTTTAGACCTAGTTCATTCATCAGACGTTGAACCCGTTTATGATTAACGAGTAGACCTACTGTTCTGAGGGCACTCGTAATTCTACGATAACCATATCGCCCTTTATGCCTGTGATAGATATCACGTATTTTTATGAGTAAGTCACTGTCGGCACTCGGCTGCTCGAATCTTGAGCGGTGATAATAGTAGACACTTTTCGGTAACTCTACGGCCTTTAATAGATGCCTTAAGCTATGTTTTGCCTTGAACTCTTCGACAACTAACGTCTTGTCTTTGCTTTTTTCTTTCTGGCTTGAGCCAAGGCTTCTAACTTTTTTAGAACATCATTCTCTGCCCGTAAGTACGCTAACTCTTCTCGTAACTCTTCCTCTGTCATCTGCTCTACGGGTTTTGCTGAAGAATCACTCTTTGTCACGGTTGGCCTACCTTTTTTCTGTGGTTTAAGACGGGATATACCACCTTGAGCATAAAGCTTTTGCCACTGAAATAAAATACCAGGAGACGATAGGTCGAAGTGAGCACTGGTATGGCCCAATGACCAATCGTTAGTTTTCATCGTCTTGAGGACATGAGCTTTGAACTCACTAGAATAAGGTGACTGATTATGAATAAAGCTATTTGAGCCGTTTAGCTGGTATACCTGAGACCAATAGCGAATAAGCCGAGCGCTTATATTGTGCTTTTTACTTAAAGCTACAGAGCTTTCCTGCACGGCATGCTGAGCGAGCTTTATTTTAAATATTCTATTGTGTTTGGACATAAAAAGACCCCCAGTAATTGGAATGTCCAACTATTGGGGGTCACTTCACTCTGCACTGGTTTTTTGCTTTTTACACTACTTATTGTGGTCTGGCTCATGAGCACCATTGGTGAGTGAGATAATTCGGGTCTTACTGATCCTATGACGGTATATTTCACGCAAATAGTAGATGGCTTGTTTAACGCTATCGATACTCAAGCGAATATCATTGATAGACGTAAACTTATCTTTATCATGAATTAACTCGCGATATTTTTTCTCGTACATAGGTTTTATTGCAAACCAATTTGTATCTAAGATCTTAGCCGGATTTTCATGACTTTCTAACATCTCTTCGAGCTTCGATTCGTCAAAGGTTGGTGCCTTGATAAAGTCTACTATGGCGTTGTCCAACGTCGCATCGTAACCAAATTGCTCTTTGGCAAAACAACGCTTAATGTAAGAAACAAATAAAGTTAAAAAGTCATCACTCAAACATGGGCTCTTCGCAACTAACGTGGTCAGCGACAAGTTAGCAGATGCACCAATAACTAATGCAAACCGTTTTAGTGTGGTATTTTGAAATAAGCTATTTAAGTGTACTTTCAGGCGATTGAGATCCATGTAAGACAGTTTATAGTCCTTAGGCAATGACACTATAGATACAACCGACGAGCAGTTTTTGAAGAAATGTAAATCTCTGAGGTGCTTCCCGTCATAACCACTTTCTCGGTATTTTTTGAGTGCGTCGCGATAACTGTCAGACTCTATAGGCAACAGACTGATACCTTCTATTGCTTGAGTTTGTTTGTTGAAGTGAGGCAAATCGATAGAACGGAAAAATAGATCATCAATATCTAACTCTTGCGCGCTACTTTCAAATAAGCCACTGCGTTGCTCGTTTGACGATTTCACGTCTACAACAGTTTCTGCGTATGCAACTGCAATTGGACCTGCCAAGCTCATAAATAGGTCGTTCGCATCAAGGCGTATGGTTTCACCTATATCTATCCCCGCCCGACGGAAGTAGTTTTCATCATAGTCGGTTGTAACAGCTTGGGCAGTAAGAATATTAAAGATCTGCTGGCTAATATACTGATTAGCGTGTTTTTCCATTGTATTTACATCAATGAACTGACCTGCAGTTTCTTCGTCAGATTCTTCGGCGTAACGCATGATATCATTTGAGATAAGCATCATCGCGTTCCACGGTCGGATACGGCGCATAATGTCATCTGTTGGCTCATCCCCATTATCCATGCTGTAAGAAAAATTCCATTCTTCAGACAAGTACTTACACAGTAACCGGCCAGCGTTTATGTGTAAGGCTTCCGACATCTCCACTGAGCGATGAGTAATATTGGGTAAGATACAAATACCACTGGTAAATATTGGTTCAAAAACAAAAGATTGATTATGACTCAGCATTTCTTGCTCAGTTCTAATATCAAACGTTTTATTCATATAAGCATATTGCTGAGCGAGACCAAACTCCGAGGCCATGCCAGAGCCTGTACCACCGCCAGCACTGAAAATATAAAAGTACAGTCTCGATTGATTAGCTTTAATCCCACATGAATCAATCAAATAGGAATGAATAAATTTCCATTCTTCGTTACTAAACTTATCGGTTTCTTTGTTTAGGATAACCTTTGCTAAATATTGGCCGAGGATCGGTGCATTACCTGAACCACCAGCATGGACTTCTGACAAGTCCATAATTTTTAGCTTGCTGTAATTTTTCAAGAAGCTGTCACCGCCACTTTTACTTGAAAACTGAATCCGTCCCCGAATATCTTTGTCTAAATCACCTAACATGACTAAAGGCTCGATTAGAAATACGGGTTTGACGTCTTGATCAGAGTGAATATTTAAACTGCGTTGAATCCAATTAAGTGCCTTGCGATCTTTTTCTTTGGCTTTCTTCTCATCGTCTTGAAAATCGCTCATATAAAATATACGAGCTTTGTGTACGAGTGTTGCCACATCTAATGCGATATTAGAGCCACACCGACCTAACCCAATTAGACACACAGAGGGAAAGTTGGGTTCGACGTAATTGGACGACTCGGATGGATTAGTAGAGGGTAAAACTTCACCCCGCAATATATCTAAGTTTTGGAGGATTTTGTTGAGGTCATCCTCGGTAAAGTATTTGTAATCGTCCAGCCCAAGCAAAGCGGTAGATGGCTTTTTAAGAGGTGCCTTTGATGCTGTCGACTCGACCGAAGTCGTTGCATTGTCGTCGTTACTACCCACATCAACGGCCAAATCAGAAAAAGTAGGTTCGATAGGCTCTTTTTTTGGTCCTTTGGACGTATCTTTATTCGCCATTGTTTTATTCCCTTTAAGTTGGAGGCTTAACGCCGAACTATCTTAAAAACAAAGATAGTTCAAAAAATAAACAACCACTAATTAAGAGAATAAAAAAATGCCTAATTTTTAACAGTAAGTCTTTGTCACCATTGGAGTATGTAAATAACTTAGGAACAAATTAAACTGCTAAGTTTAAACTTTCCGGTTGATTCAAAACGTACAAAAGCTCGTCAAGTTGCAACGGTTTCGCGACATAATAACCTTGAATCAGTGGGCAATTATTAGCGATTAGCCAGTCAAATTGAGCTTGGTTTTCGACCCCTTCCGCGACAATTTCCAAACCTAAGTTCTGAACCAGATTAATGATCGATGAGACCAACACCTTGTGCTTTTCGTCTTCTAAAATCGGATCGATAAATGACTTATCGAGCTTCACAACATTTACTTCAATACGACTCAAATAACTAAGAGAGGAATAGCCCGTTCCAAAGTCATCCAATGCAAGCTTAATGTCCATATCCACTAACTGAGACAAGGTACTAAGAACCCCATCATCATTGGTTAATAGGGTACTTTCGGTTAACTCCAACTCTAAAGAACGACCTTTTGGTAACGTCGAAATGATGGACTTAACCAATGTTACTAAACCTGGATCTTCCAATTGTTTTAAAGACAAATTAACTGCAATTGAAAACTTTTCTGGCAAAACCGTTGAACGTAGTAATTCTTCAGCTTGCTCGATTGCCCAACGGCCTAACTCAACAATATCACCAGATGTCTCTGCAACAGGAATAAACTCAACTGGGCTCACTGGACCAAACTCGGGACTGTTCCACCTTAAAAGAGCTTCTGCACTGTTAATTTCACCTGTTCTGCCGTCGTATTTAGGCTGATAATAAACTTCGAATTCTTGATTTTTAATAGCCGGAATAATGGCTTTTGATAGGCTTAACTGATTTGAAATTTGATTAGAAATATTGGGTGAATATTGAACGGCTTTTCGCAAATCTTTGGTATAAGCTTCGTTCATCGCTGCCATCGCATGAAACGCTAGGTTTTCTATGGTTGCACCTGCTGCAGGGTAGATTGCAAAGCCAACCGAAATCTGAACAAATTCTGTTTTACTTGAAAAACGCAACGCTGATTGAAATGCTTCTTGTATCTGATCAGCCCGTAATTGCGCATCACCATCACATTCAATAATACCGCCAAGCAAAAACTCCCCGACCCCAACATGACTCACCACTTCCGAATCACTTTTGGTTGCTAATAGCCGCATCGCACAAGATTTTAGTAGTTCATCAGCACTGCTTTTGTGTTGGCTTGCGTAATAACTTTGGGCATTTTTTACTTTGATAGAAATGATATACGCTTTACTTCCCAAATCTAAGGTGTCTGTAAAGCCCTGTGTGAAGCCATTAAAATTAATTAGACCCGTGATACCGTCATACGCATTTTCAGCCTCTAATTGCTTCATACGATGTTCATTTTGTTGAAGTAGGTCATGTCTATCAACAGAATGAACCTTCTCTAGTGCTAGACGATTGTACTTGACGATAAAGTAGGTTGTTGCAACCAGCAGTGTAATCAAGGTAAATGACGCACTACCTGTCATTTCCGCAAAAAAAGCAGAAGATAATACCAAACCCATGATAATAATTAGTGGGTTAAAAAAGGCGATGGGCACACAGTGACTAAAAACAGGCAACGGCAAAGTTATAACAACAAATAACATGAACACAAAAGTAAGTTCAGGCCAGCCGGTTAAAGTAGGTAAGACGAGCATAGGGAGCATCATCCAACCAAGAGCAATTGCAATAAAAGCTCTGAATAGACTCCAAGTCCAAGCTTTGTAGTTTTCTACCTGAGGTTGTTTTTTAAGGCGTAAATTAGCCCAAAAGAGGCGGCCGTATAGCCCGACCATTAACAACAACCAAGCGGTTAAAAACGGCGTGCTAATATCTTTGAGAAACAGTAGAAAAAAAGCCCCTACTGCCGTTATTCCTAATAGTGGCAACCCTCTCAAATCCGAGTGTAATTTACTCGCCAACTCGGATCTGAAAAAGTTAGATTCAATCTTTGCAATTACTTCCATTTACATCACTCGTATCAAATTGATACAGAATTCTAGTGTGCAAAACACAAGTTAAAGTTGCAATATTAAGTTTCTTGTCAATTTGTTACGAAATGTTAAGACTTAGAGCAATTCGGCTTTTGTTTGCTTGCCTTATATAAGGGCTCCGTCTTAGTTAAGTTTTCGGTTAACTTTTTAATTCGCGTTTCGTGCGAGGGGTGAGTTGACATGAACTCAGGAGGTGAGCCCGCACTCGCTTTAGCCATATTGCGCCACAGTTTCACTGCAGCTTGTGGATTAAAACCAGCTTGGGCCATAAGATTTTGACCTATGATATCGGCTTCTTTTTCATGAGAACGACCATATGGCATCAGTACCCCATACTGTACACCAAGCCCAAGCCCTGCCATTACCATACTTTGAGTTTGCGGGTCTTGAGTTGAGAGACCAATATTTATTACCTGAAGTCCCGTCTGAGCTAACGAACTAGACGACATACGTTCATTAGAGTGGTTTGCAATCACGTGACCGACTTCATGGCCCATAATTGCGGCTAACTGATGTTGGTTTTCTGTTACTTGCAGAATACCGGTATACACACCAATTTTTCCACCAGGTAAGGCAAAAGCATTGATTTGTTCCGAATCGAACAGAACGACTTCCCAGTCACCATTATGAGCATCTTTCGCAACATAAGGCGTGATAGCATCAGCAACACACTGGACAAACTGAGTTAATTTCTTGTCCTTGCTAATAGGAAGTTGCTGTTTCATCTCTTCAAAAGACTGAGCTCCCATAGTAGCCATTTTTTCCTCTGAAAATAACGTAATTTGATTTCTACCAGTTGGTGACTTTGCACAGCCACTAATAACCGACATTAACAAACACGACAACAACGCATACCCTAACTTGCTCATAATCCCATTCCTATAAATTTGGCTAAAAAACCTAATAATTAGTTTAAGTTACCACTGACTACCATGGATGAAAAACCCAACATTTATAAATCATTGATTTAATTAATAAATAAATTTTAATAATTATTGCCCGCAATTTGCTTTAAACCTTTGTAATCAATTTAGTGACGAATAGACACTAAAGTTTAAATAAAAAGAATGAAAAGGAAACTCCGTGAAAAAATTAATGACTGCTGCACTCATGACGACTTTATTATCTGGCTGTGTTATTCACGTTGGGCATAGCAAAGAAGCGAATATAACTTATGAAGACCACTTAGCACTGAGTTCATCAGGCATTACGACACTAATTATTGATAACGGAGCGGGTGACATCATTGTCAAAGGTGATGAACTCACGGACGAGATCAATGTAGATGCTTATATTCGCACCGACAATAAAGAAAAAATTGAGTTCTCACTAGAACGTCGCGGTACTAAAGCCTACCTAATCGGCAGCTATCAATCAGGGATCAACATGTGGAATGGCAATTCTCCTAGCGTCGATTTAACGATTTCGATGCCAGACAATATTGCGGTTGTAATCGATGATGGCAGTGGCGATGTGTTTATGAGTGAAATCAAATCAGACGTTACCATCGATGACGGTTCGGGCTCGATAGACCTAAAAAACATTAAAGGCAACATTACAATTGAAGACGGCTCTGGATCAATCGATATCAACAACATCATCGGTAATATTGACGTTGAAGATGGCTCCGGAAATATCTCTGTCGACGAAGTGACAGGAAAAGTCGTCATCGATGATAACTCCGGAAGTATTTCGGTAACAAACACCGGAGATACTGTCGTTATTGAAGATGGTTCAGGCGATATCCTTGTCAAAAACACCAAAGGATTAACTATCCTTGATGACGGCAGTGGTGACCTAGATATCATCAATATCGACGGAAAAGTTTCTATTGATTAACCAGTAGGGTATACGTTTATGTTACGAACAGTGCGATTTTTATTTATCAATATTGTTGGCGGATTACTGGTTCTATTAGGATTGGTGTTTATCATCATTCCCGGACCTTCGTTATTGTTATTGATCCCTGGACTATTTATTTTGAGCTACGAATACGACGTTGCCAAAGACTGGCTTAAAAAGTGTCAAAATCTTTTAAGCGTTAGTGCAAGGTGGCTAGATGCAAAAATCGCAATGTGGAAAGGACGTAAACATTAACTCCGCAAGTCACTAATTTAGAGACATAAAAAAGCGCTCAAAGAGCGCTTTTTTATTTTAATCTATCGGGTTCGATCATGAGGTTAGACCGAGGAAGAAGCGCGCAGTGTGCAAATGCACATGAGCTTGACCACCAGGGACGGTGGAAAAGCCGAAAATGCAGGACAAAGTTTTCGGTAACCGCAAAACAAAAAAGGCTCCCGAAGGAGCCTTTTCAATAATCAGTTATAAATAACAGATTAGTCTAGGATTGATGCAACAACACCAGCACCTACAGTACGGCCACCTTCACGGATAGCGAAACGTAGGCCTTCGTCCATCGCGATTGGAGCGATTAGCTCAACAACCATCTTGATGTTGTCACCTGGCATTACCATTTCTACGCCTTCTGGTAACTCAACTGCACCTGTTACGTCTGTTGTACGGAAGTAGAACTGTGGACGGTAACCTTTGAAGAATGGAGTATGACGACCACCTTCTTCTTTAGATAGTACGTATACTTCTGATTCGAACTTAGTGTGTGGGTTGATTGAACCTGGCTTCGCTAGTACTTGACCACGCTCAACTTCGTCACGCTTAGTACCACGTAACAATGCACCAATGTTCTCACCTGCACGACCTTCGTCTAGAAGCTTACGGAACATCTCAACACCTGTACAAGTTGTCTTTGTAGTTTCTTTGATACCTACGATTTCAACTTCGTCACCAGTATTGATGATACCGCGCTCAACACGACCTGTTACTACTGTACCACGACCTGAGATTGAGAATACGTCTTCGATAGGCATGATGAATGGCTTATCGATGTCACGCTCTGGCTCTGGGATGTATGAATCTAGCGCTTCTGCTAATTCAACAATCTTGTCTTCCCACTCTTTCTCGCCTTCTAGTGCTTTAAGAGCTGAACCTTGGATTAATGGTAGGTCGTCACCTGGGAATTCGTACTCAGAAAGTAGTTCACGTACTTCCATTTCTACTAATTCTAGTAACTCTTCGTCGTCTACCATGTCACATTTGTTCATGAATACTACGATGTAAGGTACACCAACCTGACGTGAAAGTAGGATGTGCTCACGAGTCTGTGGCATTGGACCGTCTGTTGCAGCAACAACTAGGATCGCGCCGTCCATCTGTGCAGCACCAGTGATCATGTTTTTAACATAGTCAGCGTGTCCTGGACAGTCTACGTGTGCGTAGTGACGAGTTGGAGTGTCGTACTCAACGTGTGAAGTTGAGATTGTGATACCACGCTCACGCTCTTCTGGAGCATTATCGATTTGTGCGAAATCTTTTGCTTCACCACCGTATACTTTTGCAAGTACGTTTGTGATTGCTGCAGTTAGTGTAGTTTTACCGTGGTCAACGTGACCGATTGTACCAACGTTAACGTGCGGTTTCGTACGTTCAAACTTTTCTCTTGCCATTTTTAAGTTTCCTTAAATTTAAAGTGATCTAATTGTAGACCTATATATTAAAAATATAATTAAGTTCGTGCTGACATTATTTTTTCAGCAACATTGTTAGGCGCTTCCGCGTACTTTAGGAATTCCATAGAGTACGAAGCACGCCCCTGAGTTGCCGAACGCAAGTCAGTGGCATAACCAAACATTTCCGCTAGTGGCACCTGTGCGTTGACGGCTTTCATGCCTGCTGGTGCTTCTTCCATTCCTTCAATCATGCCTCGACGGCGGTTTAAGTCACCTACTACATCACCCATAGATTCTTCAGGTGTGATAACTTCAACTTTCATCATTGGCTCTAAAAGCTTTGGTTGAGCGTCCAAGGCACCGTTTTTAAATGCCATTGAACCGGCAATTTTAAACGCCATTTCGTTAGAGTCAACATCATGGAAAGATCCATCGAATAATGTTGCTTTAACGCCTAAAACTGGGTAACCCGCAAGCACACCATTTTTCATCTGCTCTTGGATACCTTTATCAACCGCAGGAATGTATTCCTTAGGAACAACACCACCAACAATGTCATTTACGAATTCGTAAGTTTCATCATTGTCAATGCTCATAGGCTCTAGCTTCAACCAGACGTGACCGTATTGACCACGGCCACCAGACTGGCGTACAAATTTACCTTCAACTTCGACAGGCTTAGTAATGCATTCACGATAAGCAACCTGAGGGTTACCAACGTTACATTCAACACTAAATTCGCGACGCATACGGTCAACGATAATGTCTAAGTGAAGTTCGCCCATACCCGAGATGATGGTTTGACCCGACTCTTCGTCTGTCTCAACTCTAAATGACGGATCTTCAGCAGCTAGTTTACCTAGTGCTATACCCATCTTCTCTTGATCGGCTTGTGATTTCGGCTCTACCGCAACAGAAATAACAGGATCTGGGAATTCCATACGCTCTAACGTGATCTTATTATCAGTATCACATAGAGTGTCACCTGTGGTTACTTGCTTAAGGCCTACCGCGGCTGCGATATCCCCTGCACGAACCTCTTTGATTTCTTCACGGTTATTTGAGTGCATCTGTACGATACGCCCAAAACGCTCTTTCTTGCCTTTAACTGGGTTATAAACACTGTCACCAGTTTTTACTACACCTGAATAAACACGGAAGAACGTGAGAGTACCAACGAATGGGTCGGTAGCGATTTTAAACGCTAACGCCGCAAAAGGTTCGTCATCATCTGCATGACGCTCGCCTTCTGACTCATCATCATTGATACCTTTAATCGCTGGAACATCTACTGGCGATGGCATAAATTCCACCACCATATCGAGTACTGCTTGTACCCCTTTGTTCTTAAATGCTGAGCCACATGCACAAAGAACAATTTCGTTTCTCAAAGTACGCTGGCGTAGCGCATCTTTGATTTCCTCTTCAGTAAGCTCTTCACCTTCAAGATACTTATCCATCAACTCGTCATTCGCTTCAGCCGCCGCTTCGATCATCTCTTGGCGGTAGTTTTCAGCGTCATCAAGCATATCTGCTGGAATGTCTTCGTAGGTAAAGGTCATACCGTTGTCGGCTTCGTTCCAGTTGATCGCTTTCATTTTGAAAAGATCAACCACACCGCGGAAGTTATCCTCGGCACCGATTGGTAACTGAACAGGAACTGGGGTTGCGCCTAGACGGTTTTTGATTTGGTCGACAACTGACAAGAAGTCAGCACCGGCACGGTCCATCTTATTGACGAAAACCATACGCGGCACGTGATATTTATCAGCCTGGCGCCAAACTGTTTCTGTTTGTGGTTGTACACCAGAAGATGCACACAACACTACGGTAGCACCATCAAGCACTCGTAAAGAACGTTCTACTTCAATCGTGAAGTCTACGTGTCCCGGAGTGTCGATAATGTTAATACGGTGCTCTTCAAATTGAGCATCCATCCCGCGCCAGAAACAGGTTGTAGCAGCAGAGGTTATGGTAATACCACGCTCCTGCTCCTGCTCCATCCAGTCCATGGTCGCAGCACCATCGTGCACTTCACCGATCTTATGAGAAAGACCTGTATAAAATAGTACACGCTCAGTTGTTGTTGTTTTACCAGCGTCAACGTGAGCCACGATACCGATATTGCGATATCGTTCAATTGGTGTCTTACGCGCCATATATTCCTCTTTGATGTTCCAAAATTAGTGTGTTGCTTACCAACGGTAGTGAGCGAATGCTTTGTTAGCTTCAGCCATTTTATGAACGTCTTCACGTTTCTTAACAGCAGAACCTTTGTTGTCAATCGCATCAGTGATTTCGTTAGCTAGACGCAACGCCATTGATTTCTCACCTCGTTTACGGGCAGCTTCAACTAACCAACGCATGGCTAGAGTGTTACGACGAACAGGGCGTACTTCTACTGGAACTTGGTAAGTAGAACCACCAACACGGCGAGATTTAACCTCGACGCTTGGGCGTACGTTATCTAGTGCTTCGTCTAAAACTACAAGGTGATCTTTACCTGTTTTTTCAGCGGCTACGTCTAGTGCACCGTAGATGATTTTTTCAGCTACTGCTTTTTTACCATCTAACATCACTACGTTGATGAATTTGGTCAATAACTCAGATCCGAACTTAGGATCTGGAAGAACTTTACGTTGACCTACGACTCTTCTTCTTGGCATTTTAAATTCTCCGATTTGCTTCAGGAATAACCCAAAACTAATAAATTAAGTTTGCTTGGCCTTACTAACGGAGAACCGTTATGATTTAGGCTTCTTCGTACCGTATTTAGAACGGCCCGCTTTACGGTCAGCTACGCCCGCACAGTCAAGTGCACCACGAACAGTGTGGAAACGTACACCAGGTAAGTCTTTAACACGACCACCACGGATTAGGATTACACTGTGCTCTTGAAGGTTGTGACCTTCACCACCGATGTAAGATGTTACTTCGTTACCATTAGTTAGACGAACACGAGCTACTTTACGTAGTGCAGAGTTCGGCTTCTTAGGTGTTGTTGTATAAACACGAGTACATACACCACGTCTTTGAGGACAAGCGTCCAATGCCTCAGACATATTGCGTTTTGTCTTTTGGCGACGAGGCTTACGTACCAACTGGTTAATAGTTGCCATTAATAAGCTCCTGATTAGTTGTTACTACCCATTTTGGCGCACTATTGCGCCTCCCCTAAATTTAGGGGTGCGGTATTCTAATGTTCAGTTTTTAAACTGTCAACAATATGTGATTTTGTTTAGCGAAAATACTGGCTTTCCGAGCCAATTCTTGGAAATTTTTAGTTCTGGGCTGAAGTTTTATTAATTTATCCGTCGATTCATCATTTTGTGGTGGCGGTATTGAGTGGGGGCTTGGCCAAAAAGAGATTTAAAGGACTTACTAAAATGACTGACATTTAAAAACCCTACCGAAAAACTCGTCTCGGTAATTTGATGGCCCTGCTCTAACATTCGCGCGGCAACTTTCAACCTTTCTTGTTGTTGAAAAACAATGGGGGTACACCCTAAATGACGCTTAAAAGCACTAAAAAACTTGGTCCTTCCCATCACTGCGATTCGGCACAAACACTCAATGTCCAAAGGTTGGGTCAAATTATCAAGAATGTATCGAGTGACTGCGTTTATATGATTTGCTTCTGGATCGCGCTCACTGTAAGCGATAATAAAGTCACGTGTCTGTTGCCGCAAAAGCCGTGCACTTAATTCATTTATAGCCAGATCGATTAGATACTGGCGATCGGGTGCATTTTCCGTATACAGCTCTACTATTCTGGTCAGTAGCGCCTGGGTTTGATCTGTATGGTGGGCGTGTACCGCTTGGTGTCGATAATGCCATTCGCCAAATATAGGTTCGGGCGGCGTTGTGCTATTAAGGTGATCAGCCACCTTTTGAACACGCTCTTTTGCTATTTCAATCGCTATACAGGTCGTCGGTTCATTGATTTTAGCGTCGGGGAAATCTATCTCTACCTTTTGGTCCGGCGCCAAAACAAAGGATTCGTGCGGTAAAAATATTGAGCCTTGATCACCAAGGTGCATTATCTTTCTGCCCGACACCATACCGCAGTACAAAAGTTGATCCGATTGTAGTGCGACACCTGTTGCAGCGCTGTACGTATCATATATGCCAAGCTCACTTTCTTCCGCCGCAAACGTGACTTTATTTTCCACCAAAACCGAAGGCTGCCGTTTTATCGGATTATTAATAATCATTGTCTTCTCCCTGTTCGCGTACTGACGAGCAACACTTTTGAACTTTAAGCAAAGCAGTGCCTTTTGATTTTAGTTAATTTATTTCGGATCTGTTCAAAAAACAATCACAAATAATAAAAACAAAATTAATGTCAAATTTAGACACAGGACACCAACATGATTTATGCAAAGCCCGGAGCCGAAGGCTCTATCTTAACCTTTAAGAATCAGTACCAAAATTACATAGGTGGTGAATGGGTACCACCGGTCGATAACAATTATTTCAATAACGTCAGTCCGGTAGATGGACAGGCTTTTTGTCAGATACCACGTTCCAATCACAAAGACATCAACCTAGCGCTTGACGCTGCCCACCAGGCTCGTGAAAGCTGGGGGAAAACCTCCGTCACTGAGCGTTCTAACCTGTTGTTGAAAATTGCCGATATTATTGAAAGTAATAATGAGTTGTTGGCCGTAGCCGAGACTTGGGACAATGGTAAAGCAGTACGCGAAACCCTAGCTGCCGATATTCCCCTGGCAGCAGACCACTTCCGTTACTTTGCAGGCTGTATTCGAGCTCAAGAGGGTTCGTTAGCCGAACTTGACGAACACACTATGGCCTATCATATCCATGAGCCTCTGGGGGTCGTAGGCCAGATCATTCCTTGGAACTTTCCAATTTTAATGGCCGCGTGGAAGTTAGGTCCGGCACTGGCAGCAGGTAATTGTGTGGTATTAAAGCCAGCAGAACAAACACCTGCTTCGATATTAGTCTTGTTAGAGCTAATTGACGGGATATTACCCGCAGGTGTGCTCAATGTCGTGAACGGTTTTGGTAAAGAAGCAGGTGAAGCACTGGCAACCAGCGACCGCATAGCCAAAATTGCTTTTACAGGTTCAACGCCGGTCGGCTCTCATATTCTAAAATGTGCAGCAGATAACATTATTCCATCTACCGTCGAGTTGGGTGGCAAGTCACCAAACTTATACTTTCCTGATGTTATGGATCACGAAGACGAATACCTAAGCAAGTGTATTGAAGGTGCTGTCTTAGCGTACTTCAATCAAGGCGAGGTCTGTACCTGCCCGTCTCGTTTATTTGTTCACGAGGACATATACGATACATTTATCGACAAGGTCATTGAGCGCAGTCAACAGATTAAGCGCGGCAATCCACTAGATACCGATACAATGGTTGGTGCGCAAGCCTCTCAAGAGCAATTTGATAAAATTCTAACCTATATTGATATTGGTAAAAAAGAAGGTGCCAAGGTACTTATTGGTGGCGGTGTCGAAAAAACCGAGTCTGAATTCAACAATGGCTACTACATTCAACCTACTTTGCTTGAAGGTCACAACAAGATGCGTGTTTTTCAAGAAGAGATTTTTGGTCCGGTTATTTCAGTCAGTAAGTTCAAAGACGAAGCGGAAGCACTTGAGTTAGCGAATCAAACCGAATTTGGCCTAGGTGCAGGTGTGTGGACACGTGATATGAATAAAGCGTTTAGAATGGGCAGAGGTATTCAAGCGGGTCGCGTATGGACCAATTGTTACCACATGTATCCAGCTCATGCCGCTTTTGGAGGATATAAGAAATCTGGTGTTGGCAGAGAAACTCACAAAATGGCGCTAGAGCATTACCAGCAAACTAAAAACCTACTGGTGAGCTATGACATTAATCCACTTGGCTTTTTTTAATGAGCTTGATTAAGTGTCGAAGCGTAACTGATTTGATAGTTTAGCTATAAAAAAGCCCGCTAATTAAGCGGGCTTTTTCAAACTTTAAGCAGTCAATTATTCAGCTTCGGCGTTTAACGCGTCTGCTAATGCTTGCTCTGCATCTTCAGCTGATACTGTTTCTTCTGCTTCATCAAAAGCGGCTGCTGCAGCTGCTTTTTCTTGATGATAGCTGAAACCTGTACCTGCAGGGATCAGACGACCAACGATTACGTTTTCTTTTAGACCACGTAATTCATCACGCTTGCCGCTTACCGCTGCTTCAGTCAATACGCGCGTTGTTTCTTGGAACGACGCCGCAGAGATGAATGATTCAGTAGCAAGTGACGCTTTAGTAATACCTAGTAAGTCGCGATCGAATTTAACTAAGTCTTTACCTTCAGCTGCAAGCTTACGGTTTGCAATTTTCACTGTTGATACTTCAACTTGCTCACCAACTAAGAACTCTGATTGGCCAGCATCTGTGATGATTGCTTTACGTAACATCTGACGACAGATCGCTTCGATGTGCTTGTCGTTAATTTTTACACCCTGTAAGCGGTAAACTTCTTGAACTTCATTTACGATGTAGTTCGAGAATGCAGTAATACCACGTAAGCGTAGAATGTCATGTGGTGACTCTGGACCGTCAGCGATAACTTCGCCGCGCTCAACTGATTCACCTTCAAACACGTTAAGCTGACGCCACTTAGGAATCATCTCTTCGTGCGCATCACCCTCAGCTGGAGTGATTACTAGACGCTTCTTACCTTTCGTTTCTTTACCGAAGCTTACAACACCAGAGATTTCTGCAAGGATTGCAGGCTCTTTAGGCTTACGTGCTTCAAATAAGTCCGCAACTCGAGGTAGACCACCCGTGATATCACGAGTCTTCGAACCTTCTTGTGGGATACGCGCTAGTACGTCACCCGGAACTACGTCTGCACCATCACGTACTTCAATTGTAGTGAATGAAGGTAGACGGATTTCCTGAAGACCTGAATCACCAGCGTCCATGATTAACTTTGGCTCTTTCGCATTTGCTAAAGACAAGTCTTTAACTACGGTACGAGTTAGACCTGTAAGTTCATCAGTTTGAACCTCAGTGTTCGCTTCTTCAACGTCAGAGAATTGAATCTTAGCTGGACGTTCTACGATAATTGGGTGTGAATGCGGGTCCCAGTTAGCAACAGTATCGTTACCTTTTACCTCTGCACCGTCAGCAATCGTCATTACAGCACCGTAAGGTAGCTTGTAACGCTCACGCTCACGACCGTGGTCATCGATTACCGTTACTTCTGCTGAACGAGAGGTAATTACTAGTTTACCGTCTGCATTCGTAACGTGCTTAGCATTGTGAAGACGGATTGTACCGTCGTTCTTAACTTGTACGCTGTTTGCTGCAGTGTTTCGTGATGCCGCACCACCGATGTGGAACGTACGCATCGTAAGCTGTGTACCTGGCTCACCAATCGACTGAGCTGCGATAACACCAACTGCTTCACCTTGGTTGATAAGGTGACCACGAGCAAGGTCACGACCGTAACACATTGCACAAACACCAAAGTCGTTGTCACAAGTAATGATTGAACGAACTTCAACTTCGTCAACTGAGTGCGCTTCTAAAAGGTCACACAGTTTTTCGTCAAGCATAACGCCTGCTTCAACTAATACTTCGTCAGAGTTAGGTGCAGTAACGTCAGATAGCGTTACACGACCTAGTACACGTTCACGAAGTGGTTCAACAACGTCACCACCTTCAATTAGTGGCTTCATGACTAGACCTTCGGTCGTGCCACAATCAACTTCGTTAACAACCAAATCTTGACCAACATCAACAAGACGACGTGTTAGGTAACCCGAGTTCGCTGTCTTAAGTGCGGTATCGGCTAGACCTTTACGAGCACCGTGAGTCGAGATGAAGTACTGAAGTACGTTTAGACCTTCACGGAAGTTTGCCGTGATTGGTGTTTCGATGATTGAGCCATCTGGCTTAGCCATTAGACCACGCATACCAGCTAGCTGACGAATCTGTGCCGCACTACCACGAGCACCAGAGTCGGCCATCATAAATACGCTGTTGAATGAAGGTTGAGTTTCCTCTTCACCGTCACGGTTAATTACCGTTTCAGTAGAAAGGTTGTCCATCATCGCCTTCGAAACTTTTTCGTTCGCAGTAGACCAAATATCGATTACTTTGTTGTACTTCTCACCAGCAGTTACAAGACCTTGTTGGAACTGGTCTTGGATCTCAGCAACTTCTGCTTGCGCGTCTTCGATAAGATCGTACTTAGCTTGTGGGATAACCATATCATCGATACCGATTGAGTTACCCGCTAGCATCGCATAGTGGAAACCTGTGTACATGATTTGGTCAGCAAAAACGACAGTATCTTTGATACCTAGTCGACGGTAACACTCATTGATTAACATTGAGATTTGTTTCTTACCGATCGCTTGGTTCATCAGATCAAACGGGAAACCTTCAGGTGCAATCATTGATAAAATCGCACGGCCAACCGTTGTTTCTTTGATAACAGTCTTAGAAGTACGCTCACCGTCAGCGGCGATAGTAACTTCTTGCATACGTACTTTAACGCGTGCGTGTAGATCTGCATTTCCTGAACGATATGCTTTTTCTGCTTCTTTAGGATCTTTAAATACTTGACCTTCGCCTTTCGCGTTAATGCGATCACGAGTCATGTAGTAAAGACCTAATACAACGTCCTGTGAAGGAACGATGATTGGCTCACCATTCGCTGGAGATAGGATGTTGTTTGTAGACATCATAAGAGCACGCGCTTCTAACTGCGCTTCTAGCGTTAGAGGTACGTGTACCGCCATTTGGTCACCATCGAAGTCGGCGTTGTATGCCGCACAAACTAGTGGGTGAAGCTGAATCGCTTTACCTTCGATAAGTACCGGTTCAAACGCTTGGATACCAAGACGGTGAAGCGTTGGTGCACGGTTAAGCATTACAGGGTGTTCACGGATAACTTCATCTAAGATATCCCAAACTTCTGCTGCTTCTCTTTCTACCATTTTCTTCGCAGCTTTGATGGTTGTAGCCATGCCACGAATTTCTAATTTGCCGTAGATAAATGGCTTGAATAACTCAAGTGCCATTTTCTTAGGTAGACCACATTGGTGTAACTTAAGAGTAGGACCAACTGTGATTACAGAACGACCAGAGTAGTCAACACGCTTACCTAGTAGGTTCTGACGGAAACGACCTTGCTTACCTTTGATCATATCTGCCAAAGACTTAAGAGGACGCTTATTAGAACCAGTAATCGCACGACCACGACGACCGTTATCTAATAACGCATCAACCGCTTCTTGTAACATACGTTTTTCGTTGCGAACAATGATGTCCGGAGCCGCTAGGTCAAGAAGACGCTTCAAACGGTTGTTACGGTTGATTACACGACGGTATAAGTCGTTCAGGTCTGAAGTCGCAAAACGACCACCGTCTAGAGGTACTAAAGGACGTAGATCAGGTGGAAGTACAGGAAGTACAGTCATTACCATCCACTCTGGGCGGTTGCCAGATTGAACGAATGCTTCCATTAACTTCAAACGCTTAGTTAATTTTTTACGCTTAGTTTCAGAAGTAACTGTAGGTAGTTCTTCTTTCATTTCTGCGTATTGCTGGTTGATGTCGATGTCTTTAAGAAGTTCGAATACCGCTTCGGCACCCATCTTCGCATCAAACTCATCACCGTGCTCTTCTAATGCATCTAGGTATTCTTCTTCCGAAAGCATTTGACCTTTTTCAAGTGTCGTCATGCCCGGCTCTGTTACTGCGTATGATTCGAAGTAAAGAACACGTTCGATATCACGTAACGTCATATCAAGCATTAAGCCGATACGAGACGGAAGTGACTTAAGGAACCAGATGTGTGCAACCGGGCTAGCTAGCTCGATGTGACCCATGCGCTCACGACGCACTTTAGTCAACGTTACTTCAACGCCACATTTTTCACAGATAACACCACGGTGTTTAAGACGCTTGTACTTACCGCACAAACACTCGTAATCTTTCACTGGGCCGAAAATACGCGCACAGAATAAACCATCACGCTCAGGTTTGAACGTACGATAGTTAATGGTCTCAGGCTTTTTAACTTCACCAAAAGACCAAGAGCGAACTACGTCTGGTGACGCTAAGCCGATTCGAATTGAATCAAACTCTTCGCTTTTATTTTGTTGTTTCAAAAACTTAAGTAAGTCTTTCACTTTTGTTCTCCTGTCGGAGTGAAACATAGGGGCGCAATTGTGAAGTTACGCCCCACCACTCAATTTAAACTACCTTTCGGTTTCCCGATTGGCTTATTCTTCTTCCAGCTCGATGTTTAGACCTAGCGAGCGAATCTCTTTCAACAATACGTTGAATGATTCTGGAATCGCAGGTTCCATACGGTGGTCGCCATCTACGATGTTCTTATACATCTTAGTACGACCATTCACGTCATCTGACTTAACCGTTAGCATTTCTTGAAGGGTATATGCCGCACCGTATGCTTCAAGTGCCCATACTTCCATCTCACCGAAACGCTGACCACCGAACTGAGCTTTACCACCAAGTGGCTGCTGCGTAACTAAGCTGTACGAACCAGTTGAACGAGCGTGCATCTTATCGTCAACCAAGTGGTTAAGTTTAAGCATGTACATGTAACCAACTGTTACTTTACGCTCAAATTCGTTACCTGTACGACCGTCAAATAGTGTGAATTGACCACTACGCGGCATGTCGGCTAGTTCAAATAAGTCTTTAATTTCTTCTTCAGCTGCACCGTCGAATACTGGTGTTGCAATTGGAACACCGGCGCGAAGGTTTTCAGCAAGACGACGTACTTCATCATCAGAGAAGCTATCAATATCAACTTCCTGACGTGATGTACCTGACGCGTAAACTTTGCCTAAGAACTCACGGATTTCCGCTAATTCTTTTTGCTCTTTGATCATGCGGTCTAGTTTTTCACCAAGACCACGAGCGGCCATACCTAGGTGAGTTTCTAAAATCTGACCGATGTTCATACGCGATGGTACGCCCAGAGGGTTAAGTACGATATCTACTGGTGTGCCGTGTTCGTCATGTGGCATATCTTCTACCGGAACGATAGTTGAGATAACACCTTTGTTACCGTGACGACCAGCCATTTTATCACCAGGCTGAATACGACGTTTAACAGCTAAGTAAACTTTAACGATTTTAAGTACGCCAGGCGCTAGATCATCACCTTGTGTGATCTTACGACGCTTGATTTCATACTTCTTCTCGTATTCTGCACGCAGTTCTTCGTAGCTTGCTGCTAGCTGTTCTAATTCAGCTTGGCTACCTTCGTCGCTTAAGCTTTGCTGGAACAATTTGTCGCCTTCTAACTTAGCAACGTCATCAGCGTTTAAGCCACTTGCTACTAGGAGTTCACGTGTACGAGAGAACGTGTTGTTCTCAAGAATACGGAATTCTTCGTTTAAGTCTTTCTTAGCTTGCGCTAGCTGCATCTCTTCGATGTCTAGTGCACGCTTGTCTTTTTCTACGCCATCACGAGTAAAGACTTGAACGTCAATTACCGTACCAGAAACAGAGTTAGGTACACGCAATGAACTGTCTTTTACGTCTGACGCTTTTTCACCGAAGATTGCACGTAATAGCTTTTCTTCTGGTGTTAATTGAGTTTCGCCCTTAGGTGTTACTTTACCTACAAGGATATCGCCGCCTTTAACTTCAGCACCGATATAAACAACACCTGAATCATCCAATTTACCTAGTGCTGCTTCACCAACGTTAGGGATATCTGAAGTGATTTCTTCAGGACCTAACTTAGTATCACGAGCCACACAGCTTAATTCTTGGATGTGGATTGTTGTTAAACGATCTTCTTGAACAACACGCTCAGAAACAAGGATTGAATCCTCGAAGTTGTAACCATTCCACGGCATGAATGCCACGCGCATGTTTTGACCAAGTGCTAATTCACCTAGGTCTGTTGATGGACCGTCAGCTAACACGTCACCGCGTTGTACTGGCTCACCAGCAAATACAGTAGTTTTTTGGTTAATACATTTGTTTTGGTTAGAACGTGTGTATTTCGTCAAGTTGTAGATGTCGATACCTGCTTCACCAGGTAAGCATTCGTTTTCGTTAACTTTAACAACGATACGAGACGCATCGGCGTAGTCGATTACACCGCCACGCTTAGCAACAACTGTTACACCAGAGTCTTTAGCTACAGTTGCTTCAACACCTGTACCTACTAACGGCTTATCAGCGCGTAGAGTTGGTACTGCTTGACGTTGCATGTTCGCACCCATTAGGGCACGGTTAGCATCATCGTGTTCTAGGAACGGGATCAAACTTGCCGCTACTGATACAACCTGCTGTGGAGCCACGTCCATGTATTGAACTTGGTCAGCAGATGTAATAGTAAATTCGTTTTTATAACGACATGGTACAAGTTCAGCCACTAAGCGGCCTTCCGCGTCCATTTCCGCACTCGCCTGAGCGATTACGAACTTATCTTCTTCGATTGCAGAAAGGTAATCGATTTCACCTGTTACCTGACCGTCTACAACACGGCGGTATGGTGTTTCTAAGAAACCGTATGAGTTTACGCGAGCGTAAACAGATAATGAGTTAATTAGACCGATGTTTGGACCTTCCGGAGTTTCGATTGGACATACACGACCATAGTGAGTCGGGTGAACGTCTCGAACTTCGAAGCCTGCGCGTTCACGAGTCAAACCACCTGGGCCTAAGGCAGAAATACGACGCTTGTGCGTTACTTCTGATAGAGGGTTGTTTTGGTCCATGAACTGAGATAACTGGCTCGAACCAAAGAATTCTTTGATTGCTGCAGAAATCGGCTTAGCATTAATTAGATCTTGTGGTGTTGTGTTGTCTAAGTCACCTAAGCTTAGGCGCTCTTTAACAGCACGTTCTACACGTACTAGACCAACACGGAATTGGTTTTCAGCCATTTCACCAACAGAACGAATACGACGGTTACCTAAGTGGTCAATATCGTCAACATCGCCTTTACCATCACGAATACCGATCAACACTTTCATAACATCAATGATGTCATCATTGCTTAATGTGCCTTCACCGGTTAAGTCATCACGACCAACACGACGGTTGAACTTCATTCGACCTACAGAGGATAAATCATAACGCTCTAGAGAGAAGAATAGGTTATCAAATAAAGCTTCAGCCGAGTCTTTTGTCGGTGGCTCACCAGGACGCATCATGCGGTAGATTTCGATCAACGCTTCTAGGCGATTCGTTGAGCTATCAATGCGCAATGTGTCAGAGATGTAAGAACCGTGATCAAGTTCGTTTGTGTAAATGATCTCGAAAGATTTGTGGCCTGCTTGCGCTAGCTTCGCTAATAGCTCTAGGCTGATTAGATCGTTTGCGTTCGCAATCACTTCACCAGTAGATTCATCGATGTAGTTCTTCGCTAGAACTTTGTCGATGATGTACTCATGAGGTACTTCAATTTGGTTGATTCCTGCTTTTTCCATCTGACGGATGTGACGAGCAGTAATACGACGGCCAGTTTCTACGATTACTTCACCATCTGCATCTTTGATATCAAATACTGCAGTTTCACCGCGTAAGCGTGAAGGTTGAAGTTCCATCAAAATCTTTTCGCCTTTGATTTCAATTGAAATGAAATCGTAGAACATCTCTAGAATTTCTTCAGTAGAGTATTCTAGTGCACGAAGAATGATAGACGCAGGTAATTTACGACGACGGTCAATACGTACGAATAAGTTATCTTTAGGGTCGAATTCAAAGTCTAACCAAGATCCACGGTAAGGAATAACGCGGGCATTATATAAAACTTTACCTGAAGAGTGAGTCTTACCTTTGTCGTGATCGAAGAATACACCTGGTGAACGGTGTAACTGAGATACGATAACTCGCTCAGTACCATTGATTACGAAAGTACCGTTTTCTGTCATTAACGGCATTTCACCCATGTAAACTTCTTGCTCTTTGATATCTTTTACAGTACCAGGAGCAGCTTCTTTGTCCATTAGAACTAAACGCAGTTTCACACGAAGTGGTGCTGCATATGTAACGCCGCGAATTTGACATTCTTTCACATCGAACACAGGTTCGCCGATGCGATAGCTAACAAATTGTAATTCGGCACTACCAGAATAGCTCTTGATAGGGAAAACAGAACGGAATGCCGCTTCGATGCCGTTGTTACCGTCTACGTCCGCTTCAATAAACTTGTTGTATGATTCAAGCTGAACTTGTAGAAGATAAGGCATGTCCAAAACGTGTTCGCGTTTGCCAAAATCCTTACGAATTCGTTTCTTTTCAGAATAAGAGTAAGCCATGTGGTTCCTCAGCTTGCTGATTTTAGACCCTATTAGCCTGCTAGGCGCATTGCCGCAGACTACCTTTTAACAGCAAAAATTTGCTATAACCCGCTTCAGTAGCAAGAAACACAGGTCTTTAGGCATTTACCAAGGCAAATCTGCCTCTAGTTGGTTCACAAACAGTGAACTTTAATACAACGATTTGCGCCTAAGTCCATGTAATTCTTAACTACAAATGGTGGTATAAAAAAGTTTTACCATCATTTACTGCACTATAAAAGTTTTTAGACAGTTATAGCGCAAAAAGGCCGGTGATATTTTATCACCAGCCCATGCCTAAATTTTAGGCAGATAATCTATGTAAAGATAGATTATTTAAGCTCAACAGTTGCACCTGCTTCTTCAAGCTGTGCTTTAAGCTCTTCTGCTTCTTCTTTAGAAACACCTTCTTTGATTGGTGCTGGAGCAGACTCAACCAAAGTTTTAGCTTCTTTAAGACCAAGACCAGTTGCACCACGTACCGCTTTGATAGCAGCAACTTTGTTACCGCCAGCAGACGCTAGGATTACGTCGAATTCAGTCTTCTCTTCAGCAGCGTCACCGCCAGCTGGACCAGCAACAACAGCAGCAGCTGCAGTTACACCGAATTTTTCTTCCATAGCTTCAACTAGTTCAACTACTTCCATTACTGACATTTCAGCAACTGCGTCTAAGATTTGTTCTTTAGTTACAGACATTTTTAAATTCCTAACTTGTTTAAGCGATTTATTCGCTTGTAATAACTTTCACCTAAAAACTGCAAATTTAATAGCACGAGGCTAATTAAAATTAAGCAGCTTCTTTCGCTTCTTTTACTGCAGCTAGTGTCTTCACTAGTTTGCCTGCAGAAGCTTCTTTCATAACACTCATCAAACGTGCGATAGCTTCGTCGTATGTAGGTAGTGAAGCAAGTAGCTCAACATCTACTACGTCGCCTTCAAATGACGCTGTTTTTAGTTCGAACGCTTCGTTCTTCTTAGCGAAGTCTTTGAAAAGACGTGCGCCAACACCTGGGTGCTCTTTAGAGAACGCGATTAGCGTAGGACCTACAAATGCATCAGAAAGACATTCGAAGTCAGTACCTTCAACTGCGCGCTTAGCTAAAGTGTTGCGAACAACCTTCATCCAAACACCGTTGTCACGAGCTTCTTTACGAAGTTCAGTGATTGCAGTTACAGATACACCACGAGCGTCTGCTACTACTGCAGACAGAGCGTCTTTGGCTGCTTCTTGGACTTCAGCAACGATTGCTTTTTTGCCATCAAGATTTAATGCCATTAGCTTTTCTCCTGGTTATTAAAATGACCTAGGCCATTTTGATTATGTTCAAGACAAGTCTTGAACGGTTCCGGTGAAAGCCAGAAGTGGAATCTTCTGGGGTTATCACCATCTGCGTAGGAAATTAAGTTATTGTGATAATTCACGCTAACACCTACGGTCTTGGATGGAGGCACTAACTAGTAGTACCTCAACCCGAATTTTTTATTACTTTTCAGCAGTTACAGACGCTTGGTCTAGTGTAACGCCAGCACCCATCGTTGTAGAAAGAGAAACTTTCTTGATGTAAGTACCTTTTGCTGAAGCAGGCTTCGCTTTAAGAATCGCGCCTAGTAATGTTTCTAAGTTGCCTTTAAGAGCAGCAACGTCAAAGTCAGCTTTGCCGATAGAAGCGTGTACGATACCGTTCTTATCGTTGCGGTAACGAACCTGACCAGCTTTTGCATTTTTAACTGCAGTTGCTACGTCTGGAGTTACTGTGCCAACTTTAGGGTTAGGCATAAGACCACGTGGGCCTAAGATTTGACCTAATTGACCAACAACACGCATTGCATCTGGAGATGCAACAACAACGTCGAAGTTCATTTCGCCAGCTTTAACTTGCTCAGCAAGGTCTTCCATACCTACAACGTCAGCGCCTGCTTCTTTAGCAGCGTCAGCGTTTGCACCTTGTGTAAATACTGCAACGCGAACGTCTTTACCAGTACCGTTTGGTAGTACAGTTGCACCACGAACGTTTTGGTCAGATTTACGAGGATCGATGCCTAGGTTGATTGCAACATCTACGCTTTCAGTGAATTTAGCTGTCGCTAATTCTTTAAGTAGAGCTACCGCTTCTTCGATGCCGTATTCACGAGTTGCATCAACTTTTTCACGAATTAAACGTGCGCGTTTTGTTAATTTAGCCATTGATTAACCCTCTACATTCAAGCCCATTGCACGAGCAGAGCCGGCAATAGTACGTACTGCTGCATCCATGTCGGCTGCAGTTAGATCTGGTTCTTTAGTCTTAACGATTTCTTCCAACTGTGCACGTGTAACCGTACCCACTTTTTCAGTGTTTGGACGACCTGAACCAGACTTGATGCCAGCTGCTTTCTTAAGCAAGTAAGATGCAGGTGGAGTCTTAGTTTCAAATGTAAAAGAGCGATCGTTGTAAACAGAGATAACAACAGGTACTGGAGCACCTTTGTCCATTTCACCTGTTTTAGCATTAAACGCTTTACAGAATTCCATGATGTTCACACCATGTTGACCTAGAGCAGGACCAACTGGAGGACTTGGGTTTGCCATACCAGCTGCAACTTGCAACTTGATTAGGGCTTCAACTTTTTTAGCCATTTTAGCTTCCTCATTTATGGGTCATTGCCTAGTAAGAACGAGGTTTCTTACTTATCGGCTTCCCGGTTTAAAACTTTGTTTGTAAATCGAACAAAAAATTATGTTCAGACACAAACAAAAGGGTCGCGCATTATATAGACAATCGCGACCCTTTTCAATACCAAAATTCCATTTAGAATTGTGATTATTTGTCTTTTTCTACCTGACCAAACTCAAGTTCAACTGGGGTAGAACGACCGAAGATAAGTACTGATACTTTAACTCGGCTCTTTTCGTAATCCACTTCTTCAACAACACCATTGAAGTCAGCAAATGGACCATCAGTAACACGAACCACTTCACCCGGTTCAAACAACGTTTTCGGCTTCGGCTTATCAACGTTTTCTTCTAGGCGGTTAAGAATTGCTTCTGCTTCGCGGTTTGAGATAGGCGCAGGACGATCTGAAGTACCACCGATGAAGCCTAATACACGAGGTGTATTTTTAACTAAGTGCCAAGCTTCTTCGTTCATCGCGATTTCTACAAGCACATAGCCTGGGAAAAACTTACGCTCTGAGCGACGCTTTTGACCTGCACGCATCTCAACAACTTCTTCAGTTGGTACTAATACACGACCAAAGTAATCTTCCATACCTTCGATCTTAATGTGCTCTTCTAATGATTTAGCCACACGGCCTTCATAACCAGAGTAGGCTTGAACTACGTACCAACGAAGTTTGTTTTCTGATTCAGACATGCAATTAAGCTCCTATACCTGTAAGTAGAGCTACTGCCCAGCGTAAAAACATATCTAAGAAATATAGAATAATCGCGATAACTGCAGTAGCGGCAAAAATAATCAGTGTAGTTTGCGTTGCTTCTTGACGTGAAGGCCAAATAACTTTGCGAACTTCTTTGTTCGATTCTTTAGCAAAACCAATAAACGTTTTACCTTTTGCTGTTGTTGCAGCAAAGAAACCTGCAATAACAACTGCTGCTACAACACCGACAGCACGGATTAGTACAGACTCTTGGTCAAACATGTTATTCGCGATTACTGCACCCGCTAATAAAGCGATAGCAATTACCCATTTTACTACATCCAGTCCATTGTTTGACTGTTCTACGTTGGCACTCATTGAAACACCTTAGTTACTACATTTGTAAAAATTGTCATAAAACCCCAAACGACAACACTCATAAAATCCTGTCGTTTGAGGTTTGGCAGGGGCGGAGGGACTCGAACCCCCAACCATCGGTTTTGGAGACCGCTGTTCTACCAATTGGAACTACGCCCCTGCAACAACATCCATTTCGTGTTCATTATTTGCCCAATGAACACATACACCACTTTTGTGAAGTCTTATTTTTTAAGGGAATCATAAAAGCGGGAGCGCCATTATACTTAACTGTTAATATGACGCAATAAAAACCTTTATAGAGACGAGGCGTAGATCGGTCCGGATCTTTATTCACCTCATCAGTCTATTGGGCAAAATGTTAGGGTTATTGCGTTGATTTGTTTTTAAATACTCGCTTACCAGCGACCCATGTTTCTAATACTCTTGTTTTCCAGAGATCTTTAGGTTGGACGGCAAAGATATCTTGATCTAACAAAATGAAGTCAGCCCATTTTCCAGCTTGCAGACCTCCTATTTTCGTTTCTTGATGTGCGCCGAATGCTGCGTCGATAGTAAAGGCTTTTAAGGCTTGTTTAACTGTCATGGCCTCTTCCATTATCCATCCGCCCTGTGGCTGGTTATCTCGGTCTTGCCTTGCTACAGCAGCATGAACGCCAAAGAAAGGATTTGCTAATTCTACTGGAAAATCCGAACCCGCGACGATTTTAGAACCCTGTTTCAAAAAGGATTGCCATGCATAAGCGCCTTTTAATCGAGCCTCTCCTATGCGTTTTGGTGCCATACTCTTATCTGACGTTGCATGTGTTGGCTGCATTGAAGGAATAATATTGAGTGTTTTAAATCTAGGTATATCTTCAGGATGCACAACCTGAGCGTGCTCGACTCTATGACGTAAAGCGTCGCCGTTAATCAACGTTGACTCTGGCTTCTTAAACACACGTTCAAATTCATCCAGGGCAATTCGATTCGCTCTGTCACCAATGGCGTGAATATTGATTTGAAAGCGGTGTGCCAAAATAGTGTCAAAAAGCGGGGTTAGTTTCTCTTTGGAAGTGACTAATAGCCCCTGATTATGGCGGTCATCGTGGTATGGTTCGAGCAAGGCTGCACCTCTACTTCCTAAAGCACCGTCGCCGTATATTTTTACGCTTCGAATTGATAAAAAATCATTTTCGTCACTGATGTACCCCTGCTTCAACATCAACTCTAAGTTCGGATCTGTCGCGGCAAGCATGCCATAAATTCGGACATCGAGCTCTTTACTGTCGGCTTTCGCGCGATACAAATTATATGTATCCAAGTCGATTCCTGCGTCGTGCATACTGGTAACACCCAATGAAAGTAAGTGATCGTTCGCTGTATTTAAAGCAAGGGCCATTTCAGCCTGGCTCGGCGCTGGAATTTTTTCCATAACCAAAACTTCAGCGTTGTCGATAAGAACGCCAGTTGGATTACCATCCTTATCTTTTATTATTTCGCCACCTTCTGGCGAAATAGAGTTACGGGTAATACCCGCCAATTCCATCGCTTTGGTATTTAACCACGCTGCATGACCATCAACGCGACTGAGATATACAGGACGATCAGAGATATATTCATCTAACTGCTTAGCGGTAGGATATTTGTTTTCAGGCCATATTTCTTGGTTCCAGCCTCTTCCTTTTATCCAAGTTACTTGAGGGTTTTTGGCCGCATATTGCGCCACTTTTTTTGCAGTTTCTTGAGCAGATTTTAAATCTCTTACATCAACATTTAATTGGTTAAAACCAAGCCCAAGCATATGGCCATGACCATCGATAATACCAGGTAACATGGTTTTACCTTTGCCATCAGTAACCTTCGCGTCTGGGTATTGAGACACTATAGATTTATCGCCCACTGCGAGAATTTTTCCATCTTCAAACGCAATTGAATCAAACGTAACAAACTCTTCAGAAGTGGTGTAGGTATATCCCTTAACATTTGTAATGACGGTAGGTTCAGCATTTGTAGCAACTGAAAATACAGACATAAGGATTGCAGTAATGGATATTATTTTAGTTTTCATATTACTTAAGCCTATTTTTTAAACTATGACTTAGCGTAACAATAAAATGGAGAATGAGTAAGACTAGAGTGTTAGGCGACCGGCTTTGAACGTCCAAAAACAAAAAAAGCGCTCAAAGAGCGCTTTTTTATTTTAATCTATCGGGTTCGATCATGAGGTTAGACCGAGGAAGAAGCGCGCAGTGTGCAAATGCACATGAGCTTGACCACCAGGGACGGTGGAAAAGCCGAAAATGCAGGACAAAGTTTTCGGTAACCGCAAAACAAAAAAGGCTCCCGAAGGAGCCTTTTCAATAATCAGTTATAAATAACAGATTAGTCTAGGATTGATGCAACAACACCAGCACCTACAGTACGGCCACCTTCACGGATAGCGAAACGTAGGCCTTCGTCCATCGCGATTGGAGCGATTAGCTCAACAACCATCTTGATGTTGTCACCTGGCATTACCATTTCTACGCCTTCTGGTAACTCAACTGCACCTGTTACGTCTGTTGTACGGAAGTAGAACTGTGGACGGTAACCTTTGAAGAATGGAGTATGACGACCACCTTCTTCTTTAGATAGTACGTATACTTCTGATTCGAACTTAGTGTGTGGGTTGATTGAACCTGGCTTCGCTAGTACTTGACCACGCTCAACTTCGTCACGCTTAGTACCACGTAACAATGCACCAATGTTCTCACCTGCACGACCTTCGTCTAGAAGCTTACGGAACATCTCAACACCTGTACAAGTTGTCTTTGTAGTTTCTTTGATACCTACGATTTCAACTTCGTCACCAGTATTGATGATACCGCGCTCAACACGACCTGTTACTACTGTACCACGACCTGAGATTGAGAATACGTCTTCGATAGGCATGATGAATGGCTTATCGATGTCACGCTCTGGCTCTGGGATGTATGAATCTAGCGCTTCTGCTAATTCAACAATCTTGTCTTCCCACTCTTTCTCGCCTTCTAGTGCTTTAAGAGCTGAACCTTGGATTAATGGTAGGTCGTCACCTGGGAATTCGTACTCAGAAAGTAGTTCACGTACTTCCATTTCTACTAATTCTAGTAACTCTTCGTCGTCTACCATGTCACATTTGTTCATGAATACTACGATGTAAGGTACACCAACCTGACGTGAAAGTAGGATGTGCTCACGAGTCTGTGGCATTGGACCGTCTGTTGCAGCAACAACTAGGATCGCGCCGTCCATCTGTGCAGCACCAGTGATCATGTTTTTAACATAGTCAGCGTGTCCTGGACAGTCTACGTGTGCGTAGTGACGAGTTGGAGTGTCGTACTCAACGTGTGAAGTTGAGATTGTGATACCACGCTCACGCTCTTCTGGAGCATTATCGATTTGTGCGAAATCTTTTGCTTCACCACCGTATACTTTTGCAAGTACGTTCGTGATTGCTGCAGTTAGTGTAGTTTTACCGTGGTCAACGTGACCGATTGTACCAACGTTAACGTGCGGTTTCGTACGTTCAAACTTTTCTCTTGCCATTTTCAGACCTATATAAGTTTATTTAAGTAATACGCAAAAAGCGTGAGTTAATAATAATAGCATGAGAAGAAAAGAAGTGGTGCTGATAGGCAGATTTGAACTGCCGACCTCACCCTTACCAAGGGTGCGCTCTACCGACTGAGCTATATCAGCAAAGATGTTTGGAGCGAGCAGCGGGAATCGAACCCGCATCATCAGCTTGGAAGGCTGAGGTAATAGCCATTATACGATGCTCGCGTAGACACGACTTCACGACCCAAGCTTTTAAGGTCGCGAGCCGACCTTTGATTTACCAAGACGATGTGTCTCAATAAAAGAAAAGTGGTGGAGGGAGGTGGATTCGAACCACCGAAGGCAGAGCCGTCAGATTTACAGTCTGATCCCTTTGGCCACTCGGGAACCCCTCCACGAGTAAGATTTGATGGTGCCGACTGCCGGAATCGAACTGGCGACCTACTGATTACAAGTCAGTTGCTCTACCAACTGAGCTAAGTCGGCACGTCATCAAGTGGGGCGAATTCTATGGGAAGACTTTTGATTGTGCAAGAGTTTGTGCGAAGTTTTTTTGTGTTTTTCGTTTGTTTGATGATGTTTTAAACAAAAAGGATAAAATTTGACAATTAATTCAACAAAACGACTAGAATCGATTTAATCCAACAAAAATCAAATTGTCGATTAATTCAAATTCTCCTTCCAAATTTTGACCTATAAGTGCAGCGTCACCGCCAGTTAGGATAACTTTGGGACGTACCGATCCATTATTCATGTCACTACATAATCGGATCGCCTTCTCTACTGTACCTGTTGCCATATTGATAACACCACTTCTTAACGCGTTGGGTGTAGAAGTACCGAAGGGTTCTAATATTGGAGCCTCGTTGGAGAAAACTTTTGGTGCCCTATCGATGATACTCTGTTCCATTAGGTGTAATCCCGGAACTATCCAACCGCCGAGATGTTGTTTTTGATGATCGATGACATCAACAGTTATTGCTGTTCCAGCATCAACAACGACACACACTTGATTTGGAAATAAGAGGTCAACCGCCAATACGCCAAGCCAACGGTCGACACCTAGAGTTTTGAAATCGTTATAACCCGAAACCACACCAAATGACTGTTGTTCAGTTACTACTTCTTTAGCAGTAACACCCTGCTCTTTTGCTAGAACCAAAAAGTCATTCAGTTCTTTTGAGTTAGAAACGTCGGAATAAATAACAGCATCAAACAAATTAAACTGCTTTAGTGCTTGATCATGAGAAACTAATTGGATACCAGTCTCATCAGCTACGGCGTATTTACAACGAGTGTTTCCACTATCTATTAACAATTTCATTTTTTGACTCTTGTTGGCGCTCTTATGCTCTTCGAAGACTCACCTCACCACCGAAGATTCTTGAGATTACATTGTCCTCTTCGATAAGTAACGCACCCGTTTCGTCTATTCCAATACATCTACCGGATTTGACTCTATCTCCTGTGGTGATGTTTACCACATCGCCCTCGAAGGCATTTCTATTATTCCAGAGTTTGTACAGTTTAGTTAATTTATCTACACGGAAAGCATCAATGACCTTGTCTAACTCTGCAAGTAGAACAGCGATAAATTCATTTCTATCTATGGTCTTTTTAGACACCATTTGTAAATCGGTCCATGGCTGTGTGATCAATTCTGCCGACTCCTCTGGCATATTGACGTTTATCCCTATACCAATTACTAAATGACAAAAGCCATCACTTTGACCTTCAGCTTCAACTAAAACACCAGCTAACTTTTTATTGTTAACCATTACATCATTTGGCCATTTTAGTTCGGCTACCACGCCGGTGTAACGCTCTATCGCGTTACTAATAGCGAGACCAATCACTAGGCTAAGTGCTGCTACCTCACTTAACCCTTCATGGGATTTAAAGTATCTAGATAAATATATATGACTGCCAAAAGGGCTTATCCATGATCTGCCACGACGGCCACGGCCTTCCGTTTGACATTCTGATATCACGGTCAAACCATCATCAATGTCCTGTTTTGACCTAATCAAATCCATTAGACGCTGATTCGTAGAGTCAATAATTCCATGAACTTCAATATTGAGGTTATTACCACACAGCTCCATCAATCGTTGTTGATCAATCAAGTTGAACGGTTCAGCCAATCGATAGCCCTTACCCGTAACTGAAAATATATCGATACCTAAAAGCGTTAGTGATTTAACGTGCTTTGCAATGGCAGCACGAGAAATTCCTAGCTCTTTTCCGAGTTGTTCGCCGGAATGAAACTTGCCATCCGAAAGTGCCTTTGCAATCGCTATTTTATTGTCTTGTTTAGCCATTACTGCTCCGCGTTTTCGACACTAATCTCTCCCTGGCTGCCTATTAGTCGTACCTCTGTCTCTAGAACAACAGAAAATTTTTCAAATACTGTGTTTTGCACTTTTAAAATTACTTCCTTTAGTGCTTTACCTTGAGCGACTCCAGACTTATTAACTAGAACTAGTGCCTGTTTATCGTGTACTGCAATACCACCATGTTCAAAACCTTTTAATCCACATTTATCTATCAGCCAACCAGCAGCAAGCTTAAATTTATTATCAAGTGTTGGATAAATAGGTGCATCGGCGTAATGTTTTACTATCTCGTCTGCAATGTTACGTTCAACAATAGGGTTTTTGAAAAAGCTTCCTGCATTACCCAATACACTTGGATCTGGTAACTTAGAACCTCTTATAGAAACCACCTTATCAAAGATGTCCTTTGCACTGGGGCTTTTTAGTTGTGCTAGCTCGCCATAAGTACAAACCGGTACCCAAGTTTTAGGAATTTTAAAAGTCACGTTAGTGATCACAGCGGTTGATTTTAGGTTATGTTTAAAAACGCTATCACGATAGCCAAAGAAGCATTCCTCATTCACTAGCGTTTTTGTGCTCCCGTCTGTTAAATCGAAGTACTCAACCTTAAAAATAAAGTCCTTAACCTCTACGCCATAAGCACCAATATTTTGTATCGGTGAAGCGCCAACAGTTCCTGGTATAAGCGCTAAGTTCTCCAAACCATACACTTCATTTTCTAATAGCCAGACTACAAAATTATGCCAATTTTCGCTCGCAGCACCTGTTACAAAATAATCCGTTTCCGTCTCTTTAATGGCCTTTCCCTTTAAATTTAGACGAACTACTTCACCAGAAAAGTCTTCGAGGAATATGGTATTTGAACCTTCGCCAAGAACAACAAAATCATAACCATTTGCCTTGCCAACAAAGCGATTTAATTCAGTGACATCTTCAATTATTGAAATCTTTTTTGCGTTTGATTTTAATTTGAAAGTATGAAGGTTTTGGACGGAATTCAATGTGGACATGCTCTCTTACCATTTTGTGAGAACTATACATTGAAAGCAGTGACTTTTACACTACGTTTAGCGAAAGCTAATATATGTCGCGTTAAAGTAGCTTTGATAAAGTTCTAAGTTGACCACGAACATATAATCTTAAACAAAAACGAGTAATTCGACGAACCTCTTCAATTAGTTAGCTAGTACTAACAAATCTTTTAATCTTTACATTGAGTAAATCGCAGGCATAAAAAACGATGGAAAGGAGTCCGAGTGTCGTTGTGCCAGGGATGGCAAAGAACGACGACCGAGCGAGGGAGCAAGCATCTTAACGAAACTGTCGGTTTAAACAATAAGGCGGTGAGCTCTATTACTCCGGGCATCCTGCCCTCCGCCCTTCGGGCCAGCTAAAGCTGTTCTAATTCGTTCCAGACGAATTAGTCGCATGGGGTTGCCATACTCGAATAGATAAATCGCAGGCAATAAAAAACGATGGACAGGAGTCCGAGTGTCGTGGTGCCAGGGATGGCAAAGAACGACGACCGAGCACAGCGCCTTGAATGTTTAACGCCTAAAACGAAAAAATCCCCCGTACTTACGTACGAGGGATCATTCAATTGGAGCCTGGCGGTGAGCTACTCTCGCATGGCAAATGCCAAACTACCATCGCCGCAGCTGCGTTTCACTTCTGAGTTCGAAATGGAGTCAGGTGGTTCCACAGCGCTATTGCCACCAGGCAAAGCTGTTTTGTAATCGATGTCCTAAAACACCGTTTACGAATATGTTCTAACAATTAGAAAGCTGTAAGGTAATTTGATTATCAGTGCTCGAGAACACTTAAGCGTTGTATGGTTAAGCCTCACGGGCAATTAGTATTGGTTAGCTTAACGCCTCACAGCGCTTCCACACCCAACCTATCAACGTTGTAGTCTTCAACGACCCTTTAGAGACCTTAAAGGTCTAGGGATGACTCATCTCGAGGCTCGCTTCCCGCTTAGATGCTTTCAGCGGTTATCGATTCCGAACATAGCTACCGGGCAATGCCATTGGCATGACAACCCGAACACCAGCGGTTCGTCCACTCCGGTCCTCTCGTACTAGGAGCAGCCCCTCTCAATCATCCAACGCCCACGGCAGATAGGGACCGAACTGTCTCACGACGTTCTAAACCCAGCTCGCGTACCACTTTAAATGGCGAACAGCCATACCCTTGGGACCGACTTCAGCCCCAGGATGTGATGAGCCGACATCGAGGTGCCAAACACCGCCGTCGATATGAACTCTTGGGCGGTATCAGCCTGTTATCCCCGGAGTACCTTTTATCCGTTGAGCGATGGCCCTTCCATACAGAGCCACCGGATCACTATGACCTACTTTCGTACCTGCTCGACGTGTCTGTCTCGCAGTTAAGCTTGCTTCTACCATTACACTAACCGTACGATGTCCGACCGTACTTAGCAAACCTTCGTGCTCCTCCGTTACTCTTTGGGAGGAGACCGCCCCAGTCAAACTACCCACCAGGCACTGTCCACAACCCCGATTAGGGGCCAATGTTAGAACATCAAACATACAAGGGTGGTATTTCAAGGATGGCTCCACCTGAACTGGCGTCCAAGTTTCAAAGCCTCCCACCTATCCTACACATGTAGGCTCAATGTTCAGTGCCAAGCTATAGTAAAGGTTCACGGGGTCTTTCCGTCTAGCCGCGGGTACACTGCATCTTCACAGCGATTTCAATTTCACTGAGTCTCGGGTGGAGACAGCGTGGCCATCATTACACCATTCGTGCAGGTCGGAACTTACCCGACAAGGAATTTCGCTACCTTAGGACCGTTATAGTTACGGCCGCCGTTTACCGGGGCTTCGATCATGAGCTTCTCCGAAGATAACCCAATCAATTAACCTTCCGGCACCGGGCAGGTGTCACACCCTATACGTCATCTTTCGATTTAGCAGAGTGCTGTGTTTTTAATAAACAGTTGCAGCCACCAGGTCACTGCGACCGGCACCAGCTTAGAGAGCGCGTCTCATCACCAGCACCGGCGTACCTTCTCCCGAAGTTACGGTACCATTTTGCCTAGTTCCTTCACCCGAGTTCTCTCAAGCGCCTTAGTATTCTCTACCTGACCACCTGTGTCGGTTTGGGGTACGGTTCTTAATCATCTGAAGCTTAGAGGCTTTTCCTGGAAGTATGGCATCAATGACTTCCGCTCCGTGGAGCGTCGTCTCGTATCTCAGTTCTAACCGCCCGGATTTACCTAAGCAGTCAACCTACATACTTTCACACGGACAACCAACGCCGTGCTCACCTAGCCTTCTCCGTCCCCCCATCGCAATGATTAAAAGTACAGAAATATTAATCTGTTTCCCATCGACTACGCATTTCTGCCTCGCCTTAGGGGCCGACTTACCCTACCCTGATTAGCATGGGATAGGAACCCTTGGTCTTTCGGCGTGGGGGTTTTTCACCCCCATTATCGTTACTCATGTCAGCATTCGCACTTCTGATATGTCCAGCAAGCTTCTCAACTCACCTTCAACCACTTACAGAACGCTCCCCTACCCAGCGCATAAATGCGCTGCCGCAGCTTCGGTGTCATGTTTAGCCCCGTTACATCTTCCGCGCAGGCCGACTCGACTAGTGAGCTATTACGCTTTCTTTAAAGGGTGGCTGCTTCTAAGCCAACCTCCTAGCTGTCTAAGCCTTCCCACATCGTTTCCCACTTAACATGAACTTTGGGACCTTAGCTGGCGGTCTGGGTTGTTTCCCTCTCCACGACGAACGTTAGCACCCGCCGTGTGTCTCCCGGATATTACTTTACGGTATTCGGAGTTTGCATGGGGTTGGTAAGCCGGGATGGCCCCCTAGCCCAAACAGTGCTCTACCCCCGTAAGTATTCGTCCGAGGCTCTACCTAAATAGATTTCGGGGAGAACCAGCTATCTCCCGGTTTGATTAGCCTTTCACTCCTAGCCACAGGTCATCCCCTAACTTTTCAACGTTAGTGGGTTCGGTCCTCCAGTTGATGTTACTCAACCTTCAACCTGCCCATGGCTAGATCACCGGGTTTCGGGTCTATACCTTGCAACTAGACGGGCAGTTAACCCTCGCTTTCACTACGGCTCCCCTATTCGGTTAACCTTGCTACAAAATATAAGTCGCTGACCCATTATACAAAAGGTACGCAGTCACATAACAAGTATGCTCCTACTGCTTGTACGTATACGGTTTCAGGTTCTATTTCACTCCCCTCACAGGGGTTCTTTTCGCCTTTCCCTCACGGTACTGGTTCACTATCGGTCAATTGGGAGTATTTAGCCTTAGAGGATGGTCCCCCTATCTTCAGTCAAGGTTTCACGTGCCCCGACCTACTTAATATGTCCAACATGGCTTGTCGTGTACGGGACTATCACCCACTATCGTTGCACTTTCCAGAGCATTCCACTAAACCATGCTGATTCGGCTGTTTCCCGTTCGCTCGCCGCTACTTAGGAAATCTCGGTTGATTTCTTTTCCTCCGGGTACTTAGATGTTTCAGTTCTCCGGGTTCGCCTCGCTAAGCTATGTATTCACTTAGCGATACCCTAAAAGGGTGGGTTTCCCCATTCGGAAATCGTGGTCTATAACGGTTTTTATCACCTTAACCACGCTTATCGCAGATTAACACGTCCTTCATCGCCTCCAATTGCCAAGGCATCCACCGTATACGCTTATTCACTTAACCATACAACCTTAAGTATTCTCATACTCTCGGATGCATCATCTTGTGTCTTATTTATAACGAAACATGTTGTATAGGCATGTTCGTTTTGACATAAATAACGCTTGAGTTTTCTCTTACAGTGATAATCAAAATTATTTTTAAATTGTTGAATAACAAATTTAATAAACAATAATGTTTACCTTATTTATCAGCTTTCCAAATTGTTAAAGAGCACGAGTCACAAAGGACTCTAAAGAATAAACACTTTTGCAAATGTGTATTATTTAGAGCTTTATTTTAGAGAAACCGTTCAGTATGGTGGAGCTACGCGGGATCGAACCGCGGACCTCTTGAATGCAAATCAAGCGCTCTCCCAGCTGAGCTATAGCCCCATACTAAGTGTTACTTAATCCTTTCAGGCATTGGTAGGCCTGGGCAGACTTGAACTGCCGACCTCACCCTTATCAGGGGTGCGCTCTAACCAGCTGAGCTACAGGCCTTCAGGATTCTCTTCTCATATTTCGTAATTAATTATTTGTGTAGGCACTTCGAAGGTGTAACTAGTCTATATAAGGAGGTGATCCAGCCGCAGGTTCCCCTACGGCTACCTTGTTACGACTTCACCCCAGTCATGAACCACAAAGTGGTGAACGCCCTCCCGAAGGTTAAGCTATCCACTTCTTTTGCAGCCCACTCCCATGGTGTGACGGGCGGTGTGTACAAGGCCCGGGAACGTATTCACCGTGGCATTCTGATCCACGATTACTAGCGATTCCGACTTCATGGAGTCGAGTTGCAGACTCCAATCCGGACTACGACAAGCTTTATGGGATCCGCTTACTCTCGCGAGTTCGCAACCCTTTGTACTTGCCATTGTAGCACGTGTGTAGCCCATCCCGTAAGGGCCATGATGACTTGACGTCGTCCCCACCTTCCTCCGGTTTGTCACCGGCAGTCTCCTTAGAGTTCCCACCATTACGTGCTGGCAACTAAGGATAAGGGTTGCGCTCGTTGCGGGACTTAACCCAACATTTCACAACACGAGCTGACGACAGCCATGCAGCACCTGTCTCAGAGTTCCCGAAGGCACTAATCTATCTCTAGAAAATTCTCTGGATGTCAAGGGATGGTAAGGTTCTTCGCGTTGCATCGAATTAAACCACATGCTCCACCGCTTGTGCGGGCCCCCGTCAATTCATTTGAGTTTTAACCTTGCGGCCGTACTCCCCAGGCGGTCTACTTAATGCGTTAGCTGCGCAAGACAACTCTTAAGAGTCAAACTGCTAGTAGACATCGTTTACGGCGTGGACTACCAGGGTATCTAATCCTGTTTGCTACCCACGCTTTCGTACATGAGCGTCAGTGTCGACCCAGGTGGCTGCCTTCGCCATTGGTATTCCTTCAGATCTCTACGCATTTCACCGCTACACCTGAAATTCTACCACCCTCTGTCGCACTCTAGCTAAGCAGTTTCAAATGCAGTTCCCAGGTTGAGCCCGGGGCTTTCACATCTGACTTACTTAGCCGCCTGCGTACGCTTTACGCCCAGTAATTCCGATTAACGCTCGCACCCTCCGTATTACCGCGGCTGCTGGCACGGAGTTAGCCGGTGCTTCTTCTGCGAGTAACGTCAAATCAAGCAGGTATTAACTACTTAACCTTCCTCCTCGCTGAAAGTGCTTTACAACCCGAAGGCCTTCTTCACACACGCGGCATGGCTGCATCAGGCTTGCGCCCATTGTGCAATATTCCCCACTGCTGCCTCCCGTAGGAGTCTGGACCGTGTCTCAGTTCCAGTGTGGCTGATCATCCTCTCAGACCAGCTAGGGATCGTCGGCTTGGTGAGCCTTTACCTCACCAACTACCTAATCCCACTTGGGCTTCTCTAAAGGCGAGAGCCGAAGCCCCCTTTGAGCCGTAGCTATCATGCGGTATTAGCAGTCGTTTCCAACTGTTGTCCCCCACCTAAAGGCAAATTCCCAAGCATTACTCACCCGTCCGCCACTCGTCATCAAACTAGCAAGCTAGTTCATGTTACCGTTCGACTTGCATGTGTTAGGCCTGCCGCCAGCGTTCAATCTGAGCCATGATCAAACTCTTCACTTTAAAAAGTTTAATCACTACTCATCGAATTCTGTTCAAATAAATTTTCGTTCAGACACTCAATGAATAGTTTACAAGTTGCTAGCCTGTCTCATAAGAGACTCTAGCTTATTTTGTTACTACTCAACGGAGTGCCCACACAAATAATTAATTACTAAATTGTTAAAGAACGTTTAGTCCGTAGACTGGGTTAAGACTCTGTCTCAACCGGGACGCGCATTTTACATTGCGTCGTTTTGTTGTCAACGTTTTTTCAAAATCTTTTTTGAAGACTTTTAAATCTGAAATCAAATCGAAGTGAACAAACCCTCTTACGACCCGATGTCTCCCTGACAACGAGGACGCATTATAGGGAGGTTATTTTTATTCGCAAGATCTTTTTTCAAAAAACTTGTATTTTTGCCCTGTTTGTCCAAATAAAGCGCTATATGATCCATTTTTTATAGTTTTCCATCGAATAATGGTCGAAAAGTACACGTTCAGAGTTGTAATTAATTGGATGCCAGCGCCCGCGATTAGTGATCTGAAGTATTTACTCTTATATTTATGATCCTCTTAGTTACAAAACTCATTTTGATGCGAGAAGTAGATAAGTAGATAAGTAGATAAGTAGATAAGTAGATAAGTAGATAAGTAGATAAGTAGATAAGTAGATAAGTAGATAAGTAGATAAGTAGATAAGTAGATAAGTAGATAAGTAGATAAGTAGATAAGTAGATAAGTAGATAAGTAGATAAGTAGATAAGTAGATAAGTAGATAAGTAGATAAGTAGATAAGTATCAATAAAACAAAAGGGCTGCGTCGCGGCAAGCCCTTTTATATATTTTATAAAAAAGCCGGGACAAACCCGGCTCTTTTATTATTCTTCAGTAGCTTCAACTACTTCAGCATCTGCATCAAGTTCTGGTCTATCAACCAGTTCAATGTACGCCATTGGTGCTTTATCACCAGTACGGTAACCACACTTGATAATACGAGTGTAACCACCTGGACGTTCACTGTAACGCTGACCTAAATCAGTAAATAGCTTACCTACTACTTCCGCATCACGTGTGCGAGCGAAAGCAAGACGACGGTTTGCTACGCTGTCAGACTTAGCCATAGTGATCAATGGTTCGATCACACGACGTAATTCTTTAGCTTTTGGCAACGTTGTTTTGATGATTTCATGCTTCACCAAAGAACCCGCCATGTTACGGAACATCGCTTGACGATGACTGCTGTTGCGGTTTAATTGACGACCACTCTTACGATGGCGCATGAGCTTTTCCTTCTAACTAATTCGTTTAAAAATTTAGTCGTTATCTAACAGACTAGCCGGCGGCCAGTTCTCTAGGCGCATGCCAAGAGATAAACCACGAGACGCTAATACGTCTTTGATTTCTGTTAGAGACTTCTTACCAAGGTTAGGAGTTTTAAGTAACTCAACCTCAGTACGCTGTACTAAATCACCGATATATTGTACTTGTTCAGCTTTCAAACAGTTCGCTGAACGAACAGTCAATTCTAGATCGTCTACTGGACGTAATAGAATCGGATCAAATTCTGGCTTCTCTTCTTCTTGCTGTACTTCAGTAACGTCACGTAGGTCTACGAACGCTTCTAACTGTTCAGCTAGAATAGTAGAAGAACGACGGATAGCTTCTTCAGGATCTAAAGTGCCATTCGTTTCCATATCAATGATCAATTTATCTAAATCAGTACGCTGTTCTACACGAGCACTTTCAACTGAGTAAGCAATACGCTCTACCGGGCTGAAAGATGCGTCTAGAAGTAAGCGACCAATTGGACGATCTTCTTCGTCTGAGGACACACGCGCAGAAGCAGGAACATAACCACGGCCACGCTGCACGTTTACACGCATTGAAATTTCAGAGCTTTCGCTCGTTAAGTTACAAATTACGTGCTCAGGGTTGATGATTTCTACATCACCATCGTGCTGAAAATCAGCAGCTGTAACAGGGCCAATACCTGACTTGTTTAAAGTCAAAGTAACTTCGTCCTTACCCTCTACGCGAACTGCCAAACCTTTTAGGTTTAACAGAATTTCGATCACATCTTCCTGTACACCTTCTTTTGCACTGTATTCGTGCTGTACGCCGTCGATTTCTACTTCGGTTACTGCACAACCAGGCATAGACGACAACAAGATTCTACGCAACGCATTACCAAGTGTGTGGCCAAAACCACGCTCTAATGGCTCAAGCGTTACTTTTGCTCGAGTTGCACTAACTTGTTCAATATCTACAAGCCTAGGCTTAAGGAATTCAGTTACAGACCCCTGCATTTTATATCCTCTTATGTTTCAACTTTACTTAGAGTAAAGTTCAACAATTAACTGTTCGTTAATCTCTGCAGACAATTCAGAGCGCTCTGGGTTCGCTTTATACGTACCAGACATCTCTTTGCTATCTACTTCAATCCAAGTCGGTTTTTCACGTTGTTCAGCTAACTCAAGAGCTGCAATGATACGACCTTGCTTTTTCGATTTTTCACGAACAGCAACTACGTCATTTGCAGACACTTTGTAGGAAGGAATGTTCACTACGCTACCGTTAACAACAATTGACTTGTGGCTAACTAGCTGACGAGCTTCCGCACGAGTACTTGCGTAACCCATACGATAAACAACGTTATCTAAGCGGCTCTCTAAAAGTTGTAATAGGTTCTCACCAGTATTACCTTTAATACGAGCTGCTTCTTTGTAGTAGTTACGGAATTGTTTTTCTAAAACACCGTAAATACGACGTACTTTTTGTTTTTCACGAAGCTGCAAACCGTAGTCAGACAAACGAGGCTTACGAGCGCCGTGTTGACCTGGTGCAGTGTCGAGCTTACATTTTGTATCTATTGCACGTACGCCACTTTTAAGGAACAAGTCTGTTCCTTCGCGACGACTAAGCTTTAGCTTTGGACCCAAATATCTTGCCATGTTCTTTCTCCACTAACAGTCGTTATACACGACGTTTCTTAGGCGGACGACAACCGTTATGAGGAATTGGTGTCACGTCAGTAATGTTAGTGATCTTGTAACCCACTGCGTTTAACGCACGGATTGCAGATTCACGACCTGGACCTGGGCCCTTGACGAACACTTCAATATTCTTCAAACCGTACTCTTTTGCTGCTTCGCCTGCGCGTTCAGCCGCTACCTGTGCAGCGAATGGTGTAGATTTACGTGAACCACGGAAACCTGAACCACCTGCAGTAGCCCAAGACAATGCATTGCCTTGACGGTCGGTTAAAGTAACGATTGTGTTGTTGAAAGAAGCATGGATATGAGCCATACCATCAGCAACTTGCTTTTTTACTTTTTTACGTGAACGAGTTGGAGCTTTTGCCATTTCTTGCTACCTCGCCTTATTTAGTAATAGGTTTACGTGGACCCTTACGTGTACGCGCATTAGTCTTAGTGCGCTGACCACGTAGAGGAAGGCTACGACGGTGGCGAAGACCACGGTTACAACCTAAATCCATTAAACGTTTAATGTTTAAAGTTACTTCACGGCGAAGGTCACCTTCTACAGTGTACTTGCCAACTTCTTCACGTAATTTATCTAAATCTTGTTCAGATAATGTTCCGATTTTCGTATCTTCTGCGATACCAGTAGCCGCCAAAATTGCTTTTGAACGAGTTTTACCGATACCGAAAATCGCAGTTAGTGCGATTACAGCGTGTTTACGATCGGAAATGTTAATGCCAGCGATACGGGCCACTAACACATCTCCTATAGTTTTGGGTCAGTCGAAAAGCCCGTTAGGATACTCGACCTATGACCGTTTGTAAATATGGGCGAGAAAACTTCCCGCCCGCTTTGTTACGTCGTATTAACCCTGACGCTGCTTATGCTTAGGGTCTGTACAGATTACGCGAACAACACCTGAACGCTTAATTACTTTACAGTTACGACATATCTTCTTAACGGAAGCACGTACTTTCATTGCTTTAACTCCGCAATCTAACGGCTATAGCCTTTCAGGTTGGCTTTATCTAAAGCTTTTCCTGCAAGGTTTGCCTTCTTAAGAACAGAATCATACTGATGAGACATCAACAGTGTTTGAACCTGCGCCATAAAATCCATGACAACAACAACGATGATTAACAACGATGTGCCGCCAAAGTAAAATTGAACGTTCCAAGCAATCATCATGAACTCAGGAACTAAACAAACGAACGTAATATACATTGCGCCTGCTAGTGTCAAACGTGTCATTACCTTGTCGATAAAACGAGACGTTTGTTCACCTGGTCTGATACCTGGAATGAATGCACCTGAGCGCTTCAAGTTATCAGCTGTTTCTCTCGGGTTGAAAACCAACGCGGTGTAGAAAAAACAGAAGAAAATTATAGCAGCTGCGTACAACATCACATATAGGGGTTGTCCCGGTGATAATGTAAGAGATAACTGCTGCAAAAAGTCTGCAACGGCACCTTCTCCAGTACCAAACCAAGCTGCAATTGTGCTTGGGAACATGATAATACTACCAGCAAAAATTGGTGGTATTACGCCAGCCATATTTACCTTAAGTGGTAAATGAGAGCTTTGTGCCTGAAACACTTGGCGACCCTGTTGACGCTTAGCGTAGTTAACAACGATACGACGTTGACCACGTTCTACGAAAACAACAAAGTATGTAACCGCAAAAACAATCACTGCAATCAACAATAGTAACAACACATTAAGCTCGCCTTGACGTGCTTGCTCTGCTGTTTGGCCTATCGCAGATGGCAACCCTGCAACAATACCGGTGAAAATTAGTATTGAAATACCATTACCGATACCACGCTCAGTAATTTGTTCACCTAACCACATTAAGAACATGGTACCAGTAACCAAACTCACTACCGCTGTGAAATAGAAACCTGGACCTGGGTTTAAAACCAGACCTGGCATCATATTTGGTAGGCTAGTAGCGATACCGAACGACTGGAATGTCGCTAATACTAACGTGAAATAACGTGTATATTGACTGATCTTTTTACGACCTGCCTCACCTTCTTTCTTCAGCTCAGCTAAAGAAGGGTGCATAACCGTTAATAACTGCATGATAATCGATGCAGTTATGTATGGCATGATACCTAACGCTAATACCGAAGCACGCTCAAGCGCACCACCGGAGAACATGTTAAACATTTCTACGATGGTACCCTTTTGCTGTTCGAATAATTCAGCTAGTACTGCAGCATCTATCCCAGGAATTGGAACAAAAGAACCCAGTCGAAAAACGACTATCGCAAGAAAAACAAACATTAAACGTTGTTTTAACTCGGTGAATCCTGTTTGTCCGCTTTGTAGATCTAATCCTGGTTTAGCCATAATGTACTTGTCCTTATTCTACTTTTCCGCCAGCTGCAACGATAGCTTCAGCCGCACCTTTAGTAACACGTAGACCAGCTACAGTTACTGAACGAGCGATTTCGCCAGATTTAACAACTTTAACGAAAAGCATGTCTTTTTTCACTAGGCCAGCAGCTTTCAAAGTTTCTAAAGAAACGATGTCGCCTTCTACCTTAGCGATTTCAGACAATGTTACTTCATCAGTTACCAACGATTTACGAGAAGTGAAACCGAACTTCGGTAAGCGACGTTGTAAAGGCATTTGACCACCTTCAAAACCTGGCTTAACACTTCCGCCTGAGCGTGATTTCTGACCTTTGTGTCCACGACCACCAGTTTTACCTAAACCAGAACCGATACCGCGACCAACACGTTTCTTGTCTGACTTAGCACCTGGTGCTGGAGATAGAGTATTCAAACGCATCGATTACCCCTCCACTTTAACCATGTAATGAACTTGGTTGATCATACCACGTACACATGCTGTGTCTTCTAACTCAACAGTGTGGTTGATACGACGTAAACCCAAGCCACGTAAAGTAGCTTTATGCTTCGGTAAACGACCGATAGAGCTACGAGTTTGTGTTACTTTAATCGTCTTCTTAGCCATGGTGCATTACCCCAAGATTTCGTCAACGTTTAGACCACGCTTAGCAGCAACTTGTTCAGGTGATTTCATACCTGCAAGTGCGTCAACTGTTGCGCGAACTACGTTGATTGGGTTAGTTGAACCGTAACATTTAGATAGTACGTTATGTACACCTGCTACTTCTAGTACTGCACGCATCGCGCCACCGGCGATGATACCTGTACCTTCAGAAGCTGGCTGCATGTAAACTTTAGAACCAGAGTGACGACCCTTGATAGGGTGTTGCAATGTTCCGTTAGTTAATTCAACGTTTACCATGTTACGACGCGCTTTTTCCATTGCTTTTTGAATAGCAGCTGGAACTTCACGCGCTTTACCATAGCCAAAACCTACACGGCCGTTTTTGTCACCAACAACAGTTAAAGCTGTGAACGAGAAAATACGACCACCCTTAACTACTTTTGATACACGGTTAACCGCGATAAGCTTTTCTTCGAATTCTGTTTGTTTTGCTTCTACATTAGACATGAGCTGCTCCTAGAACTGAAGACCGGCTTCGCGTGCAGCGTCTGCTAACGCTTTTACACGGCCGTGATATTTAAAACCGCTACGGTCAAATGACACTTTCTCAACGCCATTTTTAACCGCACGTTCTGCAATTGCTTTACCAACCGCAGCTGCAGCTTCAACGTTACCTGTAGACTTAACCGCAGAGCGGATATCTTTTTCTACAGTCGACGCCGCCGCTAACACCTTACCTTCAGGAGAAATTACCTGAGCGTAAGCGTGACGAGGCGTACGGTGCATTACTAAACGAGTAACACCGTTTTCGATAAACGTTCTGCGAGCGCGCTTGGCACGACGTAAACGAGCTGTTTTCTTATCCATCGTCTTACCTTACTTTTTCTTCGCCTCTTTGCGACGAACGATTTCATCGCTGTAACGGATACCTTTGCCTTTATACGGCTCTGGTTCACGATACTTGCGAATGTTCGCTGCAACTTGACCAACTAAATGTTTACTTGCACCTTTAACAACGATCTCAGTTTGAGAAGGTGCTTCGATAGTCACGCCAGCTGGAATTTCAAAATCAACTGGGTGTGAGAAACCTAAAGATAGGTTCAAAACGTTGCCTTTTACCGCTGCACGGTAACCAACACCATTTAAAATCAAACGTTTCTCAAAACCTTCGCTAACGCCAACAACTAAGTTGTTGATAGTCGCACGAGCTGTACCAGCTTGTGCCCACGCATCAGCAAAGCTATCGCGAGGTAAGGTACGTACTTCGTTGTCCGCTAGAACAACTTCAACAGCTTCGTTAACGTTCAACGCTAACTCGCCTACTTTACCTTTAACTTTTACTTCCTGGCCGTTAATTGCAACTTCAACACCGGCAGGAACAGTAATAGGTGCTTTTGCTACTCGAGACATTCTGACTCTCCTATTATGCTACGTAGCCGATGATTTCGCCGCCGATGCCCGCTTTACGAGCTGCACGGTCAGTCATCAAACCTTTTGATGTAGAAACGATAGCAATACCTAGACCACCCATTACTTTAGGTAGGTCTGTAGTCTTCTTATAGATACGAAGACCAGGACGGCTAACGCGTTTAATTGTTTCGATTACTGGCTTACCTTCGAAGTACTTAAGAGTAACGTTTAATTCTTTCTTAACGTCACCTGATACTTCGTAATCAGCAATAAAACCTTCGCTCTTCAAAAGTTCAGCTAAAGCTGTTTTCAACTTTGATGAAGGCATTGTAACGGCTACCTTGTTAGACATTTGACCGTTACGTACGCGGGTGAACATATCCGCGATAGGATCTTGCATGCTCATCTTTCAATACTCCCAGATTCTTACCAAGAAGCCTTTTTAAGGCCTGGAACTTCACCACGCATAGCTGCTTCACGTAGTTTGATACGGCTAAGGCCGAACTTACGTAAGTAACCATGTGGACGACCTGTCACGTTACAACGGTTACGTTGACGTGAAGGGCTTGAATCACGAGGAAGCTCTTGAAGTTTAAGCACTGCTGCCCAACGATCTTCGTCAGACGTGTTAACGTCTTTGATGATTGCCTTTAACTCGGCACGTTTAGCAGCGTATTTTTCTACTAATTTGGCACGTTTTACGTCACGTGCTTTCATAGATTGTTTAGCCATAACTCTACACCTTATCCTTTAAATGGGAAGTTGAAAGCAGCTAACAGAGCGTGACCTTCCTCATTTGACTTAGCAGATGTAGTGATAGTGATATCTAAACCACGTACCTTGTCTACTTTATCAAAATCGATTTCAGGGAAGATAATTTGCTCGCGTACACCCATGCTATAGTTACCGCGACCGTCGAATGACTTAGGATTTAAGCCACGGAAGTCACGAACACGAGGAAGAGCGATAGTGATTAAACGCTCTAAAAAGTCCCACATACGCTCGCCGCGTAGAGTTACCTTGGCACCGATTGGGTAGCCTTCACGAATTTTAAAGCCAGCAACTGACTTACGTGCACGAGTAACAACAGGCTTCTGACCAGCAATAGATTGCATGTCAGCAGTCGCTGCTTCTAGTACTTTTTTATCCGCTAAAGCTTCACCCAAACCCATGTTCAGGGTAATTTTCTCAAGTCGAGGGACTTGCATGACAGATGTGTAGCCGAACTGTTTCATTAGTTCAGGCACTACGCTGTCTTTATAAGTATCATGCAGTTTCGCCATCGTATACTCCAAGATTAGATAGTTTTACCATTAGATTTGAAGAAACGAACTTTTTTGCCGTCTTCAAATTTAAAACCTACACGATCAGCTTTACCCGTTTCTGGGTTAAGGATCGCAACATTTGATACGTTTACTGACGCTTCTTTTTCAACAATGCCACCAGGTTGCTGTAGTTGTGGTACAGGCTTTTGGTGTTTCTTGATAAGGTTCACGCCTTCTACGATTAATCGGTCAGTACCAGTGATAACTTTCAAAACTTTACCAGTTTTGCCTTTATCTTTACCAGCGATGACGATTACTTCATCTTCACGACGAATTTTGCTTGCCATTTTTAGCTCCTTAAATTACTTCAGGTGCCAATGACACGATTTTCATGAACTGATCACCGCGAAGTTCGCGAGTAACAGGACCGAAAATACGAGTTCCGATTGGCTGCAAGTTGGCGTTCAAAATAACAGCGGCATTACTGTCGAAACGGATGGCTTGGCCATCTGGACGACGAATCGCTGCTTTAGTGCGAACTACCACCGCGTTAAGAACATCACCTTTTTTAACTTTACCGCGAGGAATTGCTTCCTTAACAGTAACTTTAATGATGTCACCGATACCGGCGTAACGACGGTGAGAGCCACCAAGAACCTTAATACACTGTACGCGTCGTGCGCCTGAGTTATCAGCCACATCTAACGTAGTTTGCATTTGGATCATGTTTAGTGCTCCGCTAAATTAAGTTTTATACTTCAATGTCCTTTCGGACCAGCTGCTTTCTAGCCATTATTGGCTACCCCCTACAAAAGGGCGCGCAAGTATAACTAAGTGATGGTCGAAATACAACCTAATTCGCGGTTTGATTAAATAATAATCGACAACAAATTTATAAGTGGTTGCTGCATCTACTGATCTTTTTCGCTGGCCGAAACCAAAAATAAAAAACCGGAGCAAAAGCCCCGGTTTTTCTAAGCTATTTTCTTTAAAAAATTAAAGAACTTTTGCTTTTTCTACAACGTCAACCAAAGTCCAAGATTTGTTCTTAGAAATTGGCGCACATTCACGGATAGTTACCGTGTCACCGATACCACATTGGTTGTTTTCGTCGTGTGCGTGCAACTTAGTTGTACGCTTAACGAATTTACCGTAGATAGGGTGTTTAACAAAGCGTTCGATTGCAACAACGATAGACTTGTCCATCTTGTCGCTAACAACGCGGCCTTGTAATGTACGGATATTTTCGCTCATTACGCACCTGCCTTATTTTGTGCAATTACTGTTTTAACACGTGCAATGTTGCGACGTACTTCACGTAGTAAGTGTGTTTGAGCTAGTTGACCAGAAGATTGTTGCATGCGCAAGTTGAACTGCTCACGTAACAAACCTAGTAGTTCAGCTTGTAGCTCTTCTACAGTTTTATCTTTAAGTTCGCTAGCTTTCATTACATCACCGTTCTAGTTACAAAAGTGGTTTTGAATGGCAGTTTACGTGCCGCTAAGCGGAACGCTTCACGTGCCAAACCTTCTTCAACACCGTCCATTTCGTAAAGTACTTTACCAGGCTGAATTTCCGCAACCCAGTATTCAACGTTACCTTTACCTTTACCTTGACGAACTTCAAGCGGCTTAGCCGTGATTGGTTTGTCAGGGAATACACGGATCCAGATTTGACCTTGACGTTTAATGTGACGTGTCATTGCACGACGAGCTGCTTCGATTTGACGTGCAGTCATACGACCACGGCCAGTAGCCTTAAGGCCGAAAGTACCAAAGCTAACCTTGTTACCGTTCTGCGCTAGACCGCGGTTGCGACCTTTGTGCTGCTTACGGAATTTTGTACGTTTTGGTTGTAACATCGTCTACTCCTACTTAGCGCTTTTGCTACGACGCTTCTTCGCTGGTTTAGGTTGTTTTGGCTCTTCTTGAGAGATAGAACCGAAACCACCAAGTACTTCACCTTTAAAGATCCATACTTTAACACCGATGATGCCGTAAGTAGTTAATGCTTCAGAAGTTGCATAGTCGATATCAGCACGTAAAGTGTGTAGTGGTACACGACCTTCACGATACCATTCTGAACGTGCAATCTCAGCACCGCCCAAACGACCGCTTACTTCAACTTTGATACCTTTTGCACCAACACGCATTGCGTTTTGTACCGCGCGCTTCATAGCACGACGGAACATAACACGACGCTCAAGCTGGCTTGAGATGCTTTCAGCTACTAGCTGTGCATCTAATTCCGGCTTGCGGATCTCTGCGATGTTGATTTGAGCAGGTACGCCTGTCAATTTCGCTACAACGTTACGAAGTTTTTCAACGTCTGCGCCTTTCTTACCGATTACAACACCTGGACGAGCCGTGTGAATAGTAACCTTGATAGACTTTGCAGGACGCTCAATCGTAATTTTTGAAACTGAAGCGTTCTTTAATTCTTTAGTCAGATACTGACGAACTTTGATGTCGCCATTAAGTTGACTAGCGTAATCTTTTGTATTCGCGTACCAGGTAGCAACCCATGGTTTAGTGATACCTAGGCGAATTCCCGTAGGATGAACTTTTTGTCCCATTAGTAAATCTCCTAGTCCGCAACTACAACAGTAATGTGTGAAGAGCGCTTAAGTACGCGGTCTGCGCGTCCTTTTGCACGAGTCTTGATGCGTTTCATAGTTGGACCTGCGTCAATCATGATTTTCGCAACTTTTAGTTCATCGATGTCTGCGCCTTCGTTATGCTCAGCATTCGCGATTGCAGATTCAAGAACTTTCTTCACCAATACAGCAGCTTTTTTGTTGCTGAATGTTAATACGTCTAACGCCTTATCGACTGGTAGACCACGAATCTGGTCAGCTACCAAGCGAGCCTTCTGTGGAGAAGTACGGGCAAAACGATGTTTAGCTAAAGCTTCCATTATCTACTCCTTACTTCTTCTTAGCTTTCTTGTCAGCCGCGTGACCGCGGTACGTACGAGTAGGTGCAAATTCACCTAACTTATGGCCAACCATTTCGTCAGATACAAACACAGGAACGTGTTGACGACCATTATGGACAGCGATGGTCAATCCGATCATGTCAGGAATGATCATTGAGCGACGAGACCAAGTTTTAATTGGTTTCTTGTTCCCGCTTTCCAAGGCTGCTTCAACCTTCTTCAGCAAGTGTAGGTCAATAAAAGGACCTTTCTTGAGAGAACGTGGCATGGTATTACCTCACTAATTATTTATTACGACGACGAACAATGTACTTGTCCGTACGCTTATTCTTACGAGTCTTAGCACCTTTAGTCGGTTTACCCCAAGGAGTAACCGGGTGACGACCACCAGAAGTACGACCTTCACCACCACCGTGCGGGTGATCAACCGGGTTCATTACAACACCACGGACAGTCGGACGAACACCGCGCCAACGGCTTGCACCAGCTTTACCAAGCTGACGAAGCATGTGCTCAGCGTTACCTACTTCACCTAAAGTTGCACGACAATCAGCTAATACCTTGCGCATTTCGCCTGAACGAAGACGTAAAGTAACGTATTGACCGTCACGTGCTAGGATTTGCACATATGCACCTGCAGAACGTGCAAGCTGTGCGCCTTTACCAGGCTTAAGCTCAACGTTGTGTACAGTACTACCAACTGGCATGTTACGCATAGGCATAGCATTACCAGGCTTGATTGGTGCATCAACACCAGAAATAATCTGGTCACCAGCTTTAAGACCTTTAGGCGCGATGATGTACTTACGTTCACCGTCTGCGTAAAGAACTAAAGCGATGTTTGCGCTGCGGTTTGGATCATATTCCAAACGCTCAACTGTTGCTGGGATACCGTCTTTGTTACGTTTGAAGTCAACGATACGGTAGTGTTGCTTATGACCACCACCGATGTGACGTACAGTGATACGACCATTGTTGTTACGACCACCAGTTTTAGATTTTTTCTCTAAAAGAGGAGCGTATGGTGCACCTTTGTGTAAGTCAGGGTTAACTACTTTCGTCACATGACGACGACCAGCAGATGTTGGTTTACATTTTACTAGAGCCATTTTTTACTCTCCAATTACTCTGCTGCGCCGTCTTCAAGATCAAGGCTTTGACCTTCTGCAAGTGTCACGTAAGCTTTCTTCCAGTTCTTACGACGACCCATACGCATACCAGTACGCTTAGCCTTACCCTTAACGTTAAGAGAGTTAACTTTCTTAACTTCAACTTCAAAAAGCTTTTCAACAGCAGCTTTGATTTCTTCTTTTGTAGCGTCTACAGCAACTTTAAATACTAATGTATTGTTCGCTTCTGTTGCTAAAGTAGTCTTTTCAGAAACATGTGGAGCTACTAATACTTTTAACAAACGTTCTTCGCTTATCATGCTAGCATCTCCTCAATTTGCTTAACTGCACCAGCAGTAACCAATACTTTATCAAACGCGATCAAGCTAACTGGGTCGATAGTTGCTACATCACGTACGTCAACTTTGTACAAGTTGCGTGCTGATAAGAACAAGTTCTCAGACACTTCTTCAGTAATGATCAATACGTCTTTTAAGCTCATTTCATTTAACTTAGCAGCAAGTGCTTTAGTTTTTGGTGTTTCAACATCAAAGTTTTCAACAACCACGAAACGCTCTTGACGAACTAGCTCAGAAAGGATGCTTTTGATCGCACCACGGTACATTTTCTTATTCACTTTTTGTGAATGATCTTGTGGCTTAGCTGCGAAAGTTACGCCACCAGAACGCCAGATTGGAGAACGGATTGTACCAGCACGGGCACGACCTGTTCCTTTTTGACGCCATGGCTTCTTACCACCACCGCTAACTTCTGAGCGAGTTTTTTGAGCTTTAGAACCTTGACGTGCACCTGCAGCGTATGCAGTTACAACTTGGTGTACTAATGCTTCATTGAACTCACGTCCGAAAGTAGCTTCTGAAACTTCAACAGCGCCGTTTGCGCCTGCAAAATCTAATTTCATCACTATTCTCCGGATTACGCTTTAACAGCAGGTTTAACGATGACGTCGCCGCCAATTGCACCTGGTACAGCGCCTTTAACTAGAAGTAAGTTACGCTCTGCATCAACACGTACTAACTCAAGGTTTTGAGTAGTAGTGCGAACGTTACCCATTTGGCCGGCCATTTTCTTACCTTTGAATACACGACCTGGTGTTTGGTTTTGACCAATAGAACCAGGAGCACGGTGAGAAAGTGAGTTACCGTGAGTCGCGTCTTGCATCGAGAAATTATGACGCTTAACACCACCTTGGAAACCTTTACCTTTTGACGTGCCAGTAACATCTACTAACTTAGCGTCGTTAAATACTTCTACAGTAATTTCGCTACCAACTTCGATACCTTCGCCTTCAGCTGCGGCTAAGCGGAACTCCCATAAACCACGACCAGCTTCAACACCTGCTTTCGCAAAGTGGCCAGCTTGTGCCTTAGTTACACGGTTCGCTTTTTTAGAGCCAGCAGTCACCTGAAGAGCGCGGTAACCGTCGGTTTCTTCGTTACGGATTTGAGTAACACGGTTAGGTGTTGCTTCAATTACCGTAACAGGAATTGATACGCCATCTTCAGTGAAGACACGAGTCATTCCCACTTTACGTCCGACTAGACCAATAGTCATTTTGAAACCCCTTTAATCTCTCGATTAACCCAGACTGATCTGAACATCTACACCAGCAGCAAGATCTAAGCGCATAAGAGCGTCAACAGTTTTTTCTGTTGGCTCAACGATGTCGATTAGACGCTTGTGCGTACGAATTTCGTATTGATCACGCGCATCTTTGTTTACGTGTGGAGATACCAATACAGTGAAGCGTTCTTTACGAGTAGGTAGTGGAATAGGACCACGAACCTGCGCGCCTGTACGCTTTGCCGTTTCAACGATTTCTTGTGTTGACGAATCGATTAATCGATGGTCGAACGCTTTCAATCGGATACGAATACGTTGACTGTTCATTTTATTCCTCAAAAAGAGCATTTTAGAAAGAGCATAAAAAAACATCGCGTTATCCCCGTTTTACCGGTAATAAGCGGTGTTCCTTTATCTATTTAATGAATCCCAAATCGGGACTCCTGTATATTCACTGACTAATTGTCAGTGTTTCAAACCGATAAAAAGAGCATCTAAATATTTCGGTTTGTCCCTAAAACTGTCCTTACGGAATTTCAGGGAGTGCGCATTGTATAGTTTTTGATTATAAATGCAACATTTATTTAAGACTAAATGTTGAGAAAAGCAAAGCGGCGCAAGGCACGCCGCGATAACCTGTTATTTTATTTACACTTGTTCTGCTGAAAAAGTATACAACAATTCAGCACCAGACTCGATTTGAGCTTTTAGACTATGAATACGCGGTAATAAACGCGCAAAGTAATAATTAGCGGTAAGCTTCTTACTTTCCGCTAGTGCTTCATTACCTTCTAATGATTCTGCAGCAACCACCATTTTCGCCCACATATATGCATACAGTACATAACCAGCAAGATGTAAGAAGTCCACTGACGCAGCACCAATAGCATTTTTATCTGTTGCAGCTTCAGCTAATACTGTGTCGGCTGTTTCTTTTAATAAGTCAGCTGCTTTGTTTAACTCTGACATTAAAGAAGCATTAACTGAGTTATTGTCCGAGGCGAACGCTTTTATTTCATCAATGATAGAATTTAAAGTAGCACCTTTATCCATAGCGACTTTACGACCCATTAGGTCTAGTGCTTGGATGCCGTTGGTACCCTCATAAATTTGAGTAATGCGACAATCACGTACAAGCTGCTCTTGACCCCATTCACGTACGTAACCGTGACCGCCCAATACTTGTTGGCCGGCAATACAACCTTCTAAGCTAGTGTCGGTAACAAATGCTTTAGCAATTGGAGTTAACAGTTGCGCTTTAGCGTCGGCTAATTTTGCCTGCTCTTTATCGTCACTGAACTTGGCAACATCTAACTGGATAGAAACATAGGTACCAAATGCACGGGCAGCCTCGTTCATAGCACGCATATTTAGAAGCATACGGCGTACATCAGGGTGAACAACAATCGGATCACAGTCTTTATCCGTCATGCGCTCTACGCCTTTACCTTGACCACGGTCCATGGCGTAAAGTTTAGCGTTTTGGTATGAGCGTTCTGCGGCACCAAGACCCTGAAGTCCAACTAACAGGCGCTCGTAGTTCATCATTGTAAACATAGCAGCAAGGCCTTTGTTCACCTCACCAACTAAGTAACCTTTAGCGCCATCAAAATTGATCACACATGTTGCGCTTGTGTGAATACCCATCTTGTGTTCAATAGAGCCACAACTAACAGCGTTAGGTTCTTGTAGATTGCCTTGCGCATCAACATTAATTTTTGGTACTAAGAATAGTGAAATACCGCGAGAACCTTCCGGTGCGTCAGGTAATTTTGCTAGTACTAAATGAATGATATTTTCTGTTAGGTCGTGCTCACCACCTGAAATGAAAATTTTGCTACCAGTAATGTCATAACTACCGCAATCATTTGGCACTGCTTTCGTTTTGATAAGACCAAGGTCAGTACCAGCGTGAGCTTCAGTTAAACACATTGAGCCAGTCCACTGACCAGAATACATATTTGGAAGGTAAAGTTCTTTAAGCTCTTCTGAAGCGTGTGCATTAATCGCCAAACACGCACCAGCCGTTAGTCCCGGATAAAGTGCAAAAGCCAAGTCTGCAGAACACATCATTTCTTCATGCATAGCAGTGATAGACTTAGGCATACCCATACCACCAAATTCTGGATTGCCTGCTAGACCAATCCAACCACCTTCGGCTACTACATTATATGAGTCTTTGTACGACGCTGGTGTTGTTACATCACCACTATCAAATTTTACGCCTTCTTCATCAGCAGCACGGCTAAATGGTGCAATCGCCTCTTCAGTTACTTTGGCGCTCTCAGCTAAGATAGCCATGGCCGTATCGACATCGATGCTCTCTGATAGGTGAGCGTTTTCCTGCCAAAACTCTTGTACTTTAAAAGTATCAAACAGGATAAAGTTCATATCATTTAGTGGTGCGTTGTATTGACTCATAATGCTCTCATTTAAACAATTATTGTGTGTTTTATGATTTTGACTATACATGATAACTGGTCGGATGACATAGTCAAACCATCTCGTTTGTTGTCAAATCTACGTTAAATGTAGCTAAAGCGTTTAATCTCTCCACTTTTATTACTGTGCTGTCGATGTTGCAACTAATGAAAGTCTCGAGCTTTAGTTTTGAGCCCTTCTAATTCACTGGTTAAATCAATGAGTTTACCCGCTATTACGTGGATCACTTCACCCTCTCGTTCCAAAATCCCTTTCACTTTAAGTACCTTGGATGTCAGAAAACCTTGTTTTTGAGCACGAGCTGTAGCAACCCACACGACAACATTAGTATTGCCGGTATCATCTTCGAGGGTCATGAAGGTTACACCTGACGCAGTGCCCGGACTCTGTCGACCCGTTACCACTCCAACAACAGTAACGGGTGTTTTGTGGCGACACAGGCGTAATTCGTTTGCAGGAGTATAGCGACCTAATTGTCCCTGTTCTTTTAACAACGTAATTGGATGATGATCCAGACTCAGACCCGTCGCCGCATAGTCCTCTATCAATGTCTGATATTGTGTTGGTTGGGTAGATAAGGCTTGCTGTGAAGGATCGGATAGGTGTCTAAACAAGGGAAGTTCAGTTTCTAAATCCATCATTTGCCAACGCGTTTCATATCGATTTCCCGCAATACCTTTAAAAACGTCTGCACTGGCCAGCGCCTGCATTTCATTACTCGGAATTTTTAAACGCTTTAATTCAGCAATATTTTTAAAGTGCCCCTGTTTTGTACGAACACCTACAATTCGCTCTATCGTTGTTTGTTTAATCCCTTTCACGAGTCTAAACCCCAAACGAATAGCCAAGCCTGAAAGCTCCGGTTCACCTTCCACAAGCGAATGGTCCCACTCCGAATAGTTAATATCGATGGGTAAAATCAATACATCGTGGCGCTTTGCATCTTGTATCAGTTGCGCAGGCCCATAAAAACCCATTGGTAGACTATTTAACAAGCCGCAATAAAAAGCCTCAGGATAGTGGTGTTTCAACCATGCAGAAACATAAGCCAAAACAGCAAAACTAGCAGAATGTGACTCAGGAAACCCGTATTCACCAAACCCGCAAATTTGCTGGAAAATACGCTCTGCAAATTCTTCACTGTAACCTCGCTGTGACATCCCCGCCACCAGCTTTTGACGAAATTGGTTAAGCTGGCCGTTGCGTTTCCATTTGCCCATTGCTCTGCGCAGTTGGTCGGCTTCACCACCGGTAAAACCGGCTGCCACCATAGCCAACTTAATAACCTGTTCCTGAAATATAGGTACTCCCAAGGTCCGATATAATACAGCCTCTACTTCTTTAGACGGATAATCAACAGGCTCAATGCCCTCTCGCCTTTTTAAGTATGGGTGCACCATACCTCCTTGAATTGGCCCAGGCCTTACAATTGCAATTTGAATCACCAGGTCATAATAAGTCTTAGGTTTAAGCCTAGGTAACATGCTCATCTGTGCTCGTGATTCGATCTGGAAGACCCCAACCGTATCCGCTTGCTTGATCATTTCATATACTTCAAGGTCATCCCCCATCGCCGTAATATCAGCGATACTTACTGAACGCTGATAGTGTGCTTTGATTAAAGCAAAGGACTTTCGAATGGCAGTTAGCATACCTAAAGCAAGGACATCAACTTTCAATAGCGCTAAGCTCTCTAAGTCATCTTTGTCCCACTGGATAACAGTTCGGCCATCCATCGCCGCATTTTCGACTGGGACTAGCTCATGTAGTGGTCCAGAGGAAATGATAAAACCGCCAACGTGTTGAGATAGGTGACGAGGAAATCCTTTAATTTGCTCCACCAGCAAAATAAATTGTTTTCCTTTTTCCGACTGTGGGTTCAACCCTAATTCGCTGAGTTGTTCGAACCAATAAGCCTGTCGGTCGCGTCGGTTGATATTTTTAATAAAAAAATCCAACTGTAGCTCTTCAAACCCGAGCGCTTTTCCAACCTCTCGAATTGCGCTTTTGGTTCGATATGTCACTACGGTTGCAGCAATAGCGGCATGATTACGACCGTATTTTTGATAAATATATTGAAAAATTTCTTCTCTGCGCTGATGCTCAAAGTCGACATCAATATCAGGTGGCTCATTGCGCTCTTTTGAGATAAAACGCTCAAAAAGCACGTTGATTTGAGAAGGATCCACCGCCGTAATTTCTAAGCAATAACACACTACGGAATTAGCCGCTGAGCCCCGCCCTTGATATAGAATCCCTTTGCGCTTGGCATACTGCACAATGTCATAGATAGTGATAAAAAAGTGTTCGTATTGCATCTCAGCGATAAGGCCTAATTCTTTTTCTATCAGTCCTTTCACCTCTTCTGTTGGGCCTTCCGGAAAACGTTTTTTAACACCTGCTTCTACTAACGTTCGCAAATACTCTGACGGTGTCTGTTGTTTTGGGATCAGCTCAGAAGGATATTCATATCGCAATTCACCAAGGTCAAATTCACATTGCTCAGCCAAAAGAACTGAATTTAATAACCACTCTGTTTTGTATAACGCAGCAAGTTTATTAGGTGGTCGAATGCATTGTTCTGCATTACTAAGTGCGGCACGACCTAGCTGTTCAACTTGAGTTCCTAATCGTGTTGCAGTCAACACATGTTGTAACGGTAGGCGCTGTGGGTCGTGCATTAACACTTGGCCACAAGCAATAATAGGTAAATTAAAATCTGCCGCTAATTTCTCGCAGGTTTTAACGTATCTATGCTCTCCATGATTAAGTACTTTGGTGAGACCTAAATACAATTGTTCGGGCCATCGCCCATTTAAACTTAATAGCCATTTGGCATCTTGACGGTCTTTATCTAATTCACCACTTGGGTGCCAAATAACAAAACACTCTCTTACCGAGCGTAAATCCCATGCATTAAGCTCATATTCACCTTTTTCACACCGGCGTCTTGCATTTGTGATCACCCGACATAGCTCTGCATACGCTTTTCGATTTGGGCACAATAACGTTAACCTCAGACTCTGTTGATAAGTAAAGTGACTTCCAATGATTAAACGAATGGGTAAATGATGCTCTTTGATGTGACTGTATGCTCGGACAACGCCAGCAACAGAACATTCATCGGTAATTGCTATAGAGTGGTATTGATAGGCGGTCGCCTGCTCTACGATTTCTTCTGGGTGGGACGCCCCTGTTAAAAAGCTGAAGTTAGTAAAACTACATAACTCCGCATACCCCGGATAAATACGGCTCATGAAAAATACCCATGGACAAACCACTGCTGATTTGGCGTTCTGAATATCCAAAGCTTTTTACCTTGCTGGTTTTCTGCCACATAGTAGTCTCGACATGTAGGGGCAAACTCCCACCAACCAGACGTAATACGCTCAGGACCAGATAGTATCGTCACTTGCTCTTTTAGCTCGCTCGGTATCGCCTGCAAATAACTAGGTCTAATGTCTAACAGACTAGTTGGTTGCCAAAACGTTCCTTTAGAAATCGTCCCCAAACGTGAATCGCTAGACGCTTGTGTTGATACGGCCTTCCTAGTCTCAGTAATGTCATTGAGGGGAGACAAGACTGTCACTTTAGATGGCTCTAAAGCATGCCGATGGTACATTCGGTATACGTGCTCACGTCCTAGCTTAGCTTGTAACATGGCACACAGCTCTTGTGATTCTAGAGCGCTCGCTTGCTGATTAAACAAATCATTCACCCGCGCTGACTGCGACACTAAACGAGTACATATCAACCGAATACTTACGACTGGCTCAGCCAACTTTACCGACTCTAGTTGCAGTCGAACCAACGACAACCACTTACTCGCTCGGTACTCACCATCCCCACGCTCTACGTACATTGAAATAAACTCGTTGTACCGGTAACACAATTCAAAGCACAAGGTTTGCGCAACTTTATTACGGATTTTTAAATACGTTTCGAGTTCTTTTAATAGTTTTTTAATTGGATGCTGTAACACTTCGGCATTACTAATTTCGTACATCAGCTCTAACGTACGTCGGTATTCGAGCTTTGGGCTAAACAAGGCTAATTTGGTATGTAATTCTCCTGTCAGCTGGCCAAGGTAAGTAAACAAAGGTAAGTCAAAGCGTTTGGCCAGTTGCTTTAGAGGAATATCTAGTAATTCTGCGATGGTCTTTATGCCGACTCTATGAAGTTGCTCCTTTTGTTTTGGACTTATCTGTAAGTAATCAATCGGTAGTTGTTTTAGTGCTGTTATGGACTCATCAGGGTTGGTATACAAAACATTGACTTTGGCTTGCGCTAATACTTTTGCCATTCTCGGACTCGGCGCCGAGGCGTAATAAAAGCTCAATGCCTGATCGGCAAAACAAGTTGTGACTGCTAGCCAATAATCACTAATGTCTTTATAAAGACGCAGCATATTATCAATCCGTAAAAACAGACCATTTGGTGGATCTAAAGCAATATCCGCAGTCAACTTGTACAGTCGTTCGGCTAATTCAAAAAGCCTCTCTTGCTCTATTTCAGGTTGATACTCTAAAACTTTAAGGGTTTGGCTCAACGATAAGGACATCGCCAATCCCATTCCCACCTTGATCCCGAGCGTTCTCGCAAACGCATTAAACTGAACGACCTCATGGTGTCTTGGGTCGACAATGATCACAGGTTCAGTTTCTTGAGATAAGTTACTAGAGCTTTCTAGCTGTAAAGAATGAAACGACAAGTAAAGCCACTGCATCGCGCTACCTGATAAGCCTTTACCGATCAATGACCAGCTGCGCGTGGAAACGCTACAACATTATCATTTGCCATTACTGGCTTGTCTCTAGATATCAACTCTGGCCACCATTCACTCATATCGACCGTAAAGTAATCCGTTGCTCGGCCACCTTTTTGTTTATCTACTTTTAATTGAATACCTTTAGCATGCGAAGTGATACTCAAGCTCACCGTACTCGGTAAAGAAAATAAGGGCTGTGCTTTTTGATACCGAAACAAAATTAAACTCGCTCCGCCCTGCTCACAAGCCAACATAAGACGCCGAATTTGTTTAATCGATAGGCTGTCTTGCCATAATACAACGGCGCTACAACAACCACTCGACAAACACTGTTCGGTGGCCCATAACGATTGCTCTTCACTGGTTGGAGTCAGTAACAGTACTTTGTCGACATTGATGTGATTGGCCATTAAGTATTCGGCATTAAGCTGTATTGGTGGTGCAACAAAAACCAATTGTCCGGCGTTTTGTTTGGCCGACAAAAACGGCGTCATCAGTCGTAACTCACCAACGCCGAAAGCGGTTTTGAGCTCTATAATACCTTGCTCAGGAAAACCACCTTGCAACGCTTGATCAACCTCATTGAAACCACTGGGAATTCGTTTAATTTGCTCACGACTATTGCAGCCATACCAAACGAGCCCTTTGTTCTGATATTCACTTAACTCTAACATAACCACCACCAACACTGTTTATTTATACAGTATAAATACAGTGGGTAGATATTGCCAAGTCAAAAATAAAAAAGCCGCTGTAAAAAGCGGCTTGTTTTATGATTTATAAACAGATTTATTTGTTCGATTAATAATCAAACCCCTGTAAGGCTTTTACTCCTGAATCAAACGCATGCTTGATGTTTTTTACTTCACTAACCGTATCAGCAAGCTCTATTAACTCACGGTGCGCAGCACGGCCTGTCACTACTACAGATTGCATATGCGGACGGCTACGTATTGCTGCGAGTACTTCCTCTAAATCGAGGTACTGATAAGTGATCATGTAAGTCAATTCATCCAGTAATACCACGTCTATCGACTCATCCGCTAAAAACGCTTTGGCTTGTTGCCAAGTTTCTTGCGCGGCTTTTGTATCGGATTCTCGGTTTTGTGTATCCCAGGTAAATCCAGTTTTCATAACGGCAAATGGCACGCCGTGTTTTTCCAATAAACGACGCTCTCCGCAGTCCCACTCACCCTTGATAAATTGTACTACGGCGGCTTTTTTGTCATAACCAACGCAACGTGTTACCACGCCAAACCCAGAAGTCGACTTGCCTTTGCCATTACCCGTGATTACTTGAAAAATCCCTTGCTCTTTTTGTGCGGCTTCAACACGCTGATCCACTTGTTCTTTTAATCGCTGTTGGCGCTCTTTGTGTTTTTGGTCTTTATCTTGACTCATCATTTTCCCAAAAGTCTTCTACACTCTAAATCCAGTAATTTGGAAATCACATTACGCTCAATACGAGCGAATAACTCATTAAAACCATTTATTTTATTATTTTTTTATGAAAAGTGTGCCGTTTTGGTTAATTAATGATAGAATCCGGCGGCTTTTTTTAACCAACATATTATTGAGAAGATAGAGCAAGACAATGGCTGACTTATCTAAGTATAGAAATATAGGTATCTTCGCTCACGTTGACGCTGGTAAAACTACCACGACTGAGCGTATTTTGAAATTAACCGGTAAAATCCATAAAACTGGTGAAGTACATGACGGTGAGTCAACTACTGACTTCATGGAACAGGAAGCTGAGCGTGGTATCACGATCCAGTCAGCGGCTGTAACGTGTGAGTGGAAAAATCACCGCTTAAACGTTATCGATACTCCAGGACACGTTGACTTCACAGTTGAAGTATATCGTTCTCTTAAAGTTCTTGACGGTGGTATCGGTGTATTCTGTGGTTCTGGTGGTGTTGAGCCTCAATCAGAAACTAACTGGCGCTACGCAAACGAATCTGAAGTTGCACGTGTAATCTTCGTAAACAAACTAGACCGTTTAGGTGCTGACTTCTACCGCGTTGTTAACCAAGTTAAAAACGTACTTGCAGCAAACCCACTAGTTATGACTCTACCAATCGGTATCGAAGACGACTTCGTTGGTGTTGTAGACGTATTAACTAAGAAAGCTTACGTTTGGGATGACACAGGTCTTCCTGAAAACTACGAAATCACAGACGTTCCTGCGGACATGGTAGACAAAGTTGAAGAATACCACGAAGCATTGATCGAGACTGCTCTAGAGCAAGACGAAGATCTATTAATGGAATACTTAGAAGAAGGTACTGTTCCTTCTGAAGAACAAATCAAAGCGTGTATCCGTAAAGGTACTCGTGACCTAGCGTTCTTCCCAACGTTCTGTGGTTCTGCATTTAAGAACAAAGGTGTTCAGTTAGTACTAGACGCAGTTGTTGATTACCTACCTTCTCCAACAGAAGTAGACCCTCAACCTCTTACTGACAAAGAAACTGGTGAACCTACTGGTGAAGTTGCAACTGTATCTGCAGACGAGCCACTACGTGCGTTAGCGTTCAAAATCATGGACGACCGTTTCGGTGCCCTTACGTTCATCCGTATCTACTCAGGTCGTATGAAGAAAGGTGATACTGTACTTAACTCTGCAACAGGTAAAACTGAGCGTATTGGCCGTATGGTTGAGATGCAAGCAGATGACCGTAACGAGATCTCTGAAGCGCAAGCGGGTGACATCTTAGCGGTTGTTGGTATGAAGAACGTTCAAACTGGTCACACTCTATGTGATCCTAAGCACGAATGTACTCTTGAAGCGATGATCTTCCCTGAGCCGGTAATCTCTATCGCTGTTAAGCCTAAAGATAAAGGCGGTAACGAGAAGATGGGTATCGCGATTGGTAAGATGGTTGCAGAAGATCCATCATTCCAAGTTGAGACTGACGAAGACTCAGGCGAAACTATCCTTAAAGGTATGGGTGAACTTCACTTAGACATCAAAGTAGATATCTTGAAGCGTACTTACGGCGTTGAACTAGAAGTAGGTCAGCCGCAGGTTGCATACCGTGAAACTATCACGCAAGAAATCGAAGATTCATACACGCACAAGAAGCAATCTGGTGGTTCTGGTCAGTTCGGTAAGATCGACTACCGCATCAAGCCAGGTGAGCAAAACTCAGGCTTCACTTTCAGCTCTTCAGTTGTTGGTGGTAACGTTCCTAAGGAATTCTGGCCTGCAGTTGAAAAAGGCTTCAAGAGCATGATGGAAACTGGTGTTCTAGCTGGCTTCCCAGTACTAGACGTTGAAGTTGAACTATTCGATGGTTCATTCCACGCAGTTGACTCATCAGCAGTTGCTTTCGAAATCGCAGCGAAAGGCGCATTCCGTCAATCAATGCCTAAAGCAGGTGCACAACTTCTTGAGCCAATCATGAAAGTTGACGTGTTCTCACCAGAAGACAACGTTGGTGACGTAATCGGTGACCTTAACCGTCGTCGTGGTATGATCAAAGACCAAGAAGCTGGTGCAACTGGCGTACGTATCAAAGCGGACGTACCATTATCAGAAATGTTTGGTTACATCGGTCACTTACGTACTATTACTTCAGGTCGTGGTCAATTCTCTATGGAATTCAGCCACTACAATGCATGTCCACAAAACGTTGCAGACGAAGTAATTGCTAAAGCAAAAGCTGAAAAAGAAGCTAAGTAATTTAGCCTCTTAAATAGCCTCTAAAAGCCTGCCTCGTGCAGGCTTTTTTGTTTGTGTCTGTCCGCTAAAGAGTTGTGCTACAATCACGTCCATTAGGCGTTTAATCATTTATACATTAGGATTAGTTTTGAGCGATACTCAAGCGAAAAGACTGAACAAGTTCATCAGTGAATCTGGATACTGCTCACGTCGCGAAGCCGACAAACTCATCGAGCAAAAGAAAGTCAAAATCAACGGTAAGCTACCTGAACTCGGCACTAAAGTGATGCCTGGTGACACAGTTACTGTTAATGGCAAAGCTATAGCTGCCACCGCTCAAAATAAATCAGATCGCGTATATATTGCTTACCACAAACCTATCGGCATTACTTGTACAACAGAACGTCATGTAAAAGGTAATATCGTCGATGCCGTCAATCACAAAGAGCGTATCTTTCCGATTGGTCGACTCGACAAACCCTCTGAAGGTTTAATCTTCTTGACGAGTGACGGCGACATAGTGAACAAAATTTTACGTGCAGAAAACGCCCACGAAAAAGAGTACGTCGTTACAGTTGACAAACCGTTAAACGAACGGTTTAAAGGTCGGATGGAAAAAGGGATCCCAATTCTTGGTACCGTAACCAAACCCTGCAAAGTAAAAGTGTTAGGGCCAAAGAAGTTTTCGATTATTTTGACTCAAGGATTAAATCGTCAAATCCGTCGTATGTGTGAATACTTAGGATATGAAGTGACCAAACTGAAACGAACTCGGATCATGAATGTCGATTTGAAAGGTCTCAAACCAGGCCAATGGCGTGATTTAACCAGTACTGAGATGAAACAAATCAATCAAGCTGTTAAAGGCTCTAAAAAAACAGCCGATTAATCATCGGCTGTTTGTGAAGTGGACTGTGATGCTTCATTTGAAGTGCCTTTTGCAGGGAGCAACTTAGTCGCAAACTGCTGCATGACCGTTTCAGAATAGCTATAAAACTCCACAATAGATTGTCGACCTTCCTGCTCATCTAGCTTGGCTATATTCTCTAGCAACTCAGAAAATAGTTTTTCAGGCTGATTAAATAGCTCACTTGCTCTAACTAAGCTCTCTGCTATATCGGAGGCGTATTTGCCCAGAGGTCGCAACTCTGAGAGTACGGCTGGTTTTAATAACGGCTCTTCTGGTTGATAAGCCTGTACCGCTTTAACCGAGCTGACCTGAGTTAGATTAATAGAAAAGCTACCGATCTCAGAACTGTCATAACCAAGACTTAATGCTTTTTCGAGCGCCTTTTGCATGTCACCAGAATAGAAGTCTTCGCTGAGGCTGTTTACTTCTTTCAGAAGGTCATTAATTGCTTTAAGCTCGCCTTCGTCTAGCTCTCCCTCAATACCCAGTGCAAACTCACGCTCAAAAGACGCAGCAAATCCAGCTCCGCCTGCACTTTGCGACCGACTAAACCCTTCAAGTGAGCGAGCATTTATCGTTACTTTATCACCATCACGAGTTTCTAACTCAAAGCTAAATGAGCGACCTTGAGCTGCAGACACCTGTGAATAGGTGGGTGATACAACTTCATTTAACGCTTCGCTTTCTTCGAGCTCTTCAGCATTAATCTTATCTAACAGCTCAGCATCATCACCCAAATATTGTTTAGTTAACTCTGCGAGACCTTGTCGAACTTTCGAGTTGGTTAGGTTTACATCAGCTTCAACGTCATCTGACATCAAACCCATATCTGACAAAATGCCATTAGCTTCATCAAAACCGCTTTCATAACCTTTGAGTGCAGCTTCAAGTCGACTTTCGAGTTGTTCAGGAGTTGCTCCATTCTGCGCATCTAATTTTAAACGAGCACCAATGAAGTTGAGGATATTAGAAGACGCCACATCTGCGCGACGCTCTCGAGCGTCAGACTGAGCTTGCTGGATCTGCTCGGCCGAGGTACCTCGATTATTTGGCAGTGCCTGTTCTAATTTTTTTATAACTGTTTTTTGAAATAAGGAGAAGCTCGACACCTGCTGGCCAGACAAAGTCACCGTTGAAACAGGGTTTCTTTGTGATACTTGATTTTGCGATCGTTCACTGAAATCTTGTTGTGATGCGGAGGCCGGTCTGTTTTGCAATTTATTAAATTGCGACGGGTCAAATTTAATCATGATATACCTACCTTATTTGTGCCCCTTTTATCGGCACATCACATAAAATCTTGAGCGAATATTAAACAGTTTCGTATAACTCTCTAATTCTTCAATAAAATAGAAAAAAAAGCACCGTTTTTCACAATTATACTCTAGCCTTGTGTTTGTTAGGCTTGTTACAACCAGAATTCAAAAGAGGCAATTATGGGACTACTCGTAGACGGTAAATGGCAAGATAAATGGTACGACACTAAAGAAAACCAAGGGAAGTTTAAACGAGAAAGCGCGCAACTACGCAATTGGATAACCCCAGATGGTTCAGCAGGTCCAACTGGCAAAGACGGTTTTAAAGCAGAACTAGGACGCTATCATTTGTATGTTTCCCTGGCTTGTCCTTGGGCTCATAGAACTCTAATCTTCAGAAAATTAAAAGGATTAGAACAAGCGATTTCGGTTTCAGTAGTTAGCCCAGATATGCTGAGCGAGGGTTGGGAGTTTGATAAAGACAATCACTCAACTGGCGACCACTTGTTTGACGTCTCTTTTATGCATCAAATCTACACCAAGCACAATCCAACTTACTCTGGGCGTGTAACAGTACCTGTGTTATGGGACAAAAAAACCAATCAAATTGTCAGTAATGAATCCGCAGAAATTATTCGGATGATGAACGATGCTTTCGATCACCTAACAGATAACCACGAAGATTTTTATCCTGCACACTTAGCAGATGCAATTGATGAGATTAACGATGAGGTCTACCACGCTATCAACAATGGTGTGTACAAGTGCGGGTTTGCTACCGAGCAGGATGCCTACGAGGAAGCATTCGACAATTTATTTATTGCGCTCGATAAACTTGAAGCAAGGCTTAGTATTCAACGCTACTTAGTAGGCTCAACTCTAACCGAAGCAGACTGGCGTTTATTCACAACGCTTATCCGATTTGATGCTGTTTATGTGGGCCATTTTAAGTGTAACCACAGAACTATCGAAAGTTACCCACACTTGTCCGGGTATTTACGAGAGTTATATCAATGGCCTGGAGTGGCAGACACAGTTGACTTCTATCATATCAAACGTCATTACTACTTTAGCCATACCATGATTAACCCGACTCAAATCGTCCCGAAAGGTCCAGGAGTGGATTATTCAGCACCCCATAACAGAGATCGTTTGTGATAGAGGGTGGTTACAAAACCAAGTTGCGGTGGAGTATGGTCATCCACCGCAAGTATGTACATTTTTAGTCAACAAAGCCGTACAATTGCGTTTTATTGTAGATTAAAAAGAGAACCTATATGTCGAATATCGGCCACGCACCGAGCGCAGTCGTTATGATCCGCCCTCATCAATTTGTCACCAACCCTCAAACGTCTGGCGACAATGCGTTTCAGCAAGTCCCTTCGGATCCAAATGCCATCAAGGCGTTGGCCTACCAGCAGGTAACGGACGTTGCAGAGTTATTGATGAGAAAAGGCGTAGAGGTCATATTATTCGAGGATGAAACCGATTTAACGCCAGACTCAGTATTTCCCAATAATTGGTTTACAACTCATAACGATGGTGCCCTATGTGTTTATCCAATGTATCCAGAAAATCGTCGATTGGAGCGACGCCAAGATGTATTGGACAAGCTCATTAATGATTATCAGGTCAATTACTTTATCAACTATTCACATTTTGAGTCTCAACATCAGTTTTTAGAAGGCACTGGTGCCATGGTCTTAGATCATGTCAACCGCATTGCCTACGCAGTTCGTTCACATCGATGCTCTGAACAAGTGTTTAACTTATTTTGTCGTCAACACAACTTCCAAGGGGTGTTGTTTGATGCATCAGACAACTTGGGTAATCCAATTTATCACACTAACGTATTGATGTGCGTTGCCAGTGATTTTGTCATGATAAGCGATGAGATGATCCGAGATACAAAGCAACGAGCCATGGTCGTAAATGCCATCCAAGCAAGTGGTAAACAGCTAATCTCGTTAACAGAATCACAAATCAATCAGTATGCAGGTAATGCTCTCGAACTACAGGGTAAAGATAAAAAGTACCTTGCCCTATCGACCACTGCATTGGGCTGCTTAACTGACGATCAACGTAACACCATCTCATCACACGTTACGCTGTTACCTTGTGACGTAACTGCCCTTGAATACGCAGGTGGCTCGATACGATGTATGTTAGCGGGTATTCACTTACACAAAAAGTAAATAACCTTATTGGCCTTGGGGTTGAACTAACTAGACCCTTTACCATAGAATTAGTCCCCCCTCATGATGAGGTAGTAGTATGAGGACATCATGATAGTAGAATCGAAGTTTAAACCCGCATGGTGGCTGAACAACCGCCATTTACAGACGATTGTTCCAAGGTTTTATTCTGTTCCAAATTCGTTCCGTCCGTTTGAACAAGAGTTCAATTTATCCGATGGTGATTTTATCGAACTGATTTGGAGTCGCTCCCCTGCTTATATCCAAGAGCAGTCGCCAATCGTTTTGATTTTGCATGGTCTTGAGGGGTCTGTTGATAGTTTCTACGCCAAACGAATGATGAATGCCGTTCACGAACAAGGTTGGACTGCATTACTCATGCAATTTAGAGGCTGTGGCAAAAAGCCAAATCGCCATGCCAAAAGCTACCATTCAGGTCAAACAGAAGATGTGTTTGAACTGATCCAATATATAAAACGCAAATTTCCACACAATCCACTTTACGCTATTGGCTTTTCGCTCGGTGGCAATATGCTAGCGAAATACGTCGGCGAACAAGATCTGTCATTTTTAAGTGGTGCCGTGGTGATTTCTGCACCTCTTGATTTAGCCATTTGTGCCAAAGCAATAGGTAACGGATTTGCCAAGGTTTATCAAAAGTACTTAGTCGATAAACTTCGTAACAAAACCAAACTCAAACTGTCATTGATGCAAGATCGCTTTCCCGTCAATATAGATGAGAAAGGGCTTGATAAAATTAAGGTCCTAACCGAGTTTGATGAAGCGATAACGGCCCCTATCAATGGTTTTGATAGTGCAACCGAGTACTATCAACAATGCAGTGCCAATCGCTTCTTGAAAACAGTAAAAACTCCGACTCTCATCATTCATGCAGAGGACGATCCCTTTATGACGCCTGACGTTGTGCCGTCAGCCGACATGCTCGCTAGTAATGTCGTTTTGGAATTGAGTAAATCCGGCGGCCACGTCGGTTTTATTACTGGTAATAATCCGTTCAAACCGATTTTTTGGACTGAAACTAGAAGCATCGAATATATCAAAGAGCTTGAGTCTAATAGGATCGAACTATGATTGTGCCATGGCAGCAATTAAACCCTGATACGCTCGAGAGTATTCTTGAAGAGTTTATCATGCGTGAGGGTACCGATTACGGCGAATATGAAGTCTCATTGGATGACAAAAAAAGTCAGTTACAAGAGCAACTTCGTCGTGGAGACATTGTATTGGTTTATTCTGAGTTACACGAAACCGTAAACCTAATGCCAGCTTCTGAATTCAAAGGCTGATATTTAATCTCGGCGGGAGCCGTGCGGAATGATCACTGTCGACCAGTCTAAGCTGCGATCAGCGCCAACAAAAAAGTCCGGATTTAGTAGTGACTCTCGTTGGTTGTAACTCAAAGGCTCAAACTCAGAGTCAATGATAAGTCCCCCAGCCTCTTCAACGATAATTTGTGGAGCACCTGTATCCCACTCTCCAGTCGGCCCAACTCGAATGTAAATGTCGGCTTTGCCTTCTGCCACCAAACATGATTTTAGTGCGCAGCTACCTAGCGATATAAACTGTAAACTGATGCCTGGTTTGATGTACTTGGTAATAGTTTCGAGGGTCTGTACACGACTTATCGCAACAATAAGGTGTGGCTTGGTTGGGTCGATGATATTGGCTTCAAGGCGAGTCTGTTTTTGTTTTTTAACCTTGTACGCCCCTAATCCTTTGGCGGCCCAATAAAACTCGCCAGTCACAGGTGCATGAATAACACCTAACACGGGTTGGTTATTTCGAATCAGGGCAATATTTACAGCAAAGTCAGGACGTCCGGCAACAAACTCTTGAGTTCCATCAAGGGGGTCAACGAGCCAATACTCTGACCATGATTCGCGGTCACTTAACTGCAAACCTTCACTTTCTTCTGACACAATTGGTGTGTTTGGTGTCAGTGCTTTGAGCGCATTAATCACCACATCGTTTGCAGCAAAATCTGCGCTCGTAACTGGAGATTCATCGGCCTTGCTAAATTGCTCAAAATCTTTATCCGAAAAGAACTCTAATATTGCCTCACCAGCGCGCTTTGCGATATGGCGTACTTCGGTTGCTAGTTCTTTTAGATCTCGATCCACGACGGCCTCCTAGTGTGTAGCTACCACCCTAGGATAGCCTATCATAAAAGGGTCTGCCTATTATTAATCCGAATGAAGGTAGTCAAATGGTGATAAATTAAACAGGCGTGATTACTGTGAGTACGTCAAAAATAATTATCTCGTTATTTTTTAAGTAGAGACTTCGCCATCAATAGCGCACTTACACTTCTTGATTCATTAAAATCAGGGTGTTCCATTAAGTCCTGAAACGCAGACCATGACCAAACTTCTTTTTCCAATGGCTCTGGCTCATCACCAGGCAACGACGCTTCGTACAAGTCTGATGCAATAAAAATATGCATTTTTGCCGAAGAATAAGTCGGCGCTGTTAGTAAGGTTTTGAGCTTAGTTAAGCGTCGAGCACCAAACCCTATTTCTTCTTTTAATTCTCGATTAGCCGCTTCTTCCGGTGTTTCACCAGCATCTATCAAACCTTTTGGAAAACCTAATTCGTAAGTATGGGTTCCGGCCGCATACTCTCGAACTAACATCATTTCATCATCGTTTAAACAAGGGACAACCATAACTGCTCCACGGCCCGAACCCTTCATTCTTTCATAGATGCGCTTTTCGCCATTTGCAAACGTAAGGTCAATTTGCTCGATTTTAAATAGCTTGCTTTGTGCCACCAGCTCGGCACTTTCAATCTCTGGAAGGGTTTGGTTTTGCCATTCTCGAGTGACTGGTTCTTTTTGTTTTCCCGACATAATCACCTTCTGCTAAAATCGATATCACACGCTTAACTATAACGACTCTCACTAAGAAATCTATGCTTAATTGGACGAATATCGACACAGTATTGTTAGATATGGACGGGACCCTTCTCGACCTGCATTTTGACAATCACTTTTGGATGGAACACACCCCAAAAGCCTATGCAGTAAAACACGGCATTTCACTAGAGCACGCCAAAATCTTACTTAAAGAAAAGAACGATGAAGTATATGGTCAACTCGAGTGGTACTGCTTAGATTATTGGCAAACAACGTTAGATTTGCCCATCGTCGAGCTAAAACGTGAAATACAACACCTAATCCAACTTCGCGATGACACTATTCCGTTTTTGGACGCGCTCAAAGGGGCTGGTAAAGAAGTAATATTAGTGACGAATGCGCACCCTAACTCTTTAAGCCTCAAAGTCGAACGTACCGAGTTGGACACTCACATAGACCAGTTAATCTCTTGTCATCAATTTGGAGAATGCAAAGAGAGCCAGAAGCTATGGCATCAACTCGAGGCCCACTTAGGCTTTGATCCCAAGCGAACCTTGTTCGTCGATGACTCAATGAGGGTTTTAAAATCGGCTAAGCAGTACGGTATTGCTCACCTTCTCGCAGTAGCAAATCCAGATAGTAAAAAAGCGGCTTGGCCACTCGATGGTTTTGTTAACGTAACTGACTATCGCAATATAATCGACGACATTAAGTAGGCTTATCGCAAGATCTCAATGGCGTTTGTTTATCGAAAAAGATGGTAATTTCGGCGACAGTTATACCAAATTTTTTCATTTTGGTTCGGTTCATCATGCGGTATTCATCTAATTGATACATCCAATCGTCCAAGAAGAATGAATAATTAGAGCCATCGAGGTTTAGGTTTAGTGTGTATTGCCACTGAAAACCAAACCCTATTGCCTCACCCTTAGCCTGTCCAGTTACATCTGCAGCGGTTCCTGAATATTGTCCTGATGGTGATTTGACCAATTGCCAAATCCTTTGATCGACCTCACCATCGGCGTAATAGAACATTTCATCGAGTTCACCAGTGCGTTCTCCTGGTGTTTTACCCTGTTGCCATGTCCCAGTCATTTCGACACAAAAACGCCTTGTCACCTTATCTGTATAATCTTGAACCATACCCCAAGCGACCACATCACCGTTAAAGTAACTGTCTAATTCGAACTTAGGCGTTGTCCCTTCGTATTCTTCCACATTGGTACTACAGCCTGTCAGTAGTGCCATAGAGGCGAGTAAACTGGTTATCGTTGAGCGTCTCACGATCAGCTCCTTACAAAATTATTTAATACCTAGCAGTTTCTTACGTAACTTTGGCTCACTTGTATCAGGAGAAAGCCAAATATCTAAAAAGATTCTGGCAAAATACGGGTCAGGTTGCCGTGCCAACTCTTGTTGATTGTAAAAAAACACCGACTGACCATCTTGAACCAGAAGTGCAAGCCGATCGCCTTTTTTTAGATTCGGCCACACTTTTTTCAACCAAGGTACATAAGCTTCATATTGGTCGGCTTTGAGATTTAAGTGCTGCCATTGTTCAATCGTGCTATCTATGAGCTCGTCGGCTTTAATATCTCTCTTATAGCGGATTTCTAATACCAAGGGGGCTTGTTCATACCATGTATAATTAGGGTCTATCTTGCCCGAATGGTTAAACAAATAGCTGTCATATACATCCCAAAACAAATAACTAAATTCAGCCATACCGACTTGTTTAAGTTGTGTCGATGCTGAGGTTTTAAATGTTGCTCCGTCAATTTGATAGGACGTTACTGGAGTCGAGCTGTGTTGGTGCTGATCAGTTGTTATAGCTGAACTTGCATGCACTAGCTCTACAGCAAAAGCACAAATCATACAAAGCGCTGTACAAAGTGATTTTATCGTCAGTCCTCTTAAACTTGTCATTACTCAACTCCTATTTTGGTTTTGAAGGTGATTTAAGTTGCTGTCTGAAGGCGATGGATGGTTTAACCAATCGATATATCGAGTCAAACCCCAAAACAACGGCCCCCAAATAAATGCAAATACGATAAACGTTACTGAATAACTGTAGCCTATTTGAATCGCGCCAAGTTTGACTCCCGCTAAATAACTAAGAGGCCCGGAGACCGCACCACCGATAAAAGCAAGTAAAGGTTGTTTTTGAAAATACGCAAGGCTGTGATTTAAGGTCATTGCAAACGCCATCCAAAGTACCACCAACCAGGGCGGGATTAGCCAATGGACGAGTAAGCCATGCTGAAATTCGAACACGCCGAAAAACATCAATAACGAATCAACAACCACACCAATTAAGGCCGCAATTGCCATGATTTTCTTGTCGTGTTGAGTTTCTGAAGTAAAGCGAAAGTGGAGAAAAAAGATAAGAGCGGCCAACGGTATAAAAGCGTTGCCGATTAAAATGGACCCAAACCAAATAAGTTGAAAGAAAACAAAGTTGAGTAGCACGATGAGCAATCCTTTGTGAACTCTGTGGAGGTAAATAACTTACGTTAATGAAGCAAAGAAAGTTCAATCAGGTTAAACCTCCTCTGCTTTAACTGCCCCATCGAGTGTGATTAAAGGCTTACATCCCACCGAAAAGCGATCACTCCTCGAATGAGTAACCATGTGCAACACCCAGCATTGTACGAGTAACAAGAACCACGCCCTTGTTCGTTACCCTAAAGCCGTTTTGCCTGTCTTGCTCGTGATCGATACCAATCGTCATTCCCTCAGGAATAACACAACCTCGGTCAATAATTGCCTTGCGGATTTGACACCCTTTGGAAATAGTCACATTTGGCAAGATAACTGAGTCATTAACCTGGCTATACACTTCTACTCGAACATTTGAAAACAATAACGAACGCTTTACCTTAGCCCCTGAAATAATACAACCAGCAGAGACAACTGACTCGATAGCCATTCCGCATTTTTCGTCGTCATCGAACACAAATTTGGCGGATGGTAACTGCGATTGATATGTCCAAATTGGCCAACTTTGATCATAAAGGTTTAACGCTGGTGTCGTCGCAATCATTTCCATGTTTGCTTCCCAAAACGAGTCTAGGGTACCAACATCTCGCCAATAAGCAGGCTCGTTAGGGTTAGGCGCACGGAATTTATACGCATATACTTTGTGATCAGAAATAATCGCCGGAATAATATCCTTGCCAAAGTCGTGACTAGAGTCTGATGCTTTTGCATCTCGTTCTACAAGATCTAATAAGAAGTCAGTGTTGAACACATAATTTCCCATAGAGGCAAGTGTCTTGGTGCTGTCATGTGGTAAACAGGCAGGATTTTCCGGCTTCTCACAAAAGTCTAGTACTCGGTTACTTTCGTCGACTTGCATGACTCCGAACGCGCCAGCCGCCTCTTCTATTGAGGTTTCAATACAGGATACTGTCATATCAGCTCCGCGCTCAACGTGCTGCGCGACCATAGGTCCATAGTCCATTTTGTAAATATGATCGCCTGACAGAATGACAATATACTTGCACCGCATTCCACGGATTATGTCTAGGTTTTGATAAATAGCGTCAGCGGTACCTAAGTACCAATTCTCAGAATAGCGCTGCGAAGCGGGCATGATCTCGACCGTTTCACCAAATTCGCGTTTGAAGTGACTCCAGCCGTTTATAAGATGTCGGATTAACGAATGCGCTTTGTATTGAGTAAGCACACCGATTTTTCGAATCCCTGAGTTTACACAATTTGAAAGAGGAAAATCGATGATCCTAAACTTACCACCAAAATAAACAGAGGGCTTTGCTCGCCAGGCTGTCAGCTCCTCTAATCGACTGCCACGCCCCCCTGCGAGAATAAGCGCCATGGTATCTTTTGTCAGTGCACTGACGTAACGTTCCTGTGGTATTGTCATCGGCTTGCCTTAGTCCTTGAGTTAATACCCTAATTTAAGAAAAAGAACATTAATTACACAAGGACTAAACGCAAATATTTACAACTTTATTGGATAACGGCCTTGAGGGTCTAACTTCGCAAACATTGCTATACCCTGATGAACTTCGGCAGGTAAGTGAGGTTGAGGTTTGACAAAGCCATCAAAGTTAAACTGATTTGCAGAGGCGATGTTTGCATCTCCTTCCAATCCAAGCTCGTTGTCGCCGTTAAATCGGGCAACTAAAATATTATCAGAGCAACTAAGGTCAGCACTGATTGCGCCCATTCTAATCGGGTTATTAAAAACCACTTCCGATTTCGTCCAAACTAAAGTTCCTGTTAATTCAGAACAGACAGGTGTAGTAGGGTTTTGGACAAATTCGGTACTACTTGAATAAGCATCAACTTCTAGAATCACACGCCCACCAACGCGCCCTACAGGCACTGGCAACATTGGCTTAACAGTTTCTGCGGGCACACGGACAATGAGGTCATTAGCTTGAATAGAGCTCATTCCTAATCGAATATTTCCTTTGCCACTGATTTCATCAGCATTGCGAGCATTACCAAATTTAACGTCCAAATCGGCGTTGCCCACTAGTAAAGAAGGGACCGATAACGTCCAAGTGACATTATTGAGAACAATATTGTTCACTTGAAGCGCTGATGCTTTGCCTTGCCACAGCGTTCCCTGAAGTTGCTGGTATGCAACCCCTTTTGGAGGTGTTAAAAGGGATGCGATAATGGACACAGGAGTCAAAAATACCGCAAAGATAATTAGCGCGATAACAAACAATACACTTAATCGAGCTACTGACATCAAATGCGCTCCAAGTCTAATCGACGCACTCGAACTATGCCTTGCGTCTCTGTTTTTGAAATATCAATGTTGGCCGCACGTATACTATAGGTATTTTGTAACTGGGTTAGCCACTGCATTAATTGATTAAAGTTAACGTCTTCAAGTCCAACTTTTACATAGTTATTTTGCTGCGGCTGTAGTCTTGCCAACGTAATATTAAAACGACGCGCAGAGGTATTAATCACCTCTGTCATCGAACCAGAGTTATCAGTGGCTCTGCCATTGCCTTGAGACTGTTTGATAATTGCGATTTGTTGCTCTGCCCAGCTGTTCAGTTCTAGCTGACGACTCAGTTTTTTCTCAGTATCTGCCAGGCCATTGGCAACCGAAAGATAAACACTAACGATACCAAACAAAAGCACAGTAACAGCTAAAATTACTAATAATCGTTGCTCACTTTCATTCTTAGATTGATAAAAACCTAGGAGCTTTTCTTTTAGTGATTGAAACGCACTCATTTACTTATTCTCCTGTAAACTCAACGAGCCCGAGACAACGTCGCCTTCGTTTTTAACTGCGCCTTGTTTTAATTCATAACCTAAATCTTTTAAGGCTACTCTAAAGCGCTCAAACTCTTGAAACGAAGGTGCAACAATTTCGAGCCTTAGTTCATCGCGTTTGCTATCAAATCGAATGTTATCCAAAGTCACCGTTTGGTATTTCGCAATAATTGGCGTCAGTTCTTCCATAATAGGTAAGAAGCTAAATTGACCTTGGCTATCACCGCTAGCCAGTCCTTTTACCTTATTTTGTAGCTGCCTACGCAATAAATTAATACGAAGTTTTTCGTTAGGAAATGCGGCTTTGTATGCTTCGCCTAACTCTTGTTTAGCGATATCCAATTGGTGCTGTTTTTGTTGCCAATTGGCAATTTTTAGTACGAAACTGATGACCAACAATAAGCCACCTAAATAGACGACTGGGCGCCACAAACGCCAAGCTTGGCTGACCTGTTTTTTTGGTGCAAACTCGCCTTGAAGTAGATTGCTCTTCTGACGATGGGCACCTTTGGCCAACACCAACATAGGCAACTCTGGCTCTTCATTTATCACAGTGACATTGCGATCGTCTTGAGCAATCAGCTGCTGAAGGGCTTCAGGCACAGGAGTACACGTTCTGAACTCGGTATCTTGGCATTTTTGCAGATACAAACTGAGCCAATCGGATTCAACAAAACAACCCTGCCAGTCTGACTCTCTAAATAAAAAGCCATCGGCTAGTGCCATCATTTGAATTACTGATGAGGCATGCTCTGACTCTTTATCCTGCTCAGGAGCGCTGGTGTCATATGGCAAACACAGAACCTCAGGTACCACTTTGGCAGTATTGATATTGGCTTCTACCAGTACATCAAGCCAACTCGCTAATACCTGTTTGCTGATTATCGCTAAGTTAACAAAGTGTTTGTTTTGGTCAGAATCAAAACCCGTCTCTTCAACAGTGAAGTGGAGTTTTTCAATATCTTCGGCTAGTTCGTCTTCTAGCATAAAAGGCAACGCTTTCAACAATTGACGATTTGGCTTTAGCTCTAAGTGATGCTTGATCAGGCGCACATCGGCACTGTTAGCGATAACGGTGACTTGTCGCCCTGTTGCATATTGTGTAATCGATGACAGTTCTGATTGGCCAGAGATTTCTCCAGCAACAATTACTTCATTGTTCACATCAGACCAAACAAGCCACTGAATCGGCTTATTTGTTTGACTGCTCATCCTCAGGATCAGCTTCTCGCTCAATTTCCCCTCCAAATCGACGCCCTATTACGGTGCCTTTATACGAGTCATCCATTTGGATCAAACTCGTCAATGCAAATTTTACGTCGTTGTACGATGCATTTGTTATTAGTTTAAAGAACTTACTGCTCACGGTAAAATAGCTTTTGTCTACCGAAGCAATGTTATTAATTGATGCTACAGACTGTAGCTGCCAAAACGCCTCCATGTCCTCAAAACCCTCTTCTGGTCGTTCTGACAAAATGGATTGCGCGGTTGATTCATCGATATCCAGCATGGCCATCAATAACTCGGGATTTTCTTCGTCTATCGTGTTGATATTTATCTGTAACCCATGATGTTGTGGAATCGCACACACATGTTTTTTGATCTTGTCCAACACAATAGGATTAAACCCATATATCACCCTCAATTCGTTTTCATGAGCCAGTGCGCTGTTCGCACTTAAGTACGGATATTCCAAAGACGTATACATATCACCGTCGTAACCGACCGCCTCCGTTGCATAATCATCAGGATCAATCCAATCATAAATATTGTTTGCCAAATCAGTGTGGCTTATCTCTGCATCGACGTTTAGCTTTTCTAACAATCGGACAAACAACTCACGACGTTTTTTCTGCAATGCTTCATCCATATTATCTTGCCACAACGCATTGACATTAAAACACGAGTACAAGTCTCTAACTTGACCTTCGATTACACCACCATTGACCGGAAACGCCATGCCTTTCATTGCCCATGGCTGATCTAAACTTGTTTTACCATCATTGTCTTCAAGGGATGCTTCGATTGTAGCTTTGACAAATGCCTCAGCGCCCATTGCGTATTCAAAAGCTTGTTGGCGCTCAAAAAGGTTTTGTGAACGACTGATACTCATGCGTTGTGTCGTACTGATCTGCGCCGCAACAATGACACACAATGCAATGATTAATAAAACCGATATCAACGCAACACCGGTTTGGCGGCGTCTACCATTTAGCGGTCTGTGACTCATCATGACTCACTCACTTGTTCAGACGAATCATCACTGTCTTGGGCGTCGTCATCAGACTCAGGAGACTGACCTGGCTGATTGCTTGGCTGTGCTACAGCTTGGGTCTTTTCAATAACCTCAAATACCCGCTCGATACGGCCAAATGCCTCAGTTACAAAGGCTAATTTAATTAATTTTGGTAAAGCATTGTCTTCAATTTCTGTTTGCCAATTATCTTCATTGGTTACTTTGAAGCGATAGGATAATTCAAGTTCAGAAACACCTTCTAAAATGGGTTGAACTCTTGGCTCAACACCCACGTCAGCGTCTACAAAGTTAAAATACAGACGCTCTAACACCGACTCTCTGACTCGATAAGCAACTACTTGCATTTCACTTCGAGGCAACATCATCGCAGGGTTGGTCCAACCGTCCCGTACAAACGCAAAACCCAAATCATCAGAGTCAAATAGATACGGAGTTGCAATAAAATACTGCTGGCTTGGCTCTTCGCCGCCTATTCGGACTTTTCGTTGCGCGATTTGACGAAGGTCGTTTTCGATAAACAGCATGCCTCTTTGCAAAGCGACAAGCTGGTCCGTCTGGTACTCGATTGCTTCTTTACCTTTAATGGTGTTATTTAACACGCTGTATGTCGCCATACCCAACATTCCAAATATAGCCAGAGACAATAAAAGTTCGATTAAGGTAAAGCCTGCTGATTTGTTTGGTGTGTTAACCAATTGCTCGTTGGTAGTCAAACTCACGGAGAACCTCTCCCAGTGCCAGAGGATTGTTGCTGTTGCACAACGTAGGTTTCTAGCTCGTACGTAGAGTCCACTCCGTCAACGGATTCAAAAACATTGATCTTAACTGCACGCATTCTTGGATCAGCCGTCTCTGTAACGGTTTGACGCCAAAACCAAGTAACACCTGCCATTTCAACTTCACCCTTGAGGTTGTCTTTTGGTGGCCAAATTAATTCGTTGCGCATTTCGGTCAGTCGATTTTGGGCAACCCAAGATGCAAATGTCATTTTTTCGAGCATTGAGGTGTTTTGCGCGGATTGGCTGACCATTTTTAAAATTGACGCACTGGCATATGCAAAGATTGCTAGTGCTAATAACAATTCAATTAACGTAAAACCTCGAGTTTTCATCATTCGTCCAAGTCCTCTTGTTGACGTGGATCGTAAACATGGACCGGCGCGGTAAATTTACCTCTAACCAAAAACATCACAGATGTATCAAAGTCATCATAAGTGACTTCTATATCAAACGGTGATATTTCACCTGATGACAAAATAAACACTTGTGGAAATGCTAATAAACGTTCTTCTTCGGGAAGCTCAGCTAAGGCTTCTAAACGCTCTTCATCAATCATCTCGATTGAGCTTATTAAGTTGTCTTGGCTCCACGACAACCCATCAAGCTTCAAGGTTAAGGTGACGTCTTCTGGAAGTGGTTCAGTTTTGAAGGGCTTAACAGTTATAGGTTGCCATTTACCATCAGTGAACTCTAAAAAGGCATATTGGTTTTCACCCACTGACAACCCCAGTTGTTTGTTGTGGATTAAAGCCTGTTCAGAGGCTAAGTTCACCAGGGCCGTAAGCTTATTCGCTTGCATTTCTACCTCATCAAATGGCGATTTTGAGAGGCTTGGAAAGCGCACCAGTGAGACCAAATAGCCAATTATGACAATGACCAACAACAGCTCAATGAGGGTAAAGCCATGGGCTTTTTTCACGGCAGCGCTTCCGTTTTAAGGGTAGTGATTATAGGTATTCGTCTGCGTTCCAGTTACCGATGTCATCTTCGGTACCTGCTTCTCCATCAGGACCCATAGAGAACAAATCATATACGCCCATTTCACCAGGACTAACTAGCTGGTACTCGTTACCCCATTTATCCACAGGAACTTTTTTAAGGTAGCCTTGCTCTGGATAATTACGTGGAATAGGTTCGATTTCTGGACGTGTCACTAACGCTTCTAAACCTTGTTCTGTAGTCGGATACATGCCACCTTTTAGCTTGTACATGTCCAACGTTGACTCCAAGTTACGAATTTCAATCGCGGTACTTTGGATCTTGGCATCGTCGGTCTGGCCCATCAAATTAGGAACGACTAGTCCAGCAATCATGCCTAAAATGGCGATTACGATCATGACTTCTAATAACGTAAAACCACGTTGTGTCACTTTTTGACTAGATTGATATTTTTTCACTGCATGCTCCGTCAATATTTCTATAAATTTTTATTATTAATTACATACCCACTAGGGTATTCATCTGCATTATCGGCTGAAGTATGGCCATTAAAATAAACATTACCATACCTGCCATAACAAACACGATCATTGGTGTAAGTAACCCCAAACTAATTTTTAGTGTCGCGTCCATTTCATTATCTTGGTTATCCGCTGCACGAGCCAGCATATGCTCTAACTCACCAGACTTTTCACCGCTGCCAATCATGTGGATCATCATAGGTGGAAAAATTTTTGTTTGTTGTAGTGAGTTTTTTAACGACGCACCTTCTCGAACCGCATCAGCCGCATCCGATACACCTTTTTGAATATACGTATTAGTCAAAACCTGGCCAGAAATACGCATTCCTTCCAAGATAGGCACTGCACTTGACGTCAAAATACTCAAGGTTCTAGCAAAACGCGCTGTATTTACTCCCAATACGACTCGTCCCACAAGAGGTAAGTTCAATAACAAACGATCAAATTTAAGACGTAAACTCGGTCTTTTTAACAACCTTTCAAATAAAACTGAAAAACCCAAAATACCAATAACTACAAAGATGCCGTATTCAGTTATAAAGTCACTTAAGTCCAATAAAAACTGGGTTGAACCCGGTAAAGCCGCCCCTGAGTCAATAAACTGACCGACAATTTGCGGTACTACTGACGTTAACAAAAAGGCGACAATACCTATTGCGGCAAGCGTCAACATAATAGGGTAAACCATAGCTTGTGTAAGTTGGCTCTTTGTTGCTTGGCGCTGTTCGGTGTAGTCTGCTAATCGATTCAGTACTTCGTCTAAGTGACCCGACTTCTCACCGGCCGCCACCATTGACCGAAACAACTTATCGAATATATACGGAAACTCTTTCATTCCATCCGCTAAGGTATAACCCTCAACGACTTTTGAACGAATAGCCATAATAGTGCGTTTAAGGCGAGGTTTGTCACACTGCTCAGCCACCGCTAATAAGGCGGCCTCGATGGTTAGTGCTGAGCCTACCAAAGTCGCTAACTGACGAGTGATCAACGCTAAGTCTGTGGTAGAGACTTTAGGTTGAAAAAGTTGAAAACCCGCTGAGTCTTGTTGCTCTTTTTGCGTAGCTTTGTTGACTTCAATTGGTACTAAGCCTTTATCACGCAATTGTTGGCGAATTTGCTTAGAAGTATCCGCTTCTAAAATACCTTTAACCGACTTACCTTTGGCGTTTAGTGCCTTGTATTCAAACGCAGCCATTAGTTATCCTCGCGCGTCACTCGTAATACTTCTTCGAGCGTCGTAATACCGGCTTTAACCTTACTGATACCATCATCTCTGATGCTAGGGACATTTGCTCTGGCGTATTTTTCGATGGCTTGTTCGCCGTGGCCGTTATGGATGAGTTCGCGGACTTGCTCATCGACCGTCAACAGCTCGTGGATACCAACACGACCGCGATAGCCACTGAAATTACATTTGTCACACCCTTTTGGATGATAAATAGTGGCCGTCTCAAACTCTGCTAAGCCCAATAGTTGACGCTCTGACTGATCAGGATTAACAGCCTCTTTACAGTCTGAACATAACGTTCTCACCAATCGCTGAGACAACACTGCTAACAAGCTAGAGGAAAGCAAGAATGGCTCAATGCCCATGTCTTCCATACGTGTAATCGCACCCGAAGCTGTATTAGTGTGTAATGTCGAAATAACTAAGTGACCCGTCAAACTTGCTTGTACTGCAATTTCCGCAGTTTCTAAATCACGAATCTCACCAATCATAACTACGTCAGGGTCTTGACGTAGAATTGCACGTAGACCACGGGCAAAGGTCATGTCGACTTTTGGGTTGACCTGAGTTTGGCCTATACCTGGTAGTTCATATTCGACAGGATCTTCAACCGTTAAGATGTTTCTGTCTTTGCTATTAATATCAGACAAACCCGCATACAAAGTTGTACTTTTACCCGAACCCGTTGGACCGGTTACCAAAATGATTCCGTGGGGCTTGCGTAATAGCTGAGCAAACTTGGCTTCATTGGCTTGGTCCATACCTAAGTCTGACAAATTCAAACGCGCATTATTTTTGTCGAGCAAACGCATTACCACGCGCTCGCCGTAAGTCGATGGCATGGTTGAAACACGAACATCAATTGCCCGCCCGGCTATTCGCAATGAAATACGACCATCTTGTGGAATTCGCTTTTCGGCAATATCTAACTGCGCCATGACTTTAATACGCGACACGAGTAATGACGCCAGTTTGCGATTTGGTGACAATACCTCACGCAACACACCATCAACACGGAACCTAATCACTAAAGACTTTTCAAAGGTTTCGATATGAATATCCGATGCGCCCTCTTTAATAGCTTCAGATAACGTTGCATTGATCAATTTGATGATCGGTGCATCATCTTCACTTTCTAAAAGGTCTTCAGTACCTGGTAGCTCTTCTGCGATAGAGAACAAGTCAACTTCGTTACCTATGTCTTCCATTAACTGTTGAGTTTCGGAGGCATTGCGCTGGTATACCTGTTCGATAGTGATATCAAACTCTTCGTCAGAAATTATTCGAAACGGCAATGCTTCGCCCAATCGTCGTCGTGTTTCTAACAATGCTGGCATTTCTGTAGTTGATTTAATCAAAAGCTCTGGCTGCTCTGAACTATAAGAAATCATCACCCCAAAGCGCTTGGCAAAACCAAAAGGCAAACGGGCATGAGTCGAAGTTTGCTCTGCCTCTTCTGATTCGATGTTAGTCGAGTCGTGTATCTGCTCGTCAGTATCTTGCGGCAATACGGCCTGAACTAATTTTTCAGTTGAATCGTCTTGCATTAGTCTTGTCCGCGTTTTGAGCCTGACTTGTCAGCGCCTTTGTCCGATTCTGCTGGCTTAGGCAAGGTCGAAGGGGTCGAACCTTGCTCTTGCTGTTTCATGTACTCTTCAAAACTTGGTGGTAACGAAAGGTCATCGTTCCACTCTTCAAGCACAGGCTGATCTGTCATTGGCATAAGCTCAATACCATCTTCATCTTCTTTAATTTGCTGTGCTCGCATGTAATTGTATTTGCGCTGGCTAATATCTAAGGCGCTACGACCATCACGTAATATCTGTGGACGGATAAACACCATCAAATTACGCTTGCGTTTCGTTGTACCAGTCGATCTGAACAAATGCCCTAAAATCGGAATATCTCCTAGAAGTGGTACTTTCGAAACACTTTCTTGAACATCTTCATCAATTAACCCACCAATGACAATCGTACCGCCATCTTCCGCTAGTACATTGGTTTTAATCGAACGCTTGTTGATTCCTACATCAACACCAACGGCACCACTTACACTTGATACCTCTTGCTCAATTAATAACTGAATCGCTGAGCCTTCATTAATTTGCGGCGTTACTTTAAGTTTGATACCGACTTCTTTGCGGTCTACTTGCTGGAATGGGTTAGAGTTATTCGAACTCGCGGTAGAACCAGTTAAAATCGCAATTTCAGAACCCACCAAAATAGACGCTTCTTCGTTATCGATAGTAGTGATTGAAGGTGTCGCAAGGATGTTAGTGTTAGTGTTGTTGCGTACCGCTTGTAACACCATACCCCAATCTCCTTTGACAATGCCGGTGGCAAAACCAGTTACACCACTTAATACTTGAGCTAGAGCCGTCGGGTCACCTTCAACTCGTTTGGTTACCTCTTGAGTAATTGGCGCACCCTCTGAGTTATATGTATTAATAAACTCCTGAGTTTCTCTGTCACGAGCAACGTACGCAGCACCAGCAATAGAGGTAATTGGTGTCACACCGTTATTGTATTGGGTAAAGCCAAACTCTTCTGAGCCCCACTGAATACCTAAATTAATACCGTCACTTTCAAATACCTCAACAATGATTGCTTCAACAAGTACTTGCTGACGACGGACGTCTAATTGGCGAATGATCTGCTCTAACGAGCGCATCATGTCTGGTTCGGCATTAATGACTAAAGAATTAGAATCTGGGTGTGCTTGGATAGAATAATCGCGTTTTGAAGCACTTGAACGAGTACGAGTAGTCGCTTGATTACTACCACCTTGAGTATCTGCGGCTAAAGAATCTGATACACCTGTAAGAACTTGCACCACTTCTTCTGCATTAGCGTATTTTAAGTAGTACACCTTTGTATTACCCGTAGACTCAAGCTCAGAATCTAAGCGCTTGATAAGTTCGATGACTTTGTCACGAGCTTCACGCTCACCAGTAACTATGACGCTGTTAGTGCGGTCATCTGCGACAACTTTTGGGATCAAAAAATCTGGCTGAGTTTTGTTGGCTGCGGCGCTTTTATAAATACTGTCAACGATTCGGACCATTTCGCCGGCAGAAGCAAATTCCAACTTCACGATGACCACTTTTTGGTCACCTGCAGTATCAACTCGATTAATAATGTCAGCCATGCGATTCACCATCGCCGCTGAACCCGTCACCATTACAACATTGGCTGGCTCATAGTGGACTACATGGCCACTACCTGACTGATCGCTTAGCTGGCGCAATAATGGTGAAAGCTCACGTACAGAGACATTTTTAACTTGTACAACACGCGTTACCATTTCATCGCCCTTACCAGGCGCTTCATCAGTGACAACTGGTGTAGGCGAGCTTTTGGCGTCTTTTGCTCTAACAACTTTGAGAATACCGTCACCCATGTCAATGACTGCATAGCCATAAACCTGAAGCACGTTCAAAAAGAAATGGTAATACTGCTCTTCGGTTAATAAATCGTAGGAACGGACATTGACCTTGCCGCGTACGCCAGGATCGATAATGATGGTTTTCTTTAAAATTTTGCCAACGATATTAATAAATTCATTAATATCGGTGCCTTTGAAGTTTGGTGAATATTGAGTTGCTTTTGCGACTGGTGCTGTCATCGCAGTCGTTAGCAAACCAAGAGATAACAAAGCAGAAAATACCGTTACTTTCATAGAGCGACCCATTGTCGATCCGCTATGCGGCGTTGATTCTGTAGTAAAAAGTGCCATTTAATCAAAACTCCAAGGCTTACAAAGCCAAAATTATTTGTACTGGTGAACCGTCGCGAAGCACAGTGATGTTCGCTTCAGTTATCTCGCGCAGTTCACGCATTAACGTCAATGCCTGACGCATATCCGTTAAGTCATATCCATTAATCTCAACCGCCAAATCATTGTGTAATAGACCTGCGCGTTGAAATAAACTCGGGTCTTTACCCGGTCTGAGACGATAACCCAATAGTTCACCACCTTGTCTCTGTGGTGTGATATTGATGTAATCTAATAGTTGTTTTGGGTCTTCAAAGAGTTGTTCTCTTTGCTCCCGTAATTCTTCTGATAATTCAGTATCTTCGGATTTATCTAAACGCTTTGGCTTAGCATCACGTTGCAGAGCGGTTTGACCGGGTCCCGCTTGAGAGCGAAACCTGCGTTTGTTCATATCAGGGGTTCTTTCTTCACCTGGTGGGTGTGCAACGCGTATTGCATCGACATTAATATTGTCTTTTAGTTCATCGGCCGAACCAGGAATCGTAGTAGAATACTCAATTCCTTCTAACATTAGTGTCTCGTATCCTGCCCCAACCGACAGAATTACTCGGTCTAATAAAATCTGATCTACCTTGGCGGACGTGCTTTCAATTGTGTCGCCAATTCCATAAGTGCTTTGAGAGTTTCGGCTTTCAATAATTGCCACTGACGTATCTGAGGTGTTACTGCTGTTATCAGCGACTATCCCGGTAAGTGTAAGATTAAGGCGTGTTTTGGGGGCGACAGTGGTTTGTTGTTTTGGTTCTGGCTTAGTCGTTTTGACTTGCTCTTTACCAAATACGTTAAGCGCGATCAGGGATGAAACATCAACTCTTGATGCTGAAGTAGTAGATTGACCAGAATCAACCGCCATAGGACGAATAACACCATGACTGACAGGCTGCGAAAAAAACTGCCACGCCGTAAACGCGACAAGATAAGCACTGTAAATCACAAGGATAACAGTGAGTATTTTAGCAACCAAAGCTTGTGGTATTTTTTTGAGTGTATGACTTATCTGCTCAACCAAGCGAGAAGACTCCATTTATTATTATTCTCCAAGCAGTACTGCGATTTTTTTGCCGGCGCTTACCCTACCAAACTAGTAAGTAAAAAGCTTGAGTCCTTGACTAAAAAATCGAGTATAACCCTTCAAGTAGTGTAAAATCACTACCTATGATAAAATCTACGCGTTTTAACGGCACATTTAACATAACTGAAACATAACATGGCAGATTCAAAAGTTCGATTAGATAAATGGTTGTGGGCTGCACGTTTTTTTAAAACTCGTTCCATAGCTACTGACATGATCAATGGCGGAAAAGTTCACTACAATGGCCAAAGATGTAAAGCTTCTAAAGCAGTTGATGTCGGGGCCGAAGTAAAAATTCGCCAAGGTTTTGATGACAAAGTGGTGATAATTAAAGAAGTATCCGACAAACGTCGTAACTTTACCATCGCTCAAACCCTGTACGAAGAAACCCAAGCCAGTATCGAACACCGTGAAAAACAAGCCCTTGCGCGGCAATCAAGTGCGGCTATTTCACCTCGTCCTGACAGTAAGCCAGACAAAAAACAACGCCGTACTCTATTGAATTTAAAAAACTCAGACTTATTTGAGTAACCTTGACTTAGACCCTATTGGATTACATTTAAATGACTGAATCTAAAAAAGCAGATTTATTACACAGATACTTATTTGAGGACCACCACGTTCGCGGTGAGTTAGTCCAAATTTCAGATGCGTTTTCTGAAATGCTCAAAAACCATAACTATCCCAATGTAGTGAAACGCATTTTGGGTGAACTTTTATCTGCCACTTCGCTTTTAACTGCGACGTTAAAGTTTGAAGGTGACATCAGTGTTCAAATACAAGGTGACGGTCCACTGAGCTATGCTGTTGTTAATGGCGATCACAACCAGACAATGCGCGCAGTCGCTAAATATGCCGAAGATATTCAAGAAGGCACAGTTCAAGATCTGATTGGGTCTGGATTCATGGTTATTACTATCGCGCCAGAAGGTGGTGAACGCTATCAAGGTGTTGCGGCACTTGATAAACCAACTCTTGCTGAGTGTATCGAAGAGTATTTCGAAACTTCAGAGCAGTTAAAAACTCGAGTGTGGTTGGCAACTGACGTGAACGATCAACAATGTTCAACAGCCGGAATGCTATTGCAAGTCCTTCCTGTTGAAGAAAAAGCCAAACAAGACTTTGTTCATTTAGAGGCATTGACTAACACTATCACAGATAAAGAATTGTTGGAGCTTGACCCTGAGCAAGTGCTAATTCGTTTGTATCACGAAGACAATCCGCAAATGTTTCAGCCTCAGCCAATTTCATACAACTGCGGCTGTAGCCGTGAGAAAACGGGTAATGCGATCCTTAAATTAGCTTATGACGATGCTAAAGCACTCGTTGAAGAGCGCGGTAACATCGAAATCACCTGTCAATTCTGTTTAACTCAATACGAATTTGATGAAATTGACGTTGAAGCGATATTTCGCGGCACTAACGGCTTAGAAAACGACACCGACAACGTCAACTAATCCGCAGACCTGGCTGTTCTGCTTTGAGCGGCCAGGCGTTATTATTCAGCAAGTAAATATGCTACCGCTTTTTCTATTTTCTTTTCGTCTCCCGTTATAAAACCTCGGTGAACAAGCCGAATCACTCCTTTTTTGTCGATATAAAATGCCGTAGGCATTGCATTGATATTGGCTTTTTTTAATAACTTTTGATTATCCAATACAACGGGGTAACTAACAGGGTGTTTGTTAGCAAACTCTTTGCCTTTTTCCGGATTAAAATCAACGTTAACTGCAATAACTGTAAATCCTTGGTCTTTATAGCGTTTATAAATATCATCCAATAAAGGAAACGATTGAATACAGGGTTTGCACCAGCTCGCCCAAAAATCAAAATACACCACCTTACCTCGAAGGTCCGCTAAGTTAATTTCTCCTTCTCCGTTTAACAGTGGCAAAGTTAAATCTTCAATTGTGCTTCCTTGTTGCCAAGGATCTCCCTTAGCGTAAGAAAGTGTCGAGAAACTAAAAAAACCGACGAGCAGGCTAGTCAATGCGATGAGTTTGATAGGTAATGACATGGCTTTCCTTTATTATTTTTAAACCGTCGACTGTGTTCAACAATATGACCCTTTCGGCTCAAATTAAGTTTCACTGGTCATTTTTAAAATATTGACTCACGTGTAAACTACAATACTGATTTCCATTCTAAAAGTAAGCAAAAAACATGAAAACGATACTAACAAGTGTTGGCTTAGCAATCGCTGTCGCGTTCACAACTGGCTGTACTGAAAAGCAAGTTGAGCAACCAGTTGATGTTGAAGTCGAACAACCACGAATCAAAGCTCACTTAGAGTTTTTAGCGGACGACTTACTTGAGGGTCGTGATACAGGTAGTAAAGGCTACGAGCGTGCAGCGCTTTACGTGGCAACTGAATTTAAAAAAATGGGTTTAAAACCAGCGGGTGACGATGGCACGTATATGCAACAAGTTACTTTCCGCAAAGGCTTTTTGGACCAAAATAGCCCCAAAGCCGTGATCACCACTTCTGAAGGTGAAACTGAGATCAGCTACCCAAAACAGTTTTTAATGAGTGCAAACCTAGCAGAAACTGAGTCTAGCTTAACGGCTGAGACTGTATTTGTAGGCTACGGTATCGTGTCAGAAGAGTTTGGTCACAACGATTACGAGGGCTTAGACGTAGAAGGTAAGATCGTCGTTACATTACGTGGTCGCCCGGAAGCTTGGCCATCAGAAGAAGGCGCTCACTTAAACCGTGAGAAAAGCCGCTTTGCTGCTGAACATGGTGCTGTTGGGATGATTTCGCTTCACACACCAAAGCGCGAAGAAGTTCGCCCTTATACTACGGCATTAAACTATTTGAACGGCCCATCATTGCGCTGGGTTGATTCGGAAGGCAATCCGTTTGGTGGTTACGAAAACCTTAAAATGGGTGCCTACCTAAATATGGACGCAGCGAAAGTTTTATTCGCTGATGCGCCAGTGTCACTGGACGAAGTTTACAAGGCAGATACTGAAAATCAGCCGGTTAAGGGCTTTCCGTTAAACGCTACCGTTTCACTAGCATCAAAATCTAGTCATGAAGAAATCACTTCACCAAACGTAGTAGCAATTTTAGAAGGTTCTGATCCAAAGCTAAAAGATGAGTATGTCGTATTCACAGCTCACTTGGATCACATTGGATTATCTCGTGACGTTAGCAAAAAAGACCGTATTAACAATGGTGCAATGGATAATGCATCTGGTGTTTCTGTATTACTAGAGACTGCACGCGTGTTAAGTGAAGGTAAACCTTTGCGTCGTTCTGTGCTATTTACCGTTGTAACTGGTGAAGAAAAAGGCCTATTAGGTTCAAGCTACTACGCTAACAACCCAACGGTACCAGTTAATGACATGGTCGCTAACATTAATTTAGATATGCCTGTACTACTGTATGATTTTGCGGACATCATTGCCTTTGGTGCAAACCACAGTTCAATGGGTGACGCTGTAGAACGCGCAGCTGCAAAACACGACATTAAATTGAGTCCAGACCCTATGCCAGAACAAGCGATCTTCACTCGTTCTGATCACTACAACTTCGTTAAACAAGGTGTTCCATCTGTGTTCTTAATGACAGGTTTCACTTCTAAAACCGAAGGAGAAGACGGTGGAAAAGTTTGGGGTGAGTTCTTCGCGAAACACTACCACCAGCCGAGTGACTCTTTAGACTTACCTATCAATTACAATTCAGCTGAGCTGTTCACCGAAATCAATATCAGTATTGGTAAAGAAGTGGCAAATGCAGACCAACGTCCAACTTGGAATGCAGATAGTTTCTTTGGTAATACTTTTGGTAACAAAGATAAGTAATTAACATTCTCTGTGATTATGTGAAAGAGGCCTTCTGGCCTCTTTTTTTTGAGCCCCTGTATAGCAGTTGACCAAAACATTTTCCTCTGAAGCCCCTTAAAGAGTCACAAATGATAATAATTATCATTTACAACAAGTAAAATTAAGTCTATATTTTAAGCCAATAAGATTTGTCTTTACTTAGGAGCTAGTTGCAATGAGTCTTATCCATAGTGACTTGTATATACTACTAATGTTTGATTTAACTGTTTTCGTTGTATTAGCAGTGCTTGGTTACGTAATGCATAAGGTCTGGGTCAATAAGCCTTAGATTAGACACAAAAAAAGGAAGCCTAAGCTTCCTTTTTGTTCACCGAATCAGTTATTAAGCTGACTTAAGCTCAACCGTTGGTTCGTCAATATTAGTGATAAGTTCCATATCAAATGTGTACTCATCAACTGCAATCGCTAACTTACGTTTTTCGTTGTATTCCATTAGCTTGTTCGCTTCGTCTGCATCGATTACGTATGCAGCTAAAGACGCTTCTACTAATTCACCAAATGTAAGCTGCTTTTCAACTTTACCTGTGCGAAGTGCTTTCTTCATCTTGTCTAGAAGAGGTAACACGTCTAGTTTCGCTTTGTATGCGTCAGTCAGAACTGCAAAGCCGTCACGGCCTTTCATGCTCACAAGGTGAGTTAGTTCTTCTTTCGCACCGTCGTTACGTAACGTTGCTTCTGCAAGTGTCGTAATTAACTTGTCCGAGATCTTAGTGCGAGACATGAACGGAAGACCTAGTTTGATCTTCAATGTGTTCGCAACGAAACGATTAGGGAAGTTATCTACATATAAGTCTAACGCTTGCTCAGCTTGCATTAGAGCCCAACGCGTACCGTATTCAAAGTAAGGCTTAAGATCTTCACGATTTTCGCTTTGTAGGTAGAACTTAATGTTACCCATTGCCATGAACAAGTAGCTCAATACGTCACCTAAACGTGCAGAAAGCATTTCTTTACGCTTCAGGTCACCACCTAATACTAGTAAAGCGAAGTCCGCTTGTACTGCTAGAGCACTTGATAAACGCTTAACGCGTTTTTCAAATTGAGCAACAAGTTTGTCTGGGTTATTCGAGCTACCGACACCTGGGATATACGCTGTTGCTAAACCACGGAAGAAGTTTTTAATGCTGTAACCAATTGTCTTACGGAACAATGAGTTGAATTCAGCATCTGCATTTGCGTCTTCAGAGTGGATAGACGTAATTAAGTCTTGAACGTAAGGGTGACAACGCGTCGCACCTTGACCGAAGATCATAAGGTTACGAGTAAGAATGTTAGCACCTTCAACCGTAATACCGATTGGCGTTGCGAAGTATGCCGTTGCTAAAACGTTACCTGGACCCATTTGGATCGCTTTACCCGCTTGAACGTCCATCGCCGCTTCTAACGCATCACGACCCATTTCAGTCATGTGGTATTTAGCCATTGCTGTAACAACAGATGGTTTAAAGCCTAAATCTAGACCGTTCAATACAAGGTGACGCATTGCTTCTAGGTTGTACGTAAGACCACCGATCAAAGCTAATTGCTCTTGAATACCTTCGAACTTACCGATTGGCATACCAAACTGTTCGCGAATCGCAGCATATTCAGAAGTTGACTTGAGCGCAGCGTGACCTGTTGCACAACCGTTTGCTGGTAATGAAATACCACGGCCTGCACCAAGACAAGCTACAAGCATTTGCCAGCCGCGACCAACATTTTTAGCGCCACCGATAACGAAGTCTAATGGTACGAATACGTCAGTACCACGAGTTGTACCATTATAGAAGTTAACGCCTAGTGGATTATGACGGTTACCTGTTTGAACACCTTCGTAGTCAGCAGGAAGAAGTAAACAAGTAATACCTAAGTCTTTCTCTTTGCCCAAAAGACCTTCTGGGTCAAATACTTTAACTGCTAAACCAACTAATGTAGCAATTGGCGCAAGCGTGATATAACGCTTGTCCCAAGTTACGCTTAAACCAACCACTTCTTTACCGTCTACAACTTTCTTAGTTACGATAGCGCGGTCTGGTATACCACCAGCGTCAGAGCCAGCTTCAGGGCTTGTAAGTGCGAAACATGGAATGTCACGACCGTCTACTAAGCGCGGAAGGTAGTGATTTTTTTGTTCGTCTGTACCGTAGTGAGCAAGTAACTCACCTGGGCCTAATGAGTTAGGAACCATTACAGTCGTTGCAATAGGGTTACTCTTTGTAGAAATGCGAGCAACGATAGTTGAGCTTGCATAAGCACTGAACTCTAAACCACCAAACTCTTGAGGGATGATGAAAGAGAAAAACTTATTGTCTTTAAGGTGCTTCATCACGCGCTCAGGGATATGGTTGCTGTTGTGCACTTCCATATCGTCAAGCATTTCTAGAAGCTCTGCTAAAGGGCCGTCGATGAACGCTTGCTCGCGCTCAGTCAGTTTTGACGGTGCTGTTTGTAGCAAAGCATCGAAATCTGGTTTACCTTGATAAATCGAGGCTTCAATCCAAGTATCACCTGCGTCTAACGCTTCTTGTTCCGTACGAGAGATCTCCGGAAGAATTTTCTTGAATTTTGTTCTTAGGCTCATGTTTCGCCCCTCACTGTGTTGAATATAAATCCCAATTGACGCTACGAATCCGTGAGTGTAACCCTATAATTATAGTTCATTCACAGCGCAACTGGTACGATGTCTTACCAGTTTATTCATTTTCGTCAAAAAAGAAAGTCTAAATTGCATATTTTTTCTACACTTGGCATACGATGGCACCAAGAGGTCGGATCAGTTTAAAATAACTATACCTCGCTAAGTACAGGATTTTACGTCAAATTTATTTTGTGAGTTATACCTAATTACAACTTTATTGAAGAGATCTAAAAGGGGTAATTATGTCGCTATCGATCATTTTTAGTCGTGCCCGTGTGGGTATCACCTCGCCGTTAGTCACCATCGAAGTCCATTTATCCAATGGCTTGCCCTCCTTTGCCATTGTCGGATTGCCCGAAACGACAGTGAGAGAATCAAAAGACCGAGTACGAAGTGCGATCATTAATAGTGGTTTAGAATTTCCAAATAGGAAGATCACCATTAATCTTGCACCTGCTGATCTACCCAAAGAGGGAGGCCGATTTGATTTAGCCATCGCATTGGGTATCTTGGCTGCAAGTAAACAAATTCCAGATAAAAAACTTCACCAATACGAATTTTACGGCGAATTAGGGCTTAACGGTGATATCCGTAGCATCGTCGGTGAAATCCCGAGTGCCCTTGCCTGTGCGAAAGCCAACCGAATCTGTGTCCTGCCACCAGAAAATGCAAACAATGCATCTATTATAGAAAACAGCGAACTGAGGTCAGCCAACCACCTTATAAAGGTTATTGATCATTTCAAAAGCGACATAGAGTTACCGGCGCCAGAAGACTTGATTCATGTTGATGCAAGTAATGTCCAAAGCCAAGCTGATAAGGATTTTTCAATCACCGAGATACCCTCTTTCGATCTGTCTGATGTCATTGGACAGCCTATGGCAAAACGCGCTCTAGAACTCGCAGCGAGTGGACAACATAACTTGCTATTTCTTGGCCCACCCGGTACTGGTAAATCCATGTTGGCACAGCGTTTAGCTGGGTTATTGCCACCTCTCACAGACGAACAAGCCCTTGAATCAGCTGCAGTAAGGTCGATAAGTGGAGTGCCGTTTGATTATAAACATTGGAGAATAAGACCGTTTCGCGCACCACACCATACGACCTCAGCAACGGCTTTAACCGGAGGTGGAAGTATTCCAAAGCCTGGTGAGATCAGTCTTGCCCATCACGGAGTTTTGTTTCTCGATGAATTACCTGAGTTTTCTCGATATACGTTAGATGCCCTTCGTGAACCACTGGAATCAGGTTTGATCAATATAAGTCGGGCTAGGCATCAAGTGCAGTTTCCAGCTCAGTTTCAACTTATTGCTGCATTGAACCCAAGCCCGACAGGTCACCATAGTGATGGGCGTGCCACTGCAGACCAAATATTGAAGTATTTGAATAAGATTTCAGGACCCTTTTTAGACCGAATCGATATTCAGATCGAAGTTCCTGCGCTCCCTAAAGGTGCCCTAACAGACAATAAAAATGCAGAACAGCGAACAACAACTATTGAAGTAGCATCTCGCGTTGCAAAAGCGCGAGCCATAATGCTCAATCGCGCCGGAAAACCCAATGCTTTATTAACAAGTAAAGAAGTCGACCGAGATTGCTCCCTATCTAAAGCCGATCATCGCTTTTTAGAAGAAACAATTTTTAAATTAAATATGTCGATTAGGGCCTATCACAAGATTTTAAAAGTCGCTCGTACTATCGCCGATTTAGAACAGGCAACATCCATTACGCGAGCTCACCTGTCAGAAGCCCTAAGCTACAGAGCCATGGATCGATTACTCAAACATCTTTCTTTTTAATACGTCGCTTTTTCGTCTTCTATTGGCGAATAATCTAATTGAACCTCAACTCTTTTAACACCCGTAAGCTGTCTAAGAAGTTTGTAATTCAACAGTAAATTTTCACTACTTTTAGGGGTTAATTGGTATGTCGCCTTCGCGATATTTCTGACTGTATAACTATCTTTAATAACACTTTGATCAAAAGTATCTTGGTCTGTAACCACTACCAAGTCACCAGTAACTCTGGCTTTTTCAAACATAGTTAAATCAGTAACAATATCACCTTTGACCAAGGTGGTTTTTGTCGCTTCAAACTTACCGCCATTCATCATCAACACGATTGATTGTCCAGGTAACTGTTTAATTTGATGTGCAGGGTCTTTTTTAACCTCAAGAGACGTTTCATTTTTGGTGATTTTTGTATCGTTAGCATCTTTATTTTCAGACTGTTGCTCAAGGGAAACCTTTTCCTTGATGTCGTCATTTTGCAACTCAGTTTTTTTAGAGCAACCAGTAAGTGAAAAAGTTAAGCCTAAAATCAATACGTTCACTGCGGTATTCTTGTTCATCTTATGCTTTTCGTCCCTATAAATATCAACTTTGTTATAACGCCATAAGTTACCCTGTATTAGATAACTCTAAATAAAATACATTTGTAACAATTTATGACAATGTAATTTTTTTTCATTTTTTAATATTTAAAAACAATGACTTATAAAACCCAAATATAATGGGCAAATTTTACCCAACATTGGTAGTTGCAAAAAGGTCCAGTTTCAGATTAGTTTGTGTTCAGCTGTATTTAAATTAAAAAGATAAAACATATACAGTGAACCTAAATAGGAAAGAAGAGTTTTATCAACGACAACAACAAGGAAAAATGATGGTAAATTTTAAGATTGCCGGAGTCTCCGCTGCTGTATCTATGATACTAGCCAGTGCCGCTTCTCATGCCGCACCTGAAGCTATTCAAACTGCACCTATCAAAAGTGTAAAGTCTCAATCAGCCGCTTCTGGTAGCTATGACGCTGCAGTACAACAAGCATTAGCTGCAAAACCAACTAAAACTGGTCTTAAGAGCCACTTTGATGCTCAGCTTGGTAAAGCTACGTTTTTATGGGCACCAAAATCAATGGCTGCGCCAGATTTCACAGGTATTTTGCCTGAGCAACGTGCAGCTCATGCAAGCGATTTCTACCTAAACGCACTACTTGGTTCATCTGCACTTAAGGGCGCGAGCCAAGTTAAACTTGCTAATCTTCACGACGAAGGTAAAGGCACTCGTATTGCCAAGTACAAGCAAGAAATTATGGGTGTTGAGGTATTCAACCGCGAATTCAACATCATGTTAGATGAAGAATTTAGCCTAGTTGCCGCATCTGGTTTCTTAGCACGTAATCAACTACCTGCAGGTCAACTTGCTCCTGCTATGGACTTCGGTTCTGCTGAAGTTGCGCTACGTGCAGCTATTTCTGAATTGACAGAAGGCCAACTAAACGCTGAACTTCAATTATCTAAAGAACAAGGTAAGTACTCTGTATTTACGGCTAAAGGTGAAACAGAAGCTTTATCTTTAGGCAAAGAAGCACGTGCTAAAAAAGTTTACTTCGATGGTAAAAAAGGTCTGATTCCTTCTTACTACGTAGAAGTAGAAATGACTGAAGAAGACGGCGTGAGCACAGAATTGTTCTCATACGTAATCAGTGGTCAAGACGGCAGTGTATTATCTAAGCACAGCTTAACTGTAGATGACTCTGTGTTCCACTACCGCGCATACGCGAGAGAAGACAAAGTACCAATGCAAGGTCCTCACGGTAAAGTAGTACCTCAGTTAGAGCCTGGCAACGATCCTACTGAAATTTTAGAAGCTCCTCTTGTTTCTATTTCTTCAATGCCTTCTTTGAGCACACAAGATCCATGGTTACCTGAAGATGCCGAATTTACTCTTGGTAACAACGCATTTGCATACGCAGATATCGTTGCTCCAGGTGGTTACTCTGACGGTGACTTCACTGCAGAGCTAACTTCTGCGAAAACGTTTGACTATCCACTGTCAGATGAAGTCCGCTCAAACAACATCAAGAATCGTAAAGCTGCAATTGTAAACTTGTTCTACATGACCAACTACTTACACGATTACTACTATGATTACGGTTTTGACGAAGCGTCAGGTAACGCGCAGATTTCAAACTACGGCCGTGGTGGTTTAGAAAACGATCCACTATTACTAGAAGCACAAGACTTCTCAGGTAAGAACAACGCAAACATGTCAACACCGGCTGACGGTGGTGCACCACGTATGCAGCAATACTTGTGGACTGACAAAGATGCAACAGTAGGTGAAGACTGGGGTACGGTTGTTACTAACGTTGATGGTCTTGACCTATTACCAACTAGCCAAGTTGCTTCGTTTGGTGCACAACAATACGACGTTACAGCTTCACTAGCTCGTATTGACGACGGTACTGATACAACAACTGATGGCTGTGAAATGGCAACAAATGCTGCTGAATTAGCAGGTAAAATCGCAGTTGTTGACCGCGGTGGTTGTGCATTTACAGTTAAAGCCCTAAACGCACAAGATGCAGGTGCAGTTGGTGTTCTTGTTGTTAACAACACAGACGACGGCACTCCAGCTCCTATGGGTGGCACGGACAGCTTTGTACGTATTCCTGCGCAAGGTCTAAGCTTTGCAGATGGTGCAAGCTTATATGCTGAAATCGACGCAGACGTTGATGTTGAAGTTAACATGTTTAGCTCTTACCCACTTAAAGACTCTACGTTCGACAACGCGATTATTGCGCACGAATTTGGTCACTACATGCAAAACCGTCTAATCGGTAATGCAAGTGGTTTGACTAACTTCCAAGGCCGTTCAATGGGTGAAGGTTGGTCAGACGTTCACGCATTATTATTCGTAACTGACGAAGCAGACTTACAACTTGAAGGTAACGAAGAGTTTGGTCTGGGCTATGGTGTAGGCACGTTCGTCGCAGACTTCTTCTACGGTATCCGTCGTGCGCCATATACAACTGATATGGAAGTTAACCCATACACATTCGCACACATTGAAACAGGTGCAGGTCCAGTAGGCTTCCCTGCAACAAGCAACGCATCACCACATGGTGCTGGTGAGATTTGGGCAGTTGCTTTATGGGAATTCTATGTTGCATTGATCAATGAGCATGGTTTCGCTGAAGCGAAAGACCGTATGTCTCGTTACGTAGTTGAAGGTTACAAGATGACTCCTGTAACTCCAACTTACACAGAAGCTCGTGACGCTATTTTCGCAGCAGCCTCTGCAAACGATGATTTAGAAATCGCAATCACAGCGTTTGCTAAGCGTGGTATGGGTCTTGGTGCTATCTCTCCTAATCGTTTCGACAACAACCATACTGGTGTAGTTGAAAGCTTTGAAACTGAGTTGGCCTCTTACAATGCAGTATCTGTAAACTTCAATCCAGACTTCGATGGTGCAGAAGTTGGTTTCTGTACAGCCGATGGCGTACTAGACATCGGTGAAACAGGTACTATCTCTGTAACTGTCTCTAACGTTGGTAACGAAGTACTTGAAAATGTTAAAGCGGTTATCTCAGTAGTAGGCGATGCAGATGTAACTATCGAGAACGACGGTGAAATCGTATTCGAAACTCTAAACCCATTCACTCGTGAAACAAGTGCAGAGTTGAAAGTAACTGTTAATGACGCTGCAGTAGCAGATGACATTGAGTTTGTTGTTACTTTCCCTGAAGCTGTTGAAAACGACGCAATTGTAGAAGCGGAAGACATTACGCTTAATGCGACACTTAACTATGATTTCGAAAAAGTAGCACCAGTTAACTTCGTTTCTATGGATGACATGGAAGACGAAAGTACTTTTGCTGACTTAACAGTAAACATCATGGACGGTGGCGACAATGCCAAAGGCTTAGCGTACTTCGATACGGTTAACACTCCATTCTTCAACAGTTTGGTTGCAGCAGATTTAGGCTCTCAAGTATTACGTATGTCTGACTTCGCTGGTATCACTGATGTTGCTTATGAAACAGCGGAATTTGAAATCGGCTACGCTGGTTCATTCCAAGTTTCTTTCTGGCACGCATACTGGATGGAAGCTGACTGGGACGGCGGTGTTGTCGAAATCAGTGTTAACGGCAGTGCGTGGAAAGACGTTACTGAGTTTGGCGGCTACTTCATGGTAAATGGTTATAACAACTACCTTGACGAAGACGTGCAAGACCAGCCTTTAGCAGGTCGTATGGTATTCTCTGGTCAAGACTTTGCACCAGCGTCTGCAAACGGCGGTATCGAAGTCATCGACTTTGGTGAGGCACTAAACGGTAACATGGCGAAACTTCGCTTCCGTATCGCAACGGATAGTGCAGTAAACTACTACGGTTGGTGGATCGATAACCTAACACTAAGTAATGTTGCATCTCCAGTTCACTCAGAAGTTGTTTCTGGTGTAACAGGTTCTTGTGACAATACTGCACCTCAAATTCTTGCAGCGACTGAAGCAGTTACTGTAAATGAAGGTGAAGCAGTAACTCTAAGTGTTGAAGTTCAAGACCGTAACGCAGTTAACGCATTCACTTACGAGTGGGTACAAACAAGCGGTGCAGAAGTGTCTATGAGCGGTGCAGACTCTGCAACTATGACATTTACAGCACCTCAAGTTTCAGCTACCAATAACTTCACATTTGAAGTGACGGTGTCTGATGGCGTTGATTCGGTTAAATCAACAAGCGTAGTAACAGTAGCTAATGTTCCTAAGCCTGTTGTACCTGCTCCAACAGATGATGAAAGCGGTAGCTTTGGTTGGTTGGCATTATTGCTTACTCCATTTGCACTATTAAGAAGACGTATGAAGCGTTAATTCGTAGATTACCAATCTTAACCAAAAAACCCTGATTGTTTTCAATCAGGGTTTTTTATTATCTAGCACTTTAAATATTTGGTAGATCTATGGTTTGTAGGTTAAATCCGTTTTTGCGACTCTAACCAACGATGGCAATCCGCCAACATAGTTTCTAGAGGAATAGTATTTTGATAGCCTAATTCTTTTACCGCTTTATCACTCTTAGCCACTACTCTACTAGTAACCATTTTTGCTTTTTCTGGCGTCATATTAGGCTCTTTACGGGTCAAAAACGACCAAGCATTAGAAACCGCAGCCACAAGCTTTAGTAAGGACGTTGTGATTTCTTTTCGATATAACGGCCTATCTAATAGTTTCGCAATTTTATTTACTACCTCTAGAAATGAATGGTCGACTCCCGCCAAAATATAATTGTGACCGGTCCGCCCTTTTGTAACTGCCGTTATATGTGCATCAACAACCGCTTCGACATGGCAATAACTACCTTCGCTTTTGGGGATGCCTGGTAGCTGGTTATGTTTAACCAAATGAAATAATTGCGCCCAATTGTGCTTGTCGTAAGGACCCATAATGGCACATGGATTGAGTATGACTGCATCTAAGCCTTGCTGTGCGACCGCATGTTTGACCATTTGTTCACCCAAAAACTTGGTACGAAGGTAATTAACGCCCGAGTTCATCGCTGTACTAGGTGAAGCTTCATCTATTACTTCGTCATGAAAACCAAAAGCAGAAATACTCGAGGTGTGTATAAGACGACTCACCTTATTATTTAACACAGCATCGATGACGTTTTCTGTTCCCGTCACATTTACGAGATGTTGACGCTCATTATTGGCAAACCATAGGTTTGTATCTCCTGCTAAATGAAATACAACATCCGCATTGCTTTTGCTAACAGCCAGATCGACATCTTGCGGATCAGTGATTTGCCCCAGGTGCCATTCTATCGGAATATCTTTCAGGTCTTCACAATCGGAGTCAGGTCTTCGAATCGCACTTATTTGCCAACCCAATTGGTGTAATTTTCTAATCAAATTAATGCCCAGAAAACCCGTTGCCCCTGTTACAAATGCTTTCACTTAATCATACTCCGAGTTTGTTTTATGGTTATTTATGGATTGGCAGAAGTGATATGTTGTTCCGAATCAATCGCCTCTCGAATAAGCGTGATTAATTTATGTTTATCGGCGACCTCTTTGTCGCCAAGTGCACTAGGCCAATTGCCGTTTATCGCTATAACTAAACCTCTTTCGCGGTCAATAATAATGCCCTGACCAAATATCCCCTTTGCTTCAAAGCTACCATCGCGGTTAACCCACCATTGATAGCCATACCACTCTGAATCCGAATCTGTGGCAACATGAGCAGTCGTTGCAGACTCGACCCACCCCTCACTTACGACTTGCTTTCCATCTCGCCTTGCCCCTTCTAAAATAAACTGACCAAAACGCAAAAAATCTCTAGTTGTCGCTTGAATACAACAGCCTCCAATTTCACTGCCTGTATCGCCTAAAACCCAAGAAGCGTCAGACTCTGCGCCTATTGATGACCATATTGTCTCTGACAGATATTCGGCAAGGGGTTTATTTACGGCTTTTCGCACCACAAGACCAATCAAATTCGTCTCACCTGTACTATATCGCCAAAATGTACCTGGCGGCTTATCTCGCTTGAGCTTGCGCATATAACTGGCCGTAACATCCAAACCATCTTCTGCTTGGTGAAAGTTAAACTTAGATACGTCCGAATTTGGGTCCAGGTAATCTTCATTCCAGGCCACACCTGAGGTCATCGTGATCAATTGCTTGATAGTAACTTGGTCATAGGCACTGCCTTTCATTGAAGTGACATAGTCAGTGACTTTGTCGTCCAAGCTTTTGATATAACCATCCTTTAGTGCAGCCCCAACTAAAGTAGACGTGAATGATTTAGCGACAGAAAAGCTAGTCCATTTACTATGTGCATCCGAGTCCAATCCATATCGCTCAAAACGCAACTTTCCTTGATGAAGTACTAGCATTGCGCCTATGCGTTGCGAGGTAAATAACGCATCAAAATCTGGCCCAAGCGGTAATGGATTACCCTTGGGTAGTGGCCTGACATCCTCGCCTTTTTTGATATTATTTTTAGGCACCACTGGTAATTTATCAATTGATTGAAACCCTGCATCTCGCTGCTCCTGAGTCCAAAACAGCACATTGAGATTATTCGGCGGGTTTAAAATCAAATATCTAACGTGCTTATCTAAAGAAAGCCAAACCACACTTAGTGCGATCACCAAAGCTCCGGTTATCCATTTCCACATAATATTGCCCTATATTTACAACGTTATTTGAGATAATACTCTCAATATTTCTAATCGTAATTTAGCACAACGGTCTATTTATTAGCCAACGGTTGGAGGTACTCGAGGCATAAAAATTTGTAACCAAATATGCCCCTTTTAACCCCGAGGTTTTATACCAATAACTTTATCCATTTTTATTTATACTCGTTCGATGGACCAAAGTAGTGCGATGAGCGCAATACCCAAAGAGCCTGATGGCATTGCCCACTTTCGATACCAGTTAAATCGCTTGATAGTAATTAAGACCGGAATCGCGATGGCAAGTATCGCAAGTTGTCCTAATTCGACACCGAGATTAAAGGCCAAAACGCTGAGAACCGTATAGTCTTGTGAAAGCCCAAGATCACCAAGTACACTCGCAAACCCCATGCCATGCAATAGTCCAAAAGCAAACGTAATCCAGCCAAGTCTCAGGACCAGAGGCCATATGTTATTTAATGCCGCTAATAACACAGATATAGCAATGCCAATTTCAACCCATTGGATATTTGGACTCAAAAAGTCTAATGCGGTCGCCGTTAGGGTAATAGAGTGCGCAATCGTGAAAGCCGTCACAATCCACGCTGTTTGAATAAATATTTGTTCGTTAGAACTGTTTTCACACCATTGTCCTGACTTGCGGGTCAATACGCAGGTCAACAACAAAGCAACCAAAAATAAGATATGGTCTAAGCCCTTCCAAATATGCAATACACCTTGATAACTGAACTCTACAAACGTCGCTAGATAACTTGTAGATTTGAGGTCAAACTCAAACACCGACTGTTTTACCGAGTATACAAAAGGCTGACCATTTATGGATGCAATGGCTTTGTGATTTGGATTAACCGCAAACAAAGCTTGGTATTCGATAAAAATCGCACCGTTTGCAAAACAATTAAGCTCGATAGGCATCACCAAATATGGCTGATTGAATCGCTCGGTCATTTTTAAATTGCCCGTTAGAGATATCGTACACTGATTACCCTTTTGTTTAGCCAACACTGAGGTCACCACGTAAGCATCTAAATTCACTTTTTGAGCAAGGACTTCCCGCCAGGTAATATCGCCATCATTGTTTTGGTCAAAATCGATATTGTACTCCAGATCTGCAATCTCAATTTGCCAGGAACCTGTGAATACATTTGGGTTATTTGGTAGCGAATTCAGCTCTATGTAGGCCGTGCTAAGTTGATGTGCGGCGACGTTCGAACTTAAAAGGCATAAGCCCATAAACCCACAAAACATCAAGATTGAAACCAGTTTTTTGAAAATTAGTATTGTTTTCATTCACCTGACTCCTTGCTAATTGTTTTCAAAATCACATTATTCGAGTCTGATTTATCTTCGTATGTGGTTGAATAATTGGGGTAAGACGCATTTACTCGTTGTAGTAACAAACGGTCCTGATCAAGCTTGGCTTGCTGCCAGTTGATTTCTGCCCAATAACGGGCTTTTTCTTTGTTGTTGGTAAGCTCTAAGTAATACAAAGCCAAGTCACTGGCATGAAACGAGTCTTGACGTTGTTCACGAAGCTGGACTCTGGCTTGCATACGGGATTGCCAAGTTTGCGACTTATCGACTTTTGCTTCCGCTATAGCTAGTCTCAATAACAAGGCATCTTCTAAGTCACTGTGTTCTCTCACTAATTGAGGTACTACAGTTAATACCTCATGAAAATTGTCTAAAGCTAACTGTGCATCCGACCACAATACCACAAGGCTGACAGGCGCAGAGGTTAAATCAATATCACGTAAATAGTGTAAGGTTTGTTCTGGTTGATTAGTACGCAGTGCAAGCTCTGCCAAAACATGTCTAGAATTAAAGGATAAAGGCTTATTTGCTGTTATGCGCTTCAAACCATTAAAACTTTTTTGAGCATTGCCAGTATGACTTTCGGCGTCAATAGCGCAGGTGGCTGCGACTTCTAGACTTGCTACACCTAAAAGCATTAAACAAAGGCGTTTAGCTTTGGCAAACTCACCTTTTGTCATGTATAAGTTAGCAGCAAGTAAATATGAATTAACGTCAATTTGTTCAGGCTCCGGAGCTAGCTCTAAGACCGCTAATGCGCCATCAAATGCATGCTCTTTTTGCAGAACTTTAGCGTAAAGATATCGAACTTCGGTAGATGTATTTGTTTGAAATGCTTTACTAAGAGTCTTTTTTAGAAGGCCCATGTTTGCCTCTGAATTACCAACTGTCGCGCTGCTATTAAGTAATTCTGAAATCTGTGCTAAGTCTAATTCGTGTTGTGATTTGTAAAGCGCGGCACTTTGGGATGTTTTGGCAATAACATCATCAAGTGCAGGTACGCTACTCGTTTTCTCAGAAGTACTGTCGGACAATGTAAATTTCGCCGATACGCAGGTCACTGTAAAAAATACAAATACAGGGATCAGATGATAAAATTTCATAATAAACTCCTTATAATAGCCTTCCTTGGCAAGTGAAAGCAGTCCCTGTTAGTTGTTGTCTACCAAATCACTAAAGTCGATTTGAGCTTCAGTGTTGGTAAAAACTCGGCCATTGATTCTGAGTGGCTCATCATCAGCATTTTGTTCAAACGCTTGGCGAGAATAGGACGCAAAACTAACCTCAAGCTGTTCAATGGTTATCTCAACCTTTGCAACTACGCTCTGATTAACACCATCACTAACTGCAAATTCAAATGCATCTGTCCCTGTAGTTTCAAGGTTAGGCTCGTAACGATAAGTACCATCTGCATTAAGCGTCAACTGACCGATGGTTGGCTCAGAAACCACTGAGTAAGTCAGTGAGTCACCTTCAGGATCACTCGCCATTAGTGAACTCTCGATTGCCACTTCTGTTTGAGTTATGACCATTGCATCACTGACAATTGGTGCTTTGTTCACCTTAGGCATTTTGTAGTTGTCGCCACCACACGCACTTAAAGTAAGGGAGGCAACGAGTGCTAAAATGAACGGTTTGGCTCTGGGGCGTAAACTTCTAATCATGTTCGTATTCATAACCGTCTCCTTATTTTGAACCCGCAAGTGGTGTTGCTAAGTAAGGGAAAGCGTCGTTCATCATGGATGCATTGATAGGAGCACCATCAGTAAATGGAACTGTACCTACGCTGGCATCTTCTGGTGCACATAAACCTAAGTCAGTGTCAGTTCCATTTACTGGGATTGGATGACACAAACGCCCCATAACAACGCGCAGAGCGATATCTACTACATCATCACCCGGACGGCGTCCATTTGGAAAACCAGCTAAATCATTGCCTGCTACACCAAATGACGACTGTTCTGACTGTGCAGTTGCTGCAATTTGAGTATTTAAACGAAGCATTTCGGACGGTGTTACCGTTGCCAGTTGGTTTACGCCTTCAAAGCCAGTTAAAAATGCCGTGACCAAATCCACTCTTGGAAAGTTCGTTGGTGCTAACGTTTCGAGTTCTGTGCCTAACGTGTCGTTTACGGCATCTTTAAATAAGATGTTTAATAGTTCTGGAAGCGATGGGTGCGTTACGTAATCTGCAAATTGACCATCACCTGAAGGCATAGATGTTGAAAAAGTGTCTTTGTCTTTTAAGCCAATAACTAGTTCGTTCACTAGTGGGTTGCCCAAACGAGACACTTGGGTCATCGCACCGCCATTAACCGATGCTTTAGCAAATTTTGCGTTAGGGTTAAGGATTCGAGCTTGTGGCAAACTCGCTGTTGTCCATGTACCAATCGTGCCGTTGCCGTTTCCAGTGACACAATCTTTGGGCACTTCAATAGCAATAGACGTGACATTTTTATCTGCAAGGTCATCATTATCTGCGGCTTGTGTAATACCTCCGGGAAACCCCTCGCCATCACCAGCACCTGGCGCACTATCACCCTCAACCGGTACATAATTAACTAAATCAAAAGTCTTACCTAGATTCACCACAAACGGATCTTTACGCTGACCGACAAATACTTTTGCCATACCTTCACAGCTCGGCAGAGCTACCTGATAGACAAATTGATCGGCATATTGTTGATAGCTTTGCGCATCAGTAAAGGTTTTGTTACCGACATAATCCAGAGGCTTTTGGAACTCAGTTGAGTTGCTCATCGAGTTCATGACCATGGTTTTGGTGCCTGTGCGAGGGTCCCCCTCAATAACTGTCAGTGTATATGACTCCATAAAGTTAACCGCAGCGTTATTGCCTGCAGCGACACCACCAATATTTTTAAGTGGAACCGCAACGGTGCGCTGATTGCCCTCTGGGCCAATCGTTAATGCTACGCCTTCGTTGTCGTTTGGTAACATACTTTTGAAATCAAACGAAAACGTCAGATCGGCCAATGCATCTCCGTCGCTATCTACGTGAATTTGATAAATGGCGTCCGGGTCCATCGCAAAGTAATTAGGACCGCCGTACGCGTCTTGTAATGGAATGTAATTAGCGATCATCGTGACATATTCGCCACGGCCTTCTTCGTAACTGTTAAATGCATAAAAGTCGGTAGAATCTAAGGTCGGAAAACGACTAATATTGGGTGCTTCTCTGTGACTTGATGCTTGGCTTTGTGAATTAATTAGAGTCGAACTGACGACCAGTGCGATTAGAGTTGGAGTTAATATTTTCATGACTATGCCTTTTTATTTTAGAAAGTCATAAATAAAAACGCGCGAGTCTTTATAGTGGATGCAGAAAATTTGAAATAAATTCTATTTAATTTAAAAACAACGATTAATTCATTAACAAAAAAGCCGCAACCATAGTCTTGGTGCGGCTTTTATTTAAAGAAATAATATTGGATTATTTTATAGTTTTACAAAACCGCCAACTTTGTGGTGTATAAAACATCGGTCGGCAATCCAGTTTGTGAGCCACCTAAAGGCTCCAAACTAACAGCTAATACTGCAATTTTGTCTACATCGAATAGTTGGTTTTTGGCCAATTCAACACGACCAGACTTAGGTAACAAACCTAGTGAAATCGGATTGTCTTGCCCTTCAATGATCATCCATAACTCATAGTCTTTATTTGGTTCCGGAACTAATGCCTTGGTTGCGAGGATAGATAATTTTTGTTCTGTTACATCAATGAACCACAACGGAGCATCTTTATCATTATGGAACACCGCCACTTGTTGCACTGTTGACCTCATATCTGGTGGAGTAACAGGTTGTAAAACCAAAAACGCTAAAACCAAACAAGCAGCTGTCGCGAACATCGTTAACAACTTCCACATAGTCTTCGACGTCGATGAGGAATCTGGTGCTTTTTGTTGTTTAGATTGAGCGTCAGCAAAGCTAAATACGGTATCGTCTTGACCACCAATAGACTGATTGATTCGCGACCAAACATCCGGACTTGGGACAACAGGCTGAATCGAGCTAGCTAAATTATTCATTTGTTGCTCCCATTTCCATGTTGCTTCTCGTGCCGCACTCATTGTTAACATTAGCCTAGTATAACGGTCTCGCGCCTTACCCTGTAAGGTACCAACAACATATTCAGCGGCCAACATATCGAGTAGTTTTTCACTGTTGTAATTCATATCGCCAAACACCTCTGTAATTGTTGAAGTCCACGTCTTATCCAGCTTTTAACTGTGCCTAATGGCGACGAAACATGTTTGACAAGCTCTAAATGGGACAAACCTTTGTAATACGCCAAATGAATCGTTTGACGCTGTTGTTCGTCTAACTGTCCCATACAGTCGACTATCTTAGTATTTTCGACGTATGAAACATCAATGCCAGCAAGGCCCTCGCTTAACTCTGTTAAACTTTCCAGCCCTTCGTGAGACTCAAAACCGCCTTCACCTGAGCTTTCATAAGACTGTTCTCGGCGAACCTTGTTGTGACGCAAGATATCCAAACTACGATAACGAACAATACTGATCATCCACGACATCACCTGTCCTTTTGATGCTTGGTATTCACTTGCGTTATGCCAAATTTTTACATAGGCGTCTTGCAGCGCCTCCTCAGCTTGAGCACGATTGCCCAACATTTTTAAGCTTATTGCAAATAGTTTACCGCTGGTTTTTTCGTACAGGGTTGCAAAAGAGCGCTTGCTGCCTTGTGCGGTACTGACTAGTAACGGCAATAAAATCTCGTTATCCATAAATTATCCAGTTAAACCTTTTCTAATTTTTTATCATCGTCGTCAAAGTAACGATCATAACTCGATTGTGGATGCAGCTTTTTATAGCTTCATTAAATTACCTTAGCGAAAAAAGGGCTAATAGCAATTTGTTTGGGGTCATTAACAGGAAAGTAGTCAATTGTTTAGATATGCGCGCATAACAAAATTTGTGCACCAAAATTTCAGAGATTGTGTACTTGTTTTGATCTAACGGTAACAAGGTGGCGACAGTTTTACAGAATTGGCGTATTTTGAATGGCGCTCCCGGCAGGAATCGAACCTGCGACTCATCCTCCGGAGGGACGCGTGATATCCACTTCACCACGGGAGCGTGCTCGCCATAATACCCGCTAAGGTGATGGACGTCTACATAAGGGCTTGATGGGTGGTGTTTTTTTACTCGTAAAAAATTGTTTAAAAATAGCACCGTAATAGGTAGCATGAAATTTATAAAAACGACTATATTTAATTGATAAACAAATTCTTTATTTAGGAGTGGGCCATGTCTTTAATGACAGTAAATCAAGTAGCAGACTTTTTGGGTGTAAAAGACGTTCGAGTTATTCGCTTAGAGCGTGAGCATTTATTGCGAGCTGCGGATAAAGACGCGGAAGGTAACCCGCTATTTGATAAAACCGACGTTGAGAAGTATAAAGAAATCGCTGAGCGTCTAGGCGGCATCTAATCTGTATAGCTGATACTCACCTAATCAAACCGATTAAGCTGAGTATAATCGTACGATTTCTTTAATCGCAGGTACTAACCTTCGATACGTAGCTGTGGGTTGATGATTTGATTCGGCCCATTCTTTCGCTACTAACCAATAACAAACCATCCAAGCCCACGCAGTTTCCAGCTGTTCGGGAGGTACGATCCCGCCATTTAGTCGATAAGACTCCAACAATTCCTCAAACTTGGCTATCAGAGTGGATCCTGTCGTTTCTAAGTCAAATTCGGTGAGCTCGATGGCTACCATACCCAAATCCCATAACGGGTTACCTATACTGACATATTCAAAATCGATAAACCCAACGACGTATTCTTGTTCTTTTGAATTATGCACGGTACGACTCAACATTATATTTGCCGGTGTGAGATCACCATGTAATAAAACGTGAGGCGCTTGCACGTCAGATTCAATACTATCCGCAATGACGTTAAACATGACTTGCCCCCCTCGCGTAAAATATTTATTGCAGAGTTGCTCTAGCTCTAACGGATTGAGCAATCCCCCTAATAAATGAGGCAATTTATGTTGTATAGGCACCGCATCAAATCCACGCTGGTGAAATTGAGCCAAACCAAGTGTCAGAATGTTTATGTCACGGGGACTCTCCAAACTTAGTGGATTTGACGCACTCAGCTCTTCTAATAAGACCCAGTTTTGACTAGACACACTCAGGTGACTGACAATTTGTGAAAACACAAATGCTTCTTGAGTATCAGATGTAGACATCAAGCACTGAAGCACTAGCAACTCAGCAGCAGAAACTTGTTTTAAGTATAGATTTACCCCAGAAAAACAAGACGTCACCTTTGGTATGTCGGTTGTCTTACGTATTTTACAGAGATAAACCGGATTTCTCGCATTTGTCACAGGCTCAACAGCAACGACGCCCTCTTCCGATAACCATCGATGTAGAGCCTGAGTGGTTGTTTCCTCAAGAGAAGTTAAGGGACTGCGATCAAGCCAGTTGTCTATCACACTCTGCCTCACCATCAGGATTTGAACTAGATAAATTCCGATGTTCTAAACGCCATATCCTATAACCTTGCACGGCTAAAACGGTATACAAGACAAACAAAGCTGCCGTAGGTAAGTATTGCATCTCGATGTAGAGATAAATTGAGGCCAGATCAATGACTACCCAGTACAGCCAATTTTCGAGTACTTTTTGGGTCACTAGATACGTTGTTACAACCGCAAAACAAGTCGTAAATGAGTCCAGATACGCCATTTCGGCATGGCTGAAAGTATCTAAGACATAACCTGAGATCAGACTAATAACGGATGTCACGACAATAATTGAAAGGTGACGATTTAAAGACCAGCTTGTAATTGTTTTGGTTGGCTGTTTATTCAAATCCTGGTTAACATTTACAGACTGGCCACGCCACTGCCACCAGCCAAAAATAGCCATCGCCAAATAATAAAGGTTGAGTGCACTTTCCATCAACAGCGCACCTTGCCAGAACAATAATGTATACACTAAGGTGCTGACGAACGCTGCCGCCCAACACCAAATGTTTTGTTTCATTGCAAGAATGAGATACAAAAGACCAAAGACAACGCCGACGTATTCCCACCCCGACATAGCCTCAAACCCGTTTAACAACTGTTCTAACATAGTGCGCCTTTGACTCTATTCAGCCGATTTTATTGACCGTACTTTTCAGTTAAGTCACCTGGGATAAACTTACAAACAAAGACACTAGTACCGTGTTTTTCAAAGCTGGTTTTTAGCTCTTTGTTCAACACATTCATCACAGTGTCGTAATCACCAAACAGCTGAGTGCTCATTAGGTTGGTGACAACTCGAATACCAGAATGGGTGTTAACTCTGTCAATAAAATCCTGAATGGCTGACACGTAGTCAGCCTCGGTTAGTGGGTATTTACTTATTTCAACACTTACTTTCATAATGTTTATCAACCACTCGTTTAAAACAGGACATCAACACGTAAACCAATCACTCTTGGCTCACCTAATTGTTCCCATGTTTTTGCGGTGTAGCCATCTCTTGGGTCGTTACCAAAATAGAAGCCTCGTACTCCGTAGTCCTGATCAGTTAAGTTACGTGCCCAAAGTGTCACATCAAAGAAGTCGCCTTGATAGGTGATAGACGTATTCACTAGGTTTACCTTGTCAGCCTCTTGGTCGTGACTAAATGAATAAAAATAGCCATCACGACCATTTAATGTGGCATGCCATTTAATACGATCGGCTATTTGCCAATTAAAGCCTAACTGATATTGATAACTTGGGGCATGGGCTTGCTCACGACCATCAATACTTACTCTCACGTCTTCCCAAGTAATAGGGTCGGTCTCTAAGCGATACATATTATCGACTTGAGAACTCAACCAAGAAAAGCCAGCCAACACTTCAAAATCACCAGTCGCTTGCCATTGTAAGTTGGACTCCAAACCATAGTTACTGCCACTTGGCGCGTTAGAAATATAACCAACAAAGATCGGCTGCTCGTTGCTATTCACCACCTCTTTGTCATTAGTAAACCACTGCTTTACCTGCATATCATGACGGCTTGAATAGAATAAAACTGAGCTCGCTTTAAGGCCTTGTTTACGATTGTAATAACGTGTGCCCAATTCGATGTTATTTAAAATTTCTGGCTCAAAACTGCCACTGTTTAATAAATCTTGATTAAAACGCTCAAGCCCCGGCTCACCGACCCGAGCAAGTGCTTCACCATTTACCCCGCCTGATTTAAAGCCTCGGCTCAAACGTACATAATGCACAGTCGACTTAGAAGCCTGCTTAGTTGCCGTTAAATGGCCACCAATCATTGTTTCTGACGTGTCATTGCTAACAGCATTACTGTCCGTGTATTCACCTTTATTGTTTTCGATACGAACACCAGCCGACAACGTTATGTCTTTTGCCAAGGTATAACGATGCTCACCGTACAACGCGATGTTGTCTTGCTCATATTGGCTGGCAAAGTCTTCTGACAACCAAGTATATTGACGTGTTAGATCGACATCACGCTGTTGTATATACAGGCCGCCTACCCATTGGTTTTGTTTGTCACTTACTCGGATGTCAAACTGGTCTGCAGAGCGGTCTCTCAAATAGTAATCCGTAGAGGAATATTCGTCTGGATGAATTCCAACATATGCCCAGTCTTCGTCGTATCCGTACTCCATATCTGAATTTGATACGCTCGTTGCCACACCTATATTTACCGATTCATAGCCGGTGAACTTTGCATTTAAACCAAATGCCGTAGTTTTTTGTGTATCACGGCCTGGCTCATCGGATAGCGTTGTACGGTTTTGATCAAGAGAAAACGCATCGTAGCCATTATCTATATCAAAATGGTGTAAAACCAACTGTAAATCTAAATCTTTAGTAGCAGCAATATCGACGAGTGCACGCATCGACAATTCGTCAATATTATTGGTGTCATCACGATTTAAGTGAGTATTTTCGATGTAACCATCTGCACTTAGCTTACTAATAGCAACACGGGCTGCAGCCTTCTTAGAGATGTTAGTGCCCGCTGCCAAGCCCACATTGAACAGACCGTAATTACCTACTTCAACACGAAGCTTATTGTTGGCGTTTGATGACGGCTGAGTACTAAGGATGTTAACAAAGCCAGCCATTGCATTAGCACCGGCGTTTGTTCCTTGAGGACCTTTGAATACTTCGACCTGCTCTACGTCAAACAAACCTGCAGCAGTACCAATTCCGGAGTAATCGATACCATCAATGCTCATACCTACTGATGGATTAATCGGATCGACAAATTGACTGCGTTCACCAATACCACGAACCTGAATAAAGCGAGCACGAGAAGCACCAGATGCAAAGTTTACGTTACCGAGTTGTTGTAGCACCGATTCTAAATGGCTAGCACCTGATTTTTCTAATGCTTCTGTCGTCAAAACCTGGAGAGAGTTTGCTATTTTGTTAGCGGGGGTTTTGATTAGTTCGCCCTTTACTTCAATAGTTTCGATGTCTGAATTGCTGTTTTTTTCTTTGGCAGCAACAACTGAAAACGGTGTCGCTAAAACGGATAGCGTAGCTAACGCAACGATAGATAGTTTCATTTGAGGATCTCTTGTTATTAAAGTTCACAAAAGATCCGGTCGTAAGCGAGGAGTCTGGATAAATTACAACCATCCCTACGCCGGTACAAGCCGGATCAGGTTCTAAGGGTTCGCATAGCGTCTCAGTGTCTGGTTTTAAAAATTAAAGCCGACACACCCCTTGGTGTTTTAAAAGCAACCTTTCTTACAACGGGTTACTTTCTTTGTACAAATTTTTCGCGGCTATTCTATCCAAAACACAACCCGAAATAAATAATTGATGGATATTGGAAAAAGCCGCCTGTGTAGACAGTAATTATTTCTGTACGACCAGGCCCGCCGGTCGAGTCATACTAACATGTGGAATACCGTCTTCTAGGTACATATCAGAGCAAGTACTAAACCCTAAACTTTGATAAAAGTTTTGGAGGTGCTCTTGGGCAGATATTTTACAAATAGAGTTTGGCCAAAGATCATTGGTTTGTTGCAGCGCAAACTTCATCATTTCATATGCTTTTTTCTGCCCTCGAAAAGCCTCATCAATTACCACGCGTCCAATTGCAGAACATTGCTCATAGACAAGGCCCGGAGCCAATATTCGGCATGTTCCTACTAACTGCTCACCTGCATACCCAAACACATGAAATACGCCTGGTAACACATCTAGACCATCAATGTCTGAATAAACGCAGTTTTGCTCTACCACAAACACATCACTGCGCACTTTTAACATATCGTGGAGTTGGCGTGCCGTTAAAGATGAAAAAGGCTGAATTTGCCACGCGATGGACTCTGATGACATTTACAAATACCTCCAAAGAAAAAAGCTGATTGGTTTTATCTATCGACTATCAAACCACGTTTACCGCAAAAATAATAGAATGGCTTGGTTTTTCAACATCAGAAGAGTATCCTCCGCACCGATAGTCACTGAACTGGGTAATGAACATGCATAGCAATTTCAACATGTCTTTTTTAGCGTCATTCTTTTTTTGTTTGACCCTGTTATTTGCATTAACAACACCTGTTGTCAGTGCTCAAGATGCAAAGGGTAAAGTGCCTGAACTTGAGTGGTCTGACTTAGTGCCTAAGGACTATCAAGTTGAAATTCCAACTTCTATTGAACACATAGGTCAGGCAATGGCCGGCCCACAATCGATAAATGCACCGGTCGTGGAAGAACTCGACGGCAAAACAATTAAGATCCCTGGTTTTGTTGTACCGCTAGAAGGCGACGACGAAGTAGTCACTGAGTTTTTGTTGGTTCCATATTTTGGCGCATGTGTCCATGTACCACCGCCGCCATCTAATCAAATCATTCACGTAACTATGGAAAAAGGCGCACCCGCTTCAGCGTTTTATGACCCAATTTGGATCACAGGTACCATTTCGACTGAGACTTGGAAAGGCGATTTAGCGCAAGTAGGTTACAAGATGAAAGGGTTAGAAGTCGCCCCTTACGACGACTTTTAAATAACGTAAATTAAGTTAGTTACGAGTTTGTCGGATCACTTCATTTTCTAAGTCGACGTAATGTGCCTCAATGGTTCGACAGACTACTCGCATATTGTATGCAGAGATCTTTTCGTTAAAGACTTTGTGTTTACAAAACTCTTGATAAAACTCGTATAACTCAACAGGAGAAGCAGTGATCGCCTTAACGTACTCTTCTTCTCTTGGTTTAAATGTATCGAACTGACCTGCAAGCTCGTCATATACCTTCTTAGAGGTTTGACCGCGTGAGTATTCGCTTTCAACAAGCTGACCAATCAAGGTCGCTAAGTCGGTTCGAATTTTATTTACTTGTGGATGGTCAACTGTCAAAAGCGAGATGACCACGAGTAAAAAAATAAGGAATTTCATTATTACTCCAATTTTGAACTTCCATCGTAAGGCCCTTTAATTCGAGAGCTACAATGTCAAAAACGTTGATTAACTTTGAAATGTTATGAACCAGATCAAAGTTACCGCAACTTATTTAATTAAACTACTACTTAATGACTTATAATCAAAGGTGTAGTTCATTTTTTCTACACCAACACGCACACTACGGAACGAAGTATGAAAGATCGAATTGACGTTAAGAATATCCCTACCGAGGTGAAGGTTCATCGCCCCGCAACCGAGGGCGCACCGCAATACAATATCCGTAGCCGTATTTACGTTCGTGCTGTTAGCGGCTTACACCAATTATTGCGCCGTAGAATGGGGATCTTTTTCTTAGGTTTATTCGCTCTGTTGCCTTGGCTCAAGTGGGGCGATCGACAAGCTATTTTGTTAGATATCGGCAACCAAGAGTTTTTTGTTTTTGGCATGACCTTTTGGCCACAAGATTTACCTTTACTGGCGATAGTTTCTATCATTGCCGCCTTTGTTCTGTTCTTTGTGACCGCAATTTACGGACGTGTCTGGTGTGGTTATATGTGCCCCCAAACCGTGTGGACTTTTATGTTCATTTGGGTAGAAGAAAAAATTGAAGGCTCTGCTAATAAGCGTAAAAAACTCGATTCAATGCCAATGAGCTTTGACAAAGCATGGAAAAAAACCGCCAAACACACAACTTGGTGGATCATTTCGCTGCTGACTTCATTGACTTTCATCGGCTATTTCACTCCGATTGATGCGCTCTTTATCGACTTTTTCACCTTAAATGCTACTACTGCTGTTGTTATTTGGACCCTCTTTTTTGCCGCTGCCACTTATGGAAACGCAGGGTGGATGCGTGAAATCATGTGTTTGCATATTTGCCCTTATGCGCGCTTTCAGTCTTCCATGTTCGACAAAGATACTTACACCGTCACTTACGATACAGCGCGCGGTGAAAAACGCGGACCTCGCCCACGCAAAGCTGATCCAAAGGAACTGGGCTTAGGTGATTGTATCGACTGTAACTTATGTGTTCAGGTTTGCCCGACGGGTATTGATATACGCAATGGCTTGCAATACGAGTGCATCAATTGCGGTGCCTGTATTGATGCATGTGATGAAACTATGGAAAAAATGAATTATCCGAAGGGTCTAATCAGCTATACCACTGAACACAGCTTAGAAGGCAAACCGACTCACACTTGGCGACCAAAAATGCTCGGCTATTTAGGCGTCACGATATTGATGTGTGCGGCCTTTGCATGGCAATTAACCGCTCGAGTTCCATTAGAATTTAGTATTGAGCGAGATCGCAATGTTTTGTACCGCACGACATCTGAAGGTCTAATCGAAAACACTTACACCTTACAAATCGTCAACAAAAGTCAAACAGATCAAACCTATACCATTGAAGTAAAGGGTCTTAATGACTTCACATTTAGTGGTGATTCGACAATTTTTATCAAGGCTGGTGAGGTGTATAAGCAACCTATTAGTGTTGCTGTTGACCCATATGACTTGAAGCGACCGGTAACTCCGATTAGCATCTCTGTCAGCAATGAGTCTGGTGAAGATACCGCGACTCAAGATTCTCGATTTTTTAAAGGCAGCTAATGACCTTCAACGTACATGAGCCAACGATTTCGGCTGAAGATACAACGCCCGAGTTTGACTTCAGCCAACTCAACCCTGACCTAATTCTGGACGCCATTGAATCAAAACAGGTTTATCCTGAGTCTGGATTACTCGCTCTTAACAGCTATGAAAACCGTGTTTATCAGTTTAAAGCCGATGACGGTAATCGCTACGTAGTAAAATTTTATCGACCTAAGCGCTGGAGTAACGAGCAAGTTCAAGAAGAGCACGATTTTGCTCAGTTGCTAGCCGACAATGACATCGACGCCGTTGCACCTGTCCGGTTTGACGGTCAATCTCTAATGGAATTTAAAGGTTATCGCTTTTGCTTATTCCCGAGCGTGGGCGGACGAATGTTCGAGCTTGATGACTTAGATCAGCTAGAGCGCTTAGGGCAACTGTTAGGTCGCGTTCATGCCTTAAGTGCCGAGTCAGCTTTTAGTTATCGCGACACTATCGATATCAAAACAGATTTAGAAACGGCATTTGAGTACTTAAAACAAAGTCAACTTATTCCCAATTACTTACAAGCGGCGTTTTTTAACGACTTGGAACTGATGATCCAGGCGAGTCTAAAACACGTAACCAACGACTACCAAGTTATTCGCCTGCATGGAGACTGCCACAGCGGTAATATTTTATGGCAACCTGGTCAAGAACAAGACGACGCCATTCTTGTCGACTTTGACGATTGTATTTCAGGACCTGCCATTCAAGACTTGTGGATGATGTTAAATGGCAACCGCCACCAACAAATACTTCAACTTGATACCTTGATTGAAGGCTATGAGCAATTTAGACCGTTTGACAGGTCTGAATTTAAGCTTATTGAGCCATTACGGGCCAGAAGAATGCTGATGTATATGACTTGGCTTGCAAAAAGATGGCAAGATCCAGCATTTCAACGGAACTTTTCGTGGTTCAATACAGACAAATACTGGGAACAACAAGTATTGGCTATTAAAGAGCAGTTTTCCGCGTTACAACAAGAGCCACTTAAACTCGGCTATTGATCTCACTTGGATAAAATTGCCAATCTGGTAAGGTACGTCAAAATAAAAACGAATCTTTCAGATGTCATCATTTTTATAGGGAAAATCCGACATGAAAAAAATTCTTAGCTTTTTTGCAGTCTGTTTACTGAGCTTAAACGTGTCTGCTCAAACATTAAAAGAAGGCGTTCACTACGAAGTGATCAGTGAAAAAGGCACAGAAAAGCCAGAAGTTAAAGAGTTCTTCTCTTTTTATTGCCCACACTGTCTAGCCTTTGAACCACTAGCAAACAAGTTTAAGTCTTTATCAGAAGAAAAAGGCTTCGAGTTTAAAAAGAGCCACGTTGACTTCTTACGTGCTGCCGGTCCAGACATCCAGTTCATGTTGACAAAAGCTCTTGTCACAGCAGAAAAACTAAACAAACCACAAGTGAGCGATGCAATCTTTAACCGCATTCATCGTCAGCGTTCTGCGTTCACTGGTGAAGATGATGTTCGCCAAATTTTCATCGCCAATGGTGTTACCGCAGAAGAGTTCAATAAGGTTTTCAATAGCTTTGCCATTAAAGCAGCTGCAAAACGTATGAAATCAGAACAAAACGACTTAGCAAGCAAGCGTATTTTGACTGGTGTACCAACGTTTATCGTTAACGGTAAATACAAAATCATCAATAGCGGCTTTGAGGCGCGTACTTATTCACAGTTGTTCGAGCAGCTAGAAAGCGCAGCTTTGGAACTTGTTAAAAAATAAAGACCTTTCTGAATGTTAGGGTTATTTAAAGCGCCTAGGACGTCACCAAGCAACTCATTGCAAGTGGCCACACCTGGCGCTTTTTTTATCCAACTCGATGTCTACACAGAGCCGACACAATATCTGGTCAAAGTTCACGCGCGTAGGACTCGCCTAAGTCTTGAAATCAAACATCAACAAATCCTCGTCAAAGTTCCTTCAAACTGCCCGACAGATCTGATTGAATCCTTTTTGAGAAAGCAGCAACACTGGATCAAACGCGCCATTTCAAAATCGAGTTCTGTGACCCAGTTTCATCGAAATTATCAATCCGGTGAACCCATTTGGTTTAAAGGTGAAGCGTTCACCTTAGACATACACACCCAATGTCATGGCTCTGCGGTAATAGTGAATGAACAAGACAAAACCATATCTGTGTTTCTCTCTGCCAAGGTCAAACACACAGCTCGACAAACTAGAAAGCTACTCAGAGCGTTTTATCTAGAACAGGCTCAACTGATTATTCCTGACCTTTTAAGCGCCTGTGAACAAAAGGTAGGGCTACATAGCTCATCGCTAGACTTTAAGTTTTATCAATGGCGCTGGGGATGCTGCTATCAAAGTGGCAAAGTGATGTTTAATCCACTGCTAATGGCGGCACCAATAGAAAAAATAGAATGTGTGATTATTCACGAGCTGTGTCATTTAAAACACATGGATCACAGTCGTTCATTTTGGGCGCTAAACCGGCGCTTTTGCGATCAATGTCACAAAACCAAACAGTGGTTGAAAGCGCACCATCAAGAGGTCTATTTACCACCTGTTTAAAGAGAGAACGTTTTAGGCGACTGCTGAGAAGTCAGATTTAGATTCGGAGTCACGGCCAAAACTAGCTTGATATTTTTGACTGACCACTTCAGCAACCCGACTAATTGACTCGTCTCGTTCAGCAAAAGACTCAGATACACTTGCGGCAGTGGCATCGCGTCGCTCGGCGGTATCTTGCATCAGCTCTATTCTGGCTTCTGCAATGTTTTGACTCGCTTCCGCTGCCACTTTTCGATCTTGTGTGGATGGCTCAGCAGGAGCTAAAGCTGCAGCCCTCACGGTTTGCATCTTTTCGATGGTTTCTTGAGGCGTCGCCTCTTTTGAAACATCTATTTGAACTTCACCGCCGACAGCGTATTTTTTGCCGTTAGGTCCCGTTTCATACTCATAAGTAGGAGAGCCTGCGTACGCACCACCGACGGCAGCGTGTGCCAATTCGTGTGTGCGAACTTCTTGATCACGGGTTTCAAGTTGACGAATTTCACGTAACTCTTGTTTTTCTTGCTGTTGTTCTTGTTGTTGCTCTTGCTTTTGTTGACGCTCTTGCGCTTGCTTTTGCTCAGAGGCTTCAGTATCTGATGACTCAGAGTTGGAGGCATTAGACGACGAGTCGTCGTTGGACGCTTGACCATTTAGGCCGTTTTCATTTTGTCCATCTGTGCCTTGGCCGTTACGCCCTTGACTACTGCTATCTTGGCCACTATCACCTTGACCATCACCGCCCTGTTCATTCACGTCTTCAGGTATGATGCGGCCTTGACCACGAGCGATATTTTCATAGGTCACATCGGCATTAGAACTCGCCGAGCCAGCCCCGCGAGCTTCTTGCTCACGAGTTTTCTGAGGAACCGCGGCTTCCACCTGCACAGGCGCAGGAACCACTTCACGCTGATCGTTGGTTCTTTGCAATGCCTCTGTTGTCGGCGCAGATGCGTTAACGACAACTTGCGGAATGTGAGGAGATACGTTTAATGCCATTGGTTCGGTTCGCTAAGCCTTGGTGTCTATCAACGTACCGAGTACTTCATCGGCTGTTTTGATCACGTTAATGTTCGCTTTAGCCAAATGCTCATTAACGACCAGATTCACCGCTTCAGTAGTCAGTACAGAGGATGGATTTTGTTGAGTAGCATTGCCATTAAGACCAGTTTCAGCTGCACTTAAACCAGTGTTATTGGTATTTGTATTTAAACTTGCGATGTTTTGGGCAGATTCAGCCAAGCCTCGTTGTGCCTTTTGCACCCCGTTCAAACCCGATTGTATCGCTGATGGAATTGGACTTAACTCCATATTCACCTCCAATTAAATACACCTACTACTTCTAACGGTTAATTATTAACCACAGTGCCCAATATTGCAATTGATTTTATGCTATAGAGCCCTAACCGCCTGAGTTTCAGTAAACTTTTAACAATGTTCAAAAAGCCATTGTACAAAGTTTTCTGGGTCTGAAATAAAAGGGGCGTGTGAGACGTGTTCACGCACCAACCAATCCCCGTTAGGTTGAAGCACCTTAAGTTCATTCACCGCAGTAACAGGTACTAAACTATCCAAACGACCAAAAATACCAAAAACAGGCATCAATAAGGACTTGAGTTCCTTTCTAAGGTCGACGGATTTGAGGAGTTCAAGGCCTCCAGAGAGTGCATCAGAATGTGGCTGGTCTGCACTTAATATCCATTCTTTTAGTGCCTTTAGATCTTGTTTAGCGGTATTACTTCCCATGGCCTGAATGGCCAAAAAACGCTGTATGGTTTGTTGATGGTTATTCTGTAGCTGCTTAGAAAACGCGCTTAGGACATCGGGTTTAATCCCCGGCCAATCACCACTTTGTTGAAACTTAGGACTACTCGCAATTAAACCGAGCGACAATACATTGTCAGGATGACTCGCAGCATAACGGATCGCTATCAAACCGCCTAAAGACCAACCTAATAAATGCGATGGTTCACTGATTTCTGATGATAGCCATTGCGATAATTCATTTATTGAGTACGGATTTAGAACAGTTTTATTTTCACCATAACCAGGTAAATCCAACACTTTTACCCTTGCTCGAAATGCTTTGGGCATAAGCTCTAACACGCCATTCCATACCTGTTTATTCATCCCCCAACCGTGTAATAACACAATTGGCGCATCTGCTGTTTTCGTCATACAACTAGGGTCTCTTTACCTTTTCGAGGCACTTTACTCTGTTCACTAATTTATTACAAAAATTACCAATTTGCGCTACTTGTAGACTGTCTCTTGCTGGAGACAAAACGTTAATATCTAAAGACGCGCTTAATTCCAACGTGTGTGATTATTGTCGAGCCCAGTTGCCTTTACTACCAGCGGGTTTGGATGTTTGTCTATCACAACACCAACAAAACCTTTGTATAGAGTACATTGATGGACTGTGCAGTGCCGCTGTTTATCGTTGGCCTGTTAATAAGTGGGTATATGGCCTCAAATTTGGCGCTAAGCCAGAGTGTGCAAAAATATTGGGCTACTTTTTGGCCAAACAACTAGAACAGCATAGTTGGACCGTTGATCACATTGCCTCTGTCCCCTTGTCATGGATCCGATATTTTAATCGAGGCTACAATCAATCCGATCTATTGCTCAAAGAAATGCTCTTGTATATACACCCCTTATGTGATGTAGGTCGGCACACAAGTCTTTATCGAGATCTCATTCGGCATCGACATACCCAACCACAGGCAAAGTTAAATCAACAACAAAGAATGGATAACGTCGATAAGGTTTTTAAATGTAAAACGCCCATAATGGGCAAGAGGATTTTATTGATAGATGATGTAGTGACCACTGCCCATACCATCAACCAAGCGGCTCGAGCACTTAAAAATGCAGGCGCAACCAAAGTTTATGTTGGGTGCGCCGCATTGAAGATATTAGATTAGTATTTTACACCGTTTGCTAAGAACAAGCTGTTAATGAACAAGCGACTAGAACCATACATAAAGGCTCTAAAGTTAGGATTATCGGTCATTCCAATAACCACTCCACGGCCGTTTCTTTGTGCCATTAAGCCCACCGCATTTGCCACTTTTTCAACATTTTTGGCATCCGCATAACCTGATAAAAGCGGACTATCTGTGTATTGTGCAACGACACTGAATGGCGTTTTGCTTTCTAATAACAGATCTGTACGGTTTTTGAACAACGCAATTTTGTCATCCGTTAAACCAAAAGCTAATGGGTGTGACAGGTCTAGTCGACTATCGAAGAATGCACCCGCAACTCGCTGACGGCCGCCCAATGCTTCTTTGTCGCCAAATTTTAATTCTGCATCATCAAAGCGCTCGAACATTTCTGCCTGTGAAATCGTCTCTGCCTGCAACAAGCCTTGTTTTGCTAACCAAAGTGCTGCTCGCTTTTGACCCCAAATAACACCTCCGCCTTTAACAAACTCGGATAGCTTGTTAATAAACGTTTCGTCAGAACCATAATTACCATCAGGTAAAACGATGTGAGTGTACTTATCAAAGTCGATATAGTTAACCCTACTCTTGTTGACTATAGTTGGTGAAAAACCTACGTGACGGTCAAGGGTATACCAGGCTTCGCCTGACTCATATAGATTGACACCCATGCCCCCAACCATAAGTACTTTAGGCATTTCTACAGGCATCATTTTACGACTGCCTAAATCCAGTCCAGTTGATGTTAAGCCACTTTGAATAGACGAAACTCGAACTGGATATTGAGCAAGTGCTTTATTTACCTTATCAACCCAACCATCTTGTTGCAGTCCCGCATTGATCAACATAGTACCTGCAGTAAATTGTTGTTCTCCACTGCTTGTTTTTGCACTGAATGGGCTTAACGACGCTCGTACTTTAATGCCTTTTGATAGTAGTTCGTATACTAACGCTGGGGCATTAAAATCATGCCAATCAATCGCCAGGCTATACGCTGCTGTTACGACTGGTACTTCTTTAATCGGCGTTTGCCATAGCTGTTGGCTGACGCGTAATTTTCGCTCAGATTCGACTTTGGCAAAATCAACATCAAAGGCATACGCTAAGTTCCATGACGAGACGTCATAAAACGTATTGTCATTAAACGATGTTTGCGTAGAGAAAATCGACTGAATCAAGCGTGTTTGTGGTTGATCAAGCGGAATATAAACAGAATCCGCCGCAAGATATGTTTTACCGTCGAGCTTAGTATCTTTGCCTACACCATAAACCTCGATTTGATGGCGCTGTAATAGCTCAATTAACTTGTGTAGACGGGTTTTATCTTGGGTTTCAGAAATTAAATAACCATCAAAGCCTGCATCTTTTGCAATTTTTGATGCACTTTGCTTAAACTCCTTTTGGAAAGCTTTTAGTTTATCTTTATTCGCTAAACTACCCTCCAAAGTTGAAAACGTCGACATCACCTGATGCTTGATTGTCGTTGGGAAGTCCAAGTCGCCATTAATAGACTCTTGGAGATGACCTCGACTTGAAGCCTGTTCAAATAAAATCCCTATTGAGGCGTGTAAGTCAGGATACGTCGACCCCTTGCCGGCATAAAAATCATCAAACGCTTCCTCAGTGAAATAAAGCTTATTCTCTGCATCAAAAGCATTAGCGTGGAATACCGCAAGTTCTTTCGTCAATTCGACGTTTTTGTCAGGCGTCAGAGGGTTCTTTCGAGAAGGGATGCCTGGCTGAAAGAAAAACGTGCTATTGGTACCCATCTCATGGTGGTCTGTGAGTACATGAGGTCGCCATTGTTGGTATTCTGTAATACGTGCACGAGACTCAGGGTGTTGTAACAACAACCAATCGCGATTTAAATCAAACCAATACTGATTAACACGACCACGGATCCAAGGTTGATTATGCTCACGGTTATTCGAATCGCTATTTAGATTTTTGCCTTTGTGCTGGTTTGCCCAATGTGCAAAGCGACTCAATCCATCTGGATTTAGGCTTGGATCAATGATAACAACCATTTCATCGAGATATTTTAAAACCTCTGGACTGTTTGACGCCGCCAAATAATAACCGACTAACAAAGAAGCGTTACTACCTGAAGACTCATCGCCGTGTACGCTGTAATTTAGATTAACGATTAAAGGCTGATTGTCTGCGGCCTTCTCATCTTTAAAATAACCGGCGCGAGCTTGTTTGATCTCATCTAAACGAGCTAGGTGACTAGGCTTACTGAAATACACATGCAATAGCTCACGGTTTTGATGACTTCGGCCTATTGTTTTAATCGAAACTCGGTCACTTGCGGCCGCAAGCGCTTTAAAGTAGTGGACTAACTGGTCGTGACGAACGTGCCACTCACCCACTTGTGCACCTAAAATTGACTCTGGAGTTGGTACTGCCGGGTTGTATTGCTCTTTCGGTAGATAAAACCCAAGCTCTACCTTGCCTTCTGGTAACAACTCAGCAGAGCCAGTGATAGCAGATACCGATGCAGCAACAGGCGCCAATGCTAATGCGCCTGCAACGATTAAAGATTTGATCATGTTCCCTTCCTGTTTAGACGGAATGTGTTCATTTTTATGGTTATGAGGAACAACATATCAATTATTGCTATAAGACAACAAGTTTGTCCCTCTAGAACGAGATAAATCGGTGTAAAGCTGGGTTTATTTTCATCAAATAGGCCTTATATACACCTTATCATTTAATGTACGCAGTCCGAGTCAACTGCCGTCTTTACTTGCAGTGATTAACGTATCTACGTATCATTGCGCCATTGCAATAACCGAGTAAATTAGTCAGATATTATTATGATCAAGATTTCAGAAAGCGCTGAGCAACACTTTGTCAAATTGCTCGACAAACAAGCCCCTAATACTCGCATTCGAGTTTTTGTGGTCAACCCTGGTACAAGCAGCGCAGAATGCGGCGTATCGTACTGCCCTGAAGATTCGGTAGAGCCAGAAGACAAAATTTTACAATACAATGGCTTTGAAGCGGTTGTTGATGAAGAGAGCCAGCCATTTTTGGAAGAGGCAGAAATTGACTTCGTAACTGATCAAATGGGCTCGCAACTTACCCTTAAAGCTCCTAATGCTAAGGCCCGTAAAGTAGCTGACGACGCACCACTTAAAGCCCGAGTTCAGTACTTTATCGAATCTGAAGTTAATCCAGGCTTAGCAAGTCACGGTGGCCACGTAAATTTAGTTGAGTTAACCGAAGACGGCACTGTTGTATTGCAATTTGGTGGGGGCTGTAACGGCTGTTCAATGGTTGATGTGACATTGAAAGAAGGCATTGAAAAGCAAATGCTTCAGCAGTTTGACGGTGAAGTAACCGGCGTTAAAGATATTACGGAGCACCAAGCTGGTGAGCACTCGTACTACTAAGTCTGTCAGCTAAGAAATCGTAGCGTGACAAGTGTCAAACCAGACAAATTACAACGGATACTGGTCAAGCTTGGGTCTGATCCCAAGCGCAGTGTCCGTTTTTTTATTGTTGGTTTGGTGTTGTTTTTTGCCGGTATTTTAATAATTTACGCTGGCGCTATTAAATTTCATTGGTTGCAAATTCCAGGCATAGCCCTACTAATAACCGGATTTGTTATTGCTCTAAAGGGTTACTTGGGTATATTTGCTAACCGTCTGGCCTTTTTCCGTCATCAAAGCCAGCTAAATAAAGAGAAATACAAACACTTAGAGTAATTGATTGCGCTGTCTATACAAGATCATTAGTTGTCCCAACCCACGCATCAACATAAACAGACAAAAACCTAACCAAAGGCCATGATTGCCCAAAGCAGAGCTGATGGAAATAACGAGAAAGAACACGCCAGCAGCAATCGCCATGGAGTTACACATTGCTTTATCCCAGCCCAGGCCAACAAAAACACCATCCAGTAAAAAGCTCAAAAAACTACAAAGTGGTAATAGATAAATCCATTTATAGTAAGGATCCATTTGCGTTCGCAGCTCTGGAATGTCCGTTAGCAACATAACCACCCACTGGGAGCACAATAAATAAAGTAAAAAATACCCTACGGCAAACACGCCACCTATTGTCACCCCACGCTTGATAAACATACCAAGGCGTCGAGCTTTTTGCTTGCCCAATGTGTTACCAACAAGTGACTCAAGCGCAAAGGCGATACCATCTAACGCAAACGACAAAAATAAAAAGAACTGCATAATGATGGCATTAAGAGCGACAGCGCTACTGCCAAATTGAGTAGCGTATATCGTCATAAACGACAAGCATAGCTGCAATAAAGCACTGCGAATGAACAAATTACCATTCATTTTAAGTAACGTAGCCCAGCCAGAAAACACATCTCTTAGTTTAACTGTGACCGCCTTAATCTCTGGGCGTATGAGCCAAATAATCATCGTACACTGAACGACTTCCGCGATTATTGACGCTAGCGCGACGCCCTGGACACCCATGCCGAGAACAGGGACAAATAACAGATCTAACAGTAAGTTAACCAAATTACAGGTAATAACCGCTCTCAGTACCCAACGTGTTTGTCCAGAACCAATTAAAAAACCCGACAACACCATATTTGCTAGTGCAATTGGCGCAACCCAAACTCGAACATCAAAATAGCTTTTAGCCGCTTCATACGTTGATGCCATGGCAAGGTCGTCCGCAGACAAAGCCGTTAACAAAGAAAACAATGGCACTTGAAGTATTAAGATCAGCGCACCCAGAACACCACTTAATAACAACGCCTGCCATAGGTGCAACATAACTCGTTGCCGATCATTTTGTCCTCTAGCCTTAGCGACTAGACCTGTTGTCGACATTCGAAGAAAACCCATCAGCCAAAACACCACAGACAAAAACAAACTAGCTAGGGCCGTTCCCGCCAAAAAATGACTGTCAGATAAATGGCCAATTACCGCGGTATCGACAAATCCGAGCAAAGGAACGCTAATATTTGCTAATATCATAGGCCAAGCTAGGTGCCAGATAGTATTATCTATTTTAGAGCCTATTCGAATGCGACACGGGATCAGAGGATTCATATGCAAAAAGTTTTGTTTACCTTAGTTGTAATTTTTATTACTGCGGTGTTTACCGCTCAAACGAGTACAGCCGCCACGGTCTTAATATATCATCATGTGGATGAAAATACGCCGAAGTCCACCAGCGTAACAACCGAGCAATTTATTGAACACTTAGAGTTAATTGAGTCACTCGGCCTTAAAGTGGTGCCCTTACCGGTTATCGTTAATGCAATCAAAGATGGAACACCTGTCGATCATAACTGGGTAGCGCTCACCTTTGATGATGGTTTTCGCAATGTTTATGACAACGCATTTCCTATCTTAAAAGAGCGTAATTTACCATTTACGGTTTTTGTTAACCCGCAAATGGTCAAACCTAGTAAGCTCTATATGGACTGGTCACAACTCAAAACGTTGACCGAACATGGTGGTGACATCATGAACCACACTTTGGCTCATGAAAACCTAGTACAAGATGGTTTGACCGCAAAAGACGTCGAAGACAATATTTTATTGGCCGAAGCCATGATCAAAGAAAAGCTGGGCCAAAATCACAAAACCCTGGCCTACCCATTTGGCGAATACAATGATGTGATCAAAGGTATATTAAAAAAACACGGCTTTGTTGGGTTTGCTCAACACTCAGGAGCTATCGGTAACAGTAGTGATTTGCAGGCTTTAACGCGATTTCCTGCCAATGGTATTTATGCCAACCCCAAAACACTGAAGGCCAAACTCAATAGTATTCCTTTTGACTTTAATAACCAAAGTCCGACTGACACTATGAGTGAGCTAGGTGCTGATGCGCCAACTTGGACCGTTGAGCTAGACTCAAAAGATTTTTATCAGAGCCAATTGGCATGTTTTATTACAGGTCAAAACGGACCTTATAAACCGGAGTGGCTAACAAAAACCAGTTTTAAAATTTCTGCTCCAGAATCGTTACAAACCGGTAGGGTCAAGTACAACTGTACAGCTCCTTCAATAAAACACAGCGGCAGATTTTATTGGACTAGTAAACTTTGGATTACCTTACCAAAAGACTTGGCTCAGCCAGCTTTAACGGAATAACAGCAGTCAAAACTTTTGAAAAGAGAAAATAAAAAAAGCGGTGGATTACACCGCTTTACTCGCCAACATCATAAGTTTGTCGGCTATTCTATCAAGGGGTAGCTCTATCTGCCCAGCTCCCATCTCTTTTGCAACTCTTGGCATGCCATACACCACACAACTCGCTTCGTCTTGTGTAATCGTATTGGCTCCTGCGTTTTTTAAGTTTAACAATCCATTCGCACCATCATTTCCCATGCCAGTCAGTACCACACCTGTGGAGTACTTACCCATATATTCCGCAACTGAATCAAATAAAACATCAACCGCTGGCTTATGTCGATTAACAGGCTCTCCATCATGTAATTCACAAAACAATTTACTACCGCGTTTTTTGACCACTAAATGGCGGTCACCAGGTGCGATATAAACATTACCATGCTCAATTTGCTGACCATCAACCGCTTCGTGTACTTTCATCGCGACGGTACGATCCAGCCTCTCGGCGTATGTTTTACTGAAAATAGGCGGTATATGCTGAGTCACTACAATCGGCGAAAAAGACTCTGGCAAACGCTTAATCACTTCTTTGATAGCTTCTGTGCCTCCTGTTGAAGCGCCTATCGCAACCAAGTGATTCTTTTTAAAGGTCAAGTTTGATGCAGACGGTGGCTTTATCCCCTCTGACTGTTTTCGGGCTCTCAGTAATTGACTAATTCTGACTTTTGACGCTGCTCTGATTTTGTCCAACAGTACATCGGCGTATCGGCTGAGCTCAGCGGCCACATTGGCCTTGGGCTTCTCCAAAAAATCGACAGCACCAATCTCCAGCGCTTCAAGGGTAATCGGTGCGCCCTCCGCCGTCAAAGTAGATAACATCACTACAGGCATTGGTCTTAAACGCATTAAATGCTTTAGAAAAGTAATCCCATCCATCTTTGGCATTTCAATATCAAGCGTGAGCACGTCTGGATTAAGTTGTTTAATTAACGTTCGTGCTTCTAGGGGATCTTCAGCTTCGCCAACTACCTGCATATCACCAGATTTCTCGATGATTTCTGTTACTAACATTCGAATAAGCTTTGAATCATCTACTACCAATACTTTGATCATAATTTAGCCCTACTAAAACAGTTCAATATCAGATTGCACGCTTTCTGGTTCGTTAATTACAGACTGATACTGGACTTCTCTTCGTTGAATTGTATCGTTATGCATACTCTGTAGCCTCTTGACCAATGCTCTTCCAGACGCAGGGTAAAAAAGCACCTTTCTAGGCCAGGGCCCACCTACATCTGAACCCACCATAGGTAACTCTTCATTGGCAATATAATCTAATGCAAAACGAATATTTTGCTCGCCTATCGGCGTTGTCATATCTTTAATGATAGTTCCACCACCAAAAATTTTAACTTTCATCTCATTTCGGTTTGCACCGTATTTGAGAAGCTCATTGATCAAACACTCCATTGCCCAAATCCCATATCGACAGCTATAGCTGTCGTGGAACTCCCATTGCGCCTTGGTGTGATCCATTCCTTTTAAAGGCAACATAAAATGGTTCATACCACCGATTTGACGTTTGTCGTCCCATATACACGCTGAAATACACGAACCTAAGACCGTAGAAATTGCCTCGTTTTCTGTTGTTACGTAATATTCGCCGGGTAAAATTTTAGCGACGACTGTTTTACGAGATTGGTCGTAATATCGTTTAATATGCTCAAACTTAGGTAAAGTGGGCTTGAAATCCATATTCATTACGCCCGCCTTTGGTAGATATTTTGACCTAAGGCTTTGAACAAAGTGTGCTCTCGGCTAATTGTTTCTGAATGACCTAAGATCAAATACCCTCCGGGGCATAACATAGACGCAAAGCGCTCAAACAACATTTGTTTGGTTTCATTATCAAAATAAATGATAACGTTACGGCAAAAGATGACGTCAAACGGACCGCTCATAGGCCAAGGTTTCAGCAAGTTTAGCTGTTTAAAGTGGATATTGCCCTGTAGCGAAGGCTTTGTCTTGTAACGCCCAGTGGCAGGTTCGTGTAAAAAAAACTGCTTTAATTGATTGTCAGCGATGCCATCGATCTGATTTGATTCATAAACACCTTCTGTTGCCGTTGCTAGAACGTTAGTGTCCAAATCAGTCGCTAGTATTTTAAAATCCCAGCCCTTCGGGAAGCGGTTAAATAAGGTCATTGCGATGGAGTAAGGCTCCATGCCAAGAGAACATCCGGCCGACCAGATCCTAACGCGCTTGTCTCTAATGTGGCGCTGCTTGATTTCTTGCAGTGCGACACCTGACAAAAACTCAAAGTGATGTCGCTCTCTAAAAAAAGAAGTTAAATTGGTGGTAAGCGAATTGATAAATTCGACAAATTCAGTTTCCTCATTTTGCTCCAAATATTGAATATATTCAGCAAATGAATTTAAACCAAACTTGCGGACTCGACGAGAAATTCGAGCATATACCATATCCTTCTTCTGCTCTGATAATACGATACCGCATGCTTCATAAACTCGACGACTGATATACCGGTAATCCTTTTCCGTCATCAAAAATTCTTTATTGTCCACTCACCTTATCCTTTTTGAGAAGGCCGCTCGCTGGAGTGACAGGATTAAAACTCCTGCCACTCTTCATCAGATGAGGATGGCTTCATAATTTCTTTCTTATGCGTTATTCCATTGTTTGCCGACCCACTACTATTAGACAATTGCGGTCGGTGATATGTTGAGCTACTTCCCTCTGATAACTTAAAGAAGCTGAGTAATTCTCGCATCGCTCGTGCTTGCTCTGACATTGACTCACCAGCTGCCGAGGCCTCTTCAACCAACGCTGCATTTTGCTGAGTCATTTCGTCCATTTGCGATACCGCCTTGTTGACTTGCTCAATTCCAGAAGTCTGTTCAATCGAAGCCACACTTATATCACCAATGGTTTGATTTACTTTACGAACGGCCTCTACAATTTCTTGCAGCATTTCGCCTGATTGATTAACCAGTGAAGTACCATCTTCGACCTTTGTAACTGAATCACGTATTAAGTCTTTAATTTCTTTTGCTGCGGCCGCTGAGCGTTGAGCTAGATTTCTTACTTCACCTGCTACTACTGCAAATCCTCGGCCTTGTTCGCCCGCTCTCGCCGCTTCAACGGCAGCGTTTAGCGCCAACAGGTTGGTCTGGAATGCAATTTCATCAATCACGCCGATAATGTCAGCAATCTTCTTACTCGCCTCATTGATTTCAGCCATACTTGTAACGGCCTGACTCACAATTTCACCACCAGATTCGGCTTTAGTTGCAGCATTTTCTGCAAGCTTGTTGGCTGTTTGAGCATTGTCTGCATTTTGACGAACTGTCGCCGTCATTTGTTCCATGCTGGAAGCTGTTTCTTCAAGACTTGATGCTTGTTCTTCGGTTCTTTGGCTGAGATCTGCGTTACCCTGCGCCATTTCCTCAGCACCTGCAGCAACAGTAGTCGCTGATTTGTCGATTTGGCCGATAACTTCTGTCAGTTTTTCAACGGTGGCATTAGCATCTCGCTTAAGCTTATCGAACATACCTTGGTACTCGGTCTCAATACGACGAGTCAAATTACCATGCGCTAAAGCATCAAGCATATTTACGGTATCTTGAATCACACCTTCGGAAATACTCACTACTTCATTTAGGCCTTCAGATAATTGTTTAAAGAACCCTTGTTTATCATCTACGCTCAAGCGAATACTCAAATCACCGTTTGACGCTGATTCGATAACATTTGCAATCTCTTTTTCAATTGCGTCTTCTTCTGTCTTATCGACCCACTCCACAATTGTACCGAGTCGCTCACCGTGTGTATTAATCCAAGGCGTCGCAAAAAGTTCAAACACTAGCGGACCTACATTGATTGTGGTGTTGTACGGTTGCGACATCTTTTCAACCATAGAGCGTTGATGTGATGCATTTTTATGGAAATCGTCGACACAAGTGCCAATCAAGTTATCGACATCAAATCGACCAAAGTGCTGTCTTAACACCGATTCTCGTTCACGGAACATGCGAATTACGTCATTGTTCATATAAACAATCTTCAGATCATTATCCGCTATCATGACACTCGCCTGGCAAGTTTTTAACGCCTGAGCCAGATCAGCTGCACGTCTAGCTTCTTCTTCCAAACGCTTTTGTTCAGTAATATCTGTCGCATATTTAACAACTTTGTAGGGGTCACCATTGACATCGTAGATAGGGTTGTAGGAGGCTTGAATCCAAATTTCGGAGCCATCTTTGGCAATTCGTTTGTATTCACCGCTGTCGAAATTGCCAGCACCCAGTTTGGCCCAAAAGTCTTTGTATTCTCGACTTTCAGCGACGCCTGGAGGTGCGAACATACTGTGGTGGCGACCTTGAATTTCCTCCAATTTATAACCTAATGTATTCAAGAAATTATCATTCGCTTTGATAATAGTGCCATCAAGCTCAAACTCGATTACCGCCTGAGAACGACCAATTGCATCAAGTTGCCCACGAATATCGGCACTCTCTTGTTTTTCTTGGGTTATATCGGTGGCAAATTTAACCACCTTAAAGGGCTTTCCAGCGGAGTCATATACAGGATTATATGAAGCTTGAATCCAAATTTCTGAACCGTCTTTGGCAATGCGCTTATACTCGCCACTGTCAAATTCGCCGCGCCCTAATTTTTGCCAAAACGCCTTGTATTCATGGCTTTCAGCCACCCCAGGTGGGGCAAACATGCTATGGTGACGACCTTTAACTTCATCAAGTGAATAACCCATAACAGAGAGAAAGTTATCATTGGCGTGGATAATAGTTCCATCAAGCTCAAATTCGATAACCGCTTGGGAACGATTAATAGCGTCAATTTGACCGCGATGATTTGCTGCAATTATTTTTTGTTTGGTGATATCAATGGCTACTTTAACAACTTTGATGACTCGATTGTTCTCGTCGATCACTGGGTTGTAAACGGCTTGAATCCAAATGTCTTTACCCGCTTTCGTTACGCGAAGAAATTCGCTGGACAAAAATTTACCCTGTCCTAGATTTTGCCAAAACACCTGGTACTCGTCGGTTTCCGCGTAACTTGGCTGCACAAATATGCTGTGATGTCGGCCTTGAATTTCTTCTAGGCGATAGCCCATAGCGTTAAGAAAGTTCTGATTAGCGGTTATGATTGTCCCATCAGGTTCAAACTCAATCACCGCCAAAGACTTCTTGAGTGCCTTCAGAACCAGATCGCTGTCTGTTGAGCCAGGTTTAGATAGATTGCTTAACCATCCCATACTAATTCCACCTTATCATTTCGTTTAATCTAATTTTTGATTTAGATTGCTAGTACTTTTTCTAGATCCAACAGCACGACCATCTTGTCACCAACATTTATTAGTCCTTCAATATAGGCTCTATTTTCTGCGTCGCCAATTTCAGGGGCCTTTTTTGCTTGTTGTTTCTCTATGTTGTACACATCTGACACGGCATCTACGACAATACCCATGATTTTGTCATGACCGTCTACTTCAACTTTAACTATGATTACTACCGTCAATTCGTTGTATTCAACGTGAGGTAATTTAAAGCGAAGTCTAAGATCAATAACTGGAACGACCGTTCCTCTTAGGTTTATGACACCTTTTACATAGTCTTCAGAGTTTGGAATCACCGTAGTTGTTTCCCAACCCCGGATTTCTTGAACCGCTAAAATCTCTATGCCGTACTCCTCATCATCCATCATGAATGTGAGGTATTGCACCAAGTCAGCATTTTCATGCTCTGGGTTCATTAAATTTATTGGTTCTGTTGTACCGCTATTTGAGCTCGCTATTTCATTCATTTAAACGGCCTCCGATAACGGTTTAGCGAAGTCGAGTCCTGCCTGACCTGGCTTTTTCAACCCGGCCATTTTCACCAGGCCTGAAATATCAACAATCAGTGAAATACTGCCTGAACCTAAAATGGTGGCGCCTGAGATACCATCCACTTTTTTATAATTTGCCTCGAGGCTTTTAATTACAAACTGTTGCTGAGCCAGTAAGTCATCCACCAACAGCCCGACCTTTTCATTGTCGCTTTCGACAACAACAAGCAAGCCGTCTTGCAGTGATTGGCATGCTTCTGGGTGATTAAATAATTCGTGTAAACGCAAAATGGGAATGTATTCTTCTCGTAGTCGCAGCACATCTACGCCACCACCGACAGAGTTAACCTTGTTCATATCAACTTGTAGTGACTCAACAATCGACACCAGCGGGATGATGTATATATTGTCACCGACTTTAACCAGTTGACCGTCTAATATCGCCAATGTCAGAGGTAACCGGATTGTAAACGTCGAGCCTACTCCTGGTTCGGAGGCGACTTCAACGGTACCATTAAGGGCATTGATGTTACGCTTAACAACGTCCATACCGACACCGCGACCGGATATGTCACTCACTTGATCGGCTGTAGAAAATCCCGGTTGGAAAATGAGTTCATTGATTTCTTGATCTGATAACCCATCAGTTTCTTCAATTAAGCCGTTAGCAATAGCTTTTTGTTTTATTTTTTCGGTATTTAACCCACGCCCATCATCAATGATTTCGATAACAATATTACCGCCTTGGTGGTATGCATTTAGAGTCACATTTCCGGTTTCGTCTTTGCCTGCAGCGATACGCTCACTGGTTGTCTCAAGGCCGTGATCGAGAGAGTTCCGAATCAAGTGAACCATAGGATCCGAAATTTTTTCCATAACGGTTTTGTCTAGCTCGGTCCCCTCACCAATTAGAGTTAGCTCTACTTGTTTGTCGAGTTTTTGAGAAATGTCACGAACTAATCTAGGAAAGCGCGAAAACACAAATGAAATGGGTAACATCCGGATCCGCATCACACTCTCTTGCAAATCTCGGGTGTTGTGTGCGAGTTGAGCTAACCCCTCTCGTAATGCAGTTAATTTACTGTGATCAAATTGTTCATCCTCACCTAGCTCATTAAGCATAGCCTGAGTAATTACTAACTCACCCACCATGTTTATCAGAGAGTCGACTTTATCGGTTCCTACGCGTATGGAGCTAGAGTCGGACTTTGATTTTTCGGTTGCTTTGGTTTTTCCCGCAACCGGTCTGAATTCGTTTTTAGGGGTTGAAGTATTTTGAGCGGTAGGTGGAGTGACGGCTCCATCATCATCTGCTTTTGCTACTGACGCCTCTGATTTTGGTGAGTCCTTCGCGACCTCATTATCCTGAGTAGGCGTTTCAGCCTTAGTAGTTTCTTTGTCGCTATCATTAACCTCTTCTGCTTCTTCCTCAAACTGAGCGACGAGCTTGACCTCTATTTTGGCGTCATCTTCGACCCACTCAAAAACCCGTAACACCTCTTCTTCAGTTTGCGTAGTATCAAGAGTGATATTCCAAGAAAAATAACAATCTTCCGCGACAAGCTCCGCCAACTCTGGAATTGATTGAACATTGGCCACCACTTCCAGCTCACCAAATTCAGCTAAATCGTCGAAGATGAATAAAGGTTCGTTACCCGTTTTAAATAAGTGGGGCTCTGGTGTGAAGTTAATGTCAAAGATATTAGTGACTTTTGTTACTGCTGGTGCTGATACGGCTTGGGATGGCTCCCCTTCTTCAGTTTCTGAATCAGAGCTAGCACCGGAAGGCGCTGCCTGTTCCGCTAAAATAGCCTGGAATTGTGCTGTGAGCTGTTTAGCATCCTCTGACTCTTGCGGCTCATCGTTTTGAATAGCACGCAACATATCACGTAAACAATCGATTGATTTGAGCATTAAATCAATATGATTGGCCTCAAGTTCTCTCTCGCCATTGCGAATTTGATCTAACAGCGTTTCAATTTCATGCGTAAACTCAGCAATCGCATTAAAGCCAAAGGTTCCACTGCCTCCTTTTATGGAGTGTGCAGCCCGAAAAATATTGTTAATAATCTCACTTTCAACCTCTCCAGGTTGAAGGTTTAACAACTCGGCCTCCATTGTTTCCAAACCTTCGAAGCTCTCGTCGATAAAAACTTCGTAGAATTGAGACAGATCTATACTCATAGCTTAATTCCTGCAGTTGGAGATTAAATTAACGAGCTACTTTTTTTATCACAGCGAGCAGTTGCTCTGGATTAAATGGCTTAACGATCCAGCCTGTCGCTCCGGCAGCTTTACCTTCACCTTTTTTACCAGCCCCAGACTCTGTGGTTAGCATAAGGATTGGAGTAAATTTAAATTGAGGTAACGTCCGTAAATTTTTTACTAACTCGATACCATCCATATTTGGCATATTGACGTCGGATATGATCACATCAAACTCTTTGTTTTTTGCCACCTCGAGAGCTTCTTGACCGTCTTTTGCTTCGGTAACGTCATACCCTGCATTTTTTAAGGTAAAACCCACCATTTGGCGCATGGATGCTGAATCATCTACAGCAAGTATTCTTTTCATTTATAATTCCTTGTCCGGTTTATGAAAATTAACTTGGTATATTTAGAACGTCTTGAACGCCTAACTGCTTGGCAGCATCGGCCAGCGGCTGACTGAGACCAGACCATTCTATTTTGTTTTCGGTGAGAGATAGTGATTTCTGAAGTGCACACAGTACTTGGATTGACGCCGTATCAGCATCAGTCACGTCACTGATATCCAGAATGATAGGTTCTGAAGATTCTAAGCTAGAGATGAGGGCTTGCGCCAACTCTTCTGCTTCACTTATATGTAACTTTGATTTGAGCTTCATCTATTCTATCGATCACCAGAAAAACCTCTTGAGATCTTAAGAATAGACCTAAATTGTTAAAAATCTAGACAATATAATTTTTATCCAAAATTTTATTGTTGAATGATTTTGAAGTCTTTAACGACAATTTCCGGCACGATAGTCGGCACTTCACCTGCTTTAACGACAGGCTTAAACATGGCGTGTATTTGACCTTGAGGATTAATCAACACGATCGAACCGCTGTGGTCCACGTAATAATTATCTTCAATGTCGTTGCTTGGAATCGAATACATTAACCCAAGGTCTCTTACCATAGGGTATAAGTCCTTGTGTTCGGCTCGTAAACCAATGATATCAGGATGAAAATAGTCTACGTATTGAGCCACCTTCGCAACCGTATCTCGCTTGGGATCGACTGAAACAAAAACGACTTGGCTGTTGTCTGCCACTTGTTTTAACTCAGGCAGTATTTGACTCAATTTCATCATGGTCATTGGACAAATGTCCGGACAGGATAAGTAACCTAAAAACAAAAAGCTCCATTTACCCTGCAATTGCTCATTGGTAAAAACACTGCCGGTGTGCGATTGCATGGCAAAACTCTTTAACCCTCGCGGTGATTTGTAAACCAAAGTTGTAGGGTCAACACTATCTTGACCCCCTTTGTACAAACTGATCCCCAAAATAAAAGAAATGAGCGCAATGATAACAACGTAAATAGATTGGCTTTTTTTCATTGATTTTAAGTACCTTAATATAACGTGTATGACATGATCACCAACGGATCAGATAAAAGTGATCTACTAACAGTGCAACAAATATTACCAACAAATGCCAAATGGAAAACTTAAATGTATCCATTGCTATCGTTGGGCTTTCTGTTGTTTTAAGACGCCAAGCATAATGCAAAAAGATGACATTGAGGATAGTACTCGAAACTAGGTAAATAAGCCCTGTCATTGCGACCAAATAAGGTAAAAAACACACCAATGTCAACAAGACCGTGTACAGCACAATGGCATTTTTGGTAAATGACAACCCATGGGTGACTGGGAGCATAGGAATATTAACACGGGCATAGTCATCTCTTCGGTGAATGGCCAGCGCCCAAAAGTGCGGTGGTGTCCACGTAAAAATAATCATAACCAGCAATAATGAAAAAGGGTGTAACTCACCCGTCATTGCAACCCAGCCTAAAAGTGGTGGCATTGCACCAGCGAGGCCGCCTATAACGATATTTTGTGGGGTCATTCGCTTTAGAAACAGGGTGTAAACAACCGCATACCCAAACAAACTCGCTAACGTTAACCAAGCAGTCAGTGGATTTATCCAAGCATAAAGCAAACCAAATCCTAATCCTGCAAGCAAAAATGCAAATCCAACCGCTTGCTCGTTGGTTACACGCCCTTTCGCGATCGGCCGATTGTATGTACGAGCCATTTTGGCATCAATTTTTTGATCTACAATATGATTCATGGCTGCTGCCGCTGCCGATAACAAACCTATCCCCAAAGATGCAATAATGAGACGTTCGCCATTTGGCCAACCCTCTTGTGCTAAAACCATCCCCACAATTGCTGTAATGACCAACATAAACACAACTTTGGGCTTAGTGATCTCATATAAGTCCTTTAACAACCCTAGTAGGGACTGACGAGGTTTAGAAACTGAACTTACTTGCATAGTTACGCTCCTTGTTCCAAAGGTAATTGTGAAGACTGAGATGACGAATTAATGTGAACGGATAACGAGGTTTTCCTTCGCGACTGAACTAGATACCAAGCAATCACAAGCGTCGCTAGTAACAACAAACCGACAAAATTGTGTGCTACCGCAACAGCTAATGGTAAGTGAAAAACCACATTTGAAACTCCAAGACTTATCTGGATAAGGGTCAACGAACCAAGACCTAAAGCCAAAGGCCTTAAACTGTGGTTTTGCCATAATCTAAGTAACAATAGTGCGATAATGCTCGTCGCAAGGATTGCACCGAATCGGTGAAGCACATGTATCGACATTCGTGCCTCGAAAGGAAAAACCCCAAATTCGTAATCGGCATGACCCGTTGGAACACTCAAGGCTTGAGATAGGTCGAACTTTTCTTGCCATCCGGGCTCACAAATAGGTAGGTCAGTGCAAGCCACCGCAGCATAATTAGCCGCGGTCCAACCGCCCAATGCGATTTGTAATACCACAACTAAAGTTGCCGCTTTAATCATCCCCAATAACAATTTGTCACCTTTTAACGGTGAAGGTTTATCTTGGATATGTTCTCGAGCTAACAATACTCTTGTTTTCAGTCGAAGAAATAACAACAAGATCAAGCAAAAGGTAGTAAAACCACCTAACAAGTGACCCATGACAACCAAGGGCATCAGATTCATAGTTACAGTCCACATCCCCAATACGGCTTGAAAGGTAACGGTCGCTAATAACGTGGTTGCCAGTTTAACGTGTTGTTTTGCTCTAAGACTTAATACCCATAACAACAGAACCAACACCCCCAAACTACCCGCAAAATAACGATGTACCATTTCGTTGCGCGCTTTTGATGCTTCGACAGGCCTTTCTGGAAAGGCCATTTCTGCAATTGCGACTTCCTCTGCTCCAGTTGGAACAGTCAGAAAGCCATAACAGCCGGGCCAATCTGGGCACCCCAATCCCGCATCCGTTAATCGTGTGAAGGCGCCTAAAATCACAACTACTGACACCAAAACTAAGGCTATTTGAGTCAATCTATATCTAATTTCCAACATATCAACCTCTTATAAGTATTATTGTGGGTTGGTTTCGGTTAACCGACGCGCGCATATTTAAGTAATTTTTTAATGTCGCTTAGGATAAACTTTGAAGTTTGAATGGTGTCTTCACGTTGCTCACTTGCTGGGTACTTCAAAACAACCTTGCCCATAGGGTCTACAAGGTAAATATGATCACCATCTAACGCACTAAAATGCTTATCTATACCTTGTGTTGCTGGGTATTTAGACAAATCAAGATCATTACTTAAGACTAGTGCCTCAACTCGTTTTTGAAGTTTGCCTAGTGCAATAAAAGTTTGATTGAGGCCGTATAGTTGTTCTGTACACAAAGTGTCACAGACTTGATTAGCGGGCTGATAAACAATGCTCCACGTAGGTAAAGATTTATCTAATTGCAAAGTCACTTCTGACTCCATAAATTGCCCTTTGTTGGTCGCTGCAGGAGTAAACCAATTGAACTGCAATGTTAAGTACGCCAGTAGCAAAGGTATTGCTGCCATTGCGACAAAAATGCTAAAGAATGACTTCGCTTTCATAATATTCCCTTCCTTTATTTGCCTTGTGCCTGTTCTTCATGTTGCTTTGCGCAAAGACGCTGCAAAAAATACAACTAACGAAAAAAACGCCAACAAAAACCATTGCAACGCATAAGCTTGATGTTTCTCAGGCGGCATCACTACTGGTGTATACAGTCTTGGGTGGCCTTTTATCGTGTTACTCTCCGCAAATACGACAATCGGTATTACGCTTTGAGGGTGGCTATATTCAATAATTGTTGATAGCGCTTGCACTCGCATGGGATACCCTTGTTCCGGTTGCGACTCACCTAGCGTAAAGGTGTCAAAATCACTCGCCTTAATTAACCCTGCCACGGTCAATACCGGTGGTAACTCAATCTTTGGTAATTCCCCTCGAGAGGAGCCTGCTGGCCACCAGCCCAAGCTAACTAAAACAACTTGTTCCGTAACAGCAACTCTGGCCGGTACCACCAATTCATATCCGACTTTGCCTTGAAACACCTTGTTGTCCAGCAACCATTGTTGTTCTCGGAAAAAATGTGCTTCAAACTTTGTATTTCTAAAATTGAGTTCTGAAATGTCATTTCGCTGAAGTTTGTCTAGTAAGCCATCTTCCGTCAAAGGCACTGCTACCTGTTGCTCTGCGATTAACCGTTGCTTTTCTTTTGCACGCTCTAGTTGCCACAAGCCCAACTTGCACAAAATAACAAAAGCCGTCAAAGTGATGACAAGTGGCCAAAAACTGAGCTTGAACGTTCTGCCTTTAATCACGGTTATTCCGCCACACCCTAACTTCTTAAATAGGTAAAACCATGGAAATAATCATAAAAATCGTCATAGTGGGGCTATTGATCAGTGTTGTTTTCAACCTTTTCAAAGCTGGTGTTGCGATGATCAAGGGCGACAAACAAGGCCGTTCAATGTCACATTTTATTGGTCGACGACTAATGTTTACTGCAGGTTTACTCCTATTACTTTTAGTTTTAATTGGGCTTGGCGTTATCGAACCAAACCCAAATCCATATCGAAGTTTGTAATTGTTTTTGTTAAAGAATATAAACAAATACAAACAGCATTAACCACACTACATCAACAAAGTGCCAATACCAGCTCGTCGCTTGGAAACCAAAGTGGTTTTCTGGCGTAAAATGGTTTTTGATGACGATGCGCAAGAACATAACGATCAACATTATGGTTCCTAAAGTAACGTGCATACCATGAAAGCCCGTAAGCAAGAAGAATGTGTTGCCATAGACACCGCTTGATAACATTAGACCCATCTCGCGATACGCGTGAATGTACTCTTCTACTTGTAAAGCTAAGAACACACAGCCTAATAAAATTGTTATACCTAACATAAAGGTAAGTTGCTTGCGCTTGTTTTGCTCTAAACCTACGTGAGCAAAATGACAGGTTACCGATGACACCACCAGAATGATGGTATTAATCAGTGGTAGTCCCCAAGGTCCCATTGCTTCTGTCGTTGTACCGTCTGGTGTTTTCACAAGTGGCCAAACAGCTTCGAAGGTCGGCCAAAGTACCTCGTGAGTCATTGCGTTGTTACTTGCGCCACCCAACCAAGGCACAGCGATCATTCGGGCGTAGAATAAGGCCCCGAAAAAGGCCGCAAAAAACATCACCTCAGAAAAAATGAACCACGCCATACCTTGTTTAAATGACCGATCCATTTGCGAGCTATACAAGCCTTCCATTGACTCATCAATTACATTTCTAAACCATCCCACCAGCATAAAAATGATGGTACAGACGCCGGCAAACAGCATATAACCGCTATAGCCAGACTCTCCCTTTGTTACGTCATTAACATAACCACCAGCGCCAAATGCAATTAAAAACAAGCCAATTGCACCGACAATGGGCCAAGGGCTTTGCGCCGGTACATAATATTTTTGATATTCAGTTGTCATAATATTGCCCTCTCTGAGCAAGCTAGTCTGCGTTCGCAAATAGTTCTGCAAAGGCGTCTTTTTCGATTTTGTTCGATATGTCAAACAAGGTATAAGACAAAGTCACCGTGGAATATTCCTTTGGTAAATCCGGATCGATATAGAACTGCAAACCTAGTGCCTCTCCATGCCCTTGTTCTAACGGCTGTTGGTTAAAACAAAAACACTCGATTTTATTAAAATAGGTTGCCGCTACACCCGGACTGACAGACGGTATTGCTTGAACCACCATGTCATTTGCAGATTGGTTTGCGACCAAAAAATTCACTTCGTGCATTTCCCCAGGATGAACTTTCATTCGCTTTACTTCTGGCGCAAAAGTCCACGGTAAATTACCTTGGGTACGTGCGATAAACTCAACGGTCACCAAGCGCTCTTTGTCTACTTGTTCCGACAAAGTGGCTGCCTGATCACTCGTTTTGCCATTTAATCCTGTGATATCACAAAAAACGTCATACAAAGGAACGAGGGCAAACCCAAAACCGAACATACACACGACCGTTAGGACTAGTTTTTTTATTAGTCTTGTGTTGTCGACTGCGTTTGGTGTTTGCTCACTCATCCTTCATTCCCCTTAAAGCGTTATTTGATCTTCGGTGGCGTTTCAAACGTGTGATAAGGCGCAGGCGATGGAATTTCCCACTCCAATCCTTCAGCACCTTCCCACACCTGATCTGTGGCTTTTTCACCGCCTTTAATGCATTTGTATACAACAGCAACAAATAGCAGTTGTGACAAGCCAAAGGCAAAACCACCAATACTTATAATGGCGTTAAAGTCAGCAAATTGAGTGGCGTAATCAGGAATGCGTCGTGGCATACCCGCTAGGCCAACAAAGTGCATCGGGAAGAACAACACGTTTACCGAAATTAACGATAACCAGAAATGTAACTTCGCCAAGCCCTCATCAAACATGTTTCCTGTCCACTTCGGTAACCAATAGTACGCTGCCGCCATAATCGAGAAGATGGCTCCTGTCACCAACACGTAATGGAAGTGGGCAACCACAAAGTAAGTGTCATGGTATTGGAAATCTGCTGGTGTAATCGCCAACATGAGCCCCGATAATCCTCCTATGGTGAATAGAACGATAAAGGCAATCGAGAACATCATAGGAACTTCGAAGGTCATAGCCCCTCGCCACATGGTTGCGACCCAGTTGAAGACCTTCACCCCTGTAGGCACTGATATCAACATGGTGAAGTACATAAAGAACAACTCGGCGGCGACCGGCATACCCGTCGTAAACATATGGTGTGCCCACACAACAAACGACAATATAGCGATGGAGGCCGTTGCATACACCATAGAGGCATAACCGAACAGTTTTTTGCGGCTAAAGGTAGGAACAATCTGTGAGATGATGCCAAATGCTGGCAAGATCATGATGTAAACCTCAGGGTGACCAAAAAACCAGAAAATGTGCTGGAACATGACAGGATCGCCACCACCTGCTGCGTCAAAGAACGACGTAGCAAAGTATTTATCCGTCAACACCATGGTTACCGCACCAGCTAACACTGGCATAACTGCAATTAGTAAAAACGCGGTAATCAACCAAGTCCACACAAATAGTGGCATTTTCATAAAGGTCATGCCCGGGGCACGTAAGTTGAAGATAGTAACGATAACGTTAATCGCGCCCATTATGGATGAAATACCCATAATGTGGACCGAGAATACGAAAAATGCGGTACTGTCATTACTGTACGTAGTAGAAAGTGGTGCGTAGAAGGTCCAGCCAAAATTAGGACCGCCACCTTCCATAAACAAAGACATTAACAAGATCAGGAATGCAAATGGAAGAATCCAAAAACTCCAGTTGTTCATTCTTGGCAATGCCATGTCAGGCGCACCAATCATCATTGGAATCATCCAGTTAGCCAAACCAACAAAGGCTGGCATGACGGCACCGAATACCATAATAAGACCGTGTACTGTGGTCATTTGGTTGAAGAAGTCAGGCTCTACAACTTGCAATCCTGGCTGGAATAACTCGGCACGAATGACCATCGCCATTGCTCCGCCGATAAAAAACATCAGCAGAGAAAACAATAAGTATAATGTGCCGATATCTTTGTGGTTGGTTGTCAATAACCAACGCATGATGCCCTTTGGAGCACCATGGTGTTCGTGATCATCGTGATGATCAACTGCGGTATTATCTACAGAACTCATGATGACCTCCTATTGTCCGTTGAGATAAGCATAAACTTGTGACGCTTGAACAACGTCTCCAGTATCATTACCCCAAGCGTTTCGCTCGTAAGTAATAATTGCGGCTAAGTCTTTTAGCCCGAGCTGCTTACCATAGCCCTGCATCGCAGTACCAGGTTTACCGTTTACGACGATATCAATGTGTGCATTCATATCTTCTAGTGCAATCTTGCTACCTTTTAACGCAGGGAAAACACCTGGTATACCTTCACCGTTAACCTGATGACAGGCTGCACAGTTTGTGATGTAAGACTTTTCGCCAACGGTCATGAGTTCGTCATATGACATATTCATCGCCAGAAGCTTTTGCTCTTCTTCTTTGGCAATGCGAGCTAACTCTTCTTGTTCTTCGACCCAGACTTTGAAGTCTGCCGGAGACTTTGCGATAACCACTATTGGCATAAAGCCATGGTCTTTTCCGCATAACTCCGCACATTGACCCCGGTAAATCCCAGGCTCATTGACTCGTGTCCAAGCCTCGTTAATAAAACCAGGATTCGCATCTTTTTTAACTGCAAACTCAGGAACCCACCACGAGTGGATTACATCGTCTGACGTTATTAAAAAACGTACCTTTTGACCGGTAGGTATGACCAAAGGGCGATCCACTTCTAGCAGGTAGTTATCTGACTTTTCACGCTGGTTAGCGATTTGTTCAGGCGCAGTAGCCAACAAGCTATAAAACTCAAGTTCGTGATCAAAGTACTTGTAATGCCACTTCCATTGAGAGCCTGTCACCTGCACCGTTAAGTCGGCGTCGCTGGTATCTTCCATTGCGATGAGTGTTGTGGTGGCGGGAATTGCCATACCGATGAGAATAATAAAAGGAATTGCCGTCCAAATGATTTCTACCTTGGTACTTTCGTGAAAGTTCGCAGGCGTAACCCCTTTAGACTTGCGATGATGGAGCATTGACCAAAACATTACTCCAAACACTAATACAGCAATGACACAGCAAATGTAGAAGATGATCATATGCAAGCTGTAAACATTTGCACTGATATCCGTCACCCCTTGCGTTAAGTTGAGACGCATTTCATCTGCTACGGCGGTATTAGCAAATACGGCAGCCAGCACTAGCCAGCTAGATTGCTTAGCAGTCACACAAAGTCCTCCATTGTTAAAAACAAAAAGAGGATTCTGTACCACTTGCACCAGAGTCATCAGTCGACGAAAAACCCACACGCTCGACTTACTGACCTTGTCCCCTGAATGTTTTTATTATTTATTGTTGTTATATCCCGAACCACATTTTGTGGTGCCGCGTTGATATGTTTATTTTTTGTTCAACAAATTTAACGTATAACGATTAATCAAGGAGTGCAAATTTTAATCGATGAAAAACGTTTGTTTGTACAAATATTAACCAACACTTGCACAAACATAGAAACGAAGATATAGAGCTTTTATTCAGTTATTCAGCAACTTAGTAAAGTTGACTACAAGCTCTTTTTAGGAGGAAGAGCGGAGTTTGCAAAGATAAGACCAGCCACAATTGACATCAAGATCACCAGTGATTGTTGTCCTGCTAACTCTGCAGAGGCAAAGCCTTCTCCGACAATATAGGAGTTGAGGCTGATAAAGGTTTTACTGCCCGGTACTAAGACAATCAGTCCCTGCATCGTGACGATTACAGCTGGTGCATTGGCAAGACGAGTAAATAAGTTACCGTATATACCAACCATGAACGCACCCAAAAACGCGCCTATCCCTAAGTCAAAATACAGTGAGCCATAATGGCTTGAACCATAGGCAACAAAGCCAATCAACAAAGACCATACAATATGTCTACGGCGAGTTCTAAAAGCAATGATTAGCGCCCAACCCAAGATAAAGATTGCAAGCCACGCTGACCATTTAGGTAAAGTTGGCTGAGCGAGATATTCCACCTCGCCAAATAAACTATGACCGATTTCTATCCCAACAAAAGCACCAAAATAAAGCTTAAATAGGATCATAACTGCATCCATTACTTTCGCGGTGCCAGAAACCAAGTGTCTAGCAGATAGTTCTTGAAGGCCAATGGTTAGAGCAAGGCCCGGTACCAAAACGATAATAGATGACAATACGGCCAAATGGATATTGATTCCAGGGTCGATATACGCCGCAATCGCACAAGCCCCTATTGCGGTCATCATCGATACCAAAGGCTCAAGCATATTAGTGATCCCTTTAGAACGCTCGGACCAAAGAATAAATACATACACCACCAAACCTAACAATGCGGACCAAATAGCGGTGTTAGCAGAGGTGTTCATCAACATGGCAAAAGCACCGCCGGTCAAGCCGTGAGATAGTGCCGTTGCCCAGCGCCCGTAGGGGTTTGGCATAAACTCAATTTCATCTAGGCGCAACTGCGCTTCTTCAACACTGAGTTCACCACCTAAAACAAGATCAACAACATCGTCGGTACGAGATAAAGAGCCCATGTCCAAATCACCCGGATCGACTCGAGCAGCATGGGTGTATTCGTCTTCGTGCCCTTCTGTCCACAATACGAAGGTCATTGACGTCGGTGAAATAATAAACGACGAACGCAATCCCAACGCATCAGCAAGCGTCATTAAATGCGCCTCAAGACGATACGCAGGGGTACCGTACTTGTGCAACATTTTTCCTAAGCGAACGATAAACTTTCGCTTTTGTTTAAACGCTTCGTGCTGGTCTTGCATACTACTTGCCTTCTGTATCCAATGACGGCTCTGACATCGTAGTTTCGCTGTCAGATTCGGTTTCAACTGCCTCTGCAATAAGCTCTAATCGCTCATGTTCGACATCTACATGGTTAGGCTCTAATTGTGGCATTGTTTTTGTGACTTTTTGCGAAATTCGAGCAAATCGCTCTACCTTGCCGGCTAAACCTTGTTTTCCTGCTAATCCTTTCACTGTGTCGTTGTATTGGTTACTTACCGTGTTTAACGTACGACCAAGCTTTTGCAAACGCTCTGCAACAACACAAACTTGATTATATATTTCACCGGCACGCTGACTTAACTCTCGTGCCTCAGTGTTGCCTTGCTCGATTCGCCACAAATTAGCGACGGTTTTGAGTATCGGCATCAAGGTTGTGTGTGACACCAAAATCACGTTTTTCTCATAGCCGTAATTAAATAAGTCTTTGCGGTGTTTCAATGCTTCAATGTAGGCTGGTTCAATTGGCATAAACATTAGAACAAAACTCGGACTTCGCAACCCAACAAGATTTGAATAATCCTTTTTAAACAGATCGTTAATATGATTTCGAACTGCATCACAATGTTCATCAAGGGCAGCGTTTAGCTCGCCTTCTGACTCGGCGGCAATGGCTTTGTCATAGGCAACCAATGATACTTTACTATCAATTACGATGTGTTTGTCATCTGGCAGCTTAATCACAAAATCAGGGAGTCGACGATTACCCTCTTCGTCTTTCATATTTTCTTGGGTGTCGTAATGAGAGCCTTTGATCAGCCCGGCTAGCTGTAATGTTCGCTCAAGCTGTACTTCACCCCAATTACCCGTCGTCTTTTTATCGCCTTTTAACGCCGTCGCTAAGTTATTCGCTTCGGCCGTCATTTGCATACCAACTTCCAGTACTTTTTTCAGCTCTGAGCTTACTGTTGCTTGGCCTTTTATCGACTCCGAATGCACTTCGTTAACGCGCTTCTGGAAGCCTTCAACCTGCTCTTTAAATGGTTTTAATATGGCATCAAGCTCTGATTTGTTGGACTGACTAAACGACTGACTCTTTTCTTCCAAGATTTTGTTCGCCAGATTAGCAAACTCAACTTTAAGCTGTTCGCGTTGCTTTTCGACCTGTAATTGCTGCTCTTCAAAGAACTGTTGTTTTTCTGTTAAGCTTGTTTTTAATTCTGCTAACTCACTGCGAACACCGGTTAACTCTTGCTGTTTTGCTTCTATTTGTTGAGTTAGCTTTTCATTTGTCTGTTTTAACTCAGTGACAAAGCTATCTCGCTCTTTTATCCGGGTATTAAGGCCACTAACCTCTGACTCTAAACGAGCAACATCGCGTTGACTGATCTGTGCTTGTGTTTGAAAATTAACTTTAACCGACTCGGTGCGCGACAACTCGTCGCTGACGGTCTGAAGTTTCTCTGCTTGAACCGTATGAGCTTGCATTAATTCAGTTAGCTCAGCCTGACGTTGACGCAACGATTTATTGATGGTTAAACGACTGATGAATAAGCCAATCGCCACGAGTAATAACACGCTTGCGATGACGTCGATTTGGTCAAATTGAAATTGCAAAACACCCACCTAATAAAAACAATGATAAGTTGACATTGTGCCTATGAAGTATAAAAAATGAAACGGATTCAATGAGATTGTTACGTAATAATTTTGATTTGGAAAATTACGTGAGTGATTTGTATACACACCAATTAGGAACCTTGCCCAAATGCTAAACCTAGAGTCTGTTATTTCTTTTTTATTAGTGTCGACCCTGCTAGCTGTCACGCCAGGGCCGTCGAATGCCTTTCTGTTGGCACAGACAATGAGCAAAGGAAAAGCAGCAGGAAAATATGCAGCAGCTGGGTTTGCGTTAGGAGGCTTAGCACACACCTTACTTGCGGTTTTGGGTTTATCGGCGCTGTTAAAAGCAAGTCCAACTGCCTACCAGCTCGTTCAGTATTTAGGGGCCGGTTATCTGTTTTTTCTCGGTATTCAAACACTCAATAGTGCATTCAAGCCAGATACAAGCAGTAGCTTTGATTCACCGTTAGACATGCCTAAAAACACTCACAAAAATGTCATGTGGCAAGCTATGCTGACTGAAGTTCTAAACCCAAAAGTTGCACTGTTTTTTATTGCGTTTATTCCACAGTTTGTCGACTTATCACTGAGTACGTCCGGTACCCATCAAATCATCATATTTGGGTTGTTGTATGCGATTTTGGCGTACCCTATTGACCTTACCTATGTCCATTATGGTGACAAAATTGCCCAACATTTTAAGTCCCACCCATCATCGCAACGATGGCTTGACGGGCTTACGGGACTCATTTTTGTATTGCTTGCGATTAATATCTTACTGTAACTTAAAAACTATAAGTGACGGCTTTAGATAAAAGTTCTTTTGAGCTCATATCGCCTGTCGCACACTTTTGAATATCACCTTGTTTAAACACAAAGTATTGGTCGGCAAAACCGTTGACATAGAAGGTAATGTGTTCATTTTTACCGACAGACTTCAGTCCGCCACCAAAACTACAAGTCACTTCCGAGATCACATTTACATAAGATTTCAGTAAGTCGCGTTGCTGATCCTTCACTTTTTGTTTTGCCTGCTTCGCCATTTCTGCAGCATCTTGCTTAAACTCGGCCATATCTGAGTGAATAACTTTGAGCTTTTCACTCAGTTCTTTCATCACATCTTGCAGTGCAATAATTTTCTTTTCACTTTTTTCATCGCCAAGTTCACGCGTTAGCTCTGCATCGCGAATTTTACGTTCTACTGATCGCACTTCTCGCTCTACACGGTTGGCTTTTTTTGATAGTTCATGATGCTTTTTGCGTAACTCTCGCTGCTTTTCTCTGATCTCTCGCTGTTCTTTTTCTGACATACCTTTAGTAGTACGAGAGAGCGCTGTCGCCTTTTGCATCTCTCGCTCGAGCTCTTGTAATTCATCTCGGCTCATTTCGATAAATAATTGATTATCTTCCGTGACAAACTCCATTTCGACAATGGCTTCAACGATTTCTTCAGCGTGCTTTATTTTTTCGGCTAACTCAGGTGCCGATGGAATCGGAGGCACAGGCACATCTGCCATATCGGCAGCTTCAATAAAAGTAACATTGCCCGGATACTCGCTGACAATGTGGCGATTGAGGCCTCTAAATACTGCTGGACCATGATTCGATGTTCGTAGCTCAAAGTACAGCCCTTGGCCCGCCAAAAAGCTACCTTTAACGTGGTTGGCACGGGTACCTAATGCTTCTTGTAATGAAGTTTCAATAATTGAAGACATGATACGAATGTCTTTTTTGGCGGCTTCTACCTGACGTTCAATCTCATTATCTTTAGCAGCTGAGGCAGCACTAAATATGGATAATGACAATACAATCAGTCCAACAAGTTTATTTTTTTTCATCTTCTTACTCTCACTTCGCGTTTTATCCAAAATCTACTCATCGCTCACTGCATATGGCACAGGTGACGTAGATAGTGATGGTCTTGATTCATTTGCGGATCTAAATTGATATTGGAGACGATTAATTTCATCTTCCAAATAAGCTAAATCTTCTGATTGTTGGCTTTGCAATAAGTGAACAACACGTTGAATATCCTGTTGGCGCTCAGCTCTACTACTTTCCAATAAGTAGTTGGCAAGTCGAGTTGTATTTTCAGCTTGTCGTGTTTCTAACTTATCAAAAGTATTCGTTATATGAGCGCTACTTTGCACATACCAGTCGTTTAGTTTTTGGTCCAGTTGATGATTGATTTGAGTCGTTATTGCAGCTTGCTGCTCTTGTTGCCATTGTTCACGGTAATCTGAGCCAGTTAACACCTGCCATTGCCCTTCCTGTTTAACAAGATTTATATCAAATAACATAACAACACACGCAAATACCGAAAAGGTCATCGCTAGGCTCGGTACCAACGTAGTTTGAAGCCAGCCTTTTTGCTGGTTTACCACACTCCGAGTATAAGTACTTACCCTGTCCCACTCAGGAGTTTTTACAGATGATTCAAATTGCTGATTATGAAACTTCATATTTTCAGCTACCTGCATCCGCTCGGCCCACTCAGAGTCATTTTTTAACAGGTTTAATTGCTCTTTACTCAATGACTCACCCGCAAGCCAAGCGTAAAATAAACCTTCTAAATTAACTGATTCGTTATGCGGCATTTTCTTCACTCTCTATTGACCGTTTTAACTTAGACAAAGCGCTATAAAACTGAGATTTAACCGTATTTACTGAGCCACCTAGTTGTTCAGCTATTTGCTCAAAAGTCAGTTGCTGAAACATTTTTAGTTCGACCACTAGCTTTTGTTCAAATGGTAACTGCATTAATAATTTCACCACTTCTGCCCGAGATTGTTGAACTTCATGCTCTCCACAAGGCTGACTCCAAGAGTCAACGCTAACCAGATGTTCGACATTTTTTTCACCATCGCGATCGAGCTGTTTTCTCCGGTAAAAATCCACACAGCGATAATGCGCCAAAGACATTAACCAGGTTTTGAAACTGCTATTACCTTTAAATTGGTGCAAACTGTTACAAACAGAAATAAAGGTTTCTTGCATCAAGTCCATGGCATCGGCTTGGTTGCCTGTCATTTTTAACGCATAGGTATAAACGACGTTTTCGTAGCGTTTAACTAGCTTGTTCCAGCCCCGCTCACTGCCATTTAGTGCCTGATTAATTAATGCGTCATCGCTTTGCTTAAAAAACAAAATCTGTCCTAAGTTTTGCTGTTGGCATTCCGCCTCATTTATCGATTATTTATATAGTCGCTAGGATGTGAGAAAAAGTTTTAATATTTTTTACTTTTTTCTAACTTACAGAAAAAAAAGTAAAACCAAAGAAGTTTTGTGGCTTTTGGATGGTTGGATCAAAAAGAGCCCAATGTTGGGCTCTTTTTTTATGGAATGTTTATATCTGCTATCTCTAAAACCGAGCGACGATTCTGACACTCTCGTCTACAAACTCGTCATTCATTATTCCGACAGCGTTGACATTCCCCGCCACAAAATCTTTGACTTCTTTTGAGTTCGTCATCTCTTTTGGCGGAATCGCACGACCTGTAAACGACATTTTCGCCCAATAACCAGAATATTGTGATTCTGACTTATTCAATATAGTTCGATTGAAGTCGGCGCGAATAGCGTGCCCTTCTGCAAGCGTAATAGGCACCGCTCTTGTGCCATTGTCAAACGCACCAGAGCGACCCAAATAAATCTTTTTTGCGTCTGATAACGATAAACTTGTGTCATTGTCCTTGTGCACAACAATAACGTTGCCTGCAAATAAAGGCATGGAAAAACACAACAGTAATACTATGACAATCTTTTTCATCTTCACTCTGCCTTAAAATGTAAAATCAAGACCGACAAACAGTCCTTTAGAATCTGTTATACCATCTTGATCTTTATCGATAAATACCGCTGAGTCACCCTTATCAGTGAATATAGTGTATTCCACTTTTAGAGCTAACCTTGGGTTAATGTCATATCGAGAACCAAAGGCAAGAGTATTGTACTTCACATCAAGTGTCCCAGTATCAGGGTCTTCAAATCCTGCTGAAATTCCCCCAGGTGCAATGTCTCTACTATTAGGTTCTTCAAACGCGGTGTAATACACATAAGGGGTAAACTTGCCTACTCTATACGCGACCGAGGTCATCCAAGATTCATAAATCCCGTCATATTCATTCCATTCGTAAATCGCGAACCACTTCTCCGTATCCACTTTTACCGAAAAGTCTTTAAAATGAATGTCATACCAACGACCACTACTTTGACTATTGCTTGGGTATTCCCCTTCTTCAAAGCGTAAAAATTGCTCTTGATGATCGAGAAATGAATAGCGAACACTTAACCACTCATAGCCAACTTCTAATACTAAACCCTTCATATCGCGGTAGTTTTTTACTCGACGTATGCCCTCAACGCCCACAAAATTGCCATCGTCGTTATAACGCTGACTTTTTTGATATTGGGAAATAGTGGTAATTAATTCGTTCGGATCCGTATCTTGCTGACCACCATAGCCTTTAACTGATACCCAAATATCATCAAAGTGATGATTATATTGAAAACCCGCACCCTGGAAATTGGTGACGGCAAGCGAATAGGCATCCGATGGAACTCTTAACCAAGGATAAGCGATCCCTACATCCATAAAGTCCGAAAAGTGATAGACAGGTAACCTCATTTGACCAACGTGAAGAGATAAATCATTGGTTAGGTCATGGCTGACATATAACCATTCCAGTTTTGGCTTAAAGTCGTGTATTCCCCTCATCATTAGTTGCCCAGTAATACGCGTTCTGTCAGTAAGAAAGTATCGAGCTTGGATGCCTAATCGAGATTCCGTCTTAAACTCAAAGCCCGATTCATACTGGCCTGCGGCATAAGGCTGCCTAGCCCAATAGCCATCACCGTCTAACACGAAACCACCGATCAAAGAGCCAAAGCCCGATACGTCTATATCATCATTTGCTCTGACTTCTTCCGGTAATAAACTACAACAAAGTAAAACAGAATAAGCAGTTAACTTTTTCATATTCGTAACACTCATGGTGCAAAGCCCTTACAATTACCTAAAACTCAAATACAACTCGAACAGACCCATCAACATCTTCTGCATCCATGACTCCAATTGCATTTTTATTTTTAGAAACAAACTCCCTTACTTCTATTGAGCTAGAAAACTCTAGTGGTGGTGTTGCTCGGCCAGTAAAACGCATCTTGGCCCAATAGCCAGAATACTGTGACTCTGATTTGTTTAAAATATTGCTATTGAAATCCTCTCGAATTTCATTGTTTTTTTCGAGCGTTGCTAACCTCGCTGGGTCTCCATTGTTAAAGGCACCTTTACGAGCTAAAAATAATTTTTTTATGTCTGAACTAGTAATTTTTGATTCATTTTCTGCATTCACAACGACAACACTAGCCGCAAAGCTAATCGGAGTAATCAATAACAAAAATAAAACGAATAATGTTTTCATAACGCAACTCCCAGCCCCCGGCTAAAAAGAAAAGTCCAACGCAACAAATAGCGACGTACTGTCCGTATCACCGTCGCGGTCCTTATCAATGTAAACTGCCGCGTCACCTTCATCGTTGAAAGTTAAAAGCTCAAATTTAAGCGCCGTTGTAGCCGTCAAATCATATCTAGCACCAACACCAACTGAATTATAGTCGTCGTCTAACGACCCTGTTTCTGAATCTTCAAACCCGTTTCTAATACCACCTGGTGCAATAAATCTGAATACACCTTCAAAGTTTGAATAAAATACATATGGAGTCCATTTATCAAATCGATAGGCAAGTGTTACAAACCACGAGGTATAAATATTGTCGTAATCATTCCATTCACCTTTGACCAATACGTCGCCATTGTCATATTGCAGTGAAACATCGAAAAACTGAGTATCGACCCATTCTCCTCCGAATAAAGGCTGCGAAGGGTACCCACCTTCATCGTAAAACGTAAATTTTTCACGACCATCCAAGTAAGAAAGACGTAATCCCCAGTTACCCATCTGGTTGTCCAACACTACCCCAATTAAATCTCGATAATCTTTGGTGGTTCTTATTCCTCGTACGCCTTGAAATACACCTCTGTCGTTGTAACGTTGTTCCGTTTTGTATTGTTCTATTGCCGTTATGAGTTTATTTGGATCAGTGTCTTCTTGGCCTGCATAAACTCTGAGTTGTGAAGTCACTTCACCAAAATCAAAGTTAATGTCTAAATTTGCACCTTGATAATTTGTAAACGCAAGAGAGTATGCATCTGTGGGAATTCTTAGCCATGGAAACGCAACACCAACATCCATGTAGTCTGAATAATGGAATACAGGTAAGCGCATTTGGCCTATTTTCAAGAAAGTGTTAGGGGTCAGGTCATAAGTTAAATACAACCACTCTAATTCAGGATCAAAATCATTCGCACCGCGAATCATCACTTGGCCAGTTAGGTTCAAATCCGACTTAATGTGATAATTCGCCTGCACCCCCACTCGAGACTCTGTTTTGAATTCAAAACCATCGCTGTATTGACCTGCTGCATCTGGCATTCGGGCAAAGTAGCCGTCACCATCGAGTATCACTCCTCCAACAAGCGATCCAAAGCCTGATATTTGAATATCCTCATTAGCTTGTGCTGCCAGAGAGAGAAAAGCCGCAAGAGTTGCGACACCTGTAGAAACAATTTTTTTCATTAACTTACCCCGACTTAAAGACAAAATAAGTATAGACAAAGATCTCAATGCTGCCTGTTGATACAAAAAAACCGCAATAAATATTGCGGTTTTAACTATGGATTAAATAAGTCTTTATTTTACTGGAGTTAACCAGCCCCACTTATCTTCCGTTGTGCCATTGAACAGGCCAAAAAATGCATCTTGTACCTTTTTGGTAATTGGGCCGCGTTTTCCATCACCCACATTAATACCATCAACACTGCGAACTGGTGTTACTTCCGCAGCCGTACCACACATCAGTACTTCGTCAGCTAGGTAAAGAGCCTCGCGCGGAATATTTTGTTCACGTACTTCATAACCCATATCACGAAGTAAAGTGATAATAGTATCACGGGTAATACCTGGTAAAATCGCTGCGGTAACCGGTGTTGTTGTAACAACGTTGTCACGGATAACAAACAGGTTTTCACCTGCACCTTCAGAAACATAACCGTTAACGTCTAGTGCAATACCTTCACCATACCCATGGCGACGAGCTTCCATTGAGATAAGCTGTGATGAAAGGTAGTTACCACCTGCTTTTGCACCCGTTGGCATAGTGTTAGCGGCCAAGCGATTCCAACTGGAGATACCTGCATCAACACCATTTTCTAGTGCCTCTTCACCTAAGTATGCACCCCACTCCATTGCGGCAACTAACACGTCCGCTTCAGTATTAAATGGTACTGCTAAACCTAAGCCGATTTCACCGTAAAACGCCGCTGGGCGCAAATACGCTGATTTAAAACCATTTTGAACAACAACGTCTTTTTGTGCTTGGTTAAGCTGTTCATGAGTATAAGGTATCGTCATGCGATAGATTTTAGCTGAATCGAACAAACGCTTGGTGTGATCGTCTAGGCGGAAAATACACGTACCTTTGTCTGGCGTGTTGTATGCGCGAACGCCTTCAAATACTGACGAGCCATAGTGAATTGCGTGACTTAAAACGTGAACTTTTGCGTCTGCAAAAGGAATGAGTTTTCCGTTAAACCAAATTTTCTCGGCTGATGATGGTAATGCCATGGTTATCCCCTGTAAATTTCAATAGTGCGATTTTGCCCGAAGCTTGATGGAATAGCACGAACAGAACCTGAATTTCTAAATTGACAAAGGCACTAAATGTCAGCATTTTTTACCACTAATTAGAGCCTTTAATCTAAACTTTTACTGGTTTTTTTGTGAATTACTCTGATCAGTCAACACAAATTCACCTTTTAGTATTGTCGGTAATCCGTGCTGTCCAACATAATGCAGTGTTCCCGTCGCGACGAGAACTGAATTAGCTAAAAGTAATGGTTCGAGCTTCGCTTTCCAAGCGTAATTTCGTCGCTTAATAATAATTTCTTCAAGTGCTTTATCAAACGTACTGCTGGTCAAAGTCTGTTGGTAGATTTGTTCAAATACAGCTAAGTCTCCATCAAGCCACGCCGACAACATTTTGTTAGGAAGCTCTGACATTTGTGTTAGTTCGTCTAATGTATCTAATAGCATATCGTCATAACTGATAGTCGAGTTTTGACTGAATAACTGATTAAACATATCCAACTGAAACTCAAAGGTTTCTAATTGAATAACGGTTTTGCCTTGTTGCTTTGCGTATTTAATGAGTTGTTGATCTATCCCAAGCTGACTGTTCAGTCCTAACTCTTGATAAGACAACTGAACCATTATTATTGCTACCATCCAAGGCTTAAAGGCTTGATATTGCTCAATAGAGAGTCCATACGCATTAAAATAGGCATCGACTCTTTTTCTCACCTGCGCAGAAATCAATTGATTTAATGACTGACCTTCATTTAACAATGCGTATCTCTGGACTGCGTTACTCTGAGCTAAATTGCTTATCTCAGACAAGTCGACTTCTACAACCAAAGTGTCCACTCGATCTACTAAACGCATTAATGATTGTAGTTGAGATTCTACTCGCTCATCACCGATGTGAAGCGTGCCGACCAAAAAGTCATCCTTGTATGCGCCTTGACCTTGCCAGACAGGACCCGCAAGTGCTTGGTGAGAGAGCCCTAAAACCGCAAAAACGGATATTAACACTCCTTTTAACCACAACAACGCCCCTTTAAACCACATCGACGATACGTATTTAGTCATTAAACTTTTTATCCAGCGCGCGTTTAACTACTTCTGGAACAAAAGCACTTACATCACCATCATGTGCTGCAACATCCCTTACAATTGTTGAAGAAATATGACTTGTCTCAGAACTAGGTGTCAACAAAACACTTTCTAACTCTGGGTTTAAGGTACGATTAACAGAGGCCAATTGATATTCATATTCGAAGTCAGCAACAGCTCGCACGCCGCGGATCAGAACCGTAGCGTTTTTGGACTTGGCGTAATCGGCGAGTAATCCCTTAAAGCCTTCAACTTCTACATTATCTAGGTCGCCAAGCGCAGCCTTCACCAGTTCAACACGTTCATCTAGAGTAAACAAAGGCTGCTTGCGTGAACTCATCGCAATAGAAATAACGACTTTATCGAATAATTTGGCCGATCGTCTAACGATATCAATATGGCCATTGGTAATAGGATCGAACGTTCCTGGGTAGATTGCCGTAATCATAATAATAAATACCTCTTAACAAACACTTTACACACTATAACAGATTTATTTTCATCGAATAAAAGCGGATCGAGATGTTTGTGATACAGTGGCTTAAAGAAAAGCGATAGAGCTATTGATCTAATCAATAGTTCAATAGAAAATAACTTATTCGCCTCCTTAGTCGTAATCGCAAAGGATTGGTTATTAGCGAGTTTAAGCTAATTAAGAGACAGGATATGAAAACAAAAGATCGTATTGTTCAAGCCAGTATTGAACTATTTAATGCCAAAGGTGAACGCAATGTAACAACCAATCACATTGCCTCTCACTTGAGTATTAGTCCTGGTAATCTGTATTACCATTTCAGAAATAAAGAAGAAATCATTCGCAACATCTTTACAAAATACGCAGACCACATGCAGGTGTCTTTTGAACCGGTTAAGCCGAGCCAAGACCCAGTTAAGATTTTGACGAACTACCTAGACGCTGTTTTTTCAGCTCTATATCACTTCAACTTTTTATACGACAACCTACCAGTCATTATGGCTCGTGATCCTGAGTTAAAATCTCAGTACTTGGACATTCACAATAAAATGATGGACAAAATCCACCAGCTCGTTGTGAGTCTCGAAGTTGCCAATGTCATTAAAATGGATGCCGACGATATTGAAGACTTTGCAAATATCATAAAACAGCAAGTTACGTTTTGGATTAGCTACTGTAAAACCAGTCGCGAAGACACCCAAATAACAACCGAAATGATTTATCACGGCTTGCTGAAAGTTTTACTATTATTTAAGCCATATGTTACGCAAGAGTATCGTGAGCCGGTCCGTGAGATAACCGCTCATTACACTGCGCTTGCAAATGGCGAATCTTCCGAACAAGGGCAACCAGATGTTTAATATGCAACAAAGCTACCAGCAAAACTTGAAACAACATTTAGAACTGTTTCAGCAAATGGCCGATTACTTACCGCAAGCAGAAACGCTTGCTAATGAGTGTTACAAGGCGCTTCAAAATGGTGGCAAGATTGTATTTTTTGGCAATGGTGGTAGCGCAGCAGACAGTCAGCATTTAGCAGCTGAATTTGTTGTGCGATTCAAAAAAGAGCGCCGTGCGCTTGCCTCTATCGCATTGACAACCGACACCTCAATTTTAACCGCCAATGCAAATGACTACTCGTTTGACTCCGTGTTTTCTCGTCAAGTTGAAGCTCTCGTAAAGCCTGAAGATGTTGTGATCGGATTAACCACAAGTGGTACCAGTGCAAACATCAATTTAGCACTTGAAGCGGCAAACGAAATTGGCGCTTACACTGTTGCATTTACGGGTCGTGATGGTGGAAAAGTAAAAGAAATCGCTGCCCTTCCTATCATCATCAAAAACGAGATTACTGCGCGCATTCAAGAAGCTCATATGTTTATTGGGCATTGGCTATGCGAAGCCATAGATGAGTTAATTACTCAGGCAGACTAAGACGCATTATGTTTGATTTATCTATTTTTAAACGCTTGTCTGACAACAAAATCCTCGTCGTCGGCGATGTAATGCTCGATCGTTACTGGACTGGTGACTCGCAACGGATTTCGCCAGAGGCACCCGTTCCTGTTGTCAAAATCGCTGACTTGGATGATAAAGTCGGTGGTGCCGCCAACGTAGCCCGAAATATTGCCCATCTTGATGGCAAAGTGACCTTAATGGGCATTGTTGGTAATGATGAAAATGGCACTCGTTTAACTCAACTGCTCCAACATGAGCACGTAGAGTCCAAACTTATGGTACAAGCCGACCAGCCTACGATTACAAAATTACGAGTGATTAGTCGTCAGCAGCAAGTGGTGCGCTTAGATTTTGAAGAAGCGTTTGCTGAACAACATGCTAGTGCTTTGCTAGAGCAGTTTAAGGCCGAATTACACGACTTTGATTTTATTGTATTTTCTGACTACAACAAAGGCTCGCTTCGCTATGTTGGGGACATGATAAAAGTCGCTCGTGACGCAGGTAAAACGGTCTTAGTTGATCCTAAATCAAAAGATCTGTCAGATTATTCCGGTGCGTCGGTCATCACTCCAAATAAACACGAGTTTACCCTTGCCGGTGGTCGCGTAGAGTCGGAGGATGCCATCAGCGAGTCAGCGCGAGCTATCATGGCGCACTGTAATATAGATTCAATATTGCTTACTCGCAGTGAACAAGGTATGTCTGCTATTACTCAAAATGAAAAAGTAGATATGCCAGCTCAAGTATTAGAGGTATCAGATGTAACTGGTGCGGGTGATACAGTAATTGCAACACTTGCGATGATGATGGCGAGTGGTTTAGCCCTTGCCGATGCCGCTAAGATTGCGAATTTAGCGGCTGGCATTGTAGTAAGTAAACTAGGTGCAGCAACCGTCTCACCTGAAGAGTTATATCAAGTTGTAAACAAACACTTGTTTAGCTCTAAACAAAGTCATTACCAAACTCCATTTGACGATGTTTTACAGCACATCAAATTTGCAAAGCAGAGCGGTGAACGAATTGTATTTACCAATGGTTGCTTTGATATTTTGCATGCCGGTCACGTACATTACCTTGAACAAGCCAAAGCACTTGGTGACCGTTTAGTTGTGGGACTTAACAATGATGCTTCTATTACTCGTTTAAAAGGCGAAGGACGTCCCGTTAACCCACTTGAGCAGCGAGCAACGGTAATAAGTGGCTTAGCAAGTGTTGATTGGGTGATCCCATTTGGTGAAGTAAATGGGGATCAATACGATGACACACCTTATCGTTTGATTGAGCAAGTAGAACCTGATGTTTTGGTAAAAGGTGGAGATTACACGCCTGAAACTATCGTGGGTGCAGACTTAGTACAAAAGCGTGGTGGTGATGTTGCCGTTATTGAGTTTGTTGATGGTTGTTCAACCACTAAAATCATCGAAAAGATCAAAAACTAAGTTCACATTTGAACGAACCTCATAGACAAAAGCGGCTGAACTAATCAGTCGCTTTTTCATTTCATCTTAAGCTCTATGTTCTTACTAGCTCTTATTTCACCATTTATTTGTATATCGACACCTTGGGTGCCTTCGTAATAGACGCGTGTCGTTATAACTTTAAACGGATGCATTTTTTTGAGGATTACTTGTTCATTGGAGCCAAGCTCTAACGTCTTCCACTTAAACACTTTTGCGGATTGGCTACCATTGGCTCTTTTGTGCCTAACTTGATAGTCAATAATGATGGATTGGGGTTCACTCGTTGGGTTATGTAGTAAACAACTCATTTCCACTGATTCGCCCAAGTTAATCTCATCTTTGCTCAACGAAAGTGAGACCTCTATCGGCGGGTTAGACTGAAAACCAAAGTGCTCCAATACTCTCTTATCACCGGCCTTTATCAAGGTACGACATGCATGTTTGACTGTCTTATGTCGGTTACTAGCTAGGTCCTTTTGTTGTGGCATTGACGCTAACCAACGACCGCTAATCTCTGCAACAAGTTCTGGGTGTGATTTGCTTATATCGTTAATATGATTAGCGACGCTTCTTCGTACATATTCAGATGGATCATCTTTCAAGATTTCGAGTAATGGCAAAACCCAATTTGGGTTTGTTTTAAATTCAGGTAACTGCATGGCCCAAGGTAACAAAGGCCTAGTACCCTCACTGATTAAACGGCGAACGTGATGGCACTCATGATCGAGCCAAGTAGCCATAATAGACAAGCAGGATTGAGGCTGAGTCAGTAGTAGATGCCTTATCCCAAATTCGCTGGTGAAGCGTTGAGTGGTTTGTTTTAACGCTTCTAATGCTAATGGAATATCAGACTGGCCATTGATACCGATATAATCGCTAATGGGCATCAATATCCAGCCTGCTAACCCTTGTTCAGAAGCTGTGATGTTTTTTAAGTCTGAGTTTGGGTTAATTGGCAGTAACGCTGAATTAAGGATCTCAATCGATTCTTGATAGGTCGAAGGGAGATACCGACTGAGGGCCCTGGTTATTTGATGACTTCTGGCTTTAAGCTCAAGCGAGTCCAAGTCCTTGGCGGCATCTTGAATAAAACCCGCCTGATCAAATGCAAAACCCAATGTTTGGCTCCGTTTAGCCAAAACTCCCGCAGTGATATCTATAAGTGGCTTATTGAACAGGTTTTTCAACGATTTCGTACACAGCTTTGGCGATGACGCTGGTTAGCTCAGCATGAGATTCAATAGCTTGACGTCCAGCTTTTCCAACTTTACTCCGCACTTCTTTATTTTCACACCAAAGTTGCACCGTGTCATAGAACTCTTCTTCACTATTAGCAATGGCAAGGCCACCGACCTGCTGTAGTTCGGCACATACTTCTGGGTTGTTATAAACATGAGGACCCATAATCACAGGTTTTGAATACACTGAGGCTTCTAATGGGTTATGACCACCTTTGTCAGCTATCGACCCTCCAACAAAAGCAAAATCTGAAGCTCCATAAAGAGTACTCAACTCACCCATAACATCAATTAATACTACGTCAGTTTTATCTGTAATTTCTTCATTGAGGCTACGTTGAATAACATTTACGTCTTGAACTATCAGATACTCAAGGACCTGGTGAAAGCGATCGGGATGACGGGGGGCAACCAATAATATCAGCTCGGGAAACTGAAACTTGAGCTTTTTATATGCATTGATGACAACTTCTTCTTCATCCAGATGAGTGCTTCCTGCAATAAACACGATCCTCTCATCGAGATTTAACTGAGCGCGCTTTTGCAGCGCAACACTTTCATCGGGTAATTCAATATCAAATTTTAGATTACCGACAATTTGGATGTTTTGCTCTGGAAAACCAAGAGACTTATAACCATCATAATCGGCTTGGTTACGAGCTATGACACGAGAAATGGCAGCTATCATAGGTTTTGATAACCAACTGACTTTTTTGTAACTTTGTAGTGTCGTCTCCGTCATTCTTGCATTGATAATAATGACGGGAATATCGCGTGACTTGCACTTACGTATTAAATTTGGCCACAGCTCGACTTCAACTATCAAGGTCACTAAGGGCTTAACTTTACGCAACAATGCAGACATCATCCAAGGCAAATCAAGCGGCAAATAGGTATGAAAAACTCGTTGTTGATATTCAGCGCTTAACTTACGGTACAGCTGCTGTTTACCAGTCAAGGTATTAGTTGTTACCACCACATAGTGATCAGGGTGCTGATCTAAAATTTGTTTTATAACACCAATAGAAACCGTGACCTCGCCCATTGACGCACAATGTATAAGAACACACTTATTTTTAACTTCTTTGGGTAACGATCTAGGATACAGGCCTAATTTCTGGCCCCATGCGATGTCCATTTTGGCATTAGCACGCGCTTTATTATTAAAGACTTGAAGCGTAAAACGATTAATAAGAAATAGAAGGTATTTCACAAGTTCAGCTATGCCGTATAATCCAATGATTAAGTTATAGGGAACTAACGCAATTAGTTGCTTCATTCTCGATATCCCGCCATCAAGCATTGCCAATCCTGTTCTTTAAAATTAAAGGTTTTGTGTAAACCGAGTTCTTTAACTAACGAACGTTTAAGTCGCTGAAGGTTAGCGTCTTGCCAGTCTTTATTGGCCGCTCGTTGCTCACAACGATCAAAGTCAATCAGATAGATATCATTTAACTGATTAGATATCAGTATATTATGAATATTCAAATCTGCATGATAAATCCCTGATAAGTGGAACTGTTTTATCACTTTACCTATTTTTTCCCAAGTCTCTTCTGGTAGAGAAGCGTTTAGCAAGTGGTTAAACCCATCTTTTGCATCTTTGATCAATTCAATCAGAATGTCATTACTGTACCAAAGGCCAGCATGCCTTGTGACCCTACCAGCGACGGGCTTAGGGACAGGCAAGTCCAATTCAACCATGTACTTTAAAAGTTTGAGTTCTTTTATGCTTCGACAGGACTCTAAGCCGCTGTACAAAAATTTGTCGCGATTAAAATGGCGTATCATTCCGCCTCGATAATAGTGCCGAAGAACCATAGTTACATCGTTTTCTTCGCTCTGATGACGAACGAAGTGAGTGGTATAGCGGCCTTTTGATGTTCCGACGACAGCTTGTTGGTTTTGCCAATATGTCGGCTCAAACCACTGGCTAGATATTTCTGCGCCGTAGCGCTCATCCGTCCAAATAATTTGCTGGCCTTCTTGCTTTTTTTGCCATCTAATCGTCGAAGTTGAATTATTCAAGTTTGATACGTTTAAATTTAATCTTGGAATGGCTATGATCATACATCAGCCTACCCTATTTTAGCCAATTTGATTTTGGAGTAACTTTTTGACTGCTAGCCCAAAAACCATTTGTATTTTAAGACTTTCTGCTATCGGTGACGTCTGTCATGCGGTCGCTGCTGTTCAAGCAATACAACGCCATAACCCCGAAGCCAAAATCACTTGGGTAATAGGTAAAGTTGAATATCAATTACTCAAAAATCTACCCGGCGTTGAGTTTGTTATTTTTGAAAAAAGCAAAGGAAAAGAAGCTTTTACACTGCTAAAAAAAGCATTGGGAAAACGTGTTTTTGACGTCTTGTTACACATGCAGGTTGCATTTAGAGCCAATTGGGCAACCCGCTTTATCCAAGCGAAACGCAAGGTTGGATTTGATTGGGGCCGCTCTAAAGAACTACACAGCCTATTTATTGGCGAGAGAATAAAATATAAAAAAGAACCTCATGTTTTAGAGGGCTTTTTCGGTTTCGCTCAGCTTGTTGGTGTGCCCGAGGAAGAATTGAGTAATTTAACCTGGGATATTCCTGTTTCTGATAAAGATAAAGCCTTTGCCGAGCAGCGTATAGGTGAGGGAAAACAGCTCATTATAGCTCCAGCAGCAAGTAAAAAAGAGCGAAACTGGTTACCAGAGCGTTATGCCGAAATAGCCGAATATGCTGCTTCTAAAGGGTTTACTGTGTCGCTTTGTGGCGGGCCAGGGCCATTAGATAAAGAAACGGCCGATGCTATAAAGCAACACTGTAACGTCGAGTTAAATGACTTTGTAGGTCAAACGACCTTAAAGCAAATGTTAGCTATGCTTGCTCGAGCCTCCTTAGTAATTGCACCAGACACTGGGCCAGCGCATATGGCCGTTACACAAAGAACACCTGTGCTGGGTCTTTATGCACATTCAAATCCAGGTCGAACTGGGCCATACCTCTATCAGGATTATGTTTGTAGCGCTTATGAACAACACGTCAGTGCACAACAAGGCAAGCCAGTCGAAAAGCTAAAATGGGGTACTCGAGCAAAGGGTGCAGACTTGATGCAAAGTATTACAGTGGACCAAGTTAAACAAACTTTCGATCTGATCTGTAAGGACTTCGAACTGTGATGCAAACCAAAGCACTGTTTTTAGACCGAGATGGCGTCGTTAATGTAGATCATGGTTATGTCTCTAAACCTGAGCAATTCGAATTTATCGATGGAGTGTTTGAGGCCACAAAATGGTTTCAACAACAGGGCTTTGAAATCGTCATAGTGACTAACCAATCGGGTATTGGACGGGGATACTATGACGAAAAAACGTTTAACGAGCTAACTCGTTGGATGAAAGGTGAATTTGCTAAACACGAAGTTCAAATTGCCGATGTTCAGTTTTGTCCACATCACCCAACTAATGCGCAACCAGAGTACTTAAAAGCATGCGATTGTCGAAAACCTGAGCCGGGAATGTTGCTCACCGCAGCTAAAAAACTCAACATCGACATGACAAAATCAATCATGATCGGCGACAAAGGCTCAGATATGAAAGCGGCGAGATCCGCAAACGTCCAGTTTAAATATTTAGTGGAGAGTGGGCAGACATTTTCGGATCAAGATAAAGAATTGGCTGATGGCGTCTTTCCTAATTTACACAGCGTGATGAAGTATTGGCAACTAACCCAATCAAGCCAATAAAAAGTGCTTGAGCGTCATTTTCACGCTTGTAAGGTTATTTTTACCCTGTGCTAATCGGATGTCTGTGTTGTTTGCTGACGTAACTTTTTAAAAGCAGTACAATTCATCTAACTTTTATTGGCCACTCATTATTGGAGTATCACGACGATGCGAGCAGAAGGCTTTTTTTCACATATCAAAGAACAAATCGAGCAAGTAAAACAAGACGGCTTGTACAAATCAGAACGAATCATTACCTCACAACAGCGTGCGAGCATAGATGTTGGAGAGCAACAGGTTCTTAATTTCTGTGCAAACAACTACCTTGGTTTAGCTAACAACCCCGAGCTTATCAAAGCCGCTCAAAGTGGTTTAGAGCAACACGGGTTTGGTGTGGCTTCAGTTCGTTTTATCTGTGGTACTCAAGATATTCACAAACAACTTGAAAGCAAAATCAGCGGCTTTTTAAAAACCGAAGATACCATTTTGTACAGCTCGTGTTTCGATGCTAACGCTGGCCTTTTTGAAACTATCTTGGGTCCTGAAGACGCGATTATTTCTGACTCATTAAATCACGCATCAATTATCGATGGTGTTCGACTGACCAAGTGTAAACGCTATCGCTATGCCAACAACGACATGGCAGACTTAGAGCGACAACTGCAACAAGCCAATGAAGACGGCGCACGCTTTAAGCTTATCGCAACCGATGGTGTATTCTCGATGGACGGTGTGATTTGTGATCTTAAAACCGTATGCGATTTAGCTGACAAATACGACGCGCTAGTAATGGTTGATGACTCTCACGCAGTAGGCTTTGTTGGTGACAATGGCCGGGGTACACACGAATACTGTGACGTTATGGACCGTGTCGACATTATCACAGGTACTCTAGGTAAAGCCTTAGGTGGCGCTTCTGGTGGCTATACCTCTGGTAAAAAAGAGGTGATCGAATGGTTACGTCAACGTTCACGCCCATACCTATTCTCCAACTCTTTAGCTCCTTCAATCGTTACTGCGTCATTACGCGTACTTGATATGCTTGAGCAAGGCTCTGAACTACGTGACCAGTTATGGGAAAACGCAAACTACTTCCGCGCTCAAATGAGTGAAGCTGGCTTCACCCTTGCGGGCAAAGACCACGCGATCATTCCAGTTATGCTAGGTGATGCAAAATTAGCATCGTCTTTTGCTGATAAAATGTTAGAACGAGGTATCTACGTTATTGGATTTAGTTTCCCGGTAGTACCAAAAGGTCAGGCTCGAATTCGTACTCAAATTTCTGCTGCGCATACTCGTGAACAACTAGACAAAGCCATCCAAGCCTTTATTGAGGTGGGTAAAGAATTAAAGGTCATTTAATCATGAAAGCATTAGCAAAAACCAAAGCCGAAAAAGGCATATGGATGACAGATGCGCCAACCCCAGAGCTTGGCCACAATGACATCATGATAAAAATCCGTAAAACAGCGATTTGCGGAACCGACATGCACATTTACAACTGGGATGAGTGGGCTCAAAACACCATTCCTGTACCGATGACCGTTGGCCATGAATACGTTGGTGAAGTTGTTCAAATTGGTCAAGAAGTAAAAGGATTTGAGATTGGTGACCGCGTATCTGGCGAAGGTCATATTACCTGCGGTTATTGTCGTAACTGTCGAGCAGGCCGCGTACATTTATGCCGAAATACAACGGGTGTTGGTGTAGATCGCACCGGTGCATTTGCAGAATACCTAGTCATTCCTGCATTTAACGCATTTAAAATCCCGGATAATATTTCTGATGATTTGGCCTCGATTTTTGACCCATTTGGCAACGCTGTGCATACGGCCTTGTCGTTTGACTTAGTTGGCGAAGACGTGCTTATTACAGGTGCTGGCCCAATCGGAATTATGGCCGCAGCCGTCGCCAAACACGTTGGGGCAAGACATGTCGTTATTACTGACGTTAACCCTTATCGTTTAGAGTTGGCTAAAAAGATGGGAGCTACTCGCGCCGTCAACGTCGCTGAGACCGATTTAAAATCAGTGATGAACGAATTAGGCATGACTGAAGGTTTCGATGTTGGTTTGGAGATGTCGGGCGTTCCAAGCGCATTTAGTAGCATGCTGAACAATATGAACCACGGCGGTAAAGTGGCTATGTTAGGCATTCCCCCAGGTGATATGGCGGTAGATTGGAACCAAGTTATATTTAAAGGCTTAGTGATCAAAGGGATTTACGGCCGAGAAATGTTCGAGACTTGGTACAAAATGGCTAGCCTTATACAGTCTGGTTTAGATATCTCTCCAATCATTACGCATCATTTTGATGTAGATGATTTCCAACAAGGGTTTGATGTTATGGGCTCTGGTCAATCAGGAAAAGTGATTCTAAACTGGAGTTAAAGCAAAGGAGAACGTAATGTCAGACTTAAAAACGCAGCCTAACGATAATAGTGCGGAGGCGTTTGTCGCCTCAGTTGAGAACCAGCAAAAGCGTGAAGATGCAATAGAGTTACTCAACCTTATGTCTGACATTACTCAACAGCCTCCAGTGATGTGGGGTGATAGTTTGATTGGTTTTGGCCAATACGAATACCAATATGAAAGTGGTCGCAGAGGCCGCTGGTTTAGAGTCGGCTTTTCACCTCGCAAACAAAACCTAACCCTTTATATCATGAACGGCTTTAGCCAATATCAACACCTTCTCGCACAACTCGGAAAACACAAAACCGGTAAGTCTTGTCTGTACATCAATAAACTTGCCGATGTAGACATAGATATTCTTAAGCAAATGGTTGCACTTTCGTTTCAAACGCGATTTGATAGCGAAATATAACCCAAAGCCAAACAAGGACGTCTTAGTGTTTTCAAACAATCAAGTTGCCATAAGTGAGCTTCCCAAAGCCGAACACGTCTCGTTTGAACCTATGGCTGACAATGCACCAATAGAAAGCTTGATCAGTTGGGGTATCACCTTTGCCTTATTAGCTACGATTCTTGTCACCTTGTATATTTTACTTTCACCGGATTTAAGCGTAGTGCTTATAGCCAGCGGAATGTACTCTATGTTTTTAGGTTGGATTATTTTTTATATTTTCGCCAGCCACAAAAAGCGCGGTATAGCGGTACGCTCAAAAGATATTTTATATGTCCATGGCCTTATTTGGCGCAGTACGACGGCCATTCCTTTTAACCGTATTCAACATATCGAAACAGTTCGTGGTCCCATAGAGCGTTATTTGGGCCTAGCCAGTATCCGGATTTTTAGTGCCGGGGGATTATCATCTGATTTGTCTATTAGCGGACTTGAGTTACAACGAGCTTCGAGCCTAAAAAAATTAATTTTAGACAAGACAGAAAGTGAAATAGAGAGCGAGGCCAACGTTGATGAGTCAACCTCTGAGTGAATCTACCGCTGACCTAAAAAGTAATAACACATGGCGACGCCTGTCTCCTATTGCTATTGTCTTTTTTATCTTGCGCTTTTCGGTTCGTTTTGTGAAAGACGGTTTAATAAATATGGCACCGGCCCTTGCTGTATTTATTACCCAAGTCGATGACAAAAGTTTTTGGGGTTCAATTGCCGCAGTGGTATTTGTTTTTGCGGTGATAATCTACTCTATTTTGTACTACCGAACCTTTAAGTTTCGGGTCCAAAAAGACAAGTTATTGCTGACTAAAGGCGTCTTAAAAAAAGAAACCACCACCTTACAATTTAACAAAGTACAAAACGTTAACTTATCGACGCCCTTTTACTTTGCGCCCTTTAAATTAGTTAATTGTATTTTTGATTCCGCAGGCTCCAGTGCAAAAGAGATCAGTTTTCCAGGCGTTGATGTCCAGTATGCAGAGTCATTACGCAATGATATTTTAGTGTTTAAAGCACAGCAAAGTACCGCATCAAATAGTAATGAGCTTGACCTTGCAAGTGATGGTGACACAGACCATCAATCGTCAACTGAAACCGTCTCGAAGCCTCGCCTATCTCTTTCTTTAATCGAAATCGCCAAATTTGGTCTTTCATCCAACATGACGTTTTTATTATTGGCGTTTTTAGCCCCTTTTATGGAAACCATCGTTGATTACGCCAAGCATAGTATTATCCCTTCGATTACCGCAGTTCTTAGCTCATTTGGTACATCAAGCGAGAGTGCCACAAGTATTGCCGTAGCGATCTTCGTCGTCGCAGTTATTTTATCGGCATTACTATTATCTGTCGTTGCCGCAATTATTCAGTTTTACAACTATCAATTGTTTATCACTACAGAGCGTTTTCAACGGATTGCTGGACTGTTTGATCGCCATCAAATTACGATGACTAAACACCGAATTCAGGCAGTGTCGATAAAACAAAACTGGGTGTTTAAACTTTTCAAAAGGGTCACGATTCAATTTCATCAAATGGCCGTGATCGGAAACAATTCGGCAAAAAACAAAACTAATTTATCAATACCAACTTTACCTCCTTCGTCATCCCCAGAAATCATGAGAGAAGCATTTCCCGAGCTTGCCGTAGATAACTTTGCTTTTAGCCGTATTCATAAACGCTTTTGGTCTCGAACCTTTATCTTTAATTGGTTAATCCCTTTATTCTTGGTAGGAAGCCTAATGATAAATGTGGATATTGGATTTGCGCTTTTGTATTTTTTTATTCCGGTTGGGTTTGTGTTGAGTTACCTCAGATGGCGTCGATATGGCCTTTGGTATAACAGACATTTTGCCGCTTTTAAGAGTGGATTAGTTGGACATACAATAACCATATTTCCGATTTATAAAGTCCAAAAAGCAACGATGAAAAGTAGCCCTGCTATGAGAAAAGCTAGATTGGCAACCGTTGAGCTCCAGTTAGCATACGGTAAAAAGACCATACCTTATTTACCGCTAGCCACAGCTCAAGAATTCGTAAACTTAGTGCTCTACGAAATAGAGTCAAATCAAAAGCATTGGTTAAATAATTAAATGGGGCGCTAATTTCGCCAAAACGACGGGGTAAACAACACCAATAAGGTAAACACCTCTAGTCGACCAAATACCATGGCCAACATTAAAATCCACTTACCAGTATCTGAAACAGACTGATAGTTTGCTGCAACCTCTCCTAAACCAGGACCTAGGTTATTTAGACACGCTGCAGTCGCAGTAAATGCCGTAAGGTTATCCATCCCTGTAGCAATAAGCGCTAACATGATCACAACAAATACCAATGTATACGCTGAGAAAAACCCCCAAACAGCTTCAAGTACGCGATCTGGCAGCGCTTTTTTACCCAGTTTTATCGAAAAAATCGCTTTGGGGTGCACCAATCGATTAAGCTCTCTTATACCCTGTTTGAATAGCAGTAAGACTCGAATTACTTTAAGGCCACCACCAGTCGAGCTCGCACAGCCACCTATAAACGAACTAAATATTAATAGAATTGGTAAAAATAAAGGCCATGAAGAAAAGTCCGTCGTAGCAAAACCCGCAGTGGTAGACATAGAGACCGCTTGGAATAATCCTTGATCCAGAGCTTCCCAGCGGTTCTCAAAAACCCCCTGTTTTACCAAGGTGTACCAACACAATACGACTAAAGCCAATTGAATTATTAAAAAGGTCTTAAACTCAGGATCTCTAACATAGTTCTTTAGAGTTTTATCTCGCCAAGCAGCAAAATGGAGGGAGAAGTTAGCTGCAGCAACCAGTAAAAAGAACACACAAATTCCGTTAATAACGGGGCTATCAAAATACGCAAGACTTGCATCATGAGTGGAAAATCCACCAATTGCGATGGTCGAAAACGAGTGACAAATAGCATCAAACACTGACATTCCTGCAGCCCAGTAGGCTAAAGCACAAGCAGCTGTCAGTGCCACATAGATGTACCACAAGTGTTTGGCCGTATCAGCGATTCGCGGTGTCATCTTGCTATCTTTCATGGGGCCTGGTGTTTCTGCTCGATACAACTGCATACCACCGACACCTAATAACGGTAATATCGCTACAGCAAGAACGATGATACCCATACCGCCAAACCACTGCAGTTGTTGGCGATAGAACAAGAACGATTTAGGAAGCGTATCAAGACCTGTAAGTACAGTCGCACCAGTCGTTGTTAAACCAGAAAACGACTCAAAAAACGCATCAGCAACGGAAATACTGGGGTCTGTTGAAAAGATAAATGGCAATGCCCCAAACGAGCCCAATACCAACCAAAAAAAGACAACAATTAAAAAGCCTTCTCGAGCTCTTAAATCCGCCTTTTGATTTCGGTTGGGATAAAAGACCGTCAGACCGGCGGTAATCGCAAAAATGAATGCAATAACAAACGGCAAACCACCACCGTCACGATATATCACCGAGACAATGGCGGGCGGTAACATGGCAAAGCTGAATATACATATCAACAAGCCAAGGATCCGAATTATAGTGCGATATTGCATTGTTATTCTTATTGTTTTGAGTGTGTTGGCTTTATTCTAAACCAAGATCACGCGTCATGTTCTCATTTTTCTCACGATGAACAATAATATTGTCCTCGATACGGATCCCACCAAACGGTCTAAATGCATCAACCGTATCCCAATTTACCATTTCGTGTTTATTGGTACCGACCAAGTCACCTAACAGTGAGTCGATAAAATACAAGCCCGGTTCAATGGTAAAGACTTGATCTGCCTCAATTGGGCGAGTTGTTCGCAAGAACGGATGGCGTTCTGGCTGAGGGATGTGGGTACCACGTTCGTCCGCCATAAATCCACCTATATCGTGGACTTGTAACCCTAAATGGTGGCCCAGTCCGTGCGGGAAAAATACGCTTGTTAAACCGGATTCTACCGCAATATCAGCACTTACATTGGTAATGTCAAATTGACGTAAAACTTCGCCGATTAACTGGTGAGTTTGAACATGTAAATCAACATAACTCCCGCCAGGCTTAAGCGCATTGCCCATCTGAACCGTAATCAAGTCAATAGCCTTAATAAGCTCTTTAAAACGATTGTTTTCTTTACTGTAGGTTCGTGTGATATCGGCTGCATAACCATTAAAGCCAGCACCAGCATCAATTAAAAAGCTTCTAGACTCTTGAGGAACCTGACGTGAAAAATGGGTGTAGTGCAAAATAGCGCAGTTTTCATTCAGTGCGACAATATTACCGTACGGCGTGTCGTTTTCGCATTGCTGGCTTGCCGCCAGATAAGCTTGTTGAATATCATACTCTGAGCCACCCGACAAAAACGTTTGCTCTGCGGCTCGGTGAGACATAACAGCCAAGCGATTTGCCTCTCGCATACAGTGTTTTTCATACTCAGATTTGTAGGCGCGATGATAATGAATAAAGTTAACGACTGGATCCGGATTAATATGTCCAAAATTTAACGCAGTCGCAACATCAATATGCTCACCTAGGTAGGCGTAATTCGCTCTGTCATACGGCAAAAGTTTTTCGACTTCAGATGGGTTTTTCAACATCACGATATCGAACTCTTTTGTCCAATATTCCGTCGGCTCATCAGGAACCTTATGCCAGAAGTCCACAGGGCGGTAAAAGATTAATTTAGGTTTTGCTTCACCATTAATAACAATCCAACAGTGTGGATTATCAATAACTGGTACCCATGCTTTAAATTGCGGATTTGGTTTAAATGGATAATACATGTCATCCAAAAACTGACGCATTGGCTGACCGCTGTGAATCACCAAACCATCCAGTCGCTCGCTTTGTACTATCTTTTTAGTTAGAGATTGTAATCGCTCGATATGCGCCGGATATGTTGTTGCTAGGTCATTCATTAAAGTCATAGACATTACTCCTAAATTATTTGGATTCAGTGTAACACCTTAACTGGTTGATAATAAATAAACGCCTTAGATTTCCGGCTCAACGGCTAATTTTGTTAAGTCAGCTAATAACGTTGACCTCTGACCTAATCTCGCTTGATACACTAAGTCATAAGCGTAAATAGCTTTGATGTAATTTCGCGTTTCTTTGTATGGCACTGTTTCAATCCACGCATCTGCTGTCATAGGTTCATTAGGCAGCCAACGCTCGACTTTGTGAATACCGGCATTGTATGCAGCTAACGTTAAGACAGGGTTTTGATCTGTTTTTGCCATAAGTCTTGCAAGATATTTAGCACCTAACTGTACATTTCTTTCGGGTTGAAATAGTTGATTTCGAGATACTCTTCTCTTTGCAACAAAACTTGCCGTGCTAGGCTTAAGTTGCATTAACCCAGCGGCGCCCGCTGAAGAAAACGCGTCCGGCACAAAAGAGCTTTCTCGACGTGCAACAGCGAATAACAAACTTGGAGGCATGTTCGTCTGTTTGGCCGCGCTAACAATCACCTCTTCATAAGCGAGTGGAAAACGCAATTCAATATCATTCAGATAGCCCACCTGCGACAGAGTAAATATAGGCCTGTCGTGCCAACCTTGTTCGGCTGCAAGATATGCCATAGTCTCTAATGCTCGATCATCATAGTGTTCGACAAGAAGATTCCACTCTTTACGTGCATCTAACAGCCGACCATATCGAAATAAAGTAATGGCTCTCTGAAAACCGTCGTCTTCGGAATAGGCTTGTAACTGCTCTTGAGCCACATTTAATGGTTCGTGACGAATACTCACATCTATGCCCAAAAATTGAGCTGCTAAAAAACCATAATAATCGCGTCGTTCTGCAACTTCTTTTAACTGTAATAACGCCCAATCCGATTGATGCAGTTCAAACTCGGCCCGTGCACGCCAAAATACCACCCCAGGGTCTACTTGCAGCCATTCAGGCATAGATTTGGCGGTGTTGAGAACTTGTTGCCAATCTCCCGTTCTTAAAGCTGCAGAAATTCGCCACTGTTTTACAGACTCGTCAACGAGCTCTGACTCGATTTGGTTCAACTTTGTCAACGCCGTAGGTGCACCATTGACCGCTAATGCTATGGCGACTTTCTTATCAATGAGCCCAACATGGCCACTTTGCTTAAACTTAGAACGCACCGTTGACCACCAGGAGTTAAACCTCTCAGGGTTTGCAAACACCAACTTACTTGAAACGTGATTTAAAATTTCGAATTCTTCAGTTGAGTAATCTAGCCAAAAGCCAGGTTGAATCACCCGACGTGGAGATTTAATGGCGAGCTTCCACATTTTAGCGAGATAACGATCTTGATCATCAAGCTGCTTTGCAAGATAGTCGGCTAGGCGTGGATTATTGTGCTTAATCGCTAACTTAGTTCGTTCCAATATACGCTTAGATGTCATTAAACCAGCGTCAGACCAAGCGTCTAAAACTGTATCACAACGCTTAGGAAGTGAGGATTGAGAGAGCCAAACTTGATAAATCTGCTCGTCAAGTTGTTCTACTAAGTGGCCATTATCAATTTGAATTTGCAAATATTGGCAATCCAACTTTACCGACACACCAGGCGCATATGCAGCGATAAAGGCATCGTGAAAAGTATTGGCGGCGAGATAATTAAGCCACTTGTGTTGCAGTGCATTGGTAAAAGGCGCACCGGAGTATTGCCCTATAAACTGGTTTATAACTACTTTTTTATCTATGGATAGAGTGCTTTTTAAATATTCAGCCTGAGCATAGGGGTATAAAGGGTGTTTTAAGAAGTGTGATGCCTTCGTTAAGTAGGCAGGCTCTTTACCTGACTGAGCGAGTTGTTCGAATTCTTCGAACGCTTGAATTTGCTCTGCTGTTATATATTCAGGTATAAATTCTGGCTTATTTACTGCCTCAGGATTAGTGTGCACAGATGCAGGAGACATTGGCGAATTGGCCATTGTCTGAGATGACAGAGCAACAAAAACCGTCAAGCCAAAACAAAAACTAGAAAACTGCATAACAAATCGCCAAACCTTCGCCTATTCTTACCAGTCTAAACTAACTTATCAGAATTAACTGTAAATTACGCTTAATTCTGTAGCGAGAAAACACCCGCTAACCGCGAAATATGTACTGTTTTTGCATTTTTATTTGGGTGAAACCATTGATTTTTACTTAGTTAACCTCCACACTCAGTAAATATTATCAACTGGTCGTACCATTCAATTTGGGGAGTACAACAATGATTTTTAAAGGCCAAACCGTCAATGTAACTATGGGTGAGCATGGTATTGCCCACTTTACGTTCGATGCACCAGGCTCTGTTAACAAGTTTGACCAACAGACCATCCAAGACTGTCGTGACGCTACCGCAGCGATCAATGCAGACAGCAACATCAAAGCCGTATTATTCCGCTCTGCAAAACCAGCATTCATCGTTGGTGCAGATATCACTGAATTTTTAGGTTCTTTCAAAGCTGAAGAAGCAGAACTTGTAGACTGGGTTAAAGCAAGCTCAGACATGTTCGACGGCATTGAAGATATTAAGGTCCCTACACTTTCTGCAATTACTGGTTTTGCATTGGGTGGTGGTTTTGAACTTTGTCTTGCTACTGATTTCCGTGTTATCGACGAGACAGCACAAGTTGGCCTTCCAGAAAACAACCTTGGTCTAATCCCAGGTTTTGGTGGTACGGTTCGTTTGCCTCGTGTTATTGGTCCTGACAACGCGCTTGAGTGGATCACCTCTGCTCGTCCTAAAAAGCCAAAAGACGCACTTAAGATGCGTGCAGTTGATGCAGCAACAAGCAGTGACAAACTGATCGACGTAGCAACACAAATGCTACAAGACGCTATCGCTGGCAAGTTAGACTGGCAAGCACGTCGCGCGCAAAAGAAAGCGCCGATTCAGTTCAACGAAACTGAGTTGGAAAACGCGGTAACAGTTGCTAAGACAATGGTTATGGCAAAAGCAGGTAAGCATTACCCAGCCCCTGTTGCAGCAGTTGATGCAGTCTACGAAGCCGCGGGTATGTCGCGTGACGACGCGATGCGTGTTGAAAACAAGTACTTTGCAAAACTAGCTAAGACTGATCAAGCAACCGCTATGATCGGTAACTTCATGAATGACCAATACGTTAAAGGTCTTGCGAAGAAAGCGGGTAAAGCGAACAAACACGAAATCAAAAAAGCGGCCGTTTTAGGTGCAGGTATCATGGGTGGCGGTATCGCTTTCCAATCAGCGTCTAAAGGCACACCTATCGTAATGAAAGACATCAACCAAGGTGCCCTTGATCAAGGTTTGGCTGAAGCGTCTAAGATCTTAAACAAAAAGCTTAAGAAAGGCCGCATCGATGGTAACAAGTTAGCGCAAACGCTTAACAACATCGAACCGACACTTAACAACGAAGCACTTAAAGACACCAACTTCATCATCGAAGCAGTTGTTGAAAACCCGAAGGTAAAAGGTGCGGTTCTTGCGGAAGTTGAAGGTCTAGTAAGTGAAGATACAATCATCACTTCTAACACCTCTACTATCTCTATCAACAAGTTAGCAGAAAGCCTTAAGCGCCCAGAAAACTTCTGTGGTATGCACTTCTTCAACCCGGTACCACTAATGCAATTAGTTGAAGTTATCCGCGGTGAAAAGACATCTGAGGAGACGGTTGCTGCTACCGTTGCTTACGCAACTAAAATGGGTAAAACAGCCATCGTAGTTAACGACTGTGCAGGTTTCTTTGTAAACCGCGTATTATTCCCATACTTCGCAGGTTTCAGCTTATTACTTAACGACGGTGCTAAGTTCGCTAACGTTGATAAAGTCATGGAGCGTGAGTTTGGTTGGCCAATGGGTCCTGCAATGTTGTTAGACGTTGTTGGTATCGACACAGCCGATCACTGTACAGATGTAATGGCAGAAGCCTTCCCTACTCGCATGCAGAAACTTGAAAACGACCCTATCTCGGTTCTATATAACAACGAATTCTACGGTCAGAAGAACACTAAAGGTTTCTACCAGCACAGCTTAGATAAGCGTGGCCGTCCTAAGAAAGAAATCTTAGACAGCACGTTAGAAATGCTTGCAGGTGTTGCTTCTAACGATAAAGACTTCGACAAAGAAGAAATCATCGACCGTCTAATGATCCCTATGGTTAACGAAACAATCCGTTGTTTAGAAGAAGGCATTGTTGCTTCTCCTTCTGAAGCTGACATGGCACTTCTATACGGTATTGGTTTCCCTCCATTCCGCGGTGGTGTGTTCCGTTACGTTGATACTATTGGCCTTGCCAACTTCGTTGCAAAAGCAGACAAGTACAAAGACTTAGGTGAGATTTATCACGTAACTGACAAAACACGTCAAATGGCTGAAGCAGGCCAAGACTTCTACTCAACATACGCTGGCAAATAGGAGCAATGAAAATGAAAAACGTAGTAATTATCGATTGTGTACGCACAGCAATGGCGAAAGCCAGAAACGGTATGTTTGAGAACGTTCGCGCAGAAGACTTATCTGCAGCTGTGATGAAATCACTACTAGAACGCAACCCTAAGTTAGACGCAGCGCAAATCGACGACGTAATCTGGGGTTGTGTAATGCAAACTCTAGAACAAGGTTTTAACGTTGGTCGTCAAGCGGCGCTACTAGCAGGTATCCCGACTTCTGTTCCGGCTGTAACCGTTAACCGCTTATGTGGTTCTTCTATGCAAGCACTACATGATGCATCTGCAAAGATCATGGCAGGTCAAGGTGACGTTTACCTTATTGGTGGTGTTGAGCATATGACTCACGTTCCTATGACACACGGTTTGGACTTCCACCCTAGCCTTAACCTTTCAACCGCACAAGCTGCAGGCTCTATGGGTCTGACTGCTGAGGCGCTTGCGCGTAAGTACAACATCTCTCGTGAACAACAAGACGAGTTTGGTGTACGCTCACACCGCCTAGCACACGAAGCGTCTGTTGAAGGCCGTTTTGCTAACGAAATCATCCCTGTTGAAGGTCACGATGCCAATGGTGCATTAGTTAAATGTGACTACGATGAAGTTATTCGTCCAGAGACAACAATGGAAACGGTTGGTGGCTTACGCCCTGTATTTAACCCAGTAAACGGTACTGTAACTGCAGCAACCTCTTCTGCCCTATCTAACGGCGCAGCAGGTATGTTAGTAATGAGTGAAGACAAAGCAAAAGAGCTTGGTCTTGAAATCCGAGCACGAGTTAAGTCAATGGGCGTATCAGGCTGTGAGCCTTCAACGATGGGTTGGGGTCCAGTTCCTGCGACTGAACAAGCGCTTAAGAAAGCGGGTATGTCTATTTCTGACGTTGAACAATTCGAATTAAACGAAGCATTTGCAGCTCAGGCATTATCGGTTGTTAAAGGCTTAGGCATCGAAGACAAGATGGACCGCATCAACGTAAACGGCGGTGCTATCTCACTTGGTCACCCTCTAGGCTGTTCTGGTGCGCGTATCTCAACGACGCTTATCAACGCAATGGAGCACTCAGGTGCAAAAGTTGGTCTAGCGACTATGTGTATCGGTTTTGGTCAGGGTATAGCGACAATCTTTGAACGTCCATAATGTGATATTTAGAGAGAGTCGAACAATTATGCATATTAAAAAGCGAATTGTTTGATGCCCTAAACAATAACATTTAGTAATATTAGAAAAAGTGCGATGGGGGAACTCCCCATTGCACTTTTTTTTTTTACTTTTATAGTTGAGTAAACAGGTCAGTTAGGTGAAGTATGATCGATAAAAACACCCACAAATGGTTTCAGCAAGACGACATAGCCTCTATCGAAATCAGCGCAGAGCTCGATGCATTGGGCTTACGTTGCCCTGAGCCAGTAATGATGGTTCGAAAAGAAGTTCGAAGCCTGAACAATGGTGATGTGTTACTCATCCAGGCTGATGATCCTGCATCAGTCAGGGATATCCCTGCTTTTTGCCGTTTTATGGGACATCAATTACTTGCTCAAGATACTGACAATCACCCCTTTCTTTTTTTAATTAAAAAAGGACAATAAGGTTGAAGGATTTTCTTTTATTGGGACAGGTACATGGGCAATAGAAATGAAAAGTGGTACAGCTATCTAAAAGCTGATCGCGTCCAACTAGTAGAACAAAGTCGTAAAGACATGTCACTCTTGACGATGATTATTATCGCCATATTTGTTCTAAGTGGGCTCATTATCAGCAACCACGAAATTTACAGTCAATTTTTATTATATTCTCTTATTGGTGCACTGGTCATGGTCGTAACTAGTGCTACATTGTTCTATCTCACGTCACACAGGCTCGGTGGAAGGTTACTTTTGTGTACAGGAGTGTTGCTGTTCAATTGCAGCTTGATCTATTCAGGCGGAACAGAAAACACGGCGCTTTACTGGGTGATGTACTATCCACTGATAGTATATTCCATCACAGGACCAAAGTTCGGAAGTCTATTTTCATTGGCTTTTTTGGCAATGAGTGCTTATTTTCTTTATACACCCGGCGCTATCATCGCAGAGTATGCCGACACGGAAAAGAGTCGCTATTTACTGTCTAGTTTCGTGATTGTTATCTTTTCCTTTATTAATGAGTTCTATCGGTTTAAAAGCCATAACATGATGGAGTCGGTTTCTTTAGATAACAAAAAGGACGCCAACACAGACGTTTTAACGAATATTCCAAATCGTCGCTTTTTAGAGGATTCGTACTTTCCTTATTTACAAAAAAATAATGAAGTTTTATTGCCAGCCGCAGTCATTATTGCAGACATTGACCATTTTAAAATGATCAACGACACTCACGGTCACGATATTGGTGACCTTGCCATAATCCACTGCGTAAATACGTTTAAAAAGACATTAAGAAATACGGATGTATTATGTCGAATCGGTGGCGAAGAGTTCTTGATTTGCATTCCAAAGATGTCTTTAAACAAAGCAGAAAAGATTGCCAACAAGATGCGCTCGGCCCTTGCAGACAACCCTTTGAAACTTGAAGATGGCGCTGTTTTGCAGTTAAGAAGTAGTTTTGGTGTTGCAGAAATTACCTCGCCAAAGGACTTTAATTCAGCAATTAAATTGGCCGACGATAGACTGTATAAGGCCAAAGAGACAGGTCGAAATAAAGTTGTCGCAGACTAAACAAAAAACCTCACAATGAAGTGAAGTGACCCCCAATAGTTGGACATTCCAATTACTGGGGGTCTTTTTATGTCCAAACACAATAGAATATTTAAAATAAAGCTCGCTCAGCATGCCGTGCAGGAAAGCTCTGTAGCTTTAAGTAAAAAGCACAATATAAGCGCTCGGCTTATTCGCTATTGGTCTCAGGTATACCAGCTAAACGGCTCAAATAGCTTTATTCATAATCAGTCACCTTATTCTAGTGAGTTCAAAGCTCATGTCCTCAAGACGATGAAAACTAACGATTGGTCATTGGGCCATACCAGTGCTCACTTCGACCTATCGTCTCCTGGTATTTTATTTCAGTGGCAAAAGCTTTATGCTCAAGGTGGTATATCCCGTCTTAAACCACAGAAAAAAGGTAGGCCAACCGTGACAAAGAGTGATTCTTCAGCAAAACCCGTAGAGCAGATGACAGAGGAAGAGTTACGAGAAGAGTTAGCGTACTTACGGGCAGAGAATGATGTTCTAAAAAAGTTAGAAGCCTTGGCTCAAGCCAGAAAGAAAAAAGCAAAGACAAGACGTTAGTTGTCGAAGAGTTCAAGGCAAAACATAGCTTAAGGCATCTATTAAAGGCCGTAGAGTTACCGAAAAGTGTCTACTATTATCACCGCTCAAGATTCGAGCAGCCGAGTGCCGACAGTGACTTACTCATAAAAATACGTGATATCTATCACAGGCATAAAGGGCGATATGGTTATCGTAGAATTACGAGTGCCCTCAGAACAGTAGGTCTACTCGTTAATCATAAACGGGTTCAACGTCTGATGAATGAACTAGGTCTAAAGTCGAAGGTAAGGCCTAAGCGCTATAAATCTTATAAAGGTGAAGTGGGCAAAATCGCCGATAATATCCTTGAGCGCGAGTTTACAGCAACGCAGCCCAATCAAAAATGGGTGACGGATGTAACAGAGTTTAAAGTCAACGACCAGAAGGTATACCTGTCACCAATGATAGACCTGTTTAATCAAGAGGTTATCAGCTATGAGGTGCGAACGTCTGTGACATTGCCATTGGTCACAGACATGCTCAAAGCTGCAACAGCGAAGCTACTGAAGCATGAGAAGCCTCTCATACACTCAGACCAAGGGTGGCAATATCAGAATAGAAAATACCAACAACACCTAAAAGAAAACGGGCTACTTCAGAGTATGTCAAGAAAGGGAAACTGCTTAGATAATGCCGTTGCAGAGAACTTCTTCGGCATATTAAAAACTGAGATGTATCACAACGAAACCTTCAAAGACGCCAATGACCTCATTGAAAATATCAAAGAATACATCCACTATTACAACAACGAACGCATTAAGCTCAAACTAAAAGGCCTGAGTCCGATACAATATCGAAATCAGGCCTTGGTTGCCGCTTAGAAATGAGTCCAACTTTATGGGGTCACTTCAAAGTGAGGTTTTTTATTTTGTAAAGGTGTGTTACTTGTTCTATTACAACACAGAAATATCAGCAGTATGCATGAACAGACCCTGCAACTGACCTAAGATCGCATATCTATTTTCACGAACGGCTTCATCTTCAGCGTTAACCATGACATTTTCAAAGAAGTTATCAATAGGTTGTTGTAATGCAGCTAACTTCGTTAAGCCATTTGTGTAGTTACCATCGTTAAACTCAGCTTCTACTAAACCTGCAATCGCGTTAATTTGTTTTACAAGTTCAATTTCTGCGGCTTCATTCAACAGCTGTTCATTCACTGCGGCAAAAGAAGTTTGTTCATTCTTGCTCAGAATGTTGTTAACACGCTTATTCGCTGCCGCTAATGCAGATGCTTCTGTTAGCTTAGAAAATTCAACTACGGCGCTTAGGCGACGTTCAAAATCTAATGCAGAAGTTGGGCGTTTAACCTCAACAGCACGGATCAATTCGACAGCAATACCATGGTCACGATAATGAGCTTCAAAACGACCTAACATAAAGTCTACAACGTCTTTGCTCACGTTCTCATTTGTTAGTTTGTTACCAAATAACGTTTTGGCAAAGTCAGCAATCTCAGCAAAATCCAAATCTAGTTCTTTTTCAACCATGATTCGAATTGTACCAATAGCTGCACGACGCAAAGCAAACGGGTCTTTATCCCCTTTAGGGAATTGACCAATACCAAAGATTCCCACTAACGTATCAAACTTATCAGCCAAAGCCACCGCACATGCTTCTAATGACTCTGGTAACGTATCACCTGCAAATCTAGGCATATACTGTTGATATAACGCATCTGCAACAACAGGACTTTCACCGTCATTTAATGCGTAGTACTTACCCATAACGCCTTGGATGTCAGTAAACTCCATAACAACTTCAGTCATTAAATCCGTTTTTGACAATAAACCAGCGCGTTTTGCATACTCTGTATTGGCAGAAATTTTACTAGCGATAAATCCAGCTAACTCAGAAATACGCTCGGACTTTTCTTTTAAAGTACCCAATTGTTTTTGGAATAAAACGCTTTCTAGGCTAGTCAAACGAGACTCTAATGTCTGTTTTTTATCAGTATTATAGAAGAATTCAGCGTCCGCCAATCTAGGGCGAATCACTTTTTCGTTACCCTCGATAACTTGCTGTGGATCTTTACTTTCTATATTAGAAATGAATGCAAACTTAGGTAACAAGTTGCCTGTATTGTCTAACAACGGAAAATACTTCTGGTCATCTTTCATGGTGTAAATAAGTGCTTCTTGAGGAACGTCTAAGAACTTATCCTCAAAGGTACCCACTAACGCCACAGGCCACTCAACCAAGGCTGTAACTTCATCAAGAAGATCTTGGTCAGCGGTGAATGTTGCATTTTCTTGCTCACAAATTTGAACCATTTGAGTCTTAATACTTTCTTGACGCGCTGTAAAATCAGCCATGACATACGCCGCTTCTAACTCTTTTACGTAGTTATCAGCGGAGCTTATTGTTACAAGGCCTCTGTGATGAAAGCGGTGGCCTTGTGATACGTTAGATGATGTTAAACCTAACACTTCAGCATTAACGACACGGTCACCATAAAGCGCCAATAAAGTGTGGACTGGACGAATGAATTCAACGTCAGACGCACCCCAGCGCATTGGCTTAGGGATTGGAAGCTGTTTTAAAGCCGCCGATAAAAAGCCAGATAACAGTTCGTCTAGTGACTTACCAGGCACATTAGCTTTATGTAATAACCACTCACCTTTATCTGTTTTAATGCGATCAGCATCAGCGACATCAATACCACAGCCGCGAGCCCAGCCCATAGCAGCTTTAGTTGGTTGCCCCTGATCGTCGAAAGCAGCTGCAACTGCTGGACCGCGTTTTTCGACGACTTTATCAGCTTGTTGGAACTCTAAGCCAGTAACTTTAAGAGCTAGTCGGCGAGGTGCTGCTAACCATTCAATTTGCTCAAAGGCGAGCTCGGCGCCTTTTAACTGTGCTTCAAATCCATCTTTAAAGCTGACCGCTAATTTTTTAAGGGCTTTAGGAGGTAACTCTTCTGTACCCAATTCGATTACAAAATTCTCTCTCATGGTGTTACCTTACTTGTCCGAATCTGAAGTTTTACATAATGGGAAACCAAGCGCTTCACGTGAGTCGTAATAAGCCTGAGCAACCGCTTTAGATAATGTTCTTACACGTAGGATATAACGTTGACGTTCGGTAACTGAAATCGCATGACGTGCATCTAACATATTAAATGCGTGAGACGCTTTCATCACTTGTTCGTAAGCTGGTAAAGCTAACCCTTCTTCGATTAGTTTCTGACTGGCTGCTTCCGCATCGTCAAACGCTTTAAACAACACTTCAACATTAGCTAGCTCAAAGTTGTACTTAGATTGTTCTACTTCATTTTGATGGAATACGTCTCCGTATGTCACGGTTCCCATCGGACCGTCAGTCCAAACTAAATCGTAGATACTGTCAACACCCTGTAAGTACATAGCTAAACGCTCTAAACCGTAGGTAATCTCACCAGTAACAGGTTTACACTCTAAACCACCTACTTGTTGGAAATACGTAAACTGAGTGACTTCCATTCCGTTTAGCCATACTTCCCAACCTAAGCCCCAAGCACCAAGTGTTGGTGATTCCCAGTTGTCTTCTACAAAGCGAATATCATGAACTAAGGTATCAATACCTAGCTCTTCGAGGGAACCAAGATATAGTTCCTGAATGTTATCTGGAGATGGCTTTAACATCACTTGGAACTGATAGTAATGTTGTAGACGGTTTGGGTTTTCACCATAACGGCCATCCGTTGGACGGCGGCATGGTTGAACATAAGCAGAGCTCATTGGCTCAGGGCCAAGTGAACGTAAGAACGTCATAGGATGGAATGTACCTGCACCAACCTCTAAATCCAATGGCTGTATTATGACACAACCTTGTTTTGCCCAATATTCTTGTAGGGCAAGAATTAAACCTTGAAAGGTTTTGATATTGTATTTGCTCATGATTCTAAATCACCAAACTCATTCGTTTACAAACGGCATTAACCGCAATTTTTAAATAAAGAAAGCCTAGTGCGTAAACATCTAGGCTTAAATTTGTTTCTTTAGTTAACTAACTTATACGTCAAGGTTAGCAACTTTTAATGCATTCTGATCGATAAACGCACGACGTGGCTCTACGTGATCACCCATCAATGTAGTAAACAATTGATCACAGCCAATAGCATCTTCAATTGTTACTTGCAGCATACGACGTGATTCTGGATCCATCGTAGTTTCCCACAATTGGTCAGGGTTCATTTCACCAAGACCTTTGTATCGCTGTATGTATAGGCCACGCTTAGATTCTTTCATTAACCATTCTACTGCTTTTCCGAAATCGTCTACTGGGAAACGCTTTTCGCCACGACTAACGTAAGCCGTATCTTCAAGTAGATTTAGGTTAATGTCGCCTACAGAACTAATGTCTTTAAACTCTTTAGAGTCGATGAAGTCTTTGTTAAGTGTGAAATCTCGATCAACACCGTGTTGGCGAACTCGAATTACAGGAACATATAAGTTGCGCTCATCATCGTGTTGTACGATAGGAGTGTAGATAACGCTCTCTGTTTCTTTTTCATTTAACTGTTTAACAAAGCTCTCTAACCACTCTGTAATAGCAGAGTCATTACTCAATAAAGCAGAATCTAGTGGCTTAAAGAACATTAGATTACGTAAAATCTCAGTGTTTATTTTCTTCTTCAAACGCTGAATCGCATTATCAGCTTTGTGATATTGAGCGATTAGCTTTTCTAATTCAGCGCCATTGATAGCCGGTGCGTCTGTGTTTACATGTAAAGTTGCACCTTCTAACGCAAGTGTTGTTAGGTATTCTACTAACGTATCGTCATCTTTAATGTAACGTTCTTGCTTACCTTTTTTAACTTTATAGAGAGGTGGCTGAGCGATGTAAATGTAGCCGCGCTCAATTAATTCAGGCATTTGTCTGTAGAAGAAGGTTAATAATAATGTACGAATGTGAGAACCATCGACATCAGCATCGGTCATGATAATGATATTGTGGTATCTAAGTTTAGCAGGGTCATACTCATCTCGACCAATGCCGCAGCCTAATGCTGTAATAAGTGTGCCTACTTCAGCTGAAGATATCATCTTATCAAAACGCGCTTTTTCAACGTTCAAGATCTTACCTTTAAGCGGAAGAATTGCTTGATTTTTACGGTTTCGACCTTGTTTCGCTGAACCACCGGCCGAGTCACCCTCCACTATATATAGTTCTGACTTTGCAGGGTCTTTTTCTTGGCAGTCTGCCAACTTACCTGGTAAACCTGCAATATCCAATGCACCTTTACGACGGGTCATTTCACGTGCTTTACGTGCTGCTTCACGAGCTCTCGCTGCATCAACAATTTTCATGATGATGTTTTTAGCAATGGATGGGTTTTCCATTAAGTAGTCATGAAGCTTTTCACCCATTGCTTGTTCGACAGCAGGTTTAACTTCTGAAGAAACCAATTTGTCTTTTGTTTGTGAAGAGAATTTAGGATCTGGTACTTTAACAGAAATAACAGCTGTTAAACCTTCACGAGCATCATCGCCACTCGCAGAGATATCTACCGCATTCTTGCCTTTTCCTTTGTTAAGCCCTTCAGCACTCATATAGTTATTTAGAGTACGGGTTAGTGCACCACGGAAGCCACTTAAGTGTGTTCCACCGTCACGTTGAGGTATGTTGTTGGTAAAACAAAGGATGTGTTCTTTATACGAATCGTTCCACTGCATTGCAACTTCAACAACGATTCCGTCGTCTTTCTCTAAAGAGAAATAAAAGATTTCATCATTTACAGCAGACTTATTGGTATTCAAATACTCAACGAAAGCTTTGATACCGCCTTCAAAGAAGAAGTGTTCTTTTTTGTCTTCGTCTCTTTCGTCTTCAATACGGATAGAAACGCCAGAGTTAAGGAACGATAATTCACGGATACGTTTAACTAAGATGTCAAAATGGAACGTGATATCAGAAAAAATGGCTGCGCTTGGCCAAAAACGAACTTCTGTGCCTGTTTCAGTTGCTTCACCAATAACAGCCAGCGGCGCGACAGGCTCACCTAAATGATATTCCTGTTCATGAAGCTTACCATCACGACGAATTGTTAAAACTAATTTGTCACTCAAAGCATTTACAACAGATACACCAACGCCGTGCAAGCCACCAGATACTTTATAACCAGAGTCTTCTCCACCGAATTTACCACCGGCGTGTAGAACAGTCATGATTACTTCAGCTGCAGATACCCCTTCTTCTGGGTGAATCTCAGTTGGGATTCCACGTCCATTATCTCGAACGGAAACAGAACCGTCCAAATGGATTTTTACAACGATGTCACTACAGTGACCAGCTAGCGCTTCGTCGATTGAGTTATCAAGAATTTCGAATACCATGTGATGAAGGCCTGAACCATCATCGGTATCACCAATGTACATTCCTGGACGTTTACGGACCGCATCTAGGCCTTTTAAGACCTTAATACTTGAAGAACCATATTCATTTTCTACGGACATAACTGCTCCATATTCTCTGGTTTAATTGTTCCATGTTCCACGTGGAACACATTCACAGAATTTGTGTGTTTCATAAATTCCTTTGCTATTTTTCTTTCTATCCCTGTAACGAATATTTGTGCTCCTGATTGCATCAGCAATCGGAGCATTGTATCACGCGTTACCTCGTCCACTTCCGATGGAAGGTCATCAACGAGTAACAACATATTTTTGTTAGCAACGCGTTTTACTAATTTTACTATTGCGACCTCAAGCAAATAGAACAGCATTTTACTCTGCCCTCTAGATAGCATTGAGGTCATGTCCGTACCATTTTGAACGAACTGCAAGTCAGCTTTGCTAGGTCCAAATCCAACTTGTTTGTATCTAATATCTTTTTCAATTTGACGGAGAATATCGTTATCACTCTCTACTTCTCCGTCAAAAACTTTGGTTTTATAATTTAAGGTTAAACTTTCAAGTAACGACGTTCTACTATCATTACTTAGAGTGTCAACCAACTCTGTTAGCTCAACTTGAAGTAACTCAGTTACAAAACGCTGTCGATAAAACTCGACTTTCTTGGCTGCCTCTATTAGACCTCGATACCAAAACAACAACTCTTTGGTGTTACCTTTGTTTGCTCTCAACAAAACGTTAATTTGTTTTTGCGCTTTTTGAAAATTGCTCCACAAATTTTGATATTCATGTTCCACGTGGAACAAGCCAAAATCTAAAAAGCTTCTTCGAGCTTTAGGGCTACCAAAAAACACATCAAAACTTTCAGGTGTTATAAGCTGAACCGGAAATAATCGACTACCTTCCGATAAACGATTTAAAATGTCTCCGTTTAGCTTAAGTCGAGACTTACCAGTTTTGTCTAGATCTAAACCTAATTTGTGTAACTTGGACTCTTGCTCCAACGACACGGCCACTGCAAGATAATCGCCTTCTATGTTTATCAACCCACCGCGTTTATTTGTTCTGAATGACTTTGCTCTGCTCAGAAAAAATAACGACTCTAATAGGCTCGTTTTACCGCTACCATTTTCGCCAAAAAAAACATTTACATTTTTATCTGTTTCGATGGCAACAGTACTAATGTTTCGAAACCCAACAACGTTGACTTTCTGTACGAGCATCAATTCCTCAATCTCTAAATTAGAGCTTCATTGGCATAACAACGTACAAACTAGATGCGTCGTCATAGCCTTCAATCAATGCACTGCTGTTAGCATCCGCTAACATAATTTTAACCGTGTCTGTCGTTATGTTATTTAAAACATCAATGATATATGAGACGTTAAAACCAATCTCCAAATTGCCACCGTTATAGTCAACTAACGCCGTTTCTTCAGCTTGTTCTTGCTCTGGGTTATTTGCAGAAACCAATAACTCACCCTGGCTTAGGTTAAGACGAACCCCCTTGAACTTCTCGTTTGACAATATAGAAACTCGTTGAAACACGTCTTTTAACATGTTTTTGTCCGCAACAATGGTTTTGTCTCCGCCTTGCGGTAAAACACGGCGATAGTCAGGAAAACGACCGTCAACTAATTTACTAGTAAATACGAAATTAGCGTCGTTAATTCTAATGTGATTATTACCAAGCTGAAGCTCTAGCTCAGCGTCATTATCTTCAACTAAACGTAAGATTTCTAACACAGCCTTACGAGGAACAATTACTTGTTTTTGCTGAGACACACCATTTGAAATCGGCTGTTGTGCTAACGCTAAACGATGGCCGTCTGTGGCAACCGTGCGAATTACATCACTCTCTAACTCAAAAGACATACCGTTGAGATAATAACGAACATCCTGATTGGCCATAGAAAAATAGATACGCTCGATCAGAGCTCGTAAAGTGTGCCTTTGAAGTTTAATTTGCTCTTCTGACTGCCATTCTTCAAGATTAGGATAGTCACTTGCAGGCAGTGTCGACAAACTAAAACGAGATTTACCTGCTTTCAAAATAGCGGCGTGTCCCTCTACTTTTAATTCAATTTCAGAATCACCTGGTAAAGAACGACAAATATCGAAAAGTTTTTTAGCGGGAACGGTAATAGCACCAGCTTGAATAACATTATCTGGTGTGGCGGACGCTACCAACTCCACTTCCATATCTGTACCCGTAAAGCGAACAGAATCTAATGATGTTTCAATTAAAACATTTGATAGGATCGGCAGCGTATGTTTTCGTTCTATCGCGCCGGAGACCATAGTTAATGGTTTTAAAAGTGCGTCTTTACTTATAATGAAATGCATTTATCCATTCCCCATTATGACGACAAAATTCGCATTAAATTTTGCACGTCTTCTTTAATTTCGTGACTTTCTTCTTTTAGTTCTTTTATTTTGCGACAGGCATGCAATACAGTTGTGTGATCTCGGCCACCAAACGCATCTCCAATCTCAGGTAAACTGTGATTGGTTAATTCCTTTGCTAGTGACATTGCAATTTGTCTTGGTCTTGCGACAGAACGGCTGCGACGCTTGGATAAAATATCCGCTACGCGAATTTTAAAATATTCCGCAACCGTTTTTTGAATATTATCAATGGTGACTAATTTGTCTTGAAGTGCCAGTAAATCTCTCAACGCTTCTTTTACAAAGTCTATTGTTATCGGACGTCCAGTGAAGTTAGCGTTTGCAATAACTCGGTTTAATGCCCCTTCCAATTCGCGAACATTAGAGCGAAGTCGCTTAGCGATAAAAAACGCCACTTCTTCTGGTAATTTAACCTTACTTTGATGAGCTTTTTTCATCAAAATAGCGACCCGAGTTTCTAACTCAGGCGGTTCGATTGGAACATTAAGACCCCAACCAAAGCGGCTCTTAAGTCTATCTTCAACTCCGTCGATTTCTTTTGGATAACGATCCGAAGTCAAAATGATTTGTTTATTACCTTCTAATAGCGCATTAAAGGTATGAAAAAACTCTTCTTGTGAACGATCTTTTTTAGCAAAAAATTGAATATCATCGATCAAAAGTGCATCAAGACTTCGGTAATAACGCTTAAACTCTTCAATCGCATTATTCTGTAGCGCTTTTACCATGTCCTGAACAAAGCGTTCAGAATGCATATAGACGACCTTTGCGTCCTTTTTGTTTTCCATGATGCCGTTGCCGACCGCATGAAGTAAGTGAGTTTTACCTAGACCAGTTCCGCCATATAAAAACAATGGGTTATATGCACCACCAGGGTTATCTGCAACTTGCATCGCTGCGGCACGTGCTAATTGGTTACTATTACCTTCAACGAAACTATCAAATGTGTAAGTATCATTTATATTTGATTTGAATACGGCCTTTGGTTTAGCCGCAGGAGAAACAGGACTACCACTTTGTCCCATCACAGGTGTACTCATCGCCTGTGGTTGGTTAGCTTGAACATTACTCGTTTCGGCTGCATGGCTGAAGGTTTGTGGTTGCGCTGCGGCTTTTGAACCAACATCAAAGTTTAACCTAGGCACAGCTGCACCATCACTAAACTGCACTAACAGTTCATTGATGCGATTCATGTACTTATCTCTGACCCAATCCAACACAAAGCGATTAGGCGCATATAACGTCATAAGCTGATCTGAACTATGAAGCTGCAGTGGGCGGATCCACATATTAAACTGCTGTTGCGACAGTTCTTGTTCCAAAACTTGCAGGCAATGTTGCCACAGTGATTGATACACTTAACGTCCTATTTTGATGTCCGGTTATAATTATTCATGCACAATAGCGCGTCGGTTATTATGCCTTAGAATTATCCACAAACTCAACCAACAAATGCCGTAAAAAATAGAATAAATCGGCTTAAATTTATGGCTTCTTATAAATCCATTGAATTAGCCCTTTATGCTGACTGATTACCAGTGAATACGGAATTTCATAAAGCACAAAAAAGTCGAATTTCAGCAAAATCAACTGCCCACAAAAGTTTATGAATAACTCCTAACTTATCCACAATAACAACAGGTATTAAATATTGTTTTGTGAATATACTGTTAGTACAAAAATAAATGGATCAAAATAATTGACTATTTATGGATCAATCTATATTATTCGGCGTCCTTTTTTGGGGCCCTGCAGGGGTCGCGACCTGCGGGATAATTAGTAGTAATAACCGATCGGATGGATTAAATATGAAACGTACATTTCAACCTAGCGTTCTAAAGCGTAAGCGTACTCACGGTTTCCGTGCTCGTATGGCAACTAAAAACGGTCGTGCTGTTTTAGCGCGTCGTCGTGCAAAAGGACGTAAGTCTCTTTCTGCATAATAAAGTGGATAACTTCACTTTTCCAAGGGAGTTACGTCTTGTAACTCCCTCGCAATTCTCGCGAATATTTGACCACCCTGTCAAAGCTGTTTCAGATCACTTCACTCTCTTAGCCAAATACAATGATTTAGACCACCCACGTCTAGGATTAATCGTCGCTAAGAAAAAAGAAAAAACTGCCGTTGGTCGCAATAAAATCAAACGCATTACCCGAGAAAGTTTTCGGTTAAATCAACACAACCTACCAAATATTGATATAGTAGTGCTCGCCCGAGATGGCATTGGTCAGGTAGATAACGAAAAACTCAACAAGCAGTTAAAAAAACTATGGAAAAAAATCGCTCTCCGTTGCGAACAATCCTTAAAAAAATAGTAAGAGGCTATCAGCTCCTTATTAGCCCATGGTTTCCTGCAAAGTGCCGTTTTCATCCAAGCTGTTCAGAATATACAATTGAAGCAATTGATCAGCATGGATCAGCAAAAGGTACTTGGTTAAGTGTTAAACGTATTCTAAAATGCCACCCTTTCAGTGAAGGCGGATTCGATCCGGTTCCACCTTCAACCACAATAGACAAAAATAAAGAAGAGAAATAAGCGCTATGGAATCGCAACGTTCGTTCTTAGTTATTGGTTTAGCCTTGGTTAGCTTTTTGCTATTCCAACAATGGCAAGTCGATTACAATACGCCAGCTCCTCAGCAAGTAACTCAAACTGTTGCTCAACAGGAAACTGGATTACCAAACGCAAACACTAATTCACAAGCTGATTTACCAGCGGCGGATTCTGTTGCGCTCGTTGAGCCTCAAGCGCCAGCGAATAAAGATCTAATCAAAGTCGTAACAGACACATTAGAAGTCTTAATTGATCCACAAGGTGGTGACGTAGTATCTGCAACTCTACTGCAATACGATGAAACTCACCTATCTGAAGAAAAATTCCACCTGTTAAAACAAACGCCAGCATACATTGCTATGTCAGGTCTAGTAGGACCTCAAGGTCCAGACGCAGCCACTGAAGGCCGACCTTTGTATCGCGCAGAACAACAAGAGTGGATGCTCGAAGGTAGTGAACTAACAGTACCTTTGACTTATCAAACAGAAGATGGCTTAACAGTAAAGAAAACGTTTAAATTTACTCGCGGCTTACACTCAATTGATGTTGCGTTTGAACTACAAAACAACTCTGACAAAGCAGCTCAAGTTGTTCCTTTCTTTCAGTTGAAACAAGAGATCACTGAACAAGAAAGCAGTATGATGATGCCGACCTACCGCGGCAGTGTATATTCAACCGCGGACAGTGCATACGAAAAACACGACTTTGATGATATGGCTGATGACAAGCTAAACGAAAACACCAAAGGTGGTTGGATTGGTATGATTCAACATTATTTCGTTGCCGCTTGGGTACCTAGCCAGGAACTTCAAAACAACATTTACTCGCGCTCGATAGGCAATGGTTCAGCAGCAATCATTGGAGTTAAATCACCAGCAGTTGTTATTCAACCAGGTGCGACAGAAACTCTATCCGCAACATTGTTTGCAGGTCCTAAAAATCAAGAAGAGTTAGCAAATATTCACAACACTCTAGATTTGACTGTCGACTACGGATTCTTATTCTTTATTTCACAAATCCTATTCTCTGGTCTGGCGGCGATTTACGGATTTGTAGGTAACTGGGGTATTGCAATTATTATCATCACTATTGTTGTGAAAATGCTGATGTACCCTCTTACCAAAAAACAATACGAATCAATGGCAAAAATGCGTGCGCTTCAGCCTAAGATGGAGCAATTAAAAGCGCGTTTTGGTGATGACCGTCAGAAGTTTGGTCAAGCGACAATGGAGCTATACCGCAAAGAGAAAGTAAACCCAATGGGTGGTTGTTTGCCTCTGTTGCTCCAGATGCCGATCTTACTTGCTCTTTATTGGGTATTCTTGGAAAGTGTCGAGCTTCGTCACGCACCATTTGGCCTTTGGATCACAGACCTTTCTGCGAAAGACCCATACTATGTATTGCCGGTATTATTTGGTGCTTCAATGTGGTTAATGCAAAAGTTATCACCGACGCCTTCTGCCGACCCAATGCAACAAAAGATGATGATGTGGATGCCTGTACTGTTCTCAGTATTCTTCTTGTGGTTCCCAGCAGGTCTAGTTCTTTACTGGTTGGTATCAAACGTTATCTCGATCATCCAAATGGTCGTGATTTATCGCGCAATTGACAAAAAGCAAGCGGCGAAAAAGTCATAACAACGACCCGTCATTTTCTTTTTAAAATGAAGTACAATTAAAGGCGACCCTGTGTCGCCTTTTCTTTTTTTAGATTTAGAGATTAAGTATGAGTAACCCGTTTGAAAATGTAGAAACTATAGTGGCCCAAGCAACAGCCCCTGGTAAAGGTGGCGTTGGCATTATTCGTGTTTCTGGCCCTTTATCTGTGCATGTCGCTGAGCAAATAGCGGGCAAATGCCCAAAGCCCCGATATGCAGATTATCTAACATTTAAAGGCTTGGACGGCAGTGTACTCGATCAGGGAATCGTTTTGTTTTTTAAAGGCCCTAACTCATTCACTGGTGAAGACGTTGTAGAATTTCAGGGTCACGGTGGACCCGTCGTAATAGACTTATTATTACAAGAAATTACAAAAATCGATGGCATCCGTATGGCCCGTGCAGGTGAGTTCAGCGAACGCGCATTTTTAAATGACAAAATCGATTTGGCTCAAGCTGAAGCAATTGCTGACCTAATAGAAAGTACATCAGTACAAGCAGCAAAGTCAGCTTTACAATCTCTTCAGGGCGAGTTTTCGAATAAAATACATCAACTCGTCGAGCTCATGATCCAACTGCGTATCTACGTCGAAGCGGCGATTGATTTTCCTGATGAAGAGATCGACTTTTTGTCAGACGGAAAGGTAGCTGGAGATCTCGATCACATTATTGAGTCTGTTGAACGTGTTAAGCAACAAGCACAACAAGGCGCAATTATGCGTGAAGGCATGAAAGTGGTTATCGCTGGACGTCCAAATGCGGGTAAATCTTCTCTACTAAATGCTTTATCAGGAAAGGAAAGTGCCATCGTAACGGATATCGCAGGAACGACTCGAGATGTCCTCAAAGAACATATCCATATAGACGGAATGCCACTACATATTATCGACACAGCTGGCTTACGTGAAAGCCCAGATACGGTAGAACAAATCGGTATTGAACGCGCATGGAAAGAAATAAAAGAAGCTGACAAAGTGCTGCTTATGGTCGACGCAACCACAAATGACGACATAGACCCTCATAAGATCTGGCCCGAATTTATCGATCAATTACCCGAAAATATGCCGTTAACTATCGTCAGGAACAAAATTGATTTGATCGGTGAAGATAACGCTGGCATTACAACAATCAATGACCTACCCGTGGTATCTATATCCGCACAAAACCAATTGGGCATTGCAGAGTTAAAACAGCACTTAAAAGCAGCTGTGGGCTTTGAAGGGAGTACAGAAGGTACGTTCATGGCAAGACGCAGGCATTTAGACGCTATAGACCGTGCCTATTCACACTTATTACAAGGCAAAGACCAGTTACATTCATTTATAGCTGGTGAGATATTGGCAGAGGAATTGCGCATTGCTCAACAACATCTAAATGAGATCACAGGGGAGTTTAGCTCTGATGATCTACTTGGGCGGATCTTTAGTTCATTTTGTATTGGAAAATAGCCAAAGAAATTTAAATAGGACACATAATTACAATGATATACATATATGTAGGGACCGAAACTGGTACTGCAGAATACGTAGCAGATGAACTAATTGATGTTTTAAATGAGCATGATTTAGCTCATCAATTAGTAGAAAATGACGAACTGCCGGATGTAAACAATGGGGACATTTGGCTTTTTTGTACTTCAACACATGGTGCAGGTGAAGTACCAAATAACCTTAAACCCATATATAACATGTTGCTCAGCAAAGATTCATTAGAGGGCCTTAAACACCTTGTGATAGGTTTAGGAGACTCAAGTTATGACACCTTTTGTCACGCTGCTAAAGCAATACATACGACCCTAATCAACAAGGGATCTGCATCGGTTTCAGAACCAATTCTTGCAGATGCCATGTCAGATGAACTTCCTGAAGACCTGATTATTCCTCAATTTAACGCATTAATAAGCGATCTATCCTAGTTTTTGCGATCTTGATCTGGATCTAGATAAAATTTTATTTAGATCCGATCAATTCACATCTCACCACCTTTGTTGCGCTCTTTTTCGCCTGATCACATTTTATCTAATAGTTATTAACAATATTCACACAGTAGTATTCTTTGTTAGCTAGGGGTGTGTATAAGATCGTTAAGATCATTTGATCTAACTGATAATATCCAAAGAATAAGATCTGTCGCTATTTCTGGTGTGGATAAGATCGCACTTTGTCTACAAGGTTATTGCGATTAGATCCAAGCTAGATCACAAGATATGATCCTCAGAAGATCCTAAAAAATAATGAAAAATTCGACTTACTAACAGAAATTCAAATGCTAATAGTAATAAAAATAAAAGATCTTTAAATAGATCTTATATTTAATTAGTGATCTGAATGACTTGAGTACGGGAACAAAATGGGCAATAAATAACCGTTTAAATCCCTTTAAAAGCAAGATAGAATACGCGCCCTTTTTTAAGGATCCCTTTTTTGAAGTTTCGAGGTAATCATGATCTTTGCTGAACAATTTGATGTCATTGTTGTTGGTGGTGGCCACGCGGGTACTGAAGCTGCTCTTGCAGCTGCGCGCATGGGCCAGAGTACCCTTTTGTTGACTCACAATGTTGATACACTTGGTCAAATGTCATGTAATCCTGCAATCGGTGGGATCGGAAAAGGTCACTTAGTAAAAGAAATCGATGCCCTTGGTGGCGCTATGGCACTTGCGGCAGATGCTGGTGGTATTCAATTCCGAACTCTAAACTCTTCAAAAGGCCCGGCTGTTCGTGCGACACGCGCTCAAGCGGATAGACAGCTGTACAAAGCAGCAATCAGAACAACTTTAGAAAACCAACCTAATTTAAAAATATTCCAACAATCTTGCGATGATCTTATCGTAGAAAATGATCGAGTTGTTGGTGTAGTAACCCAAATGGGTCTTAAATTCCGCTCTAATGCCGTTGTACTGACCGTTGGTACATTTTTAGGGGGCAAGATACACATTGGCTTAGAAAACCACTCTGGAGGCCGTGCAGGCGATCCTCCGTCTATTGCTTTAGCTGACCGTTTACGCGAATTACCATTCCGTGTAGATCGTCTTAAGACGGGTACACCACCTCGTATTGACGCGAGAACAATCGATTTTTCTGTAATGCAAGCTCAGCCAGGTGATACTCCAACGCCTCATTTTTCATTTATCAGTAAAGATGGGTGTCATCCACAACAGATACCTTGTTTTATCACTTACACAAATGAGAAAACTCATGATGTTATTCGAGGTGGATTAGACCGTTCACCAATGTACTCAGGAGTTATCGAAGGGATTGGGCCAAGATACTGCCCGTCAATTGAAGATAAAATAGTTCGCTTCGCAGATAAAGATCGACACCAAATATTCGTCGAACCGGAAGGATTAACAACTCACGAAGTATACCCTAATGGAATCTCGACAAGTTTACCTTTTGACGTACAGGTTGAATTAGTTCATTCAATTGCTGGTTTTGAAAATGCGCACATTACGCGTCCAGGCTATGCCATTGAATATGATTATTTTGATCCGAGAGATCTCAAACCAACACTAGAAACCAAGTTTATTGACGGACTGTTCTTTGCTGGTCAAATCAATGGTACGACAGGCTATGAAGAAGCTGGTGCTCAAGGCTTAATCGCTGGTATGAACGCAGCTCTTCAGGTCCAAGACAAAGAAGCTTGGGCACCAAGTCGCGATCAAGCATATATCGGTGTATTGATTGACGATCTTGCAACGCTTGGAACTAAAGAACCTTATCGCATGTTTACAAGTCGTGCTGAATATCGCCTACTTCTTCGTGAAGACAATGCTGATCTTCGCCTGACAGAAAAAGGTCGTAAGCTAGGTTTAGTTTGTGATGAGCGCTGGCGTATTTTTAATGAAAAAATCGAGCAAGTCGCAATTGAAAAAGAGCGTCTTAAATCAAATTGGATCCACAAAGATCACCCAGCGGTTGATCAAGTTAACGAGTTATTAAAAACACCTATCGCTCGTGAAGCGAGTTTAGAAGACTTGGTGCGTCGCCCTGAAGTTCGTTATGACGATTTGATGAATATTGAAGGTGTTGGACCTGCAAACAGTAATAAACAAGCTGCAGAACAAGTTGAAATCCAGATCAAATATCAGGGTTACATCGACCGCCAACTGCAAGAAATTGCTAAACAGCAAAAACATGAAAACACTGAAATACCTAAAGAATTTGATTACAGTGCAATTAGTGGCTTGTCTAACGAAGTTATCGCAAAGTTAGAAGATGCACGTCCTGATACAGTTGGCCAAGCATCTCGTATTTCTGGTATCACACCAGCTGCGATCTCTATGATCCTTGTTTATCTCAAAAAACAGGGCGCTCTTCGCAAAACTGCCTAAGAACAAAAACTAATCAGGCAGAGAATTATCACTAGGTATGGCGGGCTTTGCTCGCTATACTTCTACCAATTTTTACAATTCCGACCTTATCAAAATGTTAAAAAACAAACTTATTCAATTGATCGACCAAACGGATTTAACGGTTTCAGAACAGCAAATAGACCTTTTAGTTGGTTACGTCGAACGTTTGGATAAGTGGAACAAAGCGTATAACCTGACGTCGGTTCGCGATCCAAAACAAATGTTAGTCAAACATATAGTTGATAGCTTGGTTGTGAGTCCTTACTTATCTAAAACACCAAATTCTAATGGTAAGTTTATCGATGTAGGTACTGGACCCGGCTTACCAGGTATGCCGTTGGCAATTACCAATCCCGATTTAGATTTTAGCTTGTTAGACTCATTAGGTAAGCGAATAAGATTTATCACTCAAGCCTGCTTTGAAATGAAAATCAATAATGTTTCACCGATTCAAAGTCGCGTAGAGGATCATCAAGGTCAATACGCAGGTGTATTGAGTCGTGCATTTGCTTCTATCAGCGATATGGTGAACTGGAGTCATCATTTGGTTGCACCAGATGGTCGTTTTTTTGCATTAAAAGGTCAGGTCGATAAAGAAGAAATTGAAGACTTACCGAATTTTGTTAAAGTTGAAGAAATTATTAAGTTGTCTGTGCCTGAACTTGAAGGCGAACGTCATTTGGTCGTGTTAAGCAAAACATCTTAACCAGTTTCAAAGGGAATAACCGTAACGTGGCAAAAATAATAGCAATAGCCAATCAAAAAGGTGGAGTGGGAAAAACAACATCCGCTGTCAACTTAGCTGCATCTATGGCTGCAACGAAGCGCAAAGTGTTATTGATAGACTTAGATCCACAGGGCAATGCCACTATGGGTTCAGGTGTCGATAAATATGATGTCGAATACAGCGCTTACGATCTGCTCGTTGAAGACACGCCTTTTGAAAAAGTTGTCCAAACCGAAACTTCAGGGGGCTATCACGTCGTCGCTGCAAATGGTGATGTAACGGCTGCCGAAGTTAAAATGATGGAAATGTTTGGCCGTGAATTACGATTAAAAACGGCGCTTTCTAAAGTACAACAAAACTACGACTTTATTTTTATCGATTGTCCACCGAGTCTGAACATGTTGACGGTAAATGCTATGGCCGCGGCCGACTCGGTAATTGTTCCAATGCAGTGTGAGTATTATGCACTGGAAGGTTTGACTGCACTAATGGACACCATTAGCCAATTGGCGGCAATTGTTAACCCGAATTTAAAAATAGAAGGCATTCTTCGCACTATGTACGATCCTCGCAATCGTTTGGCGAATGATGTGTCAGAACAACTCAAACATCACTTCGGCGATAAAGTATATCGCACGGTTATTCCTCGAAATGTTCGCTTGGCGGAAGCTCCGAGTTTCGGTTCACCAGTGATGTATTACGACAAATCTTCATCAGGCGCTAAAGCCTACTTGGCCCTTGCTGGTGAAATTCTTCGTCGTTCAGATAAAAACAATAACGCTGCGTAAATCGCGGTTTTTGTGTAAAGGAAAGTTATGTCTCCCCGTAAACGTGGTCTTGGTAGAGGTTTAGACGCCCTATTAGCAACTCAAACTAATTCACAAACAGCTTCTGCAACAACTGAAGAAGCTCATACTGGTGAAAAGAGAAACTTGGTAAATCTACCTGTTGAGCAATTAGTACCAGGTAAATACCAACCGCGTAAGGATATGTCTCCTGAAGCATTAGAAGAGTTAGCTGCGTCGATCAAGAATCAAGGAATTATCCAACCAATCGTTGTACGCCCGATCAATGATGATCAATATGAGATCATTGCCGGTGAGCGCAGATGGCGAGCATCACAAATCGCTCAATTAGATGAAGTGCCTTGTTTGATCAAAGATGTCCCGGATGAAGCTGCGGTTGCAATTGCTCTTATTGAAAACATTCAGCGTGAAGATTTAAATGCGATGGAAGAAGCGATCGCATTGCAACGCCTTCAGGACGAATTTGAACTAACTCACCAAGAAGTTGCAGATGCGGTTGGCAAATCTCGTACTTCGGTGACTAATTACTTACGTCTAAACAAACTCGAAGATGACGTTAAAACTTTGATGGAACACGGTGACTTAGAGTTTGGCCATGCAAAAGTGTTACTGGCACTAACCGGTGACCAACAAATTATTGCCGCGCGTCGAGTAGTAGCAAAAGATTTAACCGTTCGCGATACCGAGAAATTAGTAAACAGTCTTACTCAAGAACAAGTTGAGAAGAAAGTGGCAGAAAAAGACCCTGACGTGAAATTACTTGAGCAACAATTGGTTGAACGCTTGGGCGCCAAGGTTGATATTTCTTACAACCGAAAAGGCAAAGGCAAAATGGTCATTTCTTATTCGAGCCTTGATGAATTAGATGGAATTATTGCGCACTTAACTACAGAGAGTTAATTATTGTCGAATAGGGCTCTTTTTGCGTAAGGTGACAAAAAATAAATAACTAAATTGTAACGTTTTTTTGTCACCGAATTCGTCAAACAAGTAACTTACTGACCATTTTTCTCAAAAAAATAAGTCGTTTTATCAGTTACATAGATTGACTCCTTCGAAAATGAAATTTAATTACTAAAAACAACCACAAATCAAATCTTATCTCGACGTGTAATCCCCTCCACTAAACTTGCAAATGCGCCATTTAAACGTATAATTTCGCCTGATTTTAACCTAGCTGTCACCTCATCTGTAAATCAGATTGTTTTTAGAACAGGTTTAGGTCAATAAACGCCCAGTGCGTTGTAATAAGTTAGGAAAATTGACGGTGGCGAGACACCTTACACAGCAACATCGAAAAACAGCGTTTAAGTTTGTTGGGTTTCAATTTGGTTTAGCCATTTTACTGTCGGTTTTAGTAGGATTTATTTGGGAAGTGCAAATTGGTCAGTCGTTTTTTATCGGCGCCATGTTAGATGTACTTCCCTCTTTTGTGTTTACCGTCTATGCATTTAGATATTCAGGCGCACAGCAATTGAGAATGATTGCCGCCTCAATGTATCGCGGAGAAACCGTAAAAATAATTATAACTGGTGCTTTATTTGTCGCAGTTATCACAGCCCTTCCGGTCGTATTTCCGGCGTTATTTGTGGGCTTTTTGATAATGAAAATAAGCCAGTTTTTACAAACGATTTTCTTTTAATAACTTTAAACTTTTGGGAAATAAACAATGGCTGGTGATGTAAATGGTTACATTAAGCACCATTTAACCAATGGCACAGTAGGCGAAGGCTTCTGGACCTGGCACGTTGATACGCTAGGTTGGTCTGTGTTTTTAGGTTTGGTGTTCATACTTTCATTCCGAAGCGTTGCTAAAAAGGCAACTGCTGGCGTACCGGGAAAATTTCAATGTTTTGTTGAAATGATCGTTGAGTTCGTGGGTCAAAGTGTTCGTGACACTTTCCACGGCAAAAACAAATTGATCGCTCCTTTAGCGCTAACAATTTTTGTATGGGTTCTATTAATGAACCTTATGGATTTGGTTCCGGTTGATTGGTTACCTACATTAGCAGCGCTAATCGGTGGCGAATCTTGGGAAACGATTTCTTCTGGTAATTCTCATATTTACCACAAAGTTGTACCTACTACTGACTTAAACACGACTGCCGCATTAGCGTTAGGTGTTTTCGTTCTTATGATCTTCTATTCGATCAAAATCAAAGGTTTTGGTGGATTCATGAAGGAGCTATACGCTCATCCATTTAACACGCCATGGTTGTACTGGTTTAACTTCATCATCGAGTTTATCTCTTTGTTAGCTAAGCCTATGTCATTGGCGCTACGTTTGTTCGGTAACTTATATGCAGGTGAACTTATCTTCATCCTAATCGCCGGCCTGATGGGCTTCTGGCAGTTACCTGCGCACTTTATTTGGGCGGCGTTCCACATATTAGTAATTCCTCTTCAAGCGTTCATCTTCATGATGTTGACCATCGTTTATTTGAGCATGGCGCACGAAGACCACTAATTTAGAAATACCCGACGTCAGCTAACTGAAAACTGGTGGCTGACGTTTAGATTTACAAACAGTTTTACTTTTAACTTTAAACATAACTAACCATTTGGAGATTAAAAATGGATCCAATTATTTACATTGCAGTTGCTTTACTAATCGGTTTAGGTGCTCTTGGTACTGCTATCGGTTTCGGTTTATTAGGTGGCAAGTTCTTAGAATCTGCTGCTCGTCAACCAGAGCTTGCTCCTCAGCTACAAGTTAAAATGTTCATCGTAGCAGGTCTTATCGATGCTATCGCGATGATCGGTGTAGCTATCGCGTTATACATGATGTTCGCACTTTAATTAATTAGTCATTCTTCGAACATTAAATTAATTAAGGAGAGCGGTTGTGAATATTAACGCCACTCTATTAGGCCAATCGATTGCGTTTGCATTCTTCGTATGGTTCACAATGAAATATGTGTGGCCAGCGTTAAATGGTGCAATTGAAGAACGCCAAAATAAAATAGCGGATGGTCTTGCAGCGTCTGAACGCGCTGAGAAAGACTTAGAGCTTGCTCAAGAAAAAGCAACTGAACAGCTTAAAGAAGCTAAAGTTCAAGCTGCTGAAATCATCGAGCAAGCGAAAAAGCGTGCAACACAAATCGTTGACGAAGAAACTCAAAAAGGCCACGAAGAGCGTGAGAAAATCATCGCTTCAGGTCACGCAGAAGTGGAAGCTGAGCGTAACCGTGCCAAAGAAGAGCTTCGCCAACAGGTTTCTGTTTTAGCCATTGCTGGTGCAGAGAAAATTTTAGAGCGTCAAATTGATGCTGCTGCCCACAGCGACATCCTAGATAAACTAGTTGCAGAACTATAAGCAGAGGAATAGAGCAAATGTCTGAATTGACTACAGTAGCTCGTCCCTACGCCAAAGCTGCGTTTGATTTCGCTGTTGAAAGCGGAGCAGTAGCAGAATGGCATGAGATGTTAGCGTTTGTTGCCGAAGTTGCAAAAAACGAAGACATCAAAGCCTTCTTAGCTGGCTCTCACTCACCAGAAGTTACTTCTGACTTATTTGTCAAAGTATGTGGTGAACAACTGAATGAACGAGGCCAAAACCTTATTAAGGTGATGGCTGAAAATGGACGTTTAGTTGCTCTTCCTGCAGTTGCAGAATTGTTCAATGAACAAAAAGCACTGTATGAGAATGAAATTGAAGTTGAAGTAACTTCTGCAACTGAACTTAGTGATGCTCAGCAAAAAGCATTAGCTGAATCACTAGAAAAACGTCTAGCACGCAAAATTAAGCTGAATTGTAATGTTGATAGCGCCGTTGTAGGTGGCCTGTTGATCAAGGCAGGTGATACTGTCATTGATGCCACAGTACGCGGAAAACTTGAACGTCTATCGACAACTTTACAATCGTAATTGGGGATTTGAGCATGCAACTTAACTCAACTGAAATCGCCGAACTAATCAAGAAAAGAATTGAACAGTTCGACGTTGTCAGCGAAGCTCGTAACGAAGGTACTATCGTATCAGTAACGGACGGTATCATTCGCATCCACGGTCTTGCAGACTGTATGCAAGGTGAGATGATCGAACTTCCTGGCAATCGCTATGCTATCGCACTTAACCTAGAGCGTGACTCTGTAGGTGCCGTAGTTATGGGTCCATATGCGGACCTTCAAGAAGGCACAAAAGTTAAATCTACTGGCCGTATTTTAGAAGTTCCAGTAGGTGACGCACTATTAGGTCGTGTTGTAAACACACTAGGTGCTCCAATCGATGGTAAAGGTCCAATCGACGCAGCTGGTTTCGAACCAGTTGAAAAAATTGCACCAGGTGTTATCGACCGTCAATCAGTAGACGAGCCAGTACAAACTGGTTATAAGTCTGTAGACGCGATGATTCCAGTAGGTCGTGGCCAGCGTGAGCTAGTTATCGGTGACCGTCAGACTGGTAAAACAGCTTTAGCAATCGACGCTATCATTAACCAGAAAGATTCTGGCATTAAGTGTGTGTACGTTGCTATCGGCCAAAAAGCATCAACTATTGCAAACGTTGTACGTAAGTTAGAAGAGCACGGTGCGTTAGAAAACACTATCGTTGTTGCTGCATCTGCTTCTGAGTCTGCGGCGCTGCAATTCTTAGCACCTTTCTCAGGTTGTACAATGGGTGAATACTTCCGTGATAACGGTCAAGATGCACTTATCGTATACGATGACTTATCTAAGCAAGCTGTTGCTTACCGTCAAATTTCATTGCTTCTTAAGCGTCCACCGGGCCGTGAAGCATACCCAGGTGACGTTTTCTATCTTCACTCGCGTCTTCTAGAGCGTGCTGCTCGTGTAAACGAAGCATACGTAGAGCGTTACACTGAAGGTAAAGTAACTGGTAAAACTGGTTCATTGACAGCACTTCCAATCATTGAAACTCAAGCGGGTGACGTATCAGCATTCGTACCGACTAACGTAATTTCGATTACCGATGGTCAGATCTTCCTTGAGTCAGACATGTTCAACGCAGGTATCCGTCCAGCTGTTAACGCTGGTATCTCGGTTTCTCGTGTTGGTGGTGCAGCTCAAACTAAGATCATCAAGAAACTAGGTGGTGGTATCCGTCTAGCTCTTGCACAGTACCGTGAATTAGCGGCGTTCTCTCAGTTCGCATCAGACCTTGATGACGCAACTCGTGCACAATTAGAGCACGGTGAGCGCGTAACTGAACTAATGAAGCAAAAGCAATACGCTCCAATGTCAATCGCTGACATGGGTGTTTCATTATTTGCTGCTGAAAAGGGTTACCTGAAGGACGTAGAAGTTTCTAAAGTATTAGACTTTGAAGCTGCGTTAATCTCGTTCATGAACAGTGAGTACACTGAATTAATGAATGACGTTAATGCGACCGGTAACTTCAACGGCGACATCGAAGCAAGTTTGAAAGAAGGCATTGAGAAATTCAAAGCGACTCAAACTTGGTAATTAGGTTAGGTGAGTAAGCATTAGCAAGCTCACCTTCGTTGAATGTTAAACGGAGAATCACATGTCCGGCGCAAAAGAGATTAAAGGTAAGATCGGGAGTATTAAAAACACTCAGAAGATCACCAGCGCGATGGAAATGGTTGCGGCTTCTAAAATGAAGAAAGCTCAAGACCGTATGGCGTCAAGCCGTCCATATGCGGAAACAATGCGTAAAGTGATTGGTCACATTGCTAGCGGTAGCCTTGAGTATCGCCATCCATATTTGGAAGAGCGTGAGGTTAAGCGTGTAGGTTATGTGGTGATTTCGTCTGACCGAGGCCTTTGTGGCGGCTTGAACACTAATGAGTTCAAAGCAGTTGCAAATGATGTACAAAAGTACATGGATAACGGTGTAGAAGTAGACTTTGCTGCCATTGGCTCAAAGGCTGTTGCTTTCTTCAACCGTTTTGGCGGCAACGTTGTTGCAGCTAATTCAGGTCTAGGTGATGCACCGTCTGTTACAGACGTTGTAGGTTCGGTTCGCGTTATGTTAGACGCGTACAACGAAGGCAAAATCGACCGCTTGTTCGTGGTTTACAACAAGTTTGTAAATACCATGACTCAAGAACCAACGATCAATCAGTTACTACCTTTACCGAAGGCAGAAAACGAAGACATGTCTCACAAATGGGATTATATCTACGAACCGGATCCAAAAGTGTTATTAGAGACACTATTGGTTCGTTACGTTGAATCTCAGGTATATCAAGGCGTTGTAGAAAACGCTGCGTCAGAACAAGCTGCGCGTATGGTTGCGATGAAAGCCGCAACAGATAACGCAGGTGGTCTAATTGACGAATTACAATTGATATACAACAAGGCACGTCAGGCAGCCATCACTCAGGAAATTTCTGAGATATGTGCTGGTTCTGCAGCGGTTTAGGTTTAAAAACAAATTTAGAGGAATTGTCATGAGTCAAGGTAAGGTCGTACAGATCATTGGCGCGGTTGTGGACGTAGAGTTTCCACAAGATGCAGTACCTGCGGTATATGACGCGATTAAAGTAACTAACGGAGACCTAGCGGGTCTTACGTTAGAAGTTCAGCAGCAGTTAGGCGGTGGCGTTGTTCGCTCAATCGCTCTAGGTACTACTGACGGTCTAGCACGTGGTGCACAAGTAGAAGGTACTGGTAAAGGTATCGAAGTTCCAGTTGGTACAGCTACACTTGGCCGTATCATGGACGTATTAGGTAACCCAATCGATGAAGCGGGTCCTATTGGTGAAGAAGAGCGTTACACGATTCACCGTGCTGCTCCTTCATACGAAGAACAATCAAGCGCAACTGAACTACTAGAAACTGGTATCAAGGTTATCGACCTTGTATGTCCGTTTGCTAAAGGTGGTAAAGTTGGTCTATTCGGTGGTGCCGGTGTTGGTAAAACCGTAAACATGATGGAACTTATCCGTAACATCGCAATCGAGCACAGCGGTTACTCAGTATTCGCAGGTGTTGGTGAGCGTACTCGTGAGGGTAACGATTTCTACCATGAAATGAACGAATCAAACGTACTAGATAAAGTATCTCTAGTTTACGGTCAGATGAACGAGCCACCAGGAAACCGTTTACGCGTAGCATTAACGGGTCTAACAATGGCAGAGAAGTTCCGTGACGAAGGTCGTGACGTACTTTTCTTCGTTGATAACATCTACCGTTACACGCTAGCGGGTACAGAAGTATCAGCACTTCTAGGTCGTATGCCATCTGCGGTAGGTTATCAGCCTACACTAGCTGAAGAAATGGGTGTACTTCAAGAGCGTATTACGTCAACTAAGACTGGTTCAATCACTTCAATCCAAGCGGTATACGTACCTGCGGATGACTTGACTGACCCGTCACCAGCAACGACGTTCGCTCACTTAGATGCAACAGTTGTACTTTCTCGTGATATCGCATCAAAAGGTATTTACCCAGCGATCGATCCACTAGATTCTACTTCACGTCAGCTTGACCCACTAGTAATCGGTCAAGAGCATTATGACGTTGCACGTGGTGTACAAACAGTACTACAGCGTTACAAAGAGTTAAAAGACATCATTGCGATCCTAGGTATGGACGAGCTATCTGAAGAAGATAAGCAAACTGTATCTCGCGCTCGTAAGATTGAGCGTTTCTTATCTCAACCATTCTTCGTTGCAGAAGTATTTACTGGTGCACCTGGTAAATACGTATCTCTTAAAGACACAATTGCTGGCTTTAAAGGTATCTTAAACGGTGAATACGACGACCTACCAGAACAAGCGTTCTACATGGTTGGTTCGGTTGAAGAAGCTTTAGAAAAAGCGAAATAAGAAGCTTAATTAGGAGCGTAAAATGGCTGCAATGACTGTCCACCTAGACGTAGTAAGCGCAGAAGAGAAGTTATTCTCTGGCCGCGTTGAAACGTTACAGGTGTCAGGTAGTGAAGGTGACTTGGGTATTTACCCAGGTCACGCGCCTTTACTTACTGCCATTAAACCTGGCATGGTACGCGTAGTTAAGCAGCACGGCGAAGAACAAGTGTTCTACGTTGCGGGTGGCGTTTTAGAAGTTCAACCTGGTTATGTATCAGTGTTGGCAGACGTTGCTTTACGTGCTGATGACTTGGATGAAACTGCGGCATTAGCGGCACAGAAAGAAGCGGAAGAAGCTCTTTCTAATCCAGGTGCAGATTTAGATTATGCAGAAGCAGCAATTCAGCTGTCTGAAGCGATCGCACAATTACGCATTATCCAGCAGATTCGTAAAGGCTAATCAGCGTTTAGATATTAACTGGTACTTTTTTAAGGCTCAGTTTGATATCAACCGTATTAAAAACCCGGCATTGGCCGGGTTTTTTTATGCTCTTAAAGTTCTTAATCTACTTGGCAGGTTACTCTTATGGTTTTAGGGTACCAAATCGGACCTGCATTATTTACAACAGACGCAGCCAAGCCATTAATAAACGTCTCTTCAGTCGTCACTGTTACCCATTCTTTGTTTTTACATTTGTCCGAAACAACGACTGGCTTTGATAATTCATAGAGGTCAAGCGCGACATTGTGATGCCAATCTTCAGTTTCGATTGTTGTTTTTAGATTATCTACTGGACCATTGTCAAAGTGAATCGTAGTACAGCCGCTAGTCAGCACAACTGCTAATATTGATAACAAAATTCTCATAATACTCTCCTACTCACACCACACTTTTGCTGTATGGGGAGAATAGATTCCCAATGTAACAGCTGAAAATAACCCATCAGTAAACGTTGCTTGAGTCTGCATTTGCACTGGCTTCTTATCGCCACACACAGCTTTTACGTCTACTCGTTCTTCACCGACTAATCCCCAAAAGAAAAATGCATAGGTTTCTTCAAAGGTCGGTGGGTTGACTCTTTTGGCGGTTTGCTGAGGCTGCACCGTCATGGTCGAGCACCCAGTCAATGTCGCTATGATAAATAAGCCCACTAATAGCTGTTTCATTGATAATTCCTTGTTTATATTTTTTAGTGACTTATTTAAGCATTGATATTTTAGGACCGCTATAGGCAGTAACAATTGATCACAAATATTAAAAACTTAATAAAAACTACACCTTTTTGTATTAAATCGTCTATATAAAGACAGCCATTCAATGTAAACGTTAGGTGGAGTGATCATGGAAAACATAAGTGTTGGCAAGTATACCTATTTCGACGACCAAAATTTTCCTCATGGGTTTCGGCGAAGCGGTATTTTTACTATTAAAGAAGCAGAGTTATTGGAAACATATGGTCAAACATTATTGGGTTTAGAAAAACACACTTATGAACCAATAAACCAAGATGAAGCATTGTTTCAAAAAGCGATATTAGGTGAGGCTGAGTCTAATAGTTTTGCTGTAAGGACTTGGCGGAAATACCGTGCGGCAATTGCTTCAAAGTCGGAAAAGATATTTATGTCAGCGCACTCAGGGGATAGTTTAGTAACAAATCAGGAGTAAACTTACATCAGCCAATTGAGTATGTATTTTTGTTATTTTAATTGTGGCTTTTAGGCAGTAAACTTACTTTATTCGATGAAAATAGAAGTAAGCCTATGAGTCACAATATTGCAACCAAACCAAAACACGAGCAGGACGCAATTCAACATGATCTTATGGCGTCATTTTGGGCCTATAAAGAAAAACGTGGATTAATGAGTCGCCCTGAAATTATCAAATACATCCACCAGCATTTCCAAGAGCCAGCGTTACAAGAACACTTAATGCAACGTTACGAGTTTTTTAAAACAATGTAATCAAGAGGTTCCATGTGGAACTTAATCCTCATTACTTGAAAATTTGGAAGACGGTGCAAGCCATTCCTGAAGGAAAAGTTTCCTCTTATGGTCAAATCGCTGATTTAGCAGGTTTGCCCGGTCGATCACGTCTTGTTGGAAAGTGTCTGGGATACATACCCGAAAATGGTGTCGACGGATTTCCTGTTCCTTGGTACCGAGTGATACGCTCAAGTGGTGAAATTGCGTTTGAGTCCGGCTCAGAAAAATACCAAGAGCAGAGGAGCTGTTTACTACAAGAAGGGGTAACGGTTAAAGGACGACGCGTATCGATGAAAGAGTTTCAGTGGCAACCTGATCTGAGTGAATTATTATTTAAATTAGTGAATTAACCTTCATTTCCGTTTTCATCTACATTATTTGCAAATTTCCATTACACTGAGAGTTATCAATCAATAATCAGTGAAGTCACATGGAAATTGAACAATATCAGCAGGCTCGATTGTCTAGAGATCCTCGATTTGACGGGGTTTTTTATATTGCAGTTAAAACGACGGGCATATTCTGCCGACCAATTTGCCCTGCGACTCCTCCAAAAGAACAAAACGTTGAGTACTTTCAAACCGCCAATGAAGCTTTAGTGTCTGGCTATAGGCCTTGTCTGAGATGCCGCCCAGAGTCAGCGCCATTTTCCCCTGCTTGGAATGGTACTCAAACAACTGTCGAACGCGCACTCAAAATAATTCATCAAGAGGGGTTTCATGATTTAAACCTAGTTAAATTAAGTGAGCGCTTAGGTATAACCGATCGCTATTTACGTAAATTATTTATGGAGAAGCTAGGTGTATCACCCAAGCACTATGTTCAGCATCAACAGATATTGTTTGCTAAATCTCTGTTACACCAAACCCATCTATCGATTCAAGATATTGCCTTTGCCGCAGGGTTTAATAATGTTAGACGTTTTAATGATGCTTTCAAAAAAATCACCACAAAAACACCTTCAGAAATCCGTAAATTACCGGTATCAAGTCAGCCAATTCGATTACAGTTAAGTTATCAGCCACCTTATGACTGGCAGCGTTGGCATGATTTTGTTGAATTTCGACTCATTGCAGGTGTAGAGAAGCTAGGAAATAGTAGCTACAGCCGAACCTTCCAGTTTAATGGTGCTGATGGTACAACCATTACAGGATGGTTTAATGCAGTTCACCGTCCAGATAAACAAGGCTTTAACGTAAGTATCGAAATTAGCGATAGCTGTTATTTGTATCAGGTGACCCAAAAAGTTCGTCAAATACTCGATCTTAATGCAAACGCCGGGGTGATCTACGCCGGATTACTAGCCTCTGGTTTACCAGAACACAATGTGATTAATGGACTTAGGATCCCTGGTTGTTGGAGCTTATTTGAAGCAGGGGTAAGAGCGATATTGGGCCAGCAAGTCTCTGTTAAAGCGGCAACCAATCTTATAAATACTCTTACCGATGAGCTGGGCGAACGTAAAAAAATTAACGGTGAAACCCACATCTGGTTTCCTACGGCAAAAAGAGTGGCTAAGAGCCACTTAGAGTTTTTAAAGATCCCCCAAAGTCGCAAAGAAACATTGAGCCGCCTAGCAAAATATATGATTACTCATCCTGAAAAAGATCCTGAAGCTTGGTTGGAATTAAAAGGAATAGGACCTTGGACTGTGGAATACGCGAAAATGCGAGGACAAGGTAATACTGATATTTGGTTAGACACGGATTTGGGCGTCAAAAAAGCCATGGATATTTTTCCTGGATTACATGCAGAAAATGCCGCACCTTGGCGAACTTATTTGACGTTTAATCTTTGGAGTATGTTATGAGCGTTGTAAATCAGCCCATGCCAAAACAACTGTCTAAACGTCAAATGGAATCACCTTTTGGCAATATAGAAATAGGTATTAACGAAAGTACTGCTACACCTTGTTTGTGGTATGTTGAATTTGTTAGCCAAACCTCACAGAAGCAGCTTTTGGATGACATCGAGCCTAGTGTCCAGGCGCGCCAAATACTAGACGAAACAGAAGCACAACTAGACGCTTATTTTAAGCGACAAGCATATGACTTTAACAAGGTATTAGCGTTTCAAAGCGAGTATGGTACAGAGTTTCAGCGCACTGTATGGCAAGGGTTAACCACAATACCACACGGTCAAACGTGGTCATATCTGCAGCTTGCAGAGCATATCGGTAATCCCAAAGCGGTAAGAGCCGTCGGTGCGGCTAACGGTAAAAACCCATTGGCGATCATTGTACCTTGTCATAGAGTGATAGGGGCAAATGGCAGTCTGACCGGGTATGCTGGTGGTTTGGATAAAAAGCGACAATTGTTGGAGTTTGAGCAATCTCAAGTACGGCTTTTTTAAATTGTTTAGATTGGTCGTTTAAGTCGGTACTGCACTAAAAAGGAAATGTGACCAGAAAGAGATACTTATGACAGATAACATGGTCGATAATACGACGGTGGTCGCACTGACGCCCTCTTCTACTTGATGTTTAGATGCCATAATAAACGCATTCACTCCCGTCGGGCTCGCTGTCAGTAACACTACTATTAACATCGCTGTTGCGTCTAAGCCAACCCAAGTCCCGACCAAAAACGTTATCATAGGTAAAACAAACAGCTTAATAGTACTAAGTATCATGGCATCAACGCGATTGCCTTTAATCGGTAAAAAGCGCATGGAAGCGCCCAAGCAAAATAATGCAAGTGGAATTGCAGCTTGTCCCAATTGCGTCATAGGCGTAGATACAAGCTCTGGCAAAGTTAATCCGGATAAATTAAATAACAAACCTGCCGCAATACTCATGACGATAGGGTTTTTGAAACTAGAAAATATCGTTTTGCTACTGACCTTGGTGGCAAGCAGTTCTACTAGAGTGAATAAAATCGCACTGTGAAACGCCAGCAAAACAAATGCTTGTCCTGCTGTTTGGGTTCCCAATAAACCAACGAGAACAGGGATCGCAACCAAAACAGTATTACTGTAAGTTGCGGTTAGGGTTCGCATCGCCGCTGGCCCACGTTGTTGTTTTTTGACCCATCTAAGGTAGCTAAAAGTGAGAATAAACAATCCAACAATGGATGCATAAAATGTGAAAAACCATTGCCAAGATAATGCAGCGTCCAGATCTGCTTGACGAGTACTCTGAAATAAAAATAGTGGTATTAATACGTTGAAGGACAGTTTTGAAACTGCATTAATTTGGTCTTTGGTAAACATCGACAAAAACACACATACAAAACCCAATAAACAGATTAAGGCAAGAGGTATGATTTTATACAATGCGATGAAGTCCATTGACTGTTACCAGTACTCGATTACCAAGCCAAAAAACAACACCATACCGACATAATGATTATCTAAAAAGGCTTTGAAACAAGCCTGAGGCTCTCGGTTGCGACATTGCCACCATTGTTTACAAAATAATAAAAATGCCAACGCAATTGCGATCATCATTGGCATTTGCCAATTGAGCAATAGAATCAGTTGCCAGAATAGATAGAGCGTGAACATTTGTAATATCGCGACCATAAGTAAGTCGTTTTTACCAAAAGCAATGGCTGTCGACTTAACTCCAATTTTTAGATCGTCTTCTCTATCTACCATTGCGTATAGGGTGTCGTAGGCAACAGTCCAACTTAGGTTAGCAAAATATAACAGCCACATCTCTAACGGCAGATCCGCTTGTACCGCCATAAAAGCCATTGGTATTGCCCAACTAAAAGCTGCGCCCAACACCACTTGAGGAAAGTGAGTGTATCGTTTCATGAAGGGGTAGCAGGTCGCGAGTAATAACCCGCCAATAGACAGTATGATGACGTTGAGGTCCAAAGTAAGTACTAGTCCAAACGCTAACAGAATTAATACTATAAAAAGCTGTAACGCCTCTTTCGCTGAGGCTCTCCCGGCCGGAATCGGACGTTGTTCTGTTCGGGCCACATGGCCATCAAAATCTCGATCGGCATAATCATTGATCACGCACCCTGCCGCTCGCATGATAACGACACCCAAACAAAAAACCACGAGGTAATGCCAGTGAGGTACACCATAGGACGCCATCCACAAGGCCCACAATGTCGGCCATAAGAGAAGATAAATCCCTATTGGTTTGTCCATTCTCATCAATTGATGGTAAGCGCGATAATTTGTAAAAGACAGTTGCCAGCTGGTGTTCTTGTTTGACGTCATAACTTACAGAGCCTCCGTCAGTGCAGGTAAAAAGCATTCGTTGACTAAAAGCGGCTTGTTGTTGAGGGAAAACAAAGAACGTCGAATAAAAACGGGCGCGTGCATTGGTTGTTTTAAGTGATTCTCGATAAACGTTGCAAGGTCACTGTCGTGAGTAACCTCAGTGCACTCGATATCACCACGTGAGGCACCTTTGGTTTGAAACAGCACTTGACCTAACGATTGATTGCCTAGGTGCGCTAAGCGTTCTTCACTCCCTAAAATTGTTGAATGCGGCATGAGAGTTTGGGCGTAAATCAATGGTGTATTGCCCTGCTTTAAGACAACTTCTCTAATTAAAGCATCGCGATCGGTCGTTTTGAGTGTTTGCTGCTGCTCTAGCGTGAGTACTGTTTCTGATTGATTAAGAACTTCGACAGAAAAACTGACCCCTAGTTCTTTGACTCTCACAGTAAGAGAGCTTTCACAACAAACCCAGTCTTTTAATTTAGGGAATTGTGCTAATACGTGATGAGTGTGTGCCAAACTCCAGTTTACCGGCAGAGCAAGTGGAAACAAACCAAAAACCTCATTAAAAAAGACGGCTTATGGTAGCAAAAATTAATGCTATTGCTCAAAATAAAAGGTGGTAGAACTTATTAAATTCACTAGAATTAGCAACAGTAAACAAAATAAGCGAAGGATATAGATTTAATGCGGGTACTAATCGCCTTGTTTTTCATAATGTCATTAACGACATTTGAAGCGCACGCAGAGCAAAAAAATGTTGGTTATTACGGTTTTGAACCAGACATTATTACCAACTACATCAGTAACAAGCGCAGAATCGGCTTTGTTCGAATTACCGCTGAGTTGATGATTGAAGACGTTCAAAATGTACCTGTGATTGAACACCACTCTCCATTATTAAGAGACGCAATGATTGATATTCTGATCCGTCAGCCGGAGCAAAAAATTAAGTCAATGACAGGGAGAGAAGAAGTCAGAACTTTGATTTTAGAAAAGCTACAAGAGCTGATGGAAAAAGAAACTGGTAAACCGCTAATTAAAGATCTTATCTTTACTAAATATCTATATCATTGATGTGACGAGTGTCACTTAAAAGTAAAAAGGAGCTAAACAGCTCCTTTTTTTGATTTCACTAATATCAGGCTCAATCCCAAGCCTGCAACTAAGCCACCTAAATGTGCCCAGTTGGCCATATTGATAGGCAGCCACTCAGTAAAACCAAGGACCATCCAGACGATCAAGAAGCCAAATAAATTATTGGGTAAGTTTAGGATCTTAGACTTATGGAATACCCCACATCCCCATGCGAAACCGGCCAGAGCGTAGTTAACACCTGATAAGCCGGCAAAGTTGGGTCCTTCAATGACAGCTTGTAATAGGTTAGAGGCCGCTGCACTGATTAAAAACAGCGTAATTAAGGTACCGGCGCTTAATGTTTTTTCGACTTGATTACCTAAATACCACCACCAAGCTAAATTAAAGACCAAGTGAAGTAGGCTTAAATGCATAATTGCTGGCGAAAAAAGGCGATATGGCTCAGACCAACTTAAATCAAAGTGAAGCGCAGTAAATATCTCTCGATAAAATCCCAAATAAGAGGCGACAAATATGATGACAAACGCCAGGCTCGACCATTTGGTCAAGGGAGCAATATTGCTGAATAAAGAACTCAGCCCCATTGAAGATTGAGTTTTAGAGACTTCTCCGACTTGCCAAGATGCATTTAAAAAACGCTCATCATGAGGATTTTGAACAAATTCTAAATAAAGTCCTCTGGCAAATTCATAATGCTGGGGGGCAACAAAAATAATAAAGCTTTCGGTGTTTTGCTCTGGTTCTTTAACGGTCCGAACATCAAACTCTACATTTTGCAGTTTGAGGTAATCGGCAAGCGCCATTGTTGCTCTTAAATTGGGAAGTTGTCCGATAGGTTCCATTATCGCCCGTCTAATTTGAGTTACGATTATTCAGCTGATTGTACAAATGGAAAGTTTTGGCGCCACATTTCAAACCCACCATCTACGCTATATACATCATCAAAACCTTGCTCAACAAGATATTGTGCTGCGCCTTGAGAACTGTGACCGTGATAGCAAAATACCAGTACGGTTTGTTCGTAGTCTACCTGTTGGCAGAACTGATTAAGTGTCCCATTGGTCAAGTGAAACGCACCCTCAACATGGCCGCCGGCAAAAGATTGTTCATCGCGGATGTCTGCAACCGCGGCGTTACCTTCGTCGATGAGTTGTTTGGCATCGACAATACTGATTCGTTTAAAAGTTGACATAGAGAGTCCTTAAATACTTGAAGAAACTATTTCTGGAGTGGCCTATCAAACGGCAAACGCTCATAATAGTCATATTCCTCAATTATAGAGAGTAAGGTCTGACATTGAAATCCCAAACAAGTGAATCTGTTCAATCTGAGTCGAAACTTAACAGTGATGAGCCATCATCATTGTTATCATTAGACTTTTTAGAAGAGGCTTGTCAAAAGTTTATGCTTGAGCAAGTTGTTCACGATACAGCACATGATATTAACCACATCAAACGCGTGGTAAAAAACGCTAAGCAAATTGCTGTGGACGAGCAAGCTGATATCTGGGTTGTAACAGCCGCAGCCTGGCTTCACGATTGTGTTACCTTCCCCAAAAATCATCCTGATAATAAAAGGGCTAGTGGCTTTGCTGCAAAAGCGGCTTGTGAGTTTTTGTCGAGTATTGGCTTTCCAGAAAATAAATTGGCAGGGGTATTTCATGCAGTAGAGGCACATAGTTACAGCGCAAACATTACTGCAACCTCACTTGAAGCCAAAGTGGTACAAGATGCAGATCGTCTTGATGGCCTTGGTGCTGTTGGTGTTGCTCGGTGTTATGCCGTAGCTGGAAAGTTGGGAAGTAAATTGTATAACGAACACGACCCTTTTTGTCAGGCTCGTCAGCCAGATAGCAAAACTGCTGCCGTTGATCATTTTTATGAGAAGCTATTTAAAACCGCCACGACACTTCAAACAGCAACAGCCAAACGCATTGCTGAACAGAGGGTTGAGTTTATGGAAGATTTTTTAACGCAATTAAGAACAGAAATTAGCTAGATAAACCCAAGTTCGTAAAAGATAAGCTATAGTTAAGTTCTTAACTAAGGACTTACTAACTATGAACTCATGGGCTCTTGGGGATTTTCGTCTCAGGCGATGGTCTCCCATGTTTAAAGATCAAGAAATGGAACAGCGATATTTGACGGATCGCTTTTTAGTTGATCACCTCTCAATTGCCCGTGCTTTCATTGTCTTTTCGCTTTTTTATTCGATTTTTGTGATGGTCGATCTTCAACTGACCTTTATTGAGCCAAAGTATTTTCAATTTTCCATCGCCCAAAAAATGGTCGTGCCCATAGTCGGTCTTTTGTGCTTTTTTTATGTAAATAAAAACGTCTCTGTCCGAGCATTAGACCAAGCTGTATTTGTCTATGCCGTTGTCTTTGTAATTAATTTATTTTTGTCTTTTTATGGGTATACGCATTGGACAACAGAACCTGTGACCCTGCTCGAAATCACAATGGCTAGTGTATTTGTCAACTTGTTGATTTCTATTTATGCGCCGTTGCGATTACACCACCAACTGTTGACTACCTTATTCATCGCGCTGATGACCATTGTATTTGTTCGTCATGAAATACACTTATCTGGTTCTAAATCGAGTTTTTGTTTTGCGTTTCTAATGATAGCGAATGGCTTTGCTTGGTCTATTACTGTCACTATTCATCGGAACTTTCGGCGCTATTGGGCTAATAAACAAGAACGCGATATTGATAATCATCGTTTGCGTCAAGAAATACAGCAACGAGAACGATTAGAGATCGACCTTAAACGGTTAGCAATGACAGATACCCTTACCAACATTGATAATCGTCGAAGTTTTATGGAGCACTTACACAGAGAAGTCAAACGTGCCCAACGTCAGCACAATCCACTAAGTGTCATTAATTTTGATATAGATTTGTTTAAACACATTAATGATGAATTTGGTCATGATGTCGGTGATCGAGTTCTGGTGGATGTTTCTCGATTAGTAGAAGAACGATTACGAGAATCCGATATATTTGGACGTATGGGCGGTGAGGAATTTGCGATATTAATTCCAGATGGTGATCTGGAAGACGCCCGAAAACTAGCCGAAATTTTACGTCAAGCGTTTCATCATCATTCTACTTTACACCAAGATAAGATCCTTAAAGTGACCGCAAGCTTTGGTGTTGCTCAATTTAAAATTAATGAACACATTGATGACTTGTTAAAGCGGGCTGACCAAGCCATGTACAAAGCCAAAAACGCTGGAAGAGACTGCGTAAAAACACAACAACAGCTATAACCTTTAATGAAAGTGGCAGAGGTTTTAGTCCGATCCAATCCAAAGTAAGATAAGTAAGAAGTAACGTTATTAACTTGTTTTATTCTGAGGTAATTGTGCCCCTTCATTTTTACAAACAAATAGAAACACCGATAAAAGCCATTAGCTTTGATTTAGACGACACACTTTATGTAAACGACGAAGTCATCCGTCAAGCGGAACGTGCTCAGTTTGACGTATTAAGTCAATATTTGCCTAGTGTTCAGGAGGCCGGAATCACGCCTTGGTTATCGTTGAAATGGCAGGTGCTAAATGAGAACCCATCGCTTAAACACGATGTTACAGAGTGGCGCCGTGCAGTCATTGCACATGGTTTAAAAGCCCATACGCAAGATAAAGAGCTCACCAACCGTTTGGTTGATGAGGCGTTTTCTGCTTTTTATCAAGCTCGTTCAAACTTCTCGATAGAGCCGTCAGTGTTTGCAGTTTTAAAACAGTTATCTAGTCGTTACCCTCTTGTTGCAATTACAAACGGCAATGTCGACATCCATCGATTGGGGCTAACGCCTTATTTCGTGAGTTACTATCGCGCTGGTGAAAACGGTTTAAGAATGAAACCATATCCAGATATGCTCAAGGCTGCATGCAGAGAGTTGGACATTAAAGAGAGCGAGTTACTCCACATTGGCGACAACCTATTGACGGATATAAAAGGAGCGCAGAATACTGGAAGTCCTCACCTTTGGTTCAATCCCGAGCATGTTGAGTTAACGGGTAAGGCTTCTTTACCAACGGGAGAATATTCGGACTTGGAAGAACTGCTACAACTGCTATAATCAAAACCTGTTTTTTTATCCAGTTTAAGGCCCAGTAACATAATGGATGTTTATATTCCTACTCAGGAACCAGATTTACACGGTGCAGCGTCATTAAAGTTAAACGAGCTTAACGATCGTCAACACGAAGCCGTTACGGCACCACCTCAAAATATGTTGGTTCTTGCTGGTGCGGGCTCGGGTAAAACAAAAGTTTTGATTAGTAGGATTGGCTACTTGATCAAAGCTCTACATGTTTCTCCATATTCAATAATGGCGGTGACTTTTACCAATAAAGCCGCCACAGAGATGCGTCACCGTTTAGAGTCTTTAATGGGACAAGGTACGGTTGGCTCTCAATTTAGTAACCATGGTATGTGGATTGGTACTTTCCACGGGTTGGCACATCGATTTTTACGTACTCATTATCGCGAAGCGAAACTACCAGAAAGCTTTCAAGTTATTGATTCTGATGATCAACACCGTTTGATTCGCCGCTTATTGAAAAGCTTAAACATAGATGAAAAACGCTTTCCGCCTAAACAGATCATGTGGTACATCAATGGTAAGAAGGACGAAGGCCTGCGTCCTAAACACATTGAGAGTTTTGACCCAACTGAACAAATGATGTTGAAGGTCTACGAGGCTTATCAACAAGCTTGTGACCGAGCGGGTTTAGTCGATTTTGCTGAAATTCTATTGCGCAGCCACGAAGTCTTAGCGTCTAACGATGATATTTTGGCTCATTACCGAAAGCGATTTCGTCATATCCTCGTCGACGAGTTTCAAGACACCAACAGTATTCAGTACGCTTGGATTCAATTGATATCAGGTGGTCATGCTGGTGGAATTGCAGATGAGGCTCCGCCGTCTTACGTGATGATTGTTGGTGATGATGATCAGTCTATTTATGGGTGGCGAGGAGCCAGAGTTGAGAATATTCACAACTTCCAAAAAGACTTTAACAATGTTGAAACTATACGTCTCGAGCAAAACTATCGTTCTACTGCCAATATTCTGAAAGCTGCAAATGCAGTTATTTCAAACAATAGTGATCGCCTCGGTAAAGATCTATGGACCGAGGGTAAAGAGGGAGATCCAATTGCGGTATATTCCTCGTTTAATGAGTTGGAAGAAGCTCGTTTTGTGGTTGGTAACATCAAAAAGTGGCAAGAAGATGGTGGTAGTCTGTCGGATGCGGCTATTTTATATCGCAACAATGCTCAGTCTCGTGTACTTGAAGAAGCGTTGTTACAAGCTGGACTGAAGTATCGTATATATGGCGGTTTGCGCTTCTTCGAACGTCAGGAGATCAAAGATGCGTTGGCATATCTACGCTTGATCGCAAATCACGATGATGATGCCGCATTTGAGCGTGTTATCAACACACCTGCACGGGGTATTGGAGATAAAACACTACAAACTATTCGTGACGCCGCTAGAAGCCAAAGTATCACACTGTGGCAAGCGAGCAGCCGATTGATCAATGAACAGCGCTTATCTGCAAGAGCCAGTGGCTCATTACAAAAATTTGTCGACCTTATCGATAAACTCGAATCAGATATTTCCGAATTACCGCTACATGAGCAAGCAGATCAGGCCATCCAAAGCTCTGGTTTAAAAGCTATGTACCAGGCAGAAAAAGGCGAAAAGGGTCAAACTCGAGTAGAAAACTTAGAAGAGCTTGTTACCGCATGTAAGCAATATGAACCCGATGAAAACATGGAAGAAATGCCAATTTTATCTGCATTTTTATCTCATGCGTCATTAGAATCGGGTGAGTCTCAAGCGGATGACTATGAAGATGCTGTTCAGTTAATGACTCTGCACAGTGCGAAAGGTTTGGAGTTTCCACTGGTCTTTTTAGTCGGTGTTGAAGAGGGTATGTTCCCGAGTCAACAAAGCGCGGATGCCCCTGAGCGTTTAGAAGAAGAACGTCGTCTTGCATATGTTGGTATGACTCGAGCTCGTCAGCGATTGTTTATTACCTACGCAGAGACCCGCCGTATGTACGGTCAAGAACACCATCACCGCCCTTCTCGCTTTATATCTGAAATCCCAGAAGAATGCTTATATCAAGTAAAATTGACTACACAGGCGCGCCAACCTGCCTATCGAAGTAGTAGCAGTGGTTATGGAAGTTCGATGGGGTATGGGTCTGGTATGCCATCAAGCTCGACCGGCTCTCGTGGTCGCTCAAGCAGCACTGCCAGTCACGTAAAGTTCAGTGGTTCACAGTATTCGTTAGGGCAACGAGTGTCTCATGCAAAGTTTGGTGAAGGCACGGTTCTAAATTGTGAAGGCGATGGTGATAACGCTCGTATTCAAGTTAACTTTGACCAGTTTGGCGCCAAGTGGCTTGTTACAACTTATGCAAAACTCACCGTTATTTAGATGAACCGTTTAAGTACCATTTTTGATGCATTAGAACGCCACCAGCAACGTGGCGTTTTACGTATTATTGACGACGGTACAGGAAAGGCGGTTGAACCCTTAAACAACTTTTTTGCTTCTACTGACAAGAACGTCGCTTGGTTTTTGGCGCCTGAGTCCCTTCAAAGTGCTAACTTAAATCGACAAAATGAATGGCGCCTCAAAAAGTACCGACAATATTTAGGTGAAGAATACGATGTTGTGGTAATGGATTTAACCCAAGGGTTTAATTTAGAGGCGCTCGCAGCACTATCCGGAACCATAACCCTAGGTGGGCTATTGATCTTAATTACGTTTAGTGATGAGAAGTGGTGTACATTTGCCGACCCAGAATCACAAAGAATAGCATCTTATCCCCATACCATAGAGTCACTTCCGAACAACTTTGTTGAGTACTTCCTCAGTGTTATTGATCAGAGTGAAGGGGTCCTTTCGCTCAGTGAGTCTCTTCTTAAAGAGCAGGGCCACTGCTTAGACAATACAAACATTGTAGAGCGGTTTGTTAGCAATCTCACAGCGACGAAGGCCGTAAAGAATACTCCTATATCAAACCAGGATTCGTTATACATCACTCAAGATCAGGCGATGGCAGCTAGTGAAATAATTCCTCGCTTAATGAACAACGAACCTGTCATTATTTCAATAACAGCGGACCGAGGAAGAGGTAAATCGAGTTTATTGGGGATCACGCTTAGGCAGATCACAAAGGTGACTGAGAAGCACAAGGCGAATAAAAAAATCGCGATTGTCAGTGCGAGTAATGACTCTCTAACGGTACTCAAACATCACCTATACAAAGACCATGTTGAAGAGGCGAAGTTGATGTTCAATTTTGTCAGTGCCGATCAACTCTTGTTACAACCCATAGACTCGGACTTAATTGTTATTGACGAAGCGGCTTCTTACCCACTTTCTGTTATTAAGAGACTCGCTCAAAAGACAGAAAAGCTCGTACTTGCAACAACGGTCCACGGTTACGAAGGGACAGGACGCGGCTACTTTTACAAATTACAGCCTTGGTTAGAGTCGCACTCAAAGGCGAATCATTGTGAGTTTTATGCTACGACATTATCTCAGCCTATTCGTTGGAATCCAGGTGATCACCTAGAGCAGTTTATTAATAAAGCACTAAAACTAGATGTTGAACTCCCCACCATAGCGCAACCAGAGTTATTAGATTCAAAGGACCTGAGATTACAGGCCATATCTTCAGAGCAGTTGGTTAGTGGTGAGGTGTTAGACTCAATATTTTCAATGTTAGTGCATGCTCACTACCAAACTTCACCAAATGATTTGAGAGCTATTTTTGATGCCCCTGATCAGGAGCTGTTTGTCGTTTATGCAGAAAATCAAGTCGTTGCTACGGTTTGGCTGTCATATGAAGGAGTGTTTGAGCAAGAGCTAATTGGTGCGATTGCACAAGGTCGTAGGCGTCCTCGAGGGCATTTATCAAGTCAATCCCTAATCGCACATTGTGGATATACGCCTGCAGGTGAATTGCGTTTTGCAAGAGTGACCCGTATTGCTGTTCACCCTGATCTTCAAAGTAATGGCATAGGTTCAACAGCACTAAAGTTGTTAACCGAACACCTCGTTACTCACCAAAAAGCCGATTTGTTGTTGACGAGTTTTGGGTTGAGTCCGGCATTACTTCAGTTTTGGCGTAACAATGGGTTTGTGCCTGTGCGCCTTGGTTTAAAACCGGAAACGTCTACAGGAGAGTACAGTGTTTTAATGATCTCCGATCAGATAGTAAACGATCAGACAAAATCGGAATTGAAGTTATTGGTGCACTATTGGCAAAGACGTTTTTGTCAGACATACCTAGCAGAGAAAGCCTTGGCGATACGGGGCCTGTACTTTGGTACAGAGCAGCTTGATACATGGGTTGAAGAGATGTGCACAAGGTGGTTAAAGTTAAACACCGAACATTTTGAGCAATGGTCTACGGAACAACACTGTTTTGATTTAAAGGTTTTTGCAAGTGGATTTCGAAGTGCTGATAGTTGTGTATTGGCCCATCGGTGGGCGTTACAAATAGTAAATGACCAATCCGGGTTATCATTACTCACTGATAAGTTTCAACATGGCCTGGCTAACCCTGATTTGATCCAGCGCAATAAGTTAAGCGGTGAAAAGGAGCTCACCCAGTCTCTTAGACGAGACACTAAAGTCCTATTGAGGCGTTTATCTCCAGTGGATTAGAAAAAATCTCCTTAATCCCTTGAATACGTATGTAAAATTTTTACCAAGCTGTTACTGATTCGGCTCCGCTTATATTCTTGTCCTATAAAAATTATATAAAGACAACAGGACAGATTATGTTTCGTAATTCAGCAATGTTACTGCTTTTGTTAAGTGGTTCAGCTTTAGCGGAGACGGTAAAAGTAACATCACCAGACGGTAAAATTGTCGTCGAAGTGAGTGATGACAACGCCCAGCCCGAGTACCGAGTATATTATAAAGACCAATCAGTGATTGACCCCTCTTTATTGGGCTTAGTTTTTAAAGAGCAGGCTCCCTTCACCGAAGGTTTTAAAATTACTGACACACAACGCGATTCTATTCAGTCCACTTGGCAACAGCCATGGGGTGAGCGCCAAACGGTATCCGATCATCATAACTATGTGCGTCTGACACTTAGTCACGATCAAGTTGTCAACCATCAACAACCAAAGAGTTGGCTGGCGAAGCTATTTAATGAGCAACCAAAACACCTATCCGCTCAATATACGCTTGAATTTAAAGTATTTAACGACGGACTAGGGTTTAGATACACGGTTCCTAATCAACCTGGCTTTGAAAAGATTGAGTTAGTAAAAGAGTCAACCGAATTTAGTATCGCTAACGCTGACTCTACAACGGCATATTGGATCCCAGCCCGAGGTTGGAACCGCTACGAATACATTTACAACGAGACTAAAGTACCTGAAGCCGCGCATATTCATACTCCAGCAACGTTTAAAATGGAAAATGGTATTCATCTGAGTATTCATGAAGCTGCGTTGACTGACTATGCCGCTATGACGTTGAATCAACGTCGTACTGGTAAATACGTCGCTGATTTGACTCCATGGTCTGATGGTGTTGCAGTGAAGTCTAACAATGGTCTGCAATCTTCTTGGCGAACCATTCAAATTGCGGATAGTGCCGTCGGCTTAATTAATTCAGATTTAATTTTAAATCTAAATGAACCCAACAAACTTGGTGATGTGTCTTGGGTAAAACCAGGTAAGTACGTCGGTATTTGGTGGGAAATGCACATCAATAAGTCTACTTGGGGAAGTGGAGAACGCCACGGTGCAACAACCGAAAATACTAAATACTTTATGGACTTTGCCTCAAAGTATGGCTTTGACGGTGTTCTAGTTGAAGGATGGAATATCGGCTGGGATGGCGATTGGTTCTTCAATGGTGACGTTTTTAGTTTTACTGAAAATTACCCTGACTTTGATATTGAAGCACTGTCAGCCTATGGTGCAGAAAAAGGCGTTAAACTAATCGGTCACCACGAAACCTCTGGTAACGTCACTAACTATCGCGATCAAATGCAAGGTGCATTAGATTTATACGCACGTTTAAACGTAGAACAAATTAAAACAGGCTATGTAGCAGACGGTGGCAACATCAAACGCATTGATGAAAATGGCATAGTGCGCAAAGAATGGCACGACGGTCAGTTTATGGTTAATGAGTATTTGTACAATGTGACTGAAGCTGCCAAGCGTAAGATCAGTATCAATACGCACGAGCCGGTAAAAGATACAGGTCTACGCCGCACGTATCCAAACTGGATTGCTCGAGAAGGTGCACGCGGTCAGGAGTTTAATGCTTGGGGGACTCCACCAAACCCTCCTTCACATATTCCAATGTTAACGTTCACTCGAATGCTGTCAGGTCCTATGGACTTTACCCCGGGTATCTTCGATATGGGCTTTAATGGATTGGAAGCAGACAAAAACCGTCCACAGACGACCATAGTAAAACAGTTGGCAAGTTATGTTGTCCTGTACAGCCCAATTCAAATGGCGGCTGATTTACCAGAGAACTACTTAGCTAAAAAGGACGCATTCCAGTTTATTATTGATGTTCCTACAGATTGGCAAGAGAGTGTGGCGATATCAGGTGAGGTAGGTGATTACGTCGTGATTGCCAGAAAAGCCAAAGGAACAGAACGATACGCAGAGGATGATTGGTTCTTAGGCGCGTTAACAAACGAAGATGCACGCTCAATTGACGTTTCTCTTACGTTTTTAGATGCCAACAAAACCTATGAAGCGCAAATTTATCGAGACGGTGACAATGCACACTGGGAAACCAACCCATATGACTATGTGATTGAATCAAAAACCGTCACTGCAAAAGACGTTTTGACAATCAAAATGGCGTCATCGGGCGGCATGGCAGTACGTTTTAAAGCTCTTTAAATAATTCGTTTAGAAATAAAAAAGCAGCGACTTATCGCTGCTTTTTTGTTATTTGAATGTTAACTCTCTGTTTAGAAATACAGGGCGGTAACTTGGAATAACTTTTCCACCTCAGAGATGTATTTCTTATCGACTAAGAACAAAATAACGTGGTCGTCAGTCTCGATAACAGTATTGTCATGAGCAATGATGACTTCATTATTTCGTACAATTGCACCTATGGTCGTTTGAGGAGGCAATTTAAGCTCTTCAATCGTACGCCCTACTACTTTTGACGTCTTTTTGTCACCACGCGCAATGGCTTCGATTGCCTCTGCGGCGCCACGGCGTAACGAGTAAACATTTGAGATATCACCGCGTCGCACGTGGGTTAATAATGCTGATATAGTCGCTTGTTGCGGGGATATCGCAATATCTACATCTTTACCTTGGACTAACTCAATGTATGCACTTCGCTGGATCAATACCATGGTTTTTTGTGCGCCTAATCTCTTTGCTAACATCGCCGACATAATATTGGCTTCGTCATCATTTGTTACTGCTATAAACACATCTGTTTGATCAATTTGCTCTTCAATTAACAACTCTTGATCTGAGGCATCTCCGGCAAATACAGTGGTGTGTTCGAGTAACTGACTGATCTCTTCCGCGCGTTTAGGGTCAAGCTCGATCAGTTTAACGCGGTATTGCTTTTCAAGTGTTTTGGCTAAACCACAACCAATGTTACCACCGCCAACAATAGTGATACGCTTGTACGAGTCCTCTAGTTTTTGAAGCTCTTCCATCACTCGGCGGATGTGTTTGGTTGCCGCAACAAAAAACACCTCGTCATCTGCTTCAATAACCGTCGAACCAAGAGGTTTAATAGGTTGGCCTTTGCGGTAAATTGCCGCAACGCGAGTTTCGAGTTCTGGCATGCTTTCTTTAAGGTGAGAAATAGCATAACCAACCAGCTTACCGCCGTAATAGGCTTTTACAGCAACGAGCGAGACGATGCCGTTAGCAAATTCTAATACTTGTAGTGCACCGGGGTAATCAATCAATCTGCTGATATATTTGGTGACGAGTTGCTCTGGGGCAATATACTCATCAACAGGAAGGTCACTATTTTGAAATAACTGCTCTCGGTATAACAAATACTCTTGCGAGCGAATACGAGCAATCTTAGTTGGTGTATTAAAAATACTGTAGGCCACCTGACAGGCCATCATGTTGACTTCGTCACTGCGGGTAACCGCAATCAACATTTGTGCATCCTCAGCACCAGCTTGTCGCAAAATATCCGGGTGAGAACAATGCCCAACGACAACATTAAGGTCGAACTTATCTTGCAGGGCTGTTAAAGGCTCAGAGTCAATATCAACCAGGGTGATGTCATTTTCTTCACCAGATAGGTTTTCTGCTAATGTGGCACCTACTTGGCCTGCCCCTAAGATAATAATTTTCATAATATAAAATTCGCCAACAGTTCGACTTTATTGTTGTTTTTTAATTCGGCAATAATAAAACCCGTCCATATTATGCTCACCCGGGAAAATTTGCCAGCCTGGATTCTCAGCTGACTCTGATTGATTCAATGGGTGATCAATCAAGGATAATTCGGCGTTATCTGTACTGGCCAAAAATTCACGCATTAAATCGACATTTTCACTCGGTAATATAGAACACGTAGCATACAGTAGTGTTCCACCAGGCTTGAGCTTACCCCACAGGGTTTGTAAAATTTGTTTTTGTACCGTAGCTAGGTTGTCGATATCTTCTGAGCGACGTAGCCATTTAATGTCTGGATGACGACGAATCACACCTGTGGCTGAACACGGTGCATCAAGCAAAATACGGTCAAACTCTCTATCACCAATGGTTTGAGACAGTGTCAGGTCTCCGCAAATTACAGAGGCCGTTTCACCAAGTCTGGCTAGGTTTTCTCTGACTCTATCTAATCGTGATTCATCTATATCTGCTGCTGTCACGGATGTTTCTGCCATATCCAAAATGTGCAACGTTTTTCCACCAGGAGCGGCGCAAGCATCTAAGATGACGTCGCCGTCTTTTGGTTCTAGCAGCAAAGCGGCATGTTGGGCAGCACCGTCCTGGACAGTAAACCAGCCTTGTTCAAAACCTGGGATCTTTTCCACTGGCATAGGCTTATCAAGCAAGATAGCCGTTTCACTCGGAAGCGGTTGGGTACATCCAATTTCGTGCTGTTTTAACTCAGATACAAACTGATCCAGAGCGCAATTATTAGTATGAACTCGCAACCACATTGGAGAGCGTTTTAGATTGTTAGCCAAAATGGCTTGCCACTGAGTCGGATACGCAGCTTGGATACGTTTGATGAACCAGTTTGGGTGACAATATTCGACGACATCATTATTGATCTTCTTGAGGATGGCATCTTTGTTGCGCATGTAATTGCGCAAGCAGGCATTAATTAGGCCTTTTAAACCACTGGCTTTTAGAGCGACAGCAGCTTGTACGGTTTCGGCAACGGAGGCGTGTTCTGGGATCCGCATTTCTTCAATCTGATACAAACCAATGATGATTAAATGATGAAAAACACGTTGTTTGCCCTTCATCTTTTTCGATAATAACTGATTGGTAATAGCATCAAATCTAGGAAACAGTCGAATAGCACCAAAACACATTTCTTGTAAAAGCGCATGGTCCTTACTGCTGATCTGTTTTTGTGCATTTGGCAAAGCTTCTGATAAAGACTGACCTTTATCCATTACAGCCAGCAGTACTTCGGCGGCCTTCGCTCTTACATTTGTTGCTTTCATTATAATTCTGTACCCGGAGTTACCCAGTCACTGCGACCGTTGATAAAGTCGGCAATGGACATTGGCTTTTTGCCAGGCGGTTGTAGCTGTGTGATAGCAATCGGTGTCGTGCCTGTTGCAATAACGAGGCCTTGCTTATCAGCGCGTAAGATTGTCCCTGCAGGTTTGTCGGACGTTTCAGGCAACAATGTCGCCTGCCAAACCTTAATGGTGTTGCCATTGAGTTGCATTGTAGCAACAGGCCATGGTTGGTATCCGCGAATGTTACGTTCGATTTGCTCTGCTGAATCCTGCCATTTAATTTCGGCTTCTTCTTTGGTCAGCTTGTGAGCATATGTGGCCAAATCATTGTCCTGAGGGATTGGAGTTATGTCCGATTGAGCGATTTTGTCAACTGTGTTGATCAATGCTTTTGGACCTAGCGCTTGTAGTTTTTCGTAGATGGACCCACTGGTATCGTGACTTTCAATTGGGCATGTTTCTATGTGTAACATATCACCAGTATCTAGCCCAACATCCATTTGCATAATGGTAACACCGGTTTCCGGATCACCTGCTAACACCGAGCGTTGGATAGGTGCGGCACCGCGCCATTTAGGTAAAATAGAGCCGTGAACATTAATACAACCGTGCTTCGGCATATCCAAAACCACTTTAGGCAAAATCAAACCATAGGCGACCACTATCATTAGGTCAGCACCGAGAGAAGCAAGTTCTTGCTGCGCCTCTTCGTTTTTGAGACTAGGAGGTTGAAACACCGGAATATCGTTCGCTAATGCGACTTGTTTAACGGCACTTGGCTGAAGCTTTTTACCTCGACCTGCTGGGCGATCTGGCTGTGTGTAACAAGCAATAACGTCATAGTTTTGCTCGATTAAATGCTCCAAGTGTTTCGCGGCAAATTCTGGAGTACCTGCAAAAATGATTTTTAGCGGTGTTGCTGACATTGTGATCCTATTTCTTATTGCTTAGCGGCTAAACGAGCTTCTTTAGCTAGCTTTTTCTTGATTCGCTCACGTTTAAGTGGCGACAAGTAGTCAACAAAAAGTTTGCCGTCTAAGTGGTCATTTTCGTGTTGGATACAAATTGCAAGGAGGCCTTCTGCGTCCAATTCAAAGGTGTTGCCATCGCGATCTTGAGCGCGGACCGTTACTTTTTCAGCGCGTTCTACTTTTGCGTAACAATGTGGAACAGATAAACACCCTTCTTCGTTAATCATCGAGCCTTCTTTTTTGATGATCTCCGGGTTGATAAATGCATATGGTTCGCGCTCTTCATCACCACAATCAGCTACAAATAATCGTACGTGGCGATCAACTTGCGTAGCGGCTAAACCGACGCCATTTTCGTCGTACATAGTTTCAAACATATCGTCAACGAGCTGTTTGATTTCATCGTTTATCTCTTCAACAGGTTTCGCAACAGTGCGAAGACGCTCGTCTGGAAAACGAACAACATCTAAAATTGCCATAATTCTTCTATGCCTTGCCAATTAACATGATTAGCTTGTAATTTTAACTGTTTAGATTCACTATTAACAGAACAACATGTTGCAAATAATAATAATAGGAAATAAGGGAATGCGTGCACTAATTAGTATTATTACTTTTATGCTTGTAATTAGTTCACTATACGTAACTCCATCATTTGCAGATACCCTAACAATTCGCGAAGGTGCGCCGAAGAGTTATGTGGTCAAAAAAGGAGATACGTTGTGGGATATTTCGAGTCTTTATCTTAATGATCCGTGGTTGTGGCCGAAATTATGGAAATTTAATCCTCAGATAAAAAACCCTCACCTTATTTACCCTGGTGACAACATCAAATTAGTTTACGACGCTGAGGGCAAGCCTCAATTAGTTCTCGGTAAGCGCCAACTAAAACTATCTCCTCAAAAACGTGTGAGTTACAAACGAGACGAGCCCATCCCTTTATTGCCACTTAATGTTGTTGAACCATTTTTGAGTTACGAACAGGCACTTGAAGACAATGCGCTAGAAGGTCTTCCATATGTGCTTGGTACAGATCGCACTGTGAAACGAGCATTACCCGGAGACCTACTCTATATTAAAGGTGATCTTGGGGCTGAGCGTAAATTTGCAATTTACCGCAAAGGCAAATCCTACATCGACCCTCAAACCGAAGAAAACTTAGGATATGAGGCGGTATTAGTAGCTGTTGCTGATTTAATTAGCTCGGGAGATCCCGACAATGGCGTACCAGGTAAACTGCGCATTGCTACAGCGAAACAAGAAGTACGAGCAGGAGATGTCGTAAAGCCAATTAGAGAAGGACAGGATTTACCTGCGTTTTTCAGAATGCGCCCTGTTACAACGGAAATGGACGGCCTTATTATTGCGACACCTTCTGACTTAGCGGGTGTGACTAAGTTTGGGGTTGTCGTTTTAAACAAAGGCAAACAGGACCAATTACAACCAGGCCATATTTTGACAGTTAATCGCAAGTCACCGACCGTAGTCGATCAAGGATTGGGACCAAAATACCAAGAAGACGCAACGCGCTACGAGAAGTTTGTGGGCCAAGTTAAAAATTTACTTCGTTCAGAAGAAGACAAAGGTATTTACGAAATGCCATATGAGCGTGTGGGCCAAGTGATGATCTTCCGTGTTTACGACAAGGTTAGCTATGGCATTATCACAAAAAATCAATCACCCGTTTACGTAGGAGATCAAGTTAGTACTCCACAATCGTAGGTAACCCTATGGAGTACTGTAATCTTGAAAACAACTCTATCCGAAGAGCAAGCACTCAAATGGCTTGCTCTTTTACAATGCCCCAAGTTGGGGATTGCTTCATTAACTACATACGCACAATCCCTGTCATCCTTACTTGATCTGTTTAAAGCCGAACATCTCTGTCACTTATCCGCAGAGCAACAAGCTTTTTTAGTAAATTACAAACTCCACTCACTGCCTATCTATCAACAGTTAATCAAAGAGCAGATTCAATTAGTTACTCTCGAATGCGATCACTATCCCAGTAATTTAAAGCAAACTTCGAGACCGCCCATTTTACTGTTTGTACAAGGTAATTTAGAAGTATTAAACCGGCCGCAAATTGCGTTTGTAGGTAGCCGAACTCCAACTGCGTATGGAAATCAAGTGACTAGGCACTTGGTGAACGAATTGGTTGAACAAGGGTTTGTCATAACATCTGGCTTGGCTTTGGGTATTGATGCTTGTGCTCACTTAGCGGCGATAGAAAGTGGTCAAACAATTGCGGTAATGGGGGCTGGACACCACCACATTTATCCCAAGCGACATCAACAACTAGCACAAAGAATTTTGGAGACAGGCGGTGCGCTGGTGAGTGAGTTTATTCCAGATGAAGCGCCTCAAAAATACCATTTTCCTAGGCGAAACAGAGTCGTCTCCGGTATGTCATTAGGAACGGTTGTTGTTGAAGCTGCCGCCAAAAGTGGCAGTTTAATTACTGCGCGGCATGCCCTTGAAGAAGGACGAGATGTATTTGCAGTCCCAGGCAATATTTTTAATGCGGTATCGGCTGGATGCCATTCTTTAATAAGAGACGGTGCTAAATTAGTTTCTTGTACTGCCGATATCTTAGAAGAGTACGAATTACTGATCAAAAACTCGTCTCAAAACGTAAAAAAAGAGTTGGCAGGTTCAGTTTTGTTAGCTAGTGTTGATCATGACACTACTCCTGTTGATGTCATTTCTGAGCGTTCAAATTTGCCAATGGATAAGGTACTGATTGCGCTGTTAGATTTGGAAATACAGGGGATGATAATTGCTGTACCTGGTGGTTATTGTAGAGTCGCAACTCACTCTAATAATAAATAAACAAAGGGGCCCACTATGTTTGATATCCTTTTGTACCTATTCGAAAACATCGTTAACGATAACGCCGAGTTATGGGTTGACGAAGGCGAGTTAACCAAAGAACTTAAAAAAGCAGGTTTTCACGAAGACGATATATACAAGGCGTTGATGTGGCTAGAAGACCTTGCTGATTTACAGTCAAACGATATTGCACCTTTTATAATCGGCCAAACCGATTTAACGACTCGGGTGTACACTCAACCAGAAATGATGAAACTCGATACAGAATGTCGAGGGTTTTTGTTATTTTTAGAACAAATCAATTTGTTAGATGTGGCCACTAGAGAAATGGTCATAGACCGAGTAATGGAGCTTGAAGAACCCGTGATCGCCCTTGAAGATCTCAAGTGGGTAGTACTGATGGTATTGTTTAATGTACCTGGAAAAGAAGCGGCATTTGAGCAAATGGAAAACTTAGTCTTTGAAGAGCCGTCAGGGTTTGTCCATTAACTGACAATAAAACATTGCTTATCAAGTTGGAGCGGCTAAGATCCACTCCAACTTTTATAACTGCAATGATACGGTATTCAATGTCATCTGATGAACTCTCTCAATCTGATTTAGGCCAGTCCCAAGAGTCTAAACCGCATTGTCCCAAATGTGATGCCGAACTGCGTATAAAATCCAGTCAAAAAGGGCCATTCTGGGCGTGCTCTGCCTATCCTTCCTGCGACTATACTAAACCGCTCAAAAACTCGACTGAAGTAACGGTTATGAAAGTGTTAGACGATGTCTGCTGTCCAGAGTGTGAGGGTGATCTAGCGGTTAAGTCAGGTAAGTTTGGGATGTTCATTGGGTGTATGAATTACCCCGTGTGCACATTTATCGTCAAAGAAACCGATGACGATGACTATCAACCCGTTTCTTGTCCTGTTTGTGAAAAAGGTGATTTACATCAACGGTCCAGTAAAAAAGGTAAGGTATTCTATGCCTGTGACCAATACCCCAAATGTGATTACTTACTAAATGATAGGCCAGTCGCTAAACCTTGCCCACAATGTGAATATGAGTTTTTGATTCAGCACCATGATCAGCTAAAATGCGCCAATGCTAATTGCAGTTATTCAGAACCACTTAAAGAATAGTACACAGAGTAAACGCTATGACAGAAACAATTGTAAAGCCAACCAATGAGATTGAAGCGCTGCAACAAGGCGAGCTGATCGTCTACCCTACAGAAGCAGTCTGGGGTATTGGCTGTGACCCGGATAATGAGGAAGCTGTTTTAAAGTTACTTGAGGCAAAACAAAGACCGATTGAAAAAGGGCTAATTTTAGCTGCAGCAAATGTTTCTCAGTGTCTCGACTATTTTGACTTTGATGCCGTCCCCATTGAAAAACGGGCTGAAATTTTTTCTTCTTGGCCAGGGCCGATTACTTGGTTGCTACCAGCTAAGTCGACTACACCTAAATGGATTACTGGTGGTAGTGATTTCATTGCTATTCGCGTGAGTGGCCACCCGACAATTCAGAGAATATGTAAAACTTTTAATAAACCTATCGTTTCGACAAGTGCCAATATTACGGGTACGCCTGTGAGTACGACGATGGCTGAGGCAATTGAGGTATTTAAAGACCAAGTTGCTATCTACGTCGATGAAGCATTAGGTGGAAATGACAAGCCTTCTGTTATTAAACATTCAATTACTGGTGAGATTTTTAGGAGCTAATTTTGCAAGAACACAAGATGTTAGAACAAGCCAAAGCGTTTTTTATGGCGTTGCAGGATAATATATGTAATGCCTTAACAAAATTGGATGGGAGCGAGTTCGAGCAAGATCAGTGGGTACGCGAAGAAGGCGGTGGTGGACGTAGTCGTGTATTAAAAGATGGCCACGTCTTTGAACAAGCAGGTGTTAATTTTTCACATGTTTTCGGTAAAAACATGCCCGCTTCTGCAACGGCACACCGTCCTGAACTAGAGGGCCGTAGCTTTAATGCATGTGGTGTATCGTTAGTTATTCACCCAAAGAACCCTCATATTCCGACAACTCACGCTAACGTTCGCTTTTTCATTGCTGAAAAAGAAGGTGCTGATCCAGTTTGGTGGTTTGGTGGAGGCTTTGACTTAACCCCTTACTATCCTAGAGAAGAAGACGTTGTAAGTTGGCATCAAACTGCATTCGATCTATGTAAGCCATACGGCGAAGACGTATATCCACGTTATAAGAAGTGGTGCGATGAATACTTCTATTTGAAGCATCGTGATGAAACAAGAGGCGTCGGCGGACTATTCTTTGATGATCTCAATGAGTGGGGATTTGACCGTTCGTTTGCATTTACGCAAGCCGTAGGTAATGGTTTTATTGACGCATACCGCCCTATCGTAGAGCGCCGCAAAGATGAAGCTGTCACTGAAGAACAGCGCCAATTCCAGTTATATCGTCGAGGTCGTTACGTCGAATTTAACTTGGTCTATGACAGAGGTACATTATTTGGACTGCAAACTGGTGGACGTACAGAATCCATTTTGATGTCTATGCCACCTTTGGTTCGTTGGGAATATCAGTACAGCCCTGAGCCTGGTACACCAGAATCAAACTTATACGAACGATACCTCAAGCCACAAGACTACCTGCAGTTAGAAAAGTAGTTATTGGTTGATCATGTGTTGAGCGAGCTGATCGAACTTTTGTTCAAGATCGGCTTTCAACACAGGATCGTCACTTAGCACTTTTTCTAATGCTACCTTCATACACATCATCCATTGTTGGTACATATTATTATCAATAGCAAATGGCATATGTCGCATTCTCAAACGCGGATGGCCATACTTTTCCATAAATAGGTTGGGGCCACCAAGCCATCCACTAAGAAATTCAAAAAACTTTTCTCTTATTATATCCATTGGTTGCGGATGGATAGCTAATAATTCGGCTGCGGCTGGATTGTTTTCCATTTCGTCATAGAACAAATTTGCTAAATCACGTACGCTTTGTTCACCCATTCTTTGATACGGTGTCTCAGAAGGGGTCAAATGAGATTGATATTTGGTTTTAGGTTTACCCAGTACACGTTCTTTTATTTGCTTTAACATTTTTGACTCAGACGATAATTAATTATGAAAACGTTTTTTGTGATTGGTAACCCAATCGAGCACTCGAAGTCCCCTATTATACACAAACATTTTGCACAACAATGTAATGTAGAGATCTCCTACGAACGAATGTTTTGTAATTTGGATGACTTTGAAGACGACTTACTAAACGTCATTAAAGGGGGACTAGCTGGAGCAAATGTGACTATGCCATTTAAAGAACGCGCGTTTGCCATGTGTTATCAAGTGTCAGAACGAGCTCAATTGTCAAAAGCGACAAATACATTAACGATACAAGATGGAAAAGTGTATGGCGACAACACGGATGGTGAGGGGCTTGTACAAGACCTTTTATATAATGGCATTACTATTAAAGATAAAAAGGTTCTTGTTATAGGAGCTGGTGGCGCAACACGAGGTTGTATTCCTGCCTTGTTACAACAACAGCCGAAACAAATAGTAATAACCAACCGTACTTTTGAAAAAGCGTCCTTAATTGCCAAGGAAATTGGAAGTAATACAGTTGTAGCTAAACCAACTTTAGAATTAGATGACGATTATGACATTATCATCAATGGCACGGCCACCTCTTTAAATGGGCAATTGCCACCTGTTGGCGATTGTATATATGACAATGCTACGGCTGTTTATGACATGTGTTATCAAAACGACCCGACTGTATTTATGCAACACGCCCAAAAGATTAACCCTGATATCATTGTGATTGATGGGCTTGGCATGTTGATCGAACAAGCAGCAGAGTCATTTAACATTTGGTTTGGTCAACGCCCTGCTACTAAAGAGTTAAGAGAGATATTGAGGGCGTCTTAAAGTTCGCCTAGATATTCGTTCTTTAACTTCACATAATTATCCGAGGAAACTTTTAAAAACGTCAATTCACTCTCTTTTAATGGACGAGCTAATTTCGCAGGGTTACCGACATATAAGTGCCCTGCCTCAAGACGTTTGTTGGGTGGCACGACACTGCCTGCCCCGATAATAACGTCGTCCTCTACGACAACTCCATCCATCACGACACAACCCATACCAACTAAAATCCTATTACCCAACTGGCAGCCATGTAACATAGCTTTATGTCCAACTGTCACATCCTCACCTATAATAAGTGGATAGCCGTTTGGGTTCGACGGAGATCTACGAGTGACATGTAATACACTACCATCTTGTATGTTAGAGCGAGCACCGATAGAAATCGTATTTACATCACCTCTTGCGGCAACCAGGGGCCAGATACTTACGTCATCTCCCAAGGTGATTTCACCATAAAGGACAGCACTCTCTTCTATATACACGCCTTTACCAAGAGTTGGTGTAATACCTTTATAAGACTTTAGGTTTTTCATGTTTTCTCCGAATATCGATCTTTAAGCGCTAAATATCACACTTTTTGAACAAACAAGCCAATAGTTATGCGGTTTGTAGCATTTATAATCAAACAAAAAACTTTTTGAAAAAAGAGCTTGCGAATAAAATAAACCTCCCTATAATGCGTCCTCGTTGTCAGGGAGACATCGAACTACAGAAAAGCAAGCCTTTAAGTAGTTTGGTTGAGATTTTAAAACTTTTCAAATCTATCAAAAAGATTGAGAAAAACGTTGACAACAAAACGACGCAATGTAAAATGCGCGTCCCGGTTGAGACAGAGTCTTAACCCAGTCTACGGACTAAACGTTCTTTAACAATTTAGTAATTAATTATTTGTGTGGGCACTCCGTTGAGTAGTAACAAAATAAGCTAGAGTCTCTTATGAGACAGGCTAGCAACTTGTAAACTATTCATTGAGTGTCTGAACGAAAATTTATTTGAACAGAATTCGATGAGTAGTGATTAAACTTTTTAAAGTGAAGAGTTTGATCATGGCTCAGATTGAACGCTGGCGGCAGGCCTAACACATGCAAGTCGAACGGTAACATGAACTAGCTTGCTAGTTTGATGACGAGTGGCGGACGGGTGAGTAATGCTTGGGAATTTGCCTTTAGGTGGGGGACAACAGTTGGAAACGACTGCTAATACCGCATGATAGCTACGGCTCAAAGGGGGCTTCGGCTCTCGCCTTTAGAGAAGCCCAAGTGGGATTAGGTAGTTGGTGAGGTAAAGGCTCACCAAGCCGACGATCCCTAGCTGGTCTGAGAGGATGATCAGCCACACTGGAACTGAGACACGGTCCAGACTCCTACGGGAGGCAGCAGTGGGGAATATTGCACAATGGGCGCAAGCCTGATGCAGCCATGCCGCGTGTGTGAAGAAGGCCTTCGGGTTGTAAAGCACTTTCAGCGAGGAGGAAGGTTAAGTAGTTAATACCTGCTTGATTTGACGTTACTCGCAGAAGAAGCACCGGCTAACTCCGTGCCAGCAGCCGCGGTAATACGGAGGGTGCGAGCGTTAATCGGAATTACTGGGCGTAAAGCGTACGCAGGCGGCTAAGTAAGTCAGATGTGAAAGCCCCGGGCTCAACCTGGGAACTGCATTTGAAACTGCTTAGCTAGAGTGCGACAGAGGGTGGTAGAATTTCAGGTGTAGCGGTGAAATGCGTAGAGATCTGAAGGAATACCAATGGCGAAGGCAGCCACCTGGGTCGACACTGACGCTCATGTACGAAAGCGTGGGTAGCAAACAGGATTAGATACCCTGGTAGTCCACGCCGTAAACGATGTCTACTAGCAGTTTGACTCTTAAGAGTTGTCTTGCGCAGCTAACGCATTAAGTAGACCGCCTGGGGAGTACGGCCGCAAGGTTAAAACTCAAATGAATTGACGGGGGCCCGCACAAGCGGTGGAGCATGTGGTTTAATTCGATGCAACGCGAAGAACCTTACCATCCCTTGACATCCAGAGAATTTTCTAGAGATAGATTAGTGCCTTCGGGAACTCTGAGACAGGTGCTGCATGGCTGTCGTCAGCTCGTGTTGTGAAATGTTGGGTTAAGTCCCGCAACGAGCGCAACCCTTATCCTTAGTTGCCAGCACGTAATGGTGGGAACTCTAAGGAGACTGCCGGTGACAAACCGGAGGAAGGTGGGGACGACGTCAAGTCATCATGGCCCTTACGGGATGGGCTACACACGTGCTACAATGGCAAGTACAAAGGGTTGCGAACTCGCGAGAGTAAGCGGATCCCATAAAGCTTGTCGTAGTCCGGATTGGAGTCTGCAACTCGACTCCATGAAGTCGGAATCGCTAGTAATCGTGGATCAGAATGCCACGGTGAATACGTTCCCGGGCCTTGTACACACCGCCCGTCACACCATGGGAGTGGGCTGCAAAAGAAGTGGATAGCTTAACCTTCGGGAGGGCGTTCACCACTTTGTGGTTCATGACTGGGGTGAAGTCGTAACAAGGTAGCCGTAGGGGAACCTGCGGCTGGATCACCTCCTTATATAGACTAGTTACACCTTCGAAGTGCCTACACAAATAATTAATTACGAAATTGGCAGGGAATCCTAACCCATGCGCATTACGGTGCTCATCAGTTAGGGTTTTTAACCCGGACGCAATAGCGTCATGCTCTTTAACAATTTGGAAAGCTGATAAATAAGGTAAACATTATTGTTTATTAAATTTGTTATTCAACAATTTAAAAATAATTTTGATTATCACTGTAAGAGAAAACTCAAGCGTTATTTATGTCAAAACGAACATGCCTATACAACATGTTTCGTTAATAAATAAAAGACATGAAATTATACGACTCAGAGAGTTAAGCGCAGAGTAAATTGCTTAGTTCAACGCTATCGAAGGTTCGATTGAAGGAGTGTACTGAAAGGTACATGACTGATTGAGAAACAAGATAACGCCGAAATAAGTGATTTAATCAAGCGAGAACACTTAAGGTTGTATGGTTAAGTGACTAAGCGTATACGGTGGATGCCTTGGCAATTGGAGGCGATGAAGGACGTGTTAATCTGCGATAAGCGTGGTTAAGGTGATAAAAACCGTTATAGACCACGATTTCCGAATGGGGAAACCCACCCTTTTAGGGTATCGCTAAGTGAATACATAGCTTAGCGAGGCGAACCCGGAGAACTGAAACATCTAAGTACCCGGAGGAAAAGAAATCAACCGAGATTTCCTAAGTAGCGGCGAGCGAACGGGAAACAGCCGAATCAGCATGGTTTAGTGGAATGCTCTGGAAAGTGCAACGATAGTGGGTGATAGTCCCGTACACGACAAGCCATGTTGGACATATTAAGTAGGTCGGGGCACGTGAAACCTTGACTGAAGATAGGGGGACCATCCTCTAAGGCTAAATACTCCCAATTGACCGATAGTGAACCAGTACCGTGAGGGAAAGGCGAAAAGAACCCCTGTGAGGGGAGTGAAATAGAACCTGAAACCGTATACGTACAAGCAGTAGGAGCATACTTGTTATGTGACTGCGTACCTTTTGTATAATGGGTCAGCGACTTATATTTTGTAGCAAGGTTAACCGAATAGGGGAGCCGTAGTGAAAGCGAGGGTTAACTGCCCGTCTAGTTGCAAGGTATAGACCCGAAACCCGGTGATCTAGCCATGGGCAGGTTGAAGGTTGAGTAACATCAACTGGAGGACCGAACCCACTAACGTTGAAAAGTTAGGGGATGACCTGTGGCTAGGAGTGAAAGGCTAATCAAACCGGGAGATAGCTGGTTCTCCCCGAAATCTATTTAGGTAGAGCCTCGGACGAATACTTACGGGGGTAGAGCACTGTTTGGGCTAGGGGGCCATCCCGGCTTACCAACCCCATGCAAACTCCGAATACCGTAAAGTAATATCCGGGAGACACACGGCGGGTGCTAACGTTCGTCGTGGAGAGGGAAACAACCCAGACCGCCAGCTAAGGTCCCAAAGTTCATGTTAAGTGGGAAACGATGTGGGAAGGCTTAGACAGCTAGGAGGTTGGCTTAGAAGCAGCCACCCTTTAAAGAAAGCGTAATAGCTCACTAGTCGAGTCGGCCTGCGCGGAAGATGTAACGGGGCTAAACATGACACCGAAGCTGCGGCAGCGCATTTATGCGCTGGGTAGGGGAGCGTTCTGTAAGTGGTTGAAGGTGAGTTGAGAAGCTTGCTGGACATATCAGAAGTGCGAATGCTGACATGAGTAACGATAATGGGGGTGAAAAACCCCCACGCCGAAAGACCAAGGGTTCCTATCCCATGCTAATCAGGGTAGGGTAAGTCGGCCCCTAAGGCGAGGCAGAAATGCGTAGTCGATGGGAAACAGATTAATATTTCTGTACTTTTAATCATTGCGATGGGGGGACGGAGAAGGCTAGGTGAGCACGGCGTTGGTTGTCCGTGTGAAAGTATGTAGGTTGACTGCTTAGGTAAATCCGGGCGGTTAGAACTGAGATACGAGACGACGCTCCACGGAGCGGAAGTCATTGATGCCATACTTCCAGGAAAAGCCTCTAAGCTTCAGATGATTAAGAACCGTACCCCAAACCGACACAGGTGGTCAGGTAGAGAATACTAAGGCGCTTGAGAGAACTCGGGTGAAGGAACTAGGCAAAATGGTACCGTAACTTCGGGAGAAGGTACGCCGGTGCTGGTGATGAGACGCGCTCTCTAAGCTGGTGCCGGTCGCAGTGACCTGGTGGCTGCAACTGTTTATTAAAAACACAGCACTCTGCTAAATCGAAAGATGACGTATAGGGTGTGACACCTGCCCGGTGCCGGAAGGTTAATTGATTGGGTTATCTTCGGAGAAGCTCATGATCGAAGCCCCGGTAAACGGCGGCCGTAACTATAACGGTCCTAAGGTAGCGAAATTCCTTGTCGGGTAAGTTCCGACCTGCACGAATGGTGTAATGATGGCCACGCTGTCTCCACCCGAGACTCAGTGAAATTGAAATCGCTGTGAAGATGCAGTGTACCCGCGGCTAGACGGAAAGACCCCGTGAACCTTTACTATAGCTTGGCACTGAACATTGAGCCTACATGTGTAGGATAGGTGGGAGGCTTTGAAACTTGGACGCCAGTTCAGGTGGAGCCATCCTTGAAATACCACCCTTGTATGTTTGATGTTCTAACATTGGCCCCTAATCGGGGTTGTGGACAGTGCCTGGTGGGTAGTTTGACTGGGGCGGTCTCCTCCCAAAGAGTAACGGAGGAGCACGAAGGTTTGCTAAGTACGGTCGGACATCGTACGGTTAGTGTAATGGTAGAAGCAAGCTTAACTGCGAGACAGACACGTCGAGCAGGTACGAAAGTAGGTCATAGTGATCCGGTGGCTCTGTATGGAAGGGCCATCGCTCAACGGATAAAAGGTACTCCGGGGATAACAGGCTGATACCGCCCAAGAGTTCATATCGACGGCGGTGTTTGGCACCTCGATGTCGGCTCATCACATCCTGGGGCTGAAGTCGGTCCCAAGGGTATGGCTGTTCGCCATTTAAAGTGGTACGCGAGCTGGGTTTAGAACGTCGTGAGACAGTTCGGTCCCTATCTGCCGTGGGCGTTGGATGATTGAGAGGGGCTGCTCCTAGTACGAGAGGACCGGAGTGGACGAACCGCTGGTGTTCGGGTTGTCATGCCAATGGCATTGCCCGGTAGCTATGTTCGGAATCGATAACCGCTGAAAGCATCTAAGCGGGAAGCGAGCCTCGAGATGAGTCATCCCTAGACCTTTAAGGTCTCTAAAGGGTCGTTGAAGACTACAACGTTGATAGGTTGGGTGTGGAAGCGCTGTGAGGCGTTAAGCTAACCAATACTAATTGCCCGTGAGGCTTAACCATACAACGCTTAAGTGTTCTCCTACAGAGAATCAAAATTATTTAATTGAATACAGCTTTCTAATTGTTAAAACATATTCGTAAACGGTGTTTTAGGACATCGATTACAAAACAGCTTTGCCTGGTGGCAATAGCGCTGTGGAACCACCTGACTCCATTTCGAACTCAGAAGTGAAACGCAGCTGCGGCGATGGTAGTGTGGCATTTGCCATGCGAGAGTAGCTCACCGCCAGGCTCCAAATACTGAACGCGTTGACCGAGAGGTTAGCGCGTTTTTTTATGCTTGTAATTTACTGAACTATCGTCTGTTCCAGACGCTGGCGGAAATATAGGCCATCCATGGCCAAAACCGCCAGGCTCCAAATAAACAACCCCTTGCAGGAAACTGCGAGGGGTTTTTTATTGCTTGCGATTTATCTATTCGAGCATGGCAACCCCATGCGACTAATTCGTCTGGAACGAATTAGAACAGCTTTAGCTGGCCCGAAGGGCGGAGGGCAGGATGCCCGGAGTAATGTAGCTCAACGCTTTATTGTTTAAACCGACAGTTTCGTTAAGATGCTTGCTCCCTCGCTCGGTCGTCGTTCTTTGCCATCCCTGGCACCACGACACTCGGACTCCTGTCCATCGTTTTTTATTGCCTGCGATTTTCAGTGTCTTAGTTTCTTTCAGGTGTATTACGAGATGTATGTAATTTCACTAACTTTTCCTTTTTATGTTTAAATATTTATAGCTTTCCAGCTCTTATGCCCAATTCCCCTCAGTATTTTAATTCATGATTTAAGGTTGATAATTTAAAAACTTAGATGGGGGCTTGGAACAAAAACGAAAAAACGCTAAAAAAGTCAGCGTAAATTCAGCTAACCTTAAGTCTAAAGTGGAATAATGAATAATATTTACCAAGAGGTATGCATCATTGAAAGTATTGATAATCGAAGATTCTGTTTCACTTAGACGTAGTTTAAGAGTAGGACTATCCAACCTTGGTTTTACTATTGATGACACTGGCGATGGCTCTGAGGGGTTAAGTATGGCTTTGTCTGGAGACTATTCCCTCCTAATTCTTGACTTGATGCTGCCCTCTGTCGATGGTACTTCGATATTAAAAGCAATTCGCCAGGCAGGAAAAGATATCCGCGTATTAATTTTGTCTGCTAAAGACCTTACAGAAGACAAAGTTGAAGGGTTGCTTAATGGAGCAGATGACTACCTCACTAAACCTTTTTCTTTTGATGAGCTGCATGTCCGGTTACTTTGTCTAATGCGCAGGGGCACTTTAAATGTAAATGATAGCCATATCAATATAGGTTCGATTTCGTTAGATTTACATTTAAAACAATTAAAATGCGGAGAAAAGGACGCTCAACTTACACCTAATGAGTACAAAGTGGTGGAATGTTTGTTTATCAATCAAGGAAAAGTGATCTCCCCAGAAAAACTAAGTGAATATCTTGCTGGACAGTATGATGCCATAGCAAAGAATTCTTTAGAGGCTCACCTTTCTTCAGCTCGAAAAAAAGTTAAATCTATGGGCTATGAGCTCCCCATCAAAACCAAACGCGGTTTTGGTTATTATGTTGAGAGTGGATCGTGAACTCTATCCACCAAAAATTAAGCCGATACTTATCAGTATCTATTTCATTACTTTTGATTTTTATATTACTGGCCACTGACATAAGTGTTGATACCTGGATTAGTGATGAATTTGACCGAGCAATGATCAATAAGGCTGGGTTACTTGAAACATTAGTCGAAGAAGATGAGGAGGGTATAGAGTTCGACTTTGCGGGTGAATTCATGCCCGAATTTGAGGGTAAGGAAAATCCAGAATATTACCAATTCTGGTACGACAATAAGGTGTTTGAAAGGTCAGACACATTGGAGTTTTTTGAAATAAAAGATTTGCCAAGGCTAGGAGTCCAATTAAACAAATACATTTTCAAGAATATTACACTCCCAGACGGAAGGACTGGAAAATTAGTCTTCACCAAATTTATCCCTCAAGTTGACTCTGATGTTAGAGAGCGCCTTGGCGTAACAAGAGAAGAGTTTGCATTAAGCCAAAAGCCAATGGAGTTTGCTTATGCACTAAGCACAGAAAAATTAAATTACATTTTGTGGTTTGTAGATATCATCTTTATCTTAGCGTCAATACTAGCTGTTATTGCAGTGAGAAAGATCGTCACTTTAGTTGTGTTTAACAGCTTAAAACCCATTGAAGAATTTAATCGCCAATTAAGCACCATCAGCTTAAACTCGGACCAACGTGAAGTTGCCGTAGAATCCTTACCAGTAGAGCTAGTACCGATAGCTACCGGTGTTAACCAATTTATCAAAGACAACCACACCCTTTATACACGTGAGCAAAGGTTGACCTCAGACATTGCCCATGAGTTAAAAACTCCAATTGCAGAGCTTATAAGTTTAAGCGAAGTAGCTTTAAAGTTTCCTCACGAAAAACAAATCACAGACAACTTAGCCAAAGATGTGCATGAGATTTCATCCCGATTAAAAAGTATTGTAAATAGTATTCTTCTGCTACAGCAAAGTGGTAGCGCTAATCAATTAGCAATTGTTGATATTGAACTCAACGAGTTGATTTCTCAGGTTTTGCGTAGAGAAAACACAAAAAATCGATTAATTAAGCTGAGTTTTGACAATTCGTCACTGATAGCTAAAAGCAACAAATTTGCCTTAGAAACTGTATTATCGAACTTAATTAATAATGCTCTTTTCTACAGTCCAGTCGACTCCGAAATAGAAATAACAACGTCAAAAACATCTATCGATAATACCCTGATAGAGATATCAAATGTCTGCAAAGAAGAATACCAAAAAGAGGATTTGGATTTGTTTTTTGATCCACTGTGGCAGAAAGACCAATCTAGAACATCAACAGAACGATTTGGGCTGGGTTTAGCAATAGTAAAGTCTTACTGTGAAAGGATAGGAGCTAGGATTTCGGTAACATTAGTTGGAAAAAAAATAACATTCTCTGTATCAATTCCTTAGTTTATTTTTCACCAAGTTAATATCAGTTTAACCTAAGTAAATCTTAAGTTAACAAAACTAACATATAGCCACTTTAAAATGAGGTGGCCGTATGAACACAAGTTTTGTTTATAGAAAACATAAACGTATTTCACTTTCAACCAATCAGCTTTTAGTTTTTACATGCGCATATATAACGCTAGTGTTGAACTCCCCGTTTATTTTAAAAACGTCTTCTGCAATAGTGACACTTAATGACTATAGTATTTTATTCTTATTATCTGTCCCTATTTTCATCCTGTCTTTATCGATCTTTGTTCAATGCTTCTTTGCGTTTCGATGGATAACTAAACCTGTACTAATATTACTTGTACTGACATCTTCCCTTGTTTTTTATAGTACAGTGACCTACGGCATTGTTTTTGATTACGGAATGATACAAAACTCATTTGAAACTGACCGAGCCGAAGCGCTTTCATATGTTAATTTTTCTGCTGGTGTATTTTTTATTATCTTAGGTATTCTGCCATCAATACTGATTGCGAAAGTAAAGCTCACTTATTCAACTTTTTGGGGAGAGCTTCTTTCTAGAGCTAAATTACTCAGTGGTAGTTTTGCGTGTGTTTTTTTAATAGCAATCGTTTTTTACTCTAGCTATGCATCAATTGGAAGAAATAATCGCGATTTAGTCGGATATTTAACACCTTATGCGTTAATAGATTCAATGGTGAAATTTGCTAACAAAAATTACTTATACCCACCTTTGAAATTTACATTTCTAGATACCTCACCAACAATTTCTAATTCGAGTACCACTAAAAGTGTGACTGTTTTGGTGCTTGGCGAGACGGCACGTGCTCAAAACTTTTCCCTCAATGGTTATAAACAACCGACCAATAAGCATACTAAAGACTTAGGTGTTGTTTCCTTTAACAATGTTCGCTCATGTGGGACGGCAACTGCGGTATCAGTTCCATGTATGTTTTCAAGACTTAATAGAGAAAGCTACAACAAGAGAGAAGCTTTAGCACAACAGAATGTCATAGATTTAATTCACTTAGCGGGTGTCGACGTCTTTTGGATAAGTAACAATAATGGTGGGTGCAAAGGCGTATGTAACCGTGTCAAATCAGAGCAAATTTCGACAAATAGTATTAAGCCGTTGTGTGATGGTGAATATTGCTTTGATGAGGTATTAGTTAATACTTTGAAAAATAAACTCCATTCGTTAACAAAAGACAATACGCTAATTGTTTTGCATATGGTTGGCTCTCATGGGCCAACATATTATCGACGTTACCCGGATAACAAGCGTGTATTTACTCCAGATTGTCAACGCAGTGATATTCAAAATTGCAGTCAAAAGGAGCTTGTTAATACCTACGACAACACCATTGCTTATACTGATTTAGTATTGTCAAAAATCATCGCTGAACTTTCTTCATTAACGGTTAACAGTGATGTCAAAGCATCAATGATTTATGTATCTGATCATGGTGAATCTCTAGGCGAAAAGGGTGTCTATTTGCATGGATTACCCTATGCCTTTGCACCTAAAGAGCAAACGCATGTGCCTTTTATTTACTGGGCCGATCAATCACACAACAAAGACAAGTTGGATTGTTTAAGTAATTTAAGCAAGCAACCTTTATCCCATGATAATGTATTCGACATTTTACTAGGTGAAGTACAAGTAAGGTCGAAAGTTTATCAACCTGACAATGACCCTTTTAACCAATGTAACTTTGATGCTACTTATAGAAAAGTACAGCACATTTCAATAAACGAGGAGTAAACTAATCGATGTTTGACATTGAAAATAAACCCAAAGGTCTTAAACGAGTTTATCTCGCAGCATTAAACTCAACTAGAGCGTTTAAGTGGCTTATTAAAAATGAAGCGGCATTTAGGCAAGAGCTTCTGTTACTGGTTTTTTCGGTACCCGTTACATTCCTATTCAATATTACATTGAAAGAACAGTTAGTTCTGATCATTGCTGTACTTTTTATTATGTTTACCGAGATTATAAATACTGCAATTGAAGCTGTTGTAGATCGCGTTGGATTAGAGATTCATCCTCTATCAGGATTAGCTAAAGACTTGGGATCTGCAGCAGTATTTATAAGTATTTTGATAGCGTCTCTTATTTGGTTGGCGATACTTGTTTAATTAGTTTATTTCAGTTTTTCTTCAGTGACTCTTAAGTTTGGGGACATAAAGTAGGCATCGTATTAGTTTTCTGGTTTTTTACGATGCTTACTTCAATCTTTAATCTTTTGCGGCCATTTTTATTATTCACAACTTCAGTCGTGGTTTTTCTCATTCTAACTCGAACAGGGTTGGCATTATGGCAAGTAGAGCGATTTGAAGGTATCAGCAGTTTTATAAACCTAATTGTTAATGGATTTCGCATAGACCTCAGCAGTGTCGCGTACTTGTGCGTAATTCCGGCACTATTACACCCTTGGATATCAAAAACTCGATTTCATTTTCATTGGTCTTTTTTACTGAAAGCTTGGTTTTTTGTGTGCTTTGTTGCGATTCTATTTTTTGAGTTAGCAACACCTGCTTTTATTAATGAATATGGTTTCAGACCAAACAGACTATTTATTGAATATTTAGCATATCCAGATGAAGTAACAAAAATGCTCTTTAATGGTCATTTAGTTACCTTAGTGATGGTCTTTATACTGTTAATTTTACCTGTTAAAAAATTATGGCAACTCTCTAACCACTTAGTCTCTTATAAAGAGGACAAATACAATGTTTCAATAGGAGCAAGGCTAGTTTCTTGTCTGTTGCTTATTGTTGTGATTTCTTTATCTGCGCGAGGGACATTGGGTCATAGACCAATTAACCCTGCCTTGGTGTATTTTTCAACTGATCCGCTAATTAATTCCCTTACATTAAATTCAACTTACAGTGTTGCTTATGCACTTAACCAATTTGGTGATGAAAAAAATGCATCCAAGCTATATGGAAAGATGGAAGATAAGCGTGTTATTGAAATAATTCGTCAGGAGTCAAAACAGCCTTTAGACAGCTTCAAAAACGATGACTATCCTAGTTTTAGTAAGCGTTCACCAATCTTTAAAGGGCAACCAAAGAACTTGGTTATAATCCTAGAAGAAAGCTTAGGTGCCCAATATGTATCATCCCTTGGTGGAATCCCGCTCACGCCGGAAATAGATAAATTAAGCCAAGAAGGCTGGGCATTTGAACGCCTATATGCAACAGGTACTCGCTCTGTTAGAGGAATTGAAGCGGTAATAACTGGTTTTACTCCAACGCCCTCTAGGGCCGTTGTTAAGTTAGATAAATCGCAAAAGGACTTCTTTACTATTGCTTCTCTACTTAAAAAAAATGGTTACGAGACTCAATTCATTTACGGTGGAGAAAGTCATTTCGACAACATGAAAAGCTTTTTTCTAGGCAACGGCTTTACTGATATCGTTGATTTTAATGATATTGAAAACCCAAAATTTGTAGCATCTTGGGGGGCAAGCGATGGTGATTTGTTTAATCAGGCTGATATTGAATTAACTAAGCTACATAACGAAAAAAAACCGTTCTTTAGCTTTATTTTTACGTCAAGTAACCATGACCCTTTTGAAATACCTGATGGTATCGTAACCCCTGTCGAGTACAGCAATAATCAACTAAAGCAGTATGATGACAAAGAATTATTGCGTCACAAAGCCATTCAATATGCAGATCATGCTTTAGGGCAATTTATTAAAAAAGCAAAGACGAAAGCCTACTGGGACAATACTATATTCCTCATTGTGGCTGATCATGACTCGAGAGCAATGGGCAAAGATCTTGTACCCATTAACAATTTTCATATTCCGGGTGTGATCCTAAATTCAGGTCAAAAGCCACATCTAGATCAAAGGGTCGTAAGTCAAATCGACTTAGCACCAACGCTATTGTCGTTAATGGGTGTAGAAAATACATCGCCAATGTTAGGGCAAGATCTAACTGAGCCAAACTCTTCAAATAGAGCGATGATGCAATATGCAGAAAACTTTGCTTACATGGTTAATGATCAGGTCACCATCCTTCAACCGAGTAAAGCTCCTTTGAACTTTCAATATAATTATGAACGAAACACTTTGTCAGCAATAGACGTTAACCATAACCTTTCAGAAATCGCATTGGCCCATGTGTTGTGGGGAAGTCTGGCGTACAAAAACCATTGGTATTCTCCACAAGGCAAATAGTATTCAATAATAAGTAAGATAGAAAACTAACTGAGCAACCTTTATAAGAGTTCGAACTTTTAGAAGGCGCTAAAGCGTTAATCCAGCATTTTTCTTGAGTTTTGATTCAAATTTCGCCCTTTCGATTAAAAATAAGACACTCAAACAAAAATGTGAAAAAAAAGGGTTGTTTTCTAAAATGGATTGTCTATTATTCGCATCCCGGTTGAGACAGAGTCTTAACCAGAACTGGAAATGTTCTAAACGGTCGAAATAAACAATCATCCATGATTGATTTCGACACTCGAACTTCCATGTTCATCGTTCTTTAACAATTTAGTAATTAATTATTTGTGTGGGCACTCCGTTGAGTAGTAACAAAATAAGCTAGAGTCTCTTATGAGACAGGCTAGCAACTTGTAAACTATTCATTGAGTGTCTGAACGAAAATTTATTTGAACAGAATTCGATGAGTAGTGATTAAACTTTTTAAAGTGAAGAGTTTGATCATGGCTCAGATTGAACGCTGGCGGCAGGCCTAACACATGCAAGTCGAACGGTAACATGAACTAGCTTGCTAGTTTGATGACGAGTGGCGGACGGGTGAGTAATGCTTGGGAATTTGCCTTTAGGTGGGGGACAACAGTTGGAAACGACTGCTAATACCGCATGATAGCTACGGCTCAAAGGGGGCTTCGGCTCTCGCCTTTAGAGAAGCCCAAGTGGGATTAGGTAGTTGGTGAGGTAAAGGCTCACCAAGCCGACGATCCCTAGCTGGTCTGAGAGGATGATCAGCCACACTGGAACTGAGACACGGTCCAGACTCCTACGGGAGGCAGCAGTGGGGAATATTGCACAATGGGCGCAAGCCTGATGCAGCCATGCCGCGTGTGTGAAGAAGGCCTTCGGGTTGTAAAGCACTTTCAGCGAGGAGGAAGGTTAAGTAGTTAATACCTGCTTGATTTGACGTTACTCGCAGAAGAAGCACCGGCTAACTCCGTGCCAGCAGCCGCGGTAATACGGAGGGTGCGAGCGTTAATCGGAATTACTGGGCGTAAAGCGTACGCAGGCGGCTAAGTAAGTCAGATGTGAAAGCCCCGGGCTCAACCTGGGAACTGCATTTGAAACTGCTTAGCTAGAGTGCGACAGAGGGTGGTAGAATTTCAGGTGTAGCGGTGAAATGCGTAGAGATCTGAAGGAATACCAATGGCGAAGGCAGCCACCTGGGTCGACACTGACGCTCATGTACGAAAGCGTGGGTAGCAAACAGGATTAGATACCCTGGTAGTCCACGCCGTAAACGATGTCTACTAGCAGTTTGACTCTTAAGAGTTGTCTTGCGCAGCTAACGCATTAAGTAGACCGCCTGGGGAGTACGGCCGCAAGGTTAAAACTCAAATGAATTGACGGGGGCCCGCACAAGCGGTGGAGCATGTGGTTTAATTCGATGCAACGCGAAGAACCTTACCATCCCTTGACATCCAGAGAATTTTCTAGAGATAGATTAGTGCCTTCGGGAACTCTGAGACAGGTGCTGCATGGCTGTCGTCAGCTCGTGTTGTGAAATGTTGGGTTAAGTCCCGCAACGAGCGCAACCCTTATCCTTAGTTGCCAGCACGTAATGGTGGGAACTCTAAGGAGACTGCCGGTGACAAACCGGAGGAAGGTGGGGACGACGTCAAGTCATCATGGCCCTTACGGGATGGGCTACACACGTGCTACAATGGCAAGTACAAAGGGTTGCGAACTCGCGAGAGTAAGCGGATCCCATAAAGCTTGTCGTAGTCCGGATTGGAGTCTGCAACTCGACTCCATGAAGTCGGAATCGCTAGTAATCGTGGATCAGAATGCCACGGTGAATACGTTCCCGGGCCTTGTACACACCGCCCGTCACACCATGGGAGTGGGCTGCAAAAGAAGTGGATAGCTTAACCTTCGGGAGGGCGTTCACCACTTTGTGGTTCATGACTGGGGTGAAGTCGTAACAAGGTAGCCGTAGGGGAACCTGCGGCTGGATCACCTCCTTATATAGACTAGTTACACCTTCGAAGTGCCTACACAAATAATTAATTACGAAATTGGCAGGGAATCCTAACCCATGCGCATTACGGTGCTCATCAGTTAGGGTTTTTAACCCGGACGCAATAGCGTCATGCTCTTTAACAATTTGGAAAGCTGATAAATAAGGTAAACATTATTGTTTATTAAATTTGTTATTCAACAATTTAAAAATAATTTTGATTATCACTGTAAGAGAAAACTCAAGCGTTATTTATGTCAAAACGAACATGCCTATACAACATGTTTCGTTAATAAATAAAAGACATGAAATTATACGACCAGTTATCGCGAAGGATAAATTCTTGGTAACAAGCATTTAGACGAGTGAGAACACTTAAGGTTGTATGGTTAAGTGACTAAGCGTATACGGTGGATGCCTTGGCAATTGGAGGCGATGAAGGACGTGTTAATCTGCGATAAGCGTGGTTAAGGTGATAAAAACCGTTATAGACCACGATTTCCGAATGGGGAAACCCACCCTTTTAGGGTATCGCTAAGTGAATACATAGCTTAGCGAGGCGAACCCGGAGAACTGAAACATCTAAGTACCCGGAGGAAAAGAAATCAACCGAGATTTCCTAAGTAGCGGCGAGCGAACGGGAAACAGCCGAATCAGCATGGTTTAGTGGAATGCTCTGGAAAGTGCAACGATAGTGGGTGATAGTCCCGTACACGACAAGCCATGTTGGACATATTAAGTAGGTCGGGGCACGTGAAACCTTGACTGAAGATAGGGGGACCATCCTCTAAGGCTAAATACTCCCAATTGACCGATAGTGAACCAGTACCGTGAGGGAAAGGCGAAAAGAACCCCTGTGAGGGGAGTGAAATAGAACCTGAAACCGTATACGTACAAGCAGTAGGAGCATACTTGTTATGTGACTGCGTACCTTTTGTATAATGGGTCAGCGACTTATATTTTGTAGCAAGGTTAACCGAATAGGGGAGCCGTAGTGAAAGCGAGGGTTAACTGCCCGTCTAGTTGCAAGGTATAGACCCGAAACCCGGTGATCTAGCCATGGGCAGGTTGAAGGTTGAGTAACATCAACTGGAGGACCGAACCCACTAACGTTGAAAAGTTAGGGGATGACCTGTGGCTAGGAGTGAAAGGCTAATCAAACCGGGAGATAGCTGGTTCTCCCCGAAATCTATTTAGGTAGAGCCTCGGACGAATACTTACGGGGGTAGAGCACTGTTTGGGCTAGGGGGCCATCCCGGCTTACCAACCCCATGCAAACTCCGAATACCGTAAAGTAATATCCGGGAGACACACGGCGGGTGCTAACGTTCGTCGTGGAGAGGGAAACAACCCAGACCGCCAGCTAAGGTCCCAAAGTTCATGTTAAGTGGGAAACGATGTGGGAAGGCTTAGACAGCTAGGAGGTTGGCTTAGAAGCAGCCACCCTTTAAAGAAAGCGTAATAGCTCACTAGTCGAGTCGGCCTGCGCGGAAGATGTAACGGGGCTAAACATGACACCGAAGCTGCGGCAGCGCATTTATGCGCTGGGTAGGGGAGCGTTCTGTAAGTGGTTGAAGGTGAGTTGAGAAGCTTGCTGGACATATCAGAAGTGCGAATGCTGACATGAGTAACGATAATGGGGGTGAAAAACCCCCACGCCGAAAGACCAAGGGTTCCTATCCCATGCTAATCAGGGTAGGGTAAGTCGGCCCCTAAGGCGAGGCAGAAATGCGTAGTCGATGGGAAACAGATTAATATTTCTGTACTTTTAATCATTGCGATGGGGGGACGGAGAAGGCTAGGTGAGCACGGCGTTGGTTGTCCGTGTGAAAGTATGTAGGTTGACTGCTTAGGTAAATCCGGGCGGTTAGAACTGAGATACGAGACGACGCTCCACGGAGCGGAAGTCATTGATGCCATACTTCCAGGAAAAGCCTCTAAGCTTCAGATGATTAAGAACCGTACCCCAAACCGACACAGGTGGTCAGGTAGAGAATACTAAGGCGCTTGAGAGAACTCGGGTGAAGGAACTAGGCAAAATGGTACCGTAACTTCGGGAGAAGGTACGCCGGTGCTGGTGATGAGACGCGCTCTCTAAGCTGGTGCCGGTCGCAGTGACCTGGTGGCTGCAACTGTTTATTAAAAACACAGCACTCTGCTAAATCGAAAGATGACGTATAGGGTGTGACACCTGCCCGGTGCCGGAAGGTTAATTGATTGGGTTATCTTCGGAGAAGCTCATGATCGAAGCCCCGGTAAACGGCGGCCGTAACTATAACGGTCCTAAGGTAGCGAAATTCCTTGTCGGGTAAGTTCCGACCTGCACGAATGGTGTAATGATGGCCACGCTGTCTCCACCCGAGACTCAGTGAAATTGAAATCGCTGTGAAGATGCAGTGTACCCGCGGCTAGACGGAAAGACCCCGTGAACCTTTACTATAGCTTGGCACTGAACATTGAGCCTACATGTGTAGGATAGGTGGGAGGCTTTGAAACTTGGACGCCAGTTCAGGTGGAGCCATCCTTGAAATACCACCCTTGTATGTTTGATGTTCTAACATTGGCCCCTAATCGGGGTTGTGGACAGTGCCTGGTGGGTAGTTTGACTGGGGCGGTCTCCTCCCAAAGAGTAACGGAGGAGCACGAAGGTTTGCTAAGTACGGTCGGACATCGTACGGTTAGTGTAATGGTAGAAGCAAGCTTAACTGCGAGACAGACACGTCGAGCAGGTACGAAAGTAGGTCATAGTGATCCGGTGGCTCTGTATGGAAGGGCCATCGCTCAACGGATAAAAGGTACTCCGGGGATAACAGGCTGATACCGCCCAAGAGTTCATATCGACGGCGGTGTTTGGCACCTCGATGTCGGCTCATCACATCCTGGGGCTGAAGTCGGTCCCAAGGGTATGGCTGTTCGCCATTTAAAGTGGTACGCGAGCTGGGTTTAGAACGTCGTGAGACAGTTCGGTCCCTATCTGCCGTGGGCGTTGGATGATTGAGAGGGGCTGCTCCTAGTACGAGAGGACCGGAGTGGACGAACCGCTGGTGTTCGGGTTGTCATGCCAATGGCATTGCCCGGTAGCTATGTTCGGAATCGATAACCGCTGAAAGCATCTAAGCGGGAAGCGAGCCTCGAGATGAGTCATCCCTAGACCTTTAAGGTCTCTAAAGGGTCGTTGAAGACTACAACGTTGATAGGTTGGGTGTGGAAGCGCTGTGAGGCGTTAAGCTAACCAATACTAATTGCCCGTGAGGCTTAACCATACAACGCTTAAGTGTTCTCCTACAGAGATAATCGAACTTACCTTATTTAAGCTTTCCAGATTACGTACTGAGGTGTATTCACCAGTTCGCTCTTGACCATCCATGGTCACGCGAACCTTGATACATCCATGTACCCAGTTTTGCCTGGTGGCAATAGCGCTGTGGAACCACCTGACTCCATTTCGAACTCAGAAGTGAAACGCAGCTGCGGCGATGGTAGTGTGGCATTTGCCATGCGAGAGTAGCTCACCGCCAGGCTCCAATAAAACAACCCCTTGCACTTCGTGCGAGGGGTTTTTTATTGCCTGTGATTTATCTATTCGAGCATGGCAACCCCATGCGACTAATTCGTCTGGAACGAATTAGAACAGCTTTAGCTGGCCCGAAGGGCGGAGGGCAGGATGCCCGGAGTAATGTAGCTCACCGCTTTATTGTTTAAACCGACAGTTTCGTTAAGATGCTTGCTCCCTAGCTCGGTGTTCGTTCTTTGCCATCCCTGGCACCACGACACTCGGACTCCTGTCCATCGTTTTTTATTGCCTGCGATTTATCTATTCGCTTTCAAGGGTTTGAAGTATTATGCTGGCTAACACCATTGAAAAGCAGAAATAAAACCATGTTCCAACTTGATACTCGTATAGAGCGTGACTCAATACTCCTCACCAAATTACCACTTTGCCAGCTCAGGCTTCAAAACGACCAAAGATACCCTTGGTTGGTTTTAGTTCCGGAAGCAGTCGATGAGCATGGTCAAACAGTGACAGAAGTACATGATTTATCTGAGCGTGATGCTTCACAGCTGTTAAAAGAGAGTAATGCAGTCGCTGAAGTACTGAAGAAGGTTACGGGATGTAAGAAGATCAATATAGCGAATTTAGGTAATGTTGTAGAACAGTTACACTGGCATATTGTTGCACGTAATGAAAACGATATAACTTGGCCTGGACCTATCTGGGGTGTAGGGAATGCTATTCCTTGGGATGAAAAAAAGAGACACCAACTAGTGGTATCTCTTCTTGAAAGCTTATCTCAGAAAGGCTTTAAGCCTTCTGGCAATTAAAGGTTGTCGTTTAAGAATTCAACCAATTGAGTTTTACTTAAAGCACCAACTTTAGTGCCTGCAACGGCGCCGTTTTTGAACAACAACAACGTTGGGATGCCACGAACACCAAACTTAGGTGGTGTTTCAGGGTTTTGGTCAATGTTCAGCTTGGCGATAGTTACTTTATCAGACATGTCTTCTGCAACTTCGTCAAGAATCGGAGCGATCATCTTACAAGGACCACACCACTCTGCCCATAAATCAACAAGAACTGGCTTGTCACCGTTGATAACTGAATCAAAAGAATCATCAGTTATATTAATAATTTTATCGCTCATTTATCACTCCGCGTTTTAATATTAAATATATACTTCTATTTTGAATAATTTGTTTCTTATTGCAAGGCTAAAGGTTATGCTTATCCGTTATGACTAAGACACATTTAACCGAAACAAAATTTGCCGACTTTTCAATACATTCTGATGTGCTGAAAGCCCTATCCAATGCTGGTTATGCTAATTGTACCCCGATTCAGGCGATGTGTATGCCTTTAATCGAAAAAGGTGCTGATATTGCTGGCCAAGCTCAAACAGGGACCGGTAAAACTATCGCTTTTCTTACGGCGACGTTCAATAAATTAATGAACGTCCAGACCAAGGGACAACCGCGAGCATTAATTCTAGCTCCTACTCGAGAGTTAGCCATTCAAATTCACAAAGACGCGGTCGTTTTTGCCGAAGCAACAGGCTTATCGCTTGGTTTAGTTTATGGGGGTGAAGGCTATGAAAGTCAACGCCAACAGCTACAACAAGGGGTAGATGTCCTAATCGGCACGACAGGCCGTGTCATTGATTACCTAAAGCAAGGTATATACAACTTAGACAGCATTCAAGCCATTGTGCTAGACGAAGCTGATAGAATGTTTGATTTAGGTTTTATAAACGACATTCGTTACCTATTTAACAAAATGCCAGACCGTACGGAGCGTTTGAACCTCGTATTCTCAGCAACCATGAGTTATAAGGTCAAAGAGTTGGCGTACTCGCACATGAATGAGCCTACACATTTGCAGGTAGAACCTGATCAAATGACTGGAAAGCGCATTAAAGAAGAGTTGTTCTATCCTGAGTCGGACAAAAAGATCCAGCTCTTACTGTCTTTAATCGAAGAAGATTGGCCGGATAAAGCAATCGTGTTCACTAATACGAAACACGCCTGTGAAAAAGTTTACAACTGGATGAAAGCAGACAAACACCGTGTTGGTTTGTTAACTGGTGACGTTAATCAACGAAAACGCCTATCTATTCTAGAAAACTTTGCCAAGGGTAATTTAGACTTTTTAGTAGCAACGGATGTTGCGGCTCGAGGTCTTCACATTCCTGAAGTGACTCACGTATACAACTTTGATTTACCAGATGACCGCGAAGATTACGTACACCGTATCGGCCGTACAGGTCGTGCAGGTGCAAGTGGTCATGCGATTAGCTTTGCGTGTGAGTCATATGTTTACAACCTTCCTGCGATCGAAGAGTACATTGGTCACGCGATTCCGGTAAGTCACTTTGATTCAGAGGCGCTATTGGATGATGTTCCAAAGCCTCGATATCAAAAGCGACGTCATCATCACGGACAACGTCGCCGTAACTCTTAGTTGAGAAATCGTGATATGAAAGATAACCAAAGTTATGCAGTTATTGACTTGGGCTCTAATAGCTTTCATATGATGATTGCCCAAGTTGTTGCGGGAAGTGTGCAAATCATAGGTCGAGTAAAACGCAAAGTTCGCTTGGCCTCTGGTTTAGATAAGGACTTTAACCTTTCTCAAGATGCGATGCTTAGAGGCTGGGAATGCCTAAACTTGTTTGCCGAACGCCTTCAAGATATCCCCACTGAAAATATTAAGATCTCAGGTACAGCAACACTGAGGCTTGCCAAAAATGTTAATGATTTTCTAAAAATTGCAGAGCAGATCTTGGGGCACCAAATCAACGTGATCAGTGGCGAACAAGAAGCTCAAATTATCTATAAGGGTGTTGCTTATACATCCAGTTCAGAGAATCGTCGTTTAGTTGTTGATATTGGCGGAGCAAGTACAGAGCTCGTTGCCGGCGAAAAACACGAACCTAAGATATACAAAAGTCTCAATGTTGGCTGTGTTACTTATCTGGAGCGTTACTTTCCTGATGGTGCACTGTCAGAATCTAACTTTACTGACGCGATTGCAGCGGCCGAACTAGAAATCTCGAAAATCAGGGACCTATATAAAGACTTTGATTGGCAAGAAGAGGTTGGTGCTTCAGGCACAGTTCAGGCGATTCAAGAAATTTCAATCGCCCAAGGTTACGATGAAGTAATCACTTTAGAGCGTTTAGTTTCTATCATGCAGCAAACCATTACGTTTGGTAGTATCGATAACTTGTCTATCGCAGGTTTGGTGCAAGATCGTAAATTAGTATTTCCTTCTGGATTGGCAATCCTGATTGCAATATTTAGACAGTTGAACCTGAAAGGGATGACCTTAGCGGGTGGTGCGCTGCGTGAAGGCCAGCTTTACTCTATGCTTCCCGAGTTAACAAAACAAAACGTCAGGGAACGCACTGTAAGAAGTATCATGACCCGATATCATGTGGACGTAGCCCACGCAGAGCGGGTGATGGAATTAAGCCTCACCATTGCTCAGCAGGCTTCTGAGCATTGGGATATGGAGCAATTTCATGCGCTGGATATATTGCGAGCGTCAGCTCTGGTTCACGAGGTTGGTTTGCAGGTCGCGTATAAAGATCAGCAGATACACGCCAGCTATTTGTTAGCCAATTCTAATTTACCTGGGTTTACTGAAGCGCAGAAGAAACTATTAACCGCAATTATTCGGAATCACAGAGAAGATATCGACCATGGCGCTTTAAGCCGTCAAACGGCGACTTCAGTTTTATTAGCTTGCCGGTTAGTACGTATATTGCGACTAGCGGTGATATTGTCTTTGCGCCGAGCCGATGAAGTACTTCCAGACATTCGTGTCACAGTCGAAAATGAAAAGATGAATTTGTTCTTACCACCAGATTGGCTTGAGAAAAATCCATTGAGTAAAGCCGAATTAAACCAAGAGGCGAGCTATCAAGCCGCGCAAGGTTGGCAATTAGAATTAAAATAAATAAAAATGCCCGATCAGATTAAATCTACATCGGGCATTTTTTCTTCTAGTTACTTTTGCTTTAACCAAGTTGCTGCTGTTTTAGCAAAGTAAGTCAAAATGCCATCCGCTCCGGCGCGCTTGAACGCCAATAAGGATTCCATAATAACTGGTTCTTCCGCTAGCCAACCATTTTGTATAGCAGCCATGTGCATTGCATACTCACCACTGACTTGATAAGCAAACGTTGGCGCCTTAAATTCATCTTTAACACGACGAACAATGTCTAAGTATGGCATGCCAGGTTTTACCATGACCATATCTGCGCCTTCTTGCAGGTCTAGTGCAATTTCACGTAATGCTTCGTTTGAGTTGGCAGGGTCCATTTGATAGGTTTTTTTATCTGCGCCTTTGAGGTTACCTGCTGAACCAACTGCATCACGGAATGGACCGTAGTAGCTTGAAGCGTATTTAGCAGAGTACGCCATAATTTTTACATTAGGGTAGCGGTTCTCTTCGAGCGCCTCTCGAATAGCACCAATTCGACCATCCATCATATCTGATGGGGCAACAATATCAGCGCCAGCCTCAGCATGTGATAAAGCTTGTTTGACGAGTGTTGTCGTTGTTACGTCGTTAAGCACGTAGCCCTCATCGTCAATAATGCCGTCCTGACCGTGTATCGTAAACGGATCTAACGCAACATCAGAAATTACACCAAGTTCAGGAAAAGACTCTTTTAGGGCGCGAATGGCTTTTTGAGCTAAACCGTCAGGGTTATATGCTTCTTCCGCAAGTTCTGATTTGAGGTCGTGTGGAGTGACAGGGAACAAAGCAATGGCGGGTATTCCAAGCTCTACAAGCTCTTTCGCTTCTTGTAACAATAAATCAATGGATAAACGTTCGATACCAGGCATGGAGTCTATAGTTTCTCGACGGTTGGTACCTTCCAAAACAAACATTGGGTATATGAGATCGTCCACAGTAAGGTGGTTTTCTCTCACTAAACGACGAGAAAAGTCATTTGCACGATTTCTTCTCAAACGAGTGTTCGGAAACTGACTGTTACCTGTGTTTGTCATTATAATTCCTCTGTTAATTGACTGACTGTTTTATTACGGCCTGTTTGTTTTGCTTTATAAAGCGCTTTATCCGCTAAATCTATCAACATATTAGGCTCGGTGATTTCTGCCTGCTTGCTAGAGCTTACGCCTAAACTGACCGTACAGTTTACCGTTCCTGAAGAGGTCGTAATATTAAGCGCTTCTATGGCTTTTCTGACCTTTTCAGCAAGCTTGGCTGCGCCTTCAGGCTCTGTATTAGGTAATAAAATTGCAAATTCTTCGCCACCGTATCTAAACACTTCATCGGTTGAACGATTGAGTTGCTCTTCGGATGTAAGTGCTACCGCTCGAATCACCTCATCACCAGCAACGTGTCCGTAGGTGTCATTGACTTTTTTGAAGTGATCAATATCAAAAAGAATGAGTGACAGTGGCGTTAATTCTCGACGGGCGCGTCTAAGCTCTGCTTGGATTCGCTTGTCGAAGTGACGGCGGTTGTGAATGCCCGAGAGTGCATCAAGAGTATTGAGCTTTTCTAGCTCCGTGTTTCTATCTTCTAATTCACGAAGGGTAACTTGTAACTCCAAGTTTTGTTCTGCTAATTTTTGGCGCAAATCTTCGTCTTCCTCAAACGTCGAGGTGTTTTTATCACTCTCGAACGCTTCAAAACCACTGAGGTGAAACTCATCAGATGCACGCTCTTGTTCAAGTTGTTGTTGAAGCTGTTCGCTGGTTTGGAGCTGTTTTCGAATAGCACTGACCGACAAAATAGAAACCATGAGTAACATAGCGATTTCTAAAAGAGCTAAGTTGGAGAGAGGCAGCGGCGTTGCGGTAAAGTTATTAATCGCAATAAAGACCAAAGCAAACAACAGTATCCCAACACTGACGTTGAGGTCTTGCTCTTCGTTGATACCGTGTTTGACCATCCATACACCAGAATACACATGACAACAGCAGATCAGAATTGCCACAGCCGTAACAAGATAAACGCCAGCTTGATAACTCATCCAAAGACACAGGGGTACCAAACACAAAGCGGCGATACCGGTTATAAAAAACGAACGACTTGCTAATAAATTTGATTTTGCTTCGTCTATTTTTTCCTTCGCCAAAAAGGCTGAGGACGCAATTGCAATAGCGGCTAACAATAAAGAAGCGTGTTGCTGGACAACGGGTAAACCAGGCCAAAGGTAATGAAAACCGAGTCCGTTTAAGGTCAATACTGTCAGTAACAAACTCGACAATAACACAGCATCAAGCGCTGAGGTCTTAGAGCGGGCATATAGCGCCGTAAACGCATAAGCAAAAATACTCGCTAAAATAACACCCAGAAAAATACCATCTAGCAGGCGTTTGTAATCTTGATGGCTTTGAAAGGTTTCTTTTTGCCACAAAAACACAGGGAAATTGACCGTGCCAGAGGTTTGAGTGGCGATATAAATTTCTAATTCATCATCGGCAAGAAACGAAATAGGTAAAACAAAGTGCTCGTGCAGTACGGGGCGGTGATGAAATATTTGTTGATCGCCAAGGTGTTGAACTGACTTCACTTTGCCATTTCTCAGGACATAAACCGAGACATTATCAAGGAGTGGATTACCAATTTCTAAATAGAAGGACAAGGGATATTGGCTGTTATTTTGGATCTGAGTGCGAAACCAATAGGTCCTATCATCAAAGCCAAACTTGACCTGATTACTCTGCAGTTGGCTCCAACCTTCGATGGGGGGGGCCTCTTGAGGACCAGCTGTAGAAATATTAAATTCTAAATAGGGGACAAGGTTGGTTTTACCTCGGTCTAAATCCAACGTGAGACTGCTTGCATAAGTTGTCGAGGTCACAATAGTGACTAATATCAGAAGGACAAAGTGCAGTGCTCGAGTGACGGTCACAATAGGTTGCCTATTTTCTTGGTTTTACCAATGAAGCCATGATTAACCCAAACTCAAAAAGTAGCCACATTGGTACCGCGAGTAACGTTTGGCTAATCACATCAGGTGGTGTTAATAACATACCTAGTATAAACGCTCCTACCACTACATAAGGGCGCTTTTCTTTTAAACTTTCGACTGTAGTTACGCCTGCCCAACAAGCAACAAAAACAACGATAGGTACTTCAAATGCCAATCCAAAAGCAAAAAACAGTTTGAGTATGAAATCTAGATAGCTACTAATGTCCGTTGCGATTGTGATGCCTTCGGGAGCAACGCTGGTGAAAAAAGCAAAGGCCAAAGGAAATACAACAAAATACGCAAACGCAATACCACCATAAAATAGTAGTACAGAAGAAGCTAAAATGGGCGCGGCCAAACGCTTTTCGTGACTATAAAGGCCTGGTGCAACAAATCCCCACATTTGATGAAGTATGATTGGAAAGGCCAACATTAAAGCAAACATAAATGCCATCTTAAATGGGGTAAAAAATGGCGCAGCGACATCAGTCGCGATCATGTTTGCCCCTTCAGGCATCACATCTAACAAAGGTTGGGCAACTTGTGTATACAAGTCATTTGCAAAATAAGCTAGCCCCAAAAAGCAAATTAGAACAGCGATAACAGAGCGGATCAGGCGCTGTCTGATTTCAATTAAGTGTTCAATAAAAGGTGGATTTTTGGGCTGTTCAGTCATTGGTCTTTTTGTTTTCCAAGCCATCTTTTGATTGAGGTTCGACTATTTCTGGCTTTGCTGGAGTATCAGGGTTGACGCTATTGGCCGCTTTGTATAATTCATCAACGGACCGTTGTAACTCTGGAGAAAGGTTTTCAAACCCTTTTTTTTCAGCTTCTTTTAAGTTGTTATGTAATTCGTGAACGCGTAATTGTTCATTAACTTCTGCACTGACGCTTTGCGCCATCTGCGACAGTTTGCGTTTCCACTGGACAATTTTTCTGAGGGCACCGGGCAGCTTGTCGGGACCTAAAACGATAGTCCCAACAATGGCAATCACGATAAATTCCCAAAAGCCCATAAATCAATTATTCCGATTTTGTTTTTTTCGTCGAATCAAAATCTGCATCTACTGACTTTGCTTCTGTTTTGGCATCTGCGATTTTTTCTTGTTCTTTTTTCGTGTCTTCTTCATCAGACACAGAGTTTTTAAAACCTTTCACAGCTGACCCTAAATCAGAGCCAATATTCTTTAGACGTTTAGTTCCAAATAACAAAACGATAATCGCTAAAATTATCAAAAGTTGCCAAATACTTATTCCACCGAAGCCCATAACTCACCCCTTTTAATACAATTATTGCTATTATAAAGTGATATTAAATCAAATCATATGTTTATGGTTTACTTTAACCCTGTTGAGCAATGGATGCTAATGAATAAATTGAGAAACTTCTGTAAACCTCACTTGGGCACGTTGCTTTTAATCTGCTCAGCGTTGTGGTGTTGCTCTGCTTATTCTGCGACTTTGGGTAAAAAGAAACAGACAAATATTGATGAATGCCTCACATCACCCGCCTCCAAAAACAAAGAATTTATTGAATTTTGCCAAAAAAAATTAGCGCAAGGCGAAGAAGCTGCACTATACGGAGACCAACAAGCTATTGATGAAGTTGGCCGTGAAATCGCTAGAATGCGCTCTGAAGAGCGACTTAAGTTAGGTTTTGTGGATGTAAATTCCGTAATGGAGACTTTGGGTAGTTCAATGGATTGGACTGCAAATTGGATCGACAGCAAGTTTGCCGACTCTAATGATGAGCTCAATAAAGCCAAAGCCTGGGGGCATATCGTCATCGGTTGGGAACCTAGAGATGGGGAATGGGCTAATTTTCCCGTTAAATTCAGAGTCCGGGCCAAACTACCTAACTTACAAAATAAAGCAGAACTTATCTTGTCGGATAATGAGCAAGAAGATCTCAACAAGTTGCCATACGAGACAGTTCGACCCGAAGCGCTAAAATCTTCTCAGCGCTCCTTAGGCGCAGCAGTACGCTTTTTGCACAAAACTTCAGATGATTTAGATCAGTCAAGCCGTATAGGTTGGGGAGATGGCCAGCTGTATGCTCGTACATCGTTACTTTACCGCAAAAAATATTTGACTGACAAAGTCACCTTAAATATTCAACCGGCTCTTGAGTATTACGTTGTTGACGGTATTGGTGGTCGAGTTTTATTCGACTCTGCATACGCAATAAATCAAAACAATGAGGTACGTTTTAGTTATTCGTTGCGGGATAGAGAAGACTTTGACGCGCCAGAGTGGCGAAATGGTCTGTATTCCATTTCTGCATTGAGTGATCAATCGGCCATTATTTTAGGGATCACTGCGGCGGGGGTAACTAGCCCAGATTACCGTCCCGAGTTCTATAAAATGAGTGTTCGGCTTCGTAAAAAAGCGTTTCGCAGTTGGATCTTTATCGAAGCGGAGCCATTTGTTGAGTTTAAACGTGACCGACTAGTTGAAGACTTCAACAATGGCCACGTTTATGGAGACTTTGAACGCGATGTGGGCATCACATTACGTTTTGAAGCCCACTATGGATTTTTATAATCGAAACCTTCCTAACTTTAGTTTCTTAATTTCCAGGCGTTGAGCAGCGCAAGTGCTGCAAGTAATACATCAGCAGCAAACCAGTTTATGTCGTTACTGACATCTGCAAATAGCGTAATTAACAGCACACCGATTGCGCTTATTGAAAATACGGTTAAGCGCTTAAAGAAACGCTGTTGTTTCTGTTGCAATATTTGATAGTCCGCTATCAGCTCTTTTTTCATGAGAGGCAATCGACTGATACTCTGCAAACTTCCGTAGAATAACTCTGGTACTTGAGGTGCCTTTTCAATCCAATATGGCAGGTTTTGTTTTGTCGTTCTAAATAACGCTTTCACCCCCATTTGATCATTAACCCAGTCTTCTAAAAAGGGTTTGGCGGTCTCCCATAAATCAAGCTGAGGATAAAGTTGGCGCCCCAAACCTTCAACGTATAGTAAGGTTTTTTGTAGTAATACCAATTGAGGTTGAACCTGCATCTCGAATTGACGGGCGGTATCAAATAAGCCAATCAATACTTGAGCAAACGAGATGTCAGCCAGAGGTTTGTTAAAAATAGGCTCACAAACCGTGCGAATCGCCATTTCAAACTGTTCGACATTTATGTGACTAGGTACCCAACCAGATTGAACATGTAACTCCGCTACTTTTAAATAATCACGGTTAAAAAACGCCACGAAATTTTCGGCTAAATACCGTTTGTCCTCAGAGTTAAGCGTACCGATAATACCAAAGTCTATTCCTATGTATTTTGGATCTGTTGGGTTTTCACGAGAAATAAATATATTTCCTGGGTGCATATCGGCATGGAAAAAGCTGTCTCTAAACACCTGAGTAAAGAAGACTCGTACACCGCGCTCTGCTAGTTTTTTTAAATCTGAGCCCTGGGCGTTAAGCTGAGCAATATCCGAAACCGGAATACCGTAAATACGTTCCATGACTAATACGCGCTTGCTGCAATGTTCACTGAAGATCTGAGGGATATATAGATCATCAGATTGCTCAAAGTTACGTCTTAACTGGATACCGTTGGCCGCTTCTTGTACTAAGTTAAGCTCGGCAACAATGGTCTTTTTATACTCTTCTACCACCTCGACAGGACGCAGGCGATGGGCTTCTGCTAGGACGCGGTTTAGGATCTGCGCCATTACCATCATCAAGGCAACATCTGCGTTGATTTGTTTTTCAATACCTGGGCGAATTACTTTGATAACCACTTCTTGGTGATCACCATTTTCTCTTTGCAATTTGGCACTATGGACCTGGGCAATGGACGCCGAAGCGATAGGTGTAGGGTCAAACTCGAAAAACAAATCTTCAATTGCAGACAGGTTAAGCTCTTGTTTTATTCGCTCGATGGCCACTTGTGATGAAAACGGTGGTACTTGGTCTTGTAATTTTGTCAGCTCAATACTTAACGACTCTGACAGTAAGTCTTTGCGAGTACTTAACATTTGGCCAAATTTAATCCAAACAGGCCCTAAAGACTCAAGGGCTAATCGCAAATTCACTGCTTTACTGTTTTGTTTTGATACTTTGGGATACCAAAATAACAAGGTATGAGTTAATGCCATGTACCAAGTACGATGGCTTTCTGGAACCAAGTCATACAGACGGTAATACAAAAAAGTATGAGCAATCTGGAAAAAGCGTGAGTATCGGTTTGATTTCAAAGCTGGGCCTTTAATTTTTGAATTTCCAAGGTCAATCGTTCTGTTTGAGCATTAAGCTGGTCGACGTCAGCGACAAAGCGTTCAACTTCAATGCGATCAGGCGTAACACGTAGCTCATCAACTAATGCTGATTGCGCGGTATAGTCGAGGTCTCGCTTTTTTCGTGCCCAATGTGTTTTTTGTTTTTTGATGGCTTGGCTAAGTTTAAAAGTCATTGCATCGCCGAGGTACTCCGACAGCCACTCTTGCCAGTCTATATCGTTGTCCATCAGTAGCCCCGAAAAGCCCTGTGCAACGTGTAAGTCACCTTCCAAATCGAGCTGGCCCTGTCGGATCATTGCCGTTATTTGCGCAGCGTCTGAAAGCTTTTGTAGGCCATCGAGTGAAGTTTTAATGACGCAATCGGCAGGCTCTGACTGACCCGATACAAATACTTTGTTGTCGAATACCTTAACTGTCAAGTTAACAGAAAGGTCGGTTAACTCGACAGATAAGCTTTTGTTATTGAGTTTTTTAAGTTTATTTGAGGCATCTGAGTCGTACTGCAAAACATGGTTAAGCATTGGTTCAGCAATGGATAATAATGCTTGTTGTATTAACACCACGATAGTTATGACCTTTTAAAACTTAAAACCTTTGTGAAGTGCGACAATACCGCCCGTTAGGTTAGTGTATTGCACTTGCTCAAACCCAACCTCTTCCATCATACCTTTTAATGTATCTTGGTCAGGGTGCATGCGAATCGACTCAGACAGGTATTGATAACTGTCTTTGTCATTGGCAATGACTTGGCCCATAGTCGGTAGGATGTTAAACGAATAAAAGTCATAGGCTTTGTTTAACCAGTCTTGTTGAGGTTTTGAAAACTCTAGTACGAGTAAACGACCGCCAGGCTTAAGCACGCGAAATATAGAAGCTAATGCTTTGTCTTTGTTAGTTACATTTCGCAAACCAAATGCAATGGTCACAAGATCAAAGGTATTATCTGCAAATGGCAACGCCTCGGCATTTGCTTGAACATATTCGATATTGCCAACGTAGCCTTGATTGTGAAGCTTTTCTCGGCCGACTTTGATCATTGAATCATTGATGTCTGCAAGAACAACTTGGCCCTGTTCACCGACAATCTCGCTAAATTTTCGAGTTAAGTCACCTGTGCCACCGGCTAAATCTAATACTTTATTGCCAGGACGAACGGCGCTTGCATCAATGGTGTAACGTTTCCACAAGCGGTGAACGCCAAACGACATAAGGTCGTTCATGATGTCGTATTTTGCTGCAACAGAGTGAAAAACCCCCGCTACCATTTTCTCTTTGTCTTGCTTGTCGATTGTCTGATAACCAAAATGGGTCTTATCAGTTTGATCCTGTTCACTTTTCATTTGATCTTTCGGCCGTACTGGAATAACTTGAGAGTAGTTTACTTAATTGTCGTCTCAATACCAATTGTCGGCAAATAAAGTTTAAGAATAAAAAAGTATTATTATTCTTTTGAATTTACTCTTTTAACGGTTAAAGATCGAAATTTAGTCTGTTAGACTCGGTTTGGATAATAATAAGAAGAACCATGAATATGAGAGCACTTGCAGTACTCTTTACATTGCTATTTAGTATAAACCTTGCTGATGCTAATCAGCAGGTGCTTCTGCGTGTCCAATGGCAACAATTAGCACTTCAAAACAGCCTTCTAAGTTTGCAAGAAAAAGTCGATAAGATTCAGGGTATCGCTTCTTTAATCGAAATCGATCAACAACGAGCCTCTCAGGTCGTCAAAACTCCTCTTCAAGTATTTGAACAAGGCCAAGCTACCCAGGCCGAAATTGCTTTCGCTAAATGGTACATGCTCAAAGAACTGGGCTTTCCGGCCGAGCAGTTCAGACTGGTTTATGTTAAGGATAAACAAGCGACAAGCACTGAAGTGTGGTTAGCTTGGTATCAGACTCAACAAGTTAAAATTATTACCCAATCGGACGTATATGAGGGCAATCTAGATCACCTTCGCCGCAATCGTTCATTGGAAGTCGTGTCAGTTGTTGATCCACAACTTATTCTCAAAAGCAGACAATCAACCCGCACAGCGAGCTTACAACAACAGGGCGCTGTGTTTTTATAATAAGAAAAGCAGGGACTTATGAAGCTTTCACGCCAACTGTTAGTTATCCATAGTGTGATCATTGCGTTATTAGTGATCGGATATGCTTGGCTCTCACTTCTCAATATTCGTCAATTAACAATTCAAGAGTTACTGAATCAGTCAAATACAGCAGTGCATTATTTAGTTGAACCACTGCAAAATGCTGTTATCGAGCAAGACTACGTCGTATATCAAACCAAAATTGATACATTTTATGACTCCGGTAACTACTCGCGAATTTCTCTATATGGCGCCGAAAACTTTAAACCAGTAATGTATGAAAGACGAAATTTGGAGCACACAGCTGATGTACCTGGCTGGTTTGTCAGATTGTTTCCGGTGGAGCCGATTATTGGTCAAAAAGAAATGTACAAGGGACTCGAGAAAGTGGCATTGCTCGAGGTACAAATCCACCCCTTCGCGTTTTATCAGTTTGTTTGGCGACAGTTTGTCGATATGTTGTCAGTTACTGTGTTTGTTGGCCTTGTCGCATGGGCACTGGGTTTTGCATTAATTAACATAGTATTACAGCCAATTATGGCGGTAAAAAGGCAAGCCTCCGCTGTCACAAATAAGCATTTTCCACAAATTACCACGCACTCAGGTATTGCTGAATTTGAACAGTTGATCGAAGTCCACAACGAAATGACGAGGCAAGTAAAGGTATTGTTCTCGCAACAGCAGCAGCATCTAGATGAGCTAAAACACGACCTTTACCACGAGACCAGCTCTGGCCTTGCCAATCGAGAGTACTTCCAAATCACACTGTCAGACTTACTGAATCGCAAGGCTGAACGTTTGATGGGAGGTTTGGTAATTATTCAGCTTTATAACGCGTCGAAATTGCGTCACGAAGAGGGGTTTTCAGCGTATCAAGATGTGGTTGAAGAAGTGGTTAAAACAGTCGAGCGAGTGTCTGGAATAAATAAAAATAGCGCTTTGTTTCAACTGAATGAGCAAGACTTCGCCTTGTTGTTATTACATCAAGGAACGTCCGAGATTTTAGAGTATAGCAAAACAATCGGCCGTCAGTTGGATGATTGTGAGTTGTTACAAAAACATGGTGGGGCGTTTTTAGGTGCCAGTGAGATCATCGAGTCTGATACGCCTGAGTCCCTTAAAAAACGTGCTGATGAGGCGTTGCGTTATGCCATTGACCACGACAAGCACTTTTATATGGACAAAACCAACGGCGAATCAAATCGAAATGCGAGATTTAAGTCTAAACAAGAGTTACTCAATGCGGTTGAGCGAGCAAGGGTTGAGTTTTATCGTCAACCTGTTGTGGATCCAATTAGCCAACAGCTATTGTTTACCGAGTTGTACACCAAGCTGGCACTTGATGATGAAGAGTTGTCGTTACCTTCCGTCTTAGTACTCGCAGAAAAGTACGAAGTCACGACAGAGTTAGACAAAAAGATCCTTTCTGAATTACAAAAACATTATCTACTTGGTGCTCTTCAAGGCAAAATTTCGATTAATGTTTCGGCATTTTCTTTCCACTCCAAAGAATTTCAAACTTGGTTATTCAATTGGTTAAAAGAAGCCCAATCATTGGCATCTAACCTAATTATGGAGTTTGACGAAATCGACCTGTCGCACACTCCGCAAGCCCGTGAGATCAGCTTTAAGTTAGCCAACAACGGTGTTCAAGTTGCCATCGACCACTTTGGGCGTGGCTCTAGTAGCTTGTCTCGGTTCTCTGATATGAAACTACACTGGTTGAAGATCGATAGTCGATACATACAGCGTGAAAATACCGCGTCCAACAGAGACTATCTAAAAATGATTTCTGAGCTGGTGGAAAAGCTAGGTGTTAGTGCGATTATTCCGAATATTGAAACGGAAGAGCAGTTAACATTAGCAAAAGAAGTTGGCTGTTCGGGTGTGCAGGGCTTTTTGATTGCAAAGCCCAAGTCCATTTTTGAAGATTAATCGACAAATACACGATTACGGCCGGTCGCTTTGGCCATACGTAAAGCAGAATGAGCACGTTCAATTGTGCCTTCTAAGCCCATTTTCTCAGAGTATTGTGTTACCCCAATAGAAACTGTCACTTTAGGCAGTTTCTCTTTGCTCTTGGCGTTAATAAATTGGAGTTTTTCCACGCCTTTTCTGACTCGCTCTGCAACCTCATGAGCAGAATGCTTAGTCGCTTCTGGAATCAAGATTAAAAATTCCTCGCCGCCTGAGCGAATTGGCAGTCCCGAATCAGAGACATAGCTTTTAACCTTTTGAGCCACTTTTGACAAAATAACATTGCCAATGGTCATACCGTAGTTGTCATTAAATTGCTTAAAGTGGTCAAGGTTGATGGCAATTGCGGCAATTTCTTTGACGTCTTTTTGAAGCCACATATCAACAGTTTGATTCATCACCGAACGGTCAAATAAACCTGTTAGCTGATCTAGCTTCTTACTCTCTTCGACTTCATTGAGTTGAGCTTGGAGTTCGGCAGTTTTTTGTTGGGCTTGTTTTAGGGCTTTGATCAGAACTTTTTGAGCGCTTTTCATCGAAGAAGTTACTTTAAGTAAGCGCTCAATGACTTGCTGAGATGTCTGTAGGTCTGATTTGTCTAACAACATTAGCCCTTCGTCTAGCATTGTCAGGTAATTTGATGAGTCACGCTGTGCTTTGGTTGCATGGCGGTGCGTAGCATCAACCACCGCATTGATATCTTTAACTAGGGCGTTTTGATGTTCATCAGTGACAAGTAGGTGACGTCGGTAAAGGCTCTCTAACAAATAAGAGTCGATGGTTTGACCGGACTGAATGTCTACTTCGAGTTCGGCTTTGAGATCGGTGTTCTCACCCGTAACATACTCATAAACGACCGAATAATTGATAGGACTTGCGGGCAAGCGATGCTGCTTCAAAAAACCAAGAGTTTTTTGCAGCTTTTGATCTGCTTGCTCAATCGTATCCTGATATTTCATTGCGCACCGACTCCAAGACAATGACAAAATAGGGGGTGAACCAGTTAAAAAGACGCGATTGAACTGAATTCACTGAAAATACAACGCTTAGTTGATAAACTAAAATTGTTTTATTTTAAGGTCAAGGCTTATTCACATAATCCATGTGAAAAAGTCCATTTTTATGAAGATTATTAATAAAGAGTCCCATGGTTATAAAAAAGGCGCGTAATTCAGCCCAAAAAACGGCCAGAAAAAAATCGATACTAGACTCAGCTGAAGACTTATTAAAAAGCTCTGTGTCAGGGCTACCAACGGTTATAGAGATCGCTAACAACTGTAAACTTGGAAAAGGCACGGTTTATTTATATTTTCAGTCTAAAGAGCATATTTTTTTAGAACTATCTGAGCAGTTTTGGTTTCAAACCTTAGACAAAATTGACCAGGCGTTTAAAAATCGTACAGACGTGGTAAGTCCTTTTCTGGGATTAGAGGCAATGATCCAATATTGGATAGATAATCCTCACATTCCCAAGCTTTTGCTGATGCGAGATGTGGTAATTTGCCCCAAACTAGACGCAGACATTATTTCACAAGTAGAGATGAAACGCACAGTGCTTCTAAATGACTTTGTTGATACCTATCATTTCGATACAAAAGTCGAGCAATTTCATCACAAAGTTCAAAGTTCTGTGCAGCTAATTTTGTATTCATGGCAACAGGTTACACAATACGGTAGGCTAAGCGCGTCCAAACAAGAGATTATGCAATTAGTTTCGCCTTTATTTGTCAGTCTCTGGCAGCCAAAATCTAAACGGTCTTCAAACATGCAGTCATTCAAACGGCTGTGGAACTCATTATTTTAATTTACCAAGTAGGGAGTCAGTATTTTGAAAAAACATTGGATTCTAATTTTAGCGGTTGGGTTAGTTTTAATAAGTAATCCGACGCGAGCACAGAATACAGACTTTTCTGTCGTTGGTGAGCGCATTTGGGATGGTTACTTAAAGATATCTCCATTGACAGCAAGCAGGTTCGGTGTGGACTACGGAGCAGGTCAATTACCTGACTTGTCTATACAAGCTTTACAAAATAAAGAGAAAAAGCTCACATCCTGGATTAAAGAGCTTAACAACATCGATACTGGTGCATTATCTGAGCAAGACAAAATCAATAGGGTGATATTGTTACACCGTTTGATGGGTGAATTGAGTAGTTTGCAATATCGCGACTATCTTATGCCGTTGACATCAGAGGGGGGATTTCATTCTTCTCTGGCTTTTTTGCCTAGGCAAGTCGAATTTAAAACGGCGAAGGACGTGGAAGACTATCTTTCCAGGCTGAGTGGTTTTACTCGTTATTTTGAGCAACAAATCAACTGGATGCGAGAGGGGATTAAAGTAGGGTTTACACAGCCCAAGGTTGTATTGAAGGGTTATGAGCAAAGTATCAAGGCATTAATCGCTGATGATCCGACACAAAGCGTTTTCTACCAGCCATTTCTAGCCTCAATGAATCATTTTGATAAGGCCGAGGTGGCTCAATATAAAAACAAAGCTCAAACGATAATCAATGACGTAGTGAATCCTGCCTATGAACAGTATTTGGCATTTATGGTGGATGAGTATCAGCCAAATGCACGTGACACCATAGCAATAAAATTTGTACCTAAAGGCAAAGATTATTATCAAGATCGTGCAAATTACTATACAACGACAAATATGACGGCAAAAGAGATCCATGAGCTAGGCTTAACTGAAGTCAAACGGATCCGTGCTGAAATGAAAGAAATTATTCACCAAGTTGGATTTGAAGGTACTTTTGAGCAGTTCCTCAAGTTTTTAAGAACGGATCCAAAATTCTATGCCAAATCAGGCGAAGAATTACTGAAAGAGGCCAGTTTCATCGCCAAAAAAATGGATGCTGCACTGCCTAAGCTTTTCAAATACTTACCTCGAACGCCTTATGGTATTCAAGCGGTTCCAGCTCACATTGCACCAAAGTACACAACGGGTCGTTATGTTTCACCATCAAATGACAAAGAACCGGGCTATTACTGGGTTAATACCTATGCCTTAGATCGTCGCCCATTGTACGAGCTTGAAGCATTAACTCTTCATGAGGCTGTACCTGGTCATCATTTGCAAATATCACTAAACAAAGAGTTGGAAAATGTGCCTGACTATCGTTCGTCATATTATATCTCTGCCTTTGGTGAAGGTTGGGGCTTATACGCTGAATGGCTTGGTTTGGAAGCAGGGTTTTATACTGATCCCTATTCAAACTTTGGTCGCCTTACTTATGAAATGTGGCGTGCAACGCGTTTGGTTGTGGATACTGGCATGCATATGATGGGCTGGACTCGCCAGCAAGCGATTGATTACATGATGGAAAATAGCGCCTTGTCGAAGCATAATATAACGACGGAAGTGGATAGATACATATCATGGCCAGGGCAAGCGTTGTCTTACAAAATTGGTGAGATTAAAATCAAACAGCTTCGCCAGTTGGCCGAATCGGCATTAGGCAATAATTTTGATGTTCGAGAATTTCATCATCAAGTGTTAAAAAATGGTGCTGTGCCTTTGGCTCAATTGGAACAGCAGGTGATCGCTTATATCAATCGTCAAACCGTGCGCAATTAATGCGTTTCGAAACAAAAGGAACAAAACTTGGTTGTAAATAAGTTTACACGTTATTTATGGAAGCAATTTAGTCAGGTGACATGGCCTGCACTCATTGCCATGCTGGTGGCGCACGCAGGGATCAGCTGGGTTTTGTTGTGGTACGCCAAAGAGTATCACTTACTCAGTCTATATGAGTACATGTACTATTATGTTGTGACGACGAGTACAGTTGGCTTTGGTGATCTGAGTCCTACTACTGAGCTTGGAAAGTATATCGTTGCATTGGTTCAAATACCCCTTGGTTTAGCCATATTTGGTGCCTTTTTGGGGAAGTTAGGCCAAACAGTTAGTAAGAAATTAAGGAAAGTTATGTCGGGTGAAAAAGACTTTAGTTATTTAGATACGCACATTTTGATTTTTGGCTGGCACCCCCGTCGAACAGCAAAAATAATCGAACATATCCTTGGTGACTACAAGCGAATGCAACGCAAAATCCTATTGTGTGTTGTCGAAGAAATGGATCATCCTTTCTATGATAACAGTATGGTTGAGTTTGCTCGTTTAAAGTCATTTACTGACGACCATGAGTTAAAACGCGTGGCTGCACATGAAGCTGACCGAGTCATCGTAGATTGTAATAACGATGACATGACATTTACCACAGCTTTAAAGCTAAGTCCGTTAGTCGAGCCTGGATGCCATATTACGGCTTATTTTGACGAAGAAGAAAAGGTTGAAATGCTCAACAAGTACACCCATAACGTGGAGGCTAACTCTTCTAAAGCTGCTGAAATGTTGGTGCGCTCAATGCAGGATCCAGGTAGCAGTCGACTACAAGAAGAACTGATGTCGACGCTGAAAGGCGAGACTCAGTTTTCTACTGAGGTGGCTCGACACGCCCCTTCAACGACTTTTGGACAATTGTTTTATTACTTAAAACAAAACCACAATGCTATTTTGTTAGCAGTAGCAAAAGACAGAGTCGGCATCGAAATGACTCTTAACCCGGGTAATGATTTTATCGTGGAGCCGGGATACATTCTGCATTATGTGGCTAATCAACGCATAATGACGGATGAAATTGATTGGATAAAAGCCAGTCAACATGCAATGAATTAAGGTGAATAATGAGTAAAGTATTAGATGATTTACTTGGTTTACTCTCCCTCGAAAAAATCGAAGAGGGTTTGTACCGCGGTCAAAGTCAAAATCTAGGATTTGGACGCGTATTTGGTGGCCAAGTTATAGGTCAGGCGTTAAGCGCCGCTAAAGAAACATTAGAAGACAGATACGTACACTCGTTTCATAGTTACTTTTTGCGAGAAGGCGATGACAAAAAACCAATCGTCTACGATGTCGAAAACATTCGTGATGGGCGTTCGTTCAGTACTCGTCGTGTTCGTGCTATTCAAAACGGCAAACCAATTTTTTATTTAACGGCCTCTTTCCAAACGGCTGAAGATGGTTACGAGCACCAACCTACGATGCCAGAAGTACCGGGTCCTGAGGGACTGGTCTCAGAGCATGAGTTTTTCCAACAAAATATTGACCGTATTCCAGAGTTTTTGCGAACTATCATCGCAGGTGAAAAGCCAATAGAAATCCGTCACGTACAAGTGAACAACCCTTTCGAACCCGTCGAAATGCCGGCAAGACGTCAAGTTTGGATCCGATCAAATGGCAAGCTACCAGATGATGGCCGAATTCACCGTTATTTACTCGCGTATGCGTCGGACTTTAATTTCTTACCAACGGCGTTATTTCCTCATGGTCGCAGTCATATTCAAAGGGATATGCAGGTGGCGACATTGGATCATTCAATGTGGTTCCACCGTCCTTTCAGAATGGATGAGTGGATCTTGTTCGATATGGAAAGTACAAGTGCCAGCGGTGGACGAGGTTTAGTTAGAGGACAATTCTTTAATCAAAAAGGTGAGCTGGTGGCCTCGGCCATGCAAGAAGGAGTGATTCGAGATCACAAAGCCTTTCCTCGCAATTGAGCAAGACTAAATCAAGACTCGATTTAGATACAAAAAAGCACAGTAGTTACTGTGCTTTTTTTATTTGAATTCCCTAACTTGATTAACCTAAGGATTGTAATGACTGCAAGATTTCTGAGTCTAACAGCGCATTGATTTGTTCTGCTGCAGATTTACCCTCTGGTGTCAGGTGCATTAAACCCGCTTCGTCAGTACTAACGTAGTTTTGTTCTTTTATACTGGTAACAAAACTAGATATGAGCTTTTTGTCGAAGTACTCAGGGGCTTTAATATCGTGCAACGTAAGAAGGCGTTTGGCTAACTTTAAGCAGTCTGCTTCTAATTCACCGCGCTGAATACCGTGTACCTGTTGAATTCGATTAAACGCTAAGGCATATCGCTGAAGGGTGTCTTTCATGATTCTAGACATCAAACTAAGCTGTAATCCGCCCATGCTGTTGCGGTTAGCGATACTCAATTGACCGTCTGTCTCTGTGATTAAGTCCTTATCAATAAAGTGCTTAACGATGTTTTGTACGTATTTATCCGCATCTTCGATGGTTATAAACATTTCGTTTTTAAGCAGAGGTAGAATTTGTTTTACCGTCTGTTGAAGTGCTTCTAAACTCGTCGTTGAGGCATGAGTTAGCTCAGCAGCAATGATGGCTGGAATCGCAAATAAGTGAACAACATTGTTGCGGTAGTAGCTCATTAAGATTGCATTTTTGTTATCTAGCTTAATGATGGTGCCATATTCGTCACTGTCTGAGTCGACCTTTTCAAGTAAAATTGCCTCATCGATAATTTGTGAAGCCGTCTCTTCAGGTAGTTTAATAAGCTTGGAGTAGGGGACTGACTTTTGTAAATCGACATAAAACTCGATTAAAGATTCCATCTCAACCCGAGGTAGTGCATGACTTTCTGACGTGAGGAGTGTCAAAGCTGATAGGTTAACTGTGTTTAAGACCGCAGCATCATTGATAGAGCTCATTACTCGGTTTGCTGTGTGATTGACAACCGGTGTTAACCAGCTTGGTTTTACGACGTCAGTAGCACTGATCTCTTTTCGCCAGTCCGGTGCTTTGTCATTCAGAATTTCGTTAAGGTTGATAGGCTCGCCGAAGTTTACGTCGCCATGACCATAATTTTTTAGGTTTTTTAGTGCTTTAAATACACCGAATATGGATTCTTTTTCCTTGTTCTTACCCTTAAGCTCTTTGAGGTAAGTATTCACTTCCATTACATGCTCGTAACCGATGTAAACAGGGACTAATGTGATAGGACGGTCGATGCCGCGCAGCATTGATTGAATGGTCATGGCAATCATGCCAGTTTTAGGTGCTAAAAGGCGGCCTGTACGAGAGCGTCCACCCTCGGTGTAATATTTAACAGGATAACCTTTGGCAAAGAGCGTCGATAAGTATTCTCTAAATACCGCAGAATACAATTTGTCGCCTTTAAAACTGCGACGTAAGAAAAACGCACCGGCTTTTCTGAAGATAGGGCCGGCTGGCCAGAAGTTCAGGTTAATGCCTGCCGCAATGTGTGGAGGGACCAAGCCTTCGTGGTATATCACATAAGTCACCAACAAGTAGTCCATGTGACTTCGGTGACACGGAACATAAACAATTTCGTGACCTTTTTGCGCAAGATCGCGCAGTTTATCTGCGTTGTGTACCCTAATACCGTTGTATATTTTGTTCCAAACCCAGGTAAGTATGCGAGAACCTAGGCGAATATAAGATTCGTTGTAATCTCCAGCGATTTCATCAAGTAACTTTTTGGCATTTTGTTTTGCCTCTTCAAGGGAAATGTTCTTCGATTCCATTTCTTCTTGAAGGGCTTTTTTTAGCGCTGGACTGGCTAACATACTATTAAAAAATGCTTGGCGTTCCATTATTTTTGGCCCAGTCGCTACAATGCGTTGGCGTTCAAAGTGAATACGCGCGACTCTCAATAATTTGTGAGCGGTCTCTTCAGTAGCGCCAAAGTCATTAACCATTTTCTGAAGCGATACGGGTTTTGAAATACGTACAAAGCTGTGGCGACCGTAAAGCAAAACGATAAAAAACTTACGCAGTGGCGACGCTTGAAGTTTTTGAGTGATTAAGTCCATCAGGCGGGGTTTGCGACTAGTGTCTTTTTCTACTCCAGGTGCTCGACCCCAACGGATCATAACTGGGACAAACTGAATGTCTTCACCGGTTTCTTCGACCAATTTTAGTAAGTTTTCACCTAACTCTGTGGTTTTTTCAATATGTGACTTTTCGTTGAGGAAAATGGAGTCGACGGGCTTGACGCCTAATGTTCTTTTTAGTTTTTTTCCGGCCAAATCAATTGCCGAAAAAGGCGATGGCAAGCCAAGCTTCTTTGAAGCTTGTTCTAGTGCCATGCGATCCGTATACGAATCAGTAACTAATACATAAGATACAGGCTTGTTTGCCTCGATACCCATATCATTGTGCTTATCGTCGGCAACTAACTGAGTGCGGATGAAAGGACGAGTAAGCCAATACATTATTGCGTTAATAAAAGACATAAATTCCCTAAAGATAACGAACTGCGAAGGTCAATTTTAACAAAGAACGGACAAAAACCTATCATTTACAGTAATTTTCTATTGCACAATCACAATGCCTGTATATACTGACAGTTATGTTACTGTATGGAAAAACAGATGATGAGACCACTTACTGCTAGACAATCAGAGATTTTAGAACTCATTCGAGACACCATTATTTCGACCGGAATGCCGCCAACGCGTGCAGAGATTGCTAAACAGTTAGGGTTTCGCTCGGCAAATGCAGCAGAAGATCACCTAAAAGCTCTTGCCAAAAAAGGCTTTATTGAAATGCTTTCGGGTACCTCACGCGGGATCCGCTTAACCGAGGAAATAACCGAACAAGACTCGGGATTACCACTAATTGGTAAGGTAGCAGCAGGCTCTCCTATCTTGGCAATGGAACACGTTGACCGTCACGTTAACGTCGATCCTTTAATGTTTTCTCCAAGCGCCGACTTTTTACTAAAAGTTGAAGGTGAAAGTATGAAAGACATCGGAATTTTGGATGGTGATCTGTTGGCAGTACACAAAACACAGACAGCTCGAGATGGCCAAGTAGTCGTCGCCCGTGTTGAAGATGATGTGACGGTTAAACGTCTTGAGCGTAAAGGTAGCCAGGTCATTTTACACGCAGAAAATGAAGAATTCTCGCCGATTAAAGTGGACTTAAACTATCAAGAGTTTGCTATTGAAGGACTTGCGGTTGGGGTTATTCGTAACTCTTCCTTAATGTAATAGTGGCCAGTGGATTAGCTTACCTGTTTAAACAGGGTAATTAACTGTTCAGCAGGGGACTGGCCATCGCTTAGGTGTTGCTGATGTAATTGGCTGATGAGTTGTTCAACTCCAAGCAAATTATCAGGTACCCCAAAGTCTAAATTGTGAATTTTCATTGCCCAATTTTTACAAGCTCTTTCATTTGCAGGCTGATAGTACAGACATTCTAATTGAGTATGACGAGGGTCTTGTTTGATAACATCATATAGCGTATCAATATTTCTTTTCTCACCCTCCATAAGTTGAATAAACACCCCGTTTTTGTACAGTAAAATACCGGTTACACCCAGCGAGTCGTTTTTAACTCTGGCGTCGACCAGTAAGTCCGCAAACTCTTCGACAGAAAGTGGGCGCGTAGCGTAACTTTTGTAAAGAAGTTGATATAAGTTTACGGGCTCTTCTTTCATGGTGCCTTTATTGTTTAACTCTTTCTGAAAACTCATCTAATAACAAAATACTTTTACTGTGTTCATCGTCTCCACGCGCATCAATCAGCTGGTGTGCTAATTCTTGCAGCCGTTCCTTAGACTTTAGTTTTTCATTATTTAAGTTTAGAAAGGTGAGCGCCCATTTGCCAAAAATTCGTTGCTCTGCGGGTTCAAAATAGCAGTTTCTAACATTGATATGGCGAGAGTCTGATTCAATGTCGTCGTATAGCTCCTGTAAGGTATGGCGATTGCCCTCGAGTATTTGGATTAAGTTGGTGTCGAATTTTATTAGCAATGATGTGACATCAAGATTTATATTTTTAATTTTTGCACGTTCTATTAGTAACTTTAGCTCCCTACCCTTCATCGGTTTTGGGAGTTTGCTGACATATACTAATTGATACAAATTCATGGTGGTTACTCATAGGCTACTTTCCTGATTATAGTACCAAAAATAAAAAGCCGTGGAATAGCCACGGCTTCGAATGAGTTACGAGAACACTGACATAAAAAGAAACCCACACTTACAGAGCGGCTAATTCACCATATGTAGAGCGCTCTCGTTCAACAAATTTAAGCCACTGTTTTGCCATACGCTGTACTGACTTGTGCTCTTTTGCTTGGTTAAGAGCATCAATAGAGGCTTCAAACTCTTTCAAATTAAAATAAGCCATACCCATAGCAAGATATAAATTACCAGGGTTTGTAAGGTCGCCTTGCTCTGCGGCTTTTTGGCCTGCTGTGATGGTTGCCTGGTACTTGCCTTGCTGCAAACGAATCTCAGCGATCTGTTGGTAAGCATCTCCTCCTTTTGTCACTTTGGCCAATTGGTCAAAAGCGTTGACCGCTAAATCATACTCCTTTGCGGCCAACCAAGATTGAGCCATAAACTTGAGGTTCTTTTCGGACGACGCCAGTTGCTGACTGTCGATGGCTTTTTGCATGACAGAGCCCGCTTTGTAGGGTAAACCGTTAAAATAATAAATTTGCGCTAGGTTTCTAAGTTGCGTTTTTTTGGTGATGTAGCCTTGAAGATAAGCTGCTTCTAATACTGCAAGTTGTTTTTCTTCTTCGCCAATTTCACCATACATGCCACCGAGCTGTACCCAATATTCAGGCTTGTTGAATTTGCGTACCATGGTTTCTAGTACTTTCGTGACTTTCTTTGGCTGTTTTAGCTCAAAGTACACGGCTCTTTGTAATACGTACCAGTTCTCTAGAGGTTGCGCCTCTTGTTTTTCAGCAAGCTTTATAGCGGTGTCGATATAAGAAGCTGCTTCCTCATAGCGTTTGGCTTGGTAGGTAGCCTGAGCTTTTAGTACGTAATTTTTAACGGGTATATCACCCTCGTTTACTGACTCCCAACGTGTCAAAAAGTCCAAGGTTTTTTGGTAGTCACCGTTTGCCATTGCTAGCTGAGAGAGTGAAAACAAGGTACTTTTTTCGAGTGATTCCGGAATTGGTGATTGCGCGACGACTTGTTCAAAAGCGTTCATCGCATCTGTCATTCTTTCAGCGTTGTAGTAAATAAAGCCGTAAAAATTGTGCATCATCGCACGTTCGTAGCTGTTTAAGCTGTCCGCTTTATCTTTAACACTATCAAGTACCGCAAGTCCTTCTGCTACGTTTCCAGCATCTGCTAGCTCTTGTGCTCTGGCTAGTTGGCTATATACACGTGAACCCATGGCTGGCGTTCTGCGACGTTTTTTTTCGGAAGACTTTTCTGCTGCGACGACTGTTGAACCGTCTATTCCCGGGACTATAGTAACCAGCGATGAGCCAAATAATACCGTTGCTGCGATACAGGTTGAAGTTAGAAGTGTTTTCATTATTTACCCCTTAAATAACTCTTGGTTAACCATTGAGCTCGAACGTAATGCGGTTTTGCACACCAGATACTTCAGTAGGTTCGCCATTTACCACTCGAGGTTTGTATTTAAATTTAAGCGCTGCGTCCATCGCAGCACGGTCAAATAAGCCTTGAGGTTCGGCTTCGATAACCATTGGATCTTTTACTGCGCCTGTGCGGTCAACGGTAAACTCCACGATCACATAGCCTTCGATTCCACGCTGTAACGCACGACGAGGATAAACCGGTTGAACTTTGACGATAGGCAGGTACTCGCCATCTCCAGATTCAAGTGCCAAACCGCCATCAAGCGAAACGTCTGCAGCGACATCGGCACTAAAATCAAATCCAGCGTCGCTAGCATCAGCTGTGTCTGGCGCCATTTGAGGCTGGTCCATTGGTGGAGGCGGCTCTTGTGGTTTAGGCGGCTTTTGAGGTTTACGTTCTTTCTTTTGAACGGTCTCCTCTTGTTTAAGCCGAATAAAGTCCAAAACACTGCCTTGAGCTGGCTCGGTTATAGCCGAGTCACCAGACTTAATCAGCGCCTGCATACCATAGAGCAATGCAACAGTGACGACAGCAGCTAGCGCAAGAGCAGTAAGCAATCTTACAAACATGGTCGTAATGTCCTATTTCTCTTGAGCTGCAATTGAAACGTCATAGGCTCCAGCAGCACGAGACGCATCCATTACTTTAATTAGCGTATCGGTCGTTGCTTTTTTGTCTGCCTGGATAACGACTGAGCCTTGTGGGTTTTCTGCTTTTAGGCGTTCGATATTCGCTTGGACCGCACGGATATCGACTCTGCGTTTGTTGATCCAAACTTCGCCTTTATCAGAGATAGCGACCAAGATACTTGCTCGCTCTTTTTTAACTGCTGTTGCAGCTTCTGGACGATTAACATCAATACCAGCTTCTTTGACAAAAGATGCGGTGACGATAAAGAAAATCAGCATGATAAAAACAACGTCCAACATTGGTGTTAAATCGATGTTTTCTTGTTCTTCTTCCTGCATTAGGTTGGCTAATGGCGCTCTCATTATTCTTTCTCCTGAATTTACCGCTAGTGATCAAGCGGTAAATGATCCTCTAACAGTTCAATTTCTCGTTTGGCTTTGCGTTGAATCCAGGTGTTGGCAAATACCCCTGAAAGGGCGCCGACCATTCCGGCCATAGTAGGAATCGTTGCTTTTGATACGCCACTTGCCATAGAACGTGCGTTGCCGCTGCCACTGATGGCCATGACATCAAAAACTTCAATCATGCCTGTCACAGTACCTAATAAGCCCATTAACGGACATAAGGCGACGAGTGAGGTGATCAGTGGTAAATTAACCTGTAATTTTTGTTTTGCTCTGGCGATGTACGCTTGACGAATTTGCTCGGCGTTCCAAGAGTCACGCTCTTTGCGACTTTGCCATTTTGTAATCAGTGTCTGTTTGTAGTGACGGTAACCTTTGAGCGCATACATGATGCGTTCTAAAATCAGCAACCACATAACAAAAATCATTACTGCGATGGCACTGAGAACCACGCCCCCAGTGTCCATAAACTCGCGTATTGCCTCTAGGGTTTCTGTGAAAAACACCACAGTCTCTCCTTTCTTGCGTTAAGTTAAGAGTCGCGAAGAAGGGCCGTTAGGCCGCTTTCTTGTCTGCGACTTGCTGTTCAGAACGCTCTGCAATAATGCCCGCACTTTGTTCTTGTAAAATAAACAAGATGTTTTTGCTGCGAGTGTTCAGCATGGTTGATAGGACAACTGTAGGAATCGCTACAACCAGACCTAAAACTGTTGTCATAAGTGCCGTAGAGATACCACCTGCCATTAATTTCGGGTCGCCTGTGCCAAACAAGGTAATTGCTTGGAAGGTTTTGATCATACCCGTAACGGTACCAAGTAGACCTAACAGCGGCGCAATGACCGAGACAATTTTGATTAAGGTTAAGTTGCGAGTGATTTTTGGCATTTCACGTAAAATTGCTTCGCTTAATTTCAACTCAAGTGTGTCAAAAGCTACGTGAGGGTATTGGTCTTTTACCTTTAATACTCGGCCAAGTGGGTTATCGTCAGATGGTGTTGCATTTTTCATTTGGCGTTTTACTTTGGCACTCATAATTGTCAAAGATACAAAGCGCTCAAGAGCAATCAAAAATGCAATCAAACCAATGCCAATGATGATGTAACCAACAGTACCGCCTTGGTCGACACGCTCTTTGGTGCTTGGTGCTTGAACTAATAGGCCTAAAATCGAGCCGCCTGTTGGATCAAGTGCAAATGGCACAACAGAACTATTTGAAGACTGGATTTCTGCAGCAGTATCAGTAAAGCGGTCTGAAGGCTGGCGAACTAATTCAGCAACCGTACCTGTCGACGGCGATAAGTTTAAGTACTTGCCATCAGACACTAAAGAAAACGCACCGACGCGAATAACTTCTTTGTTGACCTTTTCGCCACCGGCTTCAACAACATCAGTGTTAAAACGTACGACTTTGCCTTGCTCAGTCATTTCTTTTTGCATCTCAAACCAAACTTGTTCAATTTGTTCGATAGACGCTAATTTTGACGAACCGCCCATGCTCTGTGCTAGTTGCTCAAAGAACACATCACGACCCGGGAACTGTGCAGAAACGTTCGATGTTTTTAGCTTGCCAGCGGTGTCACCAGATACCTGCTGCAACACACCAAATAGCTCCTTTAGTGAGCCCATACGCTTGTTTAATGCTTCTGATAAATCGGCAATCTTAAATTCGTTTTGTTCGAATTCAGTTTCTAACTTTTCAGATAAGGCCAGTGCGTTTGCTTTTTCTTGATTTGCTTCTGTTAACAAACGATCTTGTTCGTTTTTTTGAGCCAAAAAGCGCTGTTCACGGCTTTTGTTTTCTTGAGTTTGAGCCAGCTTACCTTGCTCAAGCTGTTTTAATAAGTCGTCTAAGTTCAAAGCGTTAGTTTGTTCTGCTTGAACCGACAGTGCTAATCCTGCACCAAAGATTGCTACGATAGCGGGCTTAATTACGTTAATCATTTTCTTAAAACCTGTTTTATTCTAGTCAGCGTTTGTATTAGCGCATGAGGTTATTAAGGAGCCGCTTTAATCGGCATTACGAGTAAATCGGGCGCAAGTTGCTTCTTGGCCATACGCAGGCCTTTGGTGATATGCATACGGAATTCGTCATCGGCTTTTTGCCATGACTTACTCTCTTGGTCCCAGCGTCCCGCGTAAGAACCATCGCGAGTGATATAAACCAAGGCAACACGACCAATGCGTAAGAAGTCAACGTCACGTTCTTGGCCGTTTACTTCGATTAGACCCTGGTAAGCTTCGATACTACGGCCATAGCCCATCTCAACTTGAAACGCTTCTAAGACGCGACGGAATTTTTCTGATACCGCGACATCAGCTCGGTCCATCAAGTCCTTGAGACCATTAATACGCTCAGTGCGCTCTTCTGGTAAAAACGGAACATCTAGAGAGACAAACTGCTCTAAGCCATTGATCATACGAATCATCAGTGGCGTGATTTGGCGCTCGATCACCGATACTCGGTCGATATCGAGATTAAGCGATGCCATTTCGTCATACTGACTCTGTAACTGCTTTTGAAGTTGTGCGTTGTAAACATTCAAACCGTCAATTTCTTTATTCACAGTCTGATATTGTTGCAATTTAGTTTGGGTTTGCTCAGTAAGCTTGTTGATTTTCTCTTGTGACTGAGCAGCGGATTTGGAGATTTCTTTACCAGCGTTTATGACTGGTTTTAGATCGTCCGCTTGGGCTGTGAATGCTAAACCTGCTAATAATGCGCTGGTAAGCAATGTAGTAGACAACGGTTTCATGTATTTCCCTATCTAAAATAGATGCAAAAGAAGATGCTAGAAATTCTAGAGCGGGAAAATGTCAGTAAAACTACAGCCGTGTTAAAAGTGTGTGACAGGTAACATTTCGTTGTAATAAAAAAGCAACGTTTTGTTTTTGATATTAATAAATTGGCAATAAACAAATAAAAAAAGCGACCCAATAGCCGCTTTATAGACGTTTTTAAGTTGGTGATACTAGGGTGAGAATCTGTTGATTACACCCTAATAGTGTTCACACAACTGTAGGAATTGAAAAACTTACCCTTCTTTGTGTAAGTGAACGTCCATTTGTGGGAATGGAATGTTAAGGCCACGTTGCGGGAACGTTTTATAAACTTTTTCGTTCATGGCAAAAAATACCGGCCAGTAATTCGCTTTGTCGACCCAGGCGCGAACAACAAAATTCACCGAACTGTCTGCTAATGCCGATACAGCGATAAAGACTTCAGGGTCTTTGTGAATACGCTCGTCTGCATCACATAATTCTTTGATAACTGCTCTTGCAAGGTCTGCATCGTCACCATAAGCGATGCCAAATGTCCAATCGACACGACGCTTTTCTTCAACCGAAAAGTTAATCATCGATGAGTTGTTTAGCTGGCCGTTAGGAATGATGATGGTCTTGTTGTCACCAGTACGTAAAACGGTATTAAAAATTTGGATTTGAGATACTGTACCTGAATAGCCTTTCGCTTCAATAAAATCACCAACGCGATAAGGCTTAAAGGTAAGGATCATCACACCACCTGCGAAGTTTTGCAGTGTGCCTGACAGCGCCATGCCTACTGCCAAACCTACGGCACCTAAGATAGCGATAAATGACGTCATTTCTATTCCGATCATGCCAAGAACAGAAACAAACAATAATACTTTTAACAACGTGTTGATGATGCCAGTCAAAAATGGCTTCAAAGAAGCGTCGAGTTTACTCTTGTTTAAAACTGCTACAAATCCTTTTGTAATGGCTTTTACTACGATAAGACCAATAATTAAAACTATAATAGCTGAGCCCAATTTAGGGGCATATTGGAGAGCCATGTCGGTTAGTTTTTCAATTGTATCCGCATTAATTTGCATTACTTTCTCCGATGGTTGTTGTTTTATCCGTGGTGTGTAAAACCATGCTAGCAAAATATGCTCATAAAGCGAGAAAAACGTTTATTTGGCCATAAGTTGCATCAGTAGATTTTTATAGACTTTGGTTAAGTCAAATAGGTCTTGTTTAGACACGTGTTCATTGGTTTTGTGGATACTGTGATTGGGTAAGCCAATCTCAACGACTTGGGTACCTTTGGCTGCAATAAAGCGACCATCAGATGTACCACCTGATACAGACAAACGCGGGAACAACTTCATTTCATTAAAAATTGAACGTTCGGTTTCTGCGATAAGATCCAAGTCTTTCACTGGCTCTAGTCGCTCATTCGTTGGTATCGCGCCAGCGACTTCTGGTGCGGCATCCGATGCGGTAAAGTAGGGCAAACATGGCCTTGACCATTCTATTTCAATGTCTTTGGTCAATTGCTTTAATTGCATCAAGCCATCAGAAATACGTTTAGTGATCAAATCTTGAGTTTGTTTGTGGCTGTAACGAATATTGAACTTCAACGAACATTGGCCAGGAATGATGTTGTCAGTCCAGCCGCCAGTATTAATACCGGTGACTTGTAAGTGACTACCAGGAAAGTCCTTTGTGCCCTCATCCCACGACAAGTCACTTAACCATCGACCCAACATCATGGCTCTATGTGCGGCGTTATTGGCTTCTTGAGGATAGGCGACGTGACCTTGCACTCCATGTATGGTGATCTCACCTGAGATTGAACCTCTACGGCCTATTTTAATCACGTCACCGACTTGAGTTTGACTGGTGGGCTCACCAATAATGCAGAAGTGCGGTACCTCATCATTAAGTTCAAGTTTTTCCATGATTTCTTGAGTGCCAAACTCAGCTTCACCCTCTTCGTCACTGGTGATCAAAAAATAAAAACTATAAGCGTCCAAATCTAGGTGAGGTAATGCGAGTTCAAATGCAGTAAGCATCGCTGATATACCACCTTTCATATCGGCGACGCCGCGCCCCACAACTTTTTCACCATCAATGGTTAATGAAAATGGGTCAGAGTCCCAGTTTTCCGGATAAGGAGCCGGAACTACGTCCGTGTGACCTGCAAAGGCAATTCGTGTCCCACCATTGCCAATTTTGGCAATTAAGTTAGATACGCCCTCAATCTCAAAGCAATCAACCTCCATTCCCCACTTGTGAAAAAGGCGCATCAAATACTGCTGACATCCTGCGTCATTAGGTGTAATTGAAGGGCGATGAACAAGCTGGACAAGGTGTGCAAGTGTTTGTTCTAACTCGACATGTTGTTCCGTTACGAATTGAGTTGAAGTTTGCATAGTCAGTTTCGGCTGTTAATGATTAAGGTTATTAAATACAAGTTATATGACTTCAAAGTTACAGCACGGTGAAGGTATTGTGACAAACGAATAAAAAGTCACGAATTTGTAGAAATACTTGTATCGATGAATAAAAAAAGCCACCGAGCTGGTGGCTTTTGACAAAAATATGACCTTGGCTATTTTGAGTTAGTCAAACTCGTAAGTGTAACTTACGCTAAATGCCATGCCTTTTTCGCGTTCGCGTACGATGACGTCAGACTGGGTCACTTCCTGATCTTCGTTTAAGAGATTTTTGATCTTAAACTTAATCTTGGAGTTAAAGTCTGGGTAATAGGTATAAACCACATCAAGTGAATGGAACGGCTGTTCGTAGGCATCTTCTCGGCCACCAACACCAGCAGCAAGAATACGCTCACCAAACACGTTGTAAACCAACGAGCTTGAGTGATTGCCATCGGTAGAATCGTAGTTTAACTGCAAGTTAACGACATACTCAGAATGGCCCGTCATGCGTTTAGTCGGGTTGGTTAAGTTAGCTGCTAGGCCTGGGTCAATCACGGCTTCTGAGTCAGAAAGTGTGACATTACCTGATGTAAAGATGCCATCTGCTAAGAAGGTTAAGTCATATAACCATTCAGCTTCGATACCGTATACTTCTGCGGTTTCACCATTTACAAATGACGCCGAATAGTCCGAATCACCAACACGTAAAATCGTCTCGATTGGAGCTTCAATGTCTTTGTAGAAAGCGGCCACTGAGAAATTATCGCCTGCTGCACCGTAATACTCATAACGCAAATCGTAGTTTTTGATTGGGCTAGACTGAAGACCAACCACACCAATGGTACGAATATCCGTTAGAGGGTCATAGTAAGCAACCGGAGATACTTCACGAAGGTCTGGACGAACGACAGTTTCACCGTAGCCAAAGCGGATTTGGTAGTTTTCGCCACTCATGTAAGTGAATGAAAGTGCAGCGTAGGTATCGTCCTCTTGAATAGTACCGGCCTCAATACGCTCCGGAGAGAAGTAAATATCCAAGTCTTCAGGTGTGAAGATCAGGCTCGAAGAACCCATGGACACTTGCTTAAACTCTTCCCAGCGCAAACCACCACTGAAACGCCATTTAGTGTCGTAAATAACATCAAAGGCACCATATGCAGCATCAATCTTCTGTGCGGCATAATAGTCATCGGCATCCGGTGCAGTAGGTTCATTGAAGCTTACATCAAGGTTATTTGCATCAATGAATTCATCCGTCAGATAGTCTGAGTTGTTAAGAGGGTCTCCGCCATTGTCAATCTCGACACCGGCAGCGCCTGAGTTAACAGCGAACGATGACGTTTGATAAACACGTGCACGGTCGCTGAAGTCATAACCGGCTTTAAATTCCATTTCGAATGAAGACGTAAATACAGGCAGGGTAAAGTTACCACCGTATGATTTTACGTTGTCTTCCATTTCGGTAAACGAATACATAACACGGTTGTCATCACCTGTGATTTCCGATGAGGCATAGTTGCCATTGTCATATCTGTCACGGAACTTAAACTCTGCATTCATTGGAATATCAGTTGTCGCTTCTGATTCTGTGTACTGCCAATCAAAGCCTAAACCGTTGTAATCCAAAAACGTATGCTGACCTAACAATTGCGACACCATTAACTCACGCTCTTCATAGTTGAACATGTGAGAACGGTTTGCCTGACCGTCACCGGCAATAGTAAAGGTAGAACTACCCGCTGGTGACTCTTGAATGGCGACTTCAGACTCGTCTTCGTTATCTTGCAATAAGATGTTTGACCACGTGACCTTGTGGTTATCTTTGTTGTAACCGATATTAAACACAGCATTTAAGCGCTCGTTTTCGGTTGTCACAAACGACTCTTTCTTGGTCTCGTAACAAGAGGCGCTGATTTGCTCAGAGGTATTTAGTTCTGTTGCACAACCATCAGATACTTCAGAAGAAATCACTGCAGTTGTCTTATCACCTGCATCCCAAGAAGTGTCATACGCAATCGATGCTAAAAAGCCCAAATCACCGCCGTATAGCTCCATGCTGTGGCCGATGTGTGCTTTGATATTGTATGAAGGATCGAGAGACTCTTCTTTCAAATCAAAGTTTCGTGGCAAGGCTTTAAGTAGTTCTTTGTTCACTGCCAGGGCTTTGGCTCCCGCAGTTCCGTTTTCGTCGCTTACAAACTGATTGCGCTCGGCAATCGATGAGGTACTAAAGTCACCGCGATAAAAAACGTTGGCTTCTAATAACTTAGAGCTAATTCCAGAATCGTCTAGTCGGTAAGTGTTACCTTCAGACGCTGACGTATCGTATCCTAGACCAACTTCAATACCCGCAGTGAACTCTGACGGCACTGACTTAGTTCTGATATCGATGGCACCACCGCCAAATGCCGCTGGCATGGAAGGCGAATAGGCTTTTTGTACAGATAAGCTTTCAATGATGCTCGAAGGGAATATATCAAGAGGAACGACGTTGCGTGTTAAGTCTGGGCTTGGAATACTAGCACCGTTTAGCCGTGCAGATGAATAACGCTCACCCAAACCACGTACATAAATAAATTTGCCATCAACCAGGGTCAAACCTGTCACGCGGCGTAATGCCGATGCAGCATCGCTGTCACCGGTTCTTGATAATTGTTCAGCACCTAAAATATCTGCAACAAACGCTTGTCCTCGGCGTTCTTCGATGACGGCTGCTGCACTACCTTGCAGGCGAGTACCAACAGCAACAACCTCTTCGATTTCATCATCATCCGCGGCCATCACTAGGTTAGCTTGTGCCAACAATCCTAATGACACAGCGAAGCTGATAGTGTTGAGCTTTCGTTGATTTCTCATTTTAGATTCCTAATAAGTAAAGTGGGGATCAAAAGCGTGGGCGCGAAGTGTATTTTTAGCGCATGCGCCCACGTTGATTGAGTACTGGTGATTAGTCAGCTTTTGCTGCTGTAACCGCCATCTGTACCCACTTGTACCAGTTTGAATCTGTGTCTTGGTCTGATACTGCACCGATGTAGCTTGCGTCTGCATCTGCTGAAGACGCTGCTAAGTTTGTTGATGCTGTGTTAGTAGAGAAACCATCCGCTGCTAGTACGTCAGATGCGGTACCAAGGCGAACATTCAAACCACCATTGTCAAACCAGTCTGTTTTTGCAGTAGCAACTAGAGCAGCTGGAGCGTCTGCAGAGAAGGTCGCGTCGCCTTTAAACTCTGCGATACAAGCCATTGTAGAGCCCGCGAAAGAAATCTTATCTGCTTCTTTTTCACCGTCTGTTTTAAATTCGATACATTCAGTGCCGTTTGCAGTTTGCTCTTTAACCATCAATACATTGTGGTAAGCCGTGTTAATACGGTCATCAAACTTAAACGCTTGTGAAGGGTCCTCGTCACGAACAGAGTTTTGGTCGTGTGTGATAACAGTTACGTTAGAGATCTTAGGTACGTCTGAACGAGGGTCATCCGCAGCGTCACCTTTTAGACCATCTGTTTCAAAGCCGTTATTGCCCATATAAACCACTGAACCGTCATCTAATGTCACTGAGCCGTGCATAACGAATAAGTGAGACGCGTTACCTTGCCAGCCTGCATCTAGGTCAAACGAGTCATCTTGAGTATCCGTTACAACGATGTTGTAAAGGTCAGCCGCACCACCAAAGATTTCAACACCATCGTCAAAACCTTGGTGAATGTGGATGAATGAGAATTCTGAGTTAGAACCAACCGCATTTAGTGTAAGAGAGTTAAGGTCGTCGCCTTCACCACCAACACGAGGGCCTGAACCAGCGTAGTAGATTTTTGCGTAACGCAGTGTACCGCTCGAGTCAGCGTTGTTGTCACCACCAAAGTGAGACAAGATACCTTCAGACTCTGCATTACAAGTACCGTCAGTGCGCTCAGTAGGAGTACATTGGTCAGTTACACCAAAACCGTTGATGATGATGCCACCCCAGTCAGCGTATAGTGGTAAAGTACCTTCAACATTCAAACGGTCAAATGCTTTGGCAGAAGTGAACGTGATTGGGTCATCAAACGTACCAATTGCGTTGATTTTTGCGCCACGTGCAATACGTAAAATTGCTTCACCTGATTTAAATGCCAGAGTTGCGCCTGCTTGCACTGTCATAACAGGGCCGTTTGAATCTACCGTACAACCTGTTGTTGTTTTACAGTCTTGACCAATTTGAAGGGCACCATCAAATACGTGAACACCGTCATTTTCTAATTTAGCAAATGTTACGTTTTCTGTGATTTCGATGTTTTTGCTCGCAAATACTGTGTCGTACATACAGTCAGTGCCGTCAAACGTACCTTGTAGTTCGCCATATGACGCACAAGGGTTGTTATCTGCTGGGTTAGCACCGCCATTGTATGTTGGAGAGTTGTCGCCAACGCTATTGTCTACTGTCGACGTGCTGTTGTCGTTTACAGTAGGAGTGATGTTGATGTCACCACCACAAGCGGTTAAAGAAACGGCTGCTGCCACGAGTGAAACACGAAAGATATTTTTAAGTTCCATTTTGGTCTCCGATGTTGAAACTGGTAACTGATTGAATCGTTATGTTGTAAAAACTGGAGCACAATCTACTGACCAAAAATGACAGTTTTATAAATCCAATGTGACGCTTGCGTGACAAAAATTACAAAGAAAAGTAGTCGGTTAGTGAGTGTTTTTAGGTTTTTGGTAATAAAACTATGATGGTGAATTCAGGCTGGAAATCGCTGAAATGGCCTGTTTATAAGAGGTTGGAGCAAAACGAATGACGGTTTTATTTGGTCTGTTCATTCAAGGTTTCAATAATGTTACAAAGCGCACGAGTATCGATGATGTGATCTTTGTCATATAAATTTCGATTTAACGTTTGGATAATTTGCAGAATTTGCTGCTCATATTCAGGCGCGTTTTGGGTTAGCACTTGTTGGTGTTGTTGAAGCGACATGGTCCAATCGATTTGGTTGAGATCTGGTTTTTGTGTCGTAGCGCTTAATGCTGTGTACAATCGAGTCAAAACCATGCGTTCAGGGGACAATTTTGGTTGCTTAAAGTGTCGTACTATCAACCAAACTATAAGCAACAGGATACATAAGGTAATCAAAGCGCCAATAAGGTAACCGAAGGTTGCCAAACTAAACCACTCTTTGACGACGTTTTCTCGTTTATTATTATCAAAATCCAGTACCCAAACGGTCCAATAATAATCGAGCGACTGTAATTGCTGACGGAGTTGATTTAGCCATGGGGTTTGTTTCACAAAGTTGATAGCGGCATTTTGGTTAGCGACCTCGGCTTGCAGAGAAACTTCTAAACCGCTTTGAATGCGTTCGGGTGATACAGCCCCCGTAGGGTCTATTCGCTGCCATTGTTGATCGGGTGTTAAGTATTCAACCCACGCATGGGCACTGCGATCGTAAATATTCAAATATTGGCCGTTTGGATTGAGCTCACTACCGTGATAACCGGTCACTACCCTTGCTGGTACTCCGATACTGCGCAGCATAAAGGCATGAACACTGGCGTAATGAGCACAAAAACCTTGTTTACTCTCGAACATAAAGTCATCTAGGTGCTCTCCGCTTAAAGGCCGGGGCGATAAAGTATAAACGAAGCCTTGGCTCGAAAAATAATTCAAAACAGCTCGGTTAAACGCAAACAACGTTTTGGCAGAAGTCACTCTTTGTTCTGTACTGATATTGGCCAATAGAGCCTGACTGAGTGCTCTGACTTTTGGGTTAGAGTTATTAGGTAGACGGGTATTAATTTCTAAATCACTTTCTGTCACCGGTAAGACATTGGTGGGCGCTAGGTTTTGGGCTTGGTATTTGATCCGCTTACTGATTGATTTAGTGCTCAATAATCGGCTGTCGTTAGTGAGCATGATTTGGTTGTGTTGGGGCATACTTGTGCCGTAGGTTAACAACCAAGGCTGGTGGCTTGGTTCTGCAATGATGGACAAAGAAAGGTCAGAACTTAACAAATCCAATGATGATTGCTGCTGAGGAGAAGGCGTTGGCCTGTCTGAACGTGTGACTTTTCTTTGAGGGTTTTGACGCCACGTTTTACCGTTAAAATCTTCTAAAGTAAGGACCCGCCAATATTGACTCGCGTGGTCATTTAACAAGCCATTAACTAGCTCTTGATTTCCGCTTAACTCGACCCGAAACGCCAAACGATTAGAGCTGGCTAATTGCGCGATATCACCCGGAGTCATAGTATCGCTTAGCCCCGTCGAAGATTGCTTTTGTTCAGGCAGTTTCCAAAACGGCGAAAGGGCAGGCATCAACACAAAGGTTGCTGCTGAGAGCACTAAACAACTCAATACCATTACGAAAAAATGGGGCGGCTTAATACTCATAGTCGTATCTGGGCTCTGATAAGATTGAGATTGGCACAGGTACAAGGTGACAAAGAGCCCTAGCACCACCATTAATGCGTACAGGCTCCATTGTAAATCTTGTTGATAGATAAACGACACGGCAGTTAATAGCAGCGAGACGACAAATACTTGTTTGGCCCATTTTGAGCTGTTCAAATCGGCAGTAACAAGCCACAACAAAACACCAGAAAACAATAAATTGACCATGGCGTTCAATAATCCAAGTTGTTTTGCTGATACGATAATTAACCCAAAAAAAGCCAAGGCGCCGACATTTTTGACCAAGGTTATGTGTTTGACGGATTTCATCATCCAATGAGTTTTTCTTAATAACACCACTTGGATCAAAACAAGTAAGCTACTGATGACAATTATCGAGCTCAATAAGGCCTCAAACAACAAAGGAATCGTCGCAAGTAGCAAGACATTAAACGCTGCAGTAGCGAGAGGGAGCAATGTTTGTGAAGACACAGTTCGAGCCACAATACTCATGACTCGAATTCTCGTTTTGACTTTTGTAAGTCAGATTTAGCCAAGCCAAATCCGCCTAATGTGCGGAGGCATTGTTGAAATGACGCTTCATCACCTTTGTACTGAACTTGAGCGTGCTGCCCTCGATAGCCCGACAGCTCTAATACAAAAGGTTGTTTCTGTCGGTGTAAATCGAGTACTGCTTGGGTCAGCACCGAAAGCTTATATTCAAGGGAGCCTTTTTTAATAGAAGATAAAGTCAATGCCACTTCCGTTTGTTGCTCATCAACAAAATCTTTAAGCAAGAGGTCCCCCTGCGCTTGTTTAGCATACTGTTTCCAGGCGACTTGAGACATGGGAGAGCCAGGAACGAACGTCCTAATCCCATCAAACTGACGGTCAACGCTTTGGCTTTCTAGTACTAGACTATGCGAGTCTGAGTTAGCTCCCTGCTTTGCGTTGGGGTCGGTTTCATTTTGTTGTTGGTTGTGCTCCGTGTTCTGTTGGGCCGTTTTGAATTGCCAATCGCCTTTTACTGGCTTTGGAAATGCCCAAAACGATTCATCAAAACGCAAATATGACCACGCCTTGACTAAGCCAAAAGGGTACTCAGATTTTATTTTAAGGATGGCTGGTTGCTGTAAACCGCGATTTGTTATTGGCAAAAAAACGCTGAGAGTATGCGTTTGTAGAGTGCCGTAATCAAAGTTAAGCTCCTGACGGTCTTGCCAAAAACTCAATTGCATAGGAGTAAAGGGCTTAGCGCTTTTAGTAACCTTTATAAACAATGTTGTTGCTTCGCCAACATAGCCATCTTTAATAGAAATGGCATCAAACTGACAGCGGATCATATTGTTAAAACAGGCATGCAAAGACCAAATGAACATAAAGAACAGGAAATAGCTCAATATTAAAATAGGGTTGTTTTGGTAATTGGTTCCGAGTACAAAGATGATCAATACCGCCAATAGATATAAAAAACCAAAGCGAGTCGGGAAAATAAATAGCTGCTGGTGGCCTAATTTAAATGATGACTTGATTTCAAATCGTTTGGCAATCCAGTTTGATACCCGAGCTTCAAGCATGACTATCTTCGACCCTAGCCCTATTATTCAAACACATTGACCGACGCCAAAATTGAGTCACTGTATTGATTTGCTGAGCTCGTACTATGCCCAGAGCGGAGCCTGTGCTCGGCAACCGCAGGAAACACAGCTTTGACATCATCGGCGTCGATAAAGGTTTTTCCACTTAAGTACGCATAAGCTTGTGCCGCTTTAATAAGTGCAAGTCCCGCTCTTGGTGACAATGGGTTTGGATAAACACCTTCGGTTCGACTGTAGTGTAATAAGCGCATTACATAGCGGACAACGACATCAGATTTGTGTACTTCGAGCACATCTTGTTGAGCTTGTTGCAGCTGCTCTGGTGTCATGACTGGTTTGGCTCGGCGCTGTTTGGATTTATCAGTGGACATTAATAGTTCAAATTCGGCCGATTCTGGTGGATAACCAAGTTGCAGACGCATTAAAAATCGGTCTAATTGAGACTCAGGTAAAGGATAGGTGCCACTTTGATGAACTGGGTTTTGAGTGGCTAAAACAAAATGAGGGGTTGGCAACGTATAAGTTGAACCGTCAATAGAGACTTGCTGTTCTTCCATTGCTTCGAGAAGGGCACTTTGTGTTTTTGGATTCGCTCGGTTAATTTCATCGGCCAACAGTAACTGTGAAAAAATCGGCCCTTGATGAAAAGTAAAGGCTTGTTTTGACTGATCAAAAATAGACACACCCAACACATCAGCGGGCAACATATCTGAGGTAAATTGACTGCGTTGGTACTCCAATTGAAATACATCGGCAAGGGCATGAGATAGTGTCGTTTTGCCCATACCGGGTAAGTCTTCAATGAGCAAATGGCCATTTGCGAGTAAACACGTGACGGCGAGTTTAACTTGTTGCTCCTTGCCCAGCACGACTTGGTTAAGTTGGGTCATTGCTTTAATTAGGCACTGCTGTGTCTGGTTTTGAGCCTCAGTCAATTTCATAAGCTTATCTTTTTTATCCTATTACCAACTCGCGTCTGTTAAGTGTTGCTTACGGTCAAACAAAAGTAAACGCACAATTAACTTGTATTTTTTCGGTCACGACTTATCATTTCTGACATCCGACCAGTTATTTAAATGGAGCACCTCAGTGCCAAAATTCGACTCTATCGCGCAATCTTCTTTTTTTGTGACTTGTGAAGACCACTCGTTACACGTGAGACATATTCGCGCAGAGCGAGATAATGGGGAAGCCGGTACGCCGATTTTGATGCTACATGGCACGATAGAAAATGGTCGTATTTTTTATACCGAATCGGGAAAAGGCTTAGCAGGTTATCTCGCTAAACAAGGATACGACGTTTATGTCGCCGATTATCGTGGCCGCGGTCAAAGTACTCCATCGGTCAAAGACCGTAACGACCATGGCTATTACGAAGTAATCACCAAAGATATTCCTTTGTTGATGAAAGAAGTTTATCAACGCACTCAAAAGCAAATGCACGTTATTTGTCACTCTTGGGGCGGGGTTATGTTTGCAAGTGCCTTTGTTCGTTATCCAGAACTTCAAGATATGGTGCGCTCAATGGTTAAGTTTGGTACTAAACGTCAAGTGACGGTTTGGAATAGTGAGCGCTTGTTAAAGGTGGATCTATTTTGGAAGTTCTTGGCACCAATTATGACCAAAAAGAGTGGTTTTTTAGATGCCAAAAGACTGGGCGTCGGCGCAGATTCTGAGCCGAGAAAAGCCATCGTAGAAAGTGTGAAGTGGGTTCGTAAGAGTCAGTGGATTGACCCAATTGACGGCTTTGACTATTACAAAGCCGCAGCAAGCGCAAAATGGCCACCGATGTGGCATTTGACTGGTGTAAGTGATTACTCACTCGGCCATCAGCAAGACGTCCAACTATTTATGGCTGAGTGTCAAAACCCAAAGGCACAGTTTAGTCTGTTATCGAAACAAAATGGTAACCAAAAAGACTACGATCACATTGATATATTGACCTCGCCTAAGGCGGTGGAAGACCACTTCCCTGAGGTATTAGCTTGGTTAGACAAACATTAATAAAACATATGAGGCCAACTTTGTTGGCCTAACTACCTAACAGTAACCACAAAGCAACCAACATCATTAAGCTACCAGAGATTTGATTGAGCCGTTTGACGTTGCTCTTTTGGGTCAAGACGCGGCCAATTGTTTTACCCCCGGTTGCGTACAGCATCATACAGATAAATTCAGAGCACAAAATTATCATAACGAGTAAGACAAGTTGGGTTGGCAATGCGTAATCTGGGTTTATAAATGGCGGTAATAACGAGATCATAAAGGCCCAGCCTTTTGGGTTGGCCAGTGCAGTTATTAAACCTTGATTAAACAAGCCCATTCGTGAGTGTGTCACTGCGTCTTGTTGTTCTTGTATTGCTAGTTTTCCTTTGCTTCGCCACATTTGTATAGCTATCCATGCGAGATAACTGGCACCAAGTAGCTTGAGTACCGTAAACAAAGTTGGGTATTGCAGCATGATTGCAGATACGCCAATGACCGCGGAGACCGCTACGATGGCGACACCTAGTAACTCTCCCCACATCATATATAAGGTAGTTTTGACGCCGACTGTCATACCTAACGTCATTGCCAAAGTCATACACATACCAGGAGTTATACTGACCACAAAAAATGTCGGTATAAATACAGCTAACAGCGTTAAATCAACCACCTAAGGGTCTCCAAATTTAATTTACACAATCAAAAAGCCCACAGCAAAGTGGGCTTTTGTCTAATGGCTATTGACTAATCTAGTTATATATCTGCGCCGCCATCATTATAACTTGAACTGCCACTTGTATGGCTAGTGTTTCTATACGGCTGGCTTACTGCAGGCGCTTCAGTGCCAAACATCTTGCGATATGCCCGACCAAATAAGCCACCAAAGGTTTTAAACTGGTCTTTGGTGTCTTCTAAGATCATGTATAAACACGGGACTAATATCAACGTTACTACCGTCGCAAATAATACGGCAAAACCAAGAGCGGTTGCCATCGGAATAACAAAGCGCGCTTGTAAGCTAGTTTCGAACATAATAGGTAAAACACCCACAAACGTCGTGATTGACGTCAATGTGATTGCTCTAAAGCGAACACAACCAGCAGCGACGACAGCTTTTAAGGTAGAAAGACCTTCTTTACGCATTTGGTTTACATAATCTGTCATCACCAAACTATCGTTGATAACAACACCGGCCGCGGCGACAAGGCCAAAGGTAGACATCATACTCATGTCGATACCAATGATGAAATGACCTATGACAGCACCAACAAACCCAAATGGGATCACGGACATGATGATCATAGGTTGCGAGTAGCTCTTTAATGGTACAGCTAACAAGATGTAAACCAGCAACATACCAGCAACAAAAAACATCAATTGTTCGTTGAGCTGATCTTGTTCTTCCTCAATCGCTCCGCCAAGTTCCGTTTTGATGGTTGGGAACATGTCTTTGAGTTCAGGTAACAAGTCTTCTTTGATGGTTTCTACGACCGCTGTTGGCTCGACGAGTGCTTGGTCAATAGAGCCAAATACATAAACAGAGCGGAAGCCGTTTTCGCGACGAATGTAACTAATACCTGGTTTTTCAGTCAAGGTCACGACATCACCTAACATCACCTCATTACCTGAAGGTGTCGTAATCGTCGCATATTTAAGCTCGCTGAATTGTTCGCGGGTGAGCTCTGGGTAACGCACCATAACACGTACTTCTTCGCCATTGCGCAGTACTCGCTGGGCTTCACCACCGTAGAAACTCGTACCCATTTGGTTTGCGATTGATTGCAGTGACAAGCCTAAATCATAGGCAACCGGCTTGAGTTCCATTTGAATTTCTTTGCTGTTAGCGTCCAAGGTCGAGCTGATATCAAACAAGCCTTTTTGTACCGACAACATCTTCATAAACTGGCGACCTGCGGCATTGAGCACATCAAGGTCAGGACCATAAATCAGGTAACCGAAGTCACCTTGACCACCGGCACCACCGATCACGCTATCTTTTACTGTAATCGACTTCATACCCGGGATCTCTGGCATATTTTCACGCCAGCGTCTTGCTAGTTCAAACGAGTCAAACGCACGTTTTTCTTCTTCAACAAGCGGAACAACAATACGACCAGCATTACGGCTGTTATTGAAGGCTAAAATATCCTTCATCATTGGCCCGCCAGTTTCTTCTATGATTTGACGCTCTACACGCATGACCATCGCTTCGATAGATTGAATTGCATCAATCGTCTGCTGGTCAGAAACCGTCTCATTCATCTCGATTGCGATACTCGGATAATCATCAGGAACTTTAGGTTGTGGAATAAAGCGCACGTGATTAACCATCATCATGGTAGCGCTTGCGACCAAGATGAAGGTAAATGCAATCATTACCGACCAGCGGTATTCGATACATTTTTCCAAAGCGCCTTTGTACTTAACGTAAACAAAATTATTAAACGCTTTGTTAAATCTCGAACGCCAGCTGTTTGACTTAACCGGGGTAAATTTAGTGTGAGCTAAGTGAGCGGGCAATATTAGTTTGGACTCAATCAAACTAAAGATTAAACACAGAATGACCACGCCAGAAATATTGGTAAAGAAGGTGCCTTGAGGTCCGCTCGCTGCCATAAAGGGAGCGAATACCGCTATAGTGGTTAAAACACCAAAGGTCGCAGGTGTCGCTACTCGTTGTGCACCGCGCACAACGTTGTCGACCCCACCGCCGGTTTTCTCAACCTCCGTATAGACACTCTCCCCGATGACAATGGCGTCATCGACTACAATACCCAATACCATGATGAATGCGAACAGTGACATGATATTAATGGTGACACCAAGCGTCGGCATTAACATTACGGCACCCAAGAAACACACTGGCAGGCCAATCATTACCCAAAATGCTAGGCGGAATCTCAAAAATATGGTCAGCATTAAAGCGACCAGTATTGAGCCTTGGAATAGGTTACTCAGCATCATGTCTAAACGAGCGTTGAGGTAGTAAGTCATGTCGACAAGAATTTTAAGCTCCATACCTTTTGGCAAGGTAGGGTTACGCATGTCGATGAATTCTTTGACCGACTTAGACACCGCCACCATGTTTTGGTCTTTGGTGGCTTTAACACTCATATAAACGGAATTTTGACCAGAAAACTTGTTGTATCTTAGCCCTTCCGTAAAACCATCATGAACAGTGGCAACATCGCCTAATAAAACGCGCGCACCGTTGTCGCCAATTTTTACTGGTATTTGATTAAACTCGTGGCCGTCGTAGTACTGATTTTCAATTCGAACTGCAATCAAACCTGAGTCGGTGCGAAGCTGACCTGCTGAATAATTAGCAGAGTATCGACGAATGGCGTTGGAAATATCCGATAAAGTCAGATTGTATTTTCTGAGGGCTTCCGGTTGAACTTCGACAGAAATTTCATCGGAAGGCGCACTTAACTCAACCAAAGAGACGTTGTTTAACAATAGTAGTTCGTCTTCGATTTTTTTGGCGATAGGCTTTAACTCTTCCAGCGGAAAATCACCAACGAGTGACATTTCTATAACATCTTGAGTAATTTCAATTTGCCTAACATTTACCGGCTCCATCCCAGCAGGAAATGTTGCAATAGAATCAACTCGCGCTTTAACTTTATCAAGAACCTCTGGTAGGTCTTTATCTGTGGCAATTTCTAAAGTTAATTGGCCAGAATTTCGGAACGCTCGAGAATTCATTTCTTCGATTTCAGTTACGTCTTTTAACGCTTCTTCCATCTTGATTAAAATGCTCTCTTCAATTTCTTGAGGGGATGCACCACGATAAGCAGCGCTGACTTGAATGTAGTTTAGGTCAAAGTTCGGGAACATTTGACGCTGAATTTTGAAGTAGGTGAATAAACCCATAATGATGATAAAAATCATCATTAGGTTGGCAGCGACTGAGTTATTCGCAAAAAAAGCGATTAATCCCGTCGGCTTTTCGTTTTGTTTGATATCGGTCACCGGCTTATCCCTCCGTTGACTCAGTCAGTACAGCGTTTACCGTTTCTGATGTTTTGTTCTTTTCAGTCTTTTCTTTTTTCTTGTCACCTTCTAAGCGCACTTCCATGCCTTCTTGAGGAAACTCAGGAATCGTCATGACAATGTTATCGCCTTGCTCTAATCCATCACCAATCAAAAAGTCTTTACCTTCTTCTTTTACAACATCGACAACTTTTTGTTTGATTGTCTTGTCATCGTTTAATATCCATACTCGATTATTTGTGACCAAATCTTGAGATAGTTTAACCACGTCATTTAACACTAAACCGTCAAACGACACTTCAACGTACGAGCCAAATAAAATACGCGGTAGGTCCCGTTGTAGACCGTATGGGTCTTCTAATTCGACAACGACATGGCCCATGCGAGTTTGTTGATCTATGATGCCAGTATCGCGAACAATTCGAGCTGAACGGTTAACAGAATATTTGTCTTGAGTAGAAATCAGGGCATCTTTGCCTTTCAGGTTAACCGGTAAAAAGCTGCGATCAAACCCGGCAATAGGGAAAACCACTTCAGCTCGCTCAACGTTGTACAACTCACCAACATTCATCCCTGTACTGACAAATTGTCCTGTACCTAATTCACGGCGAACAACTAAGGCATCATATGGGGCTATAACGCGACAGTTAGCTAAATCACGCTCGGCGAGTTTTACAGAGGCCTCTGCAAGTTTTACCGCGGCTTCGGCGCTCATCACTTGTGGCTTGCGAAGATAAAGGTCAGAAACGCGCTCGTTAGGCATTGTTTTGGCCTCGCGTTTGGCCACTTCTGCACGGCCTTGTTCTTCTACTAATGCTGCTTTGGCGCTTTGTAATTGAGATTGTGCTTGAAGAAGTGCTACTTCGTAGTTGTCCGGCTCAACTTCAAATAAAACTTCGCCGCGCTTAACCAATCCACCTTCGACAAAATTTGGATTCCATTTGATCACTTCACCAGACACTTGGGCCGACACTACGGTACGTTCAAGAGGACGCAGTTCTCCGTATCCTTTAATTCTTACTTGATGCTGTTCTGGTTTGGCTGGAGAGACTTTAACGATAGGGCGGGTATCAACGTCTTTTTTCTCGGATTGAGGAGGTTTGCTAAATACAATGAGTGCAATTAGCGCAAAACCAATAATAATGACGGTGACGGGTATAAAAATACTAGACCTTTTGTTGCTCATGACGGATTCCATTTGTAAGTTTTGCGATATCGGTGTTTATTATCGAAATGATATATCAGTTTGCCCTAATTTTAGCTGACACTAATTGTAAGAAAGTATGTAATTAAAACACACATTTATTACTTAAATAGGACAGAAAAAACACTACTTTCTGCCAACACAAGGTTCTTTAAGTTGAACGCGTGCCCCAAAGTGTTTCGTACGATAGAATCAGTATATTCGACTAACCTAAATTTCGCCTTTCTTTTATGTATATACTTCGGCCATATCAACAAGATGCAGTTGACGCGACCCTTGCTCATTTTCGAAAAAGTGATGAGCCAGCAGTGATTGTGTTACCTACGGGAGCAGGTAAGAGTCTAGTCATTGCTGAATTAGCTCGATTGGCCAAGCGCAAAATATTGGTGCTAACTCATGTCAAAGAGCTAGTCGAACAAAACCATCAAAAGTTTAATCAATATGCAGAGCAAGTCGCGGTGCGAAGTGGTGTTTTTTCGGCCGGACTTAATCGAAAAGAAACCAGTCAGCAAGTGACCTTTGCTAGTGTCCAGTCGGTATCTCGAAACCTGGAGAAGTTTGTGGCTGAGTATTCTTTGGTGATCATTGACGAGTGCCACAGAGTTAATCAGTTTGAAGCCGATGAAGACAATACCAACCAGTACGCACAGATTGTGACATTGCTACGAACTCAAAACCCTACTTTAAAAATACTGGGCTTAACTGCCACACCGTTTCGGCTAGGTATGGGATGGATTTATCAATACCACTACTATGGGTTCGTCAGGAGCAAACAAGAAAAGCCTTTCAAACATTGTATTTATGAATTGCCGTTGTCACATATGATCAAACATCAATACCTGACGCCGCCTACTCTAATCGACGCTGCTGTAGAACAATTCGACTTCTCGCAATTACCGACGAATGCCTTTGGTGAATACAACGAAAATGACGTCAATGAGTTACTCGGCAAGTACCCTCGTGTTACTCAAGGGATCATTGAGCAAATTGTTTTGATTGCAAACGGTCAATCACCCGAGCATGGCCAAAAAGTACGTGAAGGTGTGATGATCTTTGCGGCGACAGTCAAACACGCCGAAGAAATCGTAGGGTACTTACAACAACTGTTAGGCACCAGTCATGGCAAATCACAAGTCGCCTTGATCACCGCCAAAACTAATTCTGATGAAAGAGCAGAGCTGATCACTGCGTTTAAATCCAAACAAATACGATTTTTGGTCAATGTATCAGTACTTACTACTGGTTTTGATGCCCCGCATGTCGATGTGATTGCAATCTTGCGACCTACGCAGTCGGTGAGCTTGTATCAGCAAATTGTCGGCCGAGGATTACGTTTGTCTGAGGGTAAAACGGATTGTTTAGTTATTGATTACGCAGGTAACGGTATAAACATATTTCATCCAGAAGTCGGTGAGCCTAAGCCAAACAATCGCAGTGAGTTGGTTCAGGTCTTTTGCCCATCCTGTGGGTTTGGCAATATGTTCTGGGGTGTGGCCGACAAAGATGGCAATGTACTTGAGCATTATGGTCGCCAGTGCCAAGGCATTTTAGATACTCCGGACGACGATGAAATTTTTGAGTGTGATTACCGGTTTGTATTTAAAGAATGTCCACAATGTAATGCCCAAAATGACATCGCTGCACGTCAGTGTCATCAGTGCGAGCATTTACTGGTGGACCCCGATGATAAACTCAAAGACGCACTAAAATTATCTGATCGAATGGTGATTAGATGCTCTGGTATGACGTTTTCGGAACACAATGGCAGCTTAAAAGTGACTTATTTTGATGAAGATGGAGCTGAGTTGAAGGAGTTTTTTGACTTGAGTTCCGAAAAACACAAAAAAGCCTTTAATGATTTATTTGGTAGACGCTTTAGGAACTCACAGACGCCAACTGAGTTTAAGTCATTAAGAGAGGTGTTGAGTCAGCAAGCTGGATTTCCAATTCCTGATTTTGTGATTGCCAAAAAATCCAAAAAGTTTTGGCAAGTACACGAACGAATTTTTGATTATCAGGGCAAGTTTAGAACGGCCAATGAGTTACGCTAGGTCAAGGTTTGAGAAAGTGGGTGTTTATAAAAAAAGGGCCAATATAGGCCCTTTTTTTCAACAATTAACAACTAGCCATCAATACCTTTGCTCTTAAGGTATTCGTCATAACTACCGCGGAAATCAACAACTTCGTTGTCTTTGATTTCAATAATACGGTTAGCCAATGAAGAAACAAACTGACGGTCATGAGAAATGAAGATCAATGTACCTTCATATTGCTCAAGTGCCATGTTTAATGACTCAATTGATTCCATATCCATGTGGTTGGTCGGTTCGTCCATAAGTAAGACGTTCGGAGTAGCCATCATGATCTTACCGAACAACATACGACCTTGTTCACCACCTGATAACACCTTAACTGACTTTTTGATATCGTCAGAAGAAAACAACATACGGCCTAAGAAACTGCGAATTGCCTGTTCGTCATCGCCTTCACGGCGCCATTGGCTCATCCAGTCAAAAAGGTTCATGTCACTTTCAAAGTCCGCTTGGTGATCTTGCGCGTAGTAGCCGATTTTCACGTTTTCTGACCAACGAACTTCACCGGCATCTGGAGTTAAATCACCAAACAAAGTGCGCATCAGGGTTGTTTTACCGGCACCATTTTCACCAATAATTGCAATGCGCTCACCAACATCAACCATAAAGTTAACATCTTTAAACAATGGACCTTCGTCAAACCCTTTGGTTAAGCCTTCAACTTCAAGTGCTTGTCGATAAAGCTTTTTCTCTTGTTCAAAACGAATGAATGGGTTTACACGGCTAGAAGCTTTTACTTCGTCTAGCTTGATCTTATCGATCTGCTTTTGACGAGACGTCGCCTGACGAGCTTTTGAAGCATTGGCAGAGAAACGAGCAACGAATTGTTTTAATTCGTCAATCTGGGCTTTTTTCTTGGCGTTATCAGCTAGCATACGAGCTCGGGCTTGTGTTGCCGCCAACATATATTCGTCGTAATTACCTGGATAAATACGTAATTCACCATAATCAAGGTCAGCCATATGCGTACAAACCGAGTTTAAGAAGTGACGGTCGTGCGAAATGATGATCATGGTTGAGTTACGTTGATTAAGCGTCTCTTCCAACCAGCGAATGGTGTCGATGTCCAAGTTGTTGGTCGGTTCGTCGAGTAATAAGAAGTCTGGGTCTGAGAATAGTGCTTGAGCCAAAAGAACTCGCAACTTAAAACCTGGCGCTACTTCGCTCATCAAACCAAAGTGTAATTCAGTTCCTATACCTACACCTAGAAGCAGCTCACCCGCAGAAGATTCAGCTTCATAACCGCCCATCTCAGCAAATTGAGTTTCTAGATCGGCTACTTTCATGCCGTCCTCTTCAGACATTTCAGGCAAGGAGTAAATGCGATCGCGCTCTTGTTTTACTTCCCAAAGCTCTGTGTGGCCCATGATGACTGTATCGATAACGGTGTAGTCTTCAAACGCAAATTGATCCTGACGAAGTTTACCTAAACGTTCACCTTCACCATAGCTCACGTTACCACTTGATGGTGTCAACTCACCACCAAGGATCTTCATAAACGTTGACTTGCCGCATCCATTGGCACCAATTAGGCCGTAACGATTTCCGTTACCAAACTTAACAGAAATGTTTTCGAACAATGGCTTAGAGCCAAATTGCATTGTAATGTTTGCGGTTGTGATCACGTAATTCGTATCCTCATTGTGATGACTTAGGCTTTGACAGTCGTAAACCACCTAAACCCTTTAAAATAAAGGCGGCGATTTAACCAAAAATTCAACAGAAAAGCAAAAATAGGCCCAATTTATTGAGTCGAAGCTATGCGCTGGTTTAGGGCAATTAGTTACGAAATGTTTCTTTTAAGGACTTTTGCTTGTTATGAGCAAAGTGTTCGATTAATAATCGTTTTTTAAGCCAGCTTATAAAAGGAGTTAGAGATGAATATTAGGTTACTGTGTGTGACTGCCTGTGTGGTTTTATTATCCGCTTGTATGAGTATGCCGTTAAAGACCATGTACAAAATGAGCCAATTCTCTCCGATGGACATTGAGCCTCAAGGGCTTAGATTAGCGGTTCGAACAGACCAAGGTATTCAACTTCAAAAAGGGGCCGTGACCATTTCCTTTGGATTTGAATCATTGGGAAATGGAGACCTGGCTGCAGTAAAGGAAGACTACGCCTTTAAGGTTGTGATTTTACCTGATGTTAAAACTGGCTTTTCCCCTTTGTTGTTTGACGGTATTGCAGATAATGAGTCAGTAACTGTAATGCAGCTTTCAGAACAAGACGCACAAACCATGGCACAAGCGCAGGCACTGATCCGTCAGTACAAAGCTGCTGATGTTGATATTAATGGGTACTTTTCTTTGGGAATGGAAGGAAAGTGCTTTGGAAATATGTCAGCTTATGAATATTTAGAGGCAGATTTGTTCTTAAAAACCAATACAACCGAAGACTACTTTATCTTCATGGAAGACGTAGACATTATCGAGCAAGCGCAAGACCACGATATCGATTTAAAGCAGATCAACAAATGTGAGTAGGCGTTCAGTTTTTAGAGTCAAGGTCGAGCAATGATTGGTACGCTTCTGAATATTCAAACCGATCGACGAGCTCTAAAACTTGGTCGTATTTTCGATTATTTTGCTCGTGCAATACGCTGCGTAAAATATCGATAAATGGTGAGTTTATATGCTCGTGATGATGCAATTTTTGACGTAATTGTCTCAGCAAAACCACAAGATCAGCGTCTTCATCGTTAGAGAGATCATCTTTATTGATTTTATTCAATTCAAGAATATTTCTGCAATCCACTAGGCTTAATCGCAACACATCAAACAAAGGCGTCATATTAAGGGATTCGATGTCGACCCTCTGTGTAAGTTGCAAATCGAGTTCGGTGCTTATCTCATGGAGTTTTTGCAGACCTAATGCACCGGACGAGCCTTTAAGTGTGTGGATCAGTATATGTAGCTCTGGGCCATTATTAGTTCTGATGGCTGATTCGACATCGTCTCTAAATGTTTCATGTTGTTGAATAAACATTTCTAGCACAACCAGAAATGTTTCGGGCTGATTGAGGTGAGTCACCGTCGCCAGCTCAGGTTGCATGACGTTGAGAGACGATGGGTAGTTCACCGTGGTAGTAGGTTGATCTGCAGATTTAGTTCCGCTCATATACTTTACCTAAACAATAAACACGGATTGGGTTGCCCTGAAGTGTAGCAAAATTTTCCTAAATAGCCGCCAACCACTCTCTACTAGCGATTTGATTACGACCAGATTGTTTGGCTCGATATAGCATAGAATCGGAGTCTTCGATGAGCTCTTTGACCTTGTACTCACAATAACGTGTGTCACTTATACCAATACTTAACGTTACATAATCACTGATAGAAGAATATTCGTGAGGAATCGCACATTCTTGCAAACTTTTTCTAAGCTTTTCGGCAAACACATGTGCACCACTCGTTCCGGTGTTGTAGAGAATAATAGCGAACTCTTCACCACCGATTCGAAATGAAAAATCAGAAGGGCGGCGACATTCTTTGATAATACACTGAGCAACGTCTCGTAAACACCTATCACCTTGCGGGTGACCATAGTTATCGTTATAAGGTTTAAAGAAGTCGATATCTAATGTTAGTAAAGAAACGGGTAAACCTTCGCGCTGACCGCGTTTTATTTCACGTTCGATTTGTTCATCAAAAGCACGGCGGTTGCCAAGTTCTGTTAATGCGTCCACTTTTGCAAAATGTGACAGCAACTTGGTTTTGCGTAGTTGTTGTAACTGTAGCTTAACTCGCGCAATTAAAACGTGTGGATTAACGGGCTTGTAAATATAGTCGTTGGCACCAACCGACAAGCCTTCTGCTTCTTTTTCATTACTGTGATGACCAGTCATAAACACGATACTGAGTTCGTCACTAAACTCTTTCATTGAGCGGATTTCTCGGCAAATATCTATGCCGTTGCCGTCGGGTAAATTGATATCGAGTAAAATCAGATCTATAGGATTAGAATCGAGAACAGAAAATGCCTCGGCACGAGTTTTTGCAACAAATAAATTGTAGTCTGGGTTATTGAGGTGATTTGATATGAGCTTCAGCTGAATGGGATCATCATCTACAATCAGGATTTGCGCTTTTTTTTGTTGTTCCATTTTTCTTTTCAAGCAGTTACCCTTTGCAAACAAGCATACGTCCCGACTTTAGTCATTGCAACTTAAAGTTAAGAGTCACTTTGACTTGTGCTTGTATTGGGTAGCGCAATATCCTCGACTGACATCTTTTGACCTCAAATGTAAATGTTTGGTTTTTCGACCAGAAACCCTGGCTCGCCAATTCTTAAAAGTTTTTTGTTTAAGTTCTTTGCGCATTAACTTTATTGTCTGAGATTCGGTAAGCCCATATTCATCATAAATTGCTTCAAATGGGGTTCTGTCCTCCCAAGCCATTTCAATAATTCGCGAAGTTATTTCGGCATCGAGCTTTTGGTGTGTCATGGTCTTTTTCTCTATCAATTAGTCTGTTAAATAAGGTGCAAACAGTTGTTGGACTGGGACTTTCACTTCTAGCCTTGCGGCAATTAAGTATAGCCCTGCCAATTTCCTATGGATGAACATCGCATCGACTGGTGGGGTGTGCCAGTACCCCTGTTTCATACTGAGCTCTAATCCCATATCTTTTATCTGGCTTGCTAACTCACTTTTTCCGAAGTCAAAATAATCACAACGCAGTGGTGTGGTTGCCAACATAAACATTGATACGACGGTTTCAATCTGCTGTTCTGGAATGTCATTTTGAAAAAAGCCAATGGCTTTGGCTGCATCAATTACTTGTTGCTTGTTGTTATTTGTAGCGGCGCTCAATAACTGTCTGTAGCCTTCTGAAACAGCAAGGGGAATGTCTCTTGTCGCGCCAAAATCCAACAGCTGTATGGTTGATGTTCTTGGATCGTAAAGATAATTTGCGAAATTAGGATCTGATTGCATTTGACGGAATTCGAATAGCTCTTCAAAAAACAGTGCCAACAAGGTCGAGATGATATGTTCGCGATGGGATTGGTCTAGCTCAGTACAAGAAGCTAAGCTCATCCCTTCCAAATACTCCATAGTGATAATGTGTTGTGTGGTCAGCGCGTCATATACTTTGGGGACTGTAATGTCCTTTCTGTGTTGTAAGGCTGAATAAAAATCCTTGAGGTGCTTGGCTTCTAACTTGTAATCAGCTTCGACGTTGAGTTGCCTTTTTACTTCTTCTAAGGTCGGAACCAAATCAACCTCTTTTGGAATAAGACGTGATACGGCGAGTAGAGTTGCGACATTGTCTACATCGCTATTAATGCTATTCGCAATGCCTGGGTACTGAACTTTCACTGCTAATTGTCGGCCATCGGCCAATGTTGCTTTGTGTACCTGACCTATTGATGCTGCAGCAAACGGGCGTAAATCAAAGTAGCTGAAGTTATCTATCCAGTTCTTTCCAAGTTCACTTTCCATAACGCCAATGAGTTGTTTGTGCGGCATTGGTGTTGCTTTGTTGCGGAGCTGTTCTAATAACCCGGACAATTCAGGAGGTAGTAATTCACCTGCATCCATGGATAGTAATTGACCAAGCTTCATCGCCGCACCTCTCAAGTGCGATAGTTTGTCAGCAAGCGCTTTTATATTCTTTGGTTGTAAAACGAGTGCGCCATAACTTCGCTTATCGCCGCGCGACAAATCTTTAACCCGATCGGCAATCACGTTGGTCATAACGTTTCCAGCTAACCCGCCTATATTCACGAGGCGTGCGAGTCTACCGGTAGGTACTTTACGAGTGTTATCACTAGCCATGGGTTTGAATTGGACTCCAATAATTTTGTTTTCACTGATTTAGTACGTCGATAAGTAAAGGTTAGCTCAATCTTCGCAGGGGTAGAGAACAGAATTCCCTGTCCTTTAATTCTTCCCCTAATGCAGAAATCTTGTTTATACTTGAACAAAAATTAACGAGTTTGAATATGCTTAAGCGTTTGTTGCCTCTTGCCTTTTTACTATTACTGCCTCAATTTGGTTGGGCACAAAGTACCGTTAAAATCGGGTTAGATGCCGACATGTCTGCGGTCGCTCAAGAAGGTGGCGTTGCAATTGAGCGTGGAGCTCAATTAGCCATTGACGAAATAAATCAAGCTGGTGGATTACTTGGCAAACGACTTGAACTAATTATAAAAGATCACAAAGGAAATCCGGCTCGTGGCCGATATAACGTGAAGCACTTGGTCAAAGAGGATGGGCTTTTAGCTATCTTAGGTGGTGTGCATACTCCAGTTGTGCTTCAGGAATTGGAGTTGATTCATCAGTATGGAGTGCCTTTTTTAGTGCCTTGGGCAGCAGGCACACCAATAGTAGATAATGGCTTTGATCCTAATTTTGTTTTCAGAGTGTCGGTGCGAGACGCTGAGGCCGCAACAGTTATGTTGCTTCATGCAAAAAAGCAAGGTCACAAAAAGGTAGGTCTACTCTTGGAGCAAACCGGTTGGGGGCGCTCAAACGAGAAGTCGATGTTAAGAGCTGCCGAGCAGTTTGGTGTAGAGGTAAGTCAAATCTCTTGGTTTAACTGGCGCCAACCTTCAATGATTAAAGAAATTGAAAGAATTAAAGAAAGTGGCGCTACGGCGGCACTGTTAGTTGCAAACGCACCTGAGGGAGCGGTTATCGTCAAGGAAGTTGCCGAACATGCGAGTCAGGACTTGGCGATTATTTCTCATTGGGGGATAGTCGGCGGAGAGTTTGTCAAACAAGTGGGGTTACCGACTCTAGGCAAGGTGGACCTGTCTGTTTTACAAACATACAGCTTTGCTAAACCTTATAATAAGGCACTTAATAACCGTGTATTGGAAGCTTACCGCTCTAAGTATGAGGCGGATATACAACCCGAAGCAATACCTGGCGCGGTGGGTGTGGCTCATGCTTATGATTTAGTCAAAATGTTAGCAAAAGCGGTAGAAGCTTCAGGCTCACTAGAATGGAATAAAGTTAGAGAGTCACTTAAAACGATGAAGTCGTTTGACGGATTATTAAAAACATACTTACAACCTTTTTCAGAGTCGCAGGATGCATTATTAGCGCCCGATTACATGATGATGGAATACAATGAGATGGGTCACCTAATCCCAACAGACAATGCTGAAAAATAGACCACTATTTAAAATACTCATAAAGAGGGCGATGCCCAAAGTAATGGCAATGGCTTTGGCCGTTTCTGTTGTGTTGTTTATGAGTTTTTTCTTTTTTATTCAAGATCAGCTCAATAGCCGTCATAAGTCTCAATTAGAGCAAATAGAAAACATCGCTGTTACCAACGTTCAAAACATCGTATCTCAGATTTCGAACCTCGCTAGCAACGACCTCATTATCAACAGTCTCATTGATTTTGAACAACGAGAAAATTACCTGACTGTATTTTTCCAATCATTAAAAATAACGGACTCTGACGACGTTGCGATTGGATTTTTAGACTTTAGTGGCGAACCAATTGTTGTTAATAACTGGTCACTTTTTGAAATGAACCGCGATCACTTCAGCTGGAAAAGCGAGGTGTTTGAGCAGCGTCAGATTAATATTGATATATCCAAACACGGTGTGTTGATTGCCGCGCCAGTGTTGTATGGTGAGTCACCCGAAGGTGCAATTGTTATATACATAAAAAGACTACAGGATGTTTTATCCTACAGTTCGAGCTTGGGCACACAAGTATTGGTCGATGAAGAATACAAAGTCATGTATAGCTCGAATGTCGATTTTTTACCGATTGGTGAAACGGTAAGTCGTCAGCTTTTAGCCAGTTCGTTTTATGTTAAAGCGGAAGGGCGCTGGTGGCGTTCGGTAAGTATTGAGCCTCTAACTCAAGCTTACCGAGATGTATTACAGCTATTTGTAATGGTGTTTTTTTTACTGTTGGTGGTGATATTTGCCACCAACTACAGTGCTCGTATTTCGGCACGTATCGCCAGCCAAGCTTTGACACAGCTAAGAGATAGCATTGCTGAAGCATCTCAAGGACGCAGCCAAATTAATCAGCCGATCAGTCGCCGAGAGCCAAGCGAAATCGTCGCGATCAAAACTTCGTTTAATCACTTGCTTCACGATTTATTAAATACATCTTTGTCTCGAGACCGGTTCGAAAGCGTCATAAATTCAATGTCAGAGCCTCTACTAGTATTGGATTTAGACTACAACTTAGTACTTCAAAACAACAGTATGTTTGAGCTGAGTGAAGAGTTTAGGTTGGCGTTACCCAGAGATTTTAGGACTCTTTTTCCTGAGCAATCATGGGCAGATTTAACCCAACAAAAACTCATTGAAATTGATTACAGCCGTTATCATTCGAGTCGTTTGGCAAGTTTGACACTACAATGGCGACTCAATCAATACATCAGTGATGGTGAAGTGATTGGATACGTATTAGTTGCAGCTGATCTGACAAGCCAAAAACAAATGGCCTTTGAGTTATCTATTAAAAACAGAGCAATTGATGAGGCGAGTACCGCTATTGTTATTTCTGATATGCGTGAAAAAGAGCAGCCTGTGGTTTACGCCAACAAAGCGTTCCTAGACTTGACAGGTTATGAACTCGACGAAGTAATCGGTGAAAACTGCCGAATGCTACAAGGGCCCAAAACGGACCCTAAAAAACGTGCGAGAATATCAAAAGCCATCAAAAACAGAGAGGACTTAGAAATTACGCTTATCAACTACAAAAAAAGTGGTAAGCCTTTCTCGTGTAATTTGACCTTAAGTCCAATCATCAATGAAGCGGATGAATTGACCCATTACATTGGATTTCAGCATGATGTTACGGAGCAACAACGCACAGCAGCATATCTGAAAAAAGCCAAAGAGCGTGCTGAGCAGTCTGCCAAAATGAAATCAGAGTTTTTAGCTAGTATGAGTCATGAGATCCGAACCCCAATGAATGGGGTTATTGGCACGCTTAGTTTGATGTTGAAAGAAGATCTCAATGACCAACAATACGAATACGCTCAGGTTGCGAAAGACAGTGCGGAGTCTTTGTTGTCTCTAATCAATGACATTCTAGACTTTTCAAAAATCGAAGCCGGTAAATTATCGATGGAAAGCGTTGAGGTTGACCTGAGTTCACTAACGCAATCGGTTTATCGAAGCCTAAAACAAACCGTAAACGAAAAAGACATCGAATTTACCCTTGATCTGACCGGACTCAACGATGAGTTTGTTGTGAGCGACAGTAGCCGAATACGTCAGGTTCTCAATAATATAATAGGCAATGCAATTAAGTTTACCGAAAAAGGCAAAGTCGATATCAAGGCAACGACCAAACGATTAAACAATGGCAAAATCGAATGTCGATGGCAGGTGAGTGATACCGGTGTCGGGATCAAAAAAGATCGGATGAAATCGATATTTGATGCCTTCACACAAGCAGATTCGTCGACCACTCGAGAATTTGGCGGTACGGGTTTGGGCTTGTCCATATCAAAACAGTTGTGTGACTTGATGGGCGGAGACATTGAAATAGAGAGTGAATATGGCGTAGGCAGTACCTTTACTTTTTACATTTTGGCAAAACCGGCCTCTAAAAAAGTTATCGATAAGCCGTTAGAGGTTCAGCAAAATAATAGTGACTTTGAGCCTATATCATTATCTGCCCTTCTGGTTGAAGACAACATGGTTAATCAAATGGTCGCCAAAAAAATATTGGCAGATTGTGGGTTATCGGTAGAAGTCGTCGGTAACGGTGAACTCGCTTTAGGAAAATTAAAAAACGTTAAGCGAGAGCAATTTGATCTTATTTTTATGGACTGTCACATGCCTGTTATGGATGGTTATGACGCAACACGCGCTATACGCCGTGGTGATGTTGGTGAACACTGGCGTGATGTTCCTATTATTGCGATGACTGCTAATGCCATGAAAGGCGACAAAGAAAAGTGCCTTGAAGCGGGTATGAGTGATTACACTGCGAAGCCGATTGAAATTGAAGTATTAAAGTCGCTGCTCTCAGCTTGGCAGACAAAGTTAAAATCCGGTGCTTCTTTTTACTAGCCATATGCGCAAACTTCGAGATTACATAACATTGCTGAATAGTTAACAACCTTGCACAGGTCTTGTGCAAGGTTGTTTTACTTCTCCCCTTAAAAGTGCACAAAACGGTCACTCAACCGTTACCTAAAATTCACATTTCTTATCCTATCAGTGACCTATACTCATTTGCGCAGACGGGCACAGTTCTTTCATTGCTCTTAATTCCAAACGATTTATCGAGTTGATTACGTTTACAGTACATACCGGAGAAAACGTTATGCGAGGTCTAAAAGAGTTATTTCAAGAAGCGGCTAATGAGTTTTATCAATTAACTCATCTTGGAGTGAGTCAGTTTGATATGGACGCCGAACAACTCAAGTCCGACATCGATTTAGATTTATTTGGTGAAGAAAGCCGTCATCTTCTGGAAACAAAAAAGAAAAAGCTAGGTCGCGATTATACAACCTAGCAGTCGATGGCCTGTTATTTACTTTCCGATTTACGTCGAGTGAATAACAGAGCGATACCCGCAAACAACATGGCAAATACAGAAGGTTCAGAAACCTCTGTCACTGCTGTTGAAGGGTCTGTCGCACCTGTGTTGTTGACAACCTGCTCTGGTGGGTTGACTGGCGTCATGTCAATGTAAAGAGCATGACCTACATAGTCCTTACGAGCATCTAAAAACATTCCGTTCGAGCTATCGAGTAAAACCTGGTACTTGTCATCCGAGCGATTGTAGCTGTATTTTATGACTTTTTTTGTGTTGCTTCTGCGATAAGTTTTTGTGATCGCAAGACCCGACTTATAATCCGTCGAAAAGCTTGTATAACCTAACGAATTAAATAACGGTACTGGATCGTTCGTAGGACTAATACCAGTAAATGTTGAGCTACTGCTGTGAGTTGAGGCATTGAAACTACTCAGCAAAGTTTGAAAATCGTATACACTTGCGTACTTAAAGCCATATAACGAGTCATTGACATCGTTAATACGATTTAAGACTGTTTCATATGATAAGTTGGTTGTGTAGGTCCAATCTAACCATCCTAAGTTAGTATTCGTATCGAGAGTTAAAAGACCATCATTTGTTGTAAACAAGTCTTCTGTAATGATACTTGCTTGCGTTGCCATACTTGAAACTACAAGTGAAGCGGCTAATGCTACCTTTGCGGTACTGCGCATAATTTCTCCATTGACTAGGGGTACAAACAATACCAAAAACGGCCCCCCTAAAACTCCATTTTTAGTAATCTTTAAGTCAAAGGAAGTGCCCATTACCTATAATGGAAAAACAGTCCTTGTTTAAATGTATTTATCTACGCAATAAATGTGCGCATTGTACCAAAATTTGGCACTAACTTCCTAGCCATGCACGTGAAAATTAATTGATCTAGTCGCTAGGAAGAGGCAGTAGGGAAATGGAGCAAAGCTTTAACAAGACGCCTGATAGATAACACAAAAAAATCTGCTATACATAAAAGGTACTCCGTTTAAATGGTATTGCAGGATGTTAAACACATTATTCAAAAGCGACTTTATGCCGCATGGAATGTGTTATCTTTGGGAGCCGGGATTAGTTTGGCTACATGTTGTCTCTGATGCACTTATTTTTCTTTCTTACATAAGTATTCCGCTGACTTTAATTTATATATTAAAGCAGCGTTCTGACCTGATATTTTCAAAAATCATGGCGCTGTTTGGCGCATTTGTTTTGCTGTGTGGTTTTACCCATTTGTTATCAGTTTGGAACGTTTGGAATGGTACCTATTGGTTTAGTGGTGGAGTTAAGTCTCTTACCGCGCTTGTCTCAGTAGCAACTGCTTATATGCTTTGGAAGTTGGTTCCTTCTCTAAAAGAAATCCCCACCGTCGAAAAGTTAAAAATTGAAGTTGAGCGTCGCGAAAAAGCTGAAGCTGAACTTTCTCAAAAAGCACAAAAGCTCGCACAAGAATCACATCGTCTAGCCGAGTTAAACGATGAGCTCAAAGCATTTGCCTATGCCTCATCACATGATCTGAAGTCTCCTCTTCGGGGCATTAAACAGCTTGCCAGTTGGATTGAGGAAGACTTAGAAGATGAAGGAATGGAACTACCAGATGACTCTAAAGAGCACTTTGAGTTACTCAAATCTCGGATCACCCGAATGGAGAGGCTGCTTGATGACTTACTTGAATATTCAAAAGCGGGTCACGCAACCGGAGATATCTCAGAAGTAAATGTTAAATCAACCGCTGAAGATCTCTTTGAGTTATTAAATACCAAAGGAACAGTCACGTTACACATGGATGATTCATTACCGAGCTTCGACACCGTTGAGCAACCATTTTCATTGGTATTAAGAAACTTACTGGACAACGCAATCAAACACAGTGATAAGTCGGATGGCCATGTTTGGGTCGGTTTTAACGACCAAAATACCCACTACGAATTCAGTGTCACTGATGACGGTCCGGGCGTAAAACCAGAAGACTTTGAAAAAATCGTCAAGATATTTAGCAAGCTCAAACCCAAAGATGAAGTTGAAGGGAGTGGCATGGGGTTAGCCATTATCAACAAAATCATCAATCGAGTCGGTGGTAGGTTAAATTTTGAATGTGAGGAAGGCAAAGGCTTAACGGTGAAGTTTACCTGGCCGAAGCAAATACAGAAAAACCCAAGTCATTCTAACAACGAGGAGATAGCAGATGCCGCAATCTGATAACTACAATGAAGTATCTATTTTGTTGGTAGAGGACGATGACATAGATGCGCAAGGCATGAAACGAGCGTTTAAAAAAATGCGAATTCTCAATCCAATGACACGGGTACAAAATGGATTTGAAGCACTAGAAGCACTGAAAAGTGACAGTGTGCCTAAACCTCGGATCGTGTTGTTAGACTTACATATGCCAAAAATGAATGGCCTTGAATTTTTGGAACATATTCGTAATGACGACTCATTGGAAGACACCGTTGTGTTTGTGTTAACAACGTCAAAATCTGAAGAGGACATGACCGCAGCTTACAAACAAAATATTGCAGGGTATATCGTCAAAACAGAATTGGATACGTCATTTCAACAGTTGGTAAATCTGCTGACATCATATTGGCGTGTTATCGAATTGCCCAAGAACTAATTGCCCTATGGAATATTGTGAGTAAAGGTTGATTACATGAAGTTATTGCTGGTGGACGACGATCAAGTCGACCGTATGTCTATTAAACGCTTACTAAAAAAGTCAAAGCTCGACGTAGACATTACGGAGGTTGAGACTGGGTTAGAGGCTCTGCGAGCCATTGAGACTGAACAAGATCATCAATATGACTTGGTACTGTTGGACTATCAATTACCTGATATGAATGGTTTTGAAGTATTAAAACGTACTTCTAATGGTTTGTTTGGAGCCACTGCCGTTATTTTTCTTACAGGACAAGAAGACGAGGAGCTTGCCAGTCGCTGTTTGGAGCATGGCGCTCAAGACTTCTTATTGAAAAAGGAAATCACACCTGCACACCTACAAAAAGCAATAACTCACTCGAGACTCAGATACGAAAACGAAAAGCAACTCGACAACAGTCGAAAGCTGATGCAAGACTTAGCAGAGCACGATCAACTTACCGGATTGCTCAACCGCTATGCTTTTGAGCAACAAATAAAAGAAACGGAAGCACTGCGAAAGCGCATTGGTTTTACCTTCGGCCTTATGCTCTTGGACTTGGATAATTTTAAGTGGATAAATGACACCTATGGCCATGACTGCGGTGATGAATTACTAAAGCGAGTTGCCGAACGACTTGAGCACGTTTGTCGAGAGCAAGACCTATTGTGCCGGTTGGGAGGAGATGAATTTGCAATTGCGTTAGTCGGTAAAGCACGAGGTTACTCTCACAAAGTGGCACAACGTATTTTTGATTCGTTTAAATCACCCATATACGTCAACGAGTTGAGTGTTAACGTTGAGTGCAGTATTGGTATTGCGGACTTTGAAAATGATTACATAAACCTAACCGATGCACTTAAAAAGGCTGATTTGGCGATGTATCACGCTAAATCGAGCGGAAAAAATCAATTCCATTATTTTTCAGAAGAATTACAGCAAGCGGCAGAGCGAAGGATAAGTGTCGAAAGCGAAATTCGCCAAGCATTAACAAACAGAGAGTTTATCCCTTATTTTCAGCCTCAAATAGATACAGAGACCAAAAAGATAATTGGTGCTGAAGCATTGGTTCGCTGGCAACACTCAGAGCAAGGATTAATAGGTCCAGGGGAGTTTTTGGATATTGCCGAGGAAACCGGACAAATAAAAGAAATAGACCAACAAATTTTAGAAAAAGCCATTGCGCAAAGGGCTGAGTGGGCACAGTCTGAAGGAATAAAATCGGATTTTCGAATTGCCATTAATATTTCGGCACGGCATTTACGCGACGAGTCTTTTACAGCTCGTGTTAAATCCTTGATCAGTAAGTACCAATTGGACCCAAGTGTAATAGAGCTGGAAATCGTCGAAAGCGAACTAGTTAATGATTTTGAAATGGCAGTTAAAGTCATTGATGAACTCAATGAACTTGGGGTGATTTTGGCAATTGATGACTTTGGTACAGGTTATTCTTCTCTGAGTTATCTAAAACACCTTAAGGTGCACACATTAAAAGTAGATCGCTCATTTATTATCGATGTAGCAACTAGCAATATTGACTGTAACCTGTTTAAAGGCTTAATTAACCTTGGCCAGTCAATGAAGTTACAAATTGTCGTAGAAGGCGTTGAAAATATAGAGCAATTTGAGAAGTGTGAGCTGTACCACGCAGAAATAGTGCAAGGCTTTTACTTTTCCAAGCCATTGGATGCAAAAGCCTTTAGAGAGTTTTATAGAAGTTATTGATTGCTTAAATGTGTTTTGTCAAAAACGCATCGAGGGCATTTAATACTTCTAGATGGTATCGCTCGCGATAGAAGTTGTGACCAGCCCCGTCTAATTCAATGTAGGTGGCTTCCTTATCGGCTTCTTTAAGTGCGTCGAGCATGCGTTTAGATTGCTCATAAGGTACCACTTTATCTCGAGAACCATGGATCAGCAGAACCGGCTTAATCACATTTTTAGCATCATTTACCGGAGATATGGTGTCTAAATATTCTTCAGTCGCCATGCCATTTGCCATTGACCCGTGCCAGTAAGACATCACCCAGTGGTCTTCACCTACTTGTCGTTGGGTGACTTCCAGCATTCGATTTAAGTCCGAAACTCCGTTAATAGAAACAGCACACTGATAGACATCAGGTGTTTTGCTGATCCCTGATAGAGCGGCATATCCACCGTAACTCATACCGACAATACAAGCTTTTTCTTTATTAACAATACCCTTGTTAGCAAAGTAAGTTAGAGTATCGACTAGGTCATACTGCATTCCTGTTCCCCACTGACCTCGACCTTTTAAAATATGATCGACACCAAAGCCACTTGAGCCTCTGAACTGAGGCTGGATAACCGCATAACCTTTAGACGCAAAAAACTGTGCCATCCAATTAAAGCCCATGGTGTCATGGGCACGAGGGCCACCATGAGGAAACATGATCACGGGTAGGGCTTTGTTTGCCTTTCTAAGTGGCAAGGTCAGTAACGTTGGAATTATAGTGCCGTCCCTCGCTTCAATACTGAATTCACTGACAGGGTGAACCAGCTCAGGATTAATCTCTTCTCTTGCTGAGCCGAGTAAGTTAATTCCGCCATTTTTGTAAAGAACAAGATCACCGGCACTTAGTTCACCGTCCATAAACAAAATCATCTCGTTCCAGTTATCACTGAAATCTGAAATCGTAAACGTGTTGTTTGGCAGTGCTTTAGCCAAACCCGCCATTCTGGCATTGAGCTTTTGATCAAAAAACTCATAGCTTGGTTTAAATCCACTAAATTTTACGCCGTGAACAACTTGGTCTAAACCTTTAACAAGGGCCTCTACGTCTTTTTCCGTGTGCTCAAAAATAGGGTCACTCAATGAACCATCTGCAAGAGATAACTCATACACACTGAAAGTACCTGTTTCTAGGTTTGTTGTAATCGTTAGGAGTGATTTTCGATCTGGAGTCAGACCATCAAACGAGTATTTAGGAATGTCAGTTTTATCACTAAAAACTTCAACCCATTCATCATTTCGTCGAGCCTCGACAGTATGTAAGTCATTGTCGTTGTTAAAACGCTCTCGTGCGATAACATTTCCCTCTACGTCCAAAAAGAAGTTAATGGTGTCGCCGGTACCTTTTTGATAAAGCCTAGGCAGACGTTTGTTAGCAAGATCCACTTTATATAGGCTGAATTGGCCTGGGTTTTTGTATGCTGTCATATAGGCAAACTGTTTATCTGGTGAGATACCAACTATGTTACCTAGCTGAGTTTGACCTTCATAAATCCCAAATCCACGGGTTAAAAGCTGATGAATGGAGTTGTCTTTGAGGTTAAATGCGTAGGCACGACCGACATTGTAGCGGCCTCGATAACCGACCATACGCTGCTCGGACATGACTTTGAAAATCAGTCGCTCATCGTTTACAAAAGCGATACCCGTCGGTTGCACTTCAGATACATCAATAGCACCGAGTAATTCACCCTTTTTTAAATCGATGACAACAACGACATCTTGTTCTGATTTTGTGTCGCGATAAGCGAGGCGATCACCTGAAGGCGAAATAGCCATCAAGCTTTTACTAGGTAATTTGGCGTAAGCCTGAAGTGAGTTTTGGCTTGGTTGAGCGTTGGCAGTGGCAACAAAAAGCGCCAACACAAATAGAATAAATCTCATAACGTTCCCTGTTTATAAATTGTCAGTAGCAAAACAAGTCTAACAGAGAAATGGTTGGAGTGTGTACAGGTATAAAGTTGGGTAAAGAACCAAAGTTAATGTTTAATGAAAATATAGGATGGTTACTGGGTTATCAGTGTTTTACTTTTACAATCTAATACCTGGCTTTTGGTGAAGTTATCACGGAGTCAAACTTACCAGCGTTATAGACTTTCTCTGCCAAAATCACTATTTCACGGTGAAATTTAGACGGTACTACTCTATAGGCTAGCGTTAACAGTGCTTTTTTCTTACTCCTATTATTTTTATGATATCTGTAAGTTGTAGAGTTTACGACAAAGCCACTCGCTTCTAGGCAACGACCAACTTCCTTTGAGGAATACTCACGTACATGCCCCATATGCCCTAAGCCTCTAAGCTTGGAGAATTCAATTACAGGGTCAGCAATGCTTCGCCCTGTTAAAAACCTTGCGATAGAGGGTAATGAATAAACATTTGGAGTGGTTAAAAGAAGTTTGCCACCTGGTTTTAGTACTCGATTAAGCTGACTAAGAGTAAATGGTAAATCGATTCTTAAGTGCTCAAATACTTCACTAAATATTATATATTCGAACGAATTATCAGGAAACGGTAAAGGTGACAATTCGATATTACAGGCGTGAATATTTAATTTAAACTCTTCGATAATTGGTGCAATGCGCTCTGGTTTTAAGTCTACTCCGACTACATCCAAATTATGTAACGAGAGTAGTGCCGTCATATGTCCGGGTGCAGAACCAATTTCTAAAATAGGGCCTTTAGGGTTCAGCTTTAATAACAGTTCTAAGTCGTTTTGAAATCGCTTTTTATGATCCAAGAAGTAACCCAACTGACAGGAGTCTGTTAGGTTCACATTTTTTGATAAAAAATCTTCAATGATTTGGAAAGAGTGAAGCTCCATTTCTATTGTCTCTTTATCTACTTTATGACTAAATTATTCATTCTGTCGTCAAATTGCAACTCAGTGCGTCCACTTTGTTTATGTTACTTAACTAGAGTGAGTTAATCTTTTCCATTTTTCTTGGTGAATAATCCTCCGTGGTCATTCTTCTTGGAAAAATAAGCACCATGTTGTAGCTAATTTATGAATTAAATATGGGGGGTACAGGACAGGAATGTTTGTACAAACTAAAGGTTGTGCTTCGGATTTTTTATAACAAGGCAAAATATAAAAATGTTCGTGGATACTTGCTAGGAGAGTCTTTAAAAATGGTGCCCCCACCTAGACTTGAACTAGGGACCTACCGATTATGAGTCGGGTGCTCTAACCAACTGAGCTATAGGGGCACTTATAAGAAGCGGCAAGGAGTATAAGCAATGTTAAATTACTTGTCACTCCTTGTTTTTGCTTCAAGTCATTAATTGACCAATGATTAATCAATTTTTTCGGCGTTTTATTGCCAATAACCCCAACGCGAGTAGCAAGGTGATTGGGTGGTATGGCATTGAGCCTGAGCTACTGTTCGATTGTGTCTCAACCGGTGGCGGACCCATAGGTGGCACGCTTTGTCCTTCAACGATAAAGGTCGCAGTGGCAGAGCCTTGTGCGCCAAATATATCGGTGACCGTTAAAGTCACTGGAAACTCTCCAGCTTCGCCTGCACTAATGGTCGCATCAAGCTCATTTGGGTTATTGATGGTGATGTTTTTACCTTGTGAATCCACTTCCCAAAGGTAGCTAAGTTCGGCCGAATCATCGGTAATAGTCGCGAAGCTGCTCAGAGTAAGTTGATATTGACGATCAAAAGACACCGAACTCAGGGTGACAATAGGAGCTTGATTACTCTCATCATCGATGATCTGAATTGAGGTTGTAGATGCTGCGTTGACATTGTCAGGCGTGACGGTTTCGAACTTTAATACTAGTGTCTCTACACTTTCGGTTTCGTCATCGTCGTTAATTTTTAGTTGAACAAATTTGCTCTCTGAGTCTCCATCCGCCCACGAAATGGTTGGAGTTAAGATCTCTGCGTCTGCTAAAGCACTGCTGTCTGAGCTCTCGTCAAAGGCGACTGATACTTCTACCGGGCCTTCGGCGCCAAATCGACGCAATACTTCTAATTCAAAGACTTTACTGCCGTTGTCAAAATCAACGTTTTCATAGACAGTTAACTCAGCTTGACTAAATTGCACTGTACCATTTTTGCCAGTACCTGCAATTTGAGCGGTGACTGATCTCTGGGTACTGAGTGTTGCACCACCTTGAACATTGGTCAAACGAACAATAAATTGCTCTGTCCCTTCGTCATCAAGGGTATCAAGCGTGGTATTGATCACTATCTCTTTACTCGATGTATCGCCATCGGCCCAGCTTACAGTGCCTGTCGAACTAGTGTAATCGTCACCTGTTGCAGACTGGTGTAGGGTTTCGTATTGAATTGAAACAGCACCGGTACTGCCGTCAATGCGACTAATGGTAAATGTGGCCGCAGTGCCTTCTTCGACTTCCTGAGTCAGCGGGCTAAGTTCTATTTTACCCTGTGGAACGTCTCGAGTATTGTCGCGCAAAATGTACAAGCCAGAGTTGATATCACTCGCTAAAATCAAGCCACTCGGCAAAAACGGATATACACCCCAGGCGCCATTAAAACGAGGTCTGTCGCCAACCGGAAAAGTATCAAAATAGCCAACGGTAACCGGGTTGGCCGGATTTGAAATGTCGAGTACAGTGATACCACGTTCGTAATTAGACATGTAATAGCGATTTCCGCGCACGTAACCATTGTGATCAATAGAAGTTGTCGGACCGACCCATTTACCCACTTCGGTTGGAGCAGTTAGATCTTGGACATCAAATACGTACACAGTGGTATTGTTGCCGTTGCGAACTTCGTCGAGCTCGTCATGCAAATAAACGTAGTTTTTGTCTTCTGTATACCAACCTGAGTGCGTATATTGAGCACCTTGGTAGCTGATCGAGCCCAATTCTTTGGTATTACTCGGGACCGTCTGATCCCACAAGCGCATTTCATTTTCATTAAAATCTAAAAAGACGTCACACCGGCCACCTGCTTGCTCACACTGAGTGACGGCTCGTTGGTCTTCGACCATCATTGATGCACCATCGTGAGTATAGTCTGCTCGGGTATTATCGGTCGGAATATAAGCAGCCGTTGGTTTTTCTGGGTTGATTAAATCAAAACTGTTGTGTCCGCCACCGTATTTTGTGGCACCGAGACTGTGAAGTCTTGCACTGTCATCATTGATGGCAACACCAGTAGAGTAATCGACATTGGAAATATAAATATTGTGCTGACTGCCAATAATCGAATCTCTTCTTACGAGTCTGGCTTCTGGTAAAAAGCTCAAATCAATGATGGCCATACCTTGACTTGAGCCATCCGCAGATGAATACGCGTATGCTTTCCATAAGTTTTCTGCTGTTGAAAAGTACTGGTAGACTTTGATGTCGCGCCAGCCTGCATTGGGAGCTGTGATAAAACTGACTTCAACGGGGGCCGACGGCGTTGAAATGTCAAAAATTGCCACTCCATTTAATACGCCAATAATTGCGTATTCTTTACCCGTATTGAGGTCCACATGGCCCCAGATATCATTAGCCGAATCAGGTTTGCCAGCCATTTGTGTTAACGGAATATGAGCGACTAAGTCCATGTTACTACACGCAAACTCTCCGGCTTGACCGTTTTGGCACGTCACTTCAGTTTGCGATTCGTTTAGTGCTTTGACACTTGCGAGTTTTTTGTTGAGGGTTTGTCGCGCTTCTGTGCTTAGGGCTTTGGCATCTAAAATTGGAGTAAAGCCTTTTTGAATAAATTGGGCGTGAAATTCCTTGGGCACGCCACTTATAAACACTTCATTTTGCTTTGGTTTTGCAGATTTGAATCCACTTAACTTGTCATACCCGCCTCGTACCTCAATTAGGTCATTTGTAAGATAAAATACATCCGCAATATCGCTTATGGTGTAGCTGCCTTTGGCAACTTTAACAACATCTCCTTTATTGGATAGGCCCGCGGCGAAACCTATTGTTAAGCAGGGTTGTTCAATGTTGTCACAGTTCCCCTGGTCTTTACCGTCAGGAGCGACATATCTCGCTTTACCGTGATCGGCGTGGCCATTGGCATAGGCTGTAAACAAACAAGCTAATACCAAACTGACTTTAATTGATTTAAAAATCATGGCTTTCCATCCTTGTTTTGCGTCGGTTATAAAGTGTAAGGTTCAGTATTGAACAATTTGTTTAAAAAATCCTCATTAAAATTGTAATCAAATATGCATTTGGGCACGAAACTTGGTTACAATAATTTACGCAATCGGAACCTCATTTTTGAGTTTGGTTTTAAGGAAGTAATTTGATCGCATTGACATTTTCTAAGGAAGGGGCAGATATTTACGCCGCAATAGACTGTAAAGAGCCAGTGCCCTTACTTGATGAAAAAGACGTTTCGGAAGCCTTTAAGGCGTCCGAGTTTAGTAGTGCGTTTTTAATTTTTGAAGAATTGTCGAGCTTTATCGAAAAAGGCAATGAATTCATTGAACTAGCTGAAAAAGATCCAGCTTCCTTACCAGATGGCGACACTCGATTTGGCCATCGCATCGCTGAATACCGAGATGCCAAACTCAAAGTTATTGTTGATAAAGATAAAATGTCCGCCAAACTTCATCTCGAATCTGCGTTTGGTGGCGAACAACCGTCCGTGGATGATGTAAAAGAAGCATGTCGTAAGGCAGGTGTCCGCTTTGGTATTAAGCGTTCTAGGGTAGAAGGGTTATTAGAAAAAACCTTTGATGCGTCGCCAGGCGAAGTATTTGAAGCCCGAATTGCCTTTGGCAAAGAGCCAAAAGATGGCAAAAATGCTTATTTTAAGCCGCTTGTTGAGTTGTTCTCGGAAAAGCTGCGGGCGCCTACTGAAAAAGAAGGCGGCAAAGTTGACTTAAGAGACTTAGGTGACATTGATACGGTAAAACCGGGCCAGCAGATATTCCAAAAATTTCCTCTGACAGAAGGTGTACCCGGCATGAATGTACTCGGCGAAGAATTGCCGCCTACACCGGGTAAAGATCTTATTTTGGAGGAAACCCAAGGTACAGTTATTGATCCTAATAACCCAGATGTGTTGTTAGCCAAGCGAGAAGGCCTTGCTCGAGTCATTGAAAATCGAATGGAAGTGGACAATGTCTATTCGCTTCCAGAGCTTACCCCTAAACAAGGCCATGTTAAATTTAATGGCTCTGTCATTATTTCGGGTGATGTTTCGCCTGAAATGAAGATCATCGCAACGGGTGACGTTGTCGTTGGTGGTTTTGTTGAGTCTGCACTGATACGTTGTCAGGGCGAAATTACAATTATGGGTGGGGCGTCAGGTAAGTTACTCGAGCCTGAAGTCGAGGGCCGCCAATACAACTGCTTGTTAGAGTCAGGGTATAGAATCAATATCGCCTTTGCTAACCAAATTGATATTCGTGCGAAGCGTGATGTGTTTGCACACAAACAATTATCCCACTGCAATATCATTGCGGCATCATTAAAAGTCGGACAAGGCACTACCCCTAATGGCAAGTTAATTGGTGGCACTCTGATGTTGAGCAAACACTTGGAGGTCGGTCATTTAGGTGCACCTGCAGGTGCGGATACACATGTGTCGCTGAATAGAACGTACAAAATTTTCCGTCAAAAAGAAGACGCAATGTGGGCCAAAATCCAACCTTACAACGAAGACTTAGAGGCGCTCAAAGAAAAAGGCAAAATGCTAATGAGTGACGCTCAGAAAGCGGAGTACAAAGCAAAGTTACTCAAACTCGAAAAAATCGTCGGTCGTTTACAAGAACAGCGTAAAAAGCTTATTCAGCGTCGCCGTGATTACCTAGACGCACTCAGTGTCGTAGTTCATCACACCTTATATGCAGGTACCACCGTAGAGATAGGTGACAAATCCAAAATCAATGATCGCCAGCGTGGGCCATCCATCATTCGACTCAATGAATTTGTTTTAGAAATCGAACCAAAAGGCTAGTTAGATTGAATAGTGGCTTTTTTGGCTGCAACTTTTGATCAGTTACGACGGTCTACTTCGTACACACCATAAAATTATCTGATTTTAACAGGAGTTGCCTATGTTTCGTGGCGTTTCGAAGTCTGCTGTGTTTGTTGTCGTCATACTGAGCTTAATCGGCTCTGTTTATGCCAATAAGTCTCTTGCTAGTGATTTAACTTTCCACGATTCCCTTGATTGGTTTAACGTCAGTCGCGACTTAACTGATAAAGACATTGCAGGTAAAGTCGTCATTCTGGATTTTTGGACCTATGGCTGTGTTAACTGCGTGCATGTTCTTCCTGATTTACATCGGTTAGAAGAGGAATTTGGCGACAAACTCGCTGTGATTTCCGTTCATTCTCCTAAGTTCGAAAATGAAAAAAATCCCATCACACTTCGCAACATCATAGCTCGTTACGAGATTAAACACCCAGTTGCTAACGACATAGACTTTAAGTTGTGGCGTGAATATGGAGTTAGAGCTTGGCCTACGTTTGTGGTGTTTGGCCCTGATGGCAAATATGCAGGGCAATTATCGGGCGAGGGCAAATACCAGCAACTCAAACGAGCTACCGAATTACTCCTTGAACGATACACTGGAAAGCTTAACGAAACGCCACTACCGGTTAAGTTAGAGACCATGCCTGATGGCTACTTAAAAGCACCCGGTAAAATAGCCGTAAATGATGATTATGTTGTTATTGCAGACTCGTTACATCATCGTATAGTGGTGACCGACCACGCGGGTAAAGTGCGCTTTGAAATTGGTAATGGTAAGCCAAAATGGGTGGATGGTAATTTTGAGACTGCTAGTTTTTATCAGCCTCAAGGCGTCATATTTAAAGACAAAGACACTTTGTTGGTGGCCGATACAGGCAACCATACGATTCGCCAAATTAACTTAGACACTAAAACGGTTTTGACCCTAGCTGGTACAGGGCAACTAGGACGCAGCTATGTAGTCAGACCGAACCCGCTCAAAACTGACCTGCGTTCGCCATGGGCGTTAGCACTGCAAGACGACCAGCTTTACATAGCGATGGCGGGTACACATCAGATATGGAAAATGGACCTAACCAAAAACCGCCTAATGGAATTTGCGGGTAGTGGCCGAGAGCAGTTAACCGATGGTACTTTATCCTCGTCTGCGTTTAATCAGCCTTCTGGCTTGTATATACAAGGCAAGAAGCTTTATGTCGCTGACTCAGAAGCCTCTGCGATACGCGTTATCGATTTAAAAGGTGGCATGGTTGATACTGTTGTTGGCAAGGGCCTGTTTGATTTTGGTGATGTGGATGGTTTTTTCAAAAAGGCATTGTTACAGCACACATTGGGGGTCGTCGCCGTAAATGACAGTACCTTGATTATTGCTGATACCTACAATCACAAACTCAAAACCGTTGATATGAAAAAACGTCGTGTCGACACCATCGATGTGACCGCAGATCAACTCAATGAACCGGGTGGAATCGCCCTTTGGAAAAACAACGTGTTTATTGCGGATACCAACAATCAAGCCATCAAGGTGTTGGATTTAACAAACAACACCTTGTCCGACTTTGTGATTACGCCGCCTGAGTAAAAGGCTCTGCTTGCTCGACTAGTTCGGTTAGCTGCAGTTCGGAATGCAGCTTAACCACTTCACCTATGATGATTAACGCCGGCGAGCCTATTTTGTGCTTTACGGCTAACTCATCTAGCTCATGCAACTGACCAATGACGACGCGCTGGTCTGGTCGGGTGCCTTTTTCAATGATGGCGACAGGCGTGTCAGGTGCGCGGCCATGTTCGATTAGGTTGTCTTTGATGGTTGCACTGCGGATAACGCCCATGTACACCACTAATGTCTGATTAGATACCGCCAAAGAAGGCCAATGTGGTCCGTTGGTGTCAGCAGAAGCGACTGCGTCCGAGCTTTTGCAATGACCGGTGATAAACTGTAAAGACTGAGCATAATCTCTGTGCGTCAGCGGAATACCTGATGATGCAGAACATGCTGCTGCTGCTGTTATACCTGGAATGACCTTATACGGAATGCCGTTTTTGGCAAGTAACTGAGCTTCTTCACCGCCACGTCCATAAATATACGGATCGCCCCCTTTCAAGCGACACACCACTTTGCCTTCTTGCGCTAAGTCGACCAACAGCTGATTGATTTGGTTTTGAGGCAAGGTGTGATTGCCGGCTTTTTTACCCACCGAGATCATCTGAGCGTCTTTTCGGCATAACGCCAAAATAGGCTCAGAAATCAAATAGTCGTAAACAATGACATCGGCCATTTGCATGGTTTGCAACGCTTTAATGGTCAATAATTCTGGATCGCCAGGGCCACCACCGACAAGATACACGTGACCTTTTGGTGCTGACGTTTGGTCGTTTTGAGTGTACTTAGCAAACGTCGTCTCTAGTGCGTTTTGGACGCCATCCCAATCGTTTTGGGCTGCATACTGTGTTGCTGGACCTCTAAAGATGGTTTCCCAAAAATGGCGACGAGATTGAAAGGTCGAAATGCCTGATTTGACCTTGTCCCTAAAGGCTCCGGCTTGTTGTGCCAGCTTGGCAGTCCATTTTGGAAATTGACGTTCGAGTTGTTCTTTCCATAGCCTCGCCAAAACCGGTGCTTTGCCGTTAGACGAAATAGCAATGGTCATAGGAGAACGGTCGATGATTGCTGGAAATGTAAAGCCACATAGCTCAGGCTCGTCTACGACATTAACCCATATCCCCATGGCTTCCGCGTGTTGCTTGACCTTTGCGTTGACCTCTAGGACATCTGTAGCCGCAATGACTAATACATGATCAACAATGTGACCTGCATTGTACTCTGCTTCAATGAGTAATATGTCTGAAGGTGCATTGTCAGCCATTTCCCGAACTTGATCACAGATATACGGCGCAACCACCGTCACGCGAGCACCTGCTTGGCGCATCGATTGGATTTTTCGAAAACCTACTTCGCCACCACCTACGACTAACACAGGTTTGCCTTGAAGTTTTACAAAGATCGGGAATGACAACATATTAAATTCCTCCGCCGTTTTCGTGAAGGCCACATTCTCGGGTTAAACCAAAGAAACGAGTCTCTTCTTCGGTCATACCTGCTTCGAGTTTACGTGTTGTTTGCACGTCACCCACGGACACATACCCTTGTTCCCACAAAGGGTGATAAGGAAGGTCGTGTTTTTTGAGATATTCAAAGACATCTTTGTTGGTCCACTCCAAAATTGGATGAACTTTGAGTACTGGGTGATCTTGACCTGCTAAATAACTTAACTCGGTCACCGCTTTGTCAGCACGGGTTGAAGATTGACCTTGTCGAATACCACTGAACCAAGTTTGAACACCCAGTTCTTTGATGGCGCGACGCATTGGTTCAACCTTGTTCATTTGGTTGTATTGTTTGATCCCTGCTTCGCCTTGGGTCCACAGTTGACCAAATTTTGCTTCCTGCCATGCAGGGGTTAACTCAGAGCGATAGATTTTCAAGTTAAGGTCCAAACGCTCGGTTAACTCATCGATAAATTGATAAGTTTCAGGAAACAAATAACCTGTATCCGTTAACACCACAGGAATATCCGGTTGAACACGAGTCACTAAGTGCAACATAACCGCGGCTTGAATGCCGAAGCTAGAGGACAACATAAACTCAGGCGCAAGGTTGGCTAGTGTCCATTCGACGCGTTCTTCCGCAGACAGAGCAGCAAGAGATTGATTTACCTCAGCAATTTCTTCTACTGTTAATTGTTGTACCCGAGTACTGCTATTTGACAGCACTTGATTAGGGCTAGTTTGCACTGATGAAGTTGCTTGTACCGTCATTTTGTTGTCCTTCTGATTAAAATACACCTAGGCGTTATGCTGCGTGAAAGTCTTTGCCTTCGACCGTTGCTTTGATGATCCCTGCTCTGACGACAAAGTCACCAAAGCGTTCACCTTGTTCACGTTCGCTCGCGTAGCGACCAAACAAGCTGTCTAGCTCGGCTAAGATTTCAGCTTCACCAATGTTTTCGCGGTACATTTTGTTGAGACGGGTACCCAAACCATCAGCCCCTAAGTAGAAGTTGTATTTGCCCGGACCTTTACCGACAAACGCGATTTCAGCGGCAAACGGTCGAGCACAGCCATTAGGACAACCCGTCATACGCAATACAATATCTTGCTCGGCGATGCCGTGTTTAATCGCTAATTCATCGAGTTTGTCGATAAGCTCAGGCAAATAACGCTCTGATTCAGCCATAGCTAGGGCACAAGTTGGTAAGGCAACACACGCCATTGAATTACCGCGAATCGGGCTAACGCCACCCTCGTCTAGGGTTCTGTGTAAACCGTATTGTTTGGTCAGGCCTTCAATCATGACCTTTTCGTCTTCAGGGACGTTGGCAATGATGATGTTTTGGTTGGCGGTCATGCGGAAGTCGCCTTTGTGGACTTTGGCAATCTCGCGAAGACCCGTTTTAAGTTGGCGTTCGTCGGTGTCGATAATGCGGCCGTTTTCGATGAACAAAGTTAGGTGCCAGTTGTTATCAACACCTTTGGTCCAACCCAAACGATCGCCTTGCAGGTCAAATGTCACTGGTTTTGGCTCTGATAGCGCAACGCCGGTATGAGCAACAACCGCATCACGGAATGCGTCGATACCAACTGTATCTATGGTGTACTTCAAGCGGGCGTGTTTGCGGCTTTCACGGTTACCCAAGTCTCGCTGTGCTTTAACAACACCTTCTGAGACTAAAATCGCGTCTTCTTTACTGACAAAGCCTAAGTCTGTAGCCAGTCGTGGATAGGTTGTGACATCGCCGTGCGTCGAGCCCATGCCACCGCCGACCACGACGTTAAAGCCAAGTAGTTTGGCGTCTTTGCCTTCGCCTTCGACAATGGCGATCAGACCCAAATCATTTGTATATACATCTACGTCATTGTGCGGAGGAATCGCCACAGCGGCTTTAAACTTACGAGGTAAATAGGTCGGGCCGTAAATTGGCTCTTGCTCTTCTTCACCTATGTCTAGCTTTTCACCATCCAACCAGATCTCTGCGTATGCACGAGTTTTTGGCAACAAATGCTCAGAAATAGCCTTTGCGGTCTCATACACCTCTTGATGAATATAAGACTCAACCGGATTGGTGTTACACAAAATATTACGGTTTACGTCACCACACGCCGCCAATGAATCAAGACCAATGTCATTTAAGCCACTGATCACGTTTTTGATGTTGGGCTTTAACATACCGTGATATTGGAACGTTTGGCGCGTGGTCAAACGCAAAGAGCCGTACAAGGTGTACTGCTCGGCCATTTTGTCGATGGCAAGCCATTGCTCGGCAGTTGCAACACCGCCCGGTACGCGTGCTCGCAACATGAAAGAGTACAGTGGTTCTAGCTTTTGCTCACGGCGCTCGTCACGAACATCGCGGTCATCCTGCTGATAAAAACCATGAAACTTGGTTAGTTGTGTGTCGTCTTCAGCAAGTGCACCAGTGATTTTATCTTGTAGGCCTTCGCTAATTGTTCCGCGCAGGTAATTACTTTTTGTTTTGATGCCTTCGTTGACGGCTAGTTTTTTAGGGTTGTCTTGGCTCATTAATAAACATCCTTTTGGAATCGTTGGCTTTCACGAAGGTTTTCTAAATAATCTTGAGCGGCATCTGCGTCGATACCTGCTTGGTCTTGAATGACATCAAGTAAGGCTTGTTGGACGTCTTTCGCCATGCGCTCTGCGTCACCACAAATGTATAGGTGTGCGCCTTTTTCTAACCATTCAAAGATGGCTTTGCCTTGCTCTTTTATGCGGTCTTGAACGTAGATTTTGTCAGCCTGATCACGAGAAAAAGCCACATCAAAGCGCGTCAATAGGCCTGAGTCTCGGTACTTGATCAATTCGGCTTGATATAAGAAATCAGTGGTAAAGTGCGGGTTACCAAAGAACAGCCAGTTTTCGCCGTTTGCATCTTGTGCTTCACGCTCTTGTAAAAAGGCTCTGAATGGCGCTATACCTGTTCCTGGACCTATCATGATCACTGGTGTAGAAGTATCCGCTGGCAGGCGGAAATTATTATTCGATTGAACATAAACGTTAACCGTTTCGGCATCTTCGGCGCGATAAGCTAAAAAGCCCGATGCGCCGCCTGTTCGAGTTTGGCTGTGCTGGTGACTTGCAACGTCACTTTCGTATTCAACGACGGCAACGGTTAAATGAACTTCGTCTTCAACTTCTGCTTGGCTACTAGCAATAGAATAAAGTCGCGGTGTGAGTTTCTGTAGACCCGCGACTAATTGGCTAGCTGTGACCTCAGCAGAGCCTTGTGGAAATTCTAACAATACATCCAATAACTGACGCTGCGCACAGTATTGGCGCAGAGCTGTTTTGTCTTCTAATACAGTCGATAGCGCGTCATAGACGACACCTTGTGACTCAAGTAAGGCAGCGTAATGTTTAACAAAGTTAGGGTGTAACAAAGTCAGCTCTAGGTGAGTCGATAATAGTGTGGAAAGTGAGTAGTTACTTCCTTGCCATTCAACTTGCTCTTCTGCTTGCAAGTTAAGGGTTACAATGATTTCTGCAACTAACGCTGGGTCGTTATCAAACCAAACGCCCAAAGCATCACCCGGTCGGTATGAAATACCGCTATCTTCTAACGACAACTCGATATGACGAATGTGCTTCTGGCTACCACGAGCCGTGATCTTTTGATTTGCCAAAACCGGAGCGGCAAACGGGTGATTGCGATCAAAAGCCGATGATGCTGATTGAATTGGTACAACATTGCCTAGATCATTAGCCGGTAGGTTAGAAGAGCCGTTGATTTCTTTGAGTGCTTTACCAAATTGCTCAATAGTAGAGTGTATATAGTCATTTGCCGCTTGATCAAAATCGACGTCTGCTTCAACAACAGGTGCTAAACGTGTCGCGCCTAATTGCGCTAATTGCTGATCAAAGTCATGGCCGGTTTTACAGAAGAACTCATAACTGCTGTCACCAAGCGCAAACACTGAGTACTTTAAGCCGTCCAGCTTAGGCGCTTTTTTGCCATGCAAAAACTTGTGTAACGTCACCGCGTCGTCTGGGGCATCACCTTCACCGTGAGTACTGACGATGATAGTAACAAACTGTTCTTTTTTGAGGTCTTTGCCTTTGTAGTCGGCCATATTTACTAGCTCGACTGCGAGACCCTGTTGCGACGCTTGTTGTTCTAATTGAGTCGCGACTCCACGTGCATTACCTGTTTGTGAGCCCACTAATATCAATAATTTAGCGGCCACAGCTGGCTGACTTGATGCAGAGTCAGAGCTGAAAGGTTGTGCTTGGCTTGCCGCGGCAAGATAGCCACTTACCCAAGCCTGTTGAATCGGGTTGAGTTGTGCGACGAGCTGATTGAGCTGTGTAATTTGCTCAGCAGATAGCGGAGAGGCAGTCGCATTAAGTTGTTGTACAAGTTGTGTTGGGCTCATTGGTATTGTTCTTTCTTTTAAACCGAGTAAATGATTTTAGAAACGAACAAACAAAACAATAAACAGCCTATTGATTTCGATTTATTCCAAAAAGTTATATTGGGCGGAAGGCCCCCGTTTATAAAGGCTTGGAGGTCAGACCGGAGTTATATGTTTTTTTACTATGAGTTAGAACAAAAAGCGTTTAGGCTATTCCTACAATAATAATTATAAGACTTTGGAAGGTCATTGATATGTCAGCGGTTTCCAGCAGTAAAAGTCAAAGACGGTTTTTAGTAGTATTTAATCCGACGCCTCAGCGTTTAAGAAAAGTGCGTTTAAAGAAGTTACTCGATGCGATCAAAGCAACGGGAGACGAATGGTTTTTGTATGCGACCGAGCAAGGTTTGGCAGCCAATGGCGCAGTTTTAAAAACTCGACTCGAGGGCGTTACGGACCTCATCGTGGTCGGTGGTGATGGCACCTTTAATATAGCGATCAACAGCTTACCATTTGATATCAAATCAAAGACACTACCATTTAGAGTTGGCTTGCTGCCTTCTGGCACAGGGAATGACTTTGCGCGTGCTTGGTATGGCAAAGATATGAATATCGATGAGATAATTGACGTACTGTTAGATAATCACTGCCAAACCTTACATTTGGGTGAGTGTGAAATGGTTCAGTCGACTCGGCTTTTTCACAATGTGATGGGGGCTGGTTTTGACGCGATGATTTCGAAAGAGCTCGAACACAAAAAAACACCGTTTAGAAGTTTGAGTTATCTGTGGTCTGCGATTAAATATATTCCATTTTACGAAGAGCCTGAGTGCACCTACAAATCATCACACACTAAACGCGAATTTCGCAATTTACTCACCGCATTTTGTAATTCCAAATACTTTGGCGGTGGTTTGCCCATTGCACCTATGGCCGATGCATCGAGTGCTCGCTTGGATGTGATTTCTGCAGGTCAGATGCCACTCATTAATAAATTTAAGTTGATTGGTAAACTGGTGGCTGGCTCGCATATGTCGTCCCCGGACATATTTACAGAGACGTTAAATAAAGAGGCCTTCGCGCAAATAGAAACGGAAGGCCTCGAATTAGAAGCAGATGGTGAGTTTATTGGTTACTCACCGTGCAAAGTAGATGTGTCGGATTATCATTTGGCGCTCAAAGCACCTCGATAACTCGCCTTATACTTTAGAAGTTAACAACTAAGGTTACTGCGGTTTCTGTATCTGTCTTCTCAAGACCTTCGTCAACGTCAGAGTTAGAGATAGTTTTGAAACCAACTTTCATTTTCATCATGTCAGTTAGTGTCGCGCGAACTGCTGTTTCTGTAATGGTACGAGTGTTGAACTCTGCGTACTCAATGCTAACGTTTTGGATGAATTTAGCTGAATTAGAAAACTTCCATTGATATGCACCAGAGAATCGACCAACAACACCTGAGTCTGTATCACCGTCTTGGTCTTCACCGCGTGAATAACCTGGACCAACGTTGATGTCTAGGAACATGTCTTCACGGTCTAACGCACGGAAGCTGTAACCTGCGGCGATAGTAGTGTATTTTGCGTACGCACCAAATTCATCGTCTGTATAACTACCAAAAATGAAAACGGCAGAGTTTTCACCTAGTTTATAGTCACCTTGTGCGCTTAAAGTATAACGATCATCGGTTTTTTGAGTTACCGTTTCGCCTGCTGCGTTTTCTGTTTCGTTTTCTTTCATCAAGAAATCTAAGGTGTACTTGTTTTTCCATTGAAACAGGTTTTGTTCAACCGTTAAATTGCCGTAATACGAAGACGATTCCGTGTTACCTGTTGTGATTAGAACACCTACTTCAGCGCTCACATCTAGCTCGTCGTTTTCTTCTGCTGCATCGTCCGCGAATACAGAAGTGCTTAGTAGCGCTAGGCTTAATGCGCTTAGTTTAAAGATAGATTTCATGGTCACTCCCTTAAAATTGTGATCGTTAAAGTTTGTATCTTTTTTACTTTTATTTGACTACAGCATAGGTGTTGAGGTCACTAGCGCAAGGAGTGCGTTAAATGATCATAACCAATGTCAAAGATGTTTCAGTTGAAAGCTTTTCTTGCTCGTCATCGACTTGCGTATCGTGGATAGCTTTAAAGCCGACTTTCATTTGCATTGAGCCACTTACCTGAGTGGTAAATGATGACTCTGCGATTGTACGGGTGTTAAATCCTGCGGTTTCGACCGATACGTTTTGAACAAATCGAGCGTAGTCGGTGATTTCCCAATTAAACGCCGCCGAGCCACGAATAATCACACCTTGTTCGTTTTCATCTTCGGAAGTACGGCCTTTGGCATAACCCGGACCTATATTGAAATCCAACACTCGCTTTTCTTCGTTAATCGCCCTAAAGCTATAACCCGCAACTATCGTTGAATAGGTTACGTATGAGGCAAAGCGGTCGTCTGTGTGACTTAAGAAGCCAAACACAGCGTCGGTTTCGGTTATTTCAAAATCAGTTTGGGCTTTAAAAATGTATTGCTCAGCAGTGGTTTGAAGCACTTCTGCTTGCACATCTTCGTCGTATTGTTCGTCTTTTTTATACAGAGCATTAAAGTTGTATTGAAAACGCCACTTTTCCCACTCGTGTTTAGCGTCTAATTTGGCAATGAACGAGCTTGAGTCTGTGTTACCTGAGGTCAGTAAAATACCCAGTTCTGCCGACATGTCCCACACTTTGTCTTTAAACAATGGCTCCAATTCATAATCGCCATACTCATCAACGCGCGCTTCAGCAGCAGGAACGAAGAGAGTTAAAATAACAGTTGAAACGGACAAAAGGGTAATTAGACATTGTTTCATGTAGCGCAAGCAGACCTTAATAATTAGTTATAAAAATTGAAAGATAACGTCCAATGTCACAAAAAGAGAGCAGATTCTACACTTTAGCCGGTATTAAAACTACTATTGATGGTTGTTTTTTGGTCTACTTTTGTTGCTAAGTTACTTGTTATGGGTAGAAGCATTACAAACCGCTTCATCAAAAGCTGTTTTATTGTTGTACTGATTGCACGGATAAAGGAAAATAGCGCCTTATTTTGGCCTGCTCAAACCCTATAAAACGCAATAACAGAATCGAGAAACTATGCCTACTACTTCAACTCATAATCACGACGTCATTATTATTGGTGCTGGTGCAGCCGGTCTTATGTGTGCCGCGCAAGCAGGGTATCGAGGTCGAGATGTATTGGTATTAGATCACGCCAAACAAGCAGGCAAAAAAATCCTGATCTCTGGGGGTGGTCGCTGTAATTTTACTAATATGGATGTTGAGCCCAATAATTACCTATGTAGTAATCCCCACTTTGTGAAGTCGGCGTTATCTCGTTATACCCAATGGGATTTTTTGGGTTTGATAGGTAAGTACCAAGTGGCCTATCACGAGCGTGATTTTGGTCAGTTGTTTTGTGACGACAGCGCCAAGGAAATTGTTCGTATATTGATGTCCGAATGCGAAGCGGCCAACGCAAAAATCCGCCTGCGCACAGAGATCACCGCCATTGAAGCGATAAAAGATGAGCAGGGCACGATAACTCAATACACAGTGACAACACCAAGTCATGTATACCAATGTCAAAGCTTAGTCATTGCAACTGGTGGACTGTCGATGCCCAAATTAGGCGCAACACCGTTTGGTTATCAAGTGGCGGAGCAGTTTGGCCTTAAAGTATTACCGACTCGCGCTGGATTAGTTCCGGTAACTTTGCATCAAGAACAAAAAGAAGCGCTGTCAGAGTTGTCTGGGATCAGTTTACCTGTGCGTATTGAAGCCAATGACGGCACTGTGTTTGGCGCAGATATGTTGATCACTCATCGAGGGTTGTCAGGTCCGTCGATTTTACAGATTTCCAATTATTGGAATCCAGGCGAAGCGATGAGTATCGACTTATTACCTAACATCGACCTCGCAGCTGAATTAGAGTCAGTCAGACAATCAAATCCAAACCAGAGCCTTAAAAACACTCTTTCTACTTGGCTGCCTAAACGCTTTGTTGAGCTTTTGATGTCCATGGAAAACCTTGTCGACAAACCAATCAAACAACTTCAACACAAAGAGTTAGATAGCGTCGTAGCAGTGCTTCACAGTTGGCAGATAAAACCAAACGGCACGGAAGGTTACCGAACTGCAGAAGTAACTCTAGGTGGTGTAGATACAGACGCCATCTCATCCAAAACCATGATGTGCAAAAACATCAATGGCTTGTACTTTGTCGGCGAAGTACTCGATGTCACCGGCTGGCTAGGAGGTTATAACTTCCAGTGGGCATGGGCGAGTGGCTGGGCCGCTGGGCAGGTTTGTTAATCAGTAAATTTATGAGAAAAGACTAGGGAATTCCCTAGCCTTTTTATGTCTTCTAATCCATCCCGTAAGATTTCAATATTACCTCTTTGCAGACTCTTATTTGTCTACTAGGCTCTACTAATCTGAACCACATTTAATCTGCCGATTTATGGACGAAACTGCGCTCAATTTTTCAGAGGTAATGCTTTTATGTCGATGCGGCCGTCAGCTACGTTTCAATTTTCGAACCTGTCATTAGTGATATCAACTGTACTGCTAAGTGCATCTATTGGTCTAAACGCAGAAACAACCGGTGCTAATGGTGAAAGTGTCAGTAAAAAAGACAATGTCACTGTAACTACCACAGATATTATTAACGAAATTAGTGGGTCAGACTTGGTCATTTCAAACATTGTCTTTTCTGGAAATGACGTTCAAATAGGTTTGTTTAGAAATTTTGACTTTTTATTTGACCCTAATGGTGTCGAGAGCTTCAATAACGGTGTGATCTTGAGTACCGGTGATGTGGAAGGTGTTGTTGGTAACAATGCTAGCGACAACTTAACCACCCTCAATCAAGGTGGGGGTGCTGTAACAGATAACGACCTCAATGAGTCCGGTTTTGATATCGCCAAACTTACGTTTCAAGTTAATCCTACTTTTGACACCTTAATATTAGATTTCGTATTTGGGTCGGACGAATATAACGAGTACGTATATTCTGGATTTAACGACAAATTAAAAATCAGGGTCGACGACGATACTACGGGGCCCAACCCTTTTGTTGATTGTGCGTTAACTCCTGACGGGCAAGCTTTTAGTATTGACTCAGTAAACCGAAGCAGTGAATTCACACCTGGGAATGGGGCGTCTTCTAACCCAGATTTGTATATTAGTAACGACTTTAGTGATGGCGTCTCTTTTCAAACGCAGATGGATGGCTTTACAAAGCGAGTGACTTGCCGTGCTTCTGTTGTGCCAGGTCAGCCGGCTAATGTTGCCGTGGGTGTGGTTGACGATGGGGACGGTCAATTTGACTCATGGGCTTTTTTTAGAGCGAAAAGTTTGCGCTCAGAGCCTGGTGGTGATTATGGTGATGCGCCAGATAGCTATCAAACGTTGGTTGCTTCTTCAGGCGCCAATCACACTATCAAAGAAGGTGTCTATATAGGTTTGATGCCAACGGGTGACACTGATGGTTATGGTGACGGAGTCGAAGATAGCCCTGGTACAGCAACGGACGATGTTGATGATGGCGTTGATACGTTTCCTCAGTTAGTGGATACCGATTCTTCTTATTCAATCGTTGTAAATGCCACAAGTATTAACGGCTCAAACTCGACTATAGTCGCTTGGATTGATTTTGACCGCGACGGTATTTTTGAGTCAGGAGAAGAAACTTCAGTTGCTGTTCCTTCGGGTACATATCAGCAGGATATTACGGTTACTTGGAGCTCGATACCAGTAAACACTCAAATTGGTGACACGTACGCGCGGATCCGAATTGCAAATGATGGGGACGGTTTAACGACCAGTACGCCAACTGGAAGTGTTGCATCTGGTGAGGTTGAAGATTACAAATTTGTGATTTCTGGCGCGGGGGATGTGACACCTCCGGATGTTGTTATTGATCCGGTCACAGATGTGACAACACCTAATGGGAATTTAACAGCATTTGCAGTCACGGGTTCATGCACGGTTGGTGATGGTGATGTTACGGTATTGGTCTCTGATCAAGATGGCTCTCCGGCTAATATTTCTAGTACCGTTACTTGTAAGTCGAATGGAACCTGGTCGACGTCATTTGACGTGACTTCAATTGACGATGGCCCTAACGCTATTGAAGTAGATGCTTCACAGACAGATGCTCAAGGTAATGTTGGTAACGCTTTACAAGTTACAGCCAATAAAGACATAACTCCGCCGGCATTAACAATAGATAGCCCAAATCCAGCAAATTCGACAAACAGCTCGAGTTATGATGTTACTGGTATGTGTGAAAGCGGCGGAACGTTAGTGACTGTTGCGATTTCAGGTGCTACACCAGCAACTCAAGATGTTGCTTGTAACCTGAGCATGTACACCGCAAATTTTGATGTATCTTCTATTTTGGATGGTGCTAACCAAATCTCAATTAATGTCAGTCAAGATGACAGTGTCGGGAATTCAGCTGCGATTGGAGGCACTGAAAACAAAGACACAGTGAGCCCCCTCGTAACTATTAATGCCCTACCTGCAGCCAACGCTTCTAATCAGTCGACTTACCCTGTATCTGGTTCGTGTACTAGTGCAGATGGCAACGTTACGGTCACCTTACCTGGTGCCCCAGGTAGTCCTAAATCGGTGGCGTGTAGTGCTGGCTCTTGGAGTACAACATTTGATGTGTCGGGCGTTAGTGATGGAACCAACACAATTGCAGTCGATGCCGCTCAGACGGATGCAGCGAATAACACAGGAAATGCAACTCAGCAGACAGCAAGTAAAGATACCGCTGCTCCTGTAGTAACTACAGACACACCTCCTGTTGCTACTCAAGCAAATCAAAACACATACACAGTTACTGGCACTTGTACAACGTCTGATGGCTCGGTCACCGTCAGTATTCCTGGTGCAACTCCGGCCAGTACGGTCGTAGCTTGTAGCGCAGGAAATTGGAGTGCGACTTTTGATGTGTCTGCAATTGCGGATAACACGAACGCTATTTCAGTGAATGCGAGCCAAACAGATTCGTTCTCAAATACAGGCAACGCGACGACTCAACAAGCTAATAAAGATGCAACAGCACCTGTAGTAACCATTAACTCTCTATCAAACGCGAATATTGCGAATTCGAATAGTTACCCGTTATCAGGTAGTTGTTCTTCTGGTGATGGAAACGTAACAGTGACAGTGGCTGGCGCAACACCAAGTAGTCAATCGGTGGCTTGTTCAGGTGGTAGCTGGAGTGCGTCAACAGATGTATCTGCGTTATCTGACGGTGCAAACGTCATCGCGGCAAACGCAAGTCAAACAGATGCGGTGGGTAACACAGGTAATGCAGCTCAACAAACGGGTAACAAAGATACAGTTGCACCAACGCTTTCTATCGATAATGCGCCAACTGATATCACCACGTTGGACCCGATTACGTTAACTTTTAATTTCTCAGAAGACGTAAGTGGATTTACACAAGGCGATATAGTTGTAGTGAACGGCGCAGTAACGAATTTTATTTCAGTTACTCCGCAGCAGTACACAGTTGAAGTTACACCCGATGGTAACGGCAATGTTGATGTGTCTGTCGCTAACAACACGAGTGTGGATAACTTCGCTAACCCTAATCTAGGCGATAGCGTTTTGATCAGTTATGACTCTGATAACGATGGCTTAACGGACAATGTCGAGCTTGCTTTAGGCACAGACCCAAACAACCCAGACTCTGATGGTGATGGTGTCCCAGACGCGGTCGAGGTGGTTGATAGTAACAACCCTGTCGACTCTGATAATGATGGTGTTATTGATGCACTAGACCCAGATGATGACAACGACGGTATTGCAACGTTAGTTGAAGATAAGAACACAGATTTAGATGGTGATCCTTCGACTAATGCGACTGATACCGACGGTGATGGAACGCCAGACTATCTAGATACAGACAGTGACGGAGACAATATCACTGACGTACAAGAAAGTGGTGCGAGTACACTCGATACTGACGGCGACGGAATCGTAGATTCGATTGACGTTGACCAAACAGGGGGCTTAGACCTCAACAATGATGGTGTCGATGATACTGTGATGGCAACCAATACAGATTCGAGTTCGGCCTTAGATTATCTAAATTTAGACAGTGATGGTGATGGTATTCCTGATTTCTACGAGTCAGGTGCGGTATTTAGCGATACTGATACAGATCTAATCGATAACACATTTGATGTCGACCAAACCGGTGGTCCAGATGTGAATCTAGACGGATACGATGATTCTGTATTGGCCCAGGAATCCGATTTAGATGGCTCTCCGGATTACCAAGATATAGACAGTGACAACGATGGTATTCCAGACAATTTGGAGTCGGGAATCGCAAATATAGACACTGATAATGACGGTATTCTTGATGCGTTTGATGTAGACCAGACAGGAGGTATTGACGCTAACAACGATGGAATTGATGACAATGTTTCAAATGCACTGAATGATCAAGACGGTGATGGCATCCCTGATTTCAAAGACATCGATAGTGACAATGATGGTTTGCCAGATGTTATAGAAATGGGCAGCAGTGGTGTCGACACTGACGGTGATGGTATAGACGATGCGTTTGATGTCGATCAAACCGGTGGTGCAGACGCTAATGGCGATGGTATTGATGACGCCTTATCACCTTTCGAACGTGACTTTGATGGTGATGGCACGCCGGATTATCTTGATAACGACAGTGATAATGACGGTGTAATAGATGGTATTGAGGCTGGTGTTGGTGATTCTCCGACTTATACGGATACGGATGGTGACGGAACTCCAGACGCAGTTGATGTAGACCAAACAGGCGGAACGGATGCAAACCAAGATGGCATCGACGATGCGTTTACAGCAGTTGATACTGACGGTGATGGTGCGCCTGATTATTTAGATCGAGATGCAGATGGTGATGGTTTGCCAGATGCAATTGAAGGTAATACCCAAACAGATACAGATGGTGTAGCGGACTATCGCGATTCAGATAGCGACGGCGATGGTGTGCCTGACGGTACAGAAGCAATGGCGACTGGTATCGACAGTGACGGCGATGGAATTGATGATGCATTTGACGTCGATATCACAGGGGGCACTGATGCAAACAATGATGGTGTAGATGACAACATTACCTTTGCAGACAGCGACGAAGATGGTGTTCCTGATTATATAGACAGCAACATTGATACTGACGGCGATGGTTTAAGTGACTTAGAAGAAGGCACTACTGACACCGACAATGACGGGTTAGCTAACTATGAAGATACAGACTCAGACAACGATGGTATTCCAGATTCTCAAGAAGGAATTGGTGATGCCGACGGTGATGGTATTCGTGACTTCGAAGATCTTGACTCTGACAACGACGGTATCTTGGATTCACTAGAGCTTAATACAGACAGCGATGGTGACGGTATCCCAGACTACATAGATACCGATTCAGATAACGATGGTATCGAAGACTCATTAGAGGGGGCTGGTGACTTTGATGGTGACGGTATTCCAGATTATTTAGACAATGACTCAGACAATGATGGAATTGACGATTCATTAGAGGGCTCTGGCGACTTTGATGGTGATGGCATTCCAGATTATCTAGATAACGATGCGGATAATGATGGTATTCCTGATCTCGAAGAAACTGCTGGCGACAGCGATGGTGATGGTATTCCGGATTACCTTGATACCGATTCGGATAACGATGGTATCGAAGACTCATTAGAGGGGGCTGGTGACTTTGATGGCGATGGTATTCCAGATTATTTAGACAATGACTCAGACAATGATGGAATTGACGACTCATTAGAGGGCGCTGGCGACTTTGATGGTGATGGTATTCCAGATTATCTAGATAACGATGCGGATAATGATGGTATTCCTGATCTCGAAGAAACTGCTGGCGACAGCGATGGTGATGGCACGCCTAACTATTTGGATACATCATTAGATGAAGATGGGGATGGCATTCCTGACATTATTGAAACATCAAGCAGTAACAGCGATGTTGATGGTGACGGCATTCCTAATTTCTTAGATGCCGACTCAGATAATGATGGATTAGCTGACCGTGCAGAATATGGTTTATCTGGTATTGACTCGGATAATGATGGCTTAGACGATGTCCTAGATGTTGACGCGACAGGTGGTACTGACGCCAATGGCGATGGTATCGACGATGATGCCGCAGGTATACAAAGCGATAACGATGGAACGTTCGATTTCTTAGACAGAGACTCTGACAATGATGGTGTTCCTGATGCGGTTGAGTACTTCGCGTTACAACAAGACAGTGATAATGATGGTGTGTTAGACGGGTATGACGTTGACCAAACAGGCGGTGTAGATACCAACAATAATGGAATTGATGATGCATTCGATGCTGTGATTACTGAAGGGTTGGACACAGATGGTGACGGAATTGATGATCTTACTGTAATAAAAACCGATGTCGATGGTGACGGTGTGCCAGATTTTAGAGATCCTGACAGCGATAACGACGGCATTGTAGATGGTATCGAAGCAAATGTTGCCTACACAGATTCGGATGGCGACGGAATAGATGATGCGTATGATTCGGATTTTGTCAGTGGCGAGGATGCAAATAGCGACGGAGTCATAGATGCAGTAATGGTCGATACCGATATGGACGGCGTCCTGGATATGCATGATTTGGACTCAGACAACGATGGCCAATTAGATACCGAAGAAGCACCTTCGGTGGATACCAACAATGATGGTATTGCTAATGCAAGTGCTCCTTTGGTTACTGAACCTGTAGATACAGACAACGATGGTATCTATGACTTTAGAGACTTAGACAGTGACGGTGATGGCATTTACGACATTGCTAATACACCAGAACAGGCCTTTGATACGGATGGCGATGGTCAAATTGACTTTGAATCTGATGTAGACGGTGACGGAATCGAAGACACTGTGGATAGTGACATCACTATTAGAGGTGCTGGTGGTAATAATGACGTCGACTTTGATGGTGCGGTCAATGCCATCGATAACGATGACGATAATGATGGCATCTCAGATATCCGTGAAGGTAATGCCGACAGTGATGGCGACACGGTTATTGATAGCCGAGATGCCGACAGTGATAACGATGGTATTCCTGACTACATAGAGACAGACCGTCCACCTGTTACGGGCTTAGACAGCGACTTTGACGGTATCGATGATGCCTACGATGTAGATGCGACAGGAGGTCAAGATCTTGATAAAGATGGCGTAGATGACATTTATGCCATTGTTGATACGGACGGTGACGGCACACCAGATTATTTGGACACTGACAGCGATAACGATGGTTTGTCAGATACTGAAGAGCAGGCTGCTGTTCCATTGCTAAATCGTGACGAAGACAATGATGGTATCGACGATGCAATTGACGTCACTTACACAGGTGGCCGTGACGTTAACCGCGATGGTGTAGATGATGATCTGTTAAAGACCTCTGACGCGGACGGAGATGGATTATTAAACTATCGAGATACAGACAGTGATGGTGACGGTATTGAAGATGGTGCAGAAGGAAATGGCGATTCAGATGGTGATGGCATATTGGACTCTGATGACAGTGACTCTGACAACGATGGCATTGAAGATGTTCTCGAAGGCAATGGCGATACTGATGGTGACGGTATTCCTGATTACTTAGACCTAGATAGTGACGGAGATGGAATTTCAGACGCAGTAGAAGGAACTCGCGACTCTGATGGTGACGGCATTTTAGACTCAAAAGAAGTAGATGCAGACAACGACGGTATTCCGGACAATGAGGAAAATGGTGACTTCAATGGAGATGGCATCAATGACCGTTTACAAGCGTTTAAACAAGTTGAATCGACTTATACAGGAAGCGGCTCTATGACAAGCTTTATGGTATTACTGATGGCTATGTTTGCAATTTGTAAAAGGGGAGTGTCAATACCTTTTCAAAAAGTCATTGCACTTTCAGTCATTGCGCTAATAGTGGTCGCACCTGCTACTACTTTGGCAGCAAAGTCCGAATCAGGTATCGATAATGTGGGGCAAATGCAACTAAACGATTGTCGCCGCTTAGATAACAGGGACGATTCGTTAGGGTGTTGGTATGTGACATTTGGAATGGGTCAGGGTTTTGTTTACCCTGACCAAAACGACACTATTTGGCGAGTATATGACAACGGTGATTTAGCTTATGGATTGACTGTCGGCTATAGCTTTTCGCCTCAATGGTTTACCGAGCTAAACTACACCGACTTTGGTGAAGCAAGTTTGTATAGTCGCAATCCAAGTATCAGCCAGGACCTATTAGTATCTTATGAAGGCTTTGGTGTTGATCTAGGGTATTGGCTGTGGGAGCGAAGTTCTGAGCTTAACGTCTATGTGAAAGCCGGTGCTGGCTTCATAGATACGACAGCAAATCTGCCTGAGCACCATCGTCAAGTCGAATCGACCCAATTGAGATTGGGTATTGGTGCTCAGTGGAATATATCAGAAGATTGGTTTTTCCGGGCCGAACACACGCGCAACGACAGAGATGCGAGAATGACGAGTATCAGTATTGGATACCTATTCGATAACGATTAAACACTATTTTAAAATAGTAAAAATAAGGCATAATGACTGCTCATAATTAAACATATCTAATCAATTCTTAATATTTGTATATACAAGGATGTGAAATGAGCAGTCTCAAAACTGGCCTATCAGTGGTAGCCGCAGCTGTTGTAGGAACAGCACTAATCGCACCAACGTTTGTTGGTATGACGTTAGAATCTAAGGTAAAAGAGCGCGTTGAATTAATAAATAATTCAGCGGGTTACGACGCCGAAATTGTTGAATACAAAAATCAATGGTTTTCTTCTTCCGCTAAAATCCAACTTACCTTGGACTTAACAGCAGGTAATGCAGCGACACCTGACGCTGAAAATATTGAATTAGATCCTATTACCGCTGTAATTGACTTGGATGCTGCTCACGGACCTGTGATCTTCAACGATGGTTTGCAATTAGACTGGGTAGCGTTAACTGCCAAAGTAGATGGTAAATCAGTGTCATCACATATCACAACAGAAGCAGAGCAACCTCTGTATTCTTTCAATTTAAACGCTTCATTATTGGGTAACTTTGACTTTAATGACAAGATGGCCCAGTTTGATTTTGATTGTTCAAGCTGTGAAACACCATTGCAAGTTGCAGTAAAAGAATATGCGGGTGCTGGTTCGTATGATGGTCAGAACTTTGAATATTATGGTATGGGTGGAGACTCTACTTTCGACTCTCCGTCAGGCGAGTTGTCTTTCTCTGGGGTTGCGTTTGACCTGACAGCCCAAACAACAATCGAGAAGTTAGTGTCGATGAATCTGTATGATTCAGAAGGCAGCATCACTATGAAAAACCTGACTTTTAATGGTATTGAAGGTAAGCCACCTGTTGTATTAAATGAGCTTGCAGTAATTACCAAAACTGATCTTAACGATGACACGGGTTTAGCAGACATGATCGTTGGTTATAGTTTAGAAGAGTTCAAAGATGGCACTAATGACGGTTCTGATTTCGATTTAGAAATGACATTCAAGCAAATCGACAGTAAGTTCTTTGTTGCCTATGAAACATTTTTAAAAGAAAGCCAAACTGCAATAGAACAAGGTACGGATGCTAAAGCGGCGGCTGAAACATTTGTTGATGTTGCAGTGCTTGATCTGTTAAAAGCAGAGCCAAAAATGGATATTACTAAGTTAAATGGTACGCTTCCTCAAGGTAGCTTTAGTGGCTCAATGGCGTCTCAGTTAATTGGTATTGAAGCCATTCCAGACCAGATGGACGATCGCAAATTTTGGTTGAGCCATACGGTTGCTGATGCAGAGTTAGAAGGCGACAAGTCGTTGTTTGAACACTGGGCTGCACTGACCGTCGCATCACAAATTCGCGCTAACCCTCAAGCTAAAGACATGCCAGAAGAGCAAATCGTGATGATCGCTCAGCAACAATCTGCAACAGTACTGTTGTCACTTGTTCAGCAAGGGCTGCTTGTCGCAGAAGAAAACAAGTATCGCTCAACGGTTTCATTGAAAGACCTAGCGTTAACAGTAAATGGCAAAGCGATGCCTTTACCGTTTTAAAGCATAAAGATATTGAAAGGCTTAAGCGCAACGTTTAAGCCTTTGTTTCATTTACTTAATAAATCTCTTTCTTCTTTTTACCTGCAATTAAAAAAATGATCCTAATTGGATGAAATTTCGTTAGTTTTAGCTATTCTTTTGTCATTGCCTTTTCAAACGCAGGGTCGTATTCTTGCGGCGAAATCACCTAATTTGGGTGTAACTAATGGAAGTTATTATGATTGATTCAACCATGGCTTTAGTTATTGTCGGTTTGTTATCTATTGGCTGTCAGTTTTTGGCTCACAGGGTTAAATTACCTGCAATTTTATTTTTACTGGTCGTCGGTATTATCGTAGGGCCTGTTACTGGCGTTCTAAATGCCGACAGTATTTTTGGTGATCTGTTATTTCCTGTCGTCTCACTATCAGTTGCGATTATTTTATTTGAAGGGGCGTTAACACTAAAGTTTTCCGATATCAGTGGCCATGGTGCCATGGTGCGAAACCTCTGTAGTGTAGGTGTTCTTGTAACCTGGCTGGTGGCGACGCCTTTGGCTTATTACACTTTGGATATTTCTTGGGGTCTAGCCGCGTTATTCGGTGCCATAGTCACGGTCACTGGACCGACTGTAATTGTCCCCATGTTGCGTTCAGTTAGACCGAAAGGAAATGTCTCAAATATTCTGCGTTGGGAAGGTATTGTAATTGATCCAATCGGTGCTTTGTTTGCGGTACTTGTATTTGAGTTTGTGTTAACTCAACACAATGCTTTGGAGCACACACTGTTCGCATTCGGTAAAACCGTGGGTGCGGGGCTGTTCTTTGGTGCAGCGTTTGGTTACTTTATGGGCTTAGCGTTACGCCACGATGTATTTCCACATTATCTAAAAAATACAGCTGTATTGACCATTATGCTGGGCTCTTATGCGATTTCAAATGCGCTTGCTCATGAGTCAGGTCTATTGACGGTTACCGTGGCGGGTATCATGCTTGCAAACATGAAGAACGTTGATGTTGATGATGTCTTAGAGTTTAAAGAGACCTTAAGTGTGTTACTGATCTCGGGCTTGTTCATCTTACTTGCAACCCGCATAGACTTTAATGCAATTCAAGCCGTTGGTTTAGGCGCAGTCGTGGTGATTTTGGGTATTATGTTCGTTGCCCGTCCGTTATCCGTTTTCATTTCATCAATAGGAACGGGACTAGCACAAAAAGACCTAATGCTATTAAGCTGGATTGCACCACGCGGTATCGTTGCTGCTGCTGTATCGGCACTGTTTTCAATTAAGTTAGAAGAACAGGGCTTTGCGGGCGCCGATCTGTTGGTACCAATGGTCTTTTTGGTGATCATCTCTACGGTTGTTGTACAAAGTTTAACTGCAACAAAAGTTGCTGATTATCTTGGAATTCGAGACCCAGAGCCTCGTGGTTTCTTAATGTTTGGGGCCAATGACTTTTCAAAAGCGTTAGCACTCGAGCTTAAAAACAATGATGTCGAAAGTATTATTGCCGACACCAACTGGGACGCGATCAAAAAAGCACGAATGGATAATGTCAGAACTTATTTCGGAAACCCGATTTCTGACCATGCCTCTCGTCACTTAGACTTGACGGGTATCGGTAATGTATTAGTGCTGTCACCATACCGTCAGCTAAATCCAATGGTTATGACTCACTTTGAGCATGAGTTAGGTAAAGATGCAGCAATTTTAGGTTTGACGAGTAACGACTCAACTAAGCACCAAAGTCACAAGATCAGTGAAGAGTTTGCTAAAAAAATGGGGCTATTTTCTGAACAAGCGACCTATGGCTATTTGATCAGCGCGATGAAAAAAGGTGCAGTCATCAAAACGACAGCGATCAGTGAAGAGTTCACCTATCAAGATTATCTTGCTCAGTATGATGACAACTTATTACCTTTGTTGTCTATCAGTGAGAAGAAGGTGGCAGTATTTACAACCGGTAAGAAGTTTGAGCCTAAAGCAGGGTGGCGAATTGTCAGTTTGATACTGCCAAGCGAAACGCCAAAAGAACACCAGCCAAAACGTCGTAAATCAGACCAAGACGCAGAGACGGAAACGAACCTTCCGGGTTAAGAATAAAGGCCCCTCAGATACAATCTGAGGGGCCTTTTTGCAGTATTAAAATCACAGACTAATTAATTATTCTGGTTCAGAAGCGCCTTAAACTCAATACAGACGCCATTTGTCCAGCCAAAGCCAGCCTGAACTTCATACTCTCCTCCACCGGCGAGTAAGTCAGGATCAACGACGTTGTATTTTTCCATAACTTTTCCGGTCGTTTTAAAACCCGTTTCTACTGTGTCTAGCCATCGCGTCATGATTTCTTTAGCGAGTTCGTTTTGGCCGTAGTTTAATAACCCTTTTACAGTAAACCATTGCAATGGTGCCCAACCATTTGGACTGTCCCACTGTTGTGATGTCGAACAGGTTGTGGTGACCAAGCCACCTGGCATTAAAAATTGATTATTAATGTGTTTAGCAACTTTGCTCACTTGGGTTTGAGTTGCAATGCCAATGAATAAAGGTAAAGAGGCTGCCAATGATGAAATACTCGTTTGGACTTTTGCGACAAAGTCATAATCAAAATAAAATCCTTGGTTTTTGTTCCAAAAATATCTATTGATCGCCGCCTCTCGTCGACTTGCGAGCGTAGTGTAGTGCTCAGCGCATACGTTATTTTGAACACGTAGGTAAAGTTCGGCGATGGTTTGCTCTAGCTTTAACAGCAGACAATTTAGGTCCACAGGCAAAATATGGGTGGTTTGAATACTCAAAAGTGACTCTGGGTCATTGAGCCAACGAGAACTAAAGTCCCAACCGGACTCGCATCCAGCACGAATATTTCGATATAGGTTAGGGCGAGCCGCTTCATTTAATTTTTCAGCTAATTCTTTGTCCTCTGAGAAGGATTCAGGTCGAGGGGTCGCCTCATCGTCCCAATATCGATTAAGCAAAGAACCATCAAGCAAGCGGACCACTCTGTTAATGGCATTGTTATTTGAATCTAGCTGGTTTTCACCTTTCATCCAAAATTGATACTCATCCTCCAAACCTTTGAGCCAGTGTTTGATTTGTTCTGGTGTAAGTTCTTGTTTTGATTCTTGAACAAGCTCCATTAATTGCTCAATCATCAACGCCAATACCGGAGGTTGTGAGCGTGATAAATAGTAATAACGGTTACCATTTGGGATCAGGCCATGACTGGACTGAATATCGATAAAGTTATTTACCATCGCTTTAACTAGCTCAGTTTTACCTGCTCTAATAAGCCCTAATGACGTAAAATAGCTATCCCAGTAATATATTTCTCTAAAACGGCCACCTGGAACAATATAAGGATGTTTTAAAGGGATAAGCGATATTGAACTTTCGTTAAATTGTGCGCCTTGTAACAACTCCCACATAGCCTCGAAATAGCCATCAAGGTGTTGTGATTGGCTATCATCCGTTAGCTCTTTTGGTTCGTCCAGCTTAAAGTGTTGTTGGACAAATTCATTCAAGTCAAAATCTGCTGTCTTTGATTGGGCAGTATAACGCTCTAAAATCTCTTCTATATCCACCTTTGGAATTGCATCGGCAAAAGTTTTGCTGTCCGAAAAGAGGTGCTGTGATTGGACTCGACGAAACAATTCTGAGCCGAAAAACACAGAGCATTGGGTATGTGTTGCTTTCATTAATTAAGCCTCCGTTACGTTTGGCAGGCGCGTCTTTTTGTAAAACAGTGAGACCGACAAAAACAACAAAACAATAGGTACAATGGACAGATAAAAAGCTGTTTGACCACCAAATTTATCGAAAGTAAACCCTGTAATAATCGAGCCTGTGGTGCCACCGAGCGCGGAAAATACCACAATCAAACCTGTCATCGCGGCATGTTGATGTTTTTCTAAACTGGACAACATGACAGAATTTAAAAGTGGATAGATTGGCGCCATAAATAGACCAATAAGAGGTAATAAAAACGCCACAAACGGAACATCAAACACAGACTTTATCGACTGGGCCGAATAGTCTGCAGACAGAGGCACAGTTAGTAAAATGAGCAATGACATGGCCGCCAAACACACAGTCAAAAAGACAAACCAGCTCACATATCGCAAAACAACCCCAGCTAAAAGTCGACCTACCGCCAGAGCCCCAGCAAAAATAGAAGTTAACTGTACGCTAACATCAGTCGGTAACCCTAAAACCTGATTGTTAAATGTCGGAAGCCATGTACCTATGCCTTGTTCGATGAGTACATACAAAAAGATTGAAATAATAAAAATCAAAATAAGTTTGTCTAAACTCAGTTTGAGCATGTCAAAAAATGCTTGGGAAGGTGATTGTTTGGTTTCAATAGCCGGTATTGAAATAGGTGAAAAGCTCACAAATAACAGAGCAACCACTGCTAATAAAGCCAAAATATAATACACGTTGAGCCACTCAAGAGAGCTAGTGTCATTTGGATCGACAAACAGGCTGAATAACCAATACCCAGATAAGCTACCTAGCATGAAAATACCTTCTACGGTATTTAACAGCGATGAATGCTGCTCAGCAGAGTCGGTCAGCTGACCAATAATGGCATAAACTGCAACTTTAACGAGCGCAAAGGACACGCCTATTAAGGCAAATAAGAGTTGAATAGAGCCGAAGCTTGCCATGAGTGCACTGTTCAATGAACCTATTGTGACAGCGATGAGCGCGATAAAAAGGGCAATTTTATAACCAAGCCGAGGGATCAAAGAGGCAATAAAAAACGAAGCAAATGCGATAGATAAGTCTTTAAAACCCTCAAGTGAGCTGGCTTCGGTTTTAGAGACGTCCATAGAATTTATCGCCTGCAAAATAACGGTACCAACGCTATTGAGCAAAATAGCAAACAAAAAATAACAGGCCGATATAGCAATGATTATACGAATTCGAGACATAGCTCACCCTCAATACTGATTTGATCTAAGCATATCGAGCAAATTATATTTTTGCAATCGTTTGCATGGTTTTGCAATCAATAACCTATTATTGGCAATATGATCAGGCCTAATGACTTACTGTAGTTCTTAAAAGCTCTAACTACCTGATAAATTGAGATTAAGCACGAGTCGAACTGCGCTTAATCAGCTCAATATCGACAAGCTGCGAGGCCGTTTCTTGCTCATTAAATTGATTTAGTAGTTGTTGAACCATCAGTTTAGACGCTGTTTTGGTGTCTTGTTTAATGGTGGTTAGAGAGGGGTGTAGCAATTCGGCAAGTACAATATCATCAAAACCAACAATGCCGACTTCTCCTGGGATGTTAATATAACGCTCTTTCAGGGCTTTCATTGCACCTAGCGCAACCATGTCACTGGTTGCGACAATCGCATCAAAAAACAAACCCTGTTTGAGGATCAATTCGTTGATTTTGTTATAGGCAGAGTTGCTCGTAATGTCGATGGGTACGACTAATTCCGGGTCATGAGGAAGACTCGCTTCAGTGAGAGCTCGTTGATAGCCTTTGTAGCGCTGAGTCATTTCGGCATGTTCCGCATCACCCAAAAATAATACGCGCTTGGCTCCACCGGAAATCAGGTGTTGCGTTGCAAGATAACCACCTAGCTCGTTATTACTGCCGACAATAGGATAATTAGACTCGGTTAGCGGATCACCCCAAACAACAAGAGGAGCATTGTGGGCGGCCAGGTTATCCACTTCGACCGAGCTTTTACCTTGCCCGATGACAATTAACCCGTCAACGCGGCTGCTTTGAATGAAGTAGTTGTACCAATCACTCGTTGCCATATGAGAATTAGACAGAAGAAGTTCGTAACCTTGCTCGTTAAGTGCCTCGTTTAAATCACCAACCACTTTTAACAAAAATGGGTCACTGATACTTTGAGCTGTGTTGTCCGTTAAGTTGAGAATGACACCGACGACGTTGGTTTTTTGGGTTCTTAATCGGCTGCCGGCGGTATTAACACTAAAGTTGTGCTGTTTTGCTAGAGATTGAATACGGTCTCTGGTTTCTTGCTTGATCACTGGGTTGTTTTTTAAAGCTCGTGATACGGTAGACGTCGATACGCCAGCTAATTCGGCAAGTTTTACGATATTCATCTTCATAGCGCAGGTTACTTTGTAATTTCTGTTCGGATTATTTTCATTCTACCTTCGTTTTGTCGTGACTTCCTAGTGGTTGATGCAAACGATTGTAAAAAACTATTGCAAACGTTTGCATTTGTTTTTAAGGTAGTGTTCGAAAATAAAAACAGCTCATAAATCGAACAAATATTAACAACAGTCAAATTTCAAGTTGGGAGAAACCTCAATGAACAAGTTGCACAAATTAAATGCTGTGTTCAGTGCCGTAGCCTTATCTTTAATGGCAGCACCAGCACTAGCAGAAGAGTCAAAAGACAAAGAAAAAAACGTAGAAGTCATCGTCGTTAGTGGTACACCAGGTGGTGTAGGGATCAGCAAAAAAGACGCAAGTTTTGCTATTACTAATGTAGACGCAGATCTAATCGAAAAGATTTCACCAAAAAGTACCGCAGATTTATTCAAAGCCGTGCCTGGTATTTGGGTAGAGAGCTCTGGTGGTGAATCTGGTGCTAATGTGTTTGTTCGAGGTTTCCCGGCAAGTGGTGATGCGCCATTTTTAACCTTGAGCATTGAAGGCTCTCCTATTTATCCAGCCCCGACCTTGTCTTTCCTAGAAAACTCGTCGATTTTCCGAATCGACGAAACCATCGAAACAATGGAAGCGTTGCGCGGTGGTCCAAACCCAGTGGTATCAAATGGCCAACCAGGATTAACAACTAACTTTAGACTTAAGCGCGGTGGCCCAGATACAGCTGCCTTGGCTAAATACACCACTTCAGATTATGGCCTACAGCGTGCTGATTTAGTACTAAGTGGCGAGCTTTCTGATGATTTGTACTACATGATTGGCGGTTATATTAAACGCTCGCCAGGAATTCGAGATGCGGGCTTTACTTCAGAAGACGGCCAACAGGTTACCATTAATTTGACCCGCGAATTCGATAAGGGTGAAGTTAACTTCTATAGCCGAATCACTGACGACACAGGAACATGGTACCTACCGACTCCACTTAATGTTGAAGGTGTTGATGCGGGATACACGCAGCTTGGTACGTTGAATCGTCAAGCCAAATTGTACTATGGTGCGAATAACGAATCTGACATATTCGATTTTGGGGAAGGTCGCGGTTGGAAAGGCCATGTGACAGGCGGTAGCGTCAAGTTCGACCTTGGTAATGGTTGGAATATCATTGACCGCTTTAGTTTAACATCGGGTGATGCGAATACCTTTGGATTAGTGCCTGAAGGTGCAGCAACCAAACTAGCCAATGTCGCCGACAACGGTGAATCTGCAACCGGTGCTGTGACTGGCACTGTTTATGGCGCTGACACTGACGTTCAACAAATTGGTCGTTGGGTTGTGTTAAAAGATATCCGTGCTTTTACTAACGATCTTGCATTGAGTAAATCATGGGATAACTTGTCTACGTCGGTTGGTTTGTACACTGCATCGACCTCTGCTAACGATTGGTGGTCACTGGGTAACCAGGCTTATCACGTGCTTGAGTCTGGTGGCGAAATGCTCTCAGGCATAGAGTGCAACGATGCAATTGAAGGCTGTACTTGGAACTACGACATTGCATCGACAGGTGATGCTCGAACTCGTGCTCTTTATGCAACTGCTAGTTACATTATCAATGAACAACTAACCGTCGACGGTGGTATTCGTTCAGAAAATCACGTTGTTGAATATAGTGTTGATGAAGGTTTAGACGGTCAAATTACTAAAGCACTATCTTACGACGAATCTAAAACATCATGGACGTTAGGTGCTAATTACTCAATTGATGAGTCTAATGCGGTATTCGCTCGAGTAAATAACGGCTATAAAATGCCTTACTTCGATGACTTCCGAGATAATTACGGTGCTTACACTTCAGGCCAAAACCTGATCAAAGAAGTATCGCAATTAGAAGTTGGCTACAAATATATGACCGATGCAATCCAAGCATACACCACTATATTTACCAATGAAGTCCAAGGTGACACTTTTGTACGTCGTCCTGGTGTACCAGCCGAAATTCTTACAAATGAGGCGATTGGTGCCGAGTTTGATGTGAACTTCACAAATCAGGAAGGATTTAACGTCAACTTAAATGCGACGGTTCAGGACACTGAAATCACTGCAAGTGCGACTAACGAAGGTAATGAATCACAACGTCAGCCTGGTTGGCAGCTGCGTGTGACGCCGAGTTACGCATTCGAGCTTGAAAACCAACAATACCTTACGGTATACGGTACAGTGACATCAGTAGACGACCGTTTTGGTAATAACGAAAATACCGTTGTCCTTGATGGATACACTAAAGTTGATTTAGGTTTGTTATACGAGCCAACTGATCAAGTTAAATTGCAACTTGCCATCGATAACGTATCCGACAAGCTAGGCATTACAGAGGGTGATCCGCGTAACCCAGCGGCTCCGAATGGACGTTACATTATGCCACGCAGCATCAAGCTAAGCGTGACATATCAAATGTTCTAAGCATCACACTCTTAATAATCAAAGCCACTTCACTTGAAGTGGCTTTTTGGTTTGGGACTTTAAATTGGCTATTACAAAGCTTGAAAACAAGTGTAAATGAGAATTGTTATTATTTAGCTTTACAAAATGCTTCCTTTAAAATATGATAATGCGAATTGTTCTTATTTGTAATTTTATTTAAGAACGTTTAACCATTTTTACGATCATTTTTGGAAGGAAAAGTAATGCAAGCTTTTAAAATCAATGCAGTGTGTGCTGCGACGATTTTTGCGATGTCAAATTCGGTATATGCATCAGAAACAGTCGATACAGACAAGATTGAAAAAATCGAAGTTAAAGGCAGTTATATCGAAGGTTATGGTGCAGATGACGTAAACGGCGCGTCGCGATTAGACCTCAAAATGGTCGAAATCCCGCAGTCAGTATCGGTAATTAGCTCTACACAGCTTAAAGATTTCCAATTAAATGATATTAATTCGGCACTCGATACCGCAACGGGTGTCAGAGTTGAACGTATCGAAACCGACCGTACTTACTACACTGCGCGTGGTTTTGATATTACTAACTTTCAGGTTGATGGTGTTGGCTTGCCATTGATTTCAGGTAACAACCACGCGGATGAAGATACCGCTATTTACCAGCGTATCGAAGTAATCCGTGGCGCAAATGGTTTGATGACTGGGGTAGGTAACCCTTCAGCAACGGTTAACTTTATCCGTAAGCGCCCTACCGCTCAGCAAGACATTGATTTAAATATCACTAAAGGTTCTTGGAACAAAACTCGAGTAGAAGCGGATTTCTCTACCCCAGTCACTGATAATGTTGCGTTTCGTGTTGTAGCTGTAAAACAGCGCAATGATTCATATTTGGATCGCTACTCGCAAGATAAAACGGTCGCATATGGCTTTTTAGAGGTAAACCTTTCAAAAGATACTCAATTATCTTTTAGCCACACCATCAATGACAATGACGCGACTGGCAATAACTGGGGCGCAAACCCACTGTTTTACACAGATGGTACGGCTACGAACTATGATGTGGGCACAAACACATCAGCCAATTGGGCGTATTGGGACGTTAAGCGTAGCAATACTGTCGTAGAGTTTACTCATTTTATTAATAATAACTGGGATTTACGTGCAACTTACTCACGTAAAGAGACAGACGAAGACTCAGAGTTGTTTTACGTATACGGCACTCCAGATAAAACAACTGAGTTGGGTTTAATGGGTTATGCCAGTGAATATGACCACAACGATGATCACAACTTATTTGACGTTTATGCCAAAGGAAACTTCCAGTTGTTCGGTCGCGATCACCAAGTTGTTGTCGGTCTTAGTCATGCTGATATGGAATACGAAGATATTTCGTTATATGACTACTCAACGCCTTATGGCTTTCCAGCTGTTCCTGCTTTACCTACATGGGATGGAAATACACCTAGACCAACTTTTAACGATGGGCTGACTGGTGCAGAAATCGAAACTACTCAAAAAGCAGCGTATTTCACAGCTCGATTAAACTTAGCGGAAGGTTTGCACACTATCGTTGGTGGTCGTTTTAACGATTGGGATGTTCAAGGTCAAAGCTATGGGGTTGTCCAAGACCGCGGTGATAATGTATTCATTCCTTATGTAGGTGCGGTTTATCAAGTAACACCAACTGTATCTGCATATGCGAGCTACACAGAAACCTTCTTATCACAGACCGAACTCGACATTAACGATAAAGTACTAGACCCAATTACTGGTGAGAGTGCTGAAATCGGAGCAAAAGCAGAGTTATTTGAAGGTCGTTTGATTGCTTCAGTAGCGTACTTCGATGTTAAACAAACCAATGTTGCCAAATTAGACCCTGCAACTGCTGCATTAGGCCCAGATGATCAACGTTACATTGGTACAGATGGTATCAGTAGCACGGGTTATGAGCTTGAATTAGCTGGTCAAATTGGTGATAGCACAAACATCAGTTTTGGCGTGACCGACTTTGAAGTGGACGGTGATGAGACTGTAAAAGGTTACACCCCAGACACATTGATTAAACTAGCGATCACTCATGACGTTACTGCCATCGAAGGCTTGACGTTAGGTGCTAATGCAAACTTTCAAAGTGACATTAGCCGAATCCAAGGTGCCTTACCAAACGGTGCAAGTATTGTCACAGAGCAAGACGCTTACACACTTGTTAATTTGATGGCTAGCTATCAAATCAATGACAAGATCAGTGTTGCCCTAAATGCCAATAATGTGACAGATGAAAAGTACATTAACAGCTTGTACTGGGCACAAGGGTATTACGGTGCACCATCTAATTACTCTGCAACGGTTAGCCTTTCTTTCTAACTTATTCTTGAAGCAATTGGGCGCACTGTGAGTTAAATCACAGTTGTGCCCTTTTTTCGTATATGGACAAACCACATGAGAAAAAAGATCTTTAAATGGCATTCTGTATCAGCACTGATTGCTATGTTGCCGCTATTTATTATTTCTATAACGGGCAGTATTTTGGTGTTTAAAGTCGAGGTCGATTACCTTCTAATGCCTGAAAAAACGATGGTTGATGTCAGTGACTCAACTCCCCGTTTACCCATTGATACTCTAATCGAGTCGGTTAACCAAGCCCATCCAGAGTATGTAGTAGGTAGTTGGGAGATTTTCGACAATAAAGTGAGAGCAGACACTGCATATTTGATCGAAAAAGGCACTGATGAATGGCACAAGCTATACATAAACCAATACACTGGCGAAGTGTTGGCAGCCCCAGTGGACGTTTCCCATTATTTAACCGACTGGCTGTTGGATCTCCATTACAAGTTTTTGTTGAATACGTCTGGGGCAACCGTTGGCGCAGTCGTCGCGATCTTGTTCTTGTTTTTAGGTGGTTCTGGCATTTATTTATACCGAAACTTTTGGAAACACTTCTTCACGTTGAGAATCGACAAGGCACGTAGGATCTTTTTTAGCGACATCCACAAGATGATTGGTATTGTGAGCTCGCCCATAATACTTATTTTGGCTTTTACGGGCGGCTATTGGAATATCTCTGAGGTTGTTCATGAAGTCACCGAACACGCCTTTGAAGAACATTACTTAATCGAGAAGCCACTCTATAACACAGACTTGTCTATACAAGCGTTATTAGATGAGCAAACCCAACACATAAAAGACTTTAAGGCGACATATTTGGTTTTACCTTTTGAGCCTGAATTACCTATTACTTTTTATGGTGAAGTCAACAGTGCCAATCCATTACACAGTGAATATGCAAGTACACTGACTTATGATGTTCAGAGCGGGGAGTTATTACAAGTTGCGGATGTGAGAACCAGTCCAACTCTTCACGTCGTTGTAGATAGCTTTAGAAAGCTGCATTTTGGATATTTTGGTGGCTTAACGACCAAAATTATTTGGTGTGTGATTGGTTTAAGTCCTGTATTTTTAGCATTTACAGGTTTGTATTTATATTTGGTGAGAAGTCGCCGAATTACAGGTTAAGTAAAACAAAAAAGAGGGCAGTTATAAACTGCCCTTTGCTCAATTAAGCCTAAACGGAGACATGGTGTTTGACTTAGTTTCGAACAGAAGCTTGTTGAACCTGCTTTAAGTGCTCTAACACTTCGGCAATTTCATCGTGAATCATGGCACGCGACTCGTTATTTTCTGGTAGTCGATTGGCAATAACGGCCACTGTCGCTGGGTGCACTAATAAATCTTTGGCGTGGTAACACTTCACATCATTCATCGCTGGCAATTTACCATCGGCATGATAGTCGGCTTCAATTTGATCCAAAGATAAATTGAGCATCACGTCGACTGAATTGATAGCGACGGATAAATACTGCTTACACTCTTGATTCGCTTCAATAAATTGCGGTAACAACTCTGTAGATAAGCGTGTTAGCTGTTGTGCATCAGTATTTAAGGTTTTAAACGACGCACTGGTATGCTGGTCTTTAATCTTTGTCGCTAGTGATTCATACGTATCCCAAAGAGACTCTGGATTTACTTTGATTTGGTTAGACGTTGTTGTAGACGCCATTTCTTCTGGCTTAGCCATAGAGTCTTTGGGTGCCTCGCCACACGCACTGAGTAATGCAGTACCTAGTACCAATGCAGTTACTGAAGAAATTGGGTTCAGTTTCATCGCCTGTATCCTGTAATTTGTTAATGTTTGGATATCTTAATGCTAACAATTCTCATTTGCAAATTGAATTTGGATAATAAAAAACGCCACCTTAACGAACGAGTCGCTAATCGGCGGCGCTTAGTATGCTTGGTTTGTGAAGGGTTATTCTTCTTTTTCTGATGCCATAAACACTTCAGAAGGGTCTACTAAAAAGCGTTTGCCCAATCCTTCACGCCCTAATAACATCAGGTAGCTCATATCACTGCGGTCGGTTAAGGTGATTTCAATTTCCCATTCACTCTTACCAAGTTGAATTGGGGTTTTGATCACATAACGTTGCTCCGATACGCCATTTGAAGATTTGATCTTACGCATGTCATGAATGTAAGCAGTACAGGTTTGAATTCGACTTACGTTATGAAAGTCGGGATGAATATCAAACTTAACCCCGGGCTTACCTTTAATTGAACACTTTTGGATATTATCAACGTGTAAAGAAGAGGTTTTGGCACCTGTATCAACACGTACTTCCATTTCTTTAATACCTAAGTCAGGTAAGTTACAAATTTCTAAATTACCAACAGTTATTTTTTTGCTCATTGCTCTATTCCGCCTGATAGTTCAGGTAAAAGTTGTTCTTGAACCGTTTCGATTTGTTCAACAATTTCATCATCTTCTTCGCTGAAAAAGGCGATATGGAACATAGCTTCGCCTTCTTGTACAAGTGGTATATTTTGCATACCAATGACGATGCCGTTTTTATCCGCAATGACGTTGCTGAACACTTCTCCGTAAGGACTGCCTATTTCGGCTAGTACGTCGCCTTTTTCAACCTTGTCGCCTAACGATTTTTTGTTGTTCACAATACCAGAGGCACTTGCTCTGTACCACTTACTGCTATTTGCGACCGCACACGTGAGTTTTTTCTGGTGTGAGCGGCGCAACATACCAAAGTGGCGTAGAATGTTACTTAAACCCTTAACACCCGCACGTATTGAAAACTCGTCAAATCGCAAAGCTTCACCAGCTTCATACAGAAGTATTTTAGTATCAGAGTCGGCGGCGGCCTCACGCAGTGAGCCTTCTAAAAGTTCAGAGTTAAGCACCACTGGTACGCCAAACATTTGTGCTAACTCATTGGTCTCTGGATCTTTTAAGTTGGCCCGAATTTGCGGAAGGTTTGAACGATGGATTGCACCTGTGTGCAAATCAATACCATAGTCACATTTCTGAACAATTTCAGTCATAAACTTATTCGCGACTCTTGAGGCTAATGAGCCTTTAGCTGAACCTGGAAAGCTTCGATTAAGATCACGACGGTCAGGCATGTAGCGACTTTGGTTTACGACGCCATATACATTGACCATTGGTACAGCGATTAGTGTACCACGCAATAACTTGAACTTAGGGTTAGAGATAAATCGACGAATTATCTCTATACCATTAAGTTCGTCACCGTGAATTGCAGCACTAATGAATACTGTAGGACCAGGTCGCTTTGCTCTAAAAATCTGCACCGGAATCGTTACGTCTGCGTCGGTATAGAGCTTGGCAACGGGCAAATCAAGCTTGACCGTTGTACCAGGTAAAATCTCATTGCCATCGATAAACAATGGTTCGTGTTTCATTAACCTTTGCCTCTAGTGCGGTTGTTATTTGGCTTACTGTTTTTAACAATTGATTCGATAACCAAAGTTGCAACGTCTTTACCTGTTGCTGTTTCAATGCCTTCAAGGCCTGGTGAAGAGTTTACTTCCATTACCATAGGACCATTGGCCGATTGCAAAATATCCACGCCACAGAAATTCAAGCCCATTGCTTTGGCAGCATTAACCGCAGTTGCACGTTCTTCTTTTGATAGTCGAACAAGGGTTGCACTACCACCGCGGTGCAGGTTAGAGCGGAACTCACCTTCTGCGCCTTGGCGTTTCATTGCTGCAACTACTTTTCCGCCCACAACCAAACAGCGGATGTCTGCGCCGCCGGCTTCTTTGATAAACTCTTGAACTAGGATGTCAGCATCAAGTCCCATAAAGGCTTCGATAATGGCCTCAGCAGTTTTATTAGTTTCGGCTAGTACAACACCGATACCTTGAGTCCCTTCTAATAACTTGATCACCAGTGGTGCGCCACCGACATTTTTGATTAAGTCTTTAATTTTATCAGGACGGTTTGCGAAACCAGTACGAGGCAAGCCGATACCCTTGCGTGACAATAATTGCAAAGAACGCAATTTGTCGCGGCTGCGGCTAATGGCAACGGATTCATTGATTGAGTATGTACCCATCATTTCAAATTGCCTAACTACCGCCGTACCATAAAAGGTTACCGAAGCACCGATTCGAGGAATGACCGCATCGTATTTGGGTAACTCGGAACCGTGGTACCTTACTGTCGGTCGGCTTGAAGTTATGTCCATGTAACAGTGAAGAGTGTCGATGACATCGACCTGATGACCCATAGCTTCGCCAGCTTCTTTTAAGCGACGTGTAGAGTACAAGTTTTCGTTACGTGACAAGATGGCAATTTTCATTTGTAGCCTTAGTATTAATTATATTTTCCAAAAATTAGTTAAGTTATAGAGGGTTAGCTCTTTAGCAAGCGTAGAGCATTTCTCTAAAAAAACGGAATACTTTTATACAAATTTAGTAAAAAAATTTGGATTTTTTGTTTTTAAAATGGATAAAAAAAAGTCACTCACTTAATATTAGCCAAAGTCACAATAATTTCGACCGACGTTTTCCCTATCGTCGAGTTGCACACGAGCTGAGTGAAAAGGAGCTTGCCTTGGTGGTACGTACAACATTATTTATTATTGCTATTGGTTTGTTAGGGTTTCCTGCTTTTGCGTTGGAAGCCTTGCAAATAAAGGCCCAGGATTACTCAAAGCAATCTTTTCGCGTCGGTCAATTGGCATTTTTTAAAACCTATCAGGCGTCCTTTAAGTCATCTGGCAACATTACCCAGTTGGCGATAGAAGAAGGTCAAATGTTCAAAAAAGGCGAGATTTTGGCAAAGGTTGATACCGATGACTTGTCATCTGAGTTGAATCAACTTATTGCAGAAAAAGCATTCGTCAATAAAGAAATCGAACGTCTCACAAAGCTAAAAAAAGTAAACGCAGTATCACAAAGTGAGCTCGATCGACTCAAAAGTCGCTCTTCACAACTTCGTGCACAAATCATTCGTACACGTGAGTTTTTGGACGCAGCCCATATTGTTGCAAACTTCGATGGTGTGGTGATTTCTAGGTTAGTCGATGCGGGAGAGTTTGTGGCGGCGGGCCAGGCTGTACTCGATATTGCGCCTACGGTTGATAATTATGTGGTAGAAGTGGCGGTTCAAGATCGTTTGTTGGCGTTTTTAACGGTTGGTATGCAAGTAGAACTTACTAGTAACTTGTCCGGGTCAGTGTTACTGGGTGAAGTAAAAACGCTAGCTCAAGTGCCTGATCGCGATACAGGACTGTTTGTCGTTAAAATAGCAGTAAACGAAGCTCCTGAAGCTCGTATCGGCTCTTTGTACAAGGTTAGACTGACTCAGAATCAATCTATGGTATATCCAGTTCCGGTTTCTCATGCACAGTTAGACTTTAATAATACCGCGATAGTCCGTCTGGTTACTAATAAAGGTGCTTTTCCCACTAGGATGAAGGTTGTTGATCACGACTTTGAAACGGTCTACCTCGAAGCGCTTAATGGCGATGTCATCACCATTGAGACATTTAACTAAGGACAGGACATGTTACTGCACATCAACCGTTATCTAGGTAACAATGTCAGATTACTAGGGCTGATCATTGCGATGGTGATGATGTTGGGGACTTCTTCTTTGGTGACTATGCCTAAAGCGGAAGATCCACAGTTTTATCTGCCCATCAGTGTCGTTGAAGTTATCGCCCCGGGAATGTCTCCAGCTCTGCTCGAAACGCAAGTCGTTGGTCCTATCGAACAGTCATTGGAATTAGTCGAAGACATCAAAACCATTGAGACCAAAATTCGCCATGGCGCTGTTAATATTACGGTTAGGTTTATCCACGGCACAGAGGCTGACGCAGGTTTTGACGAAGTAGTTCGGGCAGTCAGTCGGGTGCAAAATAGATTTCCTGAAGATGTGCAAAAGGTACTGTATTTCAAGGCGTCACCTATCACAGTAAACGTATTGCAATTGGCGATATCTCATCCAGATAATGACTGGCAAACGATCAAGCGCACCGCAACCAAGCTTAAAGACGAATTACAGGCACTTGATAACGTGCAGCGCGCCCAAATTTGGGGGATGCCAGAAATGGTGGTCGCTGTAGCTGTCGATAGTCAAAAACTGATACAACACAACATTAGCATTGAGCAAGTACAGCAAGCGATTGGCTCAAGGGGCAAGGCGACCCATGCTGGGTATATTGATGATCAACAAGTTCGTTTTACGATAAATCTATCAGGCGAATACAAAAGCATTAAAGAAATTGAACAGACAGTAGTAAAAACCAACGGCACGGCGCAAGTATTGGTCAGCGATGTAGCCAACATCTCGTTGGAGTTTTACAAGCCGGATAATTTAGCGTTTGTCGGCAACCAGCCCGTTGTTTATGTCACGGTTCAACAACGTGACGGAACTAATATTTACACCCTAGGTAAACAAACACGCGCTGTGGTAGATCAATTCTCACAAACTCATCCAGAGGTGCATGTGAGTACGATTGTTGCTCAGGAGGACAGTGTACGCTTTCGTATCAATGGCTTTTTAGGGGATTTAGCCAGTGGTTTGATATTGATTTTGGTTTGTTTGTTCTTCTTTATGGGCTTTAAACAATCCATGTGGGTGTCACTGGCGCTACCACTGACAATATTCGCAACCTTAACCCTGATGAATATGATGGGGTTTGTTCTACAGCAAATGACCATAGCTGGATTGATTGTCGCACTTGGTTTACTTGTCGATAACTCCTTGGTTGTCGTAGAACAGTTCGTAAAAGTAAAAGATCAGGTCGCTTCTCGGGCCGAAGCTGTGCAACGTGTCATACAAGAGGTCGGAATGCCGCTGGTGGCAGGAACTCTAACGACCGTATTTGCGTTTTTACCGTTACTTCTATTGCAAAGTGATACCGGTGATTTTATGCGGGCACTTCCGGTGTCAGTATCGATTGCTCTGGTGATGTCGTTGGTTGTTGCATTAGTCGTGCTACCGGTATTAATGGGCGTCTTTGGCGTCTCTCAGGAATCGAGCTGGTCGTTGTCTCATTATTTGAATAAGTTTGCTGACGGCCCATTTTCTCGATTTTTACATGTGTTGTTGACCAAGCCTGTGCTAGTTATTTTAGTATTTATTGCAATCGTAGTGGGTTGTGCCAGCTTGATGTCTCAGGTTGGAGTGAGCTTATTCCCTAAAGCCGAAAAAAATACATTAGTGGTCAACCTAGAAACGCCGGTGCAATCCTCAATTGAGCATACTAAAAGTGTTACTTTACAATTAAGTAACGAATTACAACAGTTTGACGGCGTGCAGCAAGTTGTTAGTACGGTAGGAGCGACAAGTCCACAAATATACTACAACCATGTTCCAGAACGCGGACGAACCAATTACGCTCAGCTGTTGGTTATTACCGAAGAGTATGAAAAGAATCAAATTCAAAACTTGATCAAACAAATCAGAAACAAATACTCAAGTTCAACGCTTGGCCGAATTAATGTATTTGAATTTCAACAAGGGCCTGTCACAGACCGTCCTGTTACTTTCCGAATCTTGGGTGATGATTTAGAGCAAGTCGCCAGACGAGCTTCAGAGCTACAAGCTTTTATGGAAAAACAAGAGCATGTGTTTGATGTTCGTAACATTTCTGCTGAGTCTGGTCTGGCTTATGACATTCGAATAGACGAAATAAAAGCTCATCAAAAAGGTGTTGAACTTGCAAGTGCAGAGCGCCAGGTACGGTTATTAATAGACGGTGCCGTAGCAGCAACCATCAATGATAGGTTTGGTCAGGGCTTTAGAGTGCTAGTCAAAGGAGAAGCGACTGGAGCGCTCGATCTAGACCAAATTTACATTAAAAACCAATTGGGCAAACCTATTCCACTTTCTTCCTTTGCCGATGTGCAAGTGACTCGCTTGCAACCGGCGTTTTATCACTATCAAAGAACTCGGATGAATCGTGTCTCGGCGGATGTAATGGCAACCGGTAATGTGGCCAAAGTAACCGCAGAGATAGACAACTATCTTCAAAGTTTATCTTGGAACAATGGCTTGAGTTATAAAATTGGTGGCGAAGAAGAAGCGCGTAAACAGAGTTTTGGTGGACTCTCCCAGATCATGATCATTGTCGTTGTCGGGATTTTTGTTCTGTTGTTTGTGCAGTTTAATAGTTTTGCTCAGCCAATGGTCATCATTAGTTTGTTACCTATCGCTTTTGCGGGTGCCGTCGTGGGCATGTTTGTCACAGGCTTGAGCTTTTCTATGATGGCGTTTATCGGATTGATCAGTTTAATCGGTATTATGGTTAATGACGCAATTATAGTTGTAGATGGCTTCAACAAAGGTCGAGTGCATCTACTAGATAAACGCGACGCTATGGTCAAATCCGCAAGTAGTCGATTTACGCCAGTTATTTTGACGTCATTAACGACAATAGTAGGTCTGTTACCTCTGACTTTATTTGGTGGTGATCTGTGGATGCCAATGGGAACCGTGATTATCACAGGTTTGTTGTTTACTACTTTAGCTTCATTGATCTGGGTGCCAGCATTCACAATGTTAGTGACACGCAGTAAAACAAAAGCACCATAGCGACAGATTATTATAGTTTTAACCTTGCTTGGATATGATAATATTTCAGCCGTTATGTATTCGAGTGCGTTATCAAATCAATTGTGGAGTTAAAGGGAATGTACGAAGCTTATTTTGGATTAAACAGAAAGCCTTTTCAGCTTACCCCAGACCCTGAAGTTTTTTTCGCAAGTACAGGCCACCAAAAGGCATTGTCTTACCTTCAATATGGATTGAGCCAAGGAGAAGGGTTTATAGTAGTTACGGGTAACGTAGGTACAGGAAAAACCACAATTGCGAACCACCTGATCGCTCAGCTCGAAGAAGACAATATTGTAGCTCGCCAATTAGTAACGCCTAATTTGTCACCTGATGATTTGATCATTGCCATTACAAAGCTGTTTAGACTCCACCCGCAAGGTGATACAAAAGCAGCCCATATTGCCGAGTTGACCGATTATATGCGTCGACTAAATGCACTAGGTCGTCGTTTATTACTAATCATCGATGAAGCTCAAAACCTTCCTGTTGAATCTATCGAAGAGCTGCGTATGTTGTCTAATATTCAAGTAGACGGCAAATCCATTATTCAAAGCTTTTTATTGGGTCAAACCGAATTAGAAGGTGTGTTAAGTGCACCTGTCATGGAGCAATTTAGGCAGCGAGTCATAGCCTCTGCAAGCTTAACGCCTCTGTCAGAAGATGAGTTATACAATTACATTAATTATCGAATGCAAAAGGCGGGCTGGCAGGAAGACCCATTATTTACTCGTGATTCTGTCACAGCAATCCATAAGTTTACGGACGGGATCCCAAGAAAAATAAATACGTTTTTAGACCGAGTATTATTGTTTTCTTACATGGAAGAAAAGCGTTCGGTTGACGTTGAAGTGATCCAAGAAGTGATCAAAGAAGTCTCATCTGAGTTAAACCACCAAATGGATGGTGAAGGTATGTCGTCTCGTACAGGTGGAATGCCTCGCTCAACTCCAGCATCGCGTAATTTCGTAGATCGAGACTTGATGAGCAACGATCCTGAAATGGCCGCGATTGACTCAGCGCTGATGGGTGCCGATATGAACACGGCAAAGATTGAAGCACTGCTAGAGTCACTTATCGCGATGAATCGTCGTTCTGTGATCTTACAAAATCAAATCCTAAAAGAGCTTAAATTACAAAATTCTAAGCTGTTTCCCGAGCAAGACTCAGAAAGCTCCGCCGACCAAAAATTGGTTGCTGAGTTAAAGTCAGTTAAAACAAACAAAGAATAAATCTAAAACGCCCAACAACCGATGTTAAAAATATTTGACATCGGTTGTTTTTTCTCCAATACTGCGTGTTAAATATTTTTAACATTAAGTTTTGTAGGAGAGATACATGTCATTTCACGAAAAGTCGGCTTGGCTTATGGCCGTTATATTAACCTTATGTGGGTTATCTTACTTTCAAAAAGTCTTCGCTATGTCTCAGGCGGCAGGAGAAGTCATCGCACCGAGTTTGCAAATGCTTTCAAGCTTCACTGTAAGTATTGTTGTATTGGCGGTGATTGGTCATATTGTCACTGCAGCTGTAGCACCAAAAGAAGCGAATACAGATCCAGATGAGCGCGAGCGTACTATTTTTAATAAGGCCGGTAATTTGTCCGGTTATATATTAGGTTTTGGTGCCGTTGCGGGGCTGTTTCATTTCTTATTTAAAGGAGATGGCAATCTGCTTTTTTATATCGTTTTTGCTAGCTTATTAGTGGCTCAAATAGCGGACTATGCGTTGCAAATTTTCTTTTATCGACGTGGATTTTAAGTTGGTCATAAATGGCAAAATTATTACCTATCACCAACTCGGTAAAAGCATTAAGAGAACAAAAAGGGTTAACACAAGGCGAACTAGGGGAAAAGGTTGGGGTGACTCGGCAGACAGTAGCGGCAATCGAACAAAGACGCTATTCACCCTCGTTAGAAACGGCGTTTCGCATTGCACAAGTGTTCGATACCGGAATTGAATCTGTGTTTCAATGGGACAAGTCAAGCAGCTAGCTTGACTTGATATCCGTTAAGTTATTTTTTTCGATTAATGAGTACAAGGTTGGGCGGGTTACACCAAGTAACTCTGCAGTACGAGAAATATTGTGTTTTGCTTGGGCATAAGCGGTGCGGATGGCTTCGCTTTCAGCGCGTTCACGAACCGTCTTTAAGTTGAGATCAGACACCTCGTTCGGGTTTTCTTGATAATCAAAAAAGCCAAGGTCTTCGGCAGTGATCATATTGTTGTCAGAAATAATGACAGCAGATTTGAGCTTGTTTTGTAGCTCTCGGATGTTACCTGACCAAGGGTGTGCCATCAGTGCTTGAATCGCACTTTCAGTAAAGCCTCGGACGTTTTGTGAAAACTCCTGATTGAACATATTCAAAAAGTGCTTCGCAAGAACCACAACATCGCCACTGCGATCACGCAATGGTGGAATTTCGATCGTGACTTCGCCAATACGGAAGTATAAATCTTCACGAAACTCTTCTTTTTTGGACATTTCAGGCAAGTCTCTGTGAGTTGCACAGATCACTCTTACATTAACAGGAATTTCTGCCCTGCCACCTACGCGTTCAATCACACGCTCTTGCAAAAACCTCAACATTTTAGCTTGTAAGTTAAGTGGCATATCACCTATTTCGTCTAAGAAAAGGGTACCGCCATTGGCAAATTCAACTTTACCTTTGGTGGTTTTATTTGCACCCGTAAACGCGCCTTTTTCGTAACCGAAGAGCTCACTCTCTAGAAGGTTATCTGGAATCGATGCACAGTTAATGGCAACAAATGGACCTTTAGCACGAGGGCTAGCTTCATGGATTGCTTTGGCAAAGACTTCTTTACCCGTGCCGCTTTCGCCAAGTAACAACGTGGTGATATCAGCTTTGGCGATACGCTCTGCTAATTTACACGCTTTTTGAATATTTGGGCTTGTGCCAATGATGCCGCCAAATGGATTACCTGCGTGTTGCAGCTGACGGTATTCTTCTTCCAATTTAGCTAAGTGAAAGGCTCGAGCTACGATTATTGCAAGGGTTTCCATCTCGATGGGCTTTTGATAAAAATCATAGGCACCCAATTCGATGGCCTTCAGTGCATTGGCTTTATCTGAGTTACCGGTTACAACAATGACTTTGGTGTTGGGGGCGAGCGACATTATTTCAGATAAAATCGCTAAGCCTTCAGATGCATTGGCTGGATCTGGTGGAAGGCCTAAATCTAGGGTTACAACTTTGGGTTCGTGGCGACGTAATTGCGAGATTGCTTTTTGACGATCTTCAGCAAACAGCAGTTCATAACCGGGCAAGCCCCATTTGAGCTGTTTTTGAATTCCTAAGTCATCCTCTACAATCAGTAACTTATCCACAATTATTCCCTTTAAAAATGAGCCTATAACCGAATTTCGATTGGGTCTGTATTGTACCCAGTTTTTACCTTATTTAGCCATTGGTCTTTATCAGCTAACCACGTTAGACAGTGGTATTTGCATAACGAATGTCGTCCCTACATTCACTTCACTATCAACGGTTAATATTCCACCGCACTCCTGAGCAAAGGTTTTGGCTTCGTACACACCGACACCCATTCCTGCATTTCCTTTGGTGGTTTCAAACGGCTTGAATAAAAGATTATCAATGAAATCTTGAGTCATGCCAATCCCCGTGTCAGAAATTATTACTTTAACGATGTCTGGATTGGTCTCAATTAATAGTTTTACTAATACGGTTCCGTTTTCGTCTGTTGCTTGTTGTGCATTATCAATTAGGTGGCCGATAACGGAACTAAATCTGTCCTTATCTAAAGGGACACTGACCGGTTGATTTGCTTTGACAAAGTTAGGAGCCGGTTGGCGGTTTTGATATTGTTGAGTAACGGCCGAAAGTGTCTCATTGAGCTCAATGAGAGACGGTTGTGCGCTGCGCTGCTGTTGCTTTTCTTTGAGTTGAGACAACATTTTGTCCATACGTTCTTTTGTATGAGCAAGGGTTTCAAACGTATCGTCAATAAACTCAGGGTTTTCTCGATGTTTTTCGGCATTGGTGACAATCATGCCAATTTGAGCGATGACATTTTTTAAATCATGGACTACAAACGCTGACATACGATTAAAGGCCGCAAATTTAGCGTTTTCTTCTAATCGTTCGCGAGTTTCTCCCGAGCGAATAAAGCTAGCAACTTGAGAAGAAACTGCCGTCAGATAATCTCTTACCTCCCAGTTTACAACGATCCGGTCCCGACCAGCACTCGACAATAAAAAGACGCCGTGCAATTTATTATTGATGTAAATAGGTAAAACAATCTCGACCCCTTGTTTTTGAAGTGCAGTTACCGAACAGTTAGCAAAAGACTCGCGATACTCTTCTTTATCAAAATCAGGCAAGTCCAAAATCCAATGAGTTTTTTCTAATTGCGCAACGATACAATCCAGTTCCATTTTGACATCGTGAGTGAGGCCAAATACGTCAGGCGTTACCAATTCAAGTTGATTAAATTGTTGACGTAAGTAAGCGCCTTTTTGATAGTAAAGAGAGTTACAAACACCCGATAGGCCGGTCAGATAAAAGTCTTTTTCAACATCGTGTTGATCTAAAGTTTGAGTTAAATTGAGCCACTCTTCACGATAATCAAATTGATTTGCATAAAAATGCTTTTGAATAAAAGTCTTAAAATACTTACGCAGTGAGTCCGAAATAAAAATATAGGCAAGGGCTACAAGTGCGCCGGCTATAAAGACGATTTGCAATACACCTGACCAACTCTGGCCAGTTTGCTGTATGTAATAACCAGTCGCGGCCATTAGCATTAGGTAAGCACCTGCAAACACTAATAGCGAACTATGCAAAACAACATCACGAGAAATGAACACTCTCAGATTCCAATCATTGACGCGCTTCATGCTTAACAGTAAAAACGGCGCCAACATCGCGTATATGAACGGTCTTGCCGCTAAATAGTTGATATCGATATTGTTGAGTAACAATGAGTTAGACATCATAACTAAGTGAAAAATATTCACCATTGCCAAACCTAAAACCAATGGTTTGTAGGCCCATTTATCATCGCCAGCGGCACGGTAAATTTGTTCAATCAGGATTAGTTGAATAATACAGCCAAGTAAACTGGCAGCTATCATCAGTTGCAGGCGTGAGGCTTGATCAAAAAACGGTGAAACAATCGCAAAGTTAAATATCAAAATTACAAAGGTGATTGTAAGTGCATACTTACCTTTTAAGAAACGGCTGGTTTTGACTTTTTGTGCATCGAGAATCGCCAGCAATAGCAAAGTCCAAATGCCTAGTTGGATTGATTCTAAAAGCGGGCTTACAGAAATAATTGTACTGTCTGACGCAACCCAAAAAACAAGATAGCCAACTGACCAAACTAACATTGCCACAAATGTCATAATAAACATCGAGCGAACAACGCCTTTTGCTTGGCTGTTAAACACCAGTGCACCATTGGCAAGGTAGCCAAGTGCACATAAAACTAAGCCAGTTAAGTAAGTAATTTCCACAATTTAGCCTTTCGTTTTAATTGTTTTTAGTAGCTTGTGAATTTCGGATACTGGGATTGCGTAACTGATCCCGCTTGGATCAGACAATACTTGTTCACGGGTGGATTTTACCAGCACACTATTAATGATTGCGATTACTTTTCCAGTTGTCACATCGACAACAGGACTCCCGCTGTTGCCAGGGTAAGCAGTAATATCCAATTGATAAACGAAAAGCGGATCACGAAGACGCTTGATCATTTCAATTGAAAGCTGACTCGAGTTGGATTGTGGAATCGCCTGGGGGACATACGCTGCGACATAACCCACGTGTACCGCTTTAAACAATCCCAACACAGAGCCAATCGGCAAGCCCGCAATCAGTATTTGAGACGCCGCTGGTGCAATCTTGTTTGCGTCTTCTAAAGCCAGGGCCGGTAGCGCGACATTAACCTCGAGTAATGCGACATCTGCTCTTTGGTCCTGAGCCAGTAATTTTGCCCGATAAAACTGAGCTTTTTTACTCTCACCAACATGCACCGATATTTCTGCCTTATCGGCATCGAACATAGGCCCATTAACGACGTGATGATTCGTTGCGATAATCGATTTGGTGGCAGAGCTATCAATCACAAACCCCGTGCCTAAAAGCTGATATCTAGGAGCGCTTAAAGGGTTGTAGACACCTACGCCAACGACGGATTGTTTGGTTGTGGAAGCGGTTTGAATGAGTGATTCGGCCAATGATGGCTGACTCAAACCAAGTAAAACTAGGGCGATAAAGAAAACTAATTTTTGCGGTAAATTATTACTGTAAATGCTGCTTTTCTTCATCGCTAAACCTTTTTTTGGTATTAAAAATAAATTTACGAACTAGGTGAGGGATCAGTATCCGAAGTGGCATTTTAATTAAATGGCTTCGGATCATTAGCCAAAGTAAGGCTAGTTTATGACTTACCTTAGTCGGAACTGCGCAATCTTGATCAAATACAATTTGATAGGAAGGCAAGGTTAATAATCGAGTCACTGCTGATTTACACAACAGGGCCTTTATCGAAGATGATTTATCCTTTTCTTTGTGAAATAAAACAAAATAAATCGCTAATTGAATATAATTATTAAGGTTTAACTCATCCGATCGGAGCAGAATAACTTGTTCTGCGGTTGTTGACGTTGATTCAAGTGACGCCTCTACGTCTTCGAATAACAATATTAAATCTGTTAAATCACGAATAGCATGTGGAAACTCGCTCTCTGTAAACAAATGTACGGCACTGTGGATAAAGCGATCAACAGGTGTAAGAACATAAAGCCCGTCGTATTGTGTCTTTTCACGTTTTAATAAATCTGAAGAGAAATGCTGACGATTTGTCAGTGGTAAAATATTGTGATGCAAATCGATAGTTGTGTGTCTAACTTTGTGCACCATCGGCGGGATTTCATGCATCCATTCTCTAAAATACCGCTTGTCATAATCGTTTTCTTTGGTGTGAAACCAACTTTTTGTCATCAGTCCGATCTCTGCTTTTCTAAGATCAGAGTGAGCGACAAGCACATCTATGTCATTGAAAATACGTCCATCTGCACACCTTAACTCTAATAGAGAATACGCCGCACCTTTTAACACAACGCCACTTACGTGCTTTTCTGACAAGGCATTAGAGATTTCTTTAAGTTCTCGGTCAATGTTAATGCGCTGACGTTGTTCAGTTTTCTCACAGTTGGTCATGTGTGTGATTACATTCTGAGGTAACTGCTCTGATAGCCCAGCAGACTTTAATTTGGCGTACAGTCTGCCAAGCATGTTTTGATTGCGGCCATGGGTGAGGACATGGGTCCATTCTGTATTTGTGAGATCGATTGCTTGTTTGGGCTTGATAAAAAGTCTAAGGAGAATACTATTCATCGTCATTCACCTTAATATCCCACTTACCTTGAGTGGCTAGCTTATCAAACAGTTCTATTGCCTCATCAGAATTCGAATAAGTAAAGTTGTAACCTTCAATACCATCTACAAAATCGGTTAATACCTCAAAGCCTTGTTGACCCAAAATGCCATAATTAAAGCTATTGTCGATCAATTCAAAAAAGAATTGTGATTGAGCTAGCTGTTCAATGACTGTATCGCCACCGCTCTTATATTTCGGAAAAATGACGTGAGTTGCTTTTGCTTTGACGTTTACTTCCTCAACACTCTTTAACGTAGGTTTAAAAAGGCAAACATCGCCTTTATGAGTGTCACCCATCACCTTTGAGTGTTCCACATGAGGGAATTTATCTTGAATAACTTTAATAGAGTGGTTTTTAAGGTTTATTGGTCTGGCTAGACCTTGAATTAGGTTATCCGACAAATCGATAAGGGTCAGTTCATCTGACAACAGTCGCCAGCCTGAGTATGTTAATAGCGCAGTTAGTGTGCTCTTTCCTGAACCTGGTGGGGCAGGAAAAACAACGCAAACCCCGTCTTTTTCTAAGACCGCTGCATGAATAATGAGATATTGATGGGCATAAGATGAAATACACCAATTAAATCCCCACTCAAACATACCAAATGCCTGATGGCTCTCCATAGGTGCAAACGGAGATTCAGAGCCTAACGAAAAATAACATTGCGATTTAAAAGCGCGCCGAATCAGTGATTTGGGCTTGGTAATGGAGAGTTCAAAATCGAGTATGTCGTCAGCTTTTAATGTTTCAAAGTCGCTATAGAGTGAAAGTGTTTCTTCGAACAAATGGTCAAATGGAGAGGTAATTGAAATATTAAAAGGACCGCACTTCAAGCCTAGCGTTTTTTCCTTTAAAACCGAGTCTCGTTTTACGTCCTTAATCTTCACTTCAGTGCTCTAACAAACCCTTATTTGAAAGAGAGTCTATCGTATTTTCAACAACTAACAAAGCTTCTTCATCTGTACAGTCCACTTCAGAAAAAACCGCGTTTTGCAGGGCAATACGATCTAACACACCCTGTTGAAGAAGATCGAAAAGAGATTTGATATCGACAGGAATAAACAGTGTTTCAGAGAGAAGATTATCAAAAAGGTAAGTGCCGTGACCTATATGAGTTTTTGTCACGACACTGGATTTGAGTTTTAGCAAACTGTGTCAGCTTCCCAACCCAAGTCTGCTTGACCTTCATGGATAAGATTTACAAGGATTGTGTACGCATCTGAGTCAGAGATTAACCCACGTTCATAATCTTCTGCAAAACGCATAACTTCTTGTTGTGTATATGGATAACCTAACGCACCATAAGTTGGGTCCGCGTTAAGATACGCAGTTAGCATGAAGCGGTCTATCTGAGTAATGTGTTGACCAGTGCTTCTCCAACGGCTCGGATCTAAGACATCAGCAACTTTCGCATTCAAACGTGAGAATGGGAAGACACCACCAACGCCACCGTAATACATTTCGTAATAACGCTCTGGTAAGCGGTTATTGCCTACGTTTTCGCATTGTACAGAGCTATCTGATTGAGACTGAGTGCTCGTAGTTTGAGAATAACTGGAATATCTCTGGTTATGTTTTTTGGTATATTTACGGGTGAAATAACCTGGGCTAAATCCGTTAAATTTTACAGATTGTTGTGTCGCTGCCGACATACCCGGTGATTGATTACTGCCATTTGACCCTGAGGTTGCCCATACAGGAGCAGCAGCCATTGCTGTCACGACAGGAGCAACTTTGGCTGAAGCCAATAGTAACTTGCGTCTAGACTGCTTAAAGCTTTTTGAATCGCTACTTGTTTGGTTTGCCATGATGAATTATCCAATACATTTGTTCTCAGAGTGCTCTGCATTATAACCAGAAGCGACTGAACAATAAATACTCTAATAAAGATGATACAGCAATTTTTATTCCATACCGCAAGTGCTGTGTTTATAGGAGGTTTACGTAGCTTCAATGCGAAACTGTAAAAAAAACTGACACTGGAACCACACGGTTTTTTACACTAGTCTCAAGTATGAACTAAATATATATGGTTTTTTCAGATTTAATACGTATATTCAATCAAAATACCGAAAAAAGCGACGTTCTTTCGTTAAAATACAACGTAATTCGTAGACAAGAGGCATCTTAGGTGAGCTTTTTAAAAAAGTTATCTTCAAAACCTGTAATTGGACCCATTGCTGAGCGAGTCGGCAAAGTGGTGGTCAATCACAAAGCTAATCAAATTGCGCGTCATTTTGCACAATTTTTAAAGCCTGTTGTCGCTTATAATTCCTTTTTAAGAGATGAAGCATTTAAAATTCGACATAATGTATATTGTGAGGAACTCGCGTTTGAAGAGTGTCGAGAAGATAAACGCGAAACGGATGAAGCGGATGCTCATTCGATTATTTGCTTAATTCAACATAGATCTACCCAAAAATACGCAGGTACATGCAGAGTTGTATATTCGCGCAGCGAAGAGCAATTGTTGCCTCTTGAACGATATTGCTCTGAGTTTATCGATGATCCTGAGTTGCACCCAAGTAAGTTTGCAAGAAACAAAATTTGTGAGATATCACGCTTAGCTGTACCAGCTTCGTTTAGAAGAAGAGCGAGTGACAAGCACAAGGGAGCAGCGACAGGCGCTATAAATGAGAATACTTACTCAGAGAGTGAATTGCGTTGCTTTCCGTTTATTGCAGTAGGTTTGTATCTTTGTGCCGCTAGTGTCGTCATTAGTAAAGAAATTGACCATTGTTATGTCATGATGGAGCCAAGGTTAGCCAGAAGTCTCAGTTTTCTTGGTATCAAGTTTAAACAAATTGGCCCAGTGGTAGATTATCACGGCCGTCGCGCTCCTTATTACATTAGTCCTGAAATGTTGCTAAATAGTTTGACACCCGGTTTCAAGCGCCTCTTTTCAAGCATCAAAGGTGAATTGGAAAATGAAGTATTCGAAGATGAAAGCGGTTTGGTTGTAATATCTTCGATTGATTAATCATACAGTATGGCCTCAAAATGAATTGGCAAAACGCTCTAATCGAGTTCTTAATAAAAAATGCGATCGAGTACTCAAGTAAAGATCACAATAGCAACGAACTAACCCATAAAAATCTTTGCACCTACGCAGATAGTTATGATTCTCAGTTGGTCATTAGCCCTGATAATGTTGAGCAAGTACGTGATGTTACACGGTTTATAAATGATCAAAACAAACAAGGCGCCGAGCTAACTATATACCCAGTATCAAAGGGGCAAAATTGGGGTTATGGCTCTGCAACGCCAAGTTCTCAAAATGCGATATTAATGTCGCTGCATAAATTAAATTCCACACCGACTTGGCTTTCAAATCGACATGATAGAGATGTTCCCTACGGCAAAACTTTGGGGATCGTCAGAATAGAAGCTGGCGTTACTCAGCAGCAGTTGTATGATTTTTTACAGGAACAGGGCGGCCATTTTTGGATGGATGCAACAGGCTCTGCAGTAACAAGTAGCGTTTTAGCTAATACATTGATCAGAGGTTTTGGTCATACTGCTAAAGGTGATCACTTTGAACATTGCTCTGGTCTCGAGGTTGTTTTAGCAGATGGTCGGTTTATAAAAACAGGACATGCAGGTCATATTGACGCTGCAAATATAGGTGTACACAAATTTGGCCATGGACCGGTAATTGAGGGAATATTCAGCCAATCCAACCTAGGCATAGTAACCGCAATGTATTTGCATCTAATGCCTGCAAAACAATATATCAAAAAGTTTTTTGTAAAGCTCAATAGCAATGAGGATTATTTAGATGCTGTTGAAGCTTTGCGTCCCTTGAAGCTATCGAGAGTATTAGACTCACAAATGCACTGTGGCAATACCCACAAGGGAATACAAGCTCTTATGAGGTATCCATTTAGGGAAACTGAGGGAAGTACGCCCCTGCCAGACTCCTTAGTCGAAAGGATCTCTAATAAACATGATATTAGCCCTTGGACTATTTCGGGGGCAGTTTATGCCGATAGTTCAGCTGAGCTCGAGGCTAAATCAAAAATAGTAAAGAAGGCACTGAGAAAACTGAACTGTAAGATAATAATGTTGACTCCCAAACAAATTGAGTTGGCGCAAGGTTTAGTTAACTCCGGTATCGTTAAATCGACACTACCAAATATTGCTAACAAACTGGGCAAGCAACTCATTGTCTTAAAAGAGCTATTAGGGCTTAAACAAGGTAAGCCGACAAATTATTTTATCGATTCAGTTTATTATCGAAAGCGACAAGTGTCAGAAGTTGCAGGTGTAAGAGATCCTGACGCTGATAATGTCGGTTTATTTTGGTTAGCACCCATAGGACCAATGACAAGAGAAACTATTCAATTAATGATTGATACATCCACCAGGGTTTCTCAAAAATTTGGCTTTGATCCAACGCTATCGATTACATTACTTAATGAAAAAGCCGTAGATTGCGTTATTTCAATTATTTTCGACCGTGAGCTACCTGGTGAAGATGAGGCAGCCCTTAAGTGTTACGACGAAATGCTGAATGAATTCAATAAACTTGGATTATATTCTTATCGCTCGGCTTTAAGAGCAATGCAAACAGACTCTTTGGGATTTGACAGTAACCTAAAAGAAGTGCACTGCGATTTGAAAAACGCTTTGGATCCTCATTGTACTATTGGCAAAAATCATTACATCCAATAATGGATGTCAGAATTTTTAACAATATTCCTCTTTTGTTTTATAAGTTGTTGATTTTGTTGGTTTTTAAAATTGGCACGAGATGTGCTTTCAATTGATTAGTTAAACATTGACAATAAGTTCAATCAAAAGGAATACGTTATGAAATTTTCAAAGGTTACAAAAGGCTTGTTGATTGGCGCTGCATTTGCGGCATCGTCAGCGAACGCAGATGTGCTTTCATCTGTTGAAATCGACATCTCAAATTTAGAAATTAAGTTGTTTTCTGACAGCTTAGGTCAAACCCAACTTCAACCTGCAGTAGATTTTGGTTTTATTGGTCAACCAATCATTAACTTTAACGGTACAAGTGTAAGCACTACGTTAAATGGTAACTTGGCTGGTGAAGCTTTCGTAACTCAGGTTACGGACGCATTTGCTCCACTAAATATTGACCTAGACGCTATGCAAACTAGCCCATTGAGCTCTGTAAACTCAGAAGCTACGCTAGTTGGTAACATCTTCGCTCCTGGTGGTGCGTCAGGTCGTACGGCAAGTTACACAGATGTTGGTGGTTACCAAACAGGTGAGACCAACTCACAAATCTCTAACTCGTTAGAAGCGACGTTTGACTTTACTGCACAACAAGATGTGTGGTTAGGCCTATCGTTTGGTTGGTTGTTCGATGTATTGGTTGATATCACTTGGAGTGGTGGTATTGGTAATGCTGACTGGGCGTTCGAAATTGACTTGATTGAGAAGTGTTCTGGCTTTTGTGCACCAACTACTCTGTACTCGTTCGATTTAAATAATGACGAATTATTCGGTATTAGCTCTTCTGGTTCTGTTGTTGATGGCACATATGCATATAACAAAACAGGCACTCAAGACAGCGGTTTACTTTCACTTAAGAGTGACACAGCTTACCAGTTAAAAATCGTTCAAAACGCGAACACTTCAGGTGCATCAGTATCTGAGCCAATGACACTAGGCATTTTTGCTCTAGGTCTACTAGGTGTAGCGGGTTACGCTCGTCGTAAAGCATAAGAGATTTTTTCTCAAATCAAAAAGGCCACTGTAAAGTGGCCTTTTTTGTTTTTACTTGGTTCAAAAAAAAGTTTTAGAGGCCGAATTATCCGGCCATATTAATTTGTTGTAAATGAAGCTGGATGTTTTGATTGTCAGGAGCTAATTGTGCCGCTTTATTTATAAGTGCTTTGGCTTGTGTTAAGTCATTCATCTTAAAGTAAATCATAGCCATTGTATCCAACACACTTGGGTTGTCTGGGCTGTGTTTAACCGCTTCCTCTCCATATTGTTTTGCTTCTTCAAGCTGACCTGATTCCAATTTCAAATAAGCTAAATTGTTCAGTACAACGACATTCGCTTCAGTATTTTTTGCCAAAAATTCGTAATGGCTTATCGCCTTCGTTGGTGTTGTTGCCATGTATTCATTAGCCAACATAAGTCGAGACGAGAAGTCTTGGTCATATTTAGTTAAGTGATTCTCGGCGAACTGGTGCGCTGCACTTTTGCTATTTGTTTGTTTTAGCAATGCGTAGCGAATACGAACCGTATTAAAAGCAGGAGCCGCGTTATAGGCTTGTAGTGCCAATTCATTTGCTGATTCGTATCGCCTATTGGCGATTTCAATTTGACTCTTGGTTAACAGATACAAGGGATCAGTATTTGTATTTGTTAGAGAGTTCAATAGTTGATCTGCTTTCGAACTTTCACCATTAAGGCTTAAATAATATGCATTGATAAGTTTGATCCGAGTATTATTCGGAAAACGAGTCATTGCCGATTTTGCCGCTTCAAAAGCTTCAGATGATTTAAAGTTTGTCTCTAAATAGGTAATTAAATACAAATAAGCATCGACATTAGCTGGTTGAGCTTTAACCCACTCTTGATAACTGTTCTTTCCTGCTTCGTAGCCTTCCAGTTTTCTAACAAGAGTACTTTTTAATAACCAAGTTTGGTTAGGCGCTTCTTTTAAATTGGTATTAGAAGATAACGTCTGTAGCGCTGCTTTGTAGTCTTTCTCGATAAAATGAAAAGTTGCCTTCAAATTTATCTGAGTAAAACCATCCGAAGCATCAACCGCTTTCTGTAATCTAGACTCAACTTCACTGTTAAGGTTTAGCGATAACCCCGCAATAGACAATGCCTTGAGTGCAGGAGTATAGGCGGGTTCTTTATCTAAGAGCGAAATTGCAATATCGAACGCTTGTCTAAACTGCTTATTAGCAAAGGCCTGGTTAATATCGAAAAGCAGCGACATTTTATTACTTGGGTCAATTTGTTTTGCCTGAGTTAAATAGTCAGCTGCTACTTTAACTCGGTCACTTCGCATATAAACGAGTGCAGCATAATTAAATGCTTCTACTGAACTAGGCTGACTCTTCATAAAAGGTTCAATAAGAGCCTCTGCTTTGTCAATCTTACCAGATTGTAAATAAGCCGAGCCAAGTGTCAGGTAAAGAGGTGCAGAATCTGGTTGCAAAGCAAGAGCTGCTTCTAAATCTTTAATACCAGCGTCATCGCCGCTGGAGATTTTTAACATGCCCAATTGGCTCAGAGCTCTTGAAGAGTTTAGGTCTAGCTCAGAAGTTTGATTAAGTAACCCTTTGGCCATTTCGCCTTTACCACTTCTAAATAGCTCCAAGCTTGCTGCGTTTAGTAGTTCAGGCTGAATAGCCGAAACTTCTATATCTTCTAAAGACTGCTCAATGTCTTCGACAGATCCAAGCTTGATGGCTGTTGCTAACATAACTTGTCTAGCTGGGTGCGAAGCATCTAGTTGTTGCTGAATAGTATTAAAGTGTTTAAACGCAACTTCGTATTTTTGTAGATTAAAAGCGCTAAGTGCTGCGACTAGTCTCGAATTAACGTTGTCGTAGCCATTTTGTACCGCTTTTTCAGCCGCTAAACTGGCTTGCTCGTGTTGCTTGAGTTGATATTGGCTTTGAGCAACTAAAAAGTTTGCAAAAGGTTGTGATTGGCTGACTTTTAACACCTTGTTAGCAGTCTTGATGGTTTCCTCGTATTGCTCATTTTTTAACAGGGCAACGGCAAGGTATAAATTACCGAGTAAAAGGTTAGGTTTGTTATCAACAAACTGCTGATAATGAGTCACGGCTTGTTGAATTTGATCTGATCTCGTTGCCAAGTGTCCCGAAACCAAATGTGTTAACGCTAAGCTTTCAGAATCTTCAATAGTTAGTTTTGACAGAGACTCTAATGCCTTCTGAGGCGTATCTATGTTTTGAACTAATATAGTGGCAATATCTTTATAATTAGATGGTTGATTTGTATTCTGTGCCAACTCTAAATAGTCAAGCATAGCTTGTCGATCGTTTAAGGCAGAAGCCGACATACCTTTGAACACGTTTAATTTAGCAATGTTTTGTGGCGAGGCGTCAAGGTCTTCTAACTCTATTTCGGTTACTTGTTGGAAGTCTGCTGCATAGAATAATGTGCCGGCAAGTTTCGCTAGAAGAGCTTCCTCATCACCACCGTATTCTATCGCTTTGATGTACTCTTTTTCCGCAGCTTGCAATTGGCCCTGGGCAAAATAGACGTCCCCAAGAAGGGCACGATAATCAGGGTGCGTACCATTTTCCTTAATAGCGTTTTTGAGGTTGATGACCGCTGTTTTATAATCTTGTGTACTAAAATCTTGTTGTGCAGATTGGTACATAGATTCGGCATCTTCACCAGAGCACCCTGCTAATGCGAGCGTCAACGCTGTTGCGACTGCTGTTAGTTTAAGGTTCATAATCAATCCATAATTTTTTGAATTTGTTATTTTATACCATGAAGCTGTGGTTATTTTCTAACCAGTTTGTGTTTTATTTTGGATAACATTCGTTCTGCATAAAACGACAATTTTTTCTTCTGTAATATGTTATCGAAAAGACAATATCTTTCATCCGAAAATCGCTGTTTATAACTACTTTCACCAGCAAGGAAATCATAGTATTGGTAGTTGTGCTCAGTAGCCCATTCAATACATTTATTATGTAAAAAATACCCGATTTTTATACGGTTATCGTTAACCGGCATAAAGCTAGATAAATAGAAATACACCGAATGCTTATCAGTTAGTAAGTAGTTGAAACCAATAAGCTTGTTTTGGTGACTTAAAGCGACGACTACAACTTTATTTTCATCGTTATTGTGTTCAATTAAGCGGTGATGAAACGATTCAAAGACGGCATTATCAAACCCACTCGGAGTTGGTGTCTCACGCCACTTCTCCTGATGCCAATGTTTTCCGAGGTCTAATATATTAAAAACTTCTTCTTGGCTACTTGTGATTGACCAAGATAGCCCACCGTTTGACGCAAGAAGTTCTTCGGTTTTAGTAATCTGTCGATGCAGATTTTTTGATGGTTTGTATGGCTTAGATAGATTTATTTTAAAAGCAGGATGTGCCGTCGAATCTACCCAAAATGAATGAGACGGTATCGAAGACTTTGTCGATAAACGCGAAGATGTTGCCATCGAAACGGCTAATTCATCAAAATCAAAATAATTAATAGCGTATTTGATAATAGCATCGCGAACCGCTAATTGATTTTCTTTAGCACATAGTACGTCATTGTACTCAATCCACATCTGGTCCAACTCAGCAACACCGGCTCGATGCATGTGCCATTGTGAAGATGTTATAAAACCATGACGACGAACATTGGAGTGACAAAAAACAGCGAGTCCAACAATTTCATTGTTGACCACTGCTTTAACGACCATTGCCCTCGACTGTGAAGGCAAAATCGATAGCCAGCTACCCATCCAATTCCAAGATAAGAAGAAACGTTGTTCGCTTTTTGCAAATAACGTATTCCAATCATGTTCTAGAAGATTGAATTGCTCAATTGAAAGAACTTCAGCTGTTACGTTTATCTCATCCACTGTGATCGATAGCGATTTGATTCCAAGTAAGGTTATAGTAAAGTTTGAAATTAATTAATGCTATGAATAAATGAACAAAATGGTCTCTTATAATTGTTTAGGCAAGAAAAAAGTCGTACACATAGTGCCGAGCTTTGGCTGTGGCGGCCTCGAAAAAGTTGTGGTCAACTTGATCAACAATTCAGAGCATTACAACGTCAAACACGTTCTTGTCTCTTTAACGACAGACTTCGAGCTTGCTAAAGAGATCAATTGCCCTATCGAAGTTTATTGTCTGGGTAAAAAGCCTGGCAATGATGTCATGAGCCATTTAAAACTGTTTAAACTACTGCGCAAAATCAAACCAACAGCGGTTCATACTTATAACTTCGGAACCATTGAATATCACCTCGTGGCAAAAGCGGCAGGGATCAAAACGACGGTACATTGCGATCATGGCAGAGGTGGTGATGATCCTAAAGGCCAAAATCAGTTTAATAACTTCTTTCGCAAACAAATCTCGCGGTTTATCGATCATTACATCGTCGTTTCGTATGATCTATTTAGATGGGTCACCGAAGATTTAAGGATACCAAAATCCAAAGTTCAGCTTGTTTTCAACGGTGTTACGATTGATAGAGATGTACCTGACAAAAAGAGTACTTCTCCAAACTCCGACGCACCATTTACAATTACGACGGTTGGCCGTATCGATCCAATAAAAAACCAAAAATTGTTACTCAACGCCTTTGAGCTTGGTAAACAGCGCTATCCTCATTGGCAAAACGTCAAACTGCAGTTGGCCGGAAATGGCCCTATTTTTGAAGAGCTCACTCAATACGCTGCATCTCTAAAGAGTGCATCGGATATTCAATTTTTAGGTTTTAGATCTGACGTCCCAGACATTCTTGCTGGCACAGATTTATTTGCACTTTCTAGCTTTTATGAAGCAATGCCGATGACCATTTTAGAGGCGATGGCACAAAAAACACCGGTCATCACAACAGACGTAGGCGGTATTTCCAAGTTTATTACTGAACAGCACGCGTGGCTTGTAGAGAGTGACAATGTTAAAGCTTATTGCAGCACGTTAAACGATATTATGTCTGATGAGCTCGGGCGTCATAAAAAGGTAGGCGTCGCGCATCAGCTCGTTTTCGATAACTACAGCATGGACAAAATGGTCGATAAGTATATGGATTTATACCAAATTGAGCGCCTTGAATTGGACGCTCAATTTGAGCACAAAGCGAGCTAGGGTAGATTTCTAACGAGCGGCGGGCCAATCAGCTTGGTAATTGGAATAGGTAACTTTTGCCAAACCTTTATCGCCAAATCGAACTTACCACTGCTTGGGGATAGATCAGGTACTTCCTTACCCTCTGGCACCCAGTGATACCAGTAACACTGTTGGGGCTCGGCTCCCCATTGTTTTTTAAACTTGTAGGTACCCGCGTCAATGGTCGAGCGGCCAAAATCAAATTCTTTAAAGCCTTGTTCAATAGCATGACTCAATATTTGCCAGTATAAATACATGTTGACCGAGATCCGGTTTGCATATTTAACCGTGCTCGCCCAAGGGATCTCCATACGCCCATTGTAATGAAGTAAAAATCCCGTTGAGACTGGTTTGTTTTGCCAATACACAACACACAATAACGCATTGTCTTTAAAGGTTTCTAAAATAGAACTAAAAAAAGCTTTGCTATAAACCGGAGTACCTAAATCACGCATGTTGTGGCAGAACACATGATAAAAGTCATCAAGCAACTCAAGACCACCAAATTTATGGCTGACGCCCTCTCTGATAGGACGTTTTATTTGCGACCGCCTTTTTGAGCCGATTGCCTTGCCTAGTGCTTCAGCTGATTCAGGCAATGACAAAACCATGTTTACCTTGTGAGTATTTACGTGCAAGTCAGGTAATTCGAGTTCGTGATCGGCACGTAATTGTAGATGCGATACTTTGCTAGATTGGGCAAGGTCAATTGCGGTTTTAATTAACGCATGTTCTATCTCAATACTCTCTGCTATGGCACTTCCGTAATTGAAGTAAGGCATCGAAACCATGTAATGACCAAACAACCAACTGTTCAAGTCGACAATTGGCATCACACCCACTATAGATTTGTCTGAGTTCTTTGCAATTAGATACAAGGGTTTTTGTTTTAACGTTTTTGAGATGACCTCTATCCAAGCCGTTTTGTGGTAAAGGCTAGAGGCTGTTTTCGAATCTACGTACTCATCCCATTGTGCGTAATCGTTTGGCGTCAATAAAGTAATGCTGACGTTTGTATCCATGTTATAAATTCTCTTTGTTCCCTAAGGCCCTAATTTGATCCATGACGAGCGTGCGTTCTTCAATAGTAGGTAGGTAAGGATAGGGTTTAACTTTGGCAGCTTGTCTCGAAAGGTACCACGAGTTACCTGGAACCATCTGGTTAGGGTGATTAAAATCACCAACAAACACATTGCCGCGATTAACAAACTCATCGTCTAAACGCTTAGAGATTAAAACGTTAACATCACGGTCGTAAAAAATGAGATTGTTTTTTAGCTCAATACGGTTGATGGCAAACTTCTTAGGCTTTTTCTCAAGTCCGTAAGCAATTAACTGGCTATTGGACGAATTAGGTCCTTGTTGCAAAATACTATCGCGAATAATTAGCTCACCGTATTCAGCCATATCTATGAGTCGACTATCGACGCCATCTAGAGTTGCAAGCAGGCTGTTTTCGACAAGTACTTTAGCCGAACGTGATTTGATTCCTGATCCTTGCTTTTTGTTGCTGACAATAGTGCTGTATCGAACGTTCAGTTCATCTGCAATGATATACATAGCGTGGCTATAACCATTTCGGTTACCCAGTCGTTCAAATTTCGAAAACTCTATGTTTACCGAGCCTTTAACTCGACTGGTCATTACACCGGATTGACTATCATGAACATACAAATCTCGAATGGTGATGTTGCGCCCTTCAAATTTTATACATGAGCCATTACCGTCGGGTACTGCAATATTAGTGCACTCAATCGACTCGACCAACACATTATTGCCTGTTAAAACCAATGCGGCTTTACCATCAACAAAAGCACCGTCAAAGACGACACCCGGCTCACCAATTATTGAAATATCACTTTTGGTGATATAAGCGCCTTTTGTATAAACACCTTTTTCTAGGTAAATCGTACTCTTATCAACAATTGCAGGTACTGCATCGGAAAGCGAGTCGAACGGCATCCCGTCGACGTATACTTTTTTGGCAGCTGCAGCTGGAGACATGACACAAGTCAGCACTAAACTCAAAGTGATAACTATGTTTATCACAAGTTTATTCAACAATTGAATGAACTGCATGAACGACGCTCCTGACTTTGTTACAAGATGCCTCGCGTATCAATGACAACTTTACGCGCAAACTCTGATTTATCTGCGGATTTGAATTCTTTATGGTCAACCAAAACAACAATGACGTTGGCTTTTTCAAGAGCTTGCTTCAATGAGACAAGTTCAATGTTCTTTTGGCTTAAAGAGCTAGGTAACTCCTTGATATTTGGTTCGACTGCAAGTAGCTCACCGACATGGTCGTTTGCTAATTGTTCTACGATTTGAACCGCTGGGCTTTCGCGTAAGTCATCAATATCCGCTTTAAAGGCTAGGCCTAAACACGCAATAACGGGCTTTTTAAATTCGTCCGCAGCTTGTTTGATTTGATCGATGACATAATAAGGTTTGCCATCATTCACTAAGCGCGCTTGTTTGATCAACTTAGCTTGTTCTGGACAACTATCAACGATAAACCAAGGATCAACAGCGATGCAATGACCGCCCACACCTGGTCCTGGATTAAGTATGTTTACTCGAGGATGGCGGTTAGCAAGTCGAATGAGTTCCCATACGTTTATGTGTAATTGATCACAAATGGTCGAAAGCTCGTTTGCAAAGGCAATGTTGACATCGCGGAATGAGTTTTCAGTTAGTTTTGCCATTTCTGCAGTACGAGCGTTGGTTACAATGCATTCACCGCGAACAAAGGTTTTGTATAGTTCTACTGCTTTGGCACTACATGCCGATGATATACCACCGATGACACGGTCATTAGATACTAGTTCTTGTAAAACGTAGCCAGGTAAAACGCGCTCTGGACAGTGCGCAACCTTGATATCAGCTTGGTCGCCAACGTCCTGTGGGAAAGTTAAATCTGGACGCGCTTCTTTTAACCAGCCTGCTAGCTTTTCAGTTGCACCCACTGGTGAGGTGGATTCAAGGATGATTAAATTACCTTTTTCAATCACAGGTGCGATAGCTTTGGCTGCACTCTCGATGTAACTCAGGTCGGGACTGTGAGAGTCGTCACTACCGTGTTTGAATGGTGTTGGAACCGCTATCATAAATGCATCGGCCGGTTCGACTTGCGTTGTCGCTCTCAAATTACCTGTCGATACGACACTTTTAACGACTATGTCTAAATCAGGCTCTACGATGTGGATGTTACCAGCATTTATAGTATCAACCGCATGTTGGTTGATTTCGACACCAACTACTTTGATGCCACGAGAGGCAATAACGGCTGCTGTAGGTAAGCCAATGTATCCTAAGCCAATCACTGAAACGGTGTTAAATTCCATTCCCTAAGTTCCTATATCTAATACGTTTTATTATAATTTTTTGAGTAAGGTATCAACGATACGGCCACACGCTTGACCATCACCATATGGATTGTGCGCTCTTGCCATCGACTGGTAAAGTGCGTCATCATCAAGTAATGCAAAGGTTTCTGAGACAATTTTAGAAGTATCAGTACCCACTAGCTTCACAGTTCCCGCCTCTATCGCTTCTGGTCGTTCAGTGGTATCTCGCATCACTAATACAGGTTTGCCCAGAGATGGCGCTTCCTCTTGAACACCACCAGAATCCGTAATGATCAGATAACTTTGATTCATCAAATAAACAAACGGCAAGTAATCTTGTGGTTCGATAAGGACAATATTATCGTGTTTTGATAATAGGCGATTAACCGGTTCTCTGACATTAGGATTGAGATGCATCGGATAGACAATTTGTACGTCAGAGCGCTGGTCTGCAATATCCGCAAGTGCAGCGCAAATTCGCTCAAAACCACCACCAAAACTTTCTCGACGGTGACCTGTCACTAATATGAGCTTTTTGGACGCGTCTAAGAAATCAAACTTCTCAACAAACTGAGTTTGCAATTCTTTATCAGTTTCTAATTTGTTTTTAACCCACAGCAATGCGTCGATGACCGTATTACCAGTAATAACAATGTCAGATTGAGAGACATTTTCTTTGAGCAAGTTTTCTTGAGAAAGTTGAGTCGGGGCAAAATGGTAATTAGTCAACGACCCAGTAAGCTTTCGATTGGCTTCTTCTGGCCAAGGCGAATAAATATTGCCCGTTCTGAGGCCAGCTTCTACATGGCCAACCTTAATTTGTTGATAAAACGCCGCTAGGGAAGCTGAAAACGTTGTAGTGGTATCACCATGAACCAATACTACGTCGGGTTTGAATTCATTCAACACAGGTTTTAACCCTGAAAGTATATTACCTGTGACGTCATACAAGTCTTGGCCGGGCTTCATGATGTTTAGATCAAAATCAGGCTTTATTTCAAATAAGTCCAAAACTTGGTCCAACATTTCTCGGTGCTGTGCAGTTACACATACCTTAGCGTCTAGGCCTTCGGCTTCAGCTAACTTATGGACAAGAGGTGCCATTTTTATGGCTTCTGGACGGGTGCCAAAAACCGTGAGAACTTTTTTCATTTTAGCCCTAAATTTTCCCTAAATTTATCAAGTTATTTTGCCTGACTCTTGTTAAGATTTACAGAGTTTAATTGCAGGCTAATGACCCAAACATCAGTCTTGTATTCATTGAAGCAGATTTCACCGACAAAGGACATAAAAGGAATGTTAAAATTTGGTTTGTCGATACTGGCATGGATGCACTTTTTGAGACTGAAAGAGCACCCATTCGGGATCTTGTATTTTCACCGAGTGTTAAAACAGGCAGAGCCATTTTGTCCTGATGACTGGACCGAAAATCAATTTGAGCAACTCGTCGCAGTACTGAGCAAGCAGTTTAATATCTTACCCATATCAGAAGCACTCGAATTACAACGACGTGATCAATTACCTGCCAAAACCTTGTGTCTTTCTTTCGACGATGGCTATCAAGACAACGCAACACTTGCGGCACCGATATTAGAAAAATACGGAGTCAGAGGTAGCTTTTTTGTTGCGACCGAGGGAACTGAGCGTGGTTATTTATGGAATGATGAATTGGCTTATTTTCTTGGAGAGGGCTTTGTTAACACATCAAAACCTGAGTCAATTGCATTCGAAGGGACAGAGTATAACTTGAAGTCCGTTGAGCATAGATCTGTGGTTTATCTTGATTTAGTCGGCAAGTTGAAAGTCCTGCCAAATAACCAAAGAGATCAAGGGCTCGAGTCGATAAAATCGCAATTGGGCGCCACACAACATCCTCCACGTTGTATGATGACAACTAAGCAATTACAAAGCTTACAGGATAATGGCCATGACATTGGTGCTCATACCCATAGTCATAGCATTTTATCTTATCAGAGCTCAAACACGGCTAGATCTGAAATGACGCAGTCGATCAATTACCTCAATCAGGTATTAGACAAGCCTGTGACTCTATTTGCATATCCAAATGGGTGGGTCGGCCGTGATTTTACGATAGAACATGAGCGACTACTTGAAGAGCTTGGACTTGAATATGGCGTAGCGACCAATGATGGTGGCGTGACGACAAAGACAAGAAAAACCGCAATTCCTCGCTTCATGCCGTACAGAAAACAACTCGATCAATTTTGCCTTTCAGCGATGAAAATAATGGGAGAAACCTAACGGTGGCAACAACCAAGACTTTGTTAATGATTGCATTTGAATTTCCACCGGGAAACGGCGCGTCGGTTCCACGTATCGAAAGCTTTTATCGATACTTAAAGCAGTGGGGATGGAAAGTGGTAGTTCTTACGGCCAACCCGCAAGCCTATGAACGAGTCAACCCTGATTATCAAGATACCGAAGACGATTTGGTATACCGAACGTTTGCTCTTGACGCTCCTAGACACTTGTCGATAAAAGGAAAATATATTGCTGCTAGTGCGACTCCTGACCGTTGGGGGTTGACGTGGATCCCTTCGGCACTAAACAAAGGCCGTCAATTAGTCAAAAAATACCAACCCGATGTGATTTGGTCGTCATCGCCTATCCCAAGTACTCATTTTATTGCCAATAAATTATCTCAAAAGCACGGTATTCCATGGGTTGCAGATTACCGAGATCCGTTTCATTACATGAACGGCTCAGCGGGTCCCAAGCTCGATAAAATCCATAAAAAAATTGATCAAAACACATTAACAAACGCAGATCATTTAACGTTTGCGACCGAGCAAGTCAAAGAATTATATCAGGACAAATACGGTAATTTGGTAACAGACAAAAGCACAGTAATTGAAAACGGCTTCGATGAGGCTAATTTCGCTAAGCTTGAGACACTTACAAACAAATCAACACCGTTTACTAAAGACAAATTCTCTCTGTATTACAGTGGTGTCTTGTATCCTCATGGCCGAGATCCACGTCCTGTATTTGATACTATATCTGAGTTATCCACACAGGGTGTTATCGGGGCTGATAATTTTGAGTTAGTGTTTCAAGGCGCAGGTGATGGTACTGAATTTCAAGATTACATAACAGAGAAAAACATAGAATCATTAGTGTCTTTTGTTGAGCCTGTGCCATTTTTAAATGCATTGAATAACATGATGCATGCAGACGCGCTGTTACTTATTCAAGACAGTCGTTTTAATAAACAAATACCGGGCAAAATATACGAGTACCTTAGAACTCAACGACCGATGCTGGTTAAAGCAGACCCTGAAGGGGCGACTTATCAAGTCGCAGCGGGATTTGACAAGGTTTATAACGGTTACAATACAGGAGAGTTACAAGAGGCTCTCACATCATTGTTGAAGCTTAATCAAAGCGAAGAGATTGCCCGAGACGTTAATAGATTTAATCGAGAAGCGAAAGCAAAGCAGCTTTTGGATGTAATAAACTCTATAAACTAGAAGGTAAACTTTTTATATTTAATAAATTCATTTGTTTACTTATGGTCAAACCAGTGGAGTGTTGAACATTTTTTAACCACAACTAAAATGCACAGTCTATCCAGTTCTTGTTGTTTAGGTTATTTTCAGGAGAAGTAGTATGAAAAACCTATTAAGAATTGCCGCACTGTTTGTGACGGCTGCTTGCTCTTCTACGGTTCGCTCTGAGCCAGAAACATTCATGTCTTTCGACTTTAAAGATGGTCAAATCGAAAATGGCTTCGGCGATTGGTTCTACTCTGATAAAGGGGAAAATCCCTGTGGGGTGTATGCGGGTGATCAGCAATCTAAATTGTGTAGTTTAGATGGGTTGAAAGCTTATGCATATTATAATGGATACAATAACAAGCACATGGGGTGGATGAGGTATGGATTTATCGACTCTGGTTCAACCAATAGTGTTTCTGGCTCATCATTGAAAATAAAGCTGACAGGCGGAGTCAAAGAAGGTTCGGATGGCACAATTCAAGAATATGGTATTTACACTAAAGCTAAATCAGATGCATCAGCTTTGAAAATACAAAGCACTAGTTTAGATTCTAATGAAATCTTACCCGGGGATTTGTCACTTTATTTTAAAACTCAAACATCAGAATCTAAGTTTTCCGGCTTACAGGGAAAGAACCGATTATCGGTATGGGTGTTAATGCCACCGCGTACACATGATTTTGATAAGCAATCAAAAACTTATTCTTCTCGACCATCTCACACTTTTAGTTGGTATCCATTTATCGGAAGCTCAAAAGGTGGTCATTATTACCATTCAGCTACTAATATCTCGATGGGGGGATGGACAAAGATTCAGTTTGATGCGCACCCAACTCATCATAATTCAGGCGCTCACAACCAGTACAGTGCCTTTGAAGAAGGGGGATACGACTATCCAGGCGATGGGACTGGGTATTTTAATAATATAACCACGTTTGCGCTTCGTAATGGTTTTTCCTCCAATCAACCAACTTACTCCGAATTTTACATTGATAACTTACAAACAGACTATGTTCCATACGAAAATGAGGAGACAATCAGTACTTTAGGCATTGGCTATAACCCGGATCAAAAAAGGTTTGATATCAGTTTTGAGGATAAATATAGATGCCCAACATGCGTTGCAAAATACATTGTAAAGTACTCATTCGAGCCAATTAATAATGAAAATTTTGACGTTGCATACACTCCCATATCAACGATAAATTTTAATAGAAGCTTAAATAACGAAAGCGGGATTATTTACAAACCAAATTCTGGCTACAATCAGGTTTGGGCTGCTTTCGATCTTCGTGCAGAACATCGAGATAAACTCCTTCATGGGACAAATATTTACTTTGCAGTCAAAGACATCTCTGATAGAAGCGCTATTAACCAACAAGCTGCTGATTTTAGGATTGTAAACGTTCCAAATATTGGAGAGACGTTTGTTAAAGATTTGGTAAAAACGATTTCTTACCAAATATTAGACGTCGAATTTCCTATATCTGTAGAAGGCAGTAAGCGTTTTGAGCCTATAGTGGGCCATGAATTTAGCGGAAAGCTTGATATTTGGGGAGGTAAAAAGCCTTATCGGATATCAGGACAGCTACCATCAGGTCTAGCCGTGTCAAATGATGGTCTAATCCATGGTGTGCCTTCACAAAAGGAATTCCAACAAACAAGCATCACGATATCAGATGCAAAAGGTAATCAACAAACCATATCGGTTGTTTTTGACATCAAGACAGAAGATGATTTTGACGTCCCTCATTGTGGATTGGTAGTCGATTTCAAAGAGTCAAAAACCGCATCCGTCATTTCAGACGCTCGCTTTTCTAATATCATAACGGACAAATATACGGGATTTGTTGAAACGGGCACGACTATTAAGGTTGGTTCAAATGGCTCATATGATTTTACCGCTATTACTGGTGATGGTTATGCGTTGAAGCCAGGAGATAGTGTTAGGTTAACCTGGAAAAATCAAGGTAATGAGACTCTCTGGGTAGCACCTAATATCTCTTTTAATCATGTAGGAAGAATTTCACTGTCGGACTCGAGTCTCTGGCAAAGCATGCCTGGTCTGTCAATTAAACCAGGTAGTGTTGAAGTTATCGAATATAAGGTGACAGAGGATATTTATTCAACAAGTCTAAACGTCAACTCTAACACGTCTAATACAAATGAATTGGTATTAGAAAAAATTGAATTTGTAGAGTTAAGTCGACCAAAAGAGGATATATGTAAAAGGTACTTCCCGCCGGGATCCAACAAAGAGTCGGCCCTCGTAGATTTTGAAAACTCTCAATCTGAGTCTGTAATGAGGGTGCGAGGGTTAAATTCTATTGTCATGGACAAATACACATCTATCGTAGGAATCGGGTCAACAACGGTGACAGGAAATAATGGAGGCTACAATTTTCAGGGCGTGACTGGAGAAGGATACGAATTTGTTGCTGGCGATATTATTCGAGTTTATTGGAAGAATATTTCGAACGAAATCTTAGATGCATCGCCTTTACTATCTTTTACGGAAAAAGGCCGGTACTCATCAGAAAGGGCAGGAAGCTGGTTAGAACTTGGCTCTTTTACGTTAAAAGGAGGTGAAGAGGTTGTTCAAACTTTTGTCTTCGATGCAGCCACGGCCCAAAAATACAATGTAATCAACGTCAGTAATCAATCACATACCAACAGTCAACTGTTGTTGGACAAAATTACATTGCAATCATCGAACGACTCGATGGGATTCCATGAAAATGAGCTGAACACAGCCATTCAATATCAGAACTATAAATATCAACTTAGTCACAGTGCTTCTGAAAACGCTATTGTTAAATCAAATAGTCAATTGCCATTGGGATTGCAATTAGAGTCTACAGGACTCATAACGGGTAAGCCGCAGGAGTTTGGAGATTTTGTGCTCGACTTAGTCTTGGTAGATACTGAAGGAAAGTCAGTTGAACAACAACTACGCCTCACAATTATCCCTCACACTATGTACTCGGCATCCAACTGTGAAGCAATATTATCGTTTGATAATAACGGTTACCTTGCACATTCAGAAAGCGTGGATATTGTAAACACCGACAGATATACAGGTTTCACTGAATTTGGCACCTCCATCGTAGTTGGCACTAGTTCATCGTATGATTTCACAGCAGTGTCAGGAACTTTTGAATTTACGACTAGCTCATCTATTAGGACAATTTGGTACAACAATAGTGACGAAGACATTACTTTTGCCCCAGAAATTAGTTTTACCAATATGGGACGAAAGTCAGAATTTGACTCAGAGGCTACGTGGAATACAATTGAATCAATAACTGTTAAACCTAAGAGCTATATGGTAGCCACTTACCGCTTAGGTCCGGTAGAGCTCGGCTTTGTAAATGGTTTTAATATTAATGTTAATTACAATAACAATCGTTTATTGGCACTAAATAAAATAGAACTGGTAGATGATAGCTACCCAGGGACTAGCTCATGCGAATTGCCTCGGTAGCTTAAAAAACAGTAGTGACTATCTAGTGAACACACTTGATATAATGATATTAAGTGCGTTCACTCGCCAATCATGACACCTAGCGTTCGGTATATAACTGTCGTAGGGCCATAGAGGTAATAGCACACGATAAACTCAACGCGCCAAATGATTCTAAGAGTTGTTCATAACTGATATCTCGTCCTAAAATCATAAACGTCCCCTCGTTATATAAGTAGTCGGCAAGTTGAGAAGTTATACTCAGAATGGCAAATATAGCCAAAAATATAAATGTATCCTTTACGAAGACTTCCTGAACTCGAAGCAGTAATAAAATACCCAAAATCGCACCATAAGCTAAAAATACAAAGGTATCTTTTAACCCAAGAGCTGCACCAACTTGCTCATGTAACATAAATAACTCGTCCATCGCTAAGGTTATCAAAAGTAGGCTAACTAACCACCACCAAAGGCTATTTTTTAGATATCGACTATCTTTTTTGGGGTTGAGAACGAACATGAAATATGCGACAAAGCTTCCAAATAAAAAGTTCAACGCCGTAATAAAATCTCCAAGTTCTCCTTCCATAGCCGGTTGCAAACCTTGAAATCGAGCTATCAAGAAAATGAGATATAGAACTATAGAAAAAGAAAAGAGTTTGGTGAGCTTGAAAAAGTAACGAATATCCATATAAATTATTTCCCTTTTTTAGAAAAATAAATTGTTACAGATTTGTTACAAGAAAGCAATGTCGTTAAATAACCTGCTTGGCACACCAGTCCCAACTGTATTTACTGAAATTATCGGCCTGCTGCTTACGATCGTGCTCAGTCAAAAGTAGCTCGCTGAGTTTGGTAATTGTCTCTTCAATGTCATCGACTTCAACGACGTGTCCCAAGTTATCCTCACTTTCCATAATTTCGGGAACACTGCCAACTCTTGTAGCTACTGCAGGGCAGCCGCTAGCCAGTGCCTCGGTGAGGACATTAGGGCTGCCTTCACCTCGACTTGATAAACAAAACACATCTGCAGCGTTATACCAATCAACGAGTTGGTCGTTGGGTACAGCACCAACAAAATGAACGTGCTCCATCAGGCCTTGTTGCTCTACAAGCTGCTTAAGCTCTTTTCGATAGTCACCCTCTGCGCCTTCAGAGCCCAAAATATAAAAGTGTGTATTGTTTAAATTGAGCTGTAAGATGATTTTCTTTAGCGCTTTGATTACTACATCAAACCCTTTGCGGTGAATCAGGGCACCGACGCCAAGTATGATTTTCTGGTCGATAGGGAGCGCTAGCTTCTCGCGAGACTCCATTAATCCTTTGTAATAAAAAGCTTCGGTATCAACACCATTTCTCACCACCTTGGTTTTGTGGCGTGTGCTTGCGATAGAGTCAGCTGTATCGGCCATCTCTTCACTGAGGGAAATGATAGAATCTACTTTACTGAGATAGTGCGCTACGACAGTCTCTCGTACGTCACCATCTTGCTGATGGAACGCTTCCATACCACGTAATGTCACACGGTAGGGCACGTTATAGTAGTTGCTAAGATAATCACCGGTTGGAAGGTCAGGGAAGGTCCAGTGCAAGTCAACCAAATCAAAATCAAACCCTATCTGTTTAATAATATTACGCACCGCCTGTTTATAACTGAATACTTCGACACCCTTAAAATGACCAGGTATAGAAAAATATCGTGGGTGGTAGATAGTCAATTTGCCACGTGTCGTTTTAAATGGAACACGGCTTAAATGCTTAAACTTATCTATATATTTGTGAATCGGAGACCACGGAATTGGATTAATAACAGTCACATCAGCATACTCTGCCATTGCGTTTAAACGGTTGAACACAAAAATGCCATGGTTTGGTTTTTCTGAGTTCGGAAACAGATAGCTAATAGCGAGGATTCTTTTTGGGCGATTCGTCATGTTCTACTTACCAAATATGTGCGAAAGTTTTGTTCTGATGTAGTACTTCTGTTTTTCAGACCACATGCCAATTGTTAAAACAATAATTAGTGGCGCTATTATTAAACTGAGTTTGTAGATCAAGTTGTTGTGATCTGAGTAAAGCGCGGCAATGGTTTGGATTACGGGTCGATGAAATAGGTATAGCGAAAAAGTCAGAGCGCCTAAAAACCTAATAGCTTGAGCGTATTTCTCTAGAAAAGAGTCAAAAAATTTAAGTAAAGCTGGAGAAAAATAAATATGAATACAAAATAAAACGGCATCAAAATAATCTCCGATAATAGATGTACGTTCTATCCAAGGAATCACAAATTGAACATCACGGACCATAGGTCCGACCCAAACGATTGCAACTAAACTAGCTATAGATAAAATCGAATAGATTGGGCCTGTATTTTTATTTCTATTCATGCTCTTAAATAATAAAAAACCAAGCACCCATATTGGCATCAAAGCGATAATAGTAGGTCCGGCAATAGCGGCTAATAACAAAATCACTAGATATTTGTAATTTGACTTCAGATAAAAAGAGCACGCAAATATAAGATAATAAAACCACTCATAAGTTAATGACCAAAAAGGTTGGTTAATACCAGGGTTAAAGCCGAAATCCCAAACATTTTGCACTAAAAAAGCAGTTAAGAAATAGTTTCTGATTAAGTTGTCTGAATCATAAGGCCAAGGTCCACCTTCATAGAAGCTAGGGTTATAGTGATACCCTATAAAGTCAAATATAAACGTGATGGCAAGTGCTGGTAATATGATCGAATAAAGTCTACTAACTCTCGCTATAGAGTATTCTTTTAGGGTCTTTTCTTTCTGTTCAGTCACAAAAGCGATAACGAAGCCTGACATAACAAAAAATATCATGACGGCAGTTTGACTGTAATCTTTAAATTGCCAAAACATACCACCACTTATCTTTTGTGAGGCAATATGAGAGAGAAAAACGACCGTTGCAGCCATGAATCTGAATATATCTAAATACAACGAGAGAGACTTGTTCATAATTAACCCTTATTAAACATCAGTAGCTCAAAGTCTCCCACGAGCTCTAGTTCAGAAGTGTGTTTGATATCTAAATGAGTAGAATCATAATACACCGGACGATCCATAATATATGGAGAACATGAATCCTTCTGACAAAAAATATTATTAAAGTCTTGATACTCTATATTTCGAGAAGCAATTGATAAATCTTTAAGCTCTTCATTTATCGAATAAAAGCTGTTATCCATTTTTAAAGAATGGCAGTCTAGTCCAAGATATGAGATTTGTTTCGAGAGACATTGTCTGTCAAATTCCGGAAAGCTTGGGATTTGACCAAGGATAATTACATTTTTTGTTTCAGATAACTTGCGCACTGACTCTAAAAATTGAAAGACAAATTGTGGGTTTTTATCTTGATAGTAAGTGTAGAAAGCGGACAGTATGACGGTATCATATTGTGCTATGTATTTGTTAACGACGTTGTTTGAATAGCTACAATCTTTGCTTAAACTTTCTGTGAAGTCGACTCCCTCTCCTTGAACTATTGGTGGACAAGATGCATGCGAAATATTTCTAAAAGACCAGCCTTGGCTCTTGGCTAATTGGCCTAAAATTCCAATGTAATGAGCCGCATTTGAGTCTCCCCATAACAGTACATTGGGTTCGAATTTGTCATTTCCAATTATACATTTGGGGTCGGTTAAATGTTTCGCTTCAACACGCCAATATTGGCACACATAGTCATAGGAGTTAGGCGCTTTGGCATGGTTGTAAGTTGATGATAGTTGTTTGTGGTATGAATCTGACCAGACTCTGAGTCCTAAACCATCGGTCTTTATGACAGCAAAAGACAGTGAGCCAATGCATAAAATAGGAGCTAGAAATTGTTTGATCACTAAAGGCTTAAACTCTAGCTTTTTATATCTGAATTTCTCTTCTATCCATTTCCAATTCAACCAAGCCAAACTTAATATAACCACAAATAACAGCAATTCAGCGAATAAGCTAGGCGAACCGTAACCGTATCGATAAAACGCCAACACAGGCCAATGAACAAGATAAGCAGAATAGGATACTTTACCCACCCAAAGGATGGGCTTAGAAGTGAAGAAACGTAGCAGAGGGCTGTTATTTTCGAACCCACTGTAAATGAATAGGGCTGCTCCAACTGTCGGGATTAAATACAAAAAGCCCGGAAATGTCACATTACTATCAATTAAGGTTGATGAACCAACGAGTAGGACGATAGAAAAATAGAGCAAAAAGTGCGAATTAGCTCTTTTTTGTAACCATCCAAAATGCATTAATGCTGCTAATAAGCCACCAACTAATAACTCCCCAGCACGCGTAGGCAGCATGTAATAAACAAATGAGTGGTGAGTGCTTATTAACCACTCCGCTATTGATGCTGAAAGTACAATGGTGAAAATAATTAGTGCAATAAATGCGACTTTGGGTATTCGGCCCAATAAAACTAGTATCACCAAAGGCCAAATTAAATAAAACTGCTCTTCTACACCTAAAGACCAATAGTGCAATAAAGGTATAGTGTAGCTGCTCGCAGCAAAATAACTTGTATCTTGAAACTTCCAAAAATAAACATTGGGCAAAGACAATGCTGACCAAAAGCCGGACTTAGCAACTTGTATTGCATCTTCAGGTAGGAACAAATACTGGGCGAGGATGACCGTAATTATGATGACGGAAAATGCAGCTGGCAGAATTCGCTTGATACGACGCGCGTAAAAGTCTTTCAGGGAAAACTGACCAGCACTTACACTCTGCATGATGTGGCTTGTGATCAAAAAACCAGAAATAACAAAAAAAACATCTACACCAATAAAGCCGCCAGGCAGGTACTCATGGTTGATGTGAAATAGAATTACGGTCAGGACTGCGAAAGCCCTGAGCGCATCTATGTGTGGATAATAACTTCCTTGCTTCGCCATTTTTATTAAGCGTTCTTTCTCAGCCACTCTTCCAGAACAACTAGCTGCCAAAGCGTTTTGTGGTGGTCGTATTTATTGGCGTTGTGCTCTTCGATAAGCTGTTTGATTCTCTCAACATTGAAGAACTCGTGTAACTTGGTGCTATCCGATAACAATAAGTCACGCGCATAGCCCTTTAGCTCATTTTGGAACATCAACTTAAGTGGCGTAGGAAAGCCCATTTTCTTTCTGTAAATGATGTCATTTGGCAAAATGCCTTCCATCATTTTTTTCAGTGGGTATTTACCTTCGCCTTTTTTGATCTTGTGTTTTGATGGAATCGTCGCAGCAAACTCGACAAGGCGATAATCCAAAAATGGTACTCGTAGCTCAACTGAGGTACCCATGCTCATTCGATCGGCTTTGATTAGAAGGTCATCAACCAACCAAGTTTTGGTGTCAAAATAAAGCATTTTGCTGAGTTGATCGTTGTGTTTGGTATTCTCAAACAACTGTCGAGAAAACTGACCGTGGTTTGTGGCACGTTTGGCATCGTCGAGTTTTTGTTTAAAGTCTTGTCTATACAAGGCTTGCTTCTGTGCATCAGGGTAAGTCGACATCCCTTTGTAGCGCTGCTCTATAGGCTGAGTAGCCATATTCAGGTATTTGCTGACTTTGTGACTTTCACCAAGTACTTTGTTGCTGATACCAGCAAATAATTCCGTGCCTTTTTGACCAACGACACCGCGGTATTTCTCTAGGACGTTCATGTATTGATACAAATCGTATCCAGCAAAGATTTCGTCGGAGCCTTCGCCTGATAAAGCGACCGTCACTTTTTCTTTTGCGAGCTTTGATACAAAAAAGAGTGATATCGCGGCCGCTTCTGTTACAGGCTCATCCATTAGATGAATATATTCCGGAATAAACTCGGCAAATTGTTGCGGCGTAATCTTCAATTCGTGATGGTCGGTACCAAACTTTTCCGCAACCATTCTGGCGTATTGGGTCTCGTCGAAGTTTTTGCCAAAGTCATACGCGATTGAAAAAGTTTTGAGGGGTTCTTTGACTTTGTCGGCTAAGAGTCCCACTACCGCGCTGCTGTCGATACCACCACTTAGGAAAATGCCCAGTGGCACATCACTGCGCAGGCGTAAATCGATGGCGCTTTCTAACAGCTTTTTGCTTTCGGTCAGGTAATGATCAAACCCTTTATCTTCGGTGTTATTAAATTTGAGGTCCCACCACTGAGTAATGACTAACTTACCCTCTTGTAATATTGCGTAATGACCAGGCATCAATCGCTTGATGCCTTTGTGTAGGGTATTTTCACCAGGGATATAACCAAAGCTCATGTAATCATCAATCAGCTCGATATTAAGCTCAGGTTTAGCATCGAGGCCGCTTAGAATAGCCTTGGTTTCGGATGCAAATACAAATTCATTGTCGTCTTGATAATAATAAACAGGCTTTATACCGAGACGGTCACGCGCCAAAAACAATGTCTTGGTTTCGGTGTCATATATAGCAATAGCAAACATGCCATTGAAGCGGTCAAGGCAGTCCTTACCCCACTCAATGTAAGCTTGCAAAATAACTTCGGTATCAGTCCCGGTCTCGAATTGATAACCTTTTTGCTCGAGCTCTGCACGAATTTCGATGTAGTTATAGACTTCACCGTTGTACGAAATCACATATCTGTTTGAGTCACTGATGCGCGGCTGGTGGCCAGCAGGCGTCGGATCTAAAATGCTCAGGCGCAAATGAGCGAGCCCACAGTATTTATCCTCAGAAATCCACAAACCATTACTGTCGGGGCCTCGATAAGGCATGGTGTCTCGCATAGCGGTAATGCGATTGGCATCCGCTGCGTGGTTAAAATTAATTGTCCCTAGTATTCCGCACATTTGGTTATAGTTCCAAACTTTTATTTCTGATGAAGCTATAGTAATGAAAATGTATAGTCTCACCAATTAAATTTTGATAATTTATATCGAGTTTTACATATTAATATGCCATTGCATCGCACTTAGAGTGTAATTGAACTTAAAAGGTGCTTGAGTAATTACTTCTTGGCCGTAAAGGAATAAAAATGAGTGAAGAAAAACAAGAGGGCTCCTGGGAGCTAGCTAGAACTGACGGAAAAATTGGCACGGGTAATTGGGAAGCGTGGGGTACCGACATTAGCTCAATTAAAGAGGCGGCTGAAGATTGGAAAAAAGCTTTAGAAGGTATTGAAAAGCCTTGGCTCTGTTGGGCACTTGATGACAACTGGAATATTCTCCAACAACAATTGGTCAAAGAGGCTGGTTGGACGCCTATTGTGGGTAACGATACAGGTTTGAAAAAACCTACCATTTTACCTGGCTCAGTGTACGTTAATTTTAACGAAAGATTACAGCTTCCGACGATGTGGATGCACTTTCCTATAGAGTTTGCCTTTTTGTTTTGTGAAAAGTTAGCGTTTTGGCACTCAGATTTATTGTGTAGTCGAAGTGATATGAAACAGTATGCCAAGACCTTTGAAGCGTTAAAACCAGGAGAAATGGCCGCAGTTAAGCATACACATGGGTGGTGGGGTCTAAAAGACAGGTTTAGAAATCATTTTGGTGAGTTAGTTGCCTGTACAACAAAAGAAGCAAGCTTAGATCAGTTCAACAATGGTTGTGGCTGGTGGAGGCATATCGAGCATCATCCTAACTTCGATAAGGCATTTCATAAAGGAGCTAAGTATTATTACGAGCATGGGACCGGAACTTGGGTTTGGAATAAGAAATTTAAAGGCGTTGTCAAAACATTAAAAGTGAATGAAAAAGATGGGCATGCTTCAGCAAGGGTAAACAACAAACCAGAACGAGCCACGAAAGCCGAAGAGTTAAACGAATATTCTGATCTAGCTGATATTACCAAGGCCTTGAAGATAGACGACTTGTTACCGATGGTTAAACAATAATGAAGAAGCTTAGTGATAGGTTGGTACTAAGTGCGCGGTCAAATGTGTATCACTACACTAAAGATGTGCTCAATTTTGGTAAAGTTTTAGAAGCAAAATTTAGCAATAGCAACAAACGTATCAATGCTTTTTGGTGGTCAGATATACTCAATTTCGGTGATTTGTTTACACCTGACATAGTCAAATCCTTAGGGTATATACCAATCAGAGAATCTGCCCAACAGTCCGATATTGTAGGAGTTGGCTCAATTTTAGGTGCGGTACCTGAAAATTATAAAGGGACGATACTTGGCTCTGGGATCATCAGCCCTAACACAGATAAACGCTATCCAAATGCACATTTTGCCGCGGCCAGAGGCGAACTAACGAAACAGGTGTTGGGGTTAAGTCCTAAGACCCCGACAGGGGACTTTGGAATTTTGGCCTCTAAGATGTACGGTAGTAAGCAAAAAAAATACAAAGTTGGTTTGGTTCCACACTATGTAGACCGCTTTAATCCCTGGGTTTATAGAGTTAAACAACGCATGGGGAGCGACTGTATAATTATTGATGTTCAGGATACTCCTAAAACAGTTTCAAAGAAGATTTCACAGTGTGAGGTAGTGGTCTCGTCGTCCATGCATGGAATAATCGTTGCAGACTCATACAATATACCTAATGTATGGATACAATTAAGTGACAAGGTAATCGGAGATGGTTTTAAGTTTCACGATTACAATAGTTCGATTAACTGTGAGCAAGAGTGTCAGATCATAAAGAGTGTCTCTGACGTTCTCAATTTCGATAAGGTTGCTGTGTTAAAAGAACCAAAAACCATAGAGCGAAAAATAGATGAGTTATGGCAAATTGCAGAAAAGGAGTTCGATGTATTAAGCGTTTAATCGCTTTTTGAATTTGAAATATTGTGAAGAGACTTGAGCTTTTAGACTATAGTAGGTTTTGTGCGGCTTTTATTGTAGTCATGTATCACTATACTTTTAATGGCATATCGAATGGAAAAGTAACATCGATAAGTGCATTGCCAGAGATTGATTTTATTACCAGATATGGCTATCTGGGAGTAGAGTTTTTTTTCATGATTAGTGGGTATGTAATCTTTTTTTCGGCGAAAAATCGAACTGCTTTAAAATTTGCTGTGAATAGAGCCGTCAGGCTTTTTCCAGCATATTGGTTTGCGGTGCTGTTTACATCATTTTTTGCGTATTTTTGGGGAGGGGAGTTAATGTCAACTTCCCTGCTGAGAAGCGTTGCTAATCTTACGATGATTCACTCCTTTTTTGGTGTAAGTAATGTTGACGGTGTTTATTGGACGCTGGCCTATGAAATAACATTCTACTTTTTCGTCTTCTGTCTTTTACTTGTTGGCTTAAAAAATAGGTTACGGCTACTGTTTATTTGTTGGCCTTTTTTGCTTTTAGTGTGTTACTTGGTGGAAATTAATGGTTATCCATTGCTAGGCGGTTACTACTATTACTTTGCTGCCGGGTGTGTTTTTGCTGTTCTTATGGAAAAGAAGTCGAAAGCCGGTTATTTATCATTGGCTATTTCCTATCTTCTTTGCTTGGATTATTCAACGAAAAAAGCGGTAATTTTTACGGAATTAAAAGGTGTATATTTTTCGGAGTTTGTAATTGCTGCTATAGTGACAATCTTCTTTATGTTGTTCCTTTTTCAAAACACAAAGTTTGGTCAAGCAACCAAGTTACCACATTCAAAGACTATTGGTAATCTCACTTATCCGATTTATTTAATTCACGCACATGTTGGTTATATGTGTTTGAACCAATTTGCAACCCAAGAAAGTGCAGGATTTGTAATATTTGCAATTACGTTAGTGGTAATAGGAGTTGCATACCTTATTAATCGATTGATTGAGGACAGGTTCCATAATGTTTGGGTTACAATATTCTCTCGACTGATAATAAACTCAGGTCAATTTATTGAGGGATACCTCATAAAGTGGGGAGCCAGATACCCTTGACCTTTTTGATCGCGCTTTTGAATTGAGCGACAGCAAATTGAAAACCAAACTCCCAAATATAGTGCTTGTTTCGTAAAGCAAAACTCAAAGCCAGCCAAATTAGGAAATACCCAATCGCGGAGATAAATACGATTGCCAATAAACTGAATAACGGTACTCCAATTGCAGAAGAGACAGGACTTTGTAATAAGAGAATTAAAGCTCCCATGATAAATGAGGCGACAACTGGTATTAGTAAGGCCCTTAGAACTAGATTAATTTCGTAATTAATATAGAGCTTTGCAATTACAATTGATAATGAAAGCACCAATATACCAACAACAGTTCTATACACAGCGAAATCTTCTAAGGTAACTAAGCTTTCTAACAAAAATGCCAGAGAAACAAGAATAATCCCAATTAGATCGAGCAAGCCAATGCTCCAAAACTTAGATTTTAATGTAAAGATGATTTTGTAAGCACCATTAGTAACAAATGTAATCATTAAAAAAGATAAGTAGGCTAGAACAGGTGTAGTTTCTACCCATTGCTCCCCGAATAATATTAGAACTATCTGATCAGCCAACAAAAAAATGCCCAAGGCGGCAGGTACTACCAAAGAGTATGAAAGACCTAAATATTTGAATAGGTGGTTTTTTAGTTTTGCTGAGTCGTCTTGAATTTTGGCTAGTGATGAATAAAGAGGTTGAGTCAATGGGGCGATAGCCTCTGTATAAGGTAATATCGAAAACTCTTGACCAATACTATAGTGTCCAGTAGCGGATGAACCGAACTTTTTACTGATAATCAGTATGTCTAATTTGGCTCTGATATATCCAATCACAGAGGTAACAAAAATACCTCGAGCAAACTTAAATTGAGCTTTTACATTTTCCAATGTTAGTTTTAGGTTTGATGGAGCAACAAAATAAGAAATCATGACGATTAAAAAGCTTGAAAATATGTTGGCAAAAACTAAAGCCCAATAGTCCCTCAAAATAAACCCCATAGTTATCGTAAAAATAACCGTCAACAGCTTAGAGCTTATATCAATGGTAGAAATTGTTCTGAAATCCATATTTCTCTTTCGGATAATAAGGGCGGGAGATCTCAAACTGTCTAATATCGCGATTAAACTTGTCCATTGCAGCACAGCATCTAAGCGGGGCTCATTCATAAAAGAAGCTATACTCGATGAAAAAATAAATAGGCACAAACCTACGGTCGATTTGAGTATTAGGTTAAGTGTCCATGCCGTAAACAGACAACTATCTGAAACTTCTTTTTGTTTTATTACAAATTGTTCAGTTCCGGTATGTGACAGAGCATCAAATAACATCAAAACAAAAAGGGCCTGAGCTGCTATGCCGTAGTCATCAGGAGATAGTATTCGTACTAATATTAAGGTACTTATAATCCCAGCAAATCGTCCAATCCACCGCGCGACGATGACCCATTTATATGAGTTAAGTAAAATATTGGCAGAGCTCAATTGTTATTCCTGCGAAATGATAGAGGCGTCATTACGGTAGTTCATTCTTCGGTTCGTGGGCATTTTTCAAAATTAGCTTACAACTTACTATTAAGGCTATCAGCCACATGGATATTTCTAAAACTTTACTATTAGAAAACTGACTCGCGACCATTACGCCAACTAAGCCAGAGGAAGCCCCTAGCATAATAAGTTTAATTGTCTCATCATCGTTACAATATTTTTGTTTATGTCTTACCGAGAAAACTGCAATACCAATTATTAAAAAGAAGATTGAACTGCCTATAAGACCATGATCGACCATGAAGGCTAAAGTTATATTGTGTGAGGCTCTACGAGCACCTGCTTCAGTTTGAGTCATGTAAGACTCATCGATGTAAAATGGGCTCAGTACTAAAGTGCCTCGATGTCCAAAACCTAATATTGGGTAATCTTTGAACATGTTCCATTGTCCTTCGATTATGACCAATCGAGAGTACGCACTTTTATCAATTTGTTCTGTATCACTGACACTATTTATCTGTTTTATTCGGTCAATAATTAAAGGTCCCAACATAAAAGAGGCAAGGATGACCGCCGCAAAAGCCCAACGCAATATTTGAGTTTTTTTATGCTTTGGGCTGTACCAAATGAAAAATAGGCCTGCCAATGCTAATCCTACTAACCCGCCTCGACTACCCGTCATAAAGAATAGATTACCAACAAGAGCTAGTGGTATAAAAATTAAATAGCGTCTGTTCAAGTTAGTAATAACTATAACTGAAGAAATGAAAATAATTCCTACTAAATGTATTGCCAAAAGGTTGGCGTCATTTATGCCAGGTAAACCAGCCGCTTCGAATCGACCTGATACGTGAGTTTGTAAGGCATTCAAACCAATATAAGCTGCGCCAATACAGTTAGTGACTATAACTGCAAGAAGCCTAGTTTTATTGTTGACCAGACGAATGATCAGATAATAAAGAACGAGGAGTTTAAACAATAAAACAACATAGACTTGATGAAGAGACGGAAAATCTACCCATGTTAGCTGCAATGCAACATATATAAATAGCATAACGAGTAATTTACTCTCTTTAGACTCCAACCAATTAAATTTATTTTTATCGTTAATAAACGTACTAATTAACGTAATTACTGCAACGATCAGTGTCCAACGCAGTTCTGGCAAAAATGCACCCCAGTATTTCCCTGGCGGGTGCATATAAAATACGAAGAAATACAGGAGCAAACCAACAAAAGGCCTCTTGAGTGCTACTAAACACCCAATAGTAAATACAGCAAGAAACCCCAGTGCAGTAATTGGCATCGATGACTACCCTTGAGCCTTCACGTTGTCTGTCCCCTTGATTAGAATCTGACCCAATCCCACAACTCGCTTGGAATTCTCGTGCCACACAAAGCCTTTGTCGATGACGCTTTGTTTGACAGCTTGGCGTTTGGCTTGATGTTGCTGGTAGTTGGTGATGGCTTCTGTGAGTGCAGCTTTAAATGCACTAGCGTCACCTTTGTCAAAAAATAGCGCGGTATCGTCCGATAGGATTTCTTCGATGTTTGGTGTACGCGGGGCTATGATCAACGACCCGACAGCCATGTACTCAAACATTTTAAGTGGTGAGGCATATGCCGTTACGTCTGGCTGCAACGCAATATCGAACTCTTTGACGTAGTCTAAGACTTTGTCACGGATTACTAGGCCTTTAAACTCGACTTTATCGGCGATGCCGAGATCGGCTGCTTGTTGTTTTAACTCTGGTAAAATCGCGCCATCGCCAATACAAACTAACTTAAGCGGAAGCTCTTTGTGCTCTGCAATGGCTTCGATGGCTTTGTCCATACCGTGCCAAGGGTGAATAAATCCGGTAAACCCTATGATGATCTCTGGTTTGTCTTGTTGAATTGGTGTCGCCAGCATCTCATCAATAAATGGCTGACGAACGCCATTGTGGATAACTTCGATATTTTGTTCGGGAACACCTGCAGCTCTCACATGATCTGCCAATACATCGGTCACTGGCAAACATTTGTCGGCACCACGCCAGGTATAGTTTTCGATTTTTTTAGCAAAGCGTTTAAGCGATAAACCACTGTAGCGGCTACGCTCTTCTACAAGAGGGGCATTGATTTCAAGAATCAGCGGAATACCAAACAGTTTAGATGCCCAGACACCTGCAGGCTGATACAAATTATAGCGCTCGTAGATAAATTCTGGTTTGAACTGTTTGATGGCTACTGCAAGCTTGATGAACACCCATAAACTGTACGTCAGCTCGAGTAGTTCGTAGATAAACGCGGGAAGTGCAGCCTTTAACTTACTAACAAAACCACCATCGTGACCAAATTCAGATTGTTCGTTGACGGTTGGCGCAACAAACTTCAACTCGTGGCCTTGCTCTAACAGCGCATTGGTTAGCTCTTCTACATGCACAAACTGACCATCTTTAGAGGCAATGCGATGGTGGTATAAAATTTTCATTTTTTGTTTTGATCCGATGTTTTAATCAGTGGCTTCATTCCGTTTTGTTTAAGAAACTCAGCAAAAACCGACAGTGACCAAAGGGTCATTCCTAAATTCTTTTTACCAGAATAATGTTGTTCGATTAGGCTGTCTATGCCGGGCATGTTAAACATTTCTGATGAGGCTAAGTGCTCTAGTTGCATGCGCTTACGCAGCTCGCTCTGGGTCATCATTCTAAACCATTCGTCCATAGGAGAGGTAAAGCTTTTTTTGCGGCGATTTACGACCGCTTTAGGTATGAGTGACTTGGCGATGGTTCTTAACAATAATTTGGCATTACTGCCTTTTATGTTTTGGTCACTTGATTTGCTAATCCATTGTTCGACGAGACGATGATCTAAAAACGGAACGCGCGCTTCAATGCTGTTGGCCATTGTGGTTCGGTCGACTTTGGTTAGGATGTTGCCTGGTAAGTACGTCTTAAAGTCGATGTATTGTGCTTTTTTGATGCAGTCGCCCACGGTCACTTTGTCAGCGAAGGTTTTGAAATAATGTCGCGATGAGTAGCCATCGAGTTGGGAAAGTAATTTGTCTGAAAAAATCTGCTGCAAAATTTCAGGTGAATTGATACTCATGGCGCGATGAAAATTACTCACAAAGTCATTATTTAATGCTTCAAGTGTTGAATGCGCTCGCAAAAATTGTGGTGCCCATGGAAGTTCGGGATAAACCTTGGCTAAAAATTTAAAAACCGGCGTTGATACGCGTTTGGGCAAGAGGTTTTTGAGTTTGCCTTCTAGTTTTAATAGACGATAGTTGCGATATCCCAAAAATAACTCGTCTGCACCATCACCTGACAACATGACAGTAACTTGCTTTTTAGCTTGTTTGGTTAGCAAGTAGGTTGGGATAGCTGAGTTATCGGCAAAGGGCTCATCAAACATCTTTATTAGCTCTGGCAGATAATCAAAGGTGTTACAACTGACTGTCATTGCTGTATGTTTGGTCTGTACCTGACTAGCGACTTGTTCGGCTTGTTGTGACTCATCATAGTCTGTCTGATCAAAACCCATCGAAAAAGTAGAGACATTTTGATGGCGATTCATTTGTGAGACTATTATAGATGAGTCGACACCGCCGGATAAAAACGCGCCCACCGGCACATCTGCAATTGTTTGCTTATCGATTGCATCACAAAGAAGCGCTTGTCCTTGCTCGAACTCTTGTTGTGTCGTTGAATTTGTTGGAGAGTTTATCGCCTTGAGACAATCCCAATATTGTATTGAATTGACATCTGTAAAGCTGTCAGGATTGTTCAAACTCAACTGGATATAGTGTCCCGCCTCTAGTTTGTTTATTCCCTTGTAGATTGAATAAGGCTCCGGAATATAACCTAATGAAAAATAGTCGCTAATCGCTCTTGGGTTGAGTTGAACTTGAGTATCTGGATGTGCAGTTATGGCCTTGAGCTCTGAGCCAAAGAGCAATTTGTTGTCGGGAGTTTGATGCCAATAAACGGGTTTTATACCGAGTCGATCTCTGGCAATTAAAACAGTGTCGTTTTGTTTGTCGAATAGAACAAAAGCGAACATCCCGTTTAACTTGTATAAAAAATCAACTCCCCATTGCTCATAAGCTTTAGCCAGCACCTCGGTGTCACACACACTATTAAAATGATGACCAAGGCCGATGAGCTCGGTTCTTAATTCACTGTGGTTGTATATTTCACCGTTGTACACCAGTACGCTAACGTCGGTTAATAGCGGCTGATGACCATTGTTGATATCGATAATTGACAGTCTTGTATGACCAAGCTGCACTTGTTGATTATCGCTAATGAAGTAGCCGATATCATCCGGGCCACGATGATGAAGGGTCTGAGTGAGTTGAGCTAATACGGTCTGACTTGTGTTGGTGTCTAGTCCTTTAGCCTCTGGTGAATTGATTAGCGCAACAAATCCACACATGGTTAACTGTGTCGCTCCATTTTTTTGTAAAGGCCGTTTAGGCTCCAAAAATAACCATGCTTTTTAAATAAATAGAACAAACCACCTAGATGAGAAAAATGGAATTTGGACAATTTGAAGCCACGCGATAATTCTTGCGCATCATGAACCATTTGTACATTTGGAACATAGGTGATCTTAAACCCTGATTTCCAAACTCTAATGCAGTAATCAACGTCTTCAGGAGAGTAAAAGATGTTTTCATCTAGCAACCCCGTTTTGTTTACACATTCTCTGGTGATCAACCAGCAGGCAGAAATGGCGTAATCGACATCGACAGGCTCTGATTGGGATTTTAAATCAGTGTCTTTGGCTTCCATGTCTTTTAGGAATAAAAAGCGTTTGGCTTTTTGCCAAAGGGTAGGGAAGACATCACAAGACAACTGAAAATTACCGCTGGCATAAGTGAGTTTGGGTACCACAATGCCTGCCTCTGGATGCAGACGACTGTATTCGATAAGGTGAGTTAAACACTCTGGAGTAATGTAAGCATCGGAATCGAGAACTAAAACGAACTCACCTGTGGCTTGTCTTATTGCGCTGTTTCGAGAAAACGTAGTGCCTGTATTCTCTTTAAAGAAAATCGGCTTAATGATTTCTGGGTATCGCGATTGATAGTCTTTTAGCAATTCGACACTACCGTCTAAACTGCCGTTATCAACAACAAAAATTTCACTGTCACCTGAAAGTTCAGAATAGGAATCAAGTAACGAATCTAGACACTTTGGTAAGGTGTTTACTGAATTGAACGATAAAATAACAGCTGAGACGATCATTGTATTAGTTCCTAACTGGACGCTGGGCTTGTTGAATTACATCAGCAAATTCGAGCTTTAATTGGTTTATGTCTACATCATCAGACAAGGCCGATAAAATAATGGCTTGGCCACCAAAATCACGAGCCATTAGCTTACTTATGACCTGAAGTGCTTTGGCTTTGAGTGTTTGTGCTGTTGCGTTGCCATCAATGAGATAGCTCATTAAAATTTCACGTTTTTGGCCAGCAAGGTTAACGATGGTTAAGTGAAGCGTCATTACTGTTTCACCATTAACTGAAACCGGAATCATGCGTCTGTCTTTTAATGACCAACGGTCGGGGTTAAATAAGCGATTTTCATAATTGATCAGTTCTTTTTCATCCGTTTCATAATCGTAAGAAACGACATATTTACTGATGTCTTTTTGGTTTATGCCATCTTGTCGTAAAACAACATCCGCCGATGGAAAGGACACGGCCCACTGTGTATCAGGGTCCGAAAATAACCCTTTAGTGATTTTGGTTTGGTAGGCTAATGTTGCGTCTATTGTTTGACTGCTTGGGTCGTAAGCCAGTAGACGTTTGGCAATTGGCGCCAAGCTAATTGCGATTATAATAGCAGCATAAAAAGGCCAGATAGCTTGCTGGTGGCTTTTCGACTGGCCTTGAGTTGATTGAATATCCGGCGCAGCAGCATCACTACTACCCGCATCGCTATTATCAACCTTTTTATCTTTGGCGTGTTCTTTATCAGCCAAAACATTGCCCAGAACGATCAGTAACACCATAACGATACTGAAAAACACCCAACCGTAAACAATGTGATCAAAACCAGTGGCAGCTTCCATGTTGCTTAGGTGTGCTATTACTATGATCATGAAGACTCGAATACCATTAGCGACGATAGGAACAACCGCACCGAGAGACATCATTAAAAGTCGATTTTTGGTCGATTTTAAGTAAAGAAGTGCATAAAAGACGGCAATCGTAATTGCCGAAATTAAAAAGCGAATACCACTACAAGCTTCAGCAACTAAAAAATTACCAGCTGGAATCGAAATATAAAGCCCATCGTGATAAACCGGAATGCCAGTCAGTTTTATCATTGCAATCGATAGTGTGGCAGTAATATCTTGAAGATGTGGGATCAAAAAGTCACCCACGGGAACGGCTAAAAATAAAAACAGCAGTGGTCCTTTTAACCGCCAAGTCATTGCCCAGCCATATCGAAGCCAGACCACACAGGGGATAAACGACATGACTGCGAGTTGCGCGACTAAGTTTATATGAGCAAGCGTAGCAATCAGCCAAACGAAGGACGCACCAACTAACAAAATGAGCGGCATGAACGTTGGCTGTGTGTTTCTAGGTGCTTGATCTTTTAATCTTTGAACAAGAAGAATAACAGCCAAGGGTATGATGAAAAGGCCATGACTGTAGGTTTCAGAAGTGAGCCAAAGATCGACCATGCCTGCGACTGTGGTGTAATACAAACCACAGATCATAATGAGTAGGCAAAGAGACTCTATGGCCGCACGTTGTGCGAGTTTGTTGTTCCTTAACGTTGTGAGAATATCCATCTTAGTCTTCTAAATACACTTTTTTCATGGTGTCCCAACGATAGTCCTTTAACAGTTGGGTGATTTTTCCTTCCATCTTGGAAAGGTTAACGTAGTGCCTAAACTTAGAGAGAAATGCTGCATTTTTTACGCGTGGTTGATCAGCGTCAATTTCCCACGGGTGAAAATAAAAGCTGTAAGGCGCTGTTTCTGAGCCTAGAAATTTTTCGATACGACGTTTTGACAACCAATAAGGAAACAAACGGAAGTAGCCACCACCGCCTATACCTTTGTTTTTGTCGTCATTGCGCAAAGTAGGAATTGGGATCTCGATAATCCCTTCTGGGCGATCGTATTTAAAACGAGGCCAGTTAGGTACGCCATATAGGTCGTGCTCTATAGGGTAGGTACTTGAGCTGTATTTAAAACCAAGTTCAACAAGGATCTCGTAAGTCCACTCATTGGTTTCATTAATGCTAAAACTCGGTGCTCTATAGCCTTCAATTGACTTTCCAATTGTATCCTCTAAAAATGATTTGGAGCGATACACGTCTTCTTTGAAAACGTCAGGTGTTTGTGTTGTTGCACGACGATGAGCAAAGCCATGGCTTGCGACTTCATGACCACGTCGGTCAATTTCTTTAATCAAATCTGGGTATTTTTCGGCAACGGCACCTAGGATGAAAAACGTCGATTTAGCACCGTGCTGGTCAAATAAGTCGAGTAAACGTCGAGTGTTCTCATTGACTCTGTGCTCTATGGTTGGCCAGTCTTTTTGAGAGAAAATAGAATCAAACGCAGAAACGTGGAAGTAATCTTCCACGTCGACGGTCATCGCTAACTTTGGTGCTTCCGCCATAGTTATCGACCTTTACCAAATAGAATTATCTCTATGGTTCTGACCAAAATTAATAAATCTAACAGTATGCTGCGACGCTTTATGTAATAAAGATCAAACTTAAGCTTTTCTAGTGAGTCATTGACGCTAGAGCCATAAGGGTAATTCAGCTGCGCCCATCCAGTAAGACCTGGTTTTACGTTGTGACGATGGTTGTAATAAGGGATCTCTTTGATGAGTTCTTTTACAAACTCCGGACGCTCAGGGCGAGGGCCTACAAAGCCCATTTCACCTTTAAACACATTAAACAATTGTGGTAACTCGTCTATGCGGTATTTACGAAGCGCATGACCAATTTTGGTAACTCTGTTATCTACTTTTTGTGCCCATTGTGCGCCATCTTTTTCGGCATCTTGACGCATACTGCGGAATTTAAGTATTTCGAATAGCTTTCCATCCATACCTACACGAGTTTGTTTGTATAAAATAGTACCGCCTTTTTTGCGACCGTCTTCTAACCAGATAAGCATAGCGGTAATGAGGATGACAGGCCATGTGAGTAACAGGACAATACTCGCTAGGAATACATTGAGCATGTAATCCGCTGCGACTCGAATATAATGGCGTGACTGAAAGCCATTTGAATAGATAACCCAAGAAGGGTAAATTAAGTTAACCGCTACTTGACCAGTTTCTTCTTCGATAAAATCTAAAATGTCTTTAACGACGACGCCGGCCATTTTACAGTCAAATAAAGATTCTAGGGGTAAGGACCCACGGCGTTCATCAGGGGCAATGACAATTTCATCAATTTCGTTTTCGCGGATAAACTCTTCTAATTCATCAATTGTTTCGGCGGGAAGAACGTTCTCACGTTTTAATTCGTCTTTTTTATCCGAATGAAGAGGAATAAAGCCAATAAGGGTGAAGCCTCGGCGGTCTGATTCACGACGCATGCGCTTTTCAATGATGGAAGCACGCTCACCGGCACCAATAACAACAACGCGTTTTTTGGTAATGCCAAACATCTCTAGGCTGTTGGCCAAATAGCGCACGGTAAAGGTTAAGATGGCGATTGCGAGAATATAAACGGCTAGGATTGACGGATGTAATGCAGATGTCGCAAAAATATTAAAAACAATGAGCTGGAAAACAGCAAACGTCATTGCACCACTAACTAGGCAACGGCGGAAAATACCGACATTGCTGTCGCGAAGTTTAATGTCATAAAGGCCGACCGATAAATTGGTCACGTTGAATAGGCTAGCGATAGAAATAGGCAACACCCACCACATCTCTTTGTAGGCAGGTAAATACTGAGACCAAAACTCTTCTAAAGCGATAAACAGCCCTATACCAACAAGAAGCCCAATTGACCAATCCATGATCATTAGGGTATTGCTTCTTTGATTTATCGGCTTTTTATGAAATACCTTTTTCAAGTCAATTCCTAATAAATTTATTTTTATTTTTTTACTGGCTAAGGTTAACCGATTGTAACCAAGCTGTCATCGGGAAAAAATATAATAGTTCACATTTATTATGATTTGATTACAATCAATAGTGAATAAAGTATGGATAACTACAACAAGAGTGATTTTGACGTGAAATTTCTAATATTGGTGTTAACTGCATTGTTAATGGTTGGTTGCGCAAATCCACTGCCACCGGCTTCTGTAAAACCTTCTGCTATCGAAAGTGTAGATGATTATTACTACCTAATCGGCCCTGGTGACTCAGTAAATATTTTTGTCTGGCGTAATCCTGAAGTTTCGGGTTCGTTTGTTGTACGACCAGATGGAATGATCACTACTTCTTTAGTAGAGGACATTAAAGTTTCAGGTAAAACTCCAACCCAGCTGGCTCGTGAAATTGAAACGGTTTTGAGTCAATACATCAAGTCGCCGATTGTAACTGTTAGTGTTAGTGGGTTTGTTGGGCCGTTCACGGAGCAAGTCCGTGTGATTGGTGAAGCCTTAAATCCAATGGCGGTCAATTATCGTCAAAATATGACATTGCTTGATCTTATGATTCAGGTGGGGGGATTAACCGAATTTGCCAATGGTAATGGCGCCGTGTTAATTCGCGTCGAAAACGGTGTCCAGAAAGAATATGATATTGAGCTTGATGATTTGATTCAGCAAGGCGATATCAGTGCTAATGTCGATATCTTGCCAGGTGACATCATTATTATCCCAGAAGATTGGTTTTAATTAACACGCGTTAACTCAATTTAAGAAGTATAAGGGAATACCAAATGCAGGATCTGCAGGCCACTATCCAGTTAGTCTTTGACTATCTAAAGGGTATTTGGATTAAAAAGCGATACATCATTATTTCAACCTGGCTAATTTGTCCTATTGGCCTGATTTTAGTGGCTAGGATGCCTGATGTTTATGAGTCAAATGCCAAGGTGTATGCTGACACTCGGTCTATGCTAAAGCCGTTATTGAGAGGTTTGACGGTTCAGACTAACCCTGACGATGAGATCAATATGATCGCTCGTACTTTATTGTCCACACCCAATTTAGAAGATATCGCCCGTCAAGCAGATTTAGATATCAATGCAAATTCAGAAGCTGAATTTAGAACTATCGTGGCATCACTTCGAGATAACATATCACTGCGCCCATCGAATCGAGATAATATTTACTCTATTGCTTACGAACATCCAGATCCAAATAAAGCAAAACAAGTTGTTTTACTTACTCTCGATAAATTTATCGAATCCGCGTTAGGTCAAAATCGCAAAGACAGTGACACAGCGACCAAATTTTTAGATCAACAAATCGAAGAGTATGCAAGACGACTCGCTCAATCAGAGCAAAGAGTGGCCGACTTTAAGAAGCAATATGGTGAGCTTTTGGCGGGTGATTCCTATTACCAGCAACGCGCCTCGTTGGCGAGCCAAATAGAAAGCCTGAATCTAGAGCTCGCTGAAAAAGAAACTCAGCTCAAAAGCTTAAAAAGCAAGTTCAGTGCCGCAACTCCAAGCACAGATGGAGCTGACTCAGTCAATATTCAAACTCAGTATGATCAGCGCATTGCCCAACTTCAAGCTAATTTAGACGATTTGCAAATTCGTTTTACCGAGCAACATCCAGACGTTATCCAAACAAAGGAGCGTTTGGATGTATTGGTCGCGCAGCGCAAAAAAGAAATTGAAGAGATGGTCAAAGGTTTGTCGAGTGGTGAGTTAGCCTCTGGTGGATTGAGCGAAAATGCAATCGTTCAAGAACTAACAATTGTAATTAACAATCTAGAGAGCAATATTGCGTCTCTTAATGTACGTAAAGCTAGTTATCAACAAAAGCTCAAATCGTTAGAAGAAAAAATCGAACTCGTCCCGGATATTGAAGCTAAACGCACAGCTCTTGACCGAGACTACGGTATTACTAAACGTAAATACGAAGAGTTTTTGGCTCGTAAAGAATCAGCTGATATCTCACGAAAAGCCGACTTATCTGCAGAAGAAGTACAATTTAGAATAATAGAGCCGCCGGTTGTGCCTCTAGAGCCATCGGGTCCAAATCGCCCAATGTTTTACACCGTAGTGTTTATTATTAGTATTGGGGCTGGTGTTGTGTTGGCATTTTTGACCAGTCAATTAAACCCAGTAGTCGTCAATGCTTCTCAACTGTCCAATGTTACTGGTAGACCTGTATTAGGGGCGGTTACCGACATTAACTTAGAAGCGATAAAGAAAAAGAATCGGTTTAGAGTTTTTGTATTTGCGTTATCTACGTTAACTGTATTTTGTATTTATATGGCCTTTATGGCGACAGATTTGGTCTTGAGAACAACGCCAATTAAGCTAGTGGAGACATTGTTATGAGTTCAATCGAAAAGGCAATGAGGAAACAGGCTGAAGCAGATAAGAATAAGCAGAACAAACAAAATGAACCTGCAAATGAAGTGAGAGTCTCTGTTACACAAGACACGCAGATAGATTTAAAGCCAGAAGGCCAACAGGTTTTGGCGGAAAAAGCGCCGACTAACGAGCAAGAAACGTTAACAACTGAGCCTTTAATAAACGAAACTACACAGGCTAATTTGGATAAAGACCCTTTAACTTTAGGTCAACACTTAGAAATTGATTTAGAGCGTCTAGAACAAAAGGGGTTTGTTGCCTTATCCAAAAAACGCACGCTTATAAATGAAGAATTTAGAAGTATTAAGCGTAAGTTACTAAACAATGCGTTCGGTGGCTTAGCAAAAACTCTAAATCACAGTAACTTAATATTAGTATCTAGTTCTCGCCCGAATGAAGGTAAAACTTTTTGTGCGGTGAACCTAGCGTTAAGTATCGCGCTAGAGAAAGATAAGACTGTGTTGTTAGTTGATGCGGACGTACTTAAACCAAGTGTATCCAAGACATTGGAATTAGGTGCTAATGCCGGGTTAATTGAATACTTGTCTGGTGAAGTCGAGGATGTGTCTTCAGTTATTTACCAAACTAATGTGGAAAACTTGCGAGTGATCCCAGCGGGATTACCTCATTACTTGTCTAACGAATTATTGTCTAGTGACAAAATGCAGCAGTTGTTTGACGAGTTTGCCAGCCGATATCCAGACCGTATTGTTATTTTTGATTGTCCACCGCTATTGGGTGTAAATGAAACGACGGTAATGGCTGAGCAGTGTGGGCAAGGTGTCATTGTTGTTGAAGAGTTTAAGTCCAAGCTGACTGAAGTTAAAAAAGCAGTAGACCTACTGCCTGAAGAGATGGCTGTGGGATTAGTGATGAATAAAGTCATCGACCCATCTGACACTCAAGGGTATGGCTATTATTACGGATCAGGTGCATAAAAATGAACGAAAACAAAGGATGTTGCCAATCTAATTTGCCTAACGCTCGGTTAAGTCGAGTTGCTTTAGCGTTAGTTGGTGTTTCATTTCCTTTGTTTTCTGTTGGCCTAGGTGCAACTGAGTTTGAATGGAAGCCATCGCTATCGGCCTCTTACATACATATTTTAGATGCAGAGCTTCAAGGGTTTAGTCTTACTCAGCCCATTGAAGAGGGGCATCAAGCTTATACCTTATCTCCAACGCTAGCCTTGTCGGCAAAAGGACCCGTTTGGAACGCAAATTGGTCCTTGTCCAGAACCCAAATTCATCAAGTTGAAGACGGCTTTGACGATGATGATTACAATAATATAACGCTCAACAACGAATTTTCGTTCATGAAAAAGCGTTTAACCCTTTTTGCTAATGCAACACGATTAAACCGCAACATAAATAATGAATTTGAGGGTGTTACCGATCCTATTTTTGGTCAGGATGAATATTTAGAGGTTGATACCTTAACAACCGGTATTCGTTTTAAAACCTCACCAGCAGTCGATTGGAGAACCAACGCGAGCGTTCAAATCAGTCAATCAGATTACGACGAAAGCGCGGTAGACACGACAAACTTTACTTCTACAAACATATTAAGTGGTGATAGACATTCTGCTTCTTTAGAAGTTGGTTATGGGCGTTCACCTCAACAAGTTAGAGCTCAGTTTTCATTTAGCGGTAATTTCAATGAAACTGAACGACGTGGTAAGCAGAATCTCCTGTCGCTTGACGCCAATATTGGTGTTCCTGTATGGCAATCGTTAGATATTGTATTTACCGCTTTTAAGTCAATTAACAAACTTGAAAGTACTCAAATCGATGAACGTCAACTCGATAACGAAAACATAGGTGTTGGTGTGGCGTGGCGTTTAGGACCTCGTTCATTTGTTGAAATCACCCGTAACAAAGAAACAAAGAACAGTGCCTTTTTGACTGACAACGAAGGTAGTGACGACGACTTTACGTCTTTTAGACTTGTTGTAGAAACAAATGAAAAAGCGCAATTTTTTTATGTTCATAGCCGCCGCTTTTACGGCGATTCGAATCAGTTTAGTTTGACCAAAAAATCGAAGCGCTGGAGCCTTTCTGGCAGTTACAGCGAAACCTTGGATACTCGCACCCGTCTTGAGCCAGATTTTATTGATGCAGGTATCTTTGCATGTCCGGTCATTGACAGTCCTAGACAAGATTGTGTCAAACTTATCGCGCCACCGACATCACCAAGCGACGAGTTGTTTTATTTTGAGTTTACCGACGTAGATTATTTGTTTGTCGATGAGCTCGCGCTTATTAAGTCTATGCAACTTAGTTATGACTACCGATTCAAAAAAACGACCGTTAAACTGGCATACAACCAGAGTAGCTTTGATTACCTCGAGCGCGGTGACGACGCCATTGATAGCGAGCGTGATACAACGACCTACTCGTTTAACTTAGATCACCGTCTAAATCGTCGCACTACATTAAAGTTAAACGCTGCTTTTTCGGAAGTGAAAAACTCTGATGACTCTATTCAACGTAAGGGCGAGCAGCGCTCAATTGCCTTAGAGCGTCGCCTTACTAGGAAAGCGACAGGAACTCTAAGCTACAAGTATTTTGATAATGAGGACGGCCAAAATCAACGCGGTCGCACTGACAACCGCATCGAATTGACCTATAAATATGAGTTTTAATTTTAGGTAAATATTATTGTTTAATATTTGACCTTTTAGCGTGTTTAGCGTGATACTCAATCAGAGGGAGTTAATTAGGTGATTGAGTATGGCCGCAGTAGATAGGTTTTTGGCATCGGTTTTTTTGCCAACGTTGGAGCGCTTTTCTAGTACTCGATTTTGGTCTATCTATCGAGAAATGGATCAGCTCAGGCATTCTTCATCTAGTGAACGTCACCAGCGTATTCAAACCAAGTTGCTACACCTCTTATCTCAAGCAAGAGAACAGGTGCCATATTGGCAACAGCTTAATATAAGTGAGTCAAACCACCACGCTATTCCTCTCTCAAACAAAGCTACATATACATCCACCTTTCCTGACGGTATTACATCGAAACAATCCAATGGTGATTGGCAATATTTGTCTTCAGCTGGAACCACGGGCCGAATGACGGTGGTCGTCAATTTTGTCAAAAGAGACTATCTTCGAGCAGCAGAACATCTTAACTTAAAATTGGCAACAGGCTCACCGGTCGGAGTGCCAGCAATCGATATTCCACCGAGTGCCTGTAATGTTGTTTGTGGGTTTGCCGACCCAGGCCCAGAACCTTTGTTAAGCTACCTATGGTGGGGTATCAAACGCGGTACGGTATTTTCAGAGGATGTTATGTCTGGTCTACGAGGTCGATTTGAGCGTCAGGTACTGTTAAAAAGAACTGTTCTGTTGCCATTTGAGTCTGCACCTTGGACTCAAATGGTTTCCGAGTTGGATGCATGTTTAGCAAAAATCAAACAAGATAATATTCAAGTACTTCGGGCTTTGCCTCATTTCTTACTTTGGCTTGCCACTCGCGCTGAGCAAACCGGAATAACTCTTCCTCGTCTAAAAAAGGTCATGCCATATGGGGGACTTGCGTCTACGGAGATGGTCTTGCGAATAGAGTCTGGCTTGGGTGCCCGTTTTGTTAATGTTTACGGAACCGGCGAAGTAGGCTCGATAGGATGTGGAACGGACGATATTAATGGGATTGATATTTATTCCGAAATGGTTTGTGTTGAAGTCGTTGGTGACGACGGCTTACCTGTGCGAGAAGGTGAAATAGGCCAAGTAGTTGTGACGGATCTCAATAATTTTGCCATGCCTATTATTCGTTATGCGATTGGTGATGTGGCTCGGGTATTACGTTATGACGATGCTGGAGAGTTTGCCGAGTCAATAGAAGTATATGGTCGTCAACAAGAGTGTATCAAGAGTCCTGAAAACGACTACGTAACTCCTGCACAGTTACAAGATGCTGTCTTCAAATATAAAAATATAATTAACTTTAAATTTGAGGTTATTACACCCACGCTAGCCAAGCTGACTCTCGTTGTTCTAAACGGTAAGAACTTTGACTTTGAAGCCGAGCTTATTATCTCATCATTGTCAGAGTTGATGCCGTGGTTCAAACGAATAAAACTCAAAAAAGCCGACTTTTTATTGCCTGAGAGCAGTGGCAAATATTTGTGTGTAAAACAAAAATAGTGACTGGGAGGTCTCAATGTTTAATGAACAGGAGCTTTGTGAAATCAAGTCAGAGTTTTCAGCATTTGAATACCCAACGCCAACTGGTCAGCCATTAATTTATTTAGATAACGCTGCCACTGCATTAAAACCAAGAGCTGTGGTGGACGCAGTAACCCAAGTATTGACTCAAAAAACTGCCAATATTCATCGCTCTGTACACTTTTTGGGAGACAGGGCGACAGAATGTTATGAGTCTGCCAGAACGACAGTATCGTATTTTTTAAATTGTGATGAGCATGAAGTGGTATTTCTTAAAAATACAACCGAAGCTCTGAACCTAGTTGCAAATGCTTTTGCATCTAAAGGAAAAATACTGACGAGTATGGCTGAACATCACTCAAACTACTTAGTGTGGCCAGAGCGTCAAACTATCCGATTATCACTTAATCAACATGGTCAGGTAGACCTATCTCAGTTAGATGAAGTGCTCACTGCGGAAAACATTGAACTGATCAGCTTAGCTCATGTATCGAATGTGACTGGCAATGAAATACCCATTGAAGAGGTGTGTAAGGTAGCACATCGTCATGGAGTTAAAGTGTTGGTTGATGCGGCTCAATCCGCACCTCATCAAAGCTTAGACGTTGAGACATTGGGGTGCGACTTCTTAGTTTTTAGTGGGCACAAATTAGGCTCTCCAACAGGGGTTGGGGTTTTGTTTGGCAAGCATCAATTGCTAGAAGAAATGGACTATTGGCTCAAAGGCGGTGCCACAGTGGAGAGTGTGTCTTTGTCTTCACACAAACCCAAAAACGCACCTTGGCGTTTTGAAGCGGGGACACCGGCAATAGAGTCTGTTGCCGGCTTAGATAGCGCACTTACTTATTTGATGGAACTCGATATGGACAGGGTACATGACCATCAATTGGCATTGGGCCAGCATGCTCGAAACGCATTAAAAGAATACTTACCGCAGGCAATACTGCTAGGTGAGCCTTCATCATATAGCGGACCGCTGAGCTTTTATGTACCCGGCGTATCCCCTCACCTATTAGCCCGAGGCGTGAGCGACAGATACAGTATTTGTATCCGGTCAGGTTATCACTGCGCGCAACCACTTCATGACACTATTAATGCGCCAGCCTCTTTGAGACTGTCGCATTGGGTATATAACTCTGAGCAAGATATCGAGACCGCAATTAAACGGATCGCTGCGTTTAGTAATATTGTCTCTTAGCTTTCGATTTACTCTGGCTCTGAGTTCACTACATTCTTGATAAAGTACCAAGTATAAAACGCCATTAATCCCACCGTAAGTCCCAGAATACCAAAGCTCATGTATAACACTGGGTCTTGCATAAAATCTCTAAACATTGATTCGAAGTTGTAGTCTGTAAACATAATCTCTCTCCTCTTTCTTGTATTTAAAGATAGTGATCTCAGCCATCGCTGACTTGATCTAAATCAAAACCTCAAAGCGGATAAGAGTCGATGTGAAGCAATGTTGATTTAGATCAAGTTTCGTTCGTCGGCTTGTCTTGGCGGTTTGTCGAGCGAGGATACGAAGATGCAAATTTGATATTTACTTAAAAATGATATGGTGTATCATCTCATTCAACTTATGAGTTTTGAGTATTAAACCTGGAGAAAAACGAGGATGTTAAGGTCATCATTAGTTGCCGCCGCAGTCGCAGCAAGCCTGTCGTTAAGTGCAGTATCATCTCAAGCATTTGCAAATCACACCGTGTCTGGAGTCGTAGTTGATAATCTTGGCAAACCTGTAGCGAATGCCAAAATTACTGTTCATGGTAGTGCAGTATCGGTTAAGACGGACAAAGATGGTAAATTTACGATTACTGAAGCGATCCAACACGTGGATGAAATACACGTCGCTGCGGCTGGTTATAATCACGCCTCGTTGTCTTTGGTTGAAGGCCAAGATAGCTATACATTGACACTCAGCAAATCCTTAATTGAGCATATTGATGTGACGGCCACACCACTGCATGCTTCGACTTTGGAGTCTGCGACACCGATTACTGTTATCAGTAATGAAGATTTAAACAACAAACATTCAGCTACGTTAGGTGAAACGTTAAAGTCTGAGCTGGGTGTTCATTCTAGTTATTACGGTCCAATTAGCTCGACACCTATCATCCGCGGTTTGGATGGCCCACGTGTCATGATTGCTCAAAATGGCTTGGACGTAAGTGATGCGTCACGAGTTGGTCCTGATCATGTTGTATCGACAGAAACAAGTACTGTAGAACAAATCGAAGTATTACGTGGCCCTGCGACATTGTTCTTTGGAAGTGGTGCAATTGGTGGTGTTGTTAACGTAGTTGATAACCGTGTGCCACGTGCAAAAGACGACTCGGGTGAAATTCAAGTAAGTAATAATTCAATCGCTGATGAGACTGAAGTTTCTGCGATGTTAAATCAAACGGTGGGTGACTTTGTCCTGCATTTTGATGGTTTTTATCGCGATGGTGATGACTACGAAGTACCGGGGAACCCAAAACTAGAGGTTCACGACGAGCATGACTCTGAAGAGCACGAAGGTGAAGAACATCATGACGAGCACGAAGCGCACGATGACAAATACACGTTAGAAAACAGCGCATCAAGAGCACGCGGTTTTAACCTTGGCGGTAGTTTGATGTTGGACAACGGTTTTGTAGGTGCGTCGGTAGGTTACTTAGATCGCCTTTACGGCATCCCTGGTCACGCTCATGGTGATGAGGAAGGGCACGAAGGAGAAACCGAAGAAGAGCACGCTGAGCATGCAGAAGAGGGGGCCGTTAAGGGTGACTTAAAGCAAACCCGTGTGCAGGTGATAAGTGAATTGTATTTTGAAAATACGTGGTTTACTAACATTAATACACGCATGGGTATCACCAACTATGAGCATCAAGAAATTGAAGGTGATGAGGTTGGTACTCGTTTTGAAAACGACTCATTAGAGCTTCGTACGGATTTGATGTTTGCTGAAGTTGACGGTTGGCATGGTGCGTTAACATTTGATTATAAAAACAGTGACTTTTTTGCCGCTGGTGAGGAAGCCTTTACACCTCCTTCAGAAACCACTGCAATTGCTTTGGGTTTGATCGAAGAGAAGCATTTTGGTGATGTGTTATTGCAAGCTGGAGCTCGAATTGAGCGTGTCGAAATCGAATCTGCTGAGTTTGATACATTAGAATTTACCCCATTTAGTATTTCAGCAGGTTTAGTTTATGACTTCGCGGATGGGTATAACGCAGCGATTTCTTTAACACATAGCTCTCGTGCACCTTCTGCCGCTGAGTTGCTGTCATTTGGTCCACACATTGGTACCAACAGTGTAGAAGTTGGCGCTATTTATGAGTTAGTTCATGCTCATGAAGAGGAAGAGCATGAAGAAGAACACGAAGGCGATCACCTCAATGAGGAGCATGAAGAGCACCACGGTGTAGTAGAGCACTTAGACGAGGAGTTCGAAGTTCACGCAGCGGATTTAAAAGAAGAGACATCAAATAACATCGAGTTGAGCTTACGTAAATTCGAAGGTAAGACGGGATTTGTTGTGAACGCTTTTTATAACCGTGTAAACGACTTCTACTATCAGTCAAATACGGGTCTGTTCTTTGCCGATGTACATGACGAGCATGAAGAAGAGCACGAAGAAGTCCATATGGGTGAAGAAGTTCACATGGACGAAGCGCATGATGAGCATGCGGAAGAAGGTCTTCCTATTTATCAGTTTGTGGCAAGAGATGCCGAATTTTACGGTGTTGAAGCACAATATATCTGGCAAGCAACCGATCAGTTTAAAGTGACGCTTCAAGCAGACAGCATTACGGGTAAATTAACAACGGGTGAGTACTTACCACGTATCCCACCTATGCGTTATGGCGCAACGTTCAATTATGAAATGCAAAATACCACCTTTGAATTGTCTACCATGGTTCATGCAAAGCAAGACAAAGTCGCAGAAAACGAATCAGTAACAGACGGTTATACAATGACTGACTTTTACGTTAACCACTATGTACCTGTGGGTAACGCAGATTTAAACCTGTTCTTAAAAGTTAATAATGTGTTTGATCAAGAAGCTCGCGTTCATTCAAGCTTCTTGAAGAATGATACCCTATTACCAGGTCGTTCATTCGTCTTGGGTGTTCGAGGAATGTTTTAATAACATTTGATAGCGCGCCCAATTAGAAGCCTCTGGTTCGGTGGAATCAGAGGCTTTGTTTTTGGTCGCGACACAATCAGAAAACTCATCTGGATCGCGATTCATAAACTGGCAAAGTAATGTTTGCTCTTGTTGTTCTAGTAACAGTTCTGCCTCGAGAAGATGTTGGCGGATCTTATCGTAATCGGTCAGTTGGCTACGACTTTGTTTAAAGTGATCACGAGTAACTCGAATCGCTTGAGTAAATTGAATGGAGAAATGGCTGACTTGTTGCTGCAACAAGTGTAATTCTTTGTCACTGATCTTAATTCCCAAATCATCACAATACATACAAAACAACGAGAGGTTGACGTTACCACCATAACTGTTTTGCCACCTCAATAACTCCTGTTGAAGCTCGTCTTGCTGGTACGTGGTAATACTAAACTGCCAGAGTTCTGTGGGTTCAATTTGGATCGATGACATAGAGTTCCTATTCAAAGTTAGCGCGTAAGGTTTCCATTTGCTCTTCGTAGTCAAACCATTCCATTTCCGTTTCTTCTAGCTCGCTCTTAAGACTTGCTTGTTCTGCTAAAAGTTGGGTTAGTTCTGACTTACGTGCCTCTGAGTATAGATCAGTGTCGGCCATTTTTTCTTCAATTTCTGACAGTTTTTCTGCGATTTTTTCTTGTTTTTTAGCTAACTTGTCGGCTTCTTTCTTTAATGGTGACAGCGCTTTACGAAGATCGGCCTCTTTCCGCTTTTGTTCTTTTTTGGCCTGGGCGGAGTTTTCTTTGTCGATATCTTTGCTATCAGCTTGGTTTGCTTGGCGTTCTTGGTCTAATAGCCAATTGTGATAATCGTCCAAATCGCCATTAAACGGTGCCACTTGTCCTGCATCAACGAGGTACAAATCATCACAGGTGGATTTAAGTAAGTGACGGTCGTGGGCAATCAATATCATCGCGCCTTCAAAGCCTTGTAATGCGAGGGCAAGGGCTTGACGCATTTCGATGTCTAGGTGGTTGGTTGGTTCGTCGAGAAGTAATAAGTTTGGCTTTTGATAAACCAATAAGGCCAACACTAAACGGGCTTTTTCACCACCAGAAAAGTTATCAATAATATCCAGAGCTTGGTCGCCATTAAAGCCAAAACCACCCAAATAATCTCGTGCTGGTTGCTCGAGAAGTGTATCGTCTAGCAACATCAGATGTTGTAGAGGTGACTGGCCTTTTGTCAGAGTGTCGAGTTGATGCTGTGCAAAATAGCCTATACGTAAGTGCTTACTGTATTCAAAATCGCCAGAAAGAGGTGGAATACTCTTCGCTAGCGTTTTTATCAAGGTCGATTTACCGGCACCATTTCGTCCTAATAAACCAATACGGCTACCAGGCACTAAATTAAGACGGATCTTTGAAAGAATTTCGAGGTCGCCATAACCCGCAGATACCTGGTCCATTTTAATAATCGGGTTAGGAATGTTGGTCGCTGGCAAAAATTTAAAGTGAAACTGCGAGTCAACGTGAGCTGGAGCGATTTTTTCCATTCGCTCGAGCATTTTTACGCGGCTTTGAGCTTGTTTGGCTTTTGATGCTTTTGCTTTAAAGCGGTCGATAAATGACTGTATGTGCTTAATTTCTTGCTGTTGCTTTTCAAAGGTTGCTTGTTGTTGTGCGAGTTTTTCGGCACGTTGAATCTCAAACGTCGAGTAGTTACCCGTGTAGCTATTTAAGCTTTGGTTTTCGACGTGCAAAATACCTTGGCAAATATTATCAATAAAATCTCGGTCGTGACTGATCAATAAAATCGTGCCCTCATAACGCTTAAGCCATTTTTCTAACCAGATGACCGCGTCTAAGTCCAAGTGGTTAGTCGGCTCATCTAGTAGTAAGCAGTCACTATCAATCATCAGTGCTTGAGCAAGGTTCAAACGCATTCGCCAACCACCCGAGAAGCTGCTCACACTTCGTTGTTGAGTCTCGGTATCAAACCCTAGACCATTGAGTAGTTCACCGGCGCGAGCTGGAATCGTGTAGGCATTGATTGCGTCGAGCTCGTGATGAAGTTGAGCAATTTGATGACCGTCATCAGCTTGTTCTGCTTTTTCAAGCTTGGCTTGTAAGTCGCGATAAATATGGTGACCGTCGATCACATAATCGAGGGCACTGCGCTCTAATCCTGGGGTTTCTTGTTTAACCCAAGCCAATTGCCAACCTTTAGGAAAGCTAATGTCGCCACCGTCATTTGTTAGTTCACCGCGGATCAAATTAAATAAGGTCGATTTACCGCAACCATTAGCGCCGACAATACCGATTTTGTGACCTGGAAAAATGGTCGCAGAGGCATTCTCGAACAACACCTTGTTGCCGAGTTGTAAATTGAGTTGAGTAATTTGTAGCATAGTGACGACGGATTCCTAAAAAATTGAGCAGGCGAATGGTATAACTTGCGGGCTTAAACGTATACCCATGCGAGTGGTTTTTCGTATAGAATGGCGCGCTAAATGAAAGAGGTGATCATGGCCAGAAAGAAAAAGCGATTTATTGCTGGAGCAACGTGCCCAGAGTGTAAAGAACAAGACACTATGATGTTATTTATCGAGAATAATGTCGAGCAAGTTGAGTGCAAGGCATGTGGTCACCACATGACTCAACCGGAGGATGCCGTGCAAGGCGCCACCCGCCAGTTTGAGCAAATTATCGGGGTTTTTAATCCAGAGGATTAATTGCTAGAAAAGATTGTAACTAGCAAAACTTAATAGTGTGGCGGCGGTGTTTCTTCTGACATCGACGCTACTACTGAACCTTTGTTTTCTTTTAACTTTTCAGCTAATAACTTAACTTGACGAGTCACCACAGCAAATTGCAAATTCATGTTGGTGATCTCGTCGTTGAGTTGGTCGATAGTGACTTCTTGAAACGCTACTTTACTCTCTAAAGATTCCAATCGAGCTTGCAACTCTGCGATACTATCTGTGCTCATTGTCGATTTCCCAAATTTCACTAAACCCAGCCGAACTTGTACTGATCACCTGGGTTTCATTGTTAATAAAGCTGGCACTATACACGATTGCACTTGCTGGGCGTGAGCCTTTCCTTGCGGTAACTGTCCATTGTTGGAGTTGTTTGCCGGTTTTTACATCCCAAAGGGTTAATTCTCGCGTTGGTGCGCCGGTTAATAACCATTTTCCGTTGTCACTAAAACGCGCGCTAGAAAATATTTCCTGGCGATTGAAATACTGAAGTGTTGAAATTACTTTTCCGGTTTTTAGGTCCCAGATACGACTTTGTTTTTTGCTGTCGGCGGTGAATGCATACCTGCCTTTTGCATCTAGTGCCACTTTGGTGACCCGAGAACTGTGCCTGAACTGATAAATAACTTGTCCAGTCTTGGTATCCCAAAGGTAGGCGTTGTTGTCGCTTGAACCAGTGAGTACGTAACGTCCGTTGGCCGACATTTCAAGGCTATTAATGGTGTTGCTAATCTGAACTGGCTCGCCTTCAGCGTCTAATAAGTTAGATTGGTGCCCCAAAAACTCTAATCTTCGACCGCTCTCAACGGTAATGTGTGTCACCATACCGTTACTTTTACCGATGACAATGTGCTTACCGTTGTTTGAAACGTCGATAGCGCGAATCGTTCCTAAAATCATGCAACGCTCGGATTCAACCTCGAGCACATTAATACACTTGTCGCGGTCGATGATGTCGATTTGGCTTAGTGCAGGCTGGTCTGAGTCTGCTTTGGCGCCTCTGACCCAGGTGCTCTCTGTTGTCGTCTGTGGTTGAATTTTTACTTTGGCTTTTTTGACTTGCCAAAACCCAAGGTTTTCACCGGTTTGTAAACTCCACAGTGAAAAGTTGTGTTTATCGGCTAAGACAGCGTGACTGTCGTTATTGGAGATAGCGGTTGCAAATATGGTATTGGCATCACTCATAATGGCGGTTGATTCACCGTCATCAAATTGCAAACCTTGATTGCTTAAGTCATGAGACCACTGGTATTTAAGGCCTTCTGCGTCAAGATCCCAAAGTGCAACACCGTGATACAGTGAAGATAACACTGCGTATTTGCCAGTATCTGAAATAGTTCCGTCAAATGCGCCTTGTTGGGCTGTGGTTAATTGTTTGATTGGTATATCACTACTTGGTTCACAGCCAAGTGTAAGTATACAAAACACAGAAACGAAAGTGAGACGAATCCCTTTGGCCCAAGCTGGTAGATGGGTCTTGCTGATACGTTGAACGCGGTTTAAACCGCCCTGTTTCAATTTAATTCCATATTTGCTCAACAAGATATACCTCTATTTATGTGAAAGCGTCGCTTAAGGGTTTTTCTTTACTTTGTTAATCGCTAGTATAGGCTACTTCGGATCGAAAACTGTAGCACTAGGTTTTTTAAGTCAATTTTAAGTTGCTATAGACAATCATAATATTGGAGAGAACATGAATAAAGCGGTAAAACTAACTGCGATTGCAGCAGCCGTTGCAGTTATCAGTGCTTGTGGTGCAGACAAGAAAGAATCAGTTAAATTAGAAACAGAAGCACAAAAGCAAAGTTATGCGCTAGGTGCGTCTATGGGACGTTACTTAAAGAATAACCTAGACCAAAATGCCGACATCGGTGTAAATCTAGACCAAACTATGATCATCGGTGGTATCGAAGACGCATTAGGTGACAAGGTACAGCTAAACGATGAAGAGATTGAGACTATCATGACTGGTCTTGAGTCACAGGTTCGAAAACTACGCGCTGAAAAGCAAGAAGCGTTAGCAGCAGAAGCACAGCAAGCTGGTAAAGACTTCCTAGCGGAAAACGCAAAGCGCAGTGAAGTAACTGTAACTGAATCAGGTCTACAGTACGAAGTTTTGCAAGAAGGTGAAGGCGAAAAGCCAAACGCAGAAGACACAGTAACCGTTCATTACCACGGTACTTTGATTGATGGTTCGGTATTTGACTCTTCAGTTGAACGCGGTCAAACAACAAGCTTCCCACTAAACCGTGTTATTCCTGGTTGGACTGAAGGTCTTCAGTACATGTCTCCTGGTGCGAAGTATAAATTCTATATTCCGTCTGAATTGGCATACGGTGCTCGTAGCGCAGGTTCGATTCCACCAAACTCAACATTGATCTTTGAAGTTGAGTTGTTTGAAGTTGAAAAGCCAGCGGTAGAAACGCGCTAAGCTAAATTCAAATAACCAATCTTTAAAACGGTTAAAACAAAAACGCGAGGGCTTAATGAGCTACTCGCGTTTTTTTATGGACAGCGTTTTTCACTAAAACGCAAAAGAAACAGGGTTAATTTTGGTAAAGCGCTAAACCTTCGATACGTTGTTTAACTAACGCTGTCATTGCTTTGTAGCCGTCCGAATCTACCTCACCAATTTGACTCGTCAATTGTTGATAACTTAAGTTTTCTGGAAGGTTATTGATGTCAGGAAAAAATATCCCTTCGATTTGAGAGTTAGCTAACAGCTGTTGTGCATCTCGTGCTTTTTTTGCAGAGCTTGTTAATTCCTGACTGAAGCGGATCCCGGCTTTATCGGCTGCTAAATCAGCAAAGCTATAACCACTTCCGCCGACATTTGAATCATTTAACTCTTTGAACTCACCAATTTTAAAACCAATTTGCTCACCACCAATCTGATCTAAAACGGCAGAGTATAAAAAGTGTAGGGCTAAATCGTTACGCCCGGCTAGTGTGGTTCCAAATCTAGACCCGCGAAACTGAACATCTTTAATCCCTGCATATTCAGCAAATCGCTTATCGCCAAAAAACGCCGCCAGCGCCCAAATTGCAGCGCGATTTTGCTCGATGGCGTCACCTGCTTGGCGAGAAGCAAGGGAAAACACCTGTTGTGTATAAAACGCCAGTGATTGGTTTGGTAGCTCTATACTCTGAAGATGCGTGTAGTATTCGGCAAAGCGTTGGGTATTGACCTCAATTCCTAAATATTCGCTGGTCACAATGGCAGAAGCTTGGATAAGAGATTGTTTAATGTTGTAGCCTCTAAATTGACTGGGACGTTGAGTAAACAAACTCATTGAGTCGTCATTAACTTTGATGTGAGTAACAACTGAGATAAGAGACTGACTAAACTCTTCACCTAAAAACTTGTTGGCAGCTAGCTTTATCAACCAGTTGGCCATTGATGAAGGAATGGGTAAATCGCCAATTTGACAATACTCCGCTTTAAACGATCGAGTCGACTGTAAAAAGGTGCAGTAACCATTGAGGTACAGACTTGAGTAATTTGGGTATGGTTGAAATGAACCACCGATAGTGACTCTTCGGCCACTGATAAGGGCTTCTAAGCGTGAACGCGGCACTGTATGAGCGGCAAGTGCCATCAAATCGTCTAATTCAGATTGGGTTACGACTAAATCGATTTGGTCCTCAGAGCCCTTAAGTTGCTGAGCAATTCTGCCTAACATCGTTTTGGCAGAGCGTACTTGTTCGGAGTTAATGACCGTATTGGGTTTAAGTAAAGGGCTTGGAGCTGTTATCAGGTAGAAAAGGCCGATTACACTGATGCCTATTACTACACATAAAAATAAGAGGCCTTTGATAAAAGACGACATAAGTGAAAAAACAGCTCCATTTTTTGTGGGGTTGGGCTAATTTTGCTTAGTGTAGTAAGCGTGAATCAGCTCATCTTCTAACTCCATTCTGTTTTCTAGTGTGGTACCTAGATCACTGAGGTCGTTATCAAACCCAATAAACTCTGAATTGGCAGGAAGATTAGAGTATTTATCATTGAAGTCAACCAAGGTCTGTGTGGTTTCTGTTATCAGTGGGTACAATTTGTTGGCTAAATCCGCGCTTTCCGTGCCATTACATTGTTCGACAATTTCGTCATACACTTCAAAGTGACCCGCAGATAAATAATCAATCAAGATCTGACAAAACTCGGTAATGACAGAGTAGTCTGGAAGGGAGTTCTTTTTTGATTCAAAAGGGGGTAATCCCGCTAATTCACAATATTTAACCAGTAATGACTGCCGCTCTGCTAACCAAGTGTCTATGGCCGTGTGCGCACCGCCGTATTTTTGTTTTGTTTGTTCTTGCCTTACTAACATGACTGCACCTTCCTCTTTGAAAGATCGATTATTTTCCGTATGTTAATTAAAATTATAGACACAATTTACAAATTAACATCTCAGATTTGAACGGTTGTGGTTTAGAATAACGCCACAACATGACGAGCCGATTAAGGGAACCTTATGATTCAACACAGTATGTCATTTTCATCTGATTTAGAAGGTTGGTGGTGCGTGATTCATACTCATCGGATCTTTATGCCTGTCCCTCATCAAAATATCCCTTTTGGCCGTTTTGAAGATTTAGCTTTGCCTATCAGTGAGCCAGAACAGGTCCATAAAATTGGCGAATGGGATGGCGAACCCGTTTATGCGATAAATGCCGAAGAGCTCGACGAACCAACAGATGAGTTTGTAGGTTTGCGCACGGCTTTATTTGAGCATCCTCAAATGTTTGAATTTGCGGCACGGGCGTTTCAAGTTCACTTGTTTTTAAAAACACATCAGTATTGTGGCCAATGTGGTCAACCGATGACGCTGGTGGATTGGGAGTTGGCCACTCAATGTGAGCCATGTCGCCACCGCTGCTACCCTCGTATTTCTCCTGTCGTCATCGTTGCCATACGTCGTGGCAATCAAATTTTATTGGCCAAAAACAAGCGCAGTGCGTCTGGGTTATACAGTGTTTTGGCTGGCTTTGTGGAAAGTGGCGAAACCTTAGAACAAGCGGTGCATCGCGAAGTGTATGAAGAAGTTGGGATCAAAGTCAAAAACTTAAAGTACTTTGAAAGTCAGCCATGGCCATTTCCTCATTCTTTGATGGTGGGCTTTTTAGCAGAATATGACTCAGGCGAATTAACACTTTGTGATGAAGAAATAGAAGCTGCTGATTGGTACACGATTGATACTATGCCAAACACTCCGCCACTCAAAACAATCTCGGGTCAGTTGATTGAGCAAACCAAGCGTTTAATGAAAAGGGCATAAAAGAAAAAACCACTCCGAAGAGTGGTCGAATTTTTCTAGCGCGTGAGCTCAACTTGTGAGTTTTTATTGTAGTTTTTCTTGAGCGCGAAGTATTTATAGCACCGCAGATCTGGCTGTGCAACTTTTGACCACAACTTTATTCGAATAAAAAGAGTGTTTTTTATACACTTTGATTCTATAGAGTATTCTATGGAGAGAATACGCGAGGTCTGGTAGAATCGCGCCCATTCAAAATCGAGAGAATGTCCAATGACTGAATTAAAAAACGATCGCTATTTACGTGCATTATTAAAAGAGCCTGTTGACCGCACTCCGGTATGGATGATGCGTCAAGCGGGGCGTTATTTACCAGAATATCGAGCAACTCGTGCAGAAGCCGGTGACTTTATGTCATTGTGTAAAAATGCCGAACTAGCTTGTGAAGTAACGATGCAACCTTTACGTCGTTACCCTCTTGATGCAGCGATTTTGTTTTCGGACATTTTGACGATTCCTGATGCAATGGGTCTTGGTCTTTACTTTGAAACGGGTGAGGGTCCTCGTTTTTCTAATCCAATTAAAACCAAAGCCGACATCGACAAGCTACCTATCCCTGATCCGGAAGGTGAGTTGCAATATGTAATGAACGCGGTTCGTACTATTCGTAAAGAACTAAACGGCAGCGTGCCACTAATTGGTTTTTCAGGTAGTCCATGGACACTAGCGACTTACATGGTTGAAGGTAGCGGAACTAAGACCTTCTCTAAAGTCAAAGGTATGATGTACTCAGAACCAAAAATGATGCATCAGTTATTGGATAAAGTTGCAGACTCTGTAACCAGTTATCTAAATGCACAAATCGCCGCAGGTGCCCAATCTGTGATGATTTTTGACACTTGGGGTGGCGTATTAACTCCACGTGATTACAAAGAGTTCTCACTTAACTACATGCAAAAAATTGTAGATGGCTTAACTCGTGAAAACGAAGGCCGTAAAGTACCAGTAACCTTGTTTACTAAAAATGGTGGCCAATGGTTAGAGCAAATGGCTGAAACAGGTGCGGATGCACTTGGTTTGGACTGGACCATGAATATTGCAGAAGCGAAACGTCGTGTTGGTGACAAAGTCGCACTACAAGGCAATATGGATCCTGCGATGTTATATGCCACTCCAGAGCGTATTCGCCAAGAAGTTAAAACTATCCTGGCAGATTACGGTGACAGCGGTACAGGTCATGTATTTAATCTTGGTCACGGTATTACTCCAGACGTAACTCCAGAGAATGCGGGTGCATTCATTAACGCTGTGGTTGATTACAGCGCCGAGTACCACAAGTAATTTAAGACTCATAGCGGTCGAATAGATACAAAAAAAGCGCTTCGAGGTCATACTCTGAAGCGCTTTTTTAATGTTTGTTATTTTGAATACCTTCAGTAAATAACAAACCGTTTGATTAGAACAAACGGTTAAGACCATTCAGTGCTGCTACGCGATAAGCTTCGGCCATTGTCGGGTAGTTGAACGTTGTGTGAATGAAATATTCAATTGTGTTGGCAGAGCCCTTTTGTTGCATGATAGCTTGACCGATGTGGATGATCTCAGCTGCTTGTTCACCAAAACAATGAATACCTAAAATCTCTTTTGTTTCACAGTGGAATAAGATTTTAAGACCGCCAACAGGTGTTGCGCCAATTTGTGCACGCGCTAGATGTTTGAATGAAGAACGTCCTACTTCGTATGGGATCTTAGCCGCAGTCAATTCTTGCTCTGTTTTACCAACAGAAGACATTTCTGGAATTGTATAGATACCGGTAGGAATATCGTCAATCAGTTTGCCTTCGGTGGTTAAGTTAAGCATGTAGTCAGCACAGATACGACCTTGATCATATGCCGCACTTGCAAGGCTTGGGTAACCAATCACATCACCAACCGCAAAAATGTTATCAACGGCTGTTTTGTATGTTTTGTCTACTGCTAATGAACCGCGAGAGTTTGCCTCTAAGCCAATTGCATCTAAGTTTAGGCTATCAGTGTTACCCGTACGGCCGTTAGCAAATAAGATACAGTCTGCTTTCATGCGTTTACCAGACTTAAGTGTCATGATAACGCCGTCTTCGTCGGCTTCAATTTTGTCGTATTCTTCACCGTGACGGATCACAATACCGCTATTCCAGAAGTGATAGCTCAAAGAGTCCGTCATTTCTGCATCCATGAAAGATAACAAACGGTCACGTGTGTTAATCAAGTCTACTTTGCAGCCTAAACCTCGGAAAATCGATGCGTACTCACAGCCAATTACGCCCGCACCGTAGATGATGATGTTTTTAGGCTGATGTTTTAAAGACAAGATAGTGTCTGAGTCATAAACACGAGGATGTTTAAAATCAACATCAACTGGGTTGTAAGGGCGAGAACCCGTTGCAATGACAATGTATTCTGCTGTTAACGTTTCGATAGAACCATCAAGTAGTTCTAGCTTTAACGTGTGCTTATCAATGAATGACGCCGAACCATGGTAAATAGTTACGTCGTTGCGATCATAAAAACCACCACGCAAACGAACTTGATCACGAATAACTTTGGTCGTGTGCTCAAGGATGTTGTCGAAGGTTAATGTCGCGGCTTTTTCAGTTTTGTTAAACAACGGGTTGCTGTTGTATTCGACTAAGCGGCTAACAGAGTGACGTAAGGCTTTTGATGGGATGGTACCCCAGTGCGTACAGCCACCACCAACTTGACTGTGCTTTTCGATTACGGCTACTTTTTTACCTGCTTTAGTCAGGTTCATTGCCGCGCCTTCACCGCCAGGGCCGGTACCAATTACGATCGCATCATATTGAAATGATGTTGGCTTTTGGTCTGCTTGGTTTTTTTGTTTTTTACTGGTCACAAATACACCTTCGTCGCTTCAAACTTTTTTAGAATGATGTTGCATCATATTTATCTCGTAAGTTTAACAAAGAATTAAAACTTAGAGAATGAATCATTTTAGTAAAAGTTATCGTCGCCGAGCGGTGTTTTGTCAACAATTCTGCTTATATTAAGCTGGAACTTGTGTCAGAACTCGCTGCCACTGTTTTTGCTGTCTTTTTAACTCTTTACGCAAAAGTTCGTAATTCCCTTTCAATTCTGCAAGTACGGAGTCAGAAACCTTCTGTTTTTTTGCGGTTAAATAGGCTTTACGGGTTTCAAGGTAGGTTTTGAACGCCGAAACTAACGCTTCATATTCATGTTCTAATTTAGCCAAAACAACGTCTTTGTTTGGCAGGTCAATGATTTTCTGTTCTGTTTTGAATTTTTGCATGCGCCACTTGGCCGCTTTGATCTTTTCTTCAGGAACGACTCGCAAATTTTTGGTCAAACCGATAAAGCTCAATGTCTTAATGAACCATTTTGAAGGGTCAAAGTGATACCAACGAATACCATTTCGGTAGTCATTCTCGAAAATATGGTGATAATTGTGATAGCCCTCACCATAGGTCACAAAAGCGAGCAAATAATTATCGCGAGCGGTATTCTTGTCTGTGTAAGTCTGTTTGCCCCAGATGTGAGCTAACGAATTGATGAAAAACGTAAAGTGATGACTGAGTACGAGTCGCAATACACCCACTGTTAACAACATTCCCCATATGTCATTAAAGATCACGCCTAAAATAAGCGGAATACCAAAGTTCATTGCCAGTGCGAGAGGTAGGTAATACTTGTGTTGCCACATGACGATTTTGTTCTTTTGTAAATCTCGACAGTTTGAATAATCACTGTACTTTTCGCCTTGATAATCGCGTAGCATCCAGCCAATGTGACTGTACCAAAACCCACGTTTGGCCGAATATGGGTCTTTGTCATTTTGATCGACAAACTTATGATGTATTCTGTGATCTGAAGACCAGTGCAATGCGCTGTTTTGCAACGCAAAGGCACCTCCTAAAGCAAGGACAAATTGAATTGCAGGATGTGCTTCGTAAGTGCGGTGAGACCATAAGCGGTGATAACCAACCGTAATCGACATGCCAGCAAAGCCAAGTGCTAAGGTTGTTGCTATTAAATGCTCGACACCGAGGCCGACATAAAGACCATATAAAGGTACGCCAATTAAGGCAATGAGAAATGTCGATGCGAACACAATGACATTGGTCCATAAAATAGGGGCTTTGGTTTGATTTGACGTTGGGGTTGCAGACATTGTTGCTTCTCTGTTGTTTCTTTTTGGCTTACAGCTGTACGCTGAGTGTATATGATGGTCGTGCAAAATCAACCGTTCTCGAATAATAAAACGTACAAGTGTACGCTAAAACTTTAATGTGATTGATATATGACGAAAAATAGTGGTCCAGAATTAGTTCGAACTCGTGCTCAACAAAAGGAGCAAACCCGTCGCGCCATTATTGATGCAGCCTTTAGTATGTTGAGTGCTGATCATAGCTTTGCAAATTTGAGTTTGCGCGAGGTTGCGCGTGAGGCGGGAATTGCGCCAACCTCATTTTATCGACATTTTAAAGATATGGACGAATTAGGATTAACCCTCGTTGATGAAGCGGGGTTAATGTTACGCCAGTTGATGCGCCAGGCTCGCGCTCGAATCGAAAAAGGAAAAGGGAGTGTCGTGCATACTTCCGTCGAGACCTTTATGGAATTTGTTGAGATTAATGATAATGAGTTCAGACTATTGTTACGAGAGCGAAGTGGTACATCAAAAGCATTTCGACGTGCGGTTTCTCGTGAGATTCAACATTTTGTGGAAGAGCTTACCGAGTATATTCAAGCGCGAACTCATGCTTCGCATCAAGATGCATGGTACGAAGCAGATGCACTGGTAACGATTGTATTTAATGCCGGTGCCGAAGCACTGGATTTGAGCGCCGAAAAACGAGGCGTCCTTGCTGAAAAAATCATTCAACAATTGCGATTTGTAATAAAAGGTTCTGAATCGGCTCGCCGAAGCTAAAGTTTACTCACACTTATAAGAAAGCTTGGAGCCCAATAAACACGGGATATGACATGCGACTGTCACATCTTGTCATATGACAAACAGGGGTACAGTCACCCTGTTGTCGTCAATAAAATACAAAAAGTTTGGTTAACTTGAATCCAACAAACGAATACCCGTTTGTCATCAAGTTCACAAGGAAAAAACATGAATCGTTCTAAAAATCAAACAACAGGCAATTACGACGATTACCACAAGGTAAAGTCGATGGACGTTTTTAAAAACGGCTACACTTTTAAATTCGAAGTTGGAAACACTGTCATTGAGTGCTGGGGTTCTAGTGTTACTGGTAAAGAGGTAATAAAAGTAGACAATAAAGTGGTTTCTGAAAAACGAAACATGACGTCCAGAAAATCATTACACGAGTTTCGTCATAAGGGCACTAACTACGAGATTGAATTTAATGTCATTAGTATGCTTACCGGAGAGCTGCACTGTATTTTGATTAAAGATGGTGTGCACTTTGAAACTAAAAAGCTAATTGTGACTAAAGGAAGAAATAACGAGCCTTATTCAAAGAGAAAGTTTTGGAGAGATTTCTTTATTTCGACTGGAATAGGCTTCATTTTTGGTTTTGTAGGTATGTCTATCTATTTACATGATGACGTTCGTCCATTATTTGATGGGCTGATCAATACGATTGGTTCGTGGTTTTAATTTTCTGTAAGGATGTTTTGTTATGGATATTAATGCACAGCTAATAAAAGATCGCCGTATGAGTAACAACTGGACTCAACAGCATTTAGCGGATGCTTGCGGATTGAGTTTAAGAACAATTCAGCGAGTCGAGCGTTATGGCAATGCGTCGAATGAAACGGTGGCTTCTTTGGCGGCAGTATTTGAAATCGATCAAAGTGATATTGTTGTCGAAGAACGCGAGATAGAAGTAGTGGAAATGTCAGTCCCGTCCAACCCTTGGATAGAAAGAATTATCTTGTCGGTGTCTTCAAGTGTTATTGGTTTTCTCGTTGCTACTTATGTTCTTGGGTAATGCTCTTTAAGAACAGAGAAGTGACAAACTAAAAGATCAAAGAAAAATAATGCCTATTAAAAAGGCCTTTGCTCTGAATTTAACGCAAAGGCCCTGTATTTTTACAATTTAACTTTTGGCTTAGTCACGTTTTGACAGGACTACACCACACTCTAAATGATGGGTATAAGGGAACTGATCAAACACAGCAAACTTCTCAACTTTATGAGTTTTTGCTAGCTCTTTCAGATTTTCATGCAGTGTATCTGGGTTACATGAAATATAGATAATGGTTGGATAAGCTTGAACCATTTTTACTGTCTCTTCGTCAAGACCGGCTCTTGGTGGATCGACAAAGATGGTTTCACAATTGTAACTCTTGAGGTCGATGCCCTCTAATCGGTTAAATGTGCGCGTGCCATTCATCGCCTCGGTGAACTCTTCAGCTGACATTCGAATAATGTCTACGTTTTCGATATTATTCGCTTTAATATTGTATTGCGCAGCATTTACCGAAGTTTTTGATATTTCGGTCGCCAAAACGCGTTCAAATTTATCGGCTAGTGCTAGGGAGAAGTTACCATTACCGCAATAAAGCTCTAATAAATCACCTTTATATTCTTTTGCGTTTTTAGCCCAGCTCAACATGTGCTCACAAACTACGGCATTAGGTTGAGTAAAACTATTTTCAACCTGCTTATATATGTATTCTTTGCCATCGACGCTTAAAGTCTCAATAACAAAGTCGCGATCTAAGATCACTTTTTGCTTACGTGCCCGACCTACAAAGTCGATCTTATATTTAGATCCTAGTTTAGCTTTTAATGTTTTACAGGCATCAATCCACTGATCATCTAACTGCTTGTGATAAAGCAAGCTAACCAAGATCTCGCCTGAAAGGGTAGACAAGTAGTCAATTTGAAATAGTTTACGTCTTAAGATCTCATTTGGCTTGAGCTCATCGATAAGATCCTTCATTACCTGATCGATAAGTTTACTCGCTGGTGGAAAGTGATCGATTCGAACTTTTTCTTTGGTTTCTTTGTCGAACATGATGTGAAACAAATCATCACCTTCGTGCCAGACTCTAAACTCACATCGCATGCGATAACTAAGCTTAGGTGATGTGAAAACGTCAATAGCTGGAATATCAAATTCAGCGAACTGTTCTTTTATACCAACTATCTTTTGATCTAATAATTCTTCGTACTGTTCTGGCTTGATCGTATCTAAAGGCATGGTTTCTTTTTCAAATAATGTGTCATTAATGGTTATTCTACGCAAAAAAGCACAAAAACACTAAATTAGGTAATAAAAAAGGCCGCAAATGCGACCTCTTCTGTATAGATAAATGTGAATTATTTATCGTTTGCCAAACGCACTTTAAGCATACGCTCTTGAAACTCAAAATCATTTAATGCATTGATCACTTTTTTGCTATCGCTAGCTGCAACCTCTACAAAACCAAAGCCACGACGTTTACCGGTTTGTTTATCACGAAGAAGACGTACCGAAAAAACCGCACCATGTTCACTAAACAGATCACGAACACTACCTTCATTTGCTCTATAAGGAAGGTTACCTACATATAAAGTAGTTGTTTGAGCCTGCGTTTCCTCTGCAGAACCGATCAGAGAACTTGCTACACCCGCAAGTAGGGCACCAACGGCAAATAGCGCTGCATTAGGTACTTGTAGATCAACTACAGAAAGAATAACTGCACCTAACACTGCGACTATAACGGCTGGTATAAATACCGAAGAATTAAAAGACATAGTCCATACTCTCAAAAAAGATTTAAAAAACATTAATGTACACGCACATGGTTGTGCGTAACGCCTATCTTATTATCTATATAGTGTTTTACAAGTAGTTTTTTGGTTAAAAAATACCGGATCCTTTCAATAAATAAGCAGATCGGACAAGATCTAACCGAACGATCGTAAAAGATCGGATTATTCGCAATTAGTGCTTGCGTAAAATATAAAACTCCCTAAAATGCGTCCTCGTTGTCAGGGAGACATCAAACACTTCAAAAAAACAAGTTTTCTTGGATGTTTGAGACTCAAAACGGTTTCGAAAACTTTAAAAAAAGATTGAGAAAAACGTTGACAACAAAACGACGCAATGTAGAATGCGCGTCCCGGTTGAGACGGAGTCTTAACCCAGTCTACGGACTAAACGTTCTTTAACAATTTAGTAATTAATTATTTGTGTGGGCACTCCGTTGAGTAGTAACAAAATAAGCTAGAGTCTCTTATGAGACAGGCTAGCAACTTGTAAACTATTCATTGAGTGTCTGAACGAAAATTTATTTGAACAGAATTCGATGAGTAGTGATTAAACTTTTTAAAGTGAAGAGTTTGATCATGGCTCAGATTGAACGCTGGCGGCAGGCCTAACACATGCAAGTCGAACGGTAACATGAACTAGCTTGCTAGTTTGATGACGAGTGGCGGACGGGTGAGTAATGCTTGGGAATTTGCCTTTAGGTGGGGGACAACAGTTGGAAACGACTGCTAATACCGCATGATAGCTACGGCTCAAAGGGGGCTTCGGCTCTCGCCTTTAGAGAAGCCCAAGTGGGATTAGGTAGTTGGTGAGGTAAAGGCTCACCAAGCCGACGATCCCTAGCTGGTCTGAGAGGATGATCAGCCACACTGGAACTGAGACACGGTCCAGACTCCTACGGGAGGCAGCAGTGGGGAATATTGCACAATGGGCGCAAGCCTGATGCAGCCATGCCGCGTGTGTGAAGAAGGCCTTCGGGTTGTAAAGCACTTTCAGCGAGGAGGAAGGTTAAGTAGTTAATACCTGCTTGATTTGACGTTACTCGCAGAAGAAGCACCGGCTAACTCCGTGCCAGCAGCCGCGGTAATACGGAGGGTGCGAGCGTTAATCGGAATTACTGGGCGTAAAGCGTACGCAGGCGGCTAAGTAAGTCAGATGTGAAAGCCCCGGGCTCAACCTGGGAACTGCATTTGAAACTGCTTAGCTAGAGTGCGACAGAGGGTGGTAGAATTTCAGGTGTAGCGGTGAAATGCGTAGAGATCTGAAGGAATACCAATGGCGAAGGCAGCCACCTGGGTCGACACTGACGCTCATGTACGAAAGCGTGGGTAGCAAACAGGATTAGATACCCTGGTAGTCCACGCCGTAAACGATGTCTACTAGCAGTTTGACTCTTAAGAGTTGTCTTGCGCAGCTAACGCATTAAGTAGACCGCCTGGGGAGTACGGCCGCAAGGTTAAAACTCAAATGAATTGACGGGGGCCCGCACAAGCGGTGGAGCATGTGGTTTAATTCGATGCAACGCGAAGAACCTTACCATCCCTTGACATCCAGAGAATTTTCTAGAGATAGATTAGTGCCTTCGGGAACTCTGAGACAGGTGCTGCATGGCTGTCGTCAGCTCGTGTTGTGAAATGTTGGGTTAAGTCCCGCAACGAGCGCAACCCTTATCCTTAGTTGCCAGCACGTAATGGTGGGAACTCTAAGGAGACTGCCGGTGACAAACCGGAGGAAGGTGGGGACGACGTCAAGTCATCATGGCCCTTACGGGATGGGCTACACACGTGCTACAATGGCAAGTACAAAGGGTTGCGAACTCGCGAGAGTAAGCGGATCCCATAAAGCTTGTCGTAGTCCGGATTGGAGTCTGCAACTCGACTCCATGAAGTCGGAATCGCTAGTAATCGTGGATCAGAATGCCACGGTGAATACGTTCCCGGGCCTTGTACACACCGCCCGTCACACCATGGGAGTGGGCTGCAAAAGAAGTGGATAGCTTAACCTTCGGGAGGGCGTTCACCACTTTGTGGTTCATGACTGGGGTGAAGTCGTAACAAGGTAGCCGTAGGGGAACCTGCGGCTGGATCACCTCCTTAATAGACTAGTTACACCTTCGAAGTGCCTACACAAATAATTAATTACGAAATATGAGAAGAGAATCCTGAAGGCCTGTAGCTCAGCTGGTTAGAGCGCACCCCTGATAAGGGTGAGGTCGGCAGTTCAAGTCTGCCCAGGCCTACCAATACTTCTTACTCTGCGTTATGTATCTCGTCGTTTAGCAGGCTAAACTTCCTCGATACATGCCTTGATTAAAAAGCATTGGCTTACAGATACACTCAGTATGGGGCTATAGCTCAGCTGGGAGAGCGCTTGATTTGCATTCAAGAGGTCCGCGGTTCGATCCCGCGTAGCTCCACCATACTGAACGATTTCTCTTAAATAAAGCTCTAAATAATACACATTTACAAAAGTGTCTATTCTTTAGAGTCCTTTGTGACTCATGCTCTTTAACAATTTGGAAAGCTGATAAATAAGGTAAACATTATTGTTTATTAAATTTGTTATTCAACAATTTAAAAATAATTTTGATTATCACTGTAAGAGAAAACTCAAGCGTTATTTATGTCAAAACGAACATGCCTATACAACATGTTTCGTTAATAAATAAAAGACATGAAATTATACGACCAGTTATCGCGAAGGATAAATTCTTGGTAACAAGCATTTAGACGAGTGAGAACACTTAAGGTTGTATGGTTAAGTGACTAAGCGTATACGGTGGATGCCTTGGCAATTGGAGGCGATGAAGGACGTGTTAATCTGCGATAAGCGTGGTTAAGGTGATAAAAACCGTTATAGACCACGATTTCCGAATGGGGAAACCCACCCTTTTAGGGTATCGCTAAGTGAATACATAGCTTAGCGAGGCGAACCCGGAGAACTGAAACATCTAAGTACCCGGAGGAAAAGAAATCAACCGAGATTTCCTAAGTAGCGGCGAGCGAACGGGAAACAGCCGAATCAGCATGGTTTAGTGGAATGCTCTGGAAAGTGCAACGATAGTGGGTGATAGTCCCGTACACGACAAGCCATGTTGGACATATTAAGTAGGTCGGGGCACGTGAAACCTTGACTGAAGATAGGGGGACCATCCTCTAAGGCTAAATACTCCCAATTGACCGATAGTGAACCAGTACCGTGAGGGAAAGGCGAAAAGAACCCCTGTGAGGGGAGTGAAATAGAACCTGAAACCGTATACGTACAAGCAGTAGGAGCATACTTGTTATGTGACTGCGTACCTTTTGTATAATGGGTCAGCGACTTATATTTTGTAGCAAGGTTAACCGAATAGGGGAGCCGTAGTGAAAGCGAGGGTTAACTGCCCGTCTAGTTGCAAGGTATAGACCCGAAACCCGGTGATCTAGCCATGGGCAGGTTGAAGGTTGAGTAACATCAACTGGAGGACCGAACCCACTAACGTTGAAAAGTTAGGGGATGACCTGTGGCTAGGAGTGAAAGGCTAATCAAACCGGGAGATAGCTGGTTCTCCCCGAAATCTATTTAGGTAGAGCCTCGGACGAATACTTACGGGGGTAGAGCACTGTTTGGGCTAGGGGGCCATCCCGGCTTACCAACCCCATGCAAACTCCGAATACCGTAAAGTAATATCCGGGAGACACACGGCGGGTGCTAACGTTCGTCGTGGAGAGGGAAACAACCCAGACCGCCAGCTAAGGTCCCAAAGTTCATGTTAAGTGGGAAACGATGTGGGAAGGCTTAGACAGCTAGGAGGTTGGCTTAGAAGCAGCCACCCTTTAAAGAAAGCGTAATAGCTCACTAGTCGAGTCGGCCTGCGCGGAAGATGTAACGGGGCTAAACATGACACCGAAGCTGCGGCAGCGCATTTATGCGCTGGGTAGGGGAGCGTTCTGTAAGTGGTTGAAGGTGAGTTGAGAAGCTTGCTGGACATATCAGAAGTGCGAATGCTGACATGAGTAACGATAATGGGGGTGAAAAACCCCCACGCCGAAAGACCAAGGGTTCCTATCCCATGCTAATCAGGGTAGGGTAAGTCGGCCCCTAAGGCGAGGCAGAAATGCGTAGTCGATGGGAAACAGATTAATATTTCTGTACTTTTAATCATTGCGATGGGGGGACGGAGAAGGCTAGGTGAGCACGGCGTTGGTTGTCCGTGTGAAAGTATGTAGGTTGACTGCTTAGGTAAATCCGGGCGGTTAGAACTGAGATACGAGACGACGCTCCACGGAGCGGAAGTCATTGATGCCATACTTCCAGGAAAAGCCTCTAAGCTTCAGATGATTAAGAACCGTACCCCAAACCGACACAGGTGGTCAGGTAGAGAATACTAAGGCGCTTGAGAGAACTCGGGTGAAGGAACTAGGCAAAATGGTACCGTAACTTCGGGAGAAGGTACGCCGGTGCTGGTGATGAGACGCGCTCTCTAAGCTGGTGCCGGTCGCAGTGACCTGGTGGCTGCAACTGTTTATTAAAAACACAGCACTCTGCTAAATCGAAAGATGACGTATAGGGTGTGACACCTGCCCGGTGCCGGAAGGTTAATTGATTGGGTTATCTTCGGAGAAGCTCATGATCGAAGCCCCGGTAAACGGCGGCCGTAACTATAACGGTCCTAAGGTAGCGAAATTCCTTGTCGGGTAAGTTCCGACCTGCACGAATGGTGTAATGATGGCCACGCTGTCTCCACCCGAGACTCAGTGAAATTGAAATCGCTGTGAAGATGCAGTGTACCCGCGGCTAGACGGAAAGACCCCGTGAACCTTTACTATAGCTTGGCACTGAACATTGAGCCTACATGTGTAGGATAGGTGGGAGGCTTTGAAACTTGGACGCCAGTTCAGGTGGAGCCATCCTTGAAATACCACCCTTGTATGTTTGATGTTCTAACATTGGCCCCTAATCGGGGTTGTGGACAGTGCCTGGTGGGTAGTTTGACTGGGGCGGTCTCCTCCCAAAGAGTAACGGAGGAGCACGAAGGTTTGCTAAGTACGGTCGGACATCGTACGGTTAGTGTAATGGTAGAAGCAAGCTTAACTGCGAGACAGACACGTCGAGCAGGTACGAAAGTAGGTCATAGTGATCCGGTGGCTCTGTATGGAAGGGCCATCGCTCAACGGATAAAAGGTACTCCGGGGATAACAGGCTGATACCGCCCAAGAGTTCATATCGACGGCGGTGTTTGGCACCTCGATGTCGGCTCATCACATCCTGGGGCTGAAGTCGGTCCCAAGGGTATGGCTGTTCGCCATTTAAAGTGGTACGCGAGCTGGGTTTAGAACGTCGTGAGACAGTTCGGTCCCTATCTGCCGTGGGCGTTGGATGATTGAGAGGGGCTGCTCCTAGTACGAGAGGACCGGAGTGGACGAACCGCTGGTGTTCGGGTTGTCATGCCAATGGCATTGCCCGGTAGCTATGTTCGGAATCGATAACCGCTGAAAGCATCTAAGCGGGAAGCGAGCCTCGAGATGAGTCATCCCTAGACCTTTAAGGTCTCTAAAGGGTCGTTGAAGACTACAACGTTGATAGGTTGGGTGTGGAAGCGCTGTGAGGCGTTAAGCTAACCAATACTAATTGCCCGTGAGGCTTAACCATACAACGCTTAAGTGTTCTCCTAGAGAGATAATCAAACTTACCTTATTTAAGCTTTCCAGATTACGTACTGAGGTGTATTCACCAGTTCGCTCTTGACCATCCATGGTCACGCGAACCTTGATACATCCATGTACCCAGTTTTGCCTGGTGGCAATAGCGCTGTGGAACCACCTGAATCCATTTCGAACTCAGAAGTGAAACGCAGCTGCGGCGATGGTAGTGTGGCATTTGCCATGCGAGAGTAGCTCACCGCCAGGCTCCAATTGAATAATCCCTCGTACGTAAGTACGGGGGATTTTTTCGTTTTAGGCGTTAAACATTCAAGGCGCTGTGCTCGGTGGTCGTTCTTTGCCATCCCTGGCACCACGACACTCGGACTCCTGTCCATCGTTTTTTATTGCCTGTGATTTATCTATTCGAGCATGGCAACCCCATGCGACTAATTCGTCTGGAACGAATTAGAACAGCTTTAGCTGGCCCGAAGGGCGGAGGGCAGGATGCCCGGAGTAATGTAGCTCAACGCTTTATTGTTTAAACCGACAGTTTCGTTAAGATGCTTGCTCCCTCGCTCGGTCGTCGTTCTTTGCCATCCCTGGCACCACGACACTCGGACTCCTGTCCATCGTTTTTTATTACCTCTATTTTATATGTCTATTTTTAAACTTTGATCTTCAGTCGACGCCTTACGTATTATAATCTTGTATTTCCGGAGGGCTTTCATGGCATTAGATTTTAACCAAATAAATAAAGACAAAAACCTCTTCGCAGTTGACGGATTGCCCTTAATAACAATCTACGATGACAATTTTTTTGTCAGAAATGATTACGACGTACTCTCTGTCGGTCAGCGCAACTATTTGATTAATTACTTTGAAAAGTTGGGATTTAAGCAGCAGTCAGGCAAAGTCCTCTCTGATGGTAAAATAAATATCCATTTACCTGCTCCAAATTCAAATCTAGCGGTATCATCTTTTTCTGAAGCACTACTTAATAACGACTTAACACAATATTATTGTGTTACTCCTACTCTGTTTGCGGAGACATTATTTCATCAAACCTTGCAGAAAGATTATTTAACCGTCCTAAAAACACTCAGAAAGCTAGTTAAGAAGTGTCCTTACAATATTGAGTGGTTAAGAGATGTTAGTTACCGGTCGCCAATCGAAGAGATAACAGTAAAGAGTTATTCTGATTTAACGGCTTATCAAAAATTTATCATCGACAAACGATATAAATCGAAAAAGGCCCTGTAATTGGTTATCTTAACTAAACTGCGATTCAGGTCTAACAATAATAAATACAAGGAATCTTTATGCGAATAAAGTTAACAAAAATAAGTTGGTTGTTTCCTCTTTCTGCTCTGGTTAGTACTTCCGTAAGTGCACTTGATAATAATAGAGTACATACAGTAGATGCGGACTTACATAATATTGTTGAACAAGTATCAGCTGAACGCATAGAAAAAGATATAGAAAAATTAGTTAGCTTTGGTACACGTCACACGCTATCTGATACGAAATCCGACACGAGGGGAATTGGTGCTGCTAGGCGCTGGATAAAAGCGGAATTCGACAAGATCTCTGCAGAGTGTGGTGGCTGTTTACAGGTGTTTTACCAATCAAAAACAATCAAAGGTGAAAAGCGAATCCCTGATGCCACAGAAGTAGTCAGCGTCATAGCGATTCAGAGTGGTGAAACAGACCCGGGCCGTTATGTTCTAATGTCAGGCGATATAGATTCTCGCGTTACGGACGTTATGGACTTTACTTCTGATTCTCCGGGCGCAAATGATAATGCATCTGGTGTCGCGGGTACTCTAGAAGCTGCAAGAGTATTAAGTAAATATAAATTCAACGGCAGTATTGTATATGCAGCATTAGCAGGTGAAGAGCAAGGCCTATTTGGTGGCAAGATTTTGGCAGAGTATGCGCAAAAGGAAAATTGGCGCCTAAAAGCTGTTTTGAACAATGATATGATTGGTAATGTTCAAGGTATCAACGGTGTCATCAATAATACAACGGCTAGAATTTTTGCTGAAGGTACTCGTCAAACTGAGACAACCTCAGAAGCTCGTACTCGTCGTTTTACCGGTGGCGAAGTTGACTCTCCAAGTAGAAATTTGGCTCGTTATATAGACCTAATGGCGGACCGTTACATTCCGAATTTAGACACAATGGTAGTGTATCGTTTAGACCGTTTTGGTCGTGGAGGACACCATCGTCCTTTTAATGACCTTGGCTATCCAGGCGTTAGAATTATGGAAACAAATGAGAATTACAATCGCCAACACCAAGATCTCAGAACTGAAAATGGTATTGAGTATGGCGATACAATCGATGGCGTGGATTTTGATTATGCCGCTAAGCTGACAGCGCTTAATGCAGTAAGTCTTGCGTCCATGGCATGGGCACCTACCCCACCTGCTAATGTAAAGATCAGTGGTGCAGTTAAGCCAGATACTACACTTTCTTGGGCACAGGCGAACGCGGAGCAAAACCCACAATTAGCAGGCTACAAAATTTATTGGCGTTATACCGATGCGCCGCAATGGCAATACAGTAAATTTGTCGGCAACGTTACTGAATACACTTTAAAAAATGTTGTAATAGATAACTACTTTTTTGGTGTTGCAAGTGTGAGTACAGATGGTACAGAAAGTCCTGTGGTCTTCCCTGGAGCGGCCGGCGCTTTTGGTGAATAACTCACTAATAATATGAGCTCTCAGTAATGAATATGCGGGTTTATGTGCTAAAATCCGCCTTTCTCATAATTTAATTTTAATCGTCAAAAATTAGTTCAGGCTCACATTTTGAGTTAGTTATTATTAAGAGCTCCCCATGTCAAAAAAGAAGTTAGATCGTAAATTCTGTGTCGCTCCCATGTTGGATTGGACTGATCGACATTGTCGCTATTTTTATCGTGCCATGTCGTCTCACGCTGTCTTGTATACAGAAATGGTTACAACCGGTGCGATCATTCATGGCAAAGGTGACTTTTTAAAGTTTAATGAGTTTGAACAACCTGTTGCGTTACAACTGGGTGGCAGTGATCCTGAAGCTTTAGCACACTGCGCTAAATTGGCAGAAGAACGCGGCTATGATGAGGTAAACCTTAATGTAGGTTGCCCTTCAGATCGTGTTCAAAATGGTATGTTTGGTGCCTGCTTGATGGCAAAACCAGAATTGGTGGCGGAGTGTGTTGCGGCGATGAAAGCCGTTACGACAATTCCTATCACAGTAAAATCTCGCATTGGAATAGACGATCAGGATAGTTTTGAGTTTCTGTTAGATTTTATTACTAAAGTTAAAGAAGCTGGCTGCGAGACGTTTATCATTCATGCTCGAAAAGCTTGGCTAACGGGTCTCTCTCCTAAAGAGAATCGTGATATTCCTCCTTTAGATTATCCTCGCGTTTACAAGATAAAAGAGCTGTTTCCTGAGCTAGAAATCATTATTAACGGTGGAATTAAGACCTTTGAAGAATCCTTAGAACACCTCAAACACGTTGATGGTGTAATGATGGGCCGTGAGGTTTACCACAACCCTTATATTATGGCCGACGTTGACAACATTATATATGGCGTTGATAAACCAAAGGTAAAACGCTCAGACGTATTATCACAAATAGGTGACTATATAGAGTCCCATGAGGATGACGGTGGCAGAGCGTGGCATGTGTTACGTCACATGATGGGTCTCTATCAGGGGTTGCCAGGCGCAAAAATATGGCGTCGCTATTTAAGTGAAAATGCGGTTAAAACAGACCGAAAAGGCAAGGACTTGTTATTTGATGCAACGTCTTTTTTTAGAGAAAGAGGAATTGACTAATAGTTAGTCAAATTAACCATTCGGGTGGTAAAACTCTTTATCACCCAACTACTCGCCAAACAGAATCATTAAAATAAATCATTATATAACAGTGGTTTATTAATTTTTTAATTGATGGCACAACCTTTGTAAATGTTATAGCGACTAAAGATATACACATTTAACTAAAGGAGAAACATCATGCAATCTTTAATCTTAGCAACTAGTATCGCTCTTACTTCACCAGTATCTATTTCAAACTTAAATGATACAGAAGCGCTAACACAAGCTGTGCATCAAGAAGTAAATGCGGTAAGGAAAGTAGTTCAATATCAGACAAAAATTGATATTCAAGATACTTTTTTGTTTCAAGCAAAACACTCAATCGCATTGGCTAAAAAACAGTTTTCTGTAAAACAGTCAGAGCTTGGTGAATAATATGGTGAGCCTTTTAACTTTACTTCTTGTAGTGCTCTCACCTGTATTGAGCTTGGGTATCGTTTATGGTTTTGTAAATATTTACACGACTTATATTGGTTTCATTAATTTAAAGTAGCAAATTAGTTCGCAGTCAATTTGCTACGCAGTTGTTTTCCCCTCTTCTACGCTTTCTAGTCAATTTCCTACTGTTTAAATCCACCAAACCTTTAACCTCATTATTTGTTTACTTATCTAGTGTGTGATTACTCACATTTACTTTGGCGTTATTTCATTTTTTTGCACTCAATGGGCAAATCATAAGCTTGGTTAAATTCACTAACCCTTGTGGTTAAATTGACCAATCGCGGTTTGCCTGATTCAATCGCGAAACTTGTGCAATTTAAAAAGTTATTAAAAATCATAACCTTGCGTTTGTTTTAATTTTGGCACATCAATTGGAAGTAAGTATTGGAACACTAAATAACAATGTAAAGATTCTAAGGAGAACGACATGGGTGTTATTACAAGATTCGTTGATGTTTTAAATGCAAATATAAACTCTGCTTTAGATAAAGCAGAAAAACCAGAACACATGCTGCGACTTGTCATTCAAGAAATGGAAGAAGCGTTAGTAGAAGCTCGTAGCCACGCAGCAAGTTGTATTGCAGAAAAAAAACATGCCACGCGTAAGCTAGAACATTTACAAGCACAACAGCAGCAGTGGAGCGAAAAGGCCGAAATCGCTTTGACAAAGGGCCGTGAAGATTTGGCAAGGGAAGCGCTTGTGGTCAAAAATAGTTTGAACGCAGACGTGGTCGCTTTAGAAAAGCATGTTGCTGCTGCTGATGAAGACCTGGCAAAAATAACGGAAGATACTAATCGCTTACAACAAAAGCTAACTGAAGCTCGTGAGAACGTGAAGCGTATTGACCGCAGAGTAACGACAGTAGAAGTTCAGTTACGCAGTCGCAGTGCACTTGAGAGCAACAAGATAGATACCGTTAACCAAAAATATGAGCAGCTTCAGCGAAAGGTTGTCGAGTTAGAAAGTCAAGTTGATGCCTATGATTTGACGACTTCTAGTCTTCAAGATGAGTTTAGAAAACTCGAAACAGAATCTGAAGTAAACGAGCAGTTAGAGGCTTTAAAGAAAAAAGTAGCGAATGCTTAAGGAGACCGTGATGAACAAGCAATATATTGGTGACCCAATTTGTAAAGATCAGTTAAACAGAAAACTTACTGGAGTATGCGCAGGTATTGGACGTCATTTTAATCTCCCTGTCTGGGGTGTGCGAACCGCGGCTGTATTGTTCACATTGTTCGCACCACTTGCGGGCGTCTTCGGCTACTTTTTAGCATCTGTATTAATGCCAACCAAACGCTTTTATTAGTGTTTGGTTGGATAAATAAACAGTTTTTGGAGAAAGGATATGTCTAATTTTGTTAAAGTCGTAGGGGCACTTTTTGTTCTGTTTTTGATCTTGAGCATTATGCCTGGCTTCTACTTTCATACAGAGTCATTTTTACATTGGATTGATATCGGTGATTGGGCAGGAAACCTACTAGGCTTAGGGATTGCTGTATTGGTCTTTTTTATAATTGGTTGCGTGCTGTTTAGTGTTTTTGCTGGCATTTTTGTCGCTATTGCAATGGTTTTTGGCGCATTGGTCTTGGCTGGCTTAAGTGCGGTTTGGCCATTAGTGTTATTAATTGCAGCGGCGTATTTTATTTCAAAGAGAAGTGATAATAAGCCTGAGATCTACCGTTAATTATTATTCCAATCAACTAATTGCATGGGTATGATGGCTAAATTGGACTAAACTTGGAGTGCCATCACGTGAAAAACATTATATTAATTGTTTTATCTTTAATTGGATTATCGAGTCAGGCGGCTGAATTGGATCAATTATCGACTGAAAACGCAAAAGTTCGAGCAGTTATCCCAGGCGCAGTTAACACTGCAGGATATTTAATAGTAAAGAATAACAGCGATAAAGATGTAAAGCTGGTTTCAGCTTCATCACCTATCGCTAAACGCGTCGAATTTCATCAACACCTACATCAAGGTGGTCTGATGAAAATGATCAAACTGGATAATGTTACTGTTCCAGCCAATGGTGAAGTGGTGTTTGAATCTGGCGGATTGCACATTATGTTTTTAGGAGTCGATTCGACAATGGCTAATAACAAAACCGCCAATGTGCGTTTGATGGATTCAAATGGCAACGAGCTGTCGGTAGAGTTCAAAGTTGAATCTATCCATCAAAAAATAAGACATCATTAAAGGAGTTTTGAAATGCAGAAATGGCTTGTATCAGGTTTTGGATTTATTGTTGTTGTTTTGTATCTTCTATCTCAGTATTGGAGCTTTATGCCTGAGACATTCTCTGTGGAAGAAAAATCAACGGCGATAGCCCAGCAAAACGGCGTCACACCTGTTACTGGATACACAACAACAAATACACTTATTGAAGTTACCAATGTATTGTTGAACAAGCCTGGTGGTTACATGTCAAATGATGTGACGCCTCCTTCTGTATTTTTAGACAATATTCCGGCCTTTGAGTTTGGTGCGTTAGAGATGATCCGTGATCTCGCTCTTGCTCTGCGCAAAGACTTTAGTCGTTCTCAGTCACAATCCGTTGAAAATCCTTATTTGAAAATAGCTCAGCCACAGTTCAACATTGACCATAAATCATGGGCTTTTCCAAGTGCTGAGGGTGAATATAGTAAGGCAGTTGATGCACTTATCGACTACAGAGATTCCCTTGCTGATGATAATCAGAACTCTGCCCAATTTTATGCCCGCGCAGACAACTTAAGAGATTGGTTAGGTGAAGTCGAAAAGCGTTTAGGTAGTTTAAGCCAGCGCTTGAGTGCCAGCGTAGGGCAGGACCGAATAAATATCGATCTTGCTGGTGATCAAGCTGCCCGCCAATCTACTAACAGCCCACAACAACTAGCTGTTAAAACAAGTTGGTGGAAAATAGACGATGTATTTTATGAGGCCAGAGGTGCGTCTTGGGCTTTATTACATTTTTTAAAGGCAGTAGAAGTTGACTTCGCAGCGACACTACAAAAGAAAAATGCAACAGCCAGCCTACGTCAAATTATTAGGGAGTTAGAGGCTACTCAGCATACGGTTTGGAGTCCGATGATATTAAATGGCAGTGGCTTTGGTATGTTAGCGAATCACTCATTAGTGATGGCCAATTACATTTCCCGCGCAAATGCAGCGATCATCGATTTAAACAAACTATTAGTTCAAGGATAAAGCCCGATGGATAAGAATAAATGGTTGACTATGTTTGCGGCGATGCTAGTTTGTGGCAGCGTGAGTGCAGCACCTTTAGTTGATATTTCTTTAGGTGTTAAACAATGGGAGTCTGGCTCCGACTCCATGTTTGGCGAGGCAAACGATAGTTTATTGTCTTATACACACTCTGATGAATCGCAGTACTTATTAAGCGCCCAACTCGACCATTCGATACCTTTAATTCCGAACGCGCGCCTAACATATCAAAATTTGGACTTTGATAGCTCTTATAATTTAGAGCAGACATTCATACTTGCAGGTACAACCTTTCCAGTTGCTAGTAATCTTGTTTCAAACCACGAACTCACGATACAAGACACAACCTTGTATTACGAAGTGTTGGACGTCAGATTGGTAACAATCAATTTAGGTGTTACTGGACGTTATCAAGAAGCTTCGGTGAACATCAGAGAAACAATGGATAATACTCGGTCCTCCTCAAGTGCTGACAGCTACGAGTTGTTGGCACATGGTCGAGTGAATTTGGACTTGCCTCTTTTTGGTTTTTACGGTTTTGCAGAACTTAACAAAGGAAGCGATAACGAGCTAACAATGGCTGGCATAGGATATGAATTCGATAATACAATTTTACCGAATATAAAGATCGAGTTTGGTGTTATCGAACAAAAGGTTTCATTTGACCGTGATGATGGTTTTATTTTCGAGCAGGCTTTTGACAGCAGTTATCTGGGTTTAGAACTGGTGTTTTAAACCCGGTTATAAACCTCAACATCATTACCAACTAATTGGTTGAACTGGCTTAAGATATCTACGATTAACTTTTGATCTTTTGCTGGCTTAACCAATTGACTCAATTCATATCCCGCCTGGGTTAATTTGTAATAAGTAAACACAACGTCTTTTTGTTTGATTGCAACATCGTAAGTTTGACCTTGATAGTTTACTTTGAGTTCATCTTTGGGTTGATATGCGGCGGATTCGATTTCTTGTTGATGAATCAATCCAATTTCAATCAGTGTTATTAATTGGCTGTAGTTTAGACCGTGTTTACTTAAGTTAACGGTAATTTTGTTGTTGGCGGCAAAAATTGACATGAGAGTTGGCTTTTTATAAATGCCGGTAATCAAGCGCCCCGAGTGTTCCTCACCAAATCGACATATTAGTTTTACCGCGTGATAAAAGATCTTTGCTTCTTTTGTACTTAGTTCGGACAAGGTCTTTAGGCTGCGATGAGAAAATGATCCAGGCTTGACCAATTCACGGGCCAATATTTTTGCCCATAGTTCATGTAAGGTTGGTGTAAAACTATTTTTTGCCAACTCTATGTACTTCATAACCCAATCTAAATCGATTCTTTCTAGTAATGAGTCATCTTTGACGTACTCAACTGCTAGACTAAATATCTGCTCTAAATTGTATTGCTGACGAGCTTCTAATAGTTGTTCGCGCTTGTGGATGCGTTGACTGATTGACTGTGAAGGGTCGCGCAACAAGACGACTTGGTCATTGGCAAGGTGGTGAAAAATGTTTTGTTCATTAATATCTTGAGATGTACTAGTCACCTCAAAATCAATACCCGTAATTTGTTTGACGATATTTAAATATTTGGTTCGGGAACTGGGTTGGTTGCTCATATCTTGCCACAGTTATAGGTTTTTAAAACATACTCTTTAATATCGACTTGAAAGTCAAAAAATGTATTAAAAACGAGGTATAAATTAAGCAATTCGGTGAATCTTTTCTACAATGTATAAGTACAAACCTAAGATTTTTATAACCACTCTTTCTTCGAATTAGGATGTAACTGCTCGATGGCATCAAAGTACACGTCTAAAAGTGAGCCCTATTTATTTGCTGGTCAGTCTCTACACGATGATTCAGAAAGTGAAGTTTTAGACCATTTACCTGCATGGAACATACTGGTCGTTGATGATGAACCTGAAGTTCATAAAGTAACTCAGATGGCTTTAGAGAACATGGTTATTTCTGGCCGACGTCTACAGTTTTTGAATGCCTATAGCGGTTATGAAGCTAAAGAAATTCTCGCCAAAAAGCCGAATATAGCGGTGACCTTACTAGATGTCGTTATGGAAAGTGATGATGCTGGTCTTAAATTAGTCCGAACAATCAGAGAAGAGCTACAACTAAAAGACATTCGCATCATCTTACGTACAGGTCAGCCGGGATATGCACCGGAAGAGCGTGTTGTCATTGATTACGATATTAACGACTATGTGACAAAGACAGAGTTAACTCGAAATCGCTTGCTGACAACTTTGTGTACGGCGATTCGTTCTTACCAACAAATTAAACATATCAATGAATCTAGAGACTTTTTACAAAAGCTCAATGTGATGAATAGTACCTTGATTGAACAGAAAAGCTTTGTAAGTTTTGTACGTCGTTTGGTTTTGATGTCGATTGATCTTTTTTCTGCGAGAGGACCGGGTGTCTTTTTATTAAACTCAAGTGAACAAAGAGACTCTGTTGATAAGTTTTATGTTGAATTTAGTAACGATGAACTTTATTCGTTCAGCGGTCAATTGTGTCGAGAGATAATTCCGACTTACGATGTTGGTTTGATAGAGAAAGCGCTACAAAAGAAAAGTTCGATAATAGACAGAGATCGATTGATCTTATATATACCATCGAAGTCCTGCGTAGGTATATTGATTATTTATGATGCAGATAGTGAGTGTATTCGCAATGAGCTCGTTGAATCTTTTGTATCAAATATGGCTTCGGATTTGGATAATTCGTTATTACTCAAAAAAGTCAGCGATATTGCATTTCTCGATGAAATGACGCAAATGCCAAACCGTTCGCGCTTTATTCAACACTTGGACGATTTTGTAAAACCCGACAGTCAAATGGATACTGTAATGTTGTTAGATATCGAACATTTTTCAGATATTAATGATGGTCTAGGGCAAGAAGCGGGTAATAATCTCTTAGTCGGTGTGGCTGAAAGGCTCAACCGGCAGTTTGGCGACGATGCAATTATATGCAGAGTTGGGGCTGATATTTTCGGGTTGATTGGCTCAGGAGAAAAACTACACGAATACAGTGTATTAGCTATATTTGATCAACCATTCAAAGTGAGTAATAACCAAATTCCGGTCAATGCCCGATTGGGTATTTGCCGTAAGCCTGATAGCTCCGAGTCAGGCTTAACGGTTATCAAACATGCCAATATTGCGTTAAATAAAGCTAAAAAAGACAGCCAATCTAGGTTTAATGTTTATCGTCCTGAAATGGAGGACGAAACAAGTTGGCGTTTGTCCATGATCCGAAAACTTACCGATGATTTTTTCGAGTCTAAATTACAAGTGTGGTATCAGCCTCAGGTTGATATAGAAACCGAGAAAGTAATAGGCGTTGAAGCTTTGTTGCGCTGGCCTAACGATGACGGAGGCTTCATTTCACCATTGACGTTTATTCCGTTGGCTGAATATACCGGATTGATTGTCGATATTGGTGCTTGGGTATTAGAGCAGAGTTGTATTGAAGTAAATCGACTTAAAAAGTTAGGCCATGGTCGCTTGCGGGTCGCAGTTAATGTGTCTATGCCTCAATTCAAGAACGGCCACTTTGTTGATGATGTTATTAGTGTTGCCAAAGCTTACGGCATTCCACCAGAAGATATTGAATTAGAGATCACTGAAAGCGTGGTTATGGACGACACGCACCACGTTATATCTGCATTAGAGAAATTAAGAGCGAATGGGTTTACGGTCGCTATCGATGACTTTGGAACCGGGTTTTCGTCTTTGAGTTATTTACACAAGCTACCTTTAAATCGACTGAAAGTAGACAGAGAGTTCATTCGTGAGATCGGTGAAGGAGGCGATGGTGCAATTGCTGAGACTATAGTCGAATTAGGGCAAAAATTAGGTTTGGAAGTTATTGCAGAGGGGATTGAAACCAAAGTGCAGCTTGAGTACATCAAAAAGCTAGGGTGTGATGAGGCACAAGGATATTATTTTGCAAAGCCTATGCCTGGGTATGAACTGGAACGATTTCTGTCCGAGCTTAACGCCAATTCAGAGACGAAAGATAAAGCTAGTTAAAACAAAGGTTGCCCACGGCAACCTTTGTTTTTTCTCTTTTGGAGATACAATTAAGATATCATTGGTTTTAAGTATTTAGCGGTAAAAGACGCTTTGACATCACATACTTCTTCTGGGGTTCCTGCTGCTACAATCGTGCCACCGCCAGAACCACCTTCTGGGCCCAAATCTACGATATAGTCAGCCGTTTTAATTACGTCTAAATTGTGCTCAATAATAACTAGAGTGTTTCCGTGATCTCGCAGACGATGAAGAACCGCTAAGAGTTGCTCTATATCGTGGAAGTGCAGACCTGTTGTTGGTTCATCAAGGATATAAAGGGTCTTACCCGTATCTCTTTTTGATAGCTCTTTGGCTAACTTAACTCGTTGCGCCTCACCACCAGAAAGAGTGGTAGCTGATTGACCTAAACGAATGTAGCTTAGGCCCACATCCATGAGTGTTTGTAATTTACGTGCAATGGCCGGAATCGCATCAAAAAACTCTCGAGCATCTTCGACTGTCATATCCAAAACTTGATGGATGTTTTTACCTTTGTAAGTAACTTCCAACGTCTCGCGGTTATAACGTTTTCCTGCACATACATCACATGGTACATAAACGTCAGGTAAGAAGTGCATTTCTACTTTTATTACACCGTCGCCCTGACAAGCTTCGCATCGACCGCCTTTTACGTTAAAGCTGAAACGACCGGCTTTATACCCTCGAGCACGTGCCTCTTGTGTACCACAAAACAGCTCTCGAATATTAGTGAAGATACCTGTATAGGTTGCAGGGTTTGACCGTGGCGTGCGACCTATTGGGCTTTGGTCGATGTCGATCACTTTATCTAAGTGTTCAAGACCTGTAATCTCTTTGTATGGCGCAGGTGCAGCAGTGGTCGCCTTGTTCAATTCACGGTGAGTGATTGGGAATAACGTTCCGTTAATGAGTGTCGATTTACCTGACCCAGAAACACCAGTGATACAGGTCATCAACCCAACGGGAATATCTATGGAGACGTCTTGTAGATTGTTTCCGGTTGCGCCTTTTAGAGACAACCATTTCTCTTTGTTAACTGGGACGCGTTGTTTCGGCACTTCAATTTTTCTGACACCTGATAGATACTGGCCTGTTACTGAATTCGGATTGTTTTTTACTTCATCTGGTGTGCCTTGTGCTATCACTTGTCCACCGTGAACACCCGCTCCAGGACCGATATCAATAACGTGATCTGCTTCTCTGATAGCGTCTTCATCGTGTTCGACTACAATCACTGTATTACCCAGATCACGCAAGTGAGTTAGGGTTTTTAGTAATCGGTCATTATCTCGCTGGTGGAGGCCGATTGATGGTTCATCTAGCACGTACATTACGCCAACGAGACCTGCACCAATCTGACTCGCTAGTCGGATTCGTTGTGCTTCACCACCGGATAAGGTTTCTGCGCTTCGAGACAGCGATAAATAAGTTAGACCTACATTAACCAAAAAGCCTAAGCGCTCTCTAATTTCTTTGAGGATCTTTTCTGCAATTTGGGCTTTTTGACCTGTTAGCGACAAGTCTTCAAAAAACTGGCTGGCTTCACCAATTGACATCTGAGTTATGGTAGGGAGATTGGTATTAGTCACAAATACATGTCGAGCTTCTTCGCGTAAACGACTGCCTTTACAGCTCGGGCAAGGCTGAGTACTGATATATTTGGTCAGCTCTTCACGGACCGTATTCGATTCGGTTTCGCGGTAGCGACGCTCCATATTGGGTAAAATACCCTCAAACGGATGGTTGCGAACAACAACATCACCACGGTCATTCATGTATTTAAACTCGATAGTTTGTTTACCGCTACCATTGAGGATTACGTGTCGATGCTCTTCTGGTAATTCTTCAAATGGCAGTGATAAGTCAATATCGAAGTGGTCAGCCAATGATTTGAGCATTTGGAAATAATAAAAGTTACGCTTATCCCAGCCGCGAATAGCTCCGCCTGATAAACTCAGCTCGCCATTGACAATAACTTTGTCAGAATCAAAATATTGTTTTACACCCAGTCCATCACAGCTACTGCAAGCCCCCGCCGGGTTGTTGAATGAAAAAAGTCGAGGTTCAAGCTCTTGCATCGAGTAACCGCAGACCGGGCAGGCAAAGTTAGCACTGAACGTGAGCTCTTCTTCATCGCCATCCATAAAGCTAACGCGAACTATGCCCCCACTTAATTCCAGAGACGTTTCAATGGATTCGGCCAATCGCTGTTGTATGTCAGTTCGCACTTTTAATCGGTCAACAACTACTTCAATGGTGTGCTTTTTGTGAAGCTCTAGCTCCGGTGGATCCGATAAATCACAGACTTCGCCATCAATTCGAGCACGGATATAACCTTGAGCTGCTAGGTTTTCTAGCGTTTTGACGTGCTCGCCTTTACGGTCTTTTACGACTGGCGCTAAGATCATAATTTTAGAGCTTTCAGGTAGCTCTAAAATTCGGTCGACCATTTGTGACACTGTCTGTGCCTCTAACGGCTCGCCGTGAGTAGGACAGGTAGGTGTGCCGACTCGTGCATACAAGAGGCGTAGGTAATCGTATATTTCGGTAATAGTTCCCACGGTTGAACGAGGGTTGTGAGATGTAGATTTTTGTTCAATGGAAATAGCAGGCGACAGTCCTTCGATGTGATCGACATCTGGTTTTTCCATTAATGATAAAAATTGACGTGCGTATGCGGAAAGCGATTCTACATATCGACGTTGGCCTTCGGCATATAAAGTGTCGAACGCTAAAGATGACTTTCCAGAACCCGATAGGCCGGTAATAACAATGAGCTTATCGCGAGGAATTTCGAGGTCGATATTTTTTAGATTGTGGGTGCGGGCGCCGCGAACTTCAATTTTATCCATATTCACTTTTTACCGAGTTAATAGATCAGACAGTATTACATTTTTAACCCTGCCAGGTAAATAAAATAGCAAGGATGTGACAATCAAACTTAAGAGTAGAGTTTAGCTTAGGTTATATGCTTCAAGTACAGGATAAGATTAACCTATTAATCTTTTTGTTTTACGTGATAGTGATTGCATAAATTTGCCAGTTGGTTAAAATTTAGCAACTGAGCAAATTGGCGATGTTTATTTTGGTAAAAGCTGTGAAAAGGGTGTCTGAATTTTTTACAACGCTTCTATTTCCATGTTTTAAATTATTGAAATGAAAGGGCTTTGTGTTTGGCTCACCTTTTGCTAGTAGAGAGTTATAAGATTAAACGTTTACCTATTTCAAAATTGGATTGAAGTAGAAGAGGTTTTGGAAATGAAAAAGTTTTTAGTAGCGCTTGTGGCGCTATTGCCAATGGCGGCGACGGCGAGTGGCTCAACTAGTACAACGTATTGGTGGTCTACCCAGAACGGCGTGGACGGTGTCAATAATGGTTTCAACGACCTAACTATTAACAATAGCGATGAAGTTGTCGGCCAACCTTTTGCAAATATTGGTTTGAATATCACTGGATGGTCAGATCACAATCCAGCTAACGACCCTACTAATATTCAGTCGAACAAAGAGGCCTACGATCAAACAGTGGGTCAGGCTCATATCTATCATTGGGGATCTAGCAAAAAAGTTGGGGTTGTAAATTCTGACGAAAATGTAAACACCTCAGGTGACCATGCAATTGACAATGGGACATCGAACAACTCCTACTGGGCTGATCAAGACATGGTATTACTTAGCTTCACATCTAGTGTAGTGCTTAAAGGGTTACAGGTCTCTTGGCAGGATCTTGGCAGTGATGGAGCTCTAAACATTGGTGCTATCGAGGTAAACCAAAGTCAAGTTGCAGATATGAAATCTGGAAATAAATCTTGGTCCGATATATTTGATAGCACTCAAATGCTGAGCATTTCGGATTATATTGACACTACTCAATACTATTCAATAAATAACCCCTCTCAACGAGCGTCATCAATGTGGCTTGTAGGATTCTACAATGAAGGTGGTGATAACTATGATGCTTTCAAGCTAATGGGAGTTGGTGGCTCTAAAATGGTTACTGCGGTCAGTGAGCCGAGCATTTTTGCTCTGTTTGCTATGGGCCTTATGTTGATTGGAAGACGTAAATTTCGCGCTTAATTTACGTTATAATATGATTTATGTTAAGAAAGATGGCTAGTTGCCATCTTTTTTATTTTTGTAGTAGTTAAAATGCTTAGGGTTTTTATGTGGGATCGATTGTTTAGTCAGGTAGACATCAAAATTAAGTTAATTTTACTCTTGGGAGCAATTATCCCTGTACACGTTTTAGCAATAGATAGTGACTACGAAAAAGCGCTACAGGCATACTATCAAGGCGATTTGCAAGAAAGTTTTATACATTTAAAAAACACTCTTAAAGATGATCCTCGCAATCTTCCTGCAAAAGTCCTGTTGGGTAAAATATTGACGGAAAATGGTGAATTCACACCAGCTTTTAATATTTTTCAAGAAGCTCTAAATCAAAAAGCCGACATTAATCTTATCTTAGAAGAATATACGTCGGTATTGCTGTTTTTGGGAAAGTATCAAGACGTTATAGACATCAACTACTCCCTCTTGAAAACAGATGCACTTAGGTTTGAATTACTATTAGCAAAAGGTAATGCCTATAACCAATTATCACTTACTCAGCTCGCAGTTGATGAATTTAAAAAAGCGATCCAATTATTGCCTAAAAATACTAGAGCAATGAATGCGTTAGCTAGCATGTACATTCAGCAAAAGCGTTTAGATGAGGCGAATGGTTTAATAAATGATTCATTAAAAATATCGCCGAATGAGCCAAGAACAATTCATCTATTTGGACAATTGCAGGGTCAGCTTGGTGATAAAAAAGCTGAATTAGAGGCGTTTCAAAAAGCCGTCACCATCGACAACTCAGACCCATTTATAAACCGCTCATTAGTTGGTGCTTTAATTAAAAATGGAATGTATGCAGATGCGTTGACCCTCGCGGAAGAAATAATTGAACAAACCCCCAACGACCCTCGAATGAAGGTGTTGATGAGCTGGTTGTTGTCGATGAACGAAAAAGAAGAGTTATCAAAGCAGTTGTTAGAAGATGTTGTAACGTCTTTATCTTTGTATGATGAAGAGAGCTTTATCAACGACCCAAGTCTGATATTAATCAATGCAATTTCTTTAATTAACCAACAAAACTGGGAAGCTGCGCAAAAGGAATTGTTAAAATATTTAGAATTAACTCCAAATGATGTTCAAGCGATACATTTTTTATCAGAGGTTTATATCCAAAAAGGGGAGTTTAGAGAGTCTATTGACCTACTTGAAAACCACTATTCTCTGGTTATAAAAAATAAGCCGCTTGGTTTTAAACTACTTAATTTGTATAAAGAAAACTCAACAACGTATGAGTTTTCAAGATTACTTGACCAGTTATATTCAGAATTTCCTCAGGACCCGAGTATTGCCCTTCAACAAGCGTCTCTTCTATCAAAAAGAGGCCGTGTACGAGATGCAAAAGAGGTTTTGGATAGTCTTCCTGATGAGTCCAAACGCACCCAAGCATATCAATTAGCCAACGGTATCATATTTCTTGAAAATGGAAATTTGGAACGTGCAGAAGATATAAGTAAATCGTTATTGGAAAATCCTGACCCTAGTGCAGAAGTACATGGTTTCGCAGGGGCAGTAAAGATAAAACGTCAAAGCCCAGCTGAAGCGGAGGTTTTGCTTCGCAAATCATTGGAACAAAATCCTAATGCTTTTGAAGTTAGGTTCAATCTTGCGACTGCCTTAAGGATGCAGCAAAAGTTAACGGACGCAATACAAATTATCGAGTCTTTGGTGGCAGAGAAGCCAGAGAATGTGTCAGTTAAATTAATACACGCACAAACCTTAAGTGAATTGGGCAAAAAACGAGAGGCTATATCAGTATTAGAATCTATCGAGAAAGCGAAGCTCACAGATAGCAGTGCTTTGTTATTATTTGGCTTGTATAACGAGCTCAATAATTTTGATGGGGCGTTAAAGGTTGTTGAAATATTAAATAATAATAGCCTATACAATCGACAGTTCATGTTTATGAAAGTTGAAACATTAGTAAGGTTAAATAGATTAGATGAGGCCAAAAAACAGCTCGGTATCTTATACGGATTAGCGGAAGATGATGGGCGTTTATTATACAACGTTGCGTCATGGCAACGAAAAATCGCTGATTATGAAGGCGCGGAGTTGACTCATCAAAAGCTAAGTCGATTGATACCGGATAATATTCTAGTCAAAACGGAATATGTTCGTTTCTTATTGTCAAAAGGGGAATTAGATAAAGCTCAAATCTTAGCTTCTAATTTGATTAAAGAGTCCAATGGTAACGCGAACGCTTATCATGTACTTGGTGACGTATATTTAGCCCAACAGCAACTGACTAATGCAAGTAAGCAGTATTGGCGAGCCATCGAAGCAGACAGCGATTTTGACTTAGTAGTCTTGAAGTTAGTTGATTTGGCAAAGTTGGGTCATGACTATGCAAAAACCATCAAACTTTTAGAGTCAAAGTTAGATCGTGATCCTCAAAAGTTATGGGTTAAACAAATCTTAGCCGATCTTTACTTTAGTGCAGGCGAATCTAAAAAAGCGGATAAATATTATTCCGACCTAATCTTGCTTCCCAGTTTTAATGGTAACGCACTGATCTATAATAATTTAGCTATATTACAACTAGATTATTCACCTAAGCTAGGTTTAGAGACCGCAAAAACTGCAAGTGAGTTACAACCTAATAACGCAAACATCATCGATACGCTCGCTTGGGCACATGCAATGAACGGAGATTACGGGCAATCATTGCAACTATTGAGAAATGCTTTTGCGATGGACTCAAGTAACCTTGAAATTAGATACCATTTGGCGTTTGTACTGACAGAACTAGACCGTTTGGTTGAAGCCAAAATAGAACTCGATGCGATTCTTAATTCGAATCCTAATGATGATTTAAGAGAAAAAGCAATGTCACTTCAGGCTCGAATTAACGGATAAGCAGAGTTTACTCCTACCGTTTTAAATAAAATGGACCAAAGCGGTCGTCGGCACTTTAAGAACTGACCTTTATCACGGTATAATGGTCGGTTCATTTATTTGGTTCAATTCCCTAGAGAGTTCATGCAGTCAGACAAACTTAATTCCCTTGAAAAACGCACTGCCGTATCACTTGCGTCGGTATTTGCGATCCGCATGCTGGGCCTGTTTATGCTAATGCCAATTATGGCAATTTACGGTCAGGACCTAGAAGGCGTTTCCCCATTGTGGATTGGTTTAGCCATTGGTGCTTACGGTTTAACTCAAGCTATGTTTCAAATCCCTATGGGTTGGTTATCAGACCGATATGGCCGTAAGCGTATCATCGTTGTCGGACTCATTATATTTGCTATAGGTAGTGTGGTCGCAGGGCTAGCAGAAGATGTGGTAACGGTGACCATTGGCCGTGCTATTCAAGGTATGGGTGCTATCGCAAGTGCAGTTTTGGCACTTGCTGCGGATGTTACTCGTGAAGAGCAAAGACCAAAAGTAATGGCGGTTATTGGTATGTGCATTGGACTGAGTTTTTCTGTTGCATTAGTACTAGGCCCGATGGTTGCTGAGAGTCATGGCTTGAGTGGGGTCTTTATGTTTACTGCGGTGATGGCGGTTGTCGGCATTCTAATCGTTTTGACTCTAGTTCCTAATTCTTATACCCGAGCAAAATCGAGTGAAGTTACAGCAAGCCCCAAACAAGTGGTATCCATGTTGTTTGACAACCAATTACTTAGACTTGATTTTGGGGTATTGGTGTTGCACTTAACGATGACGTCTATGTTTATCGCAGTCCCATTGCTTTTAACCAAAAATGGCGTGGGAATCTCTGAACACTGGAGTATATATTTACCTGTTCTTTTGTTGTCGTTCATCTTTATGGTGCCAATGATCATCATTGCGGCCAAAAAAGGCCAAGAAAAACTGTTCTTTCAAATCGGTATTTCAATGCTAGTGTTAGCCAGTGTTGTAATGGCAATGAATACAGATTTTTGGACGATTGTCGTCATGTTGTTCATATTTTTTATCGGTTTTAATTTCCTAGAGGCGAGTTTACCAGCGCATGTATCTCGACTTGCGCCTGCAGGTCAAAAAGGGACAGCAATGGGAGTCTATTCTAGCAGCCAGTTTTTAGGTGCTTTTTTAGGTGGTATCTCAGGCGGTTATATCGCAGAGTCTTTCGGCTTTAGTTATTTGTTTGCTAGCAATGCGGCGCTTGCGTTATTATGGATCGCATACGCATCGGGTATGGTATTGCCACAAAGCTCTAAGCGCGTTTCTATTCCCTACGAACCAGAAACTCAGACTGACACAGAGCGTTTAATCGAACAGATCAGTCAATGTGATGGCGTTGTTGAAGCAACAGTCGTAGAAGACGAATACCGAATTTACTTAAAAGTTGACAAACACGGTTACGACAGTGATGGTGTTAATCAAATAGTGACCCAAATTTAATTAGTTTGCAGGAGAAATATTATGGCTCGTGGAGTCAATAAAGTAATTTTAATTGGAACATTAGGTTCTGATCCAGAAGTCAGATACATGCCAAATGGCAACGCGGTAGCAAATATTAGCCTTGCGACTAACGAAAGCTGGAAAGATAAAAATACTGGCCAAATGCAAGAAAAAACAGAATGGCACCGTGTTGTTGTGTTTGGAAAACTTGCAGAGGTAGCTGGTGAGTACTTACGTAAAGGCTCACAAGTGTACTTTGAAGGTAAATTGCAAACGCGTAAATGGCAGGATCAATCTACAGGCCAAGACAAGTACACAACAGAAGTGGTTGTAGATTTTGGTGGTCAGATGCAAATGTTAGGTGGTCGCTCTGATAACATGGGTGCATCAAATAACAACCAATTCCAGAAACCAGCAAGCACTCCTGGTGGTTTTGCACAGCCTAACCAAGGCATGCAGAATCAAGCTCCGCAACAGGCTCCTCAACAAGCAGTGGCTCAACCAAATCAACCTTATCAGAGCCAACAGCCTCAAGGTGGATATCAAGCACAGCAAAATTCAGGCATGCAAAACTCAGGTATGCAAAATCAAGCACCGGCTCAAGCACCTGCACCGAGCATGGACTTTGACGACGATATTCCATTCTAACCTCGGCTTTTTTGCGTTAGAGAGAATTTAAAATAGCCCTTGTGACAAGGGCTTTTTTATATTCTGATTATGAGCAGAAGCTTGCCAGGTCAGACCACTGGGAAGGTTTTTGCAATTGAATCTGTTAATGCATCAACGTAAAGTGAAATTATAATAAGAACAATAAGTGTATGGACATGCAACTAACCAGAGTTTTGTATCAGGGGCTAATGCGATCGGCAGGTTACATTATGCTCAGCCTATTTGTGTTCGTTAATGTCTTAATGTTTTATGTTACCTCAGATGAACGGGCAGCCCAGATAAACGCTCAGCATGTATACATGCATACAATGCTTGAAGCTCACCATGTCAGTGCAACAGAAGAGCTAAAATACGATAACTTAACTCCTACACTTGCAAATCACAGTCACTTAAATTCAATGGTGATTGAACGACTAACACCAACGATTTTGGGTTGGGAAGTTGTCCATCAAAATGGTCGACACATTGCAGGTCAGCGTTATAGCGATAGCTGGAATCTCACCGAAACAGTATTTAGACACGATGGTTACAACGTAGTTGTATCCCATGAGTCACTATTGGTAAGCCATTTCATCGATTTTTTATATGCGAATGTTGCCCTGGCGTTTATCTGTCTTACGGCCATTGGTATGACCTACAGAAAGGTATTTCCACATTGGAAAATACTACTTCAACTTGAAATGTGGGCGGGGCGATACTCCCGAGACGAACGCTTTAAGTTTTTTATAAAAACCAGAGACTATCATTTAGTTAACACGATTCGAGAAATAAATAGCCAGCGGATATTGGCTCAGAAAGGTGGGCAGAAGATTGACCATTTTATTCGTAGCCAGGCCTTTTTGGATAAACTGACGGGGTTGGGCAACCGTCTGTACTTGGACAATCGACTCGAAGCCTTAATCCAATCTGAACAACAAGTTTTTGGTGCAATACTGCTGGTTCACTTTTCTTCTCTTGACGAACTTCGCGAGCGACAGGGCAAAAAGGCGACGGCCAGTTTAGTTAATGATTATAGCTCGCTGTTAAAACCATATTTGGATGACACGCAGCAGACGGTCGTGGCACGCATTAACTACAGTGAATTTGCGTTGTTATTACCTTTTTCTGATGAAGCAGAAATAGAGAAAGTAGCTAAAGCACTGATAGAAAAGTCGTCTAGATTTGAGCTACCTTTAGGGGTACAAGCAAGTCATTCATGTTACATAGGCGTCAAACAGTTTAGCCATACTGAATCGGCGTTTCATATTATGGCAGAAGCGGATTTGGCATTGCGAGCAGCGCAATTACAAGGTCCTTCTAGTTGGTTTATGTATGAAGCGGGTAAGTTACCTATATCAGGCGTTAAAGGGTCAGTACGTTGGCGAATTACCCTAGAAAACGCATTAGAAAAAGGTAATTTTTCACTGGCCATGGAGCCGATAAAGCGCCTTAATGGTGACATCGCCTCCTACCAATCCAATCTTATTTTAAAAGAGGCTGATGCCGTCATTTCCAGTAGTGTCTTTATGCCTATGGCGCGTAAGTGCGGATTGATACCTCAGCTGGATATGTTGTCCCTTGAGTTGGTTGTTGAAGAGCTAGCTAAACAAAAGTCCGTACCAGTTGGTGTTCGAATCCATATAGATAGCTGGTTAAACCGTGACTTTGATGTATGGTTGGTTCGCTTTTTGAAAAAACATGTGGGCTTAACTCAACGTATGATCTTTGAAGTTTCTGAATTTGAGCTGACTAATAATGTCAATTCAATCAAGAAGCTACTTAGCATTGTTAAACGCTATGGTGGCAAGGTGATGGTTGTGCAGGTTGGGTTTTATGTAATGGATTTGGGATACTTAAACAATGTCCCGGTGGACAGTTTGTTACTACACAAGAGTATTGGTAGTAATATTTTATCCCATAAAGAAAACCAAATGTTCATCCGTAGTCTCAATGGCGTTGCCTCTGCGCAAAAGCAGCAGGTATTTGCTGCAGGTATAGAAACAGTGAAACAAATCAACTTGTTAAAGCGTCTTGGTTTATCCGGGTACATGCGAATTAATTAACGGAAGCCAACGAGTGTCGGTAAGTCTGTTCATGTACTGCATACCTCGTAACCCTTGAAGCCCTCCTGTATGGATAGCGACGACAGGCTCTTCTTGATTAAGACCTAACCTCTCTCGTTGGTAACAAAGAGCGTAGAATAGTTTACCTGTATAGACAGGCTCGATAAGAACTCCAGTTTGTTGATAAAACTCTAAACAAAATGCTTCTAGAGTCTTATCAAACTTTCCATAACCGCCAAATAATGCGTCAGAATGAAGCCGAAGTTGGGAGTTATATTGGTCGTGTAGCCTATTTAATAGGTCTGTATCATTGACTACGTTAACACCGATAAAAGATTGTGACGGAAGTGCTTTTAGTAAGCCCTCTATAGTGCCACCAGAACCAACGGCAGTGGCGATTTTGATGTTCGGGTTTTGCGATGTATCGAGATACTGATGCAATTCATCCGCTAACTCTTTAAGGCCCGGTTCACTCTGGATGTTACTGCCTCCTTCGGGGACAAAAAAGTAATCGGGATAATCTTCTTTTAACTTAGATATAAATTGCGGGTCATGACGTAACTTATATTCAGCGCGGGTTAGCGGAACTAGTGTCATGCCGAGTTGTTTTGCTGCTTTAAGGGTTGGATTGGCTAAGTCTAATTTGTGGGTTCGAATAAAACCAACTGTCGGAGTATTAGTCTTGGCACCTGCGCAGGCCAACGCATAAATGTGATTTGAAAAGGAACCACCAAAAGAAGCAATACCCTTGTAGCCAAGGCGATGTGCCTCGACAAAGTTGTATTTCAACTTACGCCATTTATTCCCTGAAACGAATGGATCAATAAGGTCATCGCGTTTTATCAACAAAGGAATTTGCTGATTTGTTTCCGTTTTGTATTGAACTGCTATTATTTGTGTTGTGGTTGTTTTGTCAAAAAAAGCAATATTCATAAGGTTTTGCAGTTGAATTTAAGTGCTGTATCGAGATACATTAGACGATCAGAACGGAGTAATAAAAATAAAGAATGAAAACGTCTCTGCCAGCTTCATTATTAAAGATTTTCCAAAAGACAAATAATCGCGCTCAAGCGGGGATTGCTATCCTATCCGATAAAGTCCAATTGGTAAAACTCAGCCCTGCGGAAAAAGGGTATAAATGTCACTTTTTTACAGAAGTGGAATTGCCTGCTGAAGATCAACTTCCGCAAGTATTAGCGCGACTCATCCGTGAGCATGATCTTGCTGCTGCCAAAACAAATATTGTGATCCCGGCAAACCGAATCCAAAGTACCCAAATAGAGTCTTCAGAGTTACCCGAAGGGGATGTTCAAACAGCATTGCCTTGGAAGGTGAAAGAACTGATCAATATTCCACCTCAGGATATGGTGTGTGATTACATCGATATGCCTTTGCAACCTACTGGCCAAGGTGCGAAAACACAGGTGCTTGCAACCTCAAGAGGGTATCTAGAAGCCATCATAAATCCTTTTCATGAGGCCAATGCGGAAATCGGCGCAATTACTACCGAGCAGTTTGCGTATGCAAAGCTGCAAACGACCGAAGATGCCGCTCAGTTAGTCTTTATACAAAATAAAAAAGCGGATGCCGTATTACTCATCGTAAAGAATCAAGAAATTTGTTTTGCTCGCAAGATTAGAAACTCAGCAGTAATTCTTGAGATGACACCTGAGCAATTAGAAATGGGCGGGAGTGACAGTATCGCTATCGAAATTCAGCGCTCAATAGACTACTTTGAGAGTCAACTTAAACAGCCTCCTATCAAAAATGCACTGTTGTCTATGCTTGGTGATAATACCGAGACACTGATCACCGCATTAAATCAGGTATTACCGGTGAGAACTAAGCTAATTACGATCGACGATGTAGAAGTACCACCGGGCCTAGATATTCGATATATGGCGGCTCTTGGTGCGGCGGTCTATTTAGAGCCAAGAGTGACTTCAAAGCAGGAGGTGGTTAATGAAAACTAGCATTAACCTCTACGTTGAAGAGCTAAGACCTAAGAAGTACTACTTAACCCTAACCAATATTGCGTTAGTGACGTCAATTTTATTTGTTTCTATGTTGGTCTGGTTTGGGTCACTATTTTTAGAAAATCGAAGCCTTAATAACAAAATCGATATGGCTCAAGTCGAGCTCGAAAATACTCAAAATGAGCTCCAGGAATATCAAAAGTTACTTCTCGAACACAGTAATAAAGCGTCATTTATAAGTGAGAAAAATAAACTAGAACGTATCATCGAAGCTAAAAAATCACTGATTAAAATTGTTGATAGTCAGGCAGATCAGGATGCTGTTGATTACTATCAAGTTATGAAGGACCTTACCGAACATCACGACCACGATATTTGGTTAACGCATTTTAGATTTAACCAAAACGATGCCAGCTTTGCAGGTTATGCATTGCAATCAAAGGCAGTGACAAATTGGCTCAGCTATTTACAAGCAACGTCGTCGTTTAAAGGGCGCGAGTTTAGCGTGTTAGAAATCAATGAACACAACGAGCAGGTCGTCGGCTTTAAAACCGCAACGTCGATTAACGCTGTGGAGGTAGGTGCAGATGAGTAAATGGCAAGAGTTTAGCGAAAAGTTTATTGCATTGACTCAGAGAGAAAAAATCATCGTTGCGTTTACTTGTGTGTTTTTGGTGACATATGGTCTGTATTTCTTATTACTTGAGCCATCACTAAAACAGCAAAAAAACCTCAATAATCGTATTGTATCGGCAAATCAGCAGGTTTCAGATCTTCAGCAACAGATAAGTATTATTCAAGCAGCACTGCGAGAAGATCCAAACAAAGAAATCAAAGCACAAATTAGTCAGTTAAAAACAGCATTAAAAGACACTGATGGGCAGCTAGAAGCGGCGATGTCTCAATATGTTGCTCCAGAGGAGATGGCTCGCAAGTTAACTCAGTTGTTACAAACTGCACCGGGATTAAGGGTAACGAGTTTGGTTGTTCACAAACCGAGCCAATTAGACCCAAATGCAATAAACGATGCGGGAAACACCGACGAAACAGACAATAACATGGCTGATGAATCGGCTGAGATAATTCAGCAAGAGCCGGTAGGTCAGACTAAATTACCTATGTTATATCGCCATAAAATGACCCTTGCAGTAAAAGGCGGTTATTTCGATTTGATGAGTTTCGTCAAACGAGTATTGGAGAATAACAAACAGTTTACCGTAAACGATCTAGACTATGAGGTTGGTACTCATCCCGAGGCGACGCTGACTTTATCTTTAGTAACGATAAGTGATAATGAAAATGTTATTCGATTGTAGAAAGTTATCCGTGTACAAAAGAATTATTCGTGCTGTAGCAGTCGTGGCAATGTTTATGGCACCGTCAGCTTACGCCGATAAAATTCATGATCCTACATTGCCAAAAGTAAACTTAGAGCCGGTAGAGCAGAGCGCCGAGTCGGAGCAAACCGATGAGTTATCTCTGCAGGGAGTTGTAAATAAACGTGGTATTCAAATGGCGTTTATTTCGGGTGAATTAGTAAAAGTTGGCGATAGTGTTCGCGAGTTTAAAGTAAGTAAAATAAATAATAATAATGTGGTTCTGCTTAAGTCGGGCTCTCAAAAAAGATTGTATGTATATGAAAAATAAATTGAACCAACTCAAACCATTCGCATTGTCAGCCCTAGTTACCTCGTTGTTGGCTGGCTGTAGTTTAACTTCTTCGCCCAATAAATCAGAAGAGGTCCACAGCGTTTTTAACGAGCCTGCTCAGCCACAACAAAGCTCAGAATTGGTTGTGCCGGATTCAGTGAATGCCGATTTAATGATGCCCGCTTCTAGCTCAATTGATGTTGCTGCACTAGAAGATCGCTTTAATGTGTCAGCAAACAATGTACCTGTGAAGCCATTTTTACAAGGTCTAGTAACAGATTCACCATACAGCGTGGCATTTCATCCAAATGTTGATGCCAATATCAGCCTTGATCTTAAAGACGTTACTATCCAAGAGGTAGTGGATTTATTATCTAGCCTGTACCCGTTAGACATTCAGTTTAGAGGCAAGGTCATTCAGGTTTATCCTGCGACCATCAAAACAGAAACAATTGCAATTAATTACCTTATGTTAAAGCGCTTTGGCATGACGAGCACCAATATCAACTCAGGTGGTATCGTTAACCAAAATGAGCAGTCAGGCGGGTTAGGAAACGGCAACAATAGGAATAACTTCCAGCAGGGCGGTTTTGGAAATCAAGGCAGTAGTCTTGGTGGAAACAACATGATGGGAATGTCTCAAGGTAATGGTTCTAACATTCAGACGAGTTCTGAAAGCGACTTTTGGACCGAACTAGAAGACACTCTAAAAATGATCATGCGCTCTACTGATGAATCAGATGCAAAAGTAGTCGTAAGTCCGCAGTCTGGATTGATCACAGTTCGAGGTTTAACGTCAGATATTCAAGCCGTAAAAGACTTTATCAAGCGCTCTGAACAAAACTTGTCTCGCCAAGTTATTTTAGAGGCCAAAATTGTTGAAGTAGCATTAAACGACGATTACCAACAAGGCATTAACTGGACCAACGTTCTAGCGAATAGTGGCTCTACGAATATCACATTTAATACGTCGGCAGGTACTTTTGGTAATGACTTAAGCGCTACATTGGGTGGCTTAACAAGTTTGAGTTTCGCCAATGCTGATTTTAGTGGCGTGGTTAACTTGCTTCAAACTCAAGGTAACGTTCAAGTTCTGTCGTCGCCTCGAGTAACGGCAACAAATAACCAGAAAGCGGTTATTAAAGTTGGTGAAGATGAATACTTTGTCACAGACGTTTCTAATACAACGGTAACAGGAACGGCCACTTCGACAACGCCTGAAATTAATTTGGAGCCATTCTTCTCAGGTATTGCGTTAGATGTGACCCCTCAGATCAGCGAGCAAGGCGAAGTGATTTTGCACGTTCATCCTTCAGTAACAGAAATTGATGAACAACAAAAAGTCGTTACGCTGAATGAAGAACAATACATTTTACCACTTGCACAAAGTAACATTCGTGAGTCGGATACTGTTATCAAAGCAAAAAGCGGCGAAATTGTGGTTATTGGTGGCTTGATGCAAACAATGACGACTAATGGTGAGTCGAGAGTTCCTTACTTAGGTGCAATCCCTGTTCTTGGTAATTTATTCAAAACCAAACAAGATACACAGCGCAAAAAAGAGTTGGTTATTTTACTCAAGCCGACTGTTGTCGGTACTGGCACGTGGCAAGAACAGATGAAACGAAGTGCCGATATATTAAAGCGTTGGTACGGTGATCAATAACAGCCATGTACTTGTATCACTTTGGGTTTAAAGAGCTTCCTTTTTCTTTAACACCCAATACGCATTTTTATTTGCCATCGCCCAGTCATGCTGAGGCGATGCAAGTATTGCTAACTGCGTTGAAGACAGGTGAAGGCTTTATTAAAGTTACTGGTGAAGTTGGTACAGGAAAAACCCTTCTTTGCCGTAAATTGCTGAACGAGATACCTGACGCATTCGAGGTAGCCTATATCCCCAACCCAGCTTTGTCCCCGGAGGAAATGCGTTATGCATTAGCCAGTGAGCTCGGAATTAAAGGGTTAGCAAGAATTAATCAGCAACAGCTGAGTCAAAAAATTCAGATGAAGCTGGTGGAGTTAAATCAACAAGGCAAAGGTGTTGTGCTAATTGTTGACGAAGCACAAACGATTCCTTGGGAGAGCTTTGAGGCTTTACGATTATTCACTAACTTGGAAACGGAGTCTCGGAAATTGGTCCAGGTCGTGTTGTTTGGCCAACCTGAACTTGACGCAATGTTGGCGTCACATCGTCTGCGTCAATTGCGACAAAGGATCACTTTTTCCTATAAGTTAAGAGGTCTTAGCAAAGAAGAAGTGGCTCAATACGTTCATCATCGAGTCGCGATGGCTGGGCACCAACAAGCAGGCTTATTTGACCAAGGCGCTATCGCTCTTTTACACAAATACAGTAAAGGGGTGCCGAGATTGGTCAATGTACTAAGTCATAAAGCGTTAATGTTGGTGTATGGCGAAGGGGGTACTCAAGTTCAGAAGTCACATGTTCGTTATGCTGCAAAGGACACAGACTCTGTTGAGATGACACGACAAGTTTCATTACCACTTAATTTAGTGATTGGTGCGTGTGTACTGACAACTGCTGTTTTGGGCTTTTTTATAAGCTGGCCTTATATTACGGAGTATTTGAAATGAGTGTCATCAACAAAATGTTAAAGGACTTGGACCAGCGTCAAGAAGGTCAGGACACATCACCAATAGAAAACCATGCAGCTACACCAAATGCAGGGACTCAATTGTCTTCTAATAAGGCAAGTTCTACCGCAATAACACTGGTTCTCATCATAATTGCAGTGTTACTGGCATTTATTGGCTACCAAATGTTGTTGAACAACAAGGGTCGTGTGGCTGACAGCACCAACCAAGTTACTCCAGCCTTGATGACTGCGGCTAGTGAGCCGACACAAATAAACAACGAATTAGCGGAACCTGCACAAAGTGTCGATCCAGATCCCGCCGCAGAACTAGAACAACCTCCTGCCCCCGAAACAGAATTAGTTGCCGAGACGACACCAGACTTGCCGGTTCAAAATGAAGAGCCTGAAGAAGTCACTACAGAACTAGTTGTGGAAGAGGAAGACCAAACAGCACCCCAGCTCGAGGTTGAACCACAAGAGTCTTCAACGTCACAAACTGAACAATTTGTTTCTACAGCTACACCAAGTAGCCAAGAGCCAGTTAGAGTAACCGAAAAAGCGGCAGAAGAACCTACTTTTGTCATCGAAAAAACCTCTACTAAACTCACCCCTGAAGAGCGAGTTGAGCGGCTGTTAAATAAAGCTAAGAGCGCCTACGAAAAAGGCTATATTACTGAAGCAATTGAAGATTTGACCAAAGTGTTATCTATTTCTGATGGCCATATTGAAGCGCGAACACTCCTTGCTGGTGCTTGGTATGGACGGGGCGAAGGAAATAGAGCTATTGCTATCTTAAATGATGGGCTACAACGTTACCCATTGATTGAAGAGTGGCGTACAACCGCCGCTAAGATCTTTTTCAAAGAAAATAGACTGGAAGGCGCATTTTCTTATCTCAATGTGGAGTTAACGGGTGCAAGTAAGGAGTTTTATACTCTCAAAGGTAATCTAGCTCGTCAGCTAAAACAATTTTCAGCGGCCGAATTAGCCTACAGTAAATTAACCGAATTAGAGCCGTTTGTTGGCAATTGGTGGTTGGGATTGGCAATTGCCCAAGACAGCCAAGCAAAATCTCAACAAGCGTTAGCAAGTTATATTAAAGTTGTTGAAACAGGTGGCGTGTCAGCACAGTCACTTAGTTTTGCTCAACAGCGCATAGAGAAATTAAAAGGGTAGCCATGGCAGCTCCAAAACTCAAAAAACGACTGGGTGATTTGCTGGTCGATGAAGATATCATCTCCGAAGAGGAGTTGATGAGCGCATTGTCGGCGCAAAAAGAATCAGGCCGTAAATTAGGCTCGGTTTTAATTGATTCGGGAATTATTACCGAAGAGCAACTGCTTCGATTTTTGGCACAGCAGTTAAATTTACGCTTTATAAATATATCTAACCTACAGCTAAACCAAAAACTTGCCAGTGAGCTATCAGAGGTACATGCAAGGCGCTTACGTGCGCTGGTACTAGAAAGCGATCAGGATTCTGTCACTATTGGTATGTCAGACCCTGCAGACTTGTCTGCCATAGAGCAACTGTCTAACTTGTTTGGCTCAAAGAATATTGAAATTGTCGCAGTTCGCGAAAGCCAAATGCTGACCGCTTTTGACCAATTATATCGCCGTACTAAAGAAATTGAGGCATTTGCTCACCAACTTCAAGCAGAATACGAAGAGAGCGCTGATTTTGACTTTGCGACGATTGAGGGTGACGGCGATGGTGATACAGTTGTTGCTAAGTTACTTCGTTCACTTTTTGAGGATGCAGTGCAAGTTAGAGCGTCGGATATTCACATCGAACCTGACAAAACCAACCTTCGAATTCGAACTCGCGTCGATGGCGTGTTGCAAGAAAGTATTTTGAATGAAGTAAAAATCGCCCCTGCGTTAGTTTTGCGTTTAAAGCTGATGGCAGGTCTAGATATCTCTGAGAAGCGTTTACCACAGGATGGCCGTTTTCATATCAAAGTGAAAGGTCACGAAATTGATATTCGTATTTCGACTATGCCAATTCAACACGGTGAGTCGGTGGTTATGCGTTTACTCGATCAGTCTGCTGGCTTATTGAGCTTAGAAGCAACCGGTATGCCGCCGCATATTCTAATGAAAGTACGAAAGTTGGTTAAAAGTCCAAATGGTATGTTTTTGGTTACGGGACCAACCGGTTCTGGTAAAACAACGACCTTGTATGGTTGCTTGAGTGAGCTGAACACACCTGAAAGTAAAATTATTACGGTTGAAGATCCTGTTGAATATCAATTGCCGAGGATCAACCAGGTTCAAATCAATACAAAAATCGATTTGTCGTTTTCTTCCGTATTGAGAACAGCACTTCGTCAAGACCCGGACGTCATCATGGTTGGTGAGATTCGTGACCAAGAAACCGCAGAAATTGGTTTGCGAGCGGCCCTGACTGGTCACATGGTTTTGTCTACACTTCATACCAATGATGCAGTTTCAACAGCATTGCGTTTGATTGATATGGGGGCGGCACCATACCTAGTGGCAAGCTCATTGCGAGCGGTGTTAGCACAGCGATTAGTAAGACGTGTGTGTGGGGTATGTTCGACTGAATATAAGCCAAACCAACAAGAAATGACTTGGATTTCGAATATCGCAGGACGTGATATGAGCAGTGCTAGCTTCAGTCATGGCTCTGGTTGTCAAAACTGTAATAATACAGGTTATAAAGGCCGTGCGGGTGTTTATGAGCTGTTAGAAATGACCAACGAGAGTTTGATCACTGCGCTTCGAAATGGCGATACTGAAGGATTTTCTGCAGCGGCCAAGGCACTACCTGATTACAAAACATTAGGCCAAGCCGCTTTAGAGTATGCAGAGCAAGGAATAACGTCAGTAAAAGAAGTATTGCGTATTGCCGAGGTAGTAGCCGATACTGCTACTTATGAGTAACGAGAGTTAATTTATGCCGTTTTTTCTATATCAAGCAAAAGACATCAAAGGAAACGTAGTTAAAGGACAAGTCGAAGCGGCCAACGAAAATGCGGCTGCGGACATTCTGTTGGCACGTCAGGAGTTTCCTACGAGTATTTCGCTTACTCAAGAAGCGGACGCCAAAGGCGATATTTTTGAGAACTTATTTGAGAGAGTGACGACCCAGAATTTAGTTGTATTTTCTCGTCAGATGTATTCTCTTACCAAAGCGGGTATTCCTATGATACGCGCTATTTTAGGTCTAGCAGATAGCTCGACTAATAAGCCCCTCAAACGCACACTTGAAGATGTTGCAGCGCAATTAGAGCGTGGGCGTTCGTTGTCTGCTGCGATGTCGAGTCATTCAAAGATATTCCCTAAATTGGCGATCAGTATTGTTCACGTAGGTGAAAATACAGGTCGATTAGAAGATGCCTTTTTACAACTAGCAGAATACTTTGAGCGCGACGAAGAGACGAGAAAGCGAGTAAAATCGGCAATGCGTTATCCGACAACAGTTTTAATAGTTATTGTCATTGCGATGTTCGTATTGAATCTGATGGTGATCCCAACTTTTGCCAACATGTTTGCAAAGCTAGGTTCTGATTTACCATTGGCCACTCAAATACTCATCGGCACCTCAAATTTCTTTGTGAATTATTGGCAATGGATGCTCATAGGTATAGTTATTGCCGTTGTCACTTTTAAACATTGGTCCAATACAGAATCAGGCAAATTGTCCTGGGATAAGCTTAAACTCAAAATCCCATTTGTTGGTTCGATTATAGAGCGAAGCTTGTTAGGTCGATACGCCAGAAGCTTTTCGATGATTTTGGAGTCCGGTGTACCAATGACCTCAGGCTTGACACTTGTTGCGGACGCTGTCGATAACTCATACATGGAAAAACAAATTAAAGACATGCGACGCAATATCGAAAAAGGCGATTCATTACTGCGTGTTTCGGTGACTAGCCAACTGTTTTCGCCTTTAGTTTTGCAAATGGTTGCAGTCGGTGAAGAAACCGGCCGTGTCGATGAGTTACTTAAAGAAGTCGCCGATTATTACGAGCGCGAGGTGGACTTTGATTTAAAGAGTTTAACCGCAAAAATAGAACCGGTATTAATTGGCTTTGTTGCCGTTATGGTCGGTGGTTTGGCATTGGGTATCTTTACGCCAATGTGGGACATGATGTCGGCATTTAAAGGCTAACGACAGATGAAGCACTCTGCGGTGGAAGAGCAGGAGGCGCTCACTGAACACTGGTTCTTTAGAGTCTTGGTTGCCGGTGTTGTTTTAGCTTTAATATTTTTTGTTGGTAGTCGCTCATTAAATGATGTGGTGGAAGGTGTTGGTGAGTACAAGGCTCAGCTGATGACGGACCGCTTTGCTAAATCCGTAAGCCACATACACCAGGAGTGGGACCGAAATGGCAAGCCAAGTAGGTTAAGACTGGACTACTACGAATCGCAAACTAATCCAAAGGATGTATGGATTTGGTTAAATAAACAGGGATGGCCTTTAACCGTTGATGAGGAAAACCCTGAGTTAAATTGTCGTCAGTTATGGGTATACTTCGCTGAAACTAATACAAAAACAAACGAATTAGTAACAATCAGTGTGGTAAGCGATGAGCGCTATTGTGTGTACACTTGGAAAAATCAAGATGGAGCACAAAAAAGCTTTAAATATGATTCACTTGTGGGCAGGTTTGAGCAATAAGCTAAATTTTGCTGATTGCGGGTCGATATTTAGAGATATTTATTTTAAAAATCAGTGTTTTTTATATAGACTGAATTTACATGTTGATTGAGGTACAAAAAAAATGAAAAAACAACAGGGCTTTACCCTAATCGAGTTAGTAATAGTAGTGATTATCTTAGGCTTTCTAGGTGCTGCTGCTGTTCCGAGATTATTAGATGTTACTGATGATGCACGTGATGCATCTGTTGAAGGGGTTGCAGGAGGCTTTGCAAGTGCGGTTGGCCTTGTTCGCGCTGAGTGGGAATTAGCAGGTCGTCCTGCTGGTAATACTAACATTGACTATGATGGTATCGCATTAGACGTGACTGATAGCGGTTACCCAGCAGGTAATGGCAATGAAAGTCAAGCTAGCGATATGGATGCACAGGCGTGTCAGTTTGTTTTTCAAAGTATGTTCCAGTCTGCACCAACTACGATTTTAGCGGGCGCAGCTAATTACGATGGCGAACGTTATGTTGTTCGTTTTTCGACAGGCAGTGAATGCCAGTTTGTATTAGCTGAAGGTATTGAATCAGGTAATACTGTTCCTGCGAACTATGTTAATGATGCTGCTACCACGGCGAACCGTCAAGGCTTTGAATACAATGCCGACTCGGGTCAAATTACCGTATTCAAGAATTAATTTTTAGGAGTCTGTTATGACAAATAATTTCAAACGCCAGCAAGGTTTCACATTGATCGAACTGATCATTGTAATCGTGATTTTAGGTATCTTAGCGGCTACGGCATCACCTAAATTCCTTAACTTACAAGGTGATGCAAAAGCGTCAACCGTTCAAGGTTTGGCTGCCTCGTTAAAGAGTGCATCAAACATTGTTTACTCAAAAGCGTTAGTTCAGGGTAAAGCAAGTGCCCAGACAGCTTCGACTACCAACCCAACGCTAAATGTAGTTTATGGTTATCCACAAGCTACGACTGCTGATATCAGTGCGATTTTAGAAATTTCAGTGCGTGATGCTGATCCTTCTGACCCTGCAGGTGTTGAATGGGAAATCGCAGGTAACGGTACTAACCAAGTTCGTATCTATCCTGCCGGTGACTACGACGGTGGTTCTGCAGCATTTAACAATGATGACAACTGTTACGTTCGTTACAATGAGGCTACTGCAACAACACCAGCGACGGTACAAATCTTAACTGACGAATGCTAAGCGCAACGTTGTAAGAAAGTAGTAAAGGTGACAACGATTGTTCAATTTAAACCAACCCCAACGGGGATTCACCCTGGTAGAACTGATCGTTGTCATTCTTTTGATAGCTATACTCGGTATAACTGTCCTTCCCAAACTTCAGGGTACTAACGAGTACCAATTAGTTTCTCAACGAGACCAATTCATTTCTTTATTACGCACGGTCCAAATGCGGGCAATGCAAAATACTCAAGACGACAGCACCACTTGCCATCGGATCCGTTTTTTAAATGGGGCTTCGGGTCTTTCTGCACAAAACCCAACGACGGGTCAATGTGATCCTGGTCTTATTAATTTACCAAGCGGTTCTAATAGTGATTTTTTGATCATCGACGAAATTGCTACTTACTCAGTGATAAATGGTCAGGGTGGTTCGATTAGCTTCATTGATTTTGATAGCTGGGGAAGACCGATTGCAAACAATGGAACCTGCGTTCGTCGTTGTGAAATTACTATAGAAACATACAAGGTATGCGTTCAGTCTGAGGGTTATATCCATGCGTGCTCGTAAGGATTATGGCCACTTTCAATCTCAGCGAGGATTCACTTTGGTTGAGATGGTTGTAGGTATAACTGCGCTTTCGGTAGCCCTGTTATTGCTAACAGGGGTGTTAGTACCTCAGGCCGAGCGAAGCACAGACCCTTGGTTTCAAGTTCGTTCTGCAGAGTTAGCGCAATCGCTAATGAATGAAATCAATGCAAGAAGCTTCGATGAAAATTCGTCGCGTACTGGCGGTCAGACTCGTTGTAACGAAAGTAGTGGCCCAGCCTGCACGAATATTCCAACCACTTGTCCTACAAATACCTCAGCATCCAAATCCTGGGTAGAAGAAAATAGTCGTGATCTTTATGATGACGTTGATGACTTTCATTGTTTTGAAGCGTCGGGTGATACTATTACGAATATAGAAGACCAGGCCCTTATAAATGTGTACAAAGAGTTTTCTGTATCAGTGAGAGTTGTCTATGCAGGGTCTGACTTGGGCTTAAGTAATCAACTTGCAAAGCGTATCACTGTGAGTGTCACACCTCCGCGCGGATCGATTGTTAACTATACAACGTATAGGACAAACTATTGATGAATATCAAAAAGCAGATTGGTTTTACTCTGATAGAGTTAGTTGCAGTCATTGTCATCTTGGGCGTTTTGGCTATAGCCACATCTAAGTTTATCGTGTTTGGTACCGAGATTTATATTCAGGCAACCGATCGGCAACATGTATTAAGTAAAAGTCGATTTTTAGTCGAGCGAATTACACGAGAGTTAAGAGAATCCATTCCAGGAAGCATTCAACCAAATTCCAGCGGCAGTTGCATACGTTTTATTCCAATAAAAGGCTCGGGTGCTTATCGCACAGATTCTGCGGCCGTCACTCCACCATTTGCACCTAAATCGGGTACCCAGCTTGATGTTGTAAGCTGGAACGGCAGCTATAGTCCAGGTGACTTTATATATATTTATGCGGCTAATTTTAATGCCGTATATGCACCAAGCCAGTCTTTCGCGGTTATTGATAGTATAAGCGGTTCGGGGCCTGAATATCGATTTACGTTAAATACGTCGAGTACGTTTGCGGCAGAATCTCCCAATAAGCGTTATTACACAGGTAATAAGGTAATTATTTATTGTATATACAATGGTAATGCCTATCGGTATGTCAGAAATGCGATTAACAGTTTTTATCCGCCACCCATCTTTATTGCTAATCTTGGCGTATTAATGTCAGAGGGTGTGACCAATGATTTGGCAACTGAGCCACCGTTTAGGTTCCAAGAGGGCGCGCTATATCGAAACTCTGTAGTGAATTTATATTTAGAGTTTAACGCTAACCAAAACGAAAATATGTTTTTTAACCAAGAGGTGCACATTCCAAATGTCCCTTGAACGCTCATGCACTTATCGTAAAAAACAACAGGGAAGTAGTCTTATTATCGCAGTGTTTATCATTGTCGTTTTTGCGATTTTGAGTTTGAGCATAACGCGCACTATATCGTCCAGTACGGATCAAAATGTAAATGAGATTTTAGGAACAAGAGCATTGTTAGCCGCAGATACAGGAACGGAAGTGGTATTACAGCAACTATTTCCACTGAATACTAATACTCATACCTGTAATGCAAAGCGGCATCTATACTTTAACACTGAAGGCCTCGAAAATTGCTCTGTCGTAGTTCAGTGCCAAGAAACCAATGTTGGCAACAATGATTATTTTGAAATTGTCAGCACGGGTATATGTAAAGCGGGTTTGTCAGGTAGTTCGTCATCGCCATCTGCAGCAGATGAGCGCTGTTTATCACTAGAGATGTGTGTTAGCCGTACAATAGAAGTTGAAGCGAGGAAGTAAGCCGTGCCTGTTGTTTCAAAAATAAAACCGTTAACCCTTACAGTATCTAGTTTGTTGTTTGCTTCTTTACCCGCTGTAGCCGGTGAGGGCTTGGAAAACGCACAAGTAACGGGTGTTCAGTTTGAATACAATGATACAACGTGGGCAGCAAAAAATTTAATAGACTTAGATACGCGTTCGCGGTGGCTTAGTCGACAACAAACCAACGATATCAATTTCTTATTAGATTCAACAGGGGACCCAGCTTGTTTTGCGGGTTTTACCCTACAAAACAGTCGGCAGACGACTCGCAATATTAAAGAGTTTGCATTACTTGCAACCTCCGACGACAGTTTGGCAAACAACTTTGGAACTGTTGGCTGGCAGCCTATTGCAGCCAATGAAAACCCCACTGATCTGTTAAATTATTTAAGCTGGGCACAAGGTGCGAGGCTGATTAACTTCAGTTACGAGCACAATGCTAATCAATGGGCCGCTGAGCACATCAATGATGGTGACACTAGCTCTCGGTGGTTGTCTCGTTACGGTGGAAACGTATTAGAGTTTAATGTTGATGCAGACTGGGATAACAACGCCGGCGATCCTATCAACATAGCTGAGTTTGAGTTTTTAAACTACGGTAATGACGACCGTTCTGTCAGAGAATTCCAGGTTGAATACACACCTAATGGAATTGATTGGTTCAGGATAGAAACACCTGGTTCGCAAATAGGTGATCCTGGGTATATTTTCTCAAGAACTTACGACGGTGGTTCTCTGGACTTTGTGGACAGTGCCTTTAATGCGACAACTTGGTCTGGCAATAATATCAATGACGGCGACCAAAATACCCGTTGGTTGAGTCGCAAAGGCAATAACTTTTTAGAATTCAGCTTTGATCCAGACAAAGATGGGATATCGGGTAAAGACGGTGACGTAAATGATCTATTTAGTGTCAATCAGATCCGTCTTCGAAATTATGGCAATGCCGATGACCGCTCAGTGCGATTATTCCAAGTTGCATACAAAACGCCAACGATAACCTCATGGCGTAAAATAAATGTTCCTGGCGCGGTAATCGGTGAGCCTGATTACAACTTTGCGCTGTGGTTTCATGGTGCTCGGTTAAGTGAGGTCAGTGATCAATTAAATACGACAAGTTGGGGCGCTGACAACATTCACGACGGAGACCAAAATACTCGTTGGCTTGCTGGTGATTTTAGTAGCCGCATTGGCTTTCAGTTTGACCCTGAAGAAAATGGCGTTTTTGCCGAAACGTCTGATTTATTCACTTTTGAGCGTTTTCAAATCATAAACTACGGTGCTGATGACCGTTCAATTGATGAGTTTCAGGTTGAGGTAACCACAGCTACAAATCCAACGTGGACACCAATAAATGTTCCGGGCGCAGCCATTGGCGATGCTAATTTTAATTTCGCTTTGGTTAACAATGGAGCTCGGTTAGTCGCAATTGACAGTGAGTACAACAATAGTAATTGGTCAGCAGCAAACTTACACGACGGTAGCCAAAAGTCGCGCTGGTTGAGTCTTAAAAACAATAACACCTTGGAGTTCGCGTTTGATCTTAACCGGGATAACAGTGTCGGTGGGGTTGACGATGAATTCAGTTTTGATTCGTTTTATATTCAAAACTACGGCAATGATGACCGCTCTATTTATGAATTCCAAATTCAAGTTAAAACCGCTGATAATAACAATTGGCGAGCAATCCGCCGCCCAGGCGCAGTCGTCGGCGACCCTAATTTTAACTTTGCTCTGCAAGCGAATGGCGGTGTATTAACTCAATTTGACTCTCAAGTTAATACGACTCAGTGGGCTGCTGAGAATCTGCACGATGGTGACTTTACTACTCGTTGGCTCAGCAACAAGATGGCTAACACCATTGATTTTGGTTTTGATGTCGATGGTGACGGCAGTTTATCGGGTGCCAATGATAGTTTTGAGTTAAGAAGAATATTTTTACAAAACTATGGCAACGATGATCGTTCGGTAAAAGAGTTTCAGATTTATGTCCAAACCTTAGCGGATAGTAACTGGCAGCGCATAGAAGTTCCTGGAAGTGGTGCTGGTATGCCAAACTATAACTTTTCTCTAGCTGGCCACGGTGGCACTTTGGTCGCTATAGATTCCGAATTAAACAATACTAGTTGGGCTGCTAAAAACGCACATGACGGTGATTTTGGAACGCGCTGGTTAAGCCGTAATCAAGTAAACACTTTAGAGTTTAGTTTTGATACTAATTACGATGGTAATACAGGCGATACGATTAACCTTGATACGATTCGTTTAGTCAATTATGGCAATGACGATCGCTCAGTCGCAACGTTTGAGGTGGAATACCTTAATAGCCTGGGACTTTGGATCCCTATTACCCAAACAGACGGCACGCCTGTTTTTACCGCTAATATTGGTTTTGCGGAACAGACGTGGGTGATTGATGAGTTAACGGATGTTAACGGAATTCGATTTAAAACTTTAACTAATCACGGTGACCCCACTTACACTGGACTGTCCGAAATTTCTTTTTCAGGCAAAACGGTTGGACCCAGCTCAACATTTACCGCACAGATGTCTGGTGCCGGTGAATACTTCGAATTAGATCCGAATAATTACCCGACAGGGGTAACTGCGGTTCGGTTTGAGACTTTGACTAACTATGGCGACCGCTCTTATGCCGGTATTCGAGAGCTCAAGTTGCTCGGTCCATCAACGATTGAAACAACGATCTTCACGGCTCAAATGAATGGCAATGGTGAAACCTTTACGTTAGACAGTGATGACATTCCGCAGCGAGTAACTGGCGTACGTTTGAATACCATCAGTAATCACGGGGACCCGAGCTATATTGGTGCGAGAGAGTTTAAACTGTTTGGAGACGCGGTTAATGAGACTACTATTTTTAGAGCCGCGATGACGAGCGCGATACAGCGTTTTGAACTCGACTCTAACGATGTGGTTGATAATGTAACAGGCGTGAGATTAGTGACCATCAGTAACCACGGTGATCCTAGTTACATAGGTGCGACGGAGTTTGAGGTGTTGGGCCCGTCAATCACTGAGACCAAAACATTTGTCGGTCAAATGACGGCCTCAGAGCAAACGTTTACGTTAGACACAGAAGACATTCCGTCAGATGTAACCGAGTTTCAATTAATAACCATTAATAACTATGGCGATCCAAGTTATATCGGTATGCGCGAGTTTGAGGTGTTAGGAAATGGTGTGACGGCAAATTATACCTTTGCCTTGCCACAGTCCACAGGACCTCACCGAATCGTACTTGATAGTGACGATCGTATTTCAGGAGCAGTTGGTGTTCGCTTAAAGACGATTAACAACCACGGTGATCCTTCCTATATTGGCCTGCGAGAATTTAAGCTGTTTGGTGATGCTGAAATTCCTAATAGTCCGACCCCAGGTGCAAAATACAAAGATTATATTTTTAAAGGCAGCAACACTGCCGCGTTGCAGACGTTTGAGTTTGATTCGCTAAATGCAAAATATTTGCGTTTGCACACAATGACAAATTTTGATTATCAAGCTTATATTGAAGCTGCCGAGGTTGGGTTGGCAGTTGGTAACTGTGCTACAGGTCAGTGGCATTTAGATGAGTTGAGTTGGGCAGGAACCCCTGACGAAGTGTTAGACAGTTCGAGCTCACAATTGCACGGTAAAGCATTTGGATTTGGCAATGGTGACGGTGCTAATACCAATGCTACCGATCCGGCAATTCCTGGGTCTCCAGGGACTTGTCGCTATGGTAGCTTTGATGGCGTCGATGACTATGTAGAAATACCTGATAGCGAAGGGCTGGACAATACACCTCAGATAACACTGTCGGCGTGGTTCAAAGCTGATACCTTGAACCAGACAAATGGAACCAATGCTCGAGGTTTACTATCGAAGCGACCGTCTTTTTCCAACAATGTTTCGTACGGTATTTTCTTCCTGCGAAATGGCGGAAATGAGCTGTATATAGATATTGATAGAACCAACAATCGCTTCAAAACTAATACAAAATTTAATACCGGGCAGTGGTATCACTTAGCCGTGGTTTTTGATGGAACTTTACCGCGTGATGAGCGAGTTGCAGTTTACGTTAATGGCGTACTAGACGGTAAATTTAGAGAAGATAGCACGTTTATTCCGGATACGGTTTCTAACTTTTATATCGGTAATCTTTATACAGGCTTAGGCGAACTCAAAGTCTTTGATGGTGCAATTGATGAAGTTAATGTTTTGCCATTTGCGTATAGCCAATCGCAAGTTAATAAACTGATGAATCAAACGAGACCGTGTGATGCCCAAGTGGACCATATTCGTATAGAACACTCTGGGTCCGGTGTGTCTTGCGCAGATCATTCAGTGACATTGACGGCATGTGCCAATGCAGACTGCAGTGCAATTTACACAGGTTCGGACATTAGCTTTACGCTGCAAAAAAATACTGGAGGGACCATTTCTGACATCAACACCTATGTGATTGATGGGACGACGGGTCAGTTAAGTGGCGCAAGCTTTACGGATGCAAATGTCGGGACTTTTGCATTCACAGGTACGTCAGCTGAGGTGGCTACAGTGAAGTGTTTGAATACGTCGACAGGACAAGAAAACTGTGACTATAACATTGGCTCAAGTGGCTTCATTGTTACAGCTGGTAATAATAATGTGACTCAATCCTGTGCTGCTAATAGCTTTACTATTCAGGCTGTACAAGCGTCTAATGATCCAACTTCAGGAGCATGTGTGCCGGCATATGCGGCAGGTGATTATCCGCTTAACTTCAACTTTAATTACATTGACCCCAATAGTTCAGCTGTCATTAACACTGCGAACGCGAATATTGAGGGCATTGATCATACAGCTGGGCAAACGGGCAACAATCAAAATGTTACTTTTGATGGTAATGCGCAAGCCGTTATTGATGTGGACTATCGTGAGGCGGGTCTGATCTCAATTGTTGTTAATGACGCCAATGGAGTCTTAACCAGCACGACTGCACAACTTGGTTTTGTACCGTCTCAGTTAACTGCAAGCTGGGCTGACGGTGATGCGAATAATATCGCGGGAATCACCGAACAAGTTGTCATCGCAGGTCAATGCAGCGACGGTACGGTACTTCAAAACTATCGTCCTTCTGGTGACTATCAAGTTCAGGCTGCACGTGTTGCACCTACAGATGCAGAGATAGTGAACGCCAATCCAGGAGTTACACCTAACGATCTGGAGACTCTGACGGTTGCCAATAACACACAAATAAATCCAAATGGGAACAGTGAGAATGTCAACGTTGTAGGGTCACCAAACCCACAGGTGCTTAACGTCGATTACGATGAAGCTGCGAGTATACAACTGAGCTTTACGGACAATAATTACTTAGGGCAGTCCATTTCTACCGCTTCACCACTTTCTGGAAGTTTTGGTATAAGTCACTACACAGCTTCGTTAAATACACCGGCTCTTGGTGCAACTTGCGGTGCTGCCAGTTATGTTGGGCAAGATATCAATTGGGCGACTAACCCAGAAGTTACATTAACAGCCAAAAACGCAATTGACGGAACCATTGAGTTTTCTGATATCAATGGATATTGGCCATTTGATTTGAGTGCTATGACGACTGAGTTTGTCGGTAATAGTTATACCGAGTCAACATCAAACGTGAACAACAGCGTCGGTATTAATAACGACACTATGACAGCGTTAGAGCTTAATACAACAAACGTAGATGGTCAGAGACGTTATCAGGTTTCTAATCAGCTGGTCAGATACAATAAGTCGGCAACACCTGATGTACCGTTTGACGCTAATTTAGACCTTCAGATCAATGCCTCTGCATTTTTAGATGTTAATGGGGTTGGAATAAAGACAAATGCGGCTGATCCGGTGTATTTACCGGTGCAGTTCTTGTCTATAACTGGAACTGAACTTCGTTACGGCAGATTAAAAACCGAAAGTACCTATGGCTCTGAACTGGAAAGTTTACCATGGCGTGCACAAATTCAGGTCTATCAATCATCAGGTGAATGGCGCCATAACAGTGATGATAATTGTTCTACCTTGACTGAAAATGCAGTGACGATTGATGGCATCAATCGATTTGATGTCGAAACCAATCCACCGAGATATACCCTAGATATAAGTAATGCCCAGACATTTTTAGAGAGCTTTTCGGGAGTCACAGAGGTGACATCAAACAGTGGTTTTATAACCCTGCCATTTGCTAGCCCAGGCGACAAGAACATTGGTAGTCTTAACATCAACGTCGATTTAACTAGCGAATTACCGTTTTTGCGTTGGGATTGGAATGATAATGCCTCAGGCGTATTCAACGATTCAGATGGTGATGGGATTGACGATTCATTAGATCTAACTACGCCTCAAACGACAATAACATTCGGTCGTTATCGAGGTAATGAAAGGATTATTTACAAACGGGAACGTTAGCGCTGCTGTATTTCTAAATTTTATTACACAAATATGTCATTTAATGAGAGAAATTTAGATTAGTTTGCGCTACGCTCTTGCTCAGCTATAGGCCGTTAGGTAAAGTTAACGGTTATCACGTTGAAGAAGTTTTCAAAGGAATTTAGAGCGCCATGTTTAAGAATCTGCGCGGTATGTTTTCAAACGATTTGTCGATCGACCTAGGAACGGCAAATACTCTCATCTATGTAAAAGAACAGGGTATCGTACTTAACGAGCCTTCTGTTGTTGCAATTCGTCAAGAACGTGCAGGCGGCCCAAAAAGCGTTGCCTCAGTTGGTGGCGAAGCAAAACGCATGCTAGGTCGTACTCCAGGTAACATCAAAGCAATTCGCCCAATGAAAGACGGTGTAATTGCGGATTTCTACGTAACTGAAAAAATGTTACAGCACTTCATCAAACAAGTTCACAGCAACAACTTTTTGCGTCCAAGTCCTCGTGTTTTGGTTTGTGTGCCTTGTGGTGCGACACAAGTAGAGCAACGAGCAATTCGTGAGTCGGCTTTAGGTGCAGGCGCGCGTGAAGTATTTTTGATTGAAGAGCCAATGGCAGCGGCAATCGGTGCAGGTTTACCTGTATCAGAAGCAACGGGCTCAATGGTTGTTGACATCGGTGGTGGTACAACAGAAGTTGCTATCATTTCACTAAATGGTGTGGTGTATTCATCTTCAGTACGAATCGGTGGTGACCGCTTTGACGAAGCTATTATCAATTACGTTCGTCGTAACTTTGGTAGCTTAATTGGTGAAGCAACCGCAGAGCGTATTAAGCAAGAAATTGGTTTTGCTTACCCATCACAAGATGTAAAAGAGTTAGAAGTTCGTGGCCGTAACTTAGCTGAAGGTGTGCCTCGCTCATTTACGCTAAACTCAAACGAGATCCTAGAAGCGCTTCAAGAGCCGTTATCAGGTATCGTAAGTGCGGTAATGGTCGCACTTGAGCAATCTCCACCAGAACTGGCATCGGATATTTCTGAGCGCGGTATGGTATTAACAGGTGGTGGTGCCTTGTTACGTGATTTAGACCGTTTGTTGATGGAAGAAACAGGTATCCCAGTTATCATCGCTGATGATCCGCTTACGTGTGTTGCTCGTGGTGGTGGTAAAGCGCTTGAAATGATAGACGTTCACGGTGGTGACGTTTTCAGCTACGAGTAACCGATTGCCATAGCTGGCATCGTTTCAAATAATATAAAATAAACGGCAGTTTCGACTGCCGTTTTGCTAATAAAATTCCAATTAGGTAGCGTATGAATCCGATTTTTGGCTCAGGCCCAGCATTATCTTTGCGATTTGCAATTGTGTTTGTACTTAGCCTTGTTGCTATGACGGTGGATGTCTACACCGAAAGCTCTCGACAGATTAGAAGTACCCTGACTAGTATTGTTGCACCTATTCAATATCTTGCTGATTTACCACAAGAAGTATTTGAGGCGACAGCAAAATACGGGGCGAGTAAACAACGTTTACTTGATGAAAATGAACGCCTGCAAAAGGTACAGTTAGAGCAGAGCGAAAAACTACAAAAGTATAATATGCTGGTGGCGGAAAACGCTCGACTCAGAGCGTTACTCGACACCAATATTCGAGTTGATGCGAAAAAAGCCATCGCCGAAATAATGTCTGTTGCAAGTCACCCTTACTCACACAATGTGGTCATCGATAAAGGAACCTCGGACGATGTCTTTGAGGGGCAACCGGTACTTGATCACGAAGGTGTTGTAGGACAGGTTGTATCTGCTGGTAATAATACCGCGCGTGTTATTCTATTAACCGATCAAACCCACGCGGTTCCAATTCGAGTCCTACGCAATGACATTACAGGGATTTTAAGTGGAACGGGGGATATCAATTTAATGACGTTAAACAATGTCCCGCACGATACGGATATTAAAATTGGCGATCAGCTCATCACCTCAGGCTTAGGTGGTGTTTTTCCTGATGGTTATCCGGTAGCAACAGTCGTCAACGTAAAGGCTGATTTGAGCAAACCTTTCTTAGATATTTTAGCGACACCTGCGGCACAAGTTAATCGCCTCAAACACGTCTTGTTATTGTGGCCACGACCAGGTCAAGCTGATGTTAACAAAGGAGTGATTAATGACTAAGTTGTTTCGTTCGTCATGGTGGTTTATCGGTATTACCATCTTAATTGCACTCATTCTTAGCATTATGCCTTTGCCCTTAGAAATCAAAGCGTTTAGACCTAATTGGCTTGCGCTAGTACTGATTTATTGGACATTAGCGTTACCGCACAAGGTGAATATTGGTACCGCCTGGTTATTGGGCTTTATCTTAGACATATTACTTGGGACGGTTTTAGGGGTGCACGCACTGGCCATGGCGTTGGTTATTTACGTGACCGCAAGTAACTTCCAAAAGTTGAGAAACTTTTCTATTTGGCAACAGTCGGCTATTTTGTTTGTATTTCTTGTCTTGTATCACTTCGTTATTTTTTGGGCGAATAAATTCTTGATACAAGTAAGTTTTTCAATTGAATATTTATATCCCGCGCTAACGAGCAGCATTTTTTGGCTGTGGTTGTTTCCTGTTTTAAGGGGTTATCGCCGTCGCTTTAGAATTCGATGAGGTCAATATGAAAATTATTCTGGCTAGTCAGTCACCTAGAAGAAAAGAACTACTTGGCCACATAGTGGCTCACTTTGAGCAACAAAGTGCAGACATCGATGAATCGGTTCTTCCAGACGAGTCGCCACAAGCATATGTTGAGCGATTGGCTCAACAAAAAGCGGCTGCCATATTTAATAAAATTGTCAGTCCACAAAACACAGTCGTCATCGGCTCAGATACAACCGTAGTTAAAGATGGTCGAATTATGGGTAAGCCAGAAGACTTAGCGGACTGTCAGTCTATGCTAATGTCATTGTCCGGTACGACTCATCAAGTGTTGACTGCTTTTAGTGTGATAACAAAAGCAAAAACGGTGACAAAAACTGTCATTACTGACGTCGAATTTGTCACCTTAAATGAATCAAAAATTAACAAATACTGGCAAACTAATGAGCCTCAAGACAAAGCCGGGGCTTATGCAATACAAGGGATTGGTGGCAAATTTGTTAAGTCGATAAATGGCAGTGTCAGTGCTGTTGTAGGTTTGCCAATGGCAGAGTTAGAAGCCGTATTAGAGGAGTTAGACGTATTATGAGTGTAGAGTTGCTAATAAATGTAACACCAAGTGAAACCCGTGTTGCAGCCGTAGAAAATGGCATGTTGCAAGAACTACACGTTGAACGTCAAAGTGCCAATGGTATTGTTGGTAATATCTACCTTGGTAAGGTCAGTCGTGTTTTGCCTGGGATGCAAGCCGCATTTGTCGACATAGGCATGGAAAAAGCCGCATTTTTACATGCCTCAGATATCATTACTTACGATGATGAAAAGGACCAGATAACTTCTAATAGTAACACCGCACGTGATATCAAAGAGTTGGTGCGCGAGGGACAAAAAATAATCGTACAAGTTGTAAAGGACCCATTGGGTACTAAAGGTGCCCGTCTTACTACAGATATCACATTACCATCTCGTTATTTGGTGTTCATGCCAGATGCGAAACACGTAGGAATTTCACAGCGAATCGAGAACGACAAAGAGCGTCACCGTTTGAAAAGTATCGTAGAAGCTCACTATGAAGAAGGTGAAGGCGGTTATATTGTTCGTACGGCAGCAGAGGGCGCAGGTGAGGAAGAGCTGGCTCAAGATGCGGTGTTTTTAAAACGCTTGTGGCAAAAAATCATCAAGCGCAAAAAGAAGACTCGAAACCAAGCCGTTTTATATGAAGATCTTAATTTAGCGTTCAGAACAATCCGCGATTTTGTTTCTGATGAACTAGAGCGTGTCCGAATTGACTCCAAGCTTATGTATGGTGAGCTCATCGCTTTTACCGAAGAGTTTATGCCGGAAATGACCAGTAAACTAGAATACTATCCAGGTGAGCGTCCTATTTTTGATTTGTTTGATGTTGAGGCAGAAATCAAACGTGCGCTCGACAAAAAAGTCGAGCTTAAATCCGGTGGTTATTTAGTCATAGATCAAACAGAAGCGATGACAACCATTGATGTTAATACCGGGGCATTTGTTGGGCATCGCAGCTTAGAAGATACAATTTTTAATACCAATAGTGAGGCAACTCAAGCTATTGCTCGCCAATTGCGATTGCGAAACTTAGGTGGGATCATCATTATCGACTTTATCGATATGGACAGCAGTGATCACCAACGTCGAGTATTGCATAGCCTTGAATTAGCGCTTGCCAAAGACAAAGCGAAAACCAAAATTAACGGGTTTTCGACCTTGGGCTTGGTGGAAATGACTCGTAAGCGTACCCGAGAGAGTTTAGAACACGTACTGTGCGGAACTTGCCCGGCGTGTAACGGCCGTGGGTATATCAAAACGGTTGAAACGATTTGTGCAGAATTACTAAGAGAAATCGTTCGAGTAAACCGAGCTTACAATGCTGATAAATTCGTTGTTTATGCGTCTCCAGCTGTAGCTGAGTCGCTAATAAACGATGAATATCATAACCTTGCTGAGTTAGAAGTGTTTATTGGTAAACAGATTAAAGTTAAAACCGAACCCATGTATAATCAGGACCAGTTTGACGTTGTAATGATGTAGCCAAAGTGGCATCTAAATTTGATAGGTACTTTATACAAATGAATACTTCTGATGTGATCCGTTTAGAAGATGAGACCGAAACGGTCCGTATGGGCGGTGTGATTGCTAAACACATTGGGTTAGGCACAACCATTTTTATGCACGGTGACTTAGGAGCCGGCAAAACGACGATGAGTCGAGGTATCATTCAGGGATTCGGCCATCAAGGGCGAGTAAAAAGCCCAACTTATACTCTAGTTGAGCCATACGAGTTAGATATGTGTTCGGTATATCACTTTGACTTATATCGATTAGCCGACCCAGAAGAGCTCGAATTTATGGGCTTTAGAGATTATTTTAATGACAAGGCGGTATGTCTAATTGAATGGCCAGAAAAAGGTCAGGACTTTTTACCGCAAGCGGATTTAGAGTTGTATTTGACATATGCTGACGAACAGCGTGAAATAAGGTTTAAAGCTAACTCTGAGCAAGGCTCAGAAGCAGTAACTAAAATAATAAAAAGTTTTTAAAAAACTTAGGTGATCGTGGTGCTAAAACACATTTCTATGACAATCAGCGCATTGCTCATTGCAGTTTTCATCTGCATTCAGCCAGCTATTGCTGCAGATACTGTGACCGATGTCCGGATTTGGCCATCTCCTGATTCAACCCGTGTTGTTTTGGATATGTCAGGCAGTGCCAAATACAGTTACTTCACCTTAAAAAATCCAGAGCGTTTGGTTATTGACCTACAAGACACCAAGTTAAGCAAAAACCTAAACAAGCTCGACATTGACAGTAAGCTTCTCAAAAAAGTGCGCAAGAGTACGCCAAAGAAAAAAGGCGATGTGCGTTTAGTTTTAGATTTAACCAAATCCATCAAGCCTGTTATTTTTGATTTGCCGCCGGCAGGGCCTTATGGCGATCGCCTAGTCATTGATTTAATTGATACCAAAACCAAAGTTGCAAAGTCTGAGAAAAAAGTTGGTTCAAACCGCGACGTTGTTATTGCAATTGATGCTGGACACGGTGGCGAAGACCCTGGCTCTATAGGGCCAAGTGGAAAATACGAAAAGCACATTACACTGAGTGTCGCCAAAAAAATTGCTGCCCTGATCAATAAACAAAAAGGCATGAAAGCGTTTTTGACCCGCACAGGTGATTACAGTATGGACCTTCATGCTCGTACCCGAGCAGCTGATAGAGCCGGTGCGGATTTGTTTATTTCGGTTCACGCAGATGCATTTACCTCTCCTGGCCCAAGCGGTGCGTCTGTTTGGCTACAGAGTACCACTCGTGCTACTACAGAAGTGGGTCGAATATTCGAGGACCAAGAGCGTCAATCTGAAGTACTTGCAGGTGTGGCTCAGTCAATTCAAGAAGCCGGAGCGAGTAACGATCAATATTTGAAATATGCGTTTATCGATATGCGGATGGAGCATTCTCGCGATCAAGGCTATTACGTTGCGAAAGAGGTTTTGTCAGAACTACAGCATATTACCAAGCTTCATCAGCATAAGCCGCAATCAATGAGTTTAGGTGTATTGAAGTCACCAAATTACCCGTCTATTTTGGTTGAGACTGGTTTTATTTCGAATCCAAAAGAAGAAAAGCTACTAACCAACGCATGGCAACAGAACCGTTTGGCAAAGTCGATTGTTCAAGCCGTCAAAAAGTATTTTGACCGTTACCCTCCTGATGGCACCTATTATGCGATGAAAAAGAAGAGCACTATTAAACATCGTGTTCGCCGAGGTGAATCTTTATCGTTAGTTGCTCAGAATTACAATGTCAGTATTTCTTCAATAAAAACGGCCAACAATCTGAAATCCGATACGATTCGTGTCGGTCAGCTTTTGTCGATTCCTCAGTAGTATTATTATGACGATTCAAATATTACCACCGCAACTGGCCAACCAAATTGCGGCAGGCGAAGTAGTGGAACGTCCGTCCTCAGTAGTCAAAGAACTCGTTGAAAACGCTTTGGATGCTGGCGCTACTAAAATCGAGATAGACATAGAGCGTGGCGGACACAAAAAAATCTTGATAAAAGATGATGGTAAAGGCATTCCCAAAGATCAACTCGCTTTGGCTTTGTCTCGTCATGCAACTAGCAAAATTGCTAATATTGAAGACCTTGAGGCGATTGTCTCATTGGGATTTCGCGGTGAAGCTTTAGCGTCGATTAGCTCAGTGTCTCGGCTGACAATTACCTCCAAACCCAAAACACAAAATGAAGCTTGGTCCGCCATTGCTGAAGGGCTAGATATGGCGGTTGATGTAAAACCCGCAGCACACCCAAACGGCACTTCGGTCGAGGTAATAGACTTATTTTTTAACACCCCTGCTCGCCGCAAATTCTTACGTGCTGAAAAGACTGAATTTAGCCATATCGAAACGCTTATCCGTCGAATTGCAATGAGCCGACCAGAAATTACTTTTGTGCTCAAACACAATGGTAAAACAGTCAAACGATATCGCAGTCAATGCCACTTAGATGATGCAATTTCAGTGCAATCAGGCAGAATTTCAGAAGTTATAAGCAGCGGCTTTTTGGAGATGACGAGTGTTCGGTCGGTGCAATATGACCAAATAAATATCTCTGTGTGGGCTTGTCGCCCTGACATGTGTAAATCCGTCAACCCGGCACAGTATGCGTTTGTTAACGGCAGAATGATGCGAGATAAACTCATCCAGCATGCGATTCGCCAAGCATACGCCAACAGCTTGCACGCTGAACAACAGCCTGAGTATGTGTTATTTATTGAGCTACCCGCGGATGAAGTGGATGTAAACGTTCATCCGGCCAAACACGAAGTGAGATTCCATCACGCTCGGTTGTTACACGACCTCATAGTGACTGCATTTCAAGACTGCATCCAGGATTTTAGTCGAGCCTCGATGCTGGAGGAGCCAGTTCCTATAGATAGCGATAAGGATTTCCAAGCTGTAAGTGATCAATCAACACAACCAGAAGTGCAAAGGTCATCAGAGTACGTCGGTCAAGTTCAAACAGAATCACAAAAACAGGTGAAGCCAGACTGGTTAGTGACACCACAAAATTACCAAACCGCAGTTAACGAAACTCAAATAGAGCGTTCAGCTCTTGTCGCAAAAGAGAGGTCAACACCATCTCCCATGAGTTCGACAACCAGTTTTCCAGGTTTGAAGCCGAAGTCTACGGGCACTGAATACCAGAATAGATCTTCATTGACTCAATTACAGTTAGACGAATGCACTATAGGAACTGAAATACAGTCTAATGATAAAAACTTGTCAAAATTAGGCTCGGTAGGTCACCTAGAGCGTACGCCACAGAGTGTTTCTTCTATCCAATCGGATATTTCCAAGGACACTTTGCAAGTTTTAAGTGTTGAAGGTGACGCAGTGTTGTTTTGGTTTGAACAACAAGTATGGGCCAGCAGAGTAAGTAGACTATTAAGTTGGTCAAATGACACCAAAGACGACGTTGGTCAACAACCCCTAAGTTCCTTGAGCGTTGAACAAAAAGAGCCAGCTCCTTTATTGGTACCAATCCGAATTAGGCTTGAGCCAGAAGAGCTAAGCAACCTTAAACAAATCGATTCACTGCTTGAGGGGATCGGTTTTGGTTTCAAACAACACAATAACTTTTTGATCATAAAGCAAGTGCCGAGTTTTATTCGAAGTAAAAATAACAATCATGCGTTACCCGAGTTTTTTGCTGAGTTGCTGAGATTGATGGTGAAAAAACATCCCAGCGAACTTATTTCGGAACAGCAAATTGTAGAGCTTTTGGTCAAGCCCGCTACTGGCGTAAATGATTTAGAGAAAATTATTCAAGAGTTGCGTATACTTACCTCAACCGATTCACACCGCTCTCGATTGAAGCAGCTGGCTAAACCACTTGAAGGAAGGCAGCTGTTACAATGGCTGGCGCTATAATAAGGCGAGTACCTCACGTTAATGAGTCAACCAAATAACAAAACTGTGATCTCAATTATGGGACCCACAGCCTCTGGCAAAACGGATTTAGCTATGCAATTGTCAGATTTAATTAATGGTGACTTGATTAGTGTCGATTCAGCCCTTATATATCGCGACATGGATATTGGTACTGCAAAGCCAACAGAAGCGGAGCTAAAACAATATCCTCATCAACTTATAAGCTTTCTTGATCCATCCGAAGTATACTCCGCTGCCGACTTTAGACGTGATGCAATTGCGGCTATAGAGCGAAGTTTCCAATTAGGGAAAACCCCTATTTTGGTCGGTGGAACAATGATGTACTTTAAAAGCCTGGTTGAAGGTATTTCTCAGTTACCAGAAGCTGACCCAAAGATTCGTGCAGAGATTGAGACCCTCGCGAATCAGCACGGTTGGCAGTATGTACATGAAAAATTGGCCGAAGTTGATCCTGATTCAGCAAATCGTATCCACCCGAATGATCCACAAAGGATAAATAGGGCGTACGAGATTTACCTGATTTCGGGTAAGACAATGACCCAATTAATGTCTGAGGAAAAGCAGCCGATACCATATGACATAAAGCAGTTTGCTTTTATGTGTGAAGACAAATCGGTGCTTCATGAACGCATCGAGCAACGGTTCCACATTATGCTGGAACAGGGGTTTGAACAAGAAGTCAAACGCCTACACGCTCGTGGCGACTTACATATGGATTTACCCGCGATTCGTTCAGTTGGATATCGCCAAATGTGGCAATATTTAGAAGGCGAATTAGATAGGGACGAAATGATTTTTAGGGGCGTCGTGGCAACTAGGCAACTGGCTAAACGACAATTAACTTGGCTTCGCAGTTGGAAGCAGGTTACGTACCTAGAAATAGGAAAAACAAAAGAAAACTTGCAACGAATTTTAAACTCGCTAAGCTAATCTTAAGCTAATGTAGTTAATCGGCTAATTTGCAAGACAATTATAAAAATAACACTAATAAAGAGAAGGAACACAGACAATGGCTAAGGGGCAGTCTTTACAAGACCCGTTTTTGAATGCATTACGTCGTGAGCGCATTCCCGTTTCGATTTATTTAGTGAACGGTATCAAATTACAAGGCCAAGTAGAGTCATTTGATCAGTTTGTCATTTTGCTGAAAAACACACTAAGTCAAATGGTTTACAAGCACGCAATTTCTACAATTGTTCCAGCCAGACCGTTCCAAACGAATCCGCACTATGCAGGTAATAACGACGACTCAGAATAATCGTAAAGATTTCTGTTTAATCGAAGTTTGCATAACAACGGTATAACGCAAAGGGAATACGATTGTCGTATTCCTTTTTGCGTTTATGTATCTGTAAAAATAGATCAATAAAATAACACCATTTACTAAGTAGGATACCCATTTGTTTGATAGGTACGAAGGCGGTGAACAAGCCGTTTTAGTTCACGTTAATTTTTCATCTGAAAATGACCGTGAAGATTTAGAAGAACTTGGCCTGTTGGTTTCGTCAGCGGGTGTATCGACTTTGGCAGTGTGTACGACTACACGCCACTCTCCTGATGCAAAGTATTACGTAGGCTCTGGTAAGGCTCAAGAAATTGCTGACACGGTGCAAGCAGAAGGCGCGGATATTGTGATCTTTAATCATGCGCTCTCACCATCTCAAGAGCGCAACTTAGAAGCGCTTTTTAAATGTCGGGTACTGGACCGAACGGGTTTGATTTTAGATATATTTGCCCAGCGAGCCAGAACACACGAAGGTAAGCTTCAGGTCGAGCTTGCACAGCTTCGACATATTTCAACCCGTCTAATCCGGGGCTGGACTCACTTAGAACGCCAAAAAGGTGGTATTGGTCTTCGTGGACCAGGTGAGACCCAGTTGGAAACTGATCGCCGGTTATTGAGAGCGCGTATTAATCACATATTAGGTCGACTAGCCAAAGTATCGAAACAACGCGAGCAAGGCCGTCGCAGTCGCAAGAAGGCCGAGGTACCGACAGTGTCTTTGGTAGGTTATACCAACGCGGGTAAATCAACCTTGTTTAACGCATTAACAGAGGCTGATGTATACGCTGCTGATCAGTTGTTTGCGACACTTGATCCGACCTTGAGAAAGATAGACATTGACGATGTTGGTGAGACGATTCTGGCGGATACGGTAGGGTTTATCAGACACTTACCACACGACTTAGTTGCGGCATTCAAAGCCACACTAACAGAAACACGCGAAGCTGACTTGCAACTACATGTTATTGATGTTGCTGACCCTCGAAAGAGTGACAATATTTTTCAGGTCAATGAAGTGCTTACCGAAATTGAAGCTGACGATATTCCACAGCTTTTAGTGTTTAATAAAATCGACCTAATAGAAGATGCGCAACCACATATTGAGCGAGATGACGAAGGCAAGCCTATTTCAGTTTGGTTGACGGCACAGAAAGAGCAGGGACTTGACCTGCTGTTACAAGCAATTTCTGAGTTACTTGGGCTGGCGATGTGGGATACTCAACTCGTCTTGCCACCAAGTGAGGGGAAACTAAGAGCAGAACTTTATCAGCTCAATGGAGTCAATGAAGAGCACATTGATGAGCAGGGTCAGTTTGTTTTACAAGTGAGAATCAGTAAAATTGACCAAGCAAAGTTGAATAAACAGCTCGGTTATAACATTGAAAAATGGCAAGTCAGCCACTAAATACAGATTTGACAAACTTCGTTACGAGTAATTGAGATATTACATAGAGTTATTTTACCGAGTTTGCTAAATTAACAATAATTAATATTGATTGAAACTGGAGAGTTTTATGGCCTGGAATGAGCCGGGAAAAAACGATAATGATCCGTGGAAAAACCGCGGTGGTAAAGATCAGGGGCCACCTGAGCTTGATGAGTTATTTAAAGATCTAGGCAACCGCTTTAACGGTTTGTTTGGTGGCAAAAATGACAACAAAGGCGGAACGCCTAAAGGTGGATTTGGAATCGGTTTGGTTCTCATCGTCGCTATTGTTATTTGGTTCTTGTCAGGTTGGTATACCCTTCGCGAAGCAGAAAGCGGTGTTGTTTTGCGGTTTGGTCAATTCCACGAGCTTAAAGAGCCGGGCTTGCGTTTCAACCCAACCTTCATAGATACAGTTATCCCAGTTGACATCCAAACGGTACGTACAATTCCGGCTGCAGGCTTCATGCTTACAGAAGATGAAAACGTAGTTCAGGTTGAAATGGAAGTTCAGTACCGAGTAGTTAACCCACAAGAATTTTTGTTCTCGGTACCAGATCCTACAAACAGCTTACGCCAAGCAACAGATAGTGCCTTGCGTTCTGTTATTGGTAACTCAAAAATGGATGACATCTTAACGTCAGGCCGTGAAATTGTTCGTCAGAGCACACGAGATGAGTTAGAGGCAATCATCGAGCCTTACAAACTAGGTCTAGCTGTTGTTGACGTCAACTTCAAAGATGCGCGTCCACCAGAGCAAGTAAAAGACGCTTTTGATGACGCTATCGCAGCTCGTGAAGACGAAGTACGTTACGTAAACGAAGCAAGAGCATACGCAAGTGAAGTTGAACCACGTGCTCGTGGTCAAGTAAACCGTATGGTTCAAGAAGCAACGGCGTACAAACAAGGTAAAATTCTAACCGCTCAAGGTCAGGTTGCTAAGTTTGAACAGCTATTACCAGAGTACAAAGCCGCTCCGGAAGTGACTCGTCAACGTTTGTATTTAGAAACGATGGAACAGGTCCTATCAAGTACTTCAAAAGTACTAGTTGATACCAAAGGCACTGGCAACATGATGTATCTACCACTTGATAAGATCATGCAGCAACAGGGTACTGCGCCTACACAGGTTCAGCGTCCTACCAATACGTACAACACAGGTTCTTCTAACAACACGAGCCAGCCACTACCGAATACACGTTCGAGCCGTGGTGACCGTTTTAACGGAGGCCGAGACTAATTATGAAATCATTTAGCGTAATTCTAATTGCTGTTTTTGCTCTAATGACTTTTTCATCACTATTTGTGGTGAAAGAAGGCGAGCGCAGTATTGTTATTCAGTTTGGTAAAGTAAAGCGTGATGACACTGGTGCGCCAGTGGTCAATGAGCCGGGTTTACACATTAAGCTTCCTCTTGTGGAACGCGTAAAAACCCTAGATGCACGTATCCAAACACTAGACGGTGAACCAGACCGTTTCGTAACGGTTGAGAAAAAAGACTTAATCGTTGACTCATTTGTTAAGTGGCGTATCTCTGATTTTGCAACTTACTACCTCGCTACTGGTGGTATTAAAGCAAATGCTGAGCGTCTACTAGATCAGAAAGTAAATAATGGTCTTCGTACCGCTTTTGGTTCTCGTACTATCAAAGAAATCGTGTCTGGTGAGCGTCAAGAGCTAATGCAACAAGCTATTATCGCAGCGCGTAGTTCAAGTGACCTAGGTATCGAAGTACTCGATGTTCGTGTTAAGCAAATTAACCTACCGGTTAAAGTGAGTAACTCGATTTTCGAACGTATGCGTACTGAGCGTCAAGAAGTGGCGAAAGCACACCGCTCAGAAGGACGTGAGAAAGCCGAAATTATTCGTGCCGATGTTGATGCACGTATCACGGTTATGTTGGCAGAAGCTGAGCGCGAAGCACAAACCCTTCGCGGTGAAGGCGATGCAATGGCGGCAAAAGTATACGCAGATGCGTTTAACAAAAACCCTGAGTTTTTCTCTTTTGTTCGTAGCCTTGAAGCCTACACAAATAGCTTTAACAGCAAGAACGACATCTTAGTTCTTGAGCCAGACAGTGACTTTTTCCGTTACATGAAAACGACAAGCGGTAAATAACTGGTCAGATAGACTACAATTATTTCATGAAAGGGCTCTGATGAGCCCTTTTTAATTTCAATGTGAATGAGAGACAGTTGTGCAAATAGATTGGATATTAGTAATAGCAATGGTGTTAATTGTCGAGGGCATGATGCCTCTGCTGTTTCCCAAAACCTGGCAAGGGTATATCAAAAAATTAGCGAATGAGCCTGTTTCGACTGTTCGCCATGTTGGTCTGATCTTATTTGTTATTGGAATTTTCATGTTACTGCTAAGGTAATGTTCTGCTTGTAAAAACTCAGACGTCTAGAAGTTTTTACTGAGAAATTCCGAAAAACGGGTGATCTTTACACCATATTTTTGATAGAATCCCCGCCTAATTTTTTCTGAGTGATATAAATATGGGCAAAAACGTTGTTGTTTTAGGCACCCAATGGGGTGACGAAGGTAAAGGTAAGGTTGTAGACCTACTGACAGATAAGGCTTCTTATGTAGTGCGTTATCAAGGCGGTCACAATGCTGGCCATACTCTTGTTATCAACGGTGAAAAAACCGTTCTTCACTTAATTCCTTCTGGCGTATTACGCGATGGTGTTAAATGTATCATTGGTAACGGCGTTGTATTATCTCCAGAAGCGTTATTAAAAGAAATGACTATGCTTGAAGAGCGTGGTGTTCCAGTTAAAGAACGCCTTCTTATCTCTGAAGCATGTCCACTAATTCTGCCTTACCACATTGCGCTAGACCAAGCGCGTGAAATTAAGCGTGGTAACAAAGCAATCGGTACAACCGGTCGTGGTATCGGTCCAGCTTACGAAGACAAAGTTGCTCGTCGTGGTTTGCGTGTAGGTGATTTATTTAACCCTGAGTTATTCAAAGAAAAGCTAAAAGAAGTATTGGACTTCCACAACTTTGCTCTTGTGAACTACTACGGTGTTGAAGCAGTAGATTTTGATAAGACGTACAACGATGCAATGGCTGTAGCAGATATGCTAAAAGCTATGGTTGTTGACGTAACTGACCTACTAGACAAAACACGTCTAGCGGGCGAATCAATCTTATTCGAAGGTGCACAAGGTACGTTACTTGACATCGACCACGGTACATACCCATATGTAACATCTTCAAACACGACGGCTGGTGGTGTAGCGACAGGTGCTGGTTTTGGTCCTTGTCACATCGATTACGTTTTAGGTATCGTTAAGGCATACACGACTCGCGTTGGTTCAGGTCCATTCCCTACGGAGCTAAACGACGAAGTAGGTAATCACTTAGGTACTAAAGGTCACGAGTTCGGTGCGACAACAGGTCGTGAGCGTCGTTGTGGTTGGTTTGATGCTGTTGCAATGAAACGCGCTATCCAACTTAACTCAATCACAGGTTTCTGTTTAACTAAACTTGACGTATTAGACGGTTTGGAAGAAATCAAGATCTGTACTGGTTACGAGTTAGAAGATGGTTCAGTTGTAGATGTACCACCTATGGCGGCAGAAGGTTACGAAAAAGCTAAGCCTATTTACGAAACAGTACCAGGTTGGTCTGAAAACTCGTTCGGTGTTACTGAGTTCGACAAGCTTCCTAAAGCGGCTCAAAGCTACATCAAACGTTTAGAAGAAATCACTGGTGTGCCAATGGATATTATTTCTACTGGTCCAGACCGCAGCGAAACGTTTATTCTACGTAACCCGTTCGGTGAATAATTGGTAACACTTCTATAACCAATTTATCTAACAAAAAGCTGTCTTCGGACGGCTTTTTTTGTATTCTGGGCGCTGAAATATTAAGCGTTAAATTCTGGGTGTTCGTATAATTTAACGCTATGTAAGGACTTTTGTTCAAGGAGAGACAACAGATGTACAGAGGTGTAGATGTTTAAGCCAAGTAAATTCGTATTCGTTGCCGTCACTAGTGCCTTATTATCAGGCTGTGGTGGCTCAGGTTCTGGCGATGGACAAGCCCTAAACGATCAAAATACCGGTTATGCCAATTGTTCGGCTCCCGATGCCAATCAAAAGTTGTATAACTATATGAAAGATTGGTATTTCTGGAACGAAGACTTACCAAGTTCTTTTAATCCTGAATCTCAACCCGATATTCCAAATGCCTTGAATGCGTTAATTTCAGGTGTCAGTAAAGACCGCTTTAGTTTTTCGATGACGACGGCTCAATATGATGCCTATCAAAAAAGTGAATTTTTTGGTTATGGCTTTTCACATCAAATTAACGAAGACAAAACAGGCCTGCTGATCCGCTATACGTATACTGAAGGAACTCCATATCAAGTAGGTTTGCGCAGAGGCGATACTATTACGGCGATTAATGACATTCCTATGTCTCAAATCATTGCCGAAGTCGAAGCGGGTAGCAAAACCTTTAATGATTATTTTGGCCCAAATGAAGAGGGATACTCCATCGTCATAGATTTTACAAAATCGACAGGCGAACAACGTCAAGGCGAGATTACCAAAGGAAAGATCACCGCAAACACAGTGATGGCGACTGATACACTTGATGCGTCTATCGATGGTAAGGCTGCCAAAGTCGGTTACATTGCGTTTAATTCTTTTGATGAGATCTCTGAAACAGAATTAGAAACATCTTTTGCGACATTACAGCAAGAGAGTGTCGATGAATTAGTGTTAGACCTGCGGTACAACAGTGGTGGTTTGATCCGCGTTGCCAATCAATTAAGCACCCAGATCGCCGGTACTAATGTCGAAAATGATGTGTTTGTAACTTATGCCTACAACGATAGTAAGTCGAGCCAAAACCAAACCCTCTACTTTGGTTTAGGACAGGGCATAAGCCAACTCGACTTGAACCGTGTCGTTGTTTTAACTTCCGAAATGAGTTGTTCTTCAAGTGAACTTGTTATTAACGGATTGGCCCCTCACATTGATGTGGTTCAAATTGGCGATACAACGTGCGGTAAACCGGTAGGCATGGCACCTCAAAATATATGTAACGACGTTGTTTTTGCGATTAACTTTGAAAGTCAAAACTCAGAGTCGTTTGGCGATTACTATGATGGCTTGCAGCCACAATGTAGAGCGGTTGAGAAGGTGGTTGGTGATTGGGGTGATGTCAATGACCCATTATTGGCTGAGGGGCTGACGTACTTAGAAACTGGCGCCTGTTCAACTAATGCAAGCAGCCAATCAATACCTGACTTTAAGAAACCAACAGTTGATTGGCGCGAGGGTCCATTTGCGGGTCAAAACCGTATTTAAAGCGCATTTGCTTCGAAGATAAAAACTGGACTAAACTTTGCTTCAGTATATTTGATAAAGTTGTTCGTATTAGGTTTAACGGAACGCTTTGTCAGATACTGAAGCATTTTTGTTTGGAAAGATTATGAAATATTGGTTTGTCGTTGCACTTTTAATGGTCTCGTTTTTTACTCGAGCAGAAGAGCCGTTGCAAGCGGTACAAATATATACACAAGATGAGCTGTTAGACTTAATTAAGAAAAACAAGCACCTAGAGCGGGTTAAAGCGGACCGTTGCCAATTGACTCGCGATATTGAGGACCGGGCAGTTAAGCTTCATTTACCTGCGTATGAGTTTTTGTACGGTGACATGCTTGCGTGGGGCGTGTGTGTGGACCGCGACGCTGAATTAGGCATGTACTATATCCGCGAGTCGGCAAAACAAGGCCTTGTCGCGGCAATAGAACAGCTCGGAC